>NZ_CP019721.1:0-705000 GCF_002005185.1 Veillonella parvula
GTGAATCGGTTCGTTCTTATATGTATCCGTTGTTACATTTGCTGCCATACCATTATAAATTTTCCCTAAATCCCGTTCGTTCACATATACACGAACCCATTTCTTAGTATTCTCAGCCAATTTAAATACAGGTGTATTCGGTGAAGCCATATCACCGACCTGTAATAATCGGGCCGTTATAACACCGTCTATCGGGGACGTTAATACAGATTGGTTCAGCAAGAACTCCTGACGGGCCAGTTCGCTTTTCATCGCATCCAATTGGGCTTGGGCCTGTGCTATATCTTCCTGTCTTGGCCCTGCGACAGCTAAATTGTATGCTTGCTGAGCCTCGTTTAATTTGGCTTCCGATACTTTCACCTTCGCCTGTATATCATCTACAGACTGTCGACTAACGGCCTTACCATTTGAAGCATTATAGGATTTTCGTAACTTCTCTGCTTCCTGTTTCGATTGCGCTAACGCAGCTTCTGCAGATGTAACTCGTGCCGATGCTTGAGCGATTTCTTCTGGTCTACTGCCGGCCTGCAACTTGGCCACTATAGCTTCCTGTGCTACAATGGTAGCCTTAGCCTGCTGTACAGTAAGATTCAATTCATCAGAATGTAAATACCCCAAAATCTGCCCTTGGCTCACCACCGCACCTTCATCCACCAAAAGGCTGGCAATCCGGTCACTTCCCCGAAATGCAACATTAACTTCACGCAGATTCACGTTGCCTTGCAACACAATATGATGAGAGGCAATGTACGCTTCGTATTGATTATAAGCATAATAACTTACTCCACCCAAAATTATTAGAAAGGCAATCATTATACCTGAGCACTTTTTTCTATTATTCGCCATCCACCCTTTAATGACATCAAGTTTCTCTTTCATAATCATTCCCCGTTTCTCACACTATTTCTTAGCATGCGAGTCCGCCTCTGCCTCCTGATCCATGTCCATGGCTTCCCAACCACCGCCTAAGGATTTGAATAAACGAACGGTATCAGCAAACTCTTGCCCCCGACTCATGATATATTGCCGCCTTGCAGACAATACATTTCTTCGTGCATCAAGAACACTTAAGTAATCGCTAAGACCGGAGTCAAAATTGGTTTGCGCCAAAGATTCCGCTTGCTGTGCAGATTCTACAGCAGATTTCAATTCCTCGGACTTAATATGATCCTGAGATGCATCCGTTACCGCATTTCGAACCTCCCCTACAGCTTTCAAAACAGTCTCTTCGTAAAGTGCCAAATATTCCTGTTCCTTTTCTGTTTGTATCTTTATATTCTTACGAATAGCACCGGCATTGAAAATAGGCATAGTGATAGATGGTCCTATTCCTATCATTTTACCGATAGCCGAAATAAGACCTCCCGATGAAAACGACTCCAAGCCTATACTGCCATTTAGTGAAAACCTAGGCTTAAGGTCAGCCTTTGCAGCCTTGGTTTTCTGTTGTTGCGCCGCAATACGTCGTTCCGCCGCCTGAATATCAGGCCGTTGTCGTAAAGCTTCCGCCGGTATGCCGATAAATATGTGTGGATTCACCGTAGGTAATGAAGTATTTTCCATCAATAACCCGTCAATCTCGCCTGGAACTGTTCCTGTCAATATAGAAAGAGCAGCCATTGTGGAAGCTATATTTTTCTTTAATGAAGGAATCTCCGCTTGAGTCTGAGATAATGCATATGTAGCCTGTTGCACAGGTAATTCATTAATAATACCAGACTGATTATTTATCTTAATCAGTTCCAACGCTTCCTGTTGACGCTTCACATCATCTTCTGTTATGCGCAATTGCTCCTGTAAAGTTCTTAACGACATATACTGTAATGCGGTTTCCGCGCTCAAAGATACCCAGGTGGAATATAAATCCGCCTGTGATGCTTGTAACGAATTCGATGCAGCACGTGATTTTGCTTTTTGTCTTCCGAATATATCAATTTCCCATCGCGCATCAATTCCCAATTTACCGGTTTCTACATTTCTCGTCATCTTATCAGATATAGGTAAATTCTTTATCGCTTCTCGGTCTGAATCCCATTCACCCTGACCTCTATTAGCCGACCATGAACCGGAAGCATCTAGCCAAGGTAATCGCTGTGCTTCAGCAATACCCAACTGTAACCGTCCTTGTCTAACTCGAGAACGAGCTACCTCTAACTGCCGATTATTTTTGAGGGTCAAATCAATTAATTGATCCAATACGGGATCATTAAAAACCTTCCACCAGTGGGCTAACTCTTCTTCACTGACCGCGTTCCCTTCCACAACCGCATACGGTAAGGGATGTTTTCCCGCTTCTTCTACCCAAGAATGTTCATTCAATTCTTTAGTTGCTTTTTGTTTCTCTGAAAGCTTAGTCTCATCAGCAGCAGTACTCTTTTTCTTCTTTTTTTTGCCATCTTTGTAATACGATGCAATAACAGGACTGCCTTGGTCAGAATCGTCAACAGTTTTTTCAGACTTATGCTGTATTATCGTATTATCTCGACGCGTTTGATTCGTATCTCTATTTGATTGACTAAAGCTGATGCCAGCGCTAGCACTCCAAGCCCCTAATGCTAAACATATATAAACAATTAAAAGTTGTTTTCTATTCGTCTTCATAGCAAACCTCTTTTCATTTCCATATATATCAGTATCATTATATGTTCATCTTATAATATAAAACCATTATGTATCAATAATATGAAGTATCATTTCAATCTAACTTGAGTTTTATCGAACTTTCACATAAAATAAAAATGTATTAATATAATTCAAGTGGAGGCGATTATGTATATCGGTGAAATCATTAAAAGCTATCGCGAACAACATAATATGACAGTTGAAGAATTCGCAAATAAATCGAATCTAAGTCAAGCAGAAATCACCCAATTGGAAGAATTATTTCAAAGCGATGGAACAACACCTTATCCTGTTGCAATGCGACAAATTAAAAGTATAGCTGAAGCCATCGAACAGCCAATCCCCATCATTATGAATCTTATTTCTGCAGATCAAGAAATTGTCGTTAACGTAGTAGCTGAATCAGATCAGCCACATGCGAAATAATAAAACTTAGTTAATTAAATAAAGATCATTAGCTCATAAAAGGACCCTACATAAATATGTAGGGTCCTTTATATACATATAAAAAGCAAAATAAAAAAGCACCACATTACTGTGATGCTTTAATTTGGTGACCCAGAAGGGATTCGAACCCCTGGCCTTTTGATTCGTAGTCAAACGCTCTATCCAGCTGAGCTACTGAGTCATGTACAAGGTACTCACTTATATTAACATAATGATTGCGGCTACGCAAGCATTTTTTAATATTTTTTGAGTAATTTTATGGACATGCGGCCCGAAGACCGCCATCCAAATTTTGGCAGGGGCAGTAGGACTTGAACCCACAACCAACGGTTTTGGAGACCGCTACTCTACCAATTGAGCTATACCCCTATATTCATCAAGCTTTGCTTGATACTTGATTAGTTTAACAAATATTACATACTATGTCAAGAAATATAGGCTTATTAATCAATAAATAATAAGAAATATTAAAGGAAAAGAGCCCTCTTTCAAGGGCTCTTATGTCTACCTAACTTTTACCTTTATATATACGGGAGATGGTATATATAATTAGAGAGTTTTGTATATGTATTGTTTTGTTTATACACAGGGAGAGTATTGTTGTGTATTTAAGTGTTGTTTTATGTGTTGTATTGTTTTGTGTTGTTTGTATTATTTGTAAAAGGGACAGGTAAAAGTTATTAGTAGTAGACCTCCATTTCCTTAGTTGATCTCAATCAACTATAGCTAGTATATAGATAGTTCGTGAAAACATAGTGAAAGTGATATGAAATATAATTAAAACGAGTAATTTTTGGTACATTTTGGTATATTATTAAATATCAGAAAGATAGCTATAAAGCACGTATTTACTAGGCTAGATAGGGACCTATATAAAAAAGTGATAATTCTATGCATGAATAGAATATGTAATAAATAGTAATTATTAAAATTTATAATTAGACCTTCATTAATTATATTATCAATTAATTGATAATATAATTAAAAAATAATGAACTAAGCGATGCAGTGAATCTGTCGTCGTTTTATTCTTTTTACCTTTAACTTGCCCTGCTTACCAGGTCCCCTGGGAGGATAGGAAGCCATATACAAAAAAAGACACACCCTCAGGTGTGCCTTTAAGCAATCAGCGGCTTCCTATCCTCCCAGGCCGTCTCCAGCCAAGTACTTTCGGCGTTTATGAGCTTAACTACTGTGTTCGAGATGGGAACAGGTGGATCCTCATAGCCATCGCCACTGAATCTGTCAGAGTTTGTACTCTGAAAACCACATAGAAGTATATATATTTGTTGCACATTCTGCTTAATGTTTTACGTTGCTTAAGTAAAGCCCTCGATCGATTAGTACCAGTCAGCTCCAAACCTCACGGCTCTTCCACACCTGGCCTATCTACCATGTCGTCTACATGGGATCTTACTAGCTTACGCTATGAGAAACCTCATCTCAAGGCTGGTTTCACGCTTAGATGCTTTCAGCGTTTATCCGTCCCGAACGTAGCTACCCAACTGTACCCTTGGCAGGATAATTGGTACACCAGCGGTTCGTCCACTCCGGTCCTCTCGTACTAGGAGCAGCCCCCTTCAAGTTTCTTCCGCCCGCGATGGATAGGGACCGAACTGTCTCACGACGTTCTGAACCCAGCTCACGTACCACTTTAATCGGCGAACAGCCGAACCCTTGGGACCTACTTCAGCCCCAGGATGTGATGAGCCGACATCGAGGTGCCAAACCTCCCCGTCGATATGGACTCTTGGGAGAGATTAGCCTGTTATCCCCAGGGTAGCTTTTATCCGTTGAGCGATGGCCCTTCCACTCGGCACCACCGGATCACTAAGCCCGACTTTCGTCCCTGCTCGACCTGTCCGTCTCGCAGTCAAGCTCCCTTCTGCCTTTACACTCTTCGAGCGATTTCCGTCCGCTCTGAGGGAACCTTTGGGCGCCTCCGTTACTCTTTTGGAGGCGACCGCCCCAGTCAAACTGCCCGCCTAAGACTGTCCGGCCGGTCGTTACTCGGCCCGTTAGAAATCAATTAATGAAAGGGTGGTATCCCAACAGCGACTCCCCTAAAACTGGCGTCCTAGGTTCTCCGTCTCCCACCTATCCTGTACATTCATTAACTAAGTTCAATCTTAGGTTGCAGTAAAGCTCCATGGGGTCTTTCTGTCCAGTCGCGGGTAACCTGCATCTTCACAGGTACTTCAATTTCACCGGGTCCCTCGTTGAGACAGTGCGCAAGTCGTTACACCTTTCGTGCGGGTCGGAACTTACCCGACAAGGAATTTCGCTACCTTAGGACCGTTATAGTTACGGCCGCCGTTTACTGGGGCTTCAATTCAGAGCTTCGACCGAAGTCTAACCCCTCCTCTTAACCTTCCAGCACCGGGCAGGTGTCAGCACCTATACATCAGCTTTCGCTTTAGCAGGCACCTGTGTTTGTGGTAAACAGTCGCTTGCGCCTCTCTTGTGCCACTCATTCATGCTCCAAGCGTTGCTGCTCTTCACACTACATGAGTCCTCCTTTTCCCGAAGTTACGGAGGCATTTTGCCGAGTTCCTTAACGAGGGTTTTCCCGCGCACCTTAGGATTCTCTCCCCGCCTACCTGTGTCGGTTTTGGTACGGGCGATGTGTCTCTACCTAGAAGCTTTTCTCGACAGTGTAGGATCAATCACTTCGCGACTATTGCTAGTCGCTCGTCATCACATCTCAGCTTTTAGAGCTACGGATTTGCCTATAGCTCAGCCTACCTGCTTAAACACGCTCTTCCAATCGCGTGCTGACCTACCTTACTGTGTCACTCCATCGATCAAACGATTCACACCGGTACAGGAATTTCAACCTGTTGTCCATCGCCTACGCTTTTCCGCCTCGGCTTAGGTCCCGACTTACCCTGAGACGACGATCGTTGCTCAGGAACCCTTAGGCTTTCGGTGGAATGGATTCTCACCATTCTTTTCGCTACTCATACCGACATTCTCACTTCTCATCAGTCCACAACTCCTTACGGTACTGCTTCAGCCCGATGAGAACGCTCCCCTACCCATATACATTGCTGCATATGACACGACTTCGGTTTTACACTTTAGCCCCGGACATTTTCGGCGCAGAGTCTCTCGACCAGTGAGCTATTACGCACTCTTTAAATGGTGGCTGCTTCTAAGCCAACATCCTGGTTGTTTTGGAAATTCCACATCCTTCGCCACTTAGTGTAACATTGGGGACCTTAGTCGGTGTTCTGGGCTGTTTCCCTCTTGACAATGGACCTTATCATTCACTGTCTGACTCCCGAGTATAAGTATAGCCATTCGTAGTTTGACTAGGTTCGGTAACCGGTATGGCCCCTAGCCCGATCAGTGCTCTACCGCCTATACTCTCTACCTCGAGGCTAGCCCTAAAGCTATTTCGGGGAGAACCAGCTATCTCCGTGTTCGATTGGCATTTCACCCCTATCCACAACTCATCCCAAAGCTTTTCAACGCTCACGAGTTCGGTCCTCCACACAATTTTACCTGTGCTTCAACCTGGCCATGGATAGATCACTACGGTTTCGGGTCTACTATTACTAACTATACGCCCTGTTCAGACTCGCTTTCGCTGCGGCTCCATGTTTTCCACTTAACCTCGCTAGCAACAGTAACTCGTCGGTTCATTCTTCAATAGGCACGCCGTCGTCCTGATATATATACAGACTTCGACTGTTTGTAGACATACGGTTTCAGGTTCTCTTTCACTCCCCGCCAGGGGTTCTTTTCACCTTTCCCTCACGGTACTATGCGCTATCGGTCGATATCAGTATTTTGGCTTGGAGGGTGGTCCCCCCTGCTTCCCACAAGGTTTCACGTGTCTCGTGGTACTCTGGATACAGTCCCATGTATGCAAGGTTTCGATTACAGGGCTTTCACCTTCTGCGGCTGAGCTTTCCAGCTCGATTCTTCTACCTCATTTACACTTGATGACTGTCCTCAACCCCGGTGCGGTTGCCCGCTCCGGTTTGGCCTCTTTCCCGTTCGCTCGCCGCTACTAAGAAAATCTCGTTTGATTACTGTTCCTCCGGGTAATTAGATGTTTCAGTTCCCCGGGTGCCCTCCTCATACTCAAAGGTATGGGTGACAGTGCATAACCACTGCCGGGTTCCCCCATTCGGAAATCTACGGGTCACAGGTTGCTTGCACCTCTCCGTAGCTTATCGCAGCTTACCGCGTCCTTCTTCGGCTGATATCGCCAAGGCATCCACCGTACGCCCTTAAAATCTTTACTTATTTTACGCCATAATTTGCGGCTAACTTCGTTGTGCTGCGTTCGGTTTGTCTTGCGTACATAAGTACGCGGCGACATTCCCTCACTGGCACGCCTCGTTATCCATCAAATTCTGACGAAAATCTATTTTTAGATTTTATTGACATGCATTAGATACATTGTCGTTTTTTGTAGCCGTACATTTTACATGTACGTCACCATTAAGTCAGAGAATTATTTCCTATGTGCTCGGGTCAACCTACTTAGAAATTCTAAGAGATGACCTTACAAATATATATATTAATTCTTCTATGCAGTTTTCAAAGAACAAACAATTCATATAGTTCGCGTCTATCGTCGATGCATTCGCTTCACTTGTCTTGCGTAATTACCATTACACGGCGACATCGTTCATCTCATGCGCCTAGATAGCCATCGAAATCTATTAAATTGTAATTTAGTATTTAATAAATACTAAATGGTGGAGACGAGGAGATTCGAACTCCTGACCCCCTGCTTGCAAGGCAGGTGCTCTCCCAACTGAGCTACGCCCCCATGTATTAAATGGTGGGCCTAGGTGGACTCGAACCACCGACCTCACGCTTATCAGGCGTGCGCTCTAACCAGCTGAGCTATAGGCCCATTTAATATAATGAGAAATTATTATCTTGTAGATAACAGATCTCTCAAAACCGAACAATGTTAGGTGCCAAAATGTCGACCTAAGTGACATCCAAGCTTTTGGCTTGGTGTATGTCTCCCTAGAAAGGAGGTGATCCAGCCGCACCTTCCGATACGGCTACCTTGTTACGACTTCACCCCAATCATCGACTTTACCTTAGACGGCTGGCTCCCGAAGGTTACCCCACCGGCTTTGGGCACTTCCGACTTTCGTGGTGTGACGGGCGGTGTGTACAAGGCCCGGGAACGTATTCACCGCAGTATGCTGACCTGCGATTACTAGCGATTCCGACTTCACGTAGGCGAGTTGCAGCCTACGATCCGAACTGAGAGAGTGTTTCTCGGGTTTGCTCCATCTCGCGATCTCGCTTCCGTCTATTAACTCCCATTGTAGTACGTGTGTAGCCCAGGTCATAAGGGGCATGATGATTTGACGTCATCCCCGCCTTCCTCCGCATTGTCTGCGGCAGTCTCTCATGAGTTCCCACCCGAAGTGCTGGCAACATAAGATAGGGGTTGCGCTCGTTGCGGGACTTAACCCAACATCTCACGACACGAGCTGACGACAACCGTGCACCACCTGTTTTCTGGCTTCCGAAGAAGAGGAACCATCTCTGGTTCTGTCCATCAATGTCAAGACCTGGTAAGGTTCTTCGCGTTGCGTCGAATTAAACCACATACTCCACCGCTTGTGCGGGCCCCCGTCAATTCCTTTGAGTTTCAACCTTGCGGTCGTACTCCCCAGGCGGGGTACTTATTGCGTTAACTCCGGCACAGAAGGGGTCGATACCTCCTACACCTAGTACCCATCGTTTACGGCCAGGACTACCGGGGTATCTAATCCCGTTCGCTCCCCTGGCTTTCGCGCCTCAGCGTCAGTTTTCGTCCAGAAAGTCGCCTTCGCCACTGGTGTTCTTCCTAATATCTACGCATTTCACCGCTACACTAGGAATTCCACTTTCCTCTCCGATACTCTAGATTGGCAGTTTCCATCCCATCACGGGGTTAAGCCCCGAACTTTTAAGACAGACTGACCGATCCGCCTGCGCGCGCTTTACGCCCAATAATTCCGGACAACGCTTGCCACCTACGTATTACCGCGGCTGCTGGCACGTAGTTAGCCGTGGCTTTCTATTCCGGTACCGTCAATCCTTCTCACTATTCGCAAGAAGGCCTTTCGTCCCGATTAACAGAGCTTTACAACCCGAAGGCCGTCATCACTCACGCGGCGTTGCTCCGTCAGACTTTCGTCCATTGCGGAAGATTCCCCACTGCTGCCTCCCGTAGGAGTCTGGGCCGTGTCTCAGTCCCAATGTGGCCGTTCATCCTCTCAGACCGGCTACTGATCATCGCCTTGGTGGGCCGTTACCCCTCCAACTAGCTAATCAGACGCAATCCCCTCCTTCAGTGATAGCTTACATGTAGAGGCCACCTTTCATCTATCCTCGATGCCGAGATTAAATCGTATGCGGTATTAGCAGTCGTTTCCAACTGTTGTCCCCCTCTGAAGGGCAGGTTGATTACGCGTTACTCACCCGTTCGCCACTAAGATTGATAGAAGCAAGCTTCCATCGCTCTTCGTTCGACTTGCATGTGTTAAGCACGCCGCCAGCGTTCGTCCTGAGCCAGGATCAAACTCTCCAAGATATCTTGAAGCTATTTGAATAGCTCATTATTTGTTGTCGTTACATTGAAGTAACTTTGAATTATGATTGGTTTTGACTATGTCAAAACCCGCACTCTGGCATATGTTCAATCATATGATTGATTACCTATCATTGTTCAGTTTTCAAAGATCTGTTACGTTAGTTCTGCGCCCTAACGACTTGTATAGTATATCAATCTAACCTTAAATCGTCAACCTCTTTTCCAAAGATTTTTTCAACCGATTTTTGATTAAATTTATACTCACAATCATAACCAAAATCTCTAAAAATAGAGATAGAAAACTCACAAACCGAAGTTTGTGAGTTTTAATTTGGTGACTCACCCGCGACTCGAACGCGGGACACCCTGATTAAAAGTCAGGTGCTCTGCCAACTGAGCTAGTGAGTCATGTTGGCAGGGGTGGCTGGGATCGAACCAGCGCATAACGGAGTCAAAGTCCGTTGCCTTACCACTTGGCGACACCCCTACAGTGATTACGATGTGTAGGTTATGGGGTGAGTAGTGGGGATCGAACCCACGCGTAACGGAGCCACAATCCGCCGTGTTAACCGCTTCACCATACCCACCACCTTGTAGGTATCGAAGACATTGTCTTCGTAACAAAGAGAATTATATCTTTTCTAGAGATTTGTGTCAACACCTTTTTCTCAATTTCATTAATTTTTACAACCGAAACTTTTGATTGTGTTATCTCTAATATAAGCCCTTTAATCCTCATATAAATAAGGAAGCACTATCGGAAACTTTCATTTCACAAATGGTGCTCCCCCATTATACATATTATTTACTTAGTTGGCAAATAATTTTTTACAAAATTTGGCAATGCAAATGCAGCTTTTTGAATATCCGCATTATAATACTTAGTTTCAAAGTTTTGTTCACGGTTTGGAGTCCATGTTAGAGGATCAAATGTTTTGGAACCCAATGTAAAACAATGCATTCCTGCAGGATAGATTGGAATAAAAGCTGTATATAAGCGAGCAATTGGGAAATGGCTATTAACGTAACCAAAAACTTTTTCCACTAATGGTTGATGTAACATCGGAGATTCTGTTTGTTGTACAAACAAGCCATCAGCTTTTAAAGCTTTTAATGTATTCTTATAGAATTCTTCTGTAAATAAGCCTTCACCAGGACCGATTGGATCGGAACAATCCACGATAATTACATCATAGTAATCTTCTGCTTCTGCCATGAAACCAATACCATCACCAATTTTTACAGTCAATTTAGGGTGGTTTTCAATCATAGCTTTAGCAATAGTTGGTAGATATTGTTTTGCCAACTCTACAACCTTACCATCGATTTCAACCATTGTTACTTCTTTTACACAATCATGACGTACACATTCTCTAGCTACGCCACCATCACCACCACCGATAATCAAAACGCGCTCAGGATTAGGATGTAAGAACAAAGGGATATGGCTCATCATTTCATGATAGATAAACTCTTCACGCTCAGATGTTTGGAACACGCCATCTAAAGCGAGCATCATACCATACTCTTTTGATTTAAAAACTTCAATTTTCTGGAACTCAGATTCCCCAGAGTAAAGCACTTCTTCCGCTTCAGCGCTTAGACGTAAGTGAGGTGTTTGTTCCTCAGTAATCCATTGACTCATGTAGTACCTCCTACTATTTATACTACAATACGCATCGCAAATCACTGCGATGCGTATGTATATTACTTTAATTGCTCTATTACTTACTCTTTGCGACTAATGTAACAGAATCCACCACCTAAAATAGTGTCTTTCATCCAATTCGCCAAAGAGAAATCACGAATTTCACCTTCATCAAAGATGCCACAGCGGATATCATCGCCGTCCATAAACATCTTGTGAATCGGAACCCAATGCCAGGTATAGAGAGCCTTCTCTTTTCCTTTATGACGATTTAAAAATGCTACAGGCACATCCTGTGCCAATGCATCATGTATAAACTGAGCTGCAGCCTCCACCTCTACGCGTGATGCACAGAACGGAGATACATTCAACATATGTACATCATAAGATAGGCTTTTATCCTCGAGTAAGCGAGTAAGACCACGTTCCATCCATTGAGTTTTATAAACACCACCACCAAAACGTGGCTTTACATATTTCCAAACTAAGTTCATCCGTTCTAAAGCAAGCGTTTGGTCGGATGTGGTTTCTAGATCTAATAAGCCATCCCTAAATAGCGAATAGCCCAATACTTGTGATGCCGATGTAGGCCCACAACCAGACAAGCGTTGCCACTCATCAGTGAACCACTCTTGGTCATACCCATATGATGTTTTACCATTTACATCGATATATAGCCATTCTGGATGTTTAATAGATACTTCATTCATGAGATTAACCTTTGATTACTTCTACAGTTTCCATGATAGCACCTTGTTGGATACCATCAACTACATCCATACCTTCAATAACTTTACCAAATACAGTATGTACACCATCTAAATGAGGTTGTGGCTCATATACAATAAAGAACTGACTACCACCAGTATTAGGGCCACGGTGAGCCATAGATAAAGCACCGCGCTCATGTTTATGCGGATTGCCAACTAATTCATCTTTAATTGTATAGCCAGGACCACCTGTACCGTTGCCATTAGGACAACCACCTTGTGCTACGAAACCAGGAATTACACGGTGAAAACGAAGGCCATTGTAGAAGCCTTTGTTAATCAAGTCGATAAAGTTTTGTACTGTGCCAGGCGCTTCTTTTTCAAATAATTCAATTACGATATCGCCGCCGTCAGCCATATGGATTTTCGCTTTTTTCATTGTTCAGGTACCTCCAAAATTGTACGCAACACATGTGCTGCTAATATAAAACCTGCCACTGGTGGCACAAAACTACATGTCCCAGGACTTGTGGCATCACCACGGAACTGTGGTTTTGTCGGTTTTTCAGTAGAAAATAAAACTAATTGTTTTTTTATACCCCGTTTTTTGAGTTCCCGACGCATAACGCGTGCCAAAGGACATGTATGAGACTTATTGATATCTGCAATCATAAGTTTTTCTGGGTAAAAGCGATTACCTCCGCCCATACAAGAAATAACAGGGATGCTTTCACGTTGACAAACCTCAATGATATTAAGTTTCGCCGTTACCATATCGATGGCGTCAATAACATAATCAACGTTCAAGCTTTGAATAAATCCAGGATAGTTTTCCTCAGTATACATAATATCATGAGTTTCTATCACTACATCAGGATTAATAGCTAACGCTCGCGCCTTTGCCACCTCTACCTTACGTGCCCCAATCGTGTCATGAGTCGTAATCATTTGACGGTTCAAATTGCTAGGCGCTATGGAATCTCCATCGATAATGACGATGCGACCTACACCAGCTCGCACTAACGCCTCAAGGGCACCACCACCTACGCCACCGACACCAAAGAGTGCAATAGACGTGTCCTTTAATGTTTGGATTTTATTGGGACCAACCAACCACTCTAAACGGGTTAACATATATTCCATTAATATTTACCTGCCGGAATGATTTCTGTCCAATATCCATCTGGATCCGCTATGAAATAAATGCCCATATCAGCGTTCTCATAAGCAACAACGCCCATCTCTTTATGTTTCTTAAGAGCTGCTTCATAGTCATCTACGTAAAACGCTAAATGGAATTCATTGTCGCCTAAGTTATAAGGACGATCCCAATCGCGCAACCATGTAAGTTCTAATTCATGTGCTGTATAAGGACTTTTTAAATACACGAGAGTGAAAGCACCGCTTGGGTCTTCCAAACGACGAGACTCCTCGAGCAATAACGCCTCTTTATAGAATGCTAGACTTTTATCAAGGTCTTTAACATTTATATTATTATGAGCAAACGAAAACTTCATAGAACCCCCTTCGTAAATACAGGATGTTTTTGTAGGAATTCTCCTCTTTTTATAGTAACACATTTGGCAAATCTATATCTAGTTAATGATATCTAGTTAATGACAAATTTTGCCGTACTACCGTCATCTCCACGAATAACTTCTAAATGAGCAGGTATACGCGATTTTAACTCAGGCACATGGGAAATCATACCGATAAGGCGCCCAGAAGATTGCAATTGTACCAATGTTTCCATAGCTAGTTCCAATGTATCTGGGTCAAGCGTGCCAAAGCCTTCATCGATGAACATCGTATCCATATGGATACCACCAGCATAACTTTGAATAACATCCGCTAATCCCAAGGCAAGCGCCATAGAGGCCAGAAATGTTTCGCCACCCGATAAGGTATTTGCAGGTCTAGATTGCCCCGTGAAAGCATCCATAACTGCCAAATCAAGGCCTTGCTTGCCACGACCACCACCTGTATAGTCAGATCTTTCCAAGGAATATCTGTTGCGACTCATCTTCTGAAGTCGTAAATTGGCTGCATATACGACCTCATCTAAGATAGCCCCCAATACATAACGCTCAAAGGTAACATTTTTAAATCCTTGCTCCCCTCCATTAGCGAGATCATTTAATCGACTTAAGAACTTCACCTTTTCACGAGCCTCGCCCATAGCAGTTTCAAGTTCTTCTAATGAGTTGAGCGTAGTTTTGATATGCTTTGTTTCTTTATCCCATGCCGCTAGATTCCCTACTAGTGTATCTCGATGCGCTACTGCTGTAGCATAGATTTCATCGGAAACAGTCTCACTTGGCTTAACAACAGTTTCTGTGGCCTTTAACGCCGCATCATATACAGCTTGTGCTTTATTAAAGGCTTCATCCAAAGCATGCAGCTGTGTTCTATAGGTCTCTATCTCTTTAATATCACGTAAAGCCTCTACAAAATCATCTTCTGCTAAAGAAATAGTTTGTAATGACTGTGTATAGTTCTTATACATCAAATTGAAATTTTTTGTTTCTTCTTTTACTTGAGAGGACAAAGTTTCTAAGCGTCCGCGTTTGGCATTTAACTGTTCTCGAGCAGCATCTAAATTAGTTTTACCAACTTTCACCTGCTCATCGTAGACCGTAATATCACTATCCAATGACTCTAGCTGTTTTTGCCACGCAGCCATATTTGTGGTTGGTAACGTTTTAGATAGAGCATCAATGTTAGCTTGTACTGAGCTAATACGAATCTCTAGGTCGTGTAGATTTTTAAGTAATTCATTATGAGCAAGCTCTAAAGTTGCTAACTTATCTCTAGCTACTTTTAACTTATGTTCCTTGTCAGCTATAGTTTTACTTAATAATTCAGACTTACCTCGTAAAGCTGTGAGTTGCTCCATTTTAGCCAACAAATCCTGCTGAACAGATGCAAATTTTTTCTCAGAAAAACCATCTATAGATAACTTTAGCGTAGAAACTTGTGCATCTACTTGCTTAGTTAACTCATCAAGACGAATAACTAAGGTTTTCTGTTGTCCCACTTCGCTAGCTTGCTTTTGTAGTGCTGCGTCACGGGCTATACGAGCCTCTTCAATTTCATCCTTAGTCGGATAAATCTCTGGCTTCGCGGCTAACTGTGGATGATCTGTAGAGCCACAAACGGGACAAGGCTCATTATCTACAACTAAATGAACTAGCTCAAAGGCGAGCCCTTCTTGCATTAAATGCTCTAATCGTTCAAGATGTACCTTTGCAACCTGCACTATTTCATCTAAAGACACTAACGTTTGACCTTTATCATCGATTTCTTTTTGTACCTTACTAATTTCTTCTAGTAATTCAGAATATCTATGTAAATCATTTAGTTGCCCTTGAATAACAGGAGTAGCCTCTAAGAATTTATTTTTATCTTGTAACTGTTTACGCGAACTTTCTAAATCGTTTTCTAAAGTTTCTACAAGCTCCCGTTGTTTTGCTAAGGCATCTTCGCTTTTTTTACTATCAAATTCTTCTAAACTACTATGTAATGTGGAGAATTCCTTTTTCAATACATCTAACTCGTCAAACTTCTCCGCTTGTTGTTGAAATTGAGCTAAGGTAGTTCTCTTAGCTTGTATACTTTCAGCTTGACCTTCTAAGCCACTGTAAACCTCTAAACATTTAGTCTCATGTTGGGTTGCCAGTTTCACACGTTTTTCTGCATCTGAAAGAGCCTGTTCTAAAGTTTTTAATACAGCCTGTTTCTCAATATATTGTTTATATAATTCATGCGTTGGTGCCAAAGAGTTAAGGAACTGAACCTTTTCATTTAGGTTTATGCGCTCAGTTTCCCTTGCTTTCACCAAGTCAAGTTTCAAAGTAGCCTCAGTAAGAGATTGTTGAGCCTGATTATATAAAGACCATTGATTTCGAAGCACATTAAACTGTTCTACCATGTTTACTGCCTCATCTCGATCTATAGCAAGAGTGTCTCGATGTGAGCCCCGATTTGCTAATAACTCACGCACATGCTCAATGGTTAACATTGGAGTTGCTCCATCATGAGGAATGGACTGTATGAAGGCAGTTTGCTTTGTTAGATTTTCTTCAACACCTGCCTTTGCTTCATCATAGGCGGTCTTGAGTACTTCTTGTAATTTTCGATATAGTTCCGTTCTAAAGAGTGTATGTAGTAATTCCTCACGTTCACTCGTAGAGGCAACTAGCAACTTTCGGAATTCCCCTTGAGGTAATAGCACAACTTGTAAGAACTGATCCTTGCGAAAGCCTATAATTTGCTGAATGGTATCGCGAATGGCGGCAGCCGAGGTAGCAATAACCTTCCACTCTCCGTCTTTCTTTTCATATACAGTAGCGCTAGCATTCTGCTCACGCATCCCTGTCCCACGTTTCTTTGCTACCATCTGTTTCGGTAACCGTTCAACACGATATTGTGCATCGCCAATAGCAAAGGAGAAATCAACACGAGTCATCCGATGAGGTTCTGCAAAGTCACTACGAATAGCATCTGTTTTACGTACTTCCCCACTCGGCTCACCATACAAGGCATACACCATGGCATCTAAGATTGATGTTTTCCCTGCCCCTGTAGGGCCAGCGATGAGAAACATGGAATGGTCTTGGAGCTCGTTAAAGTCCAATGTGACCGAATCACGATACGGACCAAAGGCTTCCATAGTTAATGATATAGGCTTCATTTAGTCCTCCTTAAGAATTCGGTCCCATACAGAGTTGATATATTGCTGTTCTTGCTCTGTTAAAGGTTCCTTCCACACAGTTTCTGCAAATTGATTAAATAATTGACGCTCATTTAATTCTTTAAAAACCGCATCGCCCATCTCTGCTATTGGTCCTGCCACGCGACCAACTAGATCAATGGTCATACAACGATGATAAACCTGGCGCAATTTAGCCATTCCATCCATAATCGGCATCGTATCAAGTAAACGAGCTTGCACATAGTCATCCCTATGTTTAGCCTGTAATGCTTTATCATTTAACAAGTCTTCAAAATAACCTTCCAAAATGACTACATCTCGCTTCGCCTCTACAGGAATCGTGCTAATATCTACGCTCCCCTTTGTATCCATATCAATAATGGTGAAAGATTTCTTCTGTGCATGTTCATCAAAGGAATATTTTAATGGAGAGCCACTATAACGAATATGATCAGCACCCATTCGTTGAGGTCCATGTAAATGTCCCAACGCAGTATAGTGAAAGTCTTTAAAGACTTGAGGATTTACCTGTTCACTGCCACCTACAGACAAGGTACGCTCTGAGCCCCCTACTTCACCACCCATAACAAAAGCATGGCTAATGGCGATCCTACGCATTCCCTTAGGCACTTGTTTATACAAGTAATCGCTCCAAACCTGATACATTTGGTCATAATTATGCAGATTCAAAGTGCTTTCGCAATTTTGTTCATAACACTGTGTTACTATGTCAGCAATTTCAGTATCGGTAGATTCTGCATTAGTAGCCTCTACATCAGCAAATAAAGCCTCTCCTATGCGCCGGGGTTCACTAAAAGGCATAGGACAAATTGCCACCATGCCATCTGACCCTTCAAATTCAAAAGGTTTTAATGCGTGATGAGGAGAGCCCCAAATGTGGATACCAGATTGTCCCAACATAGAGCGCCCCACTTCAAGACGTTCCGCTCCATCGTGATTACCGCTCACCACAAAGAGAGGCACCTTGTAGTCCATAGCGAGACGAGTAATTATGGAGTCCCACAGTTCGATAGCTTCAATGGGTGGCACCGCTCTATCAAAAATATCCCCTGCGAGCAATATGCCATCGATATTTTCATCTTTCAAAATATTAAAGAACTGATGTTCCAATACATGAGCTTGGTCTTCTGTTAAGTACTGGCCATAAAAAATACGCCCTAAATGCCAATCGGCAGTATGTAAAAAACGCATTTTGTCCCCCCCTTTCCAGTTCTCCCTATGCCTTACACAATGTATGAATTCAAATGCCAAAATAAGCTGTTAGTCCCATAAGTTTATAGAAGTTCAATAACTTTATATAGCTTTAATAGCCTTAACAGTTTTAATAACTTTATGTATTTGCAATAACTAGTATAGCATCAAGTATTCTACATATTTATTATATAACTAAATTAACTTCTGTATTTTAATTATTTATTCTCTACGATAGAGCGTAGCATAGAAATTTCCTTTGCGTACCCGTCCAATTCATTTGGTGTTTCCAAATAGAATGGCAAGTTCGTCAATTTAGGATGTGTTACAACGCGAGCAATAGCATCGATACCAATATGTCCTTCCCCAATTTTTTCATGACGATCTTTATGAGCACCCATAGGATTTTTAGAGTCATTCAAATGAATGGCTTTCAAACGATCAAGACCTACTATTCGATCGAACTCGTCAATAACGCCATCGAGATTATGTACGATATCATAACCCCCTTCGTGAATATGGCAAGTATCAACACACACACCCATATACTCTTTTAGTTTTACGCCATCGATGATGCGTGCAATTTCTTCAAAACGAGAGCCAATTTCTGTACCCTTACCAGCCATTACTTCCAAGAGGACTGTTGTCTTCATACCTGGGAATAAGATTTCATTCAAACACGCTACAATGTATTCAATACCTTGATCTACGCCTTGCTTCACATGGCTACCAGGGTGAAAGTTATACATTTGACCTGGCAAATATTCCATACGCTCTAAATCTTCCATTATAGATTGCTTCGCAAAAGCGCGTAAATCCTCTTTGGCGGCACATGGGTTATAGGTATACGGTGCATGGGCCAACAAAGTACCAAAGTTGTGTTCTTTCATATATGCACTAAGGTTATTCATATCCTCAACATCGAGAGCTCGCATGCTACCACCGCGAGGGTTGCGCGTAAAGTATTGGAACGTATTGCCCCCAATTTTAGTCGCTTCCTTGCCCATATGTAAATAACCTTTGCTAATTGATAAGTGACTGCCTATTACAAACATAATACTCCTCTATATATGACTATACGATTTCTACAATTTTATAATTATAAAACGCCTAACTCTAATATCTATTGTATTATGCTTATAGCTATTTTTGTTACTATAGCTATTCTATAACACTAATAGATAAAGATATATGATAACTAATATAACCCCTGCCGTGAAGGAGCCCTTCAACAACAGGGGTTATCTATTAATGACTTTCTTTTTTTGCACACTCAGGGCAAACACCTTCGAAGGTAATATGTTGACCTGTGATTTGATATTCGCTACCTTGATCAGCAATCGTTTTGATAGCTTTCAAATCAATGCCCATCATATCCTCTACCTTATTGCAACGAATGCAACGGATATGGGAATGAGCTTGTGTATCCCAATCGTAATGAGCACGCTCATCACCAACTTCTAAAATTTTAACAAGACCGATTTTTTCAAAAATCTCCATCGTCTTGTACACTGTAGCCAAGCTCATGCTTGGATGTTCTGGGCGCAACGTATGATACAACATCTCTGCTGTTGGATGATCATGATGACCACGCAAAGCATCATAAATCGCAATACGTTGTGGGGTTACTTTAAACCCCTGACTACGCAAAATTTGTGCGATATCCATAATAATCTACCTTTCTCCACTTGGAAATCTATAAGGCATAGGCCATTATCGACCGTTTACAAGAAATAATTATTATTTATTATATCAAAATTCTCAACACTTATCAAGATAAATAGTATTAACTATTAAGTAATAAAAAATGTGGATTGCCCAGAAGCAATCCACATCCTATTAGTCTTTAAAGTAAGGCTTAAAACCTTCACTTTGATGGCGAGTTTTTTTCTCTCCACGCGGACGATCAGATTTACGATCATCTCTGCGACGGTCACCTTTACGGTCATTGCGACGATCACTTCTACGATCATCGCGACTGCGACGTGGGCGGTCATCTCGACGACGATCACCATCACGACGGCGACGATCACTACGACCACTTTCACGACGACGGCGTACACGCAATGGTTTTTCTTCTGTAATATTTACAGGAGTAGTATCTGGTTCTTTTGTTAACAATTTAAGAGCTGCCGCCAAAAGTGTTACGGAATCTGTATCATTCAACAATTCCTCAGCACTAGATTTGAAAGGCGCCAATGCTTCTAAATTATCTGTCATTTCAACGAGGCTTTCAATTGCCAAACGTTGTTGACCTTCAAGAACTTCACCTAATGAAGGTGCACGACGACGTGCAATTTTACGTTTTGTTAAACGCTCGATAGCATGTAAATGCTCCATTTCACGAGGGATAACGAACGTGAAAGCTTGACCTGCTTTACCGGCACGACCTGTACGACCTACGCGGTGTGTGTAGCTTTCAGGATCTTGAGGCATATCATAATTATATACGTGAGATACGCCAGAAATATCAAGACCACGAGCTGCCACATCTGTAGCCACGAGAATATCAATGGTACCTTCGCGGAATTGGCGAATTACGCTGTCCCGTTTTTGTTGAGACAAGTCGCCATGGATGCCTTCCGCCATGTAACCACGTTTCTTAAGACCTTCTGTCACTTCATCAACACGACGTTTCGTACGCGTGAAAATAATAGCAAGTTCAGGTGTTTGGATATCAAACAAACGACAAAGAACATCGAATTTTTGACGGTCTTGCACTTCGATATAGTATTGTTCGATCAAGTCCATCGTAACTTGAGTCGGTTTCATGCGAATCAATGTTGGCTCTGTCAAATATGTTTCAGCTAATTGTTGGATAGCTTTAGGCATCGTAGCAGAGAACAACAATGTTTGATGGTCTTCTGGGATAGCACCCAAGATTTTATTGATATCATCAACAAAGCCCATATTTAACATTTCGTCGGCTTCGTCCAATACCACAACTTTCACATGGTCAAATTTAATAGAACCACGATCCATATGATCCATCAATCGGCCAGGAGTGGCAACGATGATTTGAGGGTTCTTTTTCAAGGCACGGAACTGACGATTAATATCTTGACCACCGTAGATTGGTAGTGCTGTGATATTCGTGTACTGAGCCATTTTGTTAAGCTCTTCAGCTACTTGAATAGCTAATTCTCGTGTAGGGGATAAAATAACTACTTGAACGTGACGCTCATTCCCGTCTACGCGTTCCAATACAGGCAAGCCAAATGCTGCTGTCTTACCAGTACCTGTTTGAGCTTGACCGATCATGTCCTTACCGCTCATGGCAACTGGGATAGCTTCCTGTTGAATTGGCGTAGGCTCTTCAAAGCCCATATCGTTTAACGCTCTTAGAACAGGTTCGCTAATCATTAATTGTTCAAATTTTTCTAACATCTAAATGTGTTTCCTCCTATCGCGCACGAACTATGCGCATTTAAGTAGTATATCATATTTCGAGGGCGAGCGCTATAAAAGTAATTCTGAATCTAAGCTAAATAGGATTTCTTTTACCCTTAAAATGTTCAATCAACACAATTCCACCTGATACACATAACAAAACAAGATATGACAAATGAATAGGCATATACAAGCATTCAACAAGAACAACCCATAGAATCAAAATTAATTTAGAAATCCATTTCGTTCTTATTTTATCAGCGATCATAAATATAGATAAATTGATAATTATTTTAATGATTATCGCAGAGATAATAACTACTGACGTAAATTCTTCTCTATAATCAGTCAATTCATATAAGGGATATAATAAATAACTTAATAAAACGCTAAGTATTATTAAAAACCAAATATTGAGTCCCTTTAAAAGTTTAGATTTACTATAGTGAAATACGCCAACCAAAAGAAAAAGTAAAACACTAAGTAATATTCCTATAATTAATAGATAATCTAACTGAATCATGATTTATACTGCCTTTTAATGATTTTTAATTTCTAAAAATCATTCCATAAGTGCCCACACAAAACAACATTATTTTAATAATATCTGAGTTGATATATGGTCTATTAAAATAGTACTTTCCTAAATGCATAAGCAAACACGATCATACCAAACAACACAGAAACTATAGCAATAAGACTCCGTTTAAAATATACGCTGTCTCTCTTCTGACAAAACCCTGTAAGCATTGTTAAAAAAAAGAAAAACAACCAAATACTGCCATAATTCACTATAAATTTATAATCTTTATCAATTAAAAATTTAAGATTTAATATCACCAAACTTATAATAGAAATTATTGATAAATACTTTGTTAAGCTACCAAAAATCCTATGTTCTTTTATATATTCATGTTTTTTATCAATTGGATGATTACGAATCTCAAGTTTATATAATCCCATAGATAACGACATAGATATAAAAATCCAAATATATCCTAATATTTCAAGTTTATTCATCTTCCACCTTCCACTATATGGTTACCGACTCAAATACTGACGAAGTGTCTGGTTTTCTAACGGCCCTAACTGCAATGCCTTCCGATTTTTAATTGCATCAATGGTTAATGCTTCAAAGGTAACTTTATCAAAATCAGAAAACTCGTTAAAGGAATTAAACACTATGAATCGTTGATTTAGTAAATTAGTTAATACCTCTATATCTTTCGTTCTTACTTTATTTAACTCATTTCGTGCATAAGATTCATATCTCTCATCACCTGCATTATTCTTGCTAAACCGACCTATATCAAGATTATCAGAATAATAGCTATATATAGCCTTCTGATAGAAATCAATTTTAGTCAATTTCCCGAATTCAAAATTATAATAAGCATTATTTCTTAAAATATGCTCACTACCATACTCACCAATAATAGTCCCTGTAGAAAGATCTACTATATCATTATGCTTAATCTGATTTTCCTTTCTATACGATACATAGAAAGGTAGCTTTATAGGATGTCCAGCGTGTAAACTTGTATATCGTTGTTTACTATCAAAAAAAATTTCATGCCATATATCTCTATCACTTTTATCAAGACTAGAAATATTAGGGTATAACTCATCAAGACTCACATTAAATTGCGTTTCTTTAGCATCTATCCGAGGAATGAAAGTGTTATATTTATTTATATCTTTATTCCAAGCATCTAGCAAACTTACATTTTCATCAAAAATACCAATACCGTCTAAAGTTATGTAATAGAGTTTATTATTCACCTCATGAACAGCAACTACATTATCAGCAATCTTACGATTTTCATTACCATAGTATAATCCGCTCTCTTGAAGCTCACTTAAATAAATCAAACTATTTTTAAAGTCGCCACCTACCAAGAAATATATCAATACTCCCCATATGAGGATATAAAGCACTACTATTATGGCAACAATATATCCAATCCATTTAATTACTCTCTTCAAATTCATAATAGCCCTCTATAAATAACACAATTTTATATGGCTACAATTATAACATACCCTATACTTTTACATATAATAGACTATTGTTAAGTACAAAAAAGGCGCCTCTTTCGGGCTGCTTCTTTATTATGGTTTATTGAGAGTTGTGTGGTATTAATCAGCTATATGAGTAAACATTTAATTTAGATATAATATAATTAAAATAGTGTACTCCAAAATTCCGCCAATAAATTAAACAATGCCTGTTAAGCAATTACGATTTACTAAACTTCCTAAAGTAGTATAAAAGGAATATACAATGAAACCTTTTACCCTAAAACGATTTATATTATTGCCACTGATTATACTATCCCTCATACTAACAACGGGTTGTCATCTTCTCTCACATTATAGTGAAGATGAGGTACAACAATATATAAATGAGGATTATCCTAATCTAACATATCACTTAGAGTCTCATAGGAACAATAGATGGCAAGTCACCTTTGACAAATATCCACAAATGCCCATTGAAATATCTGAGGCCTTGCATACCTCTGCACCTGTTGTACCACAAGTGGAGCGAATACTGATAACCAACATCCCGTTAATAACTGCATTCCCATTAATGAAAAACTATATAACAGAAGAGGAGTTATCCTATGCTACATACGATACATCTTCTTTGTATATTGAAATGCCTATTCCCTATTCGGCCATACAAAACCAAGATGTAACAAATTTTTACAATCGAATGGATCAATTCTGCAAAGAATATGCAACAACATATCCAGACTTCAAAGAAGATATATATATTAGAGTTATTATAAAACCTTCTGATGGTTCTAATGCACCAGAGGCGTATAGAAAAATATTCCGTTTATCTCAATATTAATAAAGAGGCACCTCTTTCGAGGTGCCTCTTTGTTATAGTTCATCGGAGAAGTTTATATGTTATTAATCTAAATCATAGAAACCAGATGGTTTATCGCTCAAGTTTACGATGATATTTTTCATTTGAGTGTAGTGCTCAAGGATAACTTTGTGAGTTTCACGTCCGATACCAGATTGTTTGTAACCACCAAACGGAGCACCTGCAGGGATGGAATTATATGTATTTACCCACATACGACCTGTTTCGATACCACGAGCTACGCGGATAGCACGATTGATGTTTTGAGTAAATACGCCACCGCCAAGACCGTATAAGCTGTCATTTGCTTGTTCAATAACTTCTTCTTCGCTGTGGAATTTGATGACAACAGCTACAGGGCCAAAGATTTCTTCGCGAGCTACACGCATATCATTTGTAGCATCTACAATAAGTGTAGGTCTTACAAAGCACCCTTTGCCAAGTTCGCCATCAGTAACACGTACACCACCGGCTACAATGCGAGCTCCTTCTTCTTTTGCAAGTTCTACATAGCTAAGCACTTTATTAACTTGATCTTCGTAAATCAAGGAACCTAATTGAGTAGATTCTTCCCAAGGCAAACCAACTTTCACCTTATCGAATAGTGCAGCAAGTTCAGCTACGAATTTATCGTAAATTGTATCTTGTACGAAGATACGAGAACCAGCGCAGCATACTTGCCCCTGATTAAAAAGAATACCGAGCATTGCCCCGTCAAGAGCTTGTTTCCAGTTCGCATCTTCAAAGAAGATATTCGCAGATTTACCACCTAATTCCAATGTGGCAGGAATCAAGCGTTCAGATGCTGCTTTATATACATCTAGACCTACCTCTGTAGAGCCTGTGAAAGCAAGTTTGCTAAAACCAGGATGATCAAGGATATATTGACCGGATTTAGAACCTTTACCAGTTACGATGTTTACAACACCTGGTGGCAAGATTTCTTTCAAAATATCGCCAAGTTCTAATAAGCTAAGAGATGTGTGGCTAGAAGGTTTGATAACAACTGTACAGCCTGCTGCAAGAGCTGGAGCCAATTTCCAAGCGGCCATTAGGAATGGGAAGTTCCAAGGCACAACTTGACCTACAACGCCAATCGGTTCACGAACGATGAGACTCAATGTATTTTCGTCAAATACTTGTGCAGAGCCTTCTTCGGAACGAAGCACGCCTGCAAAGTAACGGAAATGGTCCGCCCCAAGTGGAATATCCACGTTCAATGTTTCACGGATTGGCTTACCATTGTCGTATGTTTCAACTTGTGCCAAATGTTCTTTGTGAGTATCGATAGCATCCGCAATTTTCAATAAATAATCAGCACGTTCTACTTGAGAAACGTTTTTCCACGTTTTGAAAGCTTCTGTTGCAGCCTCTACAGCTTTATCAACATCGCCATATGTAGCCTCTGCACAGATAGCGAGTTGTTCACCATTAGCAGGGTTATATACTTTAAATTCAGCACCGTCAGATGCCTTTACCCATTCATTATTAATTAAAAGTCCATATCTTTCTTTAAGGTTCAAGCTCATTGCATTACCTCCTCTTTAGGAATATGATTTAGGAATTTCCCCTCTATGGTTTCATCATACTCCCTATATCTAATTTTTTCAATCAGATATATCATTTTCGATATATCTGTTCTGCATTAATATACATAGTTTTTAGCTATATAGAAAAACCGCACCCTCTAAAACCATAGAGGGTGCGGTTTTTGGTATAATGACTTTTAGTCAAGAATGACTATCATTTAAAATCTATTAATGTAGATTAACTAGTCTTCTAAGAAATTATCAGTTTCGACGATCCCCATTATTAAGAGAACCATTATGGCGATTATCATTTTGACGTCCGCCATTATTACGGTTGTTATTTCGGTTATCATTATTTCGACGTTGACCATTATTATTTCTATTATGGTTATTATCGTTATTCTTTGGTTTTTCTGGTTGTAATGCTTTTACAGACAGACCGATGCGATTGCGCTTTACGTCAACAGAAATGATTTGAGCTTCGATAATATCACCTACAGCAAGCACATCTGATGGATGTTGACGGCTATTGCAAAGCTCGCTGCGATGTAATAAACCATTCGTTTTAAGCCCAAAGTCTACGAAAGCTCCGAAATCAACTACGTTATGAACGGTACCTTTTACAATGGTACCCACCTTAATATCTTCAAGGCTCACTACGTGTTTTCTGGTCAATGGAGCCGGCAAATCCTCACGAGGGTCGCGTCCCGGTTTTGCCAGTGCACCGAGTATATCTCGCACAGTTGGTACCCCTGCATCAAGTTTGTCAGCCATTTTCTCAGCATCTACAAGAGGTAATTTAACTTGCAACGCTTCTAATTGAGATTTATCTTGCAAATCTTTTAAGGTAAAGCCTAACTCACCAATGATGCGCTCTGCCAATTCATAGGACTCTGGATGGACAGAAGTATTATCCAGTGGATTTTTACCATGTTGTAAGCGCAAGAAACCCGCACATTGTGTAAAGGCGGCAGGGCCTAAACGAGGCACTTTCAACAATTCCTTACGGCTTTTAAACACACCATTCTCTTGACGATATGAAACAATATTTTTAGCCACCGCACTAGAAATACCAGCAACATGCTGCAAGATAGCTGGAGATGCAGTATTTAGCTCTACCCCAACGTGATTTACTACAGTTTCAACCACTTGATCCAAGGTATGAGTCAATTGTTTTTGGTTTACGTCATGTTGATATTGACCTACACCAATAGATTTAGGATCGATTTTAACAGATTCAGCCAATGGATCTTGCACACGGCGTGCAATAGATACAGCACCTCGAATGGTTACATCTAAATCTGGTAACTCATCGATAGCTAATTTAGATGCAGAGTATACAGATGCACCTGCTTCATTAGTGATGATATAGTGGCAATCTAATGTTTCCTCTTCAATCATAGTAGACGCAAATTGCTCTGTTTCATAGGATGCAGTACCATTACCGATAGATAAAAGAGTAACCTTAAACTTACGGATTTTATCAGCCAATACCTTTTGAGCTTCCTTGCGAAGCTTTTCACTATTTGTTAAATAGTACGCACCGTAATCGAGCACATTGCCTTGTTGATCGATAATCGCCATTTTACAGCCAGTACGGTAACCAGGGTCAAGGCCCATGATAACATGTCCAGTCAATGGTGGTTGTAACAATAGATTTTTAAGATTTACACCAAATACCTTGATAGCTTGCTCATCGGCTTTTTCCGTCAATTCATTGCGAATTTCACGCTCTAAAGCTGGGAAAATAAGACGTTTGTACGCATCAGCTACAGCAGCCGCTTTATACTCTGCGAAGATCGACTTCGGATTTTTCTCTAACTTTTGTAACATATAAGCAATATAGGTGTCACCTGGTACAGTTAGAGCTAATTTCAAAGCACCTAATTTTTCACCGCGATTTACCGCCAAGATACGATGGGACGGCATTTGACGTACGGGCTCAGCATATTCAGCGTATTGCAAGAATTGTTGTTGTTCTTCCTCTTCACCGCTCAATTCAGCTTGAATAAAGCCTTCATTCCACATCTTCTTACGCAAGTACGCCCGGAAGTCTGCACTATCGCTGACGATTTCCGCTACGATATCAGAAGCACCTTGTATGGCATCCTCTGGCGTAGGAACCTCTTCTGTTATGTATTCTTTTGCGATCTCTAACGGATCACCAGAGATAACTGTATCGTTAAGGATCATTTCCGCTAACGGCTCCAAGCCACGTTCACGGGCAATCATGGCGCGCGTACGTTTCTTAGGACGGTACGGTAAATACAAATCCTCTAACTCTTGAAGCTTTGTTGCCGCTTCTAAGCACTTCATCAACTCGTCGGTCATCTTTTCTTGCTCTGTAATAGATGCAATGATTTCTTGGCGACGTGTTTCCAAGTTGCGCAAATATTTAATGCGTTCTTCAATGGTGCGCAATTGCTCATCTTGCAATTCGCCCGTCACCTCTTTACGATACCGTGCGATAAATGGCACCGTATTGCCTTCGTCCAACAATTCTACCGCAGCTTGCACCTGCTTTGGCTTAACATTTAATTCACTGCCAATAATGGCAAACATTCTTTCACTCATTTAGATGCCTTTCTGCGATAGGTTACAAAACGATGAGGATATTTGTTCTTTTCATCCACCGCGCCATCTACTACGGATTCGATGGTGAAAGCATCCTCTGAGAATTCAGGGAAAAATGCATCCCCATCAAATTCGTGGTCCACTTCAGTGATATACATAGTATCTACATAAGGTAGAAAAGCTTCGTATACTTGAGCGCCACCAATAACGTAGGCCCCATCAAGAGCACGTGCTGCTTCAGCAGCCGCCTCAGGGTTATGGAAAATCTTAACACCTTCTGGTGCATCAAAGCCTTTATCACGAGTAATTACCCAATGCTCACGATTTGGCAACAAAAACGGTAAGCTTTCAAAGGTCTTACGGCCCATGATAATAACATGTCCTATTGTTTTTTCCTTAAAGAATTTCAAATCATTTGGCAAATGCCAAATCAAAGTATTATCTTTACCGATTACACGATTATGTGCTACGGCTACGATTAATGCTAACATACTGCCCTCTTTCAGTTAATACTATATGGCAACAGTCATAAATTATACTATTTAGCAATGGCTATGAACACAATACTATATAGCAATAGCCATACATATTATGCTATTTAACAATTGTCATGAATACAATGCTATACAGCAACAGTCATGGATAATTTACCTAAATGTTCATATCCATCTAAGGTAATGTCCTCTGGTGTGAAGTCATAGAAGTCTTTTACCTCAGGATTCACGATAATTTTTGGAGCAGGCAACGCTTGATTGCGACGTGCTAATTGCTCACGCAATGCATCTACGTGATTTTCATAGATGTGGGCATTGTTGATGACATGTGTAAATTTACCTGGCTTTAAACCTGTTACTTGAGCAATCATACATTGTAATGCCGCATATTGAGCCGTGTTAAACGGAACGCCAAGCCCCATGTCGCCACTGCGTTGGATGAGCATGCAGTTCAAGTAACCATCCCCTACATCCCATAAGGTTTCATACGCACATGGTTGCAACGCCATATCATCTAAATCTTCAATATTCCAAAGGGTTACTATCATTCGGCGGCTATCAGGATCTTCTTTAATAGTTTTGATGAGCTTGTCTAATTGCTTATACTTCGCAATTTGGTATCCATAGGCCTTACCGATAGTACCATCTTCACGCATCCACTCATCCCATACGTGCACATTCATTTCTTGTAATTTGCGCACGTCATTGGACTGCATTTGCCAAATCCACAATAATTCTTTTACAGCTGTTTTGAAAGCTACAAATTTAGTGGTTAAAATTGGAAATTCCTCTTGCAAGTCAAATTGCATAATTTGTTGAGGCAATTTGTACGTTGCGATTCCTGTGCGATTTTGACCATAAATGCCATGATCTAAAATATTTTCAATAATACCGAGGTATTGTGTATCTGCTAAGCTCATTTATCCCCCTAGATCTATTTATAATAAGCAAAAATACTAACGTATATCTTGATAATCTTACTAAAATATATAGTACTATCATACTAAAAAATATATGGTACTACCATATATACAGTAAAATTTATCATCCCTTATATTCTGCAATGGCCTGCAAAAAGGTAAGTCCATATTTTTTCAATTTTGCTTCCCCTACGCCTTTAACATTGCCAAACTCACCTAATGTAGTAGGTCGTAAATTTGCCAAATCTATGAGTACTGTATCAGGGAAGATAAGATATGGTCTAAGGCCCGCTTCTTCAGCCAAGCGCTTGCGATGTTGCCGCAAATGTTCAAATAAACCGCCCGATGTAGGACTGGATTTTCCTCGTGCCACAGAGGCAGCAGACTTACTAGTGCGAGAAGGCACAGACACATGTTGTCTGATTTCCTCTACCTCTTTACGACCTGCTAACACTTCTTCGGCACCAGCCGTTAAGGATAACACAGGATATTTTCCCGTTGAACTGCGCAAGTAGCCAGATGCTACAAACTGCTGAATAAGACCTTTAATAGATTTTTCATCTACATTGCTCAGTAAGCCAAAGACAAGCAATGCATCATGGCCAGCACGCATAATCCGGTCCGTTCGCTCACCACGGACGATAGAGGTTATCATTGATGCCCCATATCGCTCATCGGTGCCCATGATGGCACGGAAAATAGCTTTTGCTTCTTTCGTAACATTGACCTTATCAGCAGAACCCTTACAAGAGCTGCAATTATCACAGGTTGTCCAAACAGTACTTTCACCAAAGTAATTAAGCATATATTTACGCAAGCAATTACTGCAGAAACAGTAATCAATCATGGACTGCAATTTGCGTAACTCCACATCTTGTCGCTCAGGCGTTTCGATGGACTGTTCAATTAAATACTTATGAACCTGCACATCCTGCCCACTATAAAGCAAGATACATTCAGCAGGTGCCCCATCACGGCCAGCTCGTCCTGCCTCCTGATAATAGGACTCCATATTACGCGGCATTTGATAATGTAGTACATAGCGTACATTGCTTTTATCAATACCCATACCAAAGGCATTCGTCGCCACCATAACCTGCAATTTATCGTCTGCGTAGGCATTCTGCATTTCACGGCGCACCTCATCGTTGAGTCCTCCGTGGTAATGTCCCACCTTGATGCCCGCACGGGTTAAATTTTCATACACACGATCTACATCCTTGCGCGTTGCACAGTAGATAATGCCATTTTCATTGGCGTGCTGACGCACATAATGAACAACGTAATCCATCCGCTTTGGTGTGCGGATAACAGAGAAGGATAAATTAGGCCGATCAAAACCCGTCACGTATACATTAGCCTTATCTAGGCCTAATAATTTTTTTATATCGTTTTCTACATATTTCGTCGCCGTCGCTGTGAAAGCCCCCACGATAGGTCTCTTTGGCAATGAATTGAGCCACTCACCGATAAGGCGATAAGACGGTCTAAAATCATGACCCCACTCAGAGATACAATGAGCCTCGTCCACAATGACTTGAGCAATCGGTAACGCTCGCAGTACATTACAGAAAAAATTAGAGCTCAACCGCTCTGGTGCAATATATAAGAGTTTAATCTTACCACTACGTACTTCGTACATGGTCTTATTAAACTCAGATTGTGTAAGTGTACTATTGATGAGCGCTGCTGGTATATTCTGCACCAAGAGACCATCCACTTGGTCTTTCATAAGAGAAATGAGAGGAGAAAACACAATAGTCAAGCCCGCCTTACAGAGCGCAGGTATCTGGAAACAGATAGACTTCCCAGCCCCTGTCGGCATGATTCCAATTACATCTTCATTCCGCAACAAGGATGCAATAGGAGCCTCTTGAGCTGGTCTAAAGGAGGTATACCCAAAGTAGGTCTCCAACATGCGCAATGCTTGTTGTTTCGTCACAACTTGATGTTGTCTAGATACATCTTGTTTTCCGCCTACCTGTTGTTCCATAGGGTCCTCCTTTCACGTTCCAGAAATATAAGTATTAATTTCGATTACTACTGACAAATATTTCGTACACTCAATACGAAATATCGTTTTTTCATTCTTTTATTTTATCATATTTCATTCGGTATGGGGCTTATTAATATATGATTTCATAAGTAATCAGCTAATGCGTATCTCTAAAATATATAGCCTAAATTAATATAGGAATCTTATTGATATCACCAATTTTTTACCCTCTAAAGTACTAATATGTGGTACAATAAAAATTATTTACTATACTATAGAATATAACTAGAACCTAAGGAGGTCTTATATAGGCATGACACAAGACAACTTAATGATTATTATCGCCTTTGCCTTATATCTAGGACTCATGATGTATATCGGGGTCTACTATTATCGTAAATCGAACAGCATTGGTGATTACATCCTCGGTGGCCGACAATTAGGACCATGGATTACAGCACTTAGTGCGGAAGCATCAGATATGAGTGGTTGGATGCTCATGGGTGTGCCGGGCCTAGCGTATACTACGGGGATTTCTGGTGTGTGGATTGCCGTAGGCCTCACATTAGGCACATGGGCCAACTGGAAATTCGTTTCTAGACGCCTGCGCAACCATACCGAGGTAGCCAGTGACAGTTTGACCTTACCGGATTATTTAAAGAATCGTTTCCACGATCAGTCTCATTCGGTAGCTGTCATTTCCGCCTTATTTATCTTGATTTTCTTCTTGATTTATACATCATCAGGCTTCGTGGCAGGGGGCAAATTGTTCAATACTATCTTCGGTCTTGATTACACCGTATCCCTCTTTATCACAGCTGGTATCGTCGTATTCTATACCTTCCTTGGCGGATTCCTCGCCGTATCTTGGACAGACTGTATTCAAGGCGCATTAATGTTCTTTGCCATCTTGGCAGTACCAATTACAGCAGCCATGTACATGGGTGGCCTTATAGAAACATTCCAGCTCATCCAACATGAGTTCCCACAAGGACTTAGCTTGTTTGGTAATCCGTCTGATTGGTTTACTTGGGCTATCGGCCTAATTTCTTCTCTTGGTTGGGGTCTTGGCTACTTTGGTCAACCTCACATCCTAGTTAGATTCATGGCTATCTCTGATGCGAAAGAACTTAAGAAATCTACGAACATCGCCATGGTATGGGTTATCTTATCCCTTATGGCAGCTATTGCTGTAGGTCTCATCGGTCATGTTTACATGCTGCCAGATAAGTTAGTAGGCACTGATGCGGAAACAATATTCCTCATCATGACAGAACGCCTCTTTACTCCATTTGTAGCTGGGCTTATCTGGTCCGCCGTATTGGCAGCCATCATGAGTACCGCTTCAGCGCAGTTGTTAGTAACAGCTTCTGCTATTTCTAACGACTTTTATGCTAATATCATCCATCCAAAAGCAAGCGATAAAGAGCTTGTATTAGTAAGCCGTATCGTAGTGCTTTTAGTGGCATTGGTTGCCATCTATATGGCTATGGATCCAGACAGCTATATCTTGACGATGGTAGCCTATGCATGGGCAGGCTTCGGCGCGGCCTTCGGCCCGGCAATCTTATTCTCCCTATTCTGGAAGCGTATGACTCGTCACGGATGCATCGCTGGTATTGTTGTAGGTGGTTTAACAGTACTCATTTGGAAGCAATTTGGGTTCCTTGGCCTATACGAAATTGTACCGGGTTTCATCCTCTCTTCTATCGCAATCTATATTGTGAGCCTCATGGGTAAATTGCCTCCACGTCCGGTTCTAAAAGACTATAGAGAAGCAGAAAAAATGCATATTCTATAAGAAAACATAAAAAAGCTAGTTGATTCACCGATCAACTAGCTTTTATTTATGAGTATTGGTGTAACCCTTCCTCAATTGCGGCTTTTACCTCTGTCACTAAAGAGGCTGGAGTAAGCACTTTTACACTTTGCATATATTGGAGCGCCCAATATTTAAAGGCGTCATGATTAACACGTACACGGCATACAACATTATCGGCTGTTATATTCGTAAACTCTACATTGCCATCGAACCAATCTAAAATTTGATTTACAATGGAACGTTTAGCTTTAAACGTAACAGTAATAGATTCACCGCCGAACATATAAATATGTTCCTTTACGTATTGTGACACGTTAAAGGTACGTTGTTGTTGGTATCCCTTTATCTCCCGTAAAGGTTTTCTACGTTCATTCAGCACTGTAATATGTGCAATTCGATCAACACGTAATGTAGACATGTCATCATAATTTTCGTGGTTTCCTACTAAATAATAATGTCCTCGATTCATTACTAGTTGGAATGGGTTAAATACATACTTCCGTTCCTTATGATCTGGGCCAAGATTAATGTGTAATCGCTTATCCACATCTGGTTGGCAATAGGCCAACGAAATTTTTCTACCCTTTTGTATTGCTTCTTCTATGAGATCAATATTAAGAAATAAATCTTGGCTTCTATGAAGGTACTCCGTATTACTTTCAATATCAATACCATGAGGCTTAAAATAGGAGCTCCCCAATTTTGCAACACGCCCGATTAAATCTTTACGTTGAGATGCAGTAATATGGCGAGATGCCAATATACCATCAATCAATAACCGCAATTCAGAATCTTCAAAGGTATGAATCATATAGAAATCAGTACGTCTAATGGTGCCATCTGCTCCCACAGCAGACTCTTCACATTGAATACCAAAATCTCCAGATTCATATAAATCATTTAAATGACGGCCTAAGGTTTTCCGATCGACGGATACCTCGTACCGTTCGGCTAATATACTGCGAATCTCCTCTTGAGATAACGTATGATTAGCATCTGTTTCGTCTTTCAGGATTTCTAGTATGTATACTAGAACTGCCTTCTTAGATGCCATAAAAGACTCCTTTTATAAATAATACAATTAATACAACTTTATCAACTAATACAATTTATAGAATCATCCACAACACATCGGATGATATTTACAAAATACCCATACACATTATACCATACTTTCATGAACGGTTCATTTTTTCCTCATTAAAATTATCGATTTACTATACTTTTTCAGCAATATAAAATAACTAAAAGTAATAAATATAAAATAAAAGTAAATTTAATTATATTAAATAAAACCCGTTAACACTTAATACGTATAAATATTATAAGTGTAACGGGTTTTTATTTTAACTATGAAATCAAAATGAATATAATACAACTTCATAGCAATACAATCAAATAACGAGCTCTATCAATTAGGAAATACTACCTGTTTTCTTACTTCTAATAAAGCCCAATTGTTCCATACGCATTGTTAATTCATTATAAAAAGCTTCAGCCATGGCATTTTGATGCTTTGTAGGTTGAGACTGATCTGCACTAAAGAGAGCATCTTTAATCTTTTTAATTACCGTAGATTTCGCTTTTGGTTTGTTCAACAACTCCATAAATAATAAATCCTCTTCAGAAATATCACCAATAGCATCATTAAACATATCTGCTCCATACATATATTCACTACCACCATTTACAATAGCTTTTACAAAGTTTGTAAAACGGGCAGGTATATAAGATAAGCCCTCCATATACTCTTCTTTTACAGGGAATGTTTTATAGAAGCGAATACCACCGCGTACCATATGCTCTACTACAGCTTTATACAAGCTACATACAGCAGGTTCTAATTCATCATCAGATGCATGATCCGCCTCATGAGCCGCTTTCAAAATAGCGAGGGCCTCGATCATATTGAACGTACCACCATCTTTGATAAGCGCTTGGAACGTATCTCTTACGAGCTCATTTTCAAACATTTCAAGTGCTTCCTCATCAAAGAGAATTTGGAAAACAAAGCTATTTACAATAGTACGTACAGGAATTGTATTCACTTCAGCCGGATTCGCAACAGCAAAGTTAATATTATTTGCAAAGCTAGCTTTACAAATAATTGACTTGCGGAATGTCGTATCTAGTATAAAATCTAAATATTGTTCTTGATCCGCTTGGCTATTAGGAGCCAGTTGCTCAAGTTTAGCTGCTATACTTTCATCATAGGTACGAACCATAGATAGTGTAAGGTCCGCATCGCATACATAAGCAAGATTATGCGCTTTCAAATGATCATTAAATTGATAGAAATAGCACGGATCATTATGCGGCTCTAGATGGTCATGACCTACATAATAGTCATCCTTTTGCATTACAGAGCGCAATGCACCAAGGAATTTACTATTTCGTTCTTTAAGATTATCATAGTTAAGAATCTGAGCACCCACAAGACTGCCTACGGTCTTACCGCGCAACACCTTTTCCTTATGGGTCAACTTATCTTGGCCACGATTAGCAAACAGCATGAGCTGACGTACTTCTTCCATGGTATGCCAACCTGGATACGTATTGTAAGACACATAGGCAATACCATTATCCGCCAAATGATTAGAAATAATATTGAGCAGCTTATCCTTCATTTCATCATTGATCCAAGAGTAGAATCCATGTGCAATAATATAATCGAAAGTCCCCATAGATTCGTCAAAATTCAAAATATCTCCTTGCACCAAGGATACATTCTCTAATTTTGCATCACAAATAATTTGATTACCCTTCTCTACTTGGTCTTGTGAAAGTTCAATGCCTACAAAGGTCGCCTCTGGGTTAAATACAGCTTGAGAAATAATATTACCGCCATAAGTAGCCCCTAGTTCAAGAACACGAGATGTCTTCGCAGGTGGAGTATTTAGCCCTACAAGAGCACCATATGCTTCTAAATAGGCCGGCGTTGTAAAAGGAAATGGATAGGATTTATAGCCTAACTCTTTATATATCGTTTGTTGCGTATCTTCTGTTGTCATTTGTGTATTATTCTTAGCCATATGTACCTCTATATTTAATATTAGAATTATCCCAAATATGTATATTGCTAAAATTATGCATGGTTCCTTATCATTATAACAAATTACTAGTATATTACCTATGTTTTAAGCAGTTAATACGTAAATAATACAATAGCAACTAGCACTATAAACTGATTTATGGAAGATACTTAATATGATATTTAGAAAAACTAAATTTACATACAAAAGAGGCACCCTTGAAAGGGTGCCTCATATAGTTCTCAGTCGTTAAATAACGAATTATTTTACGTCTTCAAAACCTTTTTGCAAGCGAACATAGCTTAAGCGACGTTCTTTAGCGTCTTTTTCAGTTTTAGCGAATAATTCTTCTGCAACGTCTGGAGCTGCTTTAGCCAAGGAAGCGTAACGTACTTCACCTTTAAGGAAGTCTTGGAAGCTTTCAGTTGGTTCTTTGGAATCCAAGGAGAATGGATTTTTACCTTCTTCTTTAAGTTGAGGGTTGTATCTGTAAAGATCCCAGTAACCAGCTGCAACTGCTTTACGTTGTTCTTCTTGAGCTTTACCCATACCAGCTTTGATACCATGGTTGATACATGGGCTGTAAGCGATAATCAAGGATGGACCTGGATATGCTTCAGCTTCTGTAACAGCTTTCATCAATTGGTTTTTGTCTGCCCCCATAGCTACTTGTGCTACGTATACATAACCATAAGACATAGCCATCATGCCAAGGTCTTTCTTCTTAGTACGTTTACCAGAAGCTGCGAATTGAGCAACTGCTGCTACGTTAGTGGATTTAGATGCTTGACCACCAGTGTTGGAGTATACTTCAGTATCGAATACGAAGATGTTTACGTCTTCGCCAGAAGCTAATACATGGTCAACACCGCCGAAGCCGATGTCGTATGCCCAGCCGTCACCACCGAAGATCCAGTGAGAACGTTTGATCAAGAATTGTTTTTTCTCAAGAATTTCTTTCAATTCAGGAGTTGTAGCGCCTTCAGCTTCGATAGCTGCTACTAAACGTTCGGAACGTTGACGAGTAGCTGCACCAAGGTTAGCAAATTCAATCCATTGTTCTAAAGCATCTTTCAATTCGCCAGTAGCAGTTTCAACTGCTTTAGCAGCCAATTCTACTAATTGTTGACGGATTTTCTTAACGCCGATGTACATACCATAACCATACTCAGCATTATCTTCGAACAAGGAGTTTGCCCAAGAAGGACCATGACCTTGTTGGTTAGTTGTGTATGGAGATGCAGGCATGGAAGCACCCCAGATGGAGGAACAACCAGTTGCATTGGCAATCATCATACGGTCACCGAACAATTGAGTTAACAATTTAGCATAAGGAGTTTCACCACAACCTGCGCAAGCACCGGAGAATTCGAACAATGGTTGTTCAAATTGGGAACCTTTAACAGTTTCCTTCTTCATAGGATTTTCTTTTACAGGAAGGTTAACACCATAGTTCCAAGCTTCAGCTTGTTCGATTTCAGTATCGATGGATGTCATTACAATAGCTTTGCCTTTAGGAGCTGGACAGATATCAACACAGTTACCGCAACCCAAGCAATCTAATGGGGATACAGCGATACGGAATTGAAGATCTTTAGCACCCAATGCAGGGATTGTATCGAAATGTTCTGGAGCTGCAGCCACTTCTGCTTCAGTTGCCAAAATTGGACGAATTGTAGCATGTGGACATACGAAGGAACATTGGTTACATTGAATACAGTTTTCAGGCAACCATTTTGGAACGAACAATGCAGGACCGCGTTTTTCGAATTTAGCAGTACCAGCAGGTAATGTACCATCTTCATAGCCAGAGAATTTGGATACAGGAAGATCATAACCAGCTTGTGCATTGATTGGTTGTGCAATATTTTGAACGAAGGATGGGCAAGATTCGCAACCAGGTTTAACTGCATGATTGCCATCATCTACTGCATCTTTCCAGCTAGCAGGAACATCTACTTTTACCAAAGCGTTAACACCTTGATCGATAGCAGCATTGTTCATGTCAACGATATTTTGACCTTTTTTACCGTAAGAAGTTACTACGGATTCTTTAAGGTATTTAACAGCATCATCTACAGGGATGATTTCAGTCAATTTGAAGAATGCAGCTTGCGTTACCATGTTGATACGACCGCCCAAACCGATTTCGGAAGCGATTTTCGCAGCATTGATGATGTAGAAGTTCAATTCTTTTTCTGCGATTTGACGACGTAATTTAGCAGGTAAATGTTCATCCAATTCTTCAGGAGACCAAGTACAGTTCAATAAGAATGTACCGCCTTTTTTGATGCCGCGAATCAAGTCGTATTCATGTACATAAGATTGACGGTGACATGCTACGAATTGAGGTTCAGTAATCAAGTAAGGCAAGTTGATTGGATTTTTACCAAAACGAAGGTGAGACATTGTTACGCCACCAGATTTTTTGGAGTCGTAGTCAAAGTATGCTTGAGCATACATATCAGTGTGGTCACCGATGATTTTGATAGCGGATTTATTCGCACCTACAGTACCGTCAGAACCGAAGCCCCAGAATTTACATTCAGTCAAACCAGGAGTTTCAACTTCTACGCCTTCAGCACGATCTAAGGACAAGAATGTAACATCATCATTGATACCCAATGTGAAGAATTTCTTACCATTTTCAGCAGCTAAATTATCGAATACAGCAACGATGTCTGCAGGGATAACGTCTTTGGAGCTCAAACCATAACGACCAGCGATAACTTTTACATTACGGCCACCGTCAACTACAGCTGCTTGTACGTCTAAGAACAATGGTTCAGCCAAAGCACCTGGTTCTTTAGTACGGTCAAGAACTGCAATGCGTTCTACAGTTTTAGGAAGAGCTTTCAACAAACGATCTGTTGCGAATGGGCGGAACAAATGAACGTTGATAAAACCAACTTTGCGACCCAATTTGTTGAGGTAATCCACAGTGGATTCTACAACTTGAGCGGAAGAACCCATAGTTACAACAACATCAGTAGCATCAGGAGCACCATGATAGTTGAACAATTGGTAGTTAGTACCTGCCAATTTGTTAACTTCGTTCATGTAGTGTTCTACAACGTCAGGAACGTTCAAGTAGAATTTGTTGGATGCTTCACGATGTTGGAAGTAAACGTCAGGGTTTTCTGCAGTACCACGAGTTACAGGAGCATCTGGATTTAAAGCATTTTTACGGAAAGCTTTAACAGCATCCATGTCAACCAATGGTTTTAAATCTTCATAGTCCCAGATTTGAATTTTTTGAATTTCGTGGGATGTACGGAAACCGTCAAAGAAGTTGATGAAAGGTACGCGAGTTTTAATAGCTGTCAAGTGAGCTACAGCGGACAAGTCCATTACTTCTTGTACAGAGGATTCAGCTAACATAGCACAGCCAGCTGCACGAGCAGCCATTACGTCTTGGTGGTCACCAAAGATAGCCAAAGCATGTGCAGCCAATGCACGAGCAGCTACTTGGAATACACCTGGAAGTAATTCGCCTGCTACTTTATATAAGTTAGGAAGCATCAATAACAAACCTTGGGAAGATGTGAAAGTTGTTGTTAATGCACCAGCTTGTAAAGAACCGTGGGTTGCAGCAGCAGCACCTGCTTCAGATTGCATTTCTACAACTTGAACAGTGTTGCCGAAGATGTTTTTTCGACCAGATGCAGCCCATTCATCAATGTGTTCTGGCATTGGAGAAGATGGAGTGATTGGATAAATCGCAGCAACTTCTGTAAAACCATAAGAAACGTGAGCAGCCGCTTGGTTGCCGTCCATAGTTTTAAATTTACGACTCATGTGATTATTGCCTCCTTAAGCATTTAGCAAAAATAGAACACTTGCTTAATCTATCATTATGTTTAGGAATAACAACCATTACAAACTTGCGCACATGAAAAAATAATGCAATAATATATATGTTATATATAATATGGCATTATGTGTGAGCATACTTTTTTGTGATGGGCACAACCATAATTCCTAATATCATAACTTGATATAGCCCTATATGCTAATTATAACGTGCTGGGCCCTATCAACGCAACACATACAGTGACTGTCGCTTTGCCAATATTGCTATCCATGCTTTACATAAAGTAATAGCTAATTGCATTACAGTAATAACTATTCTCATTTAGTTAGGTCACGTCCTATAACCAAGTTTTATTTTTAGGGGGTTAATTATGGATTTTCATCATTTGAAATACTTCGTTGAAGTAGCTGATCAAAAAAGCTTTAGTAAGGCTGCAAGGAATTTACACATCTCCCAATCTGCAATCAGCCGTACAATTAAAGCTTTAGAAGACGAACTTGGTGTTGTTCTCTTCATGCGTAATGCTAAATCTGTAGAACTTACTGATGGGGGTACCATCTTCTTAACCCACGCTAAACGCGTTGTGTTTATGTTTGAACATCTAAAAACTGATTTTGAAAACGAGTTTCGTTTGGAACAAGGTTCCATCAGAATTGGTATTCCACCAATTACTGATGCTCCCATTTTTGCCCAGTTATTAGGTGAATTTAAAAAAGTATATCCACAAATCGAATTGGAACTCTACGAACAAGGTTCTAAAAAGGTTGAGATCAGCGTTCAGGAAGGTTTAATCGATATTGGCATCATCTGTACTAAACCAAACCCTAAAGAATTTGAATCTTTCTACCTTACAAGTGACCCACTATCCGTTATCATTCCTAAATCTAGCCCTTTGGCAAAAGAAAAAGAAATTCGCTTAGAAATGCTAGCTGATGAATCCTTTGTATTGCATAAAGACGATTTCAACTTACATGATGAAATCATCAAAGCTTGTAAACACACCGGCTTCCAACCGCATATCGTGTTTGAAACGAGCCAACGTGATCTCATGTTACAAACAGTTAGTGCAAACCTTGCTATTGCATTATTACCATCTCGCCTCTGCCCTGAGGTAGGTGAAAATACGGAGGTTGGTTCTAAGGTTGTCGTAAGACCTCTCGTACCTGAAATTATTCATACCCTTTATGTAATTTGGAAAAAGGGTCATTACCTCTCCCACGCTTCTCGCTTGTGGTTAGACTTCGTAAACTCCAAATTACCATTACCTGGATTACAACTCGAGGATCGTCAATAATGAACAAACCATCTGGGCTCGCATGTAAATTGCGAGCCCTTTTGAAAGCTAAAGAAGCGCCCATGTGGGGCGTTATCATTGTGCTGGTTATCGTTATCATATTCCAGCAAATACAAATCTCTGAATTACAATGGCGTGTCGATGAAGACCACGATGGCTCTACCATCGACAGTGTAGCAGGTCGTCTTTACATTCTTGAAGGGATGGCTAATAAACATAGCGACCAACTAGACGAAATCCTAAAAGATATTCGTCAGCTACAAAATGACGGTGCCAAGTACGACTGGGAACTAAAACAATTACAATGGTTGCATCCAGAACTCAAAGTACAACCACCAGAGGCAAACCCACACCCATTCAAATCCACAGATCTAAACCTCGATATGAATCCTGGGAAAGTGCCTGATGTAACAAAATAAAATCAATAAAGAAATCAGGAATAAATAAAAGCACCTTATATACCTACAAAAGTCATCACAAATGACTCTTCTCATAGGATATAAGGTGCTTTTATCATTATTCTATTATAAATTTAATTGCTAGTTTTCCCATACGTCTCTGCAATGACAAGTTACTTCTACTTGCGATACGCTTCTAATTTATATGCATATTCACTTAAAAGATCCTTTGAATAGATTTTTTCATTTTTTGAATCTCTAACTTCTTTCCAAATAATAGATGCTACTTTTAATTTATTCGAATAATTGCCACTACATTCGTCTGCACAAAAATCCTTAAAAAATTGATTCCATTGACAAGCCGAATTGTCATACTTTGCATAATCTGATTCACCATAATATACTTTCAGCAAATCTCCAATGGTAAAGCTAATATTTTTTTCACTTTTTACTTTTCTCCAAGCAGTAGCCATATCAGCATTAAATTTAAATCGTGAAACACCTATTAAATCAGAAAAATATTCTCTAAACTTCGTATTAAAAGAAAAATTACATTCAAGTAATGGTGTATCTAAAGTAATATTTTCCACTTGTTTTTTTCTATTTTTTATTGATGATTTTTTAATTAAATTGCCTTTAAAGTACTGCTCAATAATATGATTGAGTTCTTGTTTTATTCCCCTATATTCTAATCCTAATGATTTACATATTTGTGAAAGTTCATCACGATACCAATAATATTTTTTAAATTCATCAAATGATGTAATTTCATCAAACTTAGGTCTACACTCTTTCAATATTCTGTCTCCTCAAGTTTAAATAATACTATTTTGTAAATTGTAACATAAAATTGAATAGTACCCAAAATCACACCATTGAAGCATTCGTTAAATATTTTCCTATGAAGTTATCTATAATATAACTCTACTTAATCCTCTTTATGCTCCATAGATTTTGGAAGTGTCAAAATTAATAGACCAGCAAGGAACATACAAGCCCCCATTACATAGTAGCCATAAGCAAAGCTACCTGTGTGACCATTGATGAATCCAAGCATATAAGGACCTACCCAGCCCCCCATGTTACCTGAAGAGTTAATGAGTCCCATCGCCCCCGCTGCAGCAGCGCCAGATAAGAAGGTTGTTGGCATGGTCCACCATACACCCATACCACCGTAAACACCTACTGCAGTTAAGCATATAAAGAATAAGCTAACTTCTGGAGACAGACTGTGTGGTGTTGCTAAGAAACCAATAGTACCAATGAACAATGTAGTAGCAACGTGCCAACGTTTTTCATTGCGCTTTTCAGAAGAGTAACCACAGTATATTTGTACAAGTAAGGCTGCTGTCATTGGAATAGCAATAGACCACGCTACCACACTTGGTGGCCATCCAGATAAGCTTTTAAGAACTTGAGGCATCCAAAAACTAAAGCCCCAGAAACCAATAACCCACAAGAAATAGATTAACGCTAGGCGCAATACTTTTGGGTCTTTCAACGCTTGCCAAGTAGTATATTTCTTTACCGCTTGCTTTTGTTGCTCTTCTTTTTCAAGCTCGGCTTTAATATATACCTTTTCTACATCAGTTACCCAAGATGCATGTTCAGGACGCTCTTTCATCCAGAATGCGAAAATGAACGCAAAGATCACAGCAGGAATAGCTTCAACGATAAAGAGTGTACGCCAACCATGTAGACCAAAGAACGTTGTATCCAATAAAATACCTGCCAATGGCCCACCAATGATGTTAGAGAACAATAAAGACGTCAACATCAAAGAGATCGCCTTCGCACGCTCCTTTGGCAAGAACCAATTTGGAATAAGTAATGAATAAATTACAGGATATAAAGAAGCCTCACATAGACCAAGTAAAAATCGATAAACATAAAATTCCAACTCAGTGGTCATCGTCGTCATAAGAATACATACGAGACCCCAACTAAACATGATACGCGCCACCCAATGCATAGCATTACAACGAGCTGCAATTAAAGATGCAGGCACTTCAAACAAAACATAACCAATAAAGAAAATGCCTGCCCCCATACCAAATACTTCTGGCGTCAACCACGGTAAATTCTCCTTCATAGTCAAGCCTGCATAAGCAATATTAACACGATCTAAGAAGGCAATAATAGAAACAATAAACAATGGTAAGACTACGTGAAGCATACGACGTTTCGTAAAATCTTTGAAATTGATGTCCCCACTTTGAGGCTCTAGTGTAGATGAGTTCATATAATTCCTTTCTGCTTATTAAAATATTACATACTTTACCATCTTAAAAGAACAAACGTCCTCTGTCAATGGAACTATATAAAATATAGAAATATCAAATAGGAATAGTGAAATCAAAATAATAGCATATAAAAATAGAAAAGGTATATTCGCTAGAAATGACTATATAAAATAAAAAAGCACTTTATAGTATAAATCTGTCTCTATTATAAGATAACAAAATACTATAAAGTGCTTTCATATTAATTAGTACTAACAGGATCATAATCAGCAGGCACAGGAGCGACGATACTCACAAAGATGACATCTTCTGTTCCAGTATTTTTTGCACCATGACATTCACCCTTTTTAGATACTATAACTTGCCCCTTTGTAAAAGGCACCTCCGTATCCGGCGTTGGATAAAATACCCCCTTGCCTTGCAATATAACCCATATATCATCAGAGTTATGATGGTAATGCTTTGGTAAGGTTTGACCAGCTTTAATAACCCATATTGAGCCACCTGTGGAATCAGTTTGATAAAATGGTGTCTTAACAGCTTTCTCCAAACTTTCAACTTTCACGAGTTCCATATCAAAAACACGTTGATCACTCATAATGCTCACACCTTTCATTGATTAACAACTAGCGAGTGCCCGATGCATATTCTCGCATATTAATATCTAGAACCTCTCGAACCGGGTGACTTAGAGAATCCTCATATTGTACTTTCCACTGAATATCCTGATTCATCTCGCCATTTTGTAACCCCGCAATGGTTCCCCCATCACCTATTAGATTATCATGTTCGAAAATATAATTCAACACATTATAAGCATGAAATACTACATGATTAGGATCTACACCGTGAAAGTGATACTGTAAATCAGGTAAAAATAATGTACTCATACCCACAGAATCTACCATCATATCATTGGTACCTTGAATACTAAAATAACGTACATTTACAGCATAATAAATAAAACGAGTTACCGCTTTATCTGAATGATTTTCAATCGATTCACGACTTAAGAACTTACGAGATGGACCAAATACAACAGCTTTACAAGATGGATATAGCTCCAACAGTGCATCTACATATTTCACTAGCATATCGGCCCGTTCTTTAGCCTCTAAACCAGAGGCTAACATATCCGTAGCAAACACCCTGTATTGACACTCTGTCAACAACTCATCCACATTGGGACAATCCCACACCTGACTACGTTCAAAATCATCTAATACAGGCTTATCGATTTTCTCACAATCCGTCACCATTAACGTCGGTGAAATATCTGCATCAGTATCCTCGTAATGCACCTTATAATTCTGAGGTGCAAAACCTGCGGAATCACGACGATGATCAAAACAATCCACAGGTCCTAAATACTTTGTGAGTACCTCTACCATTGTATCGCGGTCAGGCATATCACAATGCTCCGCCATCAATAATTCGATAAAAAATAAACCACCGGGACGAACTGAAGTGTCAGTCAAATCCTGTTGAAATACTTGGCTCATACGCTCTCCTAATTTTTAACTATTTTTTGATGAATGTATTAATTTATACCATTTTACAATACCCTCAGGGATTAAAAAGCTATTTTCATCTATTTTTTCTTTTGCCCAACTATAAAGTTCATCGGAAGAAATAATATGTATATTATCTATATGAGTCTCCCCTACAACCTTGTCCTCGGATGAAAATAAATATACCTCTTTATTCGGATTATCTTTAATCAGCTCTATATAATCATTAGGGTTCAATTTTTTATCCCCTTTTTTCACTTGAGGATATGCCAATTTACCATTAAGTGGGTTAACTAATACACATTCATATAACTCAGTTGCAATTTTATTTGTAGATGGAATTGCAATATAATTTGCCTTATCATATAAATATAAACAAACCAAATCCTCACAATCTGATGGAGATAGGCAATTAAAAAATAATTGTTTTAAAGATTCATTAGACTCAGCATTTACCACTAAAGGTTTTCCATTATAAATAAAAGAAGCATACTCATACATATAAGCTTTTCTTACACGTTGAAGAGTTCTACCTTGAATAAATGCTGTGGCAATAACACCTGGAACTTGACTCTCATCACCAATTGGTTTCCACTCGACATCTTCTATTTGATTTGCTGCATCATGTTCTAGTGCGTCAATACTAGGATTATATACATACCTTAAATTATTTCCAACATAACCTAAGTAATATATACCATTATCACGCATCCAAATATAGTCCCCCGGCTTCACTCGTTTTAAAGTTTCTACAGCAACTATCTTCTTACCAGCTTTAATATTGAATAAATTATACTCTTCAAGAACCTTATAATAAATATCTTTAGATTGAATACTAGCTCTGATAGATTGAATTTTATCAAAAGCTTCTGCATTATACTTTTTTATTTGATCATCATTGATACTCCACCCAACAGCTGCAATAGATTTTTCTCTACAATAAGTAGATATTTTTTTACCATCGTTACTATCTGTTCTTGTTTGTAATCTCCATACATTCCTCATTATGTCAACCTCCAAATTAAATAATACAAACTTCACACAATAAATACATTACCTTCTAATTTATAGTATACAGGATGATATTCGGTACTACAAATCACCATCCATCGTTTTATAAACTTCTCAAAATCAATTTTAAAATTACAATTTAATAGAATGTGCATAGAGTTTTGTAAAAGATATACTCGTTCAATTTCTAATCTATCTATTAAAGAATTGCTTATGAGTTCACCCTTTACAACTTGTTTAAATCTTGCATATAAATAATCAATACACTGATTTTTATATCCAAGTTTATAATTGCTAGCCACAAATAAACTACGATATGATAAATCACTCGGAATAAAAGATTCCCATTCTACTATTTCATATCTATCTTCAACCATTCTAATATACATATCATTAATATCAATATAATCTCGAATCCAACATTCAACCATTAAATAAATATTTAATTCTTGCTCCATTAAGTCATCTATATAAAAGTCCTTTAATCCATCTATATCAAATTCTACATTAGCCCTATATTGATACATAGATATCCCCCTAATATATAATCACATTCTTTTATATAGATATTATAACTTTATGAATGCCCAAATTTTCACCCATAGTATCATATTTAATATGTAAAAATCTCATATTATCCCCTCCCTACGGCCCTACAATTCATAAAAATACAAAGACCCGCTCCATGGTCCTCGGACTCATGGAGCGGGTCTTTGTATTAACTTATTAGCATGGGATGGTGAGTTGACAGCAGAACCCAAACGGACTCTACCGGACTCCAACCCCTACTCAATTATAGAGGTTTACGAACCACGTCAAGGATAGAACCATCGCGGTATTCTACGATTGCCACGATATCTTCGTCTTTGTCGGATACAGGGATATCTTGTGGTTTACCTACTAAGTCGAATGCTAATTGTTGTAATTCTTCAATTGTGTAGATAGGCAAATTGCTGTCTTTGAAGCGTTCAATCAAATCAGTACGAGCTGGGTTGATTGCAATACCGTATTCAGTAACGAGTACGTCAACGGAGGAGCCTGGTGTAATTACAGTTGCAACTTTGTCACGGATCATTGGCAAACGGCCACGGATCAATGGACAAGTAATAACTGTACATTTAGCACCTGCTGCTGTATCGGAGTGACCGCCAGAAGCGCCCATCAATACACCGTTAGAGTCAGTCATTACGTTTACGTTGAAATCAAGGTCGATTTCAGTAGCACCAAGGAATACTACGTCTAGGTAGTTTGTAGTGCAGTCAGTCCATGGGTTAGCATACATGGAAGCGGACATTTCGATATGTGCAGGGTTTTTATCCAAGGATGCAGCTGCAGTAGTATCGAATGTTTGAGTATCGTAAATGGCACGAATCAAGCCTTCTTCAAGCATACCAGTCAAGATGCCAGTAGCACCACCGATAGCGAAACCACCTACTTCACCGCGTTTGCGAAGTTTTTCAGCAATGAATTTCGCTACAGTCAATGGAGCACCACCAGCGCCCAATTGGAATACGAAACCATCTTTAATGATGCCTGCTTGGTCAAGGAATTCACCAGCTAGTTCAGCAATTTTAATTTGAATAGGGTTTTTAGTGAAACCTACCGCACCAGAAGCGATACCTTCTGGATCACCAATGCTTTCAACCTCAACAACATAATCTACGTCAGTTTGAGGAATTGCATAGTTGTGTACATAATCAACCAAGTTATCTGTGATAATAACAGTTGTATCTGCATAGTGAGAGTCAACTTTAGCATAACCAAGAGCACCACATGCGGATTTACCCATGCGACCAGTTGCATTCCCACGTGGGTCAGCTGTAGGAGCACCCATGAAAGCTACATCAATATGAACTTCGCCAGATTCGATAGCACGAGCACGGCCACCGTGGGAACGAATCACTACAGGGCGTTTCAATACGCCAGGGTTTTGTGTCAAGAATTTACCAAGACGATCGCGCAAGCCAGATGTTTCGATAGCTGTTACAGTACCGTCTTGAATCATTTCTACCAAGAATTCATGGCATGGAGACAAGGAAGAAGACGCAATTGTAATATCTTTGATACCTTTCGCTTGAATGCGTTCCATAACCATTTTCATTACATAGTCGCCATTGCGCAAGTGATGATGGAAGGACAATGTCATGCCATCTTTTACACCGGCTTTTTCGATTGCTTCATCGATGGAAGCAAGTACTTTATTAGTACCAACACGGCTCATATGTACAGGTTTACCTGTGCGATGAGCTTTAGGTTCAATAGCGAATTCACCTTGATATACTTTGCGACCTTCTAGTGCTGGGATATTTGTTGGAATATCGCGACCTACTTTATTTAACATCGTATTCTGCTCCTTCCTCTAATTCAACTTTAATGCCTGCTGCACGTGCTTTATCAACTACGCGTTGTGCACGAACTACGATAGGACCATCGATCATTTTACCATCTACGGAGATTACGCCTTTATTGTTGCGCAATGCATCTGCATAGCTGTTCAATACCTTAACGGAATGAGCGATTTCTTTTTCGTCAGGAGTGAATACTTCGTGGATAATTTTGATTTGGCTTGGGTGGATACAAGATTTGCCATCATAGCCCAAAGCTTTAATGAATTCAACTTCTTCGCGGAAGCCTTGTGGATCTTTCACGTCGGAGAATACAGTATCGATTACGCGGATACCTGCTTCACGCGCCGCATGAAGGATTGTTTGACGAGCGAACAACAATTCAACAGCTGGTTTATGTTTACCTGTGCGAAGGTCTGCACGATAGTCTTCAGCGCCAAGAGCGATAGCAACTACGCGAGGACCATGGCAGATTTCACGAACATTATATAAGCCGCGGACGGATTCAATAGCCACGATAATGTTGATTGTACCTTCCGGCCAACCGTTAGCTTTTTCCACTTCTTCAATCTTCTTCGCTACGATTTCAACTTCAGAAACATCTTCAGTTTTAGGTAAACGAATCATATCAGGTTTAGCTGGAACGATAACATCAAGATCGTCATAGCCATAAGGAGTTTGTGTAGGATGGTTGATACGAACAACTGTTTCTGCACGGAATTTACGGGATTTCAATGCTTCTGCAGTTAAAAGACGAGCTGTGTCTTTTTCTGTAATTGGCACGGAATCTTCGATATCGATCATGATGGAGTCAGCACCGTGAATATCTGCACTGTTAATCATTTTAGGTGTATTACCCGGTACGAACATCATGGAACGAGACAAGCGTTTTTTAGCAGCCTCTGTTAATGGGTTAGTTTTAACTTCTGGGAATGTTTTATCGTTAGCCATTATGCTTTGCTCCCCCTTTCCAATGCACCTAATACGCGAGCTTTAATTGTGTAATCCCAAGCATTTTTATCTTGTACGATTACTTTTACGCCATCATAACCAGCTTCTTTCACTGTGTTCAAGATAACGGATTTAATTTGGTCGCCGTATTGGCGGATAACTTTGGATGTTAATTCAATTTCGATACCGCTAGCAATCGGTTCAACCGTTACTAATGCATCATTTTTTTCGTCGAAGCCAGCTTGCGCAGCTTTTACTAATTGTGCCATGTTGCATCCTTTCGTTGTGAAACATATATAAAGTTCAAGTCTGTACAGGCTCGTCGCGAGAGCCCAGTACAGACATTGAATACTAACAATTAAATTCTAACACTCCATAGTGAAAGCTTCATATTACATGAAACCAGTGATTTTCCACCAAGGGATACCGATTACGTAGTTCAATACTAAACATACTAAAGCGGAAATCAAACCAACTGTCCACCAATCTTTTACGTTGTTGTAACCAGCGGAGAAGATGATTGGACCAGGAGCAGCACCGTAGTGAGTTACGGAACCACCATAGGAGTTTGTGCCGATCAAGATGAAAGCAAGTAATGTAGGATCCACGCCTGCGTTAACACCTAAAATCAAGAATACTGGAAGCATCGCGGAGATGTATGCAGTACCAGATGCGAAGAAGTAACGAACCGCAACGGAAACAATGGAGATAAGGATAAGCATCATGAATGGATCTAAACCGAAGTTCATGTGAGTTTCTAAGTATTTAGCCAACCATTCGAAGAATTTACCTTTAGTCAATGCAGAGGATAAGCCCAAGATACCACCAAACCAAATCAATGTGTTCCAAGCAGCTTTAGTTTTGAGCAAATCATCCCAAGTAATAATACCAAATACGAATGTAGCAAGCATCGCTACGATAGCAACTGCTGTTGCATTAAGAGTAACATCAAAAGTAGGAAGAATCCAGCCTACGATTGCAAGAAGTGCGATAGCGATAAGACCTTTTTCGGACGCTTTCATAGGTCCTAATTCCGCCAAACCGTCAGCAGCAATTTTCTTGTTGTCGATGTCTTTTACACTTGGACGTTCATACATGTAGCCAATAAGTGGGATAAGCATTAACATGATGAAACCAGGTACGAACATAGCTAATGCCCATTGAGCCCAGTTTAAAGTTACACCAGTCAATTTAGTAATGAAGTCTAAAGCCAATAAGTTTGGCGCCATTGCTGTCGCAAAGAAGAAGGATGTTACTTTAGTTGCAAAGTAACCATTCTGCAAGAGGTAAGCACCTGCTTTTTTAGCAGTCTCACCAGGATAAGAACCAACCGCTTCAGCGATGGACAAGTTGATTGGATATACGATACCTGCCGCACGAGCTGTGTTGGATGGTGTTGCAGGAGATAAGATCATATCAAGGAATGCAGTTACATAACCAAGACGAAGTGTTGTACTACCAAAAGCGCGAACCAAGTAGTACGCAATGCGGTGACCAAGGCCAGTTTTACCGAATGCAACGGATAAAGCGAAGGCTGCGAAGATCAACCACAATGCTGTATTGCTGTAACCAACTAATACATCTTTTGTATTGTTCAATAAAACAGAAGATGTAGCAACACCTAATAATACTGTAATAGGAACTGGGAATGGTTTTAATACCAAGCCCACGATAGTAGCTAAATAAATACCAAATAATTTCCATACTTCTGGTTTGAGGCCTTCAGGTGTGCCACCGAACCACATAAATGCGACGATGGCTACCATAAGGCCAATGCGCCATAATTTGTCTTTCATGTGTGTCTTTCCCTTTCTAACTAACTTAGGCATACATAAAATCATCTAGTCTTTAACAACATAACCGCTCGCGACGTCGATTACATTGATTAAGTCTACCCTCATTATAAATGTTTAAAAGTAAAATGAAAAATAGATTACCTTTATAGGGGTTATAAAAACTTTTATATCTACTAATCATACTTTTTATGCATTTTGAGCATAGAATTGTAGTTCCAAATGAAAAAAATGCATGTATACCTCCCCAAAGGGGATATACATGCACTTACATGGTACTATATTGCTCTTATTCTATATTATGAGTTATTATATCGAAAAAGTCCAATACTGAAACAGCATGGATAAATAGTTAGAAAATCTCACAGATATACTCTATTATAATACATCCTATGCTTTATATTCTCTAAATATACTGTCATCCACTACGGTATGTTCTTTGTAGTAATTACGAACATATTCGATAAATGTTTTTACTACAACCAAGTTTTCCGCATCTTTTGTGTACACCATATTCGTATCACGGGTGATATATTCACCATCTTTGCTACGCAATGGACTCACATAAATATCTTTATCCTTACAAGATCCAAGTCCCATATAGGTCAAGATAGACCAACCAAGGCCAGCACGAACAAAGTGACGACACGTACTCATAGAGTTTACATCCATCGCCACACTTGGAGGCTCATCAAAATGTTCTGCACACCAAGTTTCGATAATATTTGCCACCGATGCATCTGTTTGATAATTAATGAATGGTACTTTTACCAAGGATTCAGGTGGCACTAATTCTTTATATACTAAACAATATGGTTCTGCTAGTAACAATTCAGACTTGCCAGACACGTCATAACCACCACGAGCAAAGGCGACCATACAGTCACCGGTATTAAACATCTTTACCACTTGATGGCTGAAAGCAGTCTTCACTTGAATGTGAACATCTGGATATTGTTCTCGGAAAGATCTCAATAAGGCTGGTAGTTCATAGTCTGCAAAGTTAATAGATGATGCGATTTTCAATGTCCCTTGAATCTTGCCAGAAGCGGAATTCATAGCATTCTCCAAGGCCTCTTGTTCTTGCATCATTCGCTTGCAGTAATCATAGAAAATTTCGCCTTGTGCCGTGAGGGCAATCCCTTCAGCAGTTCGCAACAACAGAGAATGGCCCAAGGCTTTTTCTATATGGCGCAACCGATAGCTCAACGCTGGTTGCGATAAAAATAATTTTTCTGCAGCCCTTGTAATATTGCCTTCATCGACAACAGTAACAAAGGTTTGCCATTCTCTATCGTCCATACAAACTCCTTTGTTATCGCTTATTACCAAAGATGCGTAATAAGGATAAGAATAAGTTAATGAAATCTAAATAAAGGCTCAAAGCACCAGTGATTTCAATGCGGTCTAAAATGGTTTCATCCTCCATGAGCGCCACTTGTGTCACATTATTTTTAATACGGTTCACATCGATAGCTGTAAAGATAGAGAATACTACAACACCTACATAACCTAGAACTAAACTAACAGTATCACTAAAGCCACTGAGTACAGTCCAGTTAAAGAAACGGGCCCCCATCATGACCACAGATACGATAATCATACCAATTAAGGCAGCTAATACATATGGTGTAAGGGATGATAAATTACGCTTAGTTGTAGCCCCTACCACAGCAAAGCCAATAAAGAATGCTAACGTACCTACTAAGGCTGGAATAACTACATCAAACACATCATATCGCAAAGATACCAAGGTCAATGTGAGACCATTCAAAGCACTATAGAGGAAGAACATACCACGTAACGTCATTATATTAGCAGAATATGCACGAGCACTAAATAGGAATACCACACCAAGCTCTACTAATAAAATAATATTAAAGTTTTGATACGCAAAACGTAACCAGTTTGGATTTGCTAATGCGGCAAAGCCAACACCGATGGTTGTAAGCAAACCTACAACCATCCACAAGAAAGAGCCTTTTAATCGTTGGGATACGATACTTTCAACCTGTGCAACCTCAGCTGCAGTAGGTCCTGTTACATTATATGGATTCATACTATCCCTCCTTATTTAATTATCATTTATAGCGATTATCGAGCATTGGCAATGCCCGCAAATACCTTACCACGTTCGCCATCGATTGTCACTTCTTGACCTTCGAGGAGCACTTCATGGGCATTTTTAGCACCTAAGATAACAGGAATACCATACGTAATGCCCGCAATAGCACTGTCCGATGTATAACCATCTTCTACTGCGATGATACCGCCAGCGCGTTTTGCAATGACCATCAATTCAGGCTCCATTGTACCTACCACGAGGATATCGCCGTCTTTGAAGCTTTCATAATTGTCCTTATGATTAGCCGCAATATACACATTACCTGTAACGGATTTACGTAATATACCATTACCAGACAAGAGTACTCGACCTGCAATGTGAACGCGAATCATATTGGTCGTGCCTGTGGCACCAGATGGCACACCAGCAGTAACAACTACGAGGTCACCAGACTCGATGGCGCCAGTGCCAAGAGCACCAGTAATGGCTTGCTTAACCATTTCATCGGAGTTAATGATTTCATGCCCCTTGATAGCCTCTACACCCCAGCATAATTGCATGCGACGGATAGTTTCCTCATGAGGTGTAACAGCGATGATTTTACAATCTGGACGATGACGAGCCACGCTAAGTGCGGTATGACCAGATTCAGTACATGTCAAAATAGCTGTGGCCCCGAGATTTTGAGCTACGCGCACACTAGCTAAGCATACGGCGCTTGTAGTAGTCATTTCTTCATCCTCACGAGCGCGACTATAGCTATCGTAAATAGCAGCCTTCTCCGTTACCTCTGCAATACGAGTCATGGTCGCAACAGCTTCTACAGGATAGAAACCATTAGCCGTTTCGCCAGACAACATAATCGCATCGGTACCATCCAAAATAGCGTTGGCTACGTCACTTGCTTCCGCACGTGTTGGACGTGGGTTTTGAATCATAGATTCGAGCATTTGTGTCGCCGTAATAACGGGTTTCCCCAAGTCATTACATTTTTCAATCATCATCTTTTGAAGTACTGGCACCTCTTCTGCAGGAATTTCTACACCGAGATCGCCACGAGCAACCATGAGACCGTCAGCTACTTCCAAGATTTCATCGATATTTTTAACGCCTTCCGCATTTTCAATTTTCGCGATAATCTTGATATCTTTTTTCTCAGACTCAAGAATCCGTCGAATAGCCACAATGTCTTTACCGCGTTGCATAAAGGATGCGGCCACAAAGTCTACCCCTTGTTGACAACCAAAGCGCAAGTCTGCTTCATCCTGTTCAGATACGGGTGGCAAGCTTAGTGCTACACCTGGTACGGCTACACGCTTGCGGTTACCGATTTCCCCGCTGTTTTGAACAGTTGTAACGATATTATTACCTTCGATAGCATCGATAACAAGTGTTACAAGCCCATCAGCCAAGAGGACTTTATCCCCTACGGACACATCGCCTGTAAGACCTTTGTAGTTCACGGAGCTAAGCTCTTTTGTACCTTCCACATCATCTGTAGTCAACGTAAATTGTTGACCGGCTTCGAGAAATACCTTGCCCTCTTTAAATAGACCAAGACGTACCTCTGGACCTTTTGTATCGAGCATTAATGCGATTGGTTTATTCACAATCATCGCCGCATCGCGCACCATTTGCATGCGTTCTGCTTGCTCTTCATGGGATCCGTGGGAGAAGTTAAAACGAGCTACGTTCATGCCCGCCCGCATCATATCTTCTAAGATACCAAATTTATCCGTTCCCGGACCTACAGTACATACAATTTTTGTACGTTTCATCTTTCCTCCTATGAAAGCACCTCCAAGATTGGATCTTTCATTTCTTATTATATCAATGTTGGTGAAAGCTATCTATGCCTCACGCAACATATGTTTCTCTACACCATTTATATACTTATGTATCAAGTATATGCTTATTACATGTTACACCTATATATGCTCATTATATGTCGCACATACTTGTGTTAACATTATATGTTTACTGTACCTCTACGGAGCCCTCGCCTAGAATAGATTCAATAGCCCTGATAGATTCATCACTAGGGTCAAAGCACATATTTGGTGGTAAATTAATGCGTTTTCGTTGACGGTGTAAATATAACGACGTTGGCACAGAGCCAGCGGTGCTAGTCAATACGCGTTTTAAGGCTTCGCTATTTTCTGGTGTATCATATTGGCTATAAATGTGGATTGCCACCTGTTTTGCCTGCCCATAGTTTACCTTTAATGGCGTAATACGGTCTGCAATGATTTGCACACCCTTTTCATCCGCATCAACCCGGCCTTTTACCTTAACAATCATATCGACCGCAAGGAATTGCTGACTTTGACTAAAGACCTTAGGGAATGCCACTACATTAGCCGCACCAGAATAATCTTCGATGCGAAGAATGGACATAACCTCATTGCGCTTTGTCATGCGATCCGATTTATTTTCGATGAGGCCACCAAAGGTAATGGTTTGGCCATCGTATTGCTCTGGATTTTCTACGAGAGCACCCAGTTCAAAGAGACCTTCCAATTCTTTCGCATATCCTTGCAATGGATGCCCCGTAATGTAAAAGCCGGTATATTCTTTTTCATCCTTTAACTTATCGTCTTCCGATAAATCCTCCACATTGGGAACAGGGATGAAATCGACAGATTCTTCCATATCGCCAAAGAGGTTCATGGTACCCATAGCAGCATCTTTTTGCTCTTTAGCACCAACGGCTTGTGCGCTTTCATACATGTGCAACAATTGGTTACGATTTTCCTTGAAGCCATCCATGGCGCCGCAGCGAATGAGACTTTCAAGAAGTCGTTTATTAACAACCTTATTGTCCACCCGTTTGCAGAAGTCCACGATATCCGTATACAGACCGTGCTCATTGCGCTCACGAATCAAACGATCGATGGCATTATCCCCTACGTTCTTAATACCACCAAGACCGAAACGAATGGCGTCGTCTTGCACGGCAAAGCTGCGCTCAGAATAGTTAATATCTGGACCTAAAACCTTAACATTGTGCTTCTTGCAGGAGTTGATGTAATACGTCAACTTTTGCATGTTCTGCATGAAGCTCGTCATGGTAGCCGCCATGAATTCAGGGAAATAATGGGCTTTCAAGTACGCCGTTTGGTACGCGATATACGCATAAGCCGCACTATGTGATTTATTAAAGCCGTAACCAGCGAAGTATACGAGCAAATCGAATACTTCATTCGCAACGGACTCGGTAATACCGTTCGCTACAGAGCCTTGAATAAAGGACTCCCGTTGTGCCTTTAGAACAGATTCCTTTTTCTTGCCCATAGCACGGCGCATCAAGTCCGCTTGACCAAGGGAGAAACCACCCATGGCGGACGCAATCTGCATAACCTGTTCTTGGTATAAGATTACACCAAAGGTATCTTTTAAAATCGGTTCTAAAATTGGATGTAAATAGGTAACCTCTTTTTTACCGTGACGGCGGTCGATAAAGTCCGCCACCATCCCAGAGCCTAGTGGGCCTGGACGATACAAGGCTACCAATGGAATTAAATCTTCAAAATGCTCAGGCTTAAGGTCCATTACAAGCTTTGTAATACCTTCCGACTCAAGCTGGAATACACCAGAGGTGTCGCCTTTTGTGAGAATGTCACACGCCGCCTTATCATCAAGCGGAATGGCATCTAAGTCTAGGTCAATACCACGGTTCGCCTTGATGAGCTTTAAGGCATCCCCCATAACCGTCAAGGTACGGAGGCCCAAGAAGTCCATTTTTAAAAGCCCTAATTCCTCGATGTTATCCTTATCGTACTGCGTTACAAAGCCTTCATCGTTGGCATTTTGTACTGGTACGTGGTCATCTAGAGGGTCCGCAGAAATTACGACGCCCGCCGCATGCGTGGACGAATTTCGCGCTATGCCTTCTAGCTTTTTACCAAAATCAAATAATTCTTTAACGTTTGGATCAGCTTCGTATAAAGCCTTTAACTCTTTACCTTGTAAAGCCTTATCCAAGGTAATCCCTAGTTCGTTGGGAATCATCTTAGCGATGCGGTTCACTTCAGCCAGTGGTAAGTCCAGCACGCGACCTACGTCACGAATTACGGCACGCGCTGCCTCTGTACCAAAGGTAATAATCTGGGATACGCGCTCCTGTCCGTATTTTCGCGTTACATATTCGATAGCTTGACCACGTTTTTCATAGCAGAAGTCAATATCGATATCGGGCATACTGACACGTTCCGGATTGAGGAACCGTTCAAAGAGCAAATCGTATTTTAATGGATCAAGACCTGTAATACCTAATAGATAGGCTACTACAGAACCAGCTGCAGAACCACGACCTGGACCTACTAAGATATCGTGCTCACGGGCATATCGTACATAGTCCCATACGATGAGGAAGTAATCCTCAAAACCCATCGTACCGATAACATCTAACTCGTAGTCGAGACGCTTTTGTAACTCTTCAGACGTTTCACCATAAAGGCGTGGAATTTCTTGTTCACAAACCTTACGTAAATACGTTTTAGACGTTTCCCCTTCTGGCACATCAAAGTGAGGCAAGTGATGTTCGTCGAAGTTGAATTCTACGTTACAGCGCTCTGCAATTTTTAATGTGTTTTCAATGGCCCCAGGAATATGAGAGAACAACTGCGCCATCTCATCCCCGGATTTCAAATAGAACTCATCATTAGGGAACTTTAAGCGGTCCACTTCGGCACGGCGGCGGCCTGTAGAAATACAAACCTTAATATCCTGAGCGTCTGCATCCTCTTTTAAGACATAGTGGAAGTCATTAGACGCTACGATGCCAAGACCGTATTCCTTGCTGAGCTTAATGAGCTCCTCTTGTGCCTTTGCTTCTTCTGGTAACCCGTGATTTTGGATTTCCAAGAAGAAATTGTCTTTCCCGTACGTCTCAATATACCATTCGATGGAACGCTTCGCGCCCTCCATATTATCTTGCAAGATATACTGAGGGATTTCTCCTTGAATACAAGCACTAAGGGCAATTATACCCTTGCTGTATTGGCGCAATAAATCACGATCTGCACGAGGACGATACAACATACCTTCTGTAGATGCTTTAGATACGATTTTAACGAGATTACGATACCCTTCCATGGTCTCAGCCAACAAGATAAGATGTTTTAGTCTTTCACGGCTGCGACCTTCTGGACGATCGAATCGGCTATTTTCCGTTACATATACTTCACAACCAATGATAGGCTTAATGCCTTGGGCCATACACTCTTTATAGAAATAAATGGCGGCGTACATATTGCCGTGGTCTGTAATGGCAAGGGCCGGCTGATTTAACTCCTTCGCACGACGTACCATGTCAGGCAAACGACTGATGCCGTCCAGCAAACTAAATTCTGTATGACTATGTAAATGTACAAATGGCTGCATGGTACACCTCCTTTAAGGGCGATGAGCAAAATACACGTTCAATGACTTCTTGCGGACCTTCCAATCTGGCAAAAACTGTGCCACGAGATTGTGAAAGTTCTTGGAATGGTCTAAATATTTAAAATGGGCAAACTCATGAACCATAACGTATTCAATATACGCCTGTGGCCCCTCTAATAAGCGGGTATTCATCTTAATGAGCTGCTTTGCAGGCGTACAAGAACCCCAACGGCTCTTCATGCGCTGCTGCTTTATGGTTGGCATAGGTACATCAATACCTTGCTTGTGAAAGCGCTGATATACGACCTTCGCCCAGTGGACAAAGACCTTCTCCCCTAAATTACGCCAATAACTTTGCATTAATTTATGCTTTGCTTCAAAGGTCGTACCACGAGGTACTACCATGGTAAGGATGGCTTTTCCGTCAAAGCCGATATGAGGCTTTCCATCCTGCTCAACTAGGCGTAAGGTAACGAGAATACCAAGAATTGATAAGCTTTCACCATTCACATACTGCAACGCCTCAACGCACTTGGCATTCAATGCATCAATCTTGTAACGAGCCCGCTCAATGGAGGGCATATTTTCGATGACAAATTTATCCACCACATAATCCGGTATGTACCCATTCGCCGACACATGGATCACACCATCCCTGGTAATGCGCATGTTCATGTTCTTCACACGCTTGATGGTTAACTCATATTCAATTCTGTCGCCATTATAGGTAATAGACCTAGTTGTTGAAGTATTCATACCTTTTATTTTATCATAAAACACTCATAAAATCGTAAAATTCTAGTGATTTTAATAGAATGACTTAGATTTTAAGTAATTCTGATTTTTTACTATTTTGTAATATAAAAATGACACCTATACCAAGCCCTTATGGGTGGTATAGGTGTCATTAAAATAATCTGTAATATCAAATTATTTATTAGTATAGAAAAGTCTTAATAAATACATCACAAGCTTGTCTTACGAAGCATCCAAATTACCAAAATATTAAGCATATTATTTTACTTTAACAATAATAGAACGATTAGGATATCTCATCTTCTTATCTTTCAACCGATTATAAATATCCTGTTCCTCAGAAGTTAGGTCTGCCTTACTAGATAAAATATGTATGTGAATTGGTTTCTGTTCTTTTTCTAGCTCTTTTTTCTCTATCAAATAGTTGTTTAAAGTATATTTTTTATAATTTTCATCGGTTTCCTCATCAAATAAATAGTATATTTGATCTAAAATTAAATCAATTTTTAGAAAACCTGTTTTTCCATAACTATATAGATAGTTTAATTGTGATTCGTAAGAGTATCCATTATATTCTAATGTGGACCCAGTTTTATTATCCAATATATAATTTTCACCCTTGGAATATCCCAAAAAATAACGAGGTTCATATTTATATGAATTAGATTCACCAATATAGATTATTGAGCATACTGCTAAACTCAAAATACTTACCAAAATAATTAATATATATTTCATCTCTACTATGCTCTCACTTCAGCTTAAATAACAGTATCAATTTGAATTCCATATTTAAAAGGCTTTATAATTCTAGCTCTCTGTTCTAAATATGCAATATTAGCTGCAGCAATTAATGCACTCTCCTTTGATGCACTCATTACCATAGACCATAGTTTATCTATATACGCAGTAGAAAGCTCTGCCGGAGGAATAGATCCGATTTTATTATCGTAATCAGGAAGCCATTCAAAATTATATAAATCTTTTGCTTGCCCAACCACATGAACTTTATCTTCAGAAATTTTTGTCATTCTAACACCAATCTTTAATTTTCCGAATGCAGCTTTAGCATTACCAAATGCAGCATCTATTTTATCATAAGACACTCATAAAATCATAAAATTCCGGTAATTTTAATAGGACTTATTTAATATAAGTAACATAATACTCCTCTTTAATTAAGAAGTTTTATATTTAATGACTACCGCTTAAACTGATCAAAAAATAATAAAAGATTCCAAGTCCTAACTACGTTATTAGAACTTGGAATCTAAAATTATACTGCTATTAAAAAGAAATTCGGCTACCTTGTGATTGAAACCTTCCAGGCGCTTCTGACAATTTCTTATATATATCAAATGTTTCAGATGGACCTAAACTTTCAATCGGTTGTAATATCATATTATCACCGTAATACCATTGTTGTAATCTTGTAAAATTATTTATAATTTCAACATCTTCTGGATTTAAATAATATACAATAATTGTATTGCTCTCTTGATTAATAATAACATAGACATCATCATTCATCGCATAAATTTTATCATTAATAATATCCATCGAAATACCTTTATTAATGAGATATACACTGTTGGCCTTATCAAAAATTGTATTGTATCTGCTATCAACTACATACCGATACTGTAAATCATGATATAACCAACCCCCACCTATAAAGAGAAATAGACCAAATATACCTACCAATATCGTGGATAACTGCAGTAGACCTTTAATAAAAACAATTATTTTATTCATATTTGTATATTAGTAATATTTCTCCATAAACTCACGTCATCTTATACTCAATAATATCTCTATTATAAATAATAAATCTAGTTGTTGAGATATTCATATCTTTTATTTTATCATAAAACACTCATAAAAACTTAGAAATCTGGTGATTTTAATAGAACTACTTAGATTTTAAGTAATAATGATTTTTTATCATTTTGTAATATAAAAATGACACCTATACCAAGCCCTTGTTGGTGGTATAGGTGTCATTATAATAGTATGTAATACTAACCTACTAATCTGAGTAAGATAATTCTAAAGATACTTCACCATTAGCTGTTAATATAAATATTAATCCAGAGAACGGATTTTGATTATAGAATTTAAAAGTCTCAATCATTGATAAAATTTCATTCTTTAAATTATACATAACTTCCGAAATAATAGCCGGCTCTTCATCATTATTTTCTACATACTTTGTAATATATGAATCATCCTCAGTTTTATAAACCAAAAGCTCTACAGAGGAATTATTAACATTCATATCAAAGTGTAATTTAGCACGATGCCAATTTAGAGGCGTTAACTTGTATATACTTTTGGCTACTTTATTATAATGTTTTTCAAGTTCCGATTCTAAGCTTTTATGCTTTAACTTAAATGCCTTATCAATGGCAGTATAATTTTTTGCTAATACACGAGATTCCATATCTTCCAATAATAAAACACCTCGTGGACCTTTTAGCATTTCTTTATATACATCCGGATCAAATTCATCTTCATTTTCCAAAACACCAAAGTTTTTATATACCCACTTATATCTATTTTGGAGCCAGCAATCGTCAGTTACAGGGTCATTATGAAATTCACAATGTGGCTCATAATCATCGCGTGAAATATACATTGTTCCCCACGTCCATTGTTCTGTAGAGGCTTCATGAAGTAAACGTACATACGTTAAAATCTCACTAGTTCCAGCTTTTATAGATTTTACTTTTTCATCACTGCAATTATATAGCAAATCTCCATAACTAATGATTGAACCAGCCGGGGTTTTTACATAATAACAAGCCGAACTCATACCTGATTCTGTACATTCAAAAAACAAATAACACTTATACCAATGTATTGGCATACAATCAATAAGTATATCTCTTATTTTATTAATATATATATCCATATATCCTCACATTAATTATTAGGAATTTCGTCAGAAAATCTTCTATTCCTCTTACATCATCATTAGTAATGATTCGATGTTTATCTAAATCAAGAAATGTTAGGTCATAACCTAAATAATACCAGCGATTATTGTTAGTATTTAGCATCATGGTCTGAGTTCATTAGCATTTTTCTAACGTTATATAAAGCCTCTTTTGAAAAGTCTTCTAGCTTAGTTTTCTTAAATAATAATCATAAGTATATATACAACTTAAAAATCTTCTAGAATCTATAATCCTAAGTCTATAAACTCCCCTGAAACTTTAATCTGCCAAAACATCCCTTTAGTAGCTTTTAAATCAATGCCTGTTTTTAACTTGTCAAAACTCACATCATAAAATGGTAATAATATCTGTAATGATGCTAATTTTGCTTTCATAGTAATTAAATCTTTACTTAATTGCCCGGATATATTAGTATCCGCTATCTCCTGTAAATTGGAAATACATGCTTGAAGATCTTCATTCTGAATACGTTCACACGTATATATTTCAGACAAATAGGTCTGTTTAATACAACTTAAGATTGATTCAGAAATGAATTCAGGTTTTTGTAAGACTTCATACAATCCTAACAAAAACAACGCCCAAAATATCTCCTCTACATAATCGGTAAAGAAATAGATACCGAACTTCTTTTCATCATGTGTAGAAATCTTTAACACTTCAGATAAAGTATTACCCTCTAACTCCCGTTCTATTAAAGCAATCCAACTACTGCATTCAATATCATCTAACGTATCATTTAATGCTGGTATAGGGATTCTACGAGCCATCCACTCATCAACATCCTCTAAACTCATCCCATCACCAATTATATTTAACAGTTTATCGGACAGATGTGCTTTTCTACACATTAATCGAATTAACATACTAAATATGTAATATTCTAAAATGGTCAAGTCAATATAATTTCGTCTATATGCCTTAACAGCACCCAATATAAAGACCATTAAAAATGTATCTAAGCTTTTTTTACTTTTAAAATAGATCATATTTATACCTCTATCCACTAATTTATTCTAGCTTAAAATCTATACGTTCATCATTAACCCGTTTTACTTAGTGAATTATAATAGTCCATTATCCATCAGCAAACCCAACAAAGTAAATATTGCAAAAAATAAGAAAATACTCAAAATAATCCTTACTACACATCTCACTATAGGCTTAGCTGAAGTAAAAGATTCTATACTATCATGATTACCAATCAACTCAGGAATACAAATAAATGCAATTAAAAATCCTATAGCCTGAATTGTACCTTTAACCTCATAATTTGTATCATATAAATTCAAAAAAGAATCAAAGAACTCCATCGATCTACTAAATCTCCTTATAATTAAGATAATACATACTAAATAGAATATTTACATTCCTATCTTTTTCAAAACTAACAACTCCATCAAATCAACTCGTTAAAGTACTCTCAATTTTTACTACACAATATTATGAATATAAATATAATATATTACTACTTTTTATTAACATAATTATCTCTTAATTGTAACAAGATGGTCCGTTCGTCTTTCCCAATTTCATCAAGACTATTTAATATGGTTAGATAATCGCCATAGTTATATTTCAACATAGTAATTAAAGAGTCTCTAACCTTTTTACCAGCAATACTTTCATCAAAATATACTTGTATATTATTTGTTTCTTTATCAATGATAATAAAACCACTAACATTAAATATTAAGATTTTAGTAGGAGTCTCTTTTATTCCTCTTACGTCATTTGTAATAATTAGATGCTTATCTAAGTCGAGAAATGTGGCTTCATAGCCTGAATGATACCATCGTTTATTATAATATTTAGCACCACGTTCTGAGTTCATCAGCATTTTTTCAAAGTTATCTAAAGTCTCTTTTGAAAAAGCTTCTAACTTAGATTTCTTATTAACAATCATCTTAGATCTTGAATAATTAATTTTATGCTTGCCAGTCTCATCACCGTAAATTTCAAATTCTAGAACATCTAACATGTGATTTCTAATATCATATCGACCGATTCCATCATAGCCTAAATAATAATAGTAAGGCTCATCAAGATATACGGCTAAAATACGACTAGAGACGGTTTCTTTAATTGATGTATCTACTAATTCATGGGACTCATCCAGAATAACTATATTATTAGGAGAACCATCGTGATAATAATACTGATAAATAGTGGTACTAATAATTGCTATAACAATCAGTATTAAAGAACAAATTTTTTTCATACCAAACTACCTAAGCTATATAATCAAATAGCTTCATACAAAACACCAACATCTTTTAATAATATCAAATATCATATCTAATTAATAAATATTTATTCCCCTTCTATAATTCAATTATATGTTAAACTAGCGTATACCACCAACGAATATTTTGTTATGTTGCGGCAAAAAAAGTACCATCTATCAAGGGACGACTTATGTGTCGTTTAGCTCCCCAAATAGATGGTACTTTTTATAATTAAGTTAATTAAATTGTTCAAATAAACATGTCTCACTCAATCTACAATGTTAGTATATTAAACTACTTTATATTTCGTCGTGCCGCTAAACTACCCGCACTGCTAGCTAGGCCAGCCCGATTGATATGAGGGTTCCCATGTTTGTACGTCTTTGGCTTGCTGTCCTTATCTTCTACTTTTGATTTCTCAAATTTAGTAAACAGATTGTCGAGCTCGCGCAAGAGCGCACGTTTTTGTGAGTCTTTCAACTCGAATACTTCACCTTTATAGGCGATGTATTTATTTTTTAGTACAGGACTGAGATCATAGATGGGCTCGTGTTCTTCTCCATTTACATCCAACAGCTCATCCAAGGTCAATCCATAATAGCGAGACAGAGCACAGAGTGTATCTAAATCTGGTTCGCGATACCCTGTTTCGTAATTTGAAAGCGCCGCATTACTGATACCTACGGCCTTTGCTACTTCGATTTGGCTTTTGCCCATGCGCACGCGAGCACGCTTTAAGTTCTTGTAAAACTGCATGTTCATCACCTGTATCGATACATAAACAACTACAAACTATATACTTTTATAATAATGTATCACTGATTTTTTTGAAAGCTTCATCAGCAACGGCTAATGTGCGTTCCACTTCACCGCTCTTATGGCAGATAGATACGAAATTACTTTCATAAGGGCTTGGCGCATAGTAAATACCATGGCTCAAGTTATGATGGAAGAACATCTTAAATTGTTCTTCGTTGCACGCTGCAGCATCATCAAAGTTCTTAACTGGTTTGTCAGTAAAGAAGATGGTGAACATAGAGCCTACACGTTGTACTACAACAGGCACATTATATTGTGCCGCCAATCTTTCAAAGCCTTCACAAAGGGCAATCGTCGTATCTTCTACTTGTTTAAACACCGTTGGATCACGTTGCAGAATGGAAAGCGTTGCCAAACCAGAGGTAACGGCAATTGGGTTACCACTCAATGTACCAGCTTGGTAGATAGGACCAGCTGGTGCAATTTGGTTCATAATCTCGCGAGAGCCACCAAACACGGCAAGTGGCATGCCACCGCCAACGATTTTACCAAGGCATGTAAGATCTGGTTTAATCTTGTAACGTTTTTGAGCACCGCCACTACTAGCGCGGAAGCCACACATAACTTCGTCAAAAATCAGTACAGCACCGTGAGCCTTAGTTACTTCGCGCAAGGTTTCGAGGAAACTTGGTACTGGAGGCACACAGCCCATATTACCTGCTACAGGTTCCACGATGATAGCCGCAATAGTATCGCCGATCTCGTCAAATAATTTACGAACCGCATCAGAATCATTGTACGGCAATGTTATGGTATTCTCTGCTACGCCTTGAGGAACGCCAGGGCTATCCGGCACGCCAAAAGTAGCAAGGCCAGAGCCAGCTTTCACCAAGAGCGCATCACTATGACCATGGTAACAGCCTACAAATTTTACGATACGATCGCGACCAGTATAGCCACGAGCTACGCGCAAGGCACTCATGGTAGCCTCTGTACCAGAGTTTACGAGGCGGATAACCTCCATAGATGGCATGAAGGCTTGTATCTTTTTAGCCAATTCTGTTTCTAGTAGTGTAGGCGCACCATAGCTAGTACCACGAGGAATCGCCTCTTGCAAACTAGCAATAACTTCAGGATTCGCATGGCCCAAAATCATAGGACCCCAGCTCAACACATAGTCGATGTATTCGTTGTTATCGATATCATAAATGCGGCTGCCACTGGCGCTGCTAATAAACGGAGGGTTAGAGCCTACGCTGCGATAAGAGCGAACAGGGCTATTTACGCCGCCTGGCATATAACGTTTAGCCTCGTTAAAGGCCTTTTCAGATTTACCGAGTTGGAACATAGTTCCTCCTTATTGTTGTAACCATTTAGCAATATCTAAGGCATGGTACGTAATGATGATTTTAGCACCAGCACGCTTCATAGACAGCATTGTTTCCATAACGAGACGTTCTTCGTCGATGAGACCAGCCGTAGCAGCAGATTTAACCATCGCATATTCGCCGGATACATTGTATACCGCCACAGGCAATTCATAGCGGTCACGCGTTTCACGAACGATGTCCAAGTAGGACAAGGCCGGTTTAATCATGATAATATCTGCACCTTCAGCGATGTCGAGTTCGATTTCTCTGAAAGCTTCTAAACGATTAGCCGGGTCCATTTGATAAGATTTGCGGTCACCAAATTTTGGCGCAGAATTAACAGCTCCGCGGAACGGCCCATAGTAAGCAGATGCATATTTTGCTGCATAACTCATGATGGATACATTGGTATAACCTGCCGCATCAAGGGCTTCACGAATAGCACCTACGCGACCGTCCATCATATCGGATGGAGCCACCATATGTGCACCAGCTTCTGCTTGGCTTACCGCAACTTTACAAAGCAATGGTAATGTTTCGTCGTTCAAGATTTCATGGTCATCAATCATGCCACAGTGACCGGTAGAGGTATATTGGCACAAGCATACATCAGAAATAACCAAAAGATTTGGCACGGCTTCGCGGATGGCTTTGATGGCTTGTTGTACTGGTTGGGACATATCCCAAGCAGAGGAACCTTGCTCATCTTTATATGTAGGAATACCAAAGATTTCTACACCACGCACACCAAGATCATAAGCCTCTTGAGCTACTTTCACAGCCTCATCAACAGACAAGTGATATTGACCTGGCAATGTGTCGATTTCTTTTTTGATACCTTCACCAGGCACGATAAATAATGGATAAATCAAATCAGTTACGTCGAGTGTCGTTTCGCGTACCAAATCACGCATTTCTGGATTGATACGCAAGCGGCGAGGACGGTATGTTAAATCGTACATGTAATCCTCCTAAATGTCTTTTACAATAGCATTTACTAAGCCATCTGTTGTATATACATCGCTGATGATAGCCGGTTTAAGACCTGCACTCATAGCCGTAGCAGCCGTAATTGGACCGATGCAAGCCACTTTAGTTTTGCCTAATAGCTCTAGTGCATTGTCGCCCAATAATTGGATTGTATTTGTTACAGTAGAGGAGCTTGTGAAGGTAATATAATCTACATTGCCTTCTGTTAACGCTGTTACTAATGCTTCTTGTTGAGATGTATCTTGTGTAGTTTCGTATAAACGCAAGATATCTACATTCATATCGCGGTGACGCAAGCAACGTGGAATCACATCGCGTGCTACCTTTGGTTGAATCAACAGTACAGAATCCCCTGCATTGAGTTCTTCTTCAAGAGCCTCTACAGCAGATTCAGCCTTATAGTCTACAGGAATGATATCCGGTACGATGCCATACTTATGAAGTTCACGAGCCGTAGCACAGCCGATAGCCGCCACTTTAGAATTACCTAAAGCACGTGTATCTTTGCCTTCTTTATATAGAGCATCGAAGAAGTAGCGAACCCCTTCACCAGATGTGAATACGATGCATTGGTATTGTTTTGTATTATTAATGATACGTTTATCTTCCTCAAACAATTCCAATGGAGATGTTTTGATTGCCGCTGCTTCCACTACATTTGCGCCTTGAGCCGCTAATTTTTCGCGGAATGCACTTGCTTGGGAGCGAGCGCGTGTGACCACAACAGTTTTTCCGAATAAAGGTTTATTATCGAACCATTGTAATTTTTCACGAAGGTTGACAACATCACCTACTACGATGATAGCTGGCGCTTTCAATTGAGCCTTTGCTACATCTTCAACGACATGTTCAAGGGTAGAAACTAATACCTCTTGTACTGTTTTTGTTCCCCACCGAACAAGCGCTACTGGTGTAGAGGCTGCTCGCCCATGAGCCATCAATTTTTCCGCAATGACAGGCAAGTTACCAACACCCATTACAAAGCAAAGTGTATCTACCGCCGTAGCAAGGCCTTCCCAATGGATGCCAGATACTGCTTTTGTAGGATCCTCATGACCTGTTACCACCGCAAAGGATGTGGCCATAGCGCGTTGTGTTACAGGAATCCCTGCATAGGCAGGCGCTGCGATAGGAGATGTTACACCTGGCACGAACTCAAATGGCACACCGGCTTCGCCAAGAGCCATCGCTTCTTCACCACCACGACCAAATACGAGCGGATCACCGCCTTTTAATCGTGCTACGATTTTGCCTTCTTTACCTTTTTGGACTAATAGCTCATTGATTTCCCATTGATGCATTGTGTGCTCTTTACACTGCTTACCAGCGTAAATTAATTCTGCATCTGGGCGCGCCCACTCTAACAGATGAGCATCCGCTAAATAATCATATACAATTACATCTGCTTTTTCGATGCATTCACGGCCTTTTACAGTGATGAGTTTAACATCGCCAGGGCCTGCACCGATTAGATATACCATACCTGTCATTTTATGATTCCTTCCTCTATGAGAGCATCCACAATACGTTTGCCCCCTTCTTCATATAAGGCTTTTGCAAGATTTTTACCAAGGATCTCGCCTTTTTTAGCGGGACCAGAGATTTCCCCTTCGTACACAGTTTTTCCATCGAGGGATGCAATCATAGCCTTTAAAGTCAATTGACCTTTATTGATGGTGCCATGTACGCCCATTGGCACTTGACAACCACCATTTAATTGACGCAAGAAACTACGCTCCCCTTCAACGGCATAACGCGTTGCTTCATCGTTGATAGGATCCAACATGTCAAGCATCTCCGTATCGTCGGCACGACACTCGATAGCGAGTGCCCCTTGTCCAACGGCAGGAATCATTTCGTCGGCCTTGAAGACTTGTGTAATTTGGTCTTCTAACCCCAATCGCTTAAGGCCTGCTTGAGCCAAGATAACACCGTCTAGCTTTTCCGTTTCAATCTTGCTCAAACGAGTCTGCACATTACCGCGAATAACCTCTACCTTTAGGTCAGGTCGGACATGTAATAGCTGTGCTTGCCGGCGTAAACTACTAGTGCCAACGCGAGCGCCTTGTGGCAATTTGTCCAGTGTTTTATACACGGGACTCACTAGTGCATCATAAGGCACTTCACGAGCGGAGATGGCACCAAGAGTAAGGCCTTCTGGCAACTCTGTAGGCATATCCTTTAAGCTATGTACGGCGATGTCGATGTCGCCTGCATGCATAGCCTCTTCTAATTCAGCAGTAAATAAACCTTTACCACCAACTTGAGCCAGTGGTTTCTCTAAAATACGGTCACCCTTTGTATTAAAGTGAACTAGCTCTACCGTAATATTGGGGTACAGACGTTGTAATTCTGCACTAATATGTTCAGCCTGCCATAGGGCAAGGGCACTTTTTCGCGTGCCGATTCGAATATGATCTCTCATGGCATTAGCCTTCTTTCTCAAGATTAAACATATCTTTGAATAAGTCCCAGTACAAGCCTTCTTCCTCTGTACCAGCAATTTCGTTGAAGTGAATCATCGGTTCACGCAACATTTTGCGAATGATCATGCGACTCATCGAGTCCATAACACGGCGCTCTTTATCGGAAATATCTGGTAATTTAGCTAATGCGCGATGTAATTCACGACGGCGAATACGCTCCGCTTTTTCTGTAAGCAATGCCATCATCGGACGCACTGTTAAATAGCTCAACTTATCCAATAACTCTTCAATAGCATCATGAATAATAGGCTCCGCACGACGAGCTTCTTCTTCGCGCTGCGCCTTATTTTCTTCTACTACACTTTCAAGAGAGTCAATATTAAATAGGTAAATACCGTCCAAATCTGCCACCGCAGGATCGATATCACGAGGTACCGCTATATCGATCATAACGATTGGTTCACCCTTGCGAAGAGTCGTAATTTTCTTCGCTTCTTTTTCAGTAATAATATAATGCGGTGCCCCTGTAGATGTGATAAGAATATCCGCATCTTTAGCATAGTCTACAAAGTTATCGAGCTTAACAGCTTTACCATTAAAGCGTTCCGCTAACATTTCAGCCTTAGCAAAGGTTCTATTAGATACGAAAATCGTTTTTACACCCTTCGCTTGTAAATGAGTAGCTGTCAATTCACTCATCGTACCAGCACCCAAAATAAGTACTGTAGCTTCGGATAATGGCTTATCTAAACTGTCCTCCGCAAGATTGACCGCCGTGTAACTAACAGATACAGGCGTATTAGCAATGCCCGTATTAGTACGTACCTTTTTACCAACGCTAATAGCCCGTTGGAATAAAATATTAAAAATTGTTCCCGTACAGCCTGCGCTATAAGCCTGAATATAAGCCCCTTTTAATTGGCTCAAGATTTGGCCTTCCCCTAACACAAGGGAATCAAGACTAGCAGAAACACGGAATAGATGCTCAATACAATCTCGTTCTTCGTAGAAGAAGAATGCATCTGCATCGATATGATCTGCTCTTTTTAAATCTTTTAACACTGCCAACATGTAATCCTTCGGGAATTCTACACCTTCTAAAGCAGCATAAATTTCCGTTCTATTACAGGTGGATAATATAACGCATTCTGAGATACAGTCAAATTCATAGAGGCGGTTTAGTGCGGCAACTACCTCGTCTTTATCAAACGAGAAACGTTCACGCACCTCTACAGCGGCACTTCTATGATTTAGACCTAATACCACTAATTGCATGGTTAAGTTTCTCCTCTATAATCATCCAATCTCCCTTGAGAATGGCTTCAAATGTTTCTACCGTCAGATTGTCTCGCCAAAATTTCTGTCGAGCCTCTGGAGTAGGAAGCAGTAACTTTACTTCTTCTCTAAATATTTTAAGTCTAGGCATAGCCTTTTGCAACTGACCATAACGATTCATCATATCTTGTCGTACGAGACGATTGATACGAGGTCCTACATTATTGGCACTAATAGCAATATGAAGATCGCCGAGTTCAAGGGATGACGGCACAGTAAAGCTACACGCGCTCGGATCATCACTGCGGTTGGTCCACACGCGATGTTTTTTTCCTAGCTCATACAAGGTATCGTTTAATTCATGATTATCTGTGCAGATAAACAGCAAACTACTCGAAATAATATGCTCTTCGTCATCCATTGTGAAAGCCCGATCACACCAAGTGATACGATTTTCCTTTGCCCATTGGCTAATCGTATCCGTCACAGTTGGAGCAATAACGACAATTTGGCAAGGCTCCTCAATAAAAAGCTGCATCCGTCGTTCCGCTACTTCTCCGCCGCCTACGAATAGGATTATATTTTCAGTTGTAGGTTGAAATGTTATGGATACCATGGCTGTCCTACTATATACAAAAAAATCGGCTTGATGGTCAAGCCGATTTTCAACTGCCTACATAAATCGTTTCAGATATACGCCGATACGCCCTTTACGAGAGGTACCTGTAATAGCTTCTACCTTCATTCGGCCACGACCACGCATGGAAATGACATCCCCTTCTTTAACCTCTTGGGATGCCCCCTTAGCTGGTTGCCAGTTTACTTGTAATAAGCCCGCATTGATAGCACTCACCAATTTAGTGCGAGATATACTAAATCCAGAGCTTGCTACCGCATCTAAGCGCAAGGAAGCGACTGTAGTGCGGACTTCTTTAATTTTTTCTTCTTTTGGTGCAATATCTGATAACTCAATAGCCTCTACAGATACAGAAACCATAGCAATTTTCGTAAAGTTTTGAATTACGAAATCAGCCACGCTTTCATCCACCATAATCTGAGCGCCCCCTTGCTGGACGATAACGTCCCCAAATTTGGAGCGATCAATGCCAAGGCCCATCAAGGAGCCCAGCACATCGCGATGGGTAAGCAATCGGAACCGTGGGTCCCAATTCACCTTAAGGGCGCGAATGCCCATGTCCACGGTACCGTTAAAGTCGCTATCTACAAAGGCGATACGGATACGTTCCGCCCCTTCATAGCCACCGTCAGTTTTAACAGTTAACTGTGGGTAATTAGCCTTGATAGCATCTGCAATAACAAGGCCTGCAGGACTCGTAAAATCCGCCACACGATAGGGGCGACCTTTAACAACCTGCTCAGCCAAGTCAAGCATGCGACGAGCTTCCTCACCGCTGCCACTGGCCTCGAAATATCGTATTAATTTACTAGTATCTGCCAAAATTATTTCCCCAATTCATTCGACCGAGAAAGACATGCTACTACGCCATCTTGGAGAGCACTGCGAAGTCCACCTTTTTCCATGGCACCAATACCAGCAATGGTGGTGCCACCGGGGCTGGTCACTTGATCTCGTAGTACTGCTGGATGATTGCCACTTTCAAGAGCCATCTTACCAGCACCGTACATCGTTTGAGCAGCTGCCCTTATGGCTAGCTGACGTGGTAAACCAATACGAACGCCTGCATCAGCTAAAGCATCAAGGATAACAAACATATAGCCAGGGCCCGCGCCAGATAGTGCGCCTAAGCGATCTAAATCGGCTTCGCTCACCACTGCTACCTCACCTACAGCCTCAAATAAGGCTTGTACAGTACGACCTAGGTCAGTATTCACATCATCTCCAGCAAGTGCCGTCATGCCAGCACCGATAGAAGCCGGTGTATTTGGCATAGCTCTAAACCAGTTAGCTTGTGGAATCGCCGCATCAAGAGTATCTAATGTGACGCCTGCGGCAACAGAAATCATAACAGTCCCATAAGGTACTTCTTTTAAAGTCTCTAACACAGATGGTAACACTTGTGGTTTCACAGCCAATAGAATAGTGTTGTACTCGTTTACATTAGGCAATGTAGTAAAACCTACTACACCAAGCTCCTCTGCAAGAGCCTTACATTGTTCTTCGCGACGCACTAGAATGTGTGTATCACAGGCTTTCAACACACCATGCTGTAATGCACCGCGCAATAGAGCGCCCCCCATTGAGCCAACGCCTATACATAGGGTTTTACCTAACATAGTTATCACCACCATTTATAGAGAGATTATTTGTTTTCCCAAGAATATTCGTTTTGCTCAGTTGTGTTGCTTTCATTGTCATTATAATCAATGGAAATATTTACAGGTACACACATGAAAATGTCTTTACCTACTTTTTCCAATTTGCCATCCAATGCATAGGTCGCACCAGATACGAAATCTACAATACGAGCTGCTTCATGAGGGTCTGTATTTTCAAAATTAATCAATACAGGACGCATGTCGCGCAATTGATGTGTAATATTTTCAGAATCTTCAAATACTTTTGGTTCAATTACAACTACTTTCATAGCTGTTGGACGTTGTGTCATCGTAGATTGGCCTCCTACCTTGCGTGGATGAAATTCAGATGCGCCGGACACGGGAGCCGCTGTTGCTACTGGGGTAGGTTCAGCTTCGTATTCCTCTTCATCTTCGTATTCGTAATCATCATATTCATAGTCATCATCAGTTCTGCCTAAGAATAAGTTTTTTGCTTTGTCTAAATAATCTCCCAATGCCATTTGGATTTCCTCCTAATACAATTAACGCTTCCGATTATCAGGTAACCCGAACCTTAATAATATACACGTTCCCCAAAAATTGCTGTGCCTACACGAACGATGTTAGCCCCTTCTTCCAAAGCGACCTCAAAGTCGTGAGTCATCCCCATAGATAAATATTGAATCTGCCCTTCTTCAAAGTAGCGTTTCATATCCTCAAACAAGGCATTCGCTACGCGGAAGATTGGACGAGCTTCCTGTGGATCATCGAAAAATGGTGCCATACACATCAAGCCTCGTACGCGTACATGAGGCAATGTTTTTGCATAGTCTCGTATTTCTGGAAACTCTTCAACGGTCATTCCCGTTTTAGAAGCTTCGCGGGCCACATTGACTTGCAATAATACATCTTGTATCTTGTCGTGCTTTGTAGCAACCTTTTCGATTTCATCTAATAATTTACGGCTATCCACAGAATGAATTAAATCAAACATAGGAACCGCTTGACGCACCTTATTGACCTGTAAATGGCCAATTAAATGCCATGTTAATTGTGGCCCCTTATAGGTTAGCTGTTTTTCTTTGGCTTCTTGTACTCGATTTTCCCCTACATGAGTGACACCGAGCCGTGCGACCTCTTCCACAGCCGACACAGGGTGATTCTTTGTAACTGCCACTAATAATGCTGTATCTACGCGACCAACACGCGCCATAGCATCAGCCATGCGCTGCTGTATAGCGTGTAGGGATTCTTCAATCATGTGAATGCCCCCTTCAATCTATATATCATAATCATCAAATATATTTGTATAGACTATTTTATTATATAGTATTTAAGGTCAAATGTACATGATTTAAGGCTATCCCCTCCACAAATCCAAGCAAATATAATAAAAATATCATACGTTATTATGATTCCTGTGAAAGTCGAGTTTTATCGTTCTTGTAACATCGCAAATAAAGCCATACGACCGGTTCGACCTGCCTCTCGACGATAGGAATAACAATCTACTTCCGTTACACTATCGGTACCACCAATCGTGATGTTCTCTGGAGGAACGCCATTTACAACGAGATCCTCACCAATAAAGTTCCATAAATTGATATAAGCCTTGTCCAATTTATCAGCAGAATAATTGACAACATCAGATGAATCTCGGTCTGTCATATCTCTCCAAGCCAATTCAAAGCGTTTACCTAGTTCTACATCTACTTCAAAAGACTCAGGTCCAATACTAGGCCCAAGATATATATAGCAATCTTTGAACTCGGTCCCATACGCCTCTTTCATGGCCTCAATGGTAAGGACTGGTAAACGGCCAATGGCACCACGCCAACCTGCATGCGCCGTAGCAATCGCATGATGTTTAGCATCGTAAATACCTACGCCAACGCAGTCTGCTGTGAACAGAAATAATGGCACATGCGGTAGATTTGTAAATACCGCATCACAATCATCGATAGCGGTATCTTCTCCAAAAGCACCTGCCCCAACAAGGTCTTCTGTGATTTCTACAGCCTTTAAACCATGGACTTGATTGCCACAAGAAATACGGTTTGGTTCAACACCTAAATATTTCACAATAATAGCTCGATTTTCTCGTACGCTTTGAGCTTCATCCCCTACATGAAACGCTAGGTTTAATGATTCATAAGGGGCTTTAGATACGCCACCATGACGATAAGTATCGCCCATTACAATAGGAAATCGATCAACCCAGCTTGGCGCCTCATAAGACCATGTTCCATGAGGGCCTTTCACATCTATACGTTTTACAGATTGATTCATCTGTTCCTCCTATTTACAAACGCCACAGCGTTTACAACCTGCTGCACATGGAGGGGTATATGCTTCATCGAGGGATCGTTGCCATTCCATTTCAAGATACCCCTCCTGCATGCCCATGTCTAAATGGCTCCACGGCAAGAATTCATCAAAACTGCGTTCACGATAATTCATATTATCCATATCCAGGCCAGCAGCCTTCATTTCGGACTTAAAAGATTTACTGCCTCGATCGGCTGCACATGCTGCAATAACAGCGCCTAAGCGGCGATCCCCACGAGCAAGAACGCCTTGAATATACGCCTCTTTAGGCGACTCTACGAGAACCTCGATGCGGCGATTCTTTTGCAATGCTTTCTTTATGTATTGTAACTTTTTCTCCACCACTTTTTGGTTATCCATGGCCATCCATTGGAACGGTGTAAAAGGTTTAGGAATAAACGGATTAATACTGAGCGTTAAACGACCTTTACAGCCTACTTTTTCCATATGAGCCTGTGTTCTTTCCGCAAGACCTACAATAGCCTCAATGTCCTCATCGGTTTCCGTTGGCAACCCAATCATAATATACAAGCGCATATGCTGAATACCTGACTTCGCAGATAAGGTGGCTGCATTTTGTAAATGCTCTTCACTGATTCCCTTGTTAATGACCCGACGCAAACGTTCACTGCCCGTTTCTGGCGCAATGGTAATCGTCTTTTGTCCACTATCCGCTAGTCCATCCACCACGGCTTGTGTTAACGAGTCAGCACGCAAGGATGCACAAGAGTAACGCATATCTTTAGAGCGAATATAATTAACGAGTTCGTCTACCTCAGGATAATCCGAGATAGCAGCGCCCATGAGGCCTACCTTTTTACCTAGCTTTTCTGCGCGCTCTACGCCTTCTTTCAAAATGTCTAAAGGACGTACACGAGGTACGCGGAAGCAATACCCAGCCATACAGAAGCGACAATGACGACCGCACCCACGGGCTACTTCAATGATATACATAGCACCAAATTCAGTATAGTTCGTAGCCACTACCGTTTCACCACCGCTAGTGAGCATTTCAAAGTGCCGTTTAATCGTTTTAGGCACGCCCTCTGCAATATCATAGCCTTTAAATTCACCGTCTTCACTGTAAATCGGCACATATAAGGATGGTACATACACGCCCGATATATCCGCTAATTGACGTAAAATAGTATGGCGATCCAAGCCTTCCATTTTTCCATCTCGAATGATATCTAGTACACGACTTACGATGCCTTCCCCTTCACCGATGATGAAAGCATCAATAAAATCAGCAAAAGGCTCAGGGTTGAAGGTCGCACAAGGGCCCCCTGCAATAACGATAGGATCAAACTCGGTACGGTCTTTTCCCATGATAGGGACTCGGCCATGACGCAACATCAAAGGAATATGGAAATAGTCCATTTCAAAGGTAACATCAAAAGCGACTACATCAAATTGATGCATAGGCCGTTGTGTTTCAACGCTCATAAGGGGAGTCTTAGTCTTATCGTAAGCTTCTAATTCCTTTTTCTCAGGCAAGAAAATCCGTTCGCAAACGCTATCATTTCGCAAATTGATTTCCTCATAAATGATATGAAGTCCAAGATTACTCATGCCCACGAAGTATGTATTTGGATAGACGATGGCCACCTTTTGCCCTGCATGAGGATTTACTGTTACCCGACTATCTTCATCTTTATATAATTCTTGTAATCGATCTATTAAATCTTTACGATTCACTAATTTCCTTTCTATATAAGCCCACTACGAATAGTGGGCTTAATAACATTATATATATTATTTATATATTTATAAGACTACGAAATACGTATCTCGCCTATACTATAAGAGCAATAGATATTATAATTTAGATTTCAATTTATCTTTAGTATAATTGGTCTTACTTTTAAGAGTGCTTACAATTTGTGGACGATGTTTTCTTTCGTAAGGATATACAACAACTTTTCCATCTTTATATTCTGCAATATATATATCCTTAACAGAGTATCCTTGAGCTTGGATTTCTTGTTCAAGCCACTCTCTATCTTTTTCAATTACATCGAGGGTAAACTGATTAATTTGACCATCATCGATAAGATCAAATCGGATATTATCTTCACCGAATTGAACCACGTTGAGCTGACCGTTTTGCTCCAATACGGCACGCTTAACATCCGTAACATATTGAACACCGGCAGCACGAAGTTTTAATTTAAGTTCAGCCGCTTGTATACCATAACGCATACATTCTTCTGTTAGAATATGACCTTTTTCGATTACTATAACTGGATGACCATCAAGAATTGCTTTAAAAATACGAAGATTCCCTTTTAAAAACTTAAGAGTCATTACGAGGATAGTCCATAAAATAAGGACTAACATAAATTGTAAAATACCAATTTGATCATTGTAAATAATGGCACCGATAATACCACCAAGTACGTAGTTTTGCAGTTGATCTAAGGCAGAGGTTGGGGCTAAATTGCCCTTACCCATTAAATTGATTTGTAAAATAATCGCCAAGAGACCGATGGCGAGTTTTGCAAAGACCATCCCATAGACGGCCATAGCTTCTGTCATATGTGGTCCTCCTTATTGTAATGCATCCTCTTTATCGTGAATTCGATCTATAGGGCTTACCTTATAAACACGTGTAATAGTATAGGTTGAAAATTCTGGATTAAATTGAACCTCATAGTAAGCGTCACTTACTTTTAAAATCATACCATTACGAATCTTTAAGGAGTTAACCGCCAATTGGTCGCTCGGTACGGAACGATCTGAACTAAAAGAATGTAAAAATTGAGCCATACGAGAGGAGTCCTCAGAATAGGTTTTCATCCGATTATACTCTTGGTATTCAAGCCCTAAGAAGAACACTACGATTAAAGACAATATAATCATCAGGTCACGATAGCGACTAGTAAAACCATTTCGCAATACTTGTACTCCCAAAATGAGTAATGCTAACAGAACAGCTACAATTATAATAAAGCCCCAAGTTTGACCTATTACAGCCTGACTTTCAACATAGGCTAATGTGTAAAAATCCATGCTACACTCCTTTCAAATATTACTTTTTATTATACCATATTTGATTCCAATATTTTCGATGTAATCGTCAAGATGGCCCAAAATAATGTAAGAAAAGATAAAAAATAGTGACCCCTTACGGGGTCGCTTTTAATAAGCATATAATCTCACAAAAGATTACCTAAGTAATACTCTTATTTTAACCAGCTCATCAAGTTGCGAAGTTCTGCGCCAACTGGTTCAATTGGATGATTAGCAGCTGCTTCACGATGTTCTTTAAGGAATTTTTGACCATTTTTAGAATCTGCTAAGAATTCATCAGCAAATTTACCAGATTGAATATCCGCCAAGATTTGTTCCATAGCTTTTTTAGTATCTGCAGTGATTACGCGAGGACCTGCATGGTAATCGCCGTATTCAGCAGTGTTGGAGATGGAGTGGCGCATTTTTTGGAAGCCACCTTCGTAGATAAGGTCTACGATTAATTTCATTTCATGCAAGCATTCGAAGTAAGCGTTAACAGGTTCATAACCAGCTTCAGTTAATACTTCAAAGCCAGTTTTGATCAACTCAGTAACACCACCACACAATACAGCTTGTTCACCAAAGAGGTCAGTTTCAGTTTCGGATTTGAAGTTAGTTTCCAAAATACCAGAACGGCCACCACCGATACCAGATGCCCATGCTAATGCCACTTCTTCAGTATCGCCAGATGGGTCTTTTTCTACAGCGTACAAACAAGGAACGCCAGAACCTTCTTGGTATGTACGACGAACTAAATGACCAGGACCTTTAGGAGCTACCATGAATACATTGATGTCTTCACGAGGTACGATTTTACCAAAGTGAATGTTAAAGCCATGAGCAAATGCCAAGTACGCACCTTGTTTCAAGTTTGGAGCAATATCTTGTGCATATACGTCTGCTTGCAATTCGTCTGGAATCAATACCATAACGATATCAGCGCCTTTAACGGCTTCTGCAGTTTCTTTTACTGTAAGACCTGCTTCTTCAGCCGCTTTCCAGCTAGAAGAACCACCGCGAAGACCAATTGTTACGTCCATACCATTTTCTTTCAAGTTCAATGCATGAGCATGACCTTGGGAACCGTAACCTAACACTGTAATTTTTTTGCCTTCCAATTTGCTTAAATTACAATCTGCATCATAATAAACTGTAGTACCTAAAATTTTACCTGCCATATTAGACAACCTCCAAACATATTCAATAGAATATAGATTATATATACTGTACACAATCTAACAAATTTTTGCAAGATGTGGCGTACATTAATTTAGTATCAGTAAGCCGAGTTTTAAGCCTCTGATAAAAAAATTTGATAACTAGCGAACCATCACCCATGGACGATCATCTTTCCATACAACTTGTACGGAAAGTCCAAAGACATCAGATAAAATATCATCAGTTAGTACCTTGTGTTTAGGACCTGCATGAATCATCTTACCCTCTCGCAAGATAGCTACATGAGTAATAAACGATAGTATCTCTTCAATTTGATGTGACACATAGATAATCGGTGTCTGCTGCTCAGCTACCAAAGTGGATACGGTGCGTAAAAACTGCTCCCTCGCTGGTAAGTCCAAACCAGAGCAAGGCTCATCCAAAATCAATAATTCTGGATTTGCCATAATAGACCTCGCTAACAATACCCGGCGCTGTTCGCCAGCAGATAAGGTGCGAAAACGATGACCTTCCAAATAGTCTAGTCCAAATTCAGATAATAATTGCATACCTCGTTGGCGCACCTCAGGTGCTACCTCTTGGTATATACCAATACTACTAAATGCACCAGAAATAACGATATCTTCAACGACTTGTTTATCCAAGGTTGACTGAAATTGTCCAAGCGCAGAGCTAACAAATCCTAGTCTAGCCTTGATTTTGGGCCACGCATATTTACCAAATTCCTTGCCAAACACACGTAAAGTACCCGTTGTGGGAATTTGATAAGCAGGTATCATGCTGAGCAGCGTCGATTTACCAGCCCCATTAAGCCCTAATAAAGCCCAATGTTCACCGTCCTCTATATGCCAATTTACATTATCTAAAATAGGTCTACCATCACGGCGAAAGCAGACATTTTCATAATGGAGTAATTCACGCCCCACGTTATCAACTCCTACATTTTTTCTCCGCGGCTCATAGCGGTGATACCTGTTTTGGCAATTTCAAGAATACCATAAGTTTCCATAATTTGAATGAAGCCACGTAATTTTTCTACACTGCCAATGACTTCAATGATCATAGATGTAGGAGAAATATCTAACACATTACCACGATATACATCGGCAATCTGTACAATTTGTGATCTTGTAGAAGCAGATGCTTTTACCTTGATAAGCATTAACTCACGGCATACCACATCATGATCTTCAAACACTTTAACCTTAACAACATCGATAAGCTTGTAGATTTGCTTTTGCACTTGATCGAGAATTCGGTCATCGGCCTCTACAGTAATAGTAATACGTGCATAACCTGGCTGATTTGTAATGCCAGATGTCATTTTTGTAACGTTAAAGCCACGACGGTTAAAGAGTGCCAAGATACGTGTACCAATACCCGGTGCATTTTTTGCAATGATTAAGACTTGATGTTCTTTCGCCATTATAGCACCCCTTTCTTCCCCATCATACCGCTTATCGTGCCGCCTGCTGGAATCATTGGTAATACATTATCCTCTCGTTCAACGCGACAATCCAAGACAATGCTTTCATCCGATGTAATGTATGATTTAAATTCTTTATTGAAAGTTTCAACATTATCTAGACGAGCTGCTTTCAAGTCAAATGCATCTGCGAGTTTCAAGAAGTTCGGACTCACTTCTAAGTCCACATAGGAATAGCGTCTATTATTGAATATTTCTTGCCATTGACGAACCATACCAAGATAGCCATTATTAATAATAACAATCTTAATTGGCAAATTATATTGGCGCACCATCATGAGCTCTTCACAAGTCATCTGGAATCCACCATCACCGACAACGAGGATAACTTGTTTCTTAGGCGCCCCTACTTGAGCACCGATAGCCGCCGGCAAGCCATACCCCATGGTACCCGCACCGCCAGAGGTAACGATAGTATGAGGTTTTTTATGAGTTAAGAATTGAGCCGCCCACATTTGATGTTGGCCTACATCACTTACGATTATGGCATCTTCCTTGGCAATTTTATTAAGCTCAGATAACACATATTGTGCATGCAATACACCATTTTTAGACTCAGGTATCACCATAGGGTATTCCGCTTGCCATTCTCGGATTTGCTCAAGCCACGCTTCATGCGTTGTAGGTTCTACAAGAGCATTAAGCTCCGTTAATACCTGTTTTAAATCCCCTACGATAGGCACATTGATTGTAACATTCTTATCAATTTCAGCTGGGTCAATATCGATATGGATGATTTTAGCTTTTTTACAGAAGAAGTCTGGATGGCCTGTGATGCGGTCATGGAAACGAATCCCTGCAGCAATCACGAGATCAGCCTCATCTGTACTATTATTAGCTGCAACAGAACCGTGCATACCAACCATACCAAGGGCCAATTCGTGATCTCCCGGGAAGCCACCAAGGCCAACTAATGTATTCGTCACTGGGATTTGAGCCTTTTCAGCTAATTCTTTAAGCTCATCCATAGCACCAGACTTCAATACGCCTGCCCCAGCAATAATAAGTGGACGCTTTGCATTTTTGATGAGAGTAGCTGCTTTTTTGATTTGACCTTGATGACCTTTATAGGTTGGATCATAGCCTTCAAGATGAATAGGTACTTCGTACAATTTGTTGTATTCCGCCATGGATATTTTTTCGGTTTGAATATCCTTCGGAATATCAATGAGTACAGGGCCTGGACGACCTGTGCCAGCAATAAAGTACGCCTCTTTAATGATGCGAGGCAAATCATGAATATCTTGAACAAGATAGTTATGCTTGGTTATAGGCATCGTAATGCCTTGGATATCCGCCTCTTGAAAGGAGTCCTTACCGATAAAAGGGCGACCAACCTGACCAGTAATGGCCACCATAGGTACGGAGTCCATGTACGCAGTCATAATACCTGTTACAAGATTCGTTGCGCCAGGACCAGACGTAGCAAGACATACACCTACGCGACCAGATACGCGAGCATAGCCATCTGCCGCATGAGCTGCACCTTGTTCATGACGGACGAAGTAATGTTTAATTTCAGGGAAGCTATAAATTTCATCATAAATTGGGATTACTGCGCCACCTGGATAACCGAACATATCGGTTACGCCTAAGCGATGCAATGTTTCAAGGACAATGCGTGCCCCATTGATTGTTTCTGCGCTCATAGGAACCCTTTCAACCAGCTATTCAGACAATATTTCGCTGGAATTTAAACGTTTAATAATGTAACCATTATGTTTGAAAGTATCAATAATGTGTTGGATATGCTCTTCACCATTTGTTTCTACCGTTACTTGCAATTCCACTTCATGGAAACGGTCAAGGTTTTTGAACTGATTATGGTCGAGTTTAATAACATTTGCATCTGCATCCGCCAGCATTTGAGATACCGCAACCAATTGACCTGGTTTATCAGGAAGATTAACGGAGAAGGTAAAGATACGACCACGCAATACGAGACCTTTATTAATCATGGACGATATAGTAAGTACGTCGATATTACCACCGCTGACGATAGCTACCACCTTTTTGTCGCGGCACTCTAATTTCTTAAGACCAGCGAGTGGTAAAATACCAGAATTTTCGGCTACTAACTTATGTTTTTCAACAAGCAATAAAAATGCTTCCATCAATTCATAATCAGAAACGGTAATAATTTCATCTACATATTGCTTGATATATTCTAATGTAGTTTCTCCAATTTGACGTACTGCCGTACCATCTGCAATCGTCGCCACTTCATCGAGAGGTACAGGATGATCAGCCTTTAAGGCAGCTAGGGCACTCGCTGCACCTTCTGGTTCTACACCGATAATCTTAACGCGGGGATTTTTTAATTTCGCAGCAGCCGCAATACCAGATACGATACCACCGCCCCCAACAGGAACGAGCAAAATATCCGCATCAGGCAATTCATCAAGAACTTCAAGGGCAATCGTACCTTGCCCTTCTATTACATCTTCATCATTAAACGGATGAACGAACACATAACCGTGTTCTTTTTGCAACTCCATCGCCTTTTGATAGGCTTCGTCATAAATCTCGCCAAATAGTACAACATCTGCACCATATTGTTTTGTAGCATTCACCTTGATAAGAGGTGTATGTTTCGGCATGACAATAGTCGCTTTAATGCCAAGACGTTTCGCAGCAAGGGCCACGCCTTGTGCATGATTACCGGCAGACGCAGCGATAACACCGCGCGCCTTTTCTTCTTCTGTCAGCTTTGCAATTTTATTATAAGCTCCACGAACCTTAAAAGAGCCTGTTATTTGCAAGTTTTCTGGCTTGATATATACATCATTTTCGCACTCGTCAGAAAACACATCGCTGTGAAGCAATTTCGTTTTCACCGTGATTGTGCTTAATCGCTCTCGAGCCTCCATAAAATCATATAATTTGTGCATGTACACTATCTCCTCTAGTTAGTATTAAATGAAAGTCTAGTATTAGTCTTCAAATACTTCGATAGCACCTTGTGCAGCAGAGGATACGTGAAGAGCGTATTTTTTAAGATATCCAGTTACATTGGATTTGAACGGTTTCAATGCAGCTTTACGACGAGTGATTTCATCATCAGATACAGCTAGTTCCAATTTACCGTTTGGAATATCGATGTTGATAATATCACCATTTTCAACGATAGCAATGGTACCGCCTGCAGCTGCTTCTGGAGATACATGTCCGATGGATGCACCACGAGTAGCACCGGAGAAGCGTCCATCTGTCAACAATGCTACATCTTTATCTAGACCCATACCGGCAATCATAGATGTTGGAGTCAACATTTCACGCATACCAGGACCGCCTTTAGGGCCTTCGTAACGGATAACTACAACATCACCTTTCACGATTTTACCGCCTGTAATAGCTTCAACCGCTTCTTCTTCACTGTTGAATACCTTTGCTGGACCAGAGTGAACAAGCATATCTGCATCTACGGCACCGGCTTTTACAACGGAACCATCTACAGCAAGGTTACCTTTAAGAACCGCGATACCACCAGTTTCATGTACTGGATTATCCCATGGGTGAATAACATCTTCATCCACAACATGAGCTGCCGCTGCAATTTCACCTTGTGTTTTAAGAGCAACAGTTTTGCAATCTGTATGAAGGCGACCATTTTCTGCTAAACGTTTCAACACGGCAGATACACCACCTGCAGCGTACAAGTCTTCAATGAAGTATACGCCAGATGGAGATAATTTAGATAATTGAGGTGTATTTTGAGCGATGCGATCAAAATCGTCTAAGGATAATGGTACACCTGCTTCGTGAGCAATAGCCGGTAAATGAAGCGCCGTATTAGAGGAACCGCCCAAAGCCATATCAAGAGCTACCGCATTTTCAAAGGCTTCACGAGTCATAATATCTTTAGGGCGAAGGTTTGCTTTTAATATCTCTACCGCTTGCATACCAGCTAACTTAGCTAAACGCAAACGTTCAGAATATACCGCTGGGATTGTACCATTGCCAGGAAGGCCCATACCGAGAGCTTCTGTTAAGCAGTTCATTGTATTTGCCGTATACATACCAGAGCAAGAACCACATGTAGGACATGCCGTATTTTCGATATCAGCTAACTCAGCATCATCCATTTCACCAGTTTGATGTTTGCCTACGGCTTCGAATACGTCGGACAAACCAATTTTTTTACCTTTATGTACACCAGCGAGCATGGCCCCACCAGATACGAATACAGATGGGATATTAAGGCGAGCAGCTGCAATCAACATGCCTGGCACTACCTTATCACAGTTTGGAATGAATACCATCGCATCGAATGGTGTAGCCATAGCAGTAGCTTCGATGGAATCTGCAATGATATTACGTGTAACTAAGGAGTATTTCATGCCGATATGGTTCATTGCCAAACCATCACAAATACCGATAGTATTGAACTCAATTGGCACACCACCTGCGTTGCGGATACCGTCTTTTACGGCTTGTACAATATTTTTCAGGCCTACGTGACCAGGGATGATTTCATTGAAAGAATTGGCAATACCGATGACTGGTCTACCCATTTCTTCATCAACAAAACCTAGAGCTTTTAGTAAAGATCTGTGTGGTGCACGTGCTACGCCTGTTTTCAAATTGTCACTTCTACAACTCATGTTAATCTCCTCACTTTTGAAAGCATCCACTTGGACAGCTTTCACGACGCATAAAAAAAGACGATTCCAATGAATCGTCTTAAAAGTTTACAAATGATATTCCTTTTGTTTACAGAATTCCTATATACATAAATAATCCTATGTACCCCTTGGAAAATATACACATAAGAAACAAACCATATAGTCAAATCTTATTGATTGTATATTAAACCATTCGCGGAACTTCTAAGACAAAAACGTGTTAAGTTGTTGTTCATAATTCGAATGTCATTAATAATCACGACTAGCGCAATAATCAATAAGCTAATGACTAAACCTAACATGTTTCCTCCTAAAATATTCTGTAATATTAATCACGGAATAATAATAACACGTTATATTATCCCGCGCAAGATAATTCACAATAAATTCTATAGATTCATCATAGTTTTTTTATGAAGTTCACCATACCCAAAAACTATAGCAAACCTAGTAAGGTATAAAAAATATAGATATAACAAGAAAAATCCCTCACCGTAGTGAGGGATTGAATATATTATAAAATACCAAAGAGCCACATGCCAAAGGTGCCACCCCAGAAATGAATGAGGAAGCTCACCACGGAAATGGCAAGACCTACGCGCCACCATGTACCTTGTGGCACATAGCCAGCACCGAAGAAGATCGGTGTTACACCTGAACTATAGTGAGTCAATGTACAGCCAGGACTGTTCATCAAACCAAAGAGCAATATCGTAAACGGAATAGGAGCCCCCATCGCCACTAAAATGGCCGCAAAGGCGGAGAATAAAGCCGTAATACGCGCCGTACCACTGGCAAAGAAATACTGAGAGTACACAAAGGTAGCGGAAATGATAAAAGACGCCCAGAACCAGTCAAAGCCAGCTAAATGTTGACTTACAAAATCTGCAAAGACAGCTACTACACCGAGTTTACCAAGCAGCCCAGCCATGCCCACGAGCGTACCCATCCAGATGAGGATATCCCAACCGGTGCGTTCACCCAAAATATCCTCCCAAGTAAGAGAGCCAGTTACTACACAAGCAAGAACGCCCATCATCGCAACAACTGTAGGATGAAGCTTAGTCCAAATCGCTGTAGCCCAAAGCAAGATGCAAAGAACAAAAATAATGGCAACAGAAATTTCAGCCTTCGTAATAGGACCAAGAGCATCTAGTTCTTTTTGAGCCATTGCTGCAGCCTCTGGTGTTTCCTTGATTTCTGGTGGATAGATTTTATAGATAAACCAAGGCATCAAAATCATACAAATCACACCAGGAATCACACCGGCTTGGAACCATTCCCACCAAGATATATCATAGCCGAATAACTTCGCCCCTAAGGACGTAATAAGTAAATTACCACTACATGCAGTCAAGAAGATCGTTACTGTAATGGTGTTAATAGTATGTGCCGTCGTCATCAAGTATGCCCCAATGCGGCGAGCCGTATTACCATAAGGTTCAGAGCCAAAAGCTAAAGAAATATTTTGTACGATGGGGAATACGATACCACCGCCACGCGCCGTATTAGATGGTGTAGCTGGAGAAATAATCAAATCCGTACAGGCCAAAGCATAGGCAAGCTTTAATGAGCTTGTGCCAAAGGAGCGAATCAAAGTATACGCAATACGCTTACCAAGACCAGAATTAATAATACCTCGTGAAAAGAATACGGCTGCTACGATAAGCCACACATTCGCCTCTGCATAGCCACCTAGTGCCTGTACCATAGTGATGGAGTTAGTGGCTACGGCTACAACAATACCAAAAAGCGCCATAATGCCCGTTGGCCAAGGTCGCAAGATAAAACCCACAATAGTAGCCGTAAAGATAGCTAATAAATGCCAACCTTCAGGCTTGATTGCCTCTGTATGAGGTAAAAACCAAATGGCGAGGCCCACTAAAACGGTAAGGGCCGCTCGTGTAAAAGTATTCATAGAACCTCCATTAGGCTTAACAACTTTCCAAGAATTCTTTGATCTTAGGATTTGCTCGTAACATTTCCATCTCTTCAGGGGATAATAACTTTACCTTATCTCGATCTTGATTTACCAAGCAAAGAAAACCAATATAATCGCCCTTATTAGCACGGAACTGATGAATTGTTTTGCCTGGAATTTCGATAAAATCACCAGCTTCTACATCGTGGATTTCATCGCCCAATAAGACTTGCCCCTTGCCGCGAAATATCATAACCATATGCGTATGATCGTGATACTCCAAGGTAGAATATCCCCCTGGCAAACATTCAAAATAGCGGAATTGACACGGAATATCATAAGCACCATCGTATAATACTTGACGTGTTACATCTTTAAAAGGGCTACCATCTTGCTTATATACCAAGGTTTCGATACCGTCCCACTTAAAATTTTTAGCATCAAACTTACGTATCATCATATTACCTCTTTAAACAAAAAAGGGCTGCATCGAAACAAGGTTTCAATACAGCTCCATCGGTTCGATTATTTGAAGAGACGTTTCAAAGTGCCTAGTAATCCATGACTATGTTTTTGTACACCGTCTGCAACGCCTGCCACTTCAAAGCCAGTTCGTTCAATGGCTTTTGTAATAACTTCTACAGATGCTTTTGTTGGATCAAAAGAAACGGTAGCTGTCTTTTCTGGCAAATCTACTTCTGCACTTAATACGCCAGGCAAACCTAGAGATGCACCTTCAACTGTTTCTTTACAGTTGTTGCACATCATCCCCGGTACAGTAAATACCTTTGTTACAACGCCATTATCTTCGCCACAACCACAATCTTTGCACATAGTGTTACCTCCTATTAATCCTTAGCTTCTTTATGTTTATCGTCGTTCTTAGCCCCTGCTGTCACATCGATAGTAGTCGCTTTCTTAACGGCTTCTTTCGTTTCATCAACAGCCTTTTTAGGCCCCGAAATAGCATCTTTAAACTCATTGATGCCTTTACCAATAGCTTTACCGACTTCAGGTAATTTACCAGGTCCGAAGATAACTAGAGCAATCACTAATATAACTATTAATTCAGGTGTTCCTATAGACCCCATATGTATCTCCTTTATTTTTACTACTACTTATACTCTTTAGTGTACATCATCATAGGCTGCCTTGTCCACATACCAGGTCATAGCTTCTTGTGAAAGCACCGCTCCAGGCAATACACGACCAATGCGTTTTTCCCAAGGTAAATCCTCGTAATCTTCGCGTTGATACAATACCTTTGTCAAAGCAGTTCGCTTACTTTCACCAGTTACGGTAAACCAAACCGCATCAGATTTTGCTAAGAACGAAAAGGTCATAGAAATACGTTCCCACACCTTTCCATCCTCAACAGCTACCACGTCTTGATCTGTGACACGCAATGCATGAGAACCTGCAAATAGACCGGCTGTATGACCATCTTCGCCAAGATCGAGCAATGCCAAATCTAGGCCACTTTTTTTACAAGCCTTGAGAACATTCTTAACCTCTTTCTCGTATTCCGCTGCCGCTTCTATTACAGTTTTAGAATCTGTATTGATTGGCAAGAAATGAGCCGCCCCTTTCGCCTTACACAACAAATAAGGTTTCACGCGATTGAAGTAATTATCCTCATGAGATTGCGGTAAGAATCGCTCATCAGTCCACACAAAGAATATGCGTTCCCAATTGAGGCGCTCTATATATTCTGGGGAATTAAGCAATTCTAATAAACCATTAATAACAGTCCCGCCCGTAATACCAACAACACACGTTTCAGTGCGATTGATTTCCTCGTTGGTGAAAGCAATAAAATCCTCTGCCAATGCTTGAACTACATCGCTAGGGCTGTCATAACATTTAATTGTATCTTGAGCCATGTAATAATGACCTCCTAAAACTATTTCAATAGTTCTATTATATACACTTTTTCTGTGTAATGAAAGCAAAACCGATGTAACTCAATAGTTGGAGCCACATCGGTTCTAATTATATTTGTATTTACCTATGAATTACAGGAAATTCCATTCCGTATATTCATAAATCAATATTATTGTTGACCAAATTTAGGACGGCGACGCTCTGTGAAAGCACGGACTCCTTCTTTGAAGTCCTCTGAAAGACCTAATGCACATTGGTTTTCTACTTCAAACTTCTTGTACTCTTCCCAACCCGCTAAGAAGCTATTCCACATCATTTCCTTCATAACGCGGTAAGATTGTGCAGGCCCTTTTGCCAATTTCTCAACAAGGCGTCTTGTAGCAGTCTCTAAATCTTCTAATTCACAAACCTTATACACAAAGCCAAGTTCCTTACCCTTTTCAGCAGATACGGCTTCACCGGTCATGACAATATGCATAGCACGATTCATACCAATAGAGCGAGTTAACAAGAATAACCCGCCCGCATCAGGAGCAAGACCTACATTTACGAAGGCTTGAATAAAGCGTACGTTATTAGCAGCCACAACAAAGTCCGCTGCCAAAGCCATATTAAATGCCGCTCCTGCTGCAGCACCTTGAAGGCTCATGATAACAGGTTTTGGTAATTTCTTCATAGCCATAGAAATCTCAGCTACCAGCTCAACAATTTCAAATAAAGACTCAGTATCCCCTTCGTTTACAGCGCGCTCCATCTCTGTTAAATCGCCACCCGCAGAGAATACCTTACCCTCTGCATTAATGAGCAATGCACGCACGCTTTCATCATTATGAGCTTTATCTAAGACCTCAAGGATCTCCTTGCACATCTCGATATTAAAACCATTGGCTACGGTTGGCCGATTAAAGGACAACGTACCAATACCGTTGTCCACTACGTACTGAATTGTATTATAAATCATATGATTTCTCCTATATGAAAATCTATTTTCGAAAAAATTCGATTATTATATATCTATTATAGGAGAATTAAATATAGATGTAAATGAAAGAATGAAAATTAAGCTGACTTGAGTATTAAAAATTATCTAATAATGCAAAAACACCTGCAGACATTGTCTGCAGGTGTAATATCCTGTATTCCAAATATTAACGTTTGGAGAATTGGCTTGCTTTGCGGGCTTTTTTAAGACCGTATTTTTTACGTTCTTTCATACGTGGGTCACGAGTCAAGAAGCCAGCTTTTTTCAAAGATTGACGAAGTTCGCCATCTACGTCCAATAACGCACGGGAGATACCGTGACGAATTGCACTAGCTTGACCAGAAGGACCACCACCAGCTACAGTTGCGATAACATCGTATTGTTCAACTGTGTTAGTCAAGTTCAAAGGTTGTTTTACGATCAATTCCAAAGTTTGGCGACCGAAATAATCATTAAGTTCACGTTTGTTAACAGTGATTTTACCTGTGCCCGGTACCAGACGAACTCTAGCAACGGAAGATTTTCTACGACCAGTGCCGTAATATTGTGCTACTGCCATTATATATTCCTCCCTCTAGATTATCGTACGGAAATTTCTAACACTTCTGGTTTTTGAGCTGCATGTGGATGCTCAGGACCAGCGTATACATTTAATTTACGGTATTGTTGTGCACCCAATTTATTTTTTGGAAGCATACCACGAACTGCCATCTCAACAACACGTTCAGGTTGTTTTTCAAGCATCATGGACAATTTAGTGAAACGGGAACCACCTGGGTAACCAGAGTGACGGAAGTATTCCTTTTGTTCCAATTTTTTACCAGTTACGCGAATTTTTTCTGCGTTTACAACAATCACATGGTCACCAGTATCTACGTGTGGTGTGAAAGTTGGTTTATTTTTGCCCCGAAGAACTTTTGCAACTTCGGCAGCAAGGCGTCCTAAAGTTTTACCTTCAGCGTCAACAACATACCATTTCCGTTCGATTGTGTTCGGATTGGCCATATATGTAGTTTTCATGCTGCATATCCTCCTAATAACGTCATAATTCTACCAAAATCAGCTTGTCCTTTGCTTCCGGGGCTAATGGAAACACGACTAAAGCTTACTCAAAATAGTATACAGATTTTGGTTGTCTATGTCAATTGTTTTTTGCACTGTCATAGCCCTTTGACACTAATATTCATAAAGAAAAAACCACCCAATTCTGAGTGGTTTTCCCAAAAGCGCCAAATTATTTGGAGTACAATTCGACGATAAGTGTTTCGTTAACTTCGATAGGAAGTTCTTCACGTTGAGGAAGACGAGTGAAAGTAGCTTTGAAGCCGTCCAAGTCTTTTTCAATGTAAGGAAGTTCGAAAGAACGAAGTTCTTGGAAATTAGTTTTGAACATTTCGTTGTCACGAGATGCTTCGCGTAATTCGATTACATCGCCTGGTTTGCAGGAGAAGGAAGGAATGTCTACACGACGACCGTTTACCAAGATGTGGCCATGGTTTACCATTTGACGAGCTTGACGAATGGAGTTACCGAAGCCGATGCGATATACAAGGTTATCAAGGCGTTGTTCCAAAAGGATCAACATGTTTTGACCTGTAACACCTTGCATTTTTTTCGCTTTATCATAATAGCGTACGAACTGGCGTTCTAGCAAGTTGTAGTAAGCTTTAACTTTTTGTTTTTCTAATAATTGTGTGCCATACTCAGACATTTTCTTCTGACGTTGGTCTTTTTTGACGCGATTCAAGGCTTTTGCGTGACCGAATACGTTCACACCAAAGCGACGACAAAGTTTGAATCGAGCCTCTCTTCTCGTTGCCATGTGATTATCACCTCATAAGATTAAAATAAACTTGTACCTACACATAATGGTACCCAAGTATAATATCATTTTCATCTACTTATGTCAATTATCGATACTTGTGAAAGTTATTGAAATAAGTGCATAATCACATTTTTTGATTACACTTTTTTACGATAATACTACTCTCTATATCGATTGTGCATGTTTCATCATATTTTATAGATTTAGATGAAAAATCAATTATAGTATGCTACAATATGAATAAGTAAGGTAATAGGTATCATTGGATTCTTATAACTAAATTGGGGGAATAGCATGAAAGAGTTACCTACAATGCAAGAGCTACAAAGTTTTATTACCTATAATAAAACAGGAAGCTTTACATTAGCAGCACAATCTATGAATATTACACAATCAGCTTTCAGCGCTCAAATGAAAAAATTAGAGCGTTTAGTTGGTGTAAAATTAATCTCCCGTTCTACAAGAGGTAGCCGTTTAACACCAGAAGGTGAGTTATTTCTACCAGAAGCAGAACAAGTTCTCGACACATTGGAACGAGCGATCCAATCCATTCGTTTGGCCAGCAAGGTTGAACGACCAATTCTAAACATTGGCGTATTACGTAGTCTCGGGGATATCCGTCTAAATGGTTACGTATCCCACTTCTTCCAAAACCATCCTGAATTCTCTGTCAGTATTTACGACATGGAGGAAGAAGAATTGATGCTCGACTTGCGCGAAAATCGCATCGACATTGCATTACTCTATTTGCCAAACAATAAGGATATGTCTGCATACGAATCCACTGCACTTAGAGAAGATGAGTTTGTATACTATGCGCCAAACTTAGTGAACGGTATGGAAACGGCTAGTTTGAAAGCTATCCAGCAGCAACCATTGCTCATGTATCCTCCTAAATACTTTATGTACCGCACATTAAAAAACTATGTTGGAAACGGTCAGCAAAACCTACATATCCGCGGTAGTCGCCTGTCCAATCCATATACAATGATTGACTATTGTCAAAAGAATAAATCTGGCTGCATTGTAGCACGTCAAATTTTAAGTTCCTTAAATATCAATGATGGCTTTGTACCTTTAGAAAAACCATTCAAACTTCAAGTGTGTTTCGCATTTAAGAAGAACAATTCTAAAACAGAAACCATGCATACCTTCATGGATTATGTACAAAGCGAATCACCACCACGTTTATAAAAAATAACAAAACCCCGTATACTTTTTTAGGTGTACGGGGTTTTGTTATATTTACAACACGACTCAATTCCATCACTGCTAAAATCTATATTTAAGTAAATTTTCTCTTTCATTCTAAACAGTTAATAGTCTAAGGGTATAAAATAATTGCTCTCTTCTAACTCAGGTTGTAAAATAGAGAATAGATTTCAATTAATACTGCAAGAATACAGTGAGGTTACTATGCTCTTATCTATTCTCTTCTTTATATTGGCAGGACTTGCGGAAATCGGTGGTGGCTATCTCGTATGGCTTTATATGCGCGATGACAAAGGACCGATTTACCTGATCGCAGGTGCATTTATATTATTTTTATACGGTATTATCCCTACCTTTCAACCAGAAGCTAGTTTTGGTAAAGTTTACGCCGCCTATGGCGGTGTATTCATTGCCCTCTCTATTCTCTGGGGATGGCTTGTGGACGGCTTGCGACCAGACATGTATGATATCATCGGTGGTATCGTATGTCTTGTAGGTGTATATATCATCATGTACGCACCGCGATAATTTTACATACTAAAAAACGGCTATCCGAAGATAACCGTTTGCTTTGGTGGACGATGACAGGATCGAACTGCCGACATCCTGCTTGTAAGGCAGGCGCTCTCCCAGCTGAGCTAATCGTCCATGTGGTGACCCGTCCGGGAATCGAACCCGGGATACCGCCGTGAAAGGGCGGTGTCTTAACCGCTTGACCAACGGGCCAATAAAAATGGCTCCTCGAGTAGGACTCGAACCTACGACCGATCGGTTAACAGCCGATTGCTCTACCGACTGAGCTATCGAGGAATGTTTATGGAGCGGGAAACGAGATTCGAACTCGCGACCCCCGCCTTGGCAAGGCGGTGCTCTACCGCTGAGCTATTCCCGCAAATGGTGGACGATGACAGGATCGAACTGCCGACATCCTGCTTGTAAGGCAGGCGCTCTCCCAGCTGAGCTAATCGTCCATATGTGGTGACCCGTCCGGGAATCGAACCCGGGATACCGCCGTGAAAGGGCGGTGTCTTAACCGCTTGACCAACGGGCCAGAAATGGTGACTCACCCGCGACTCGAACGCGGGACACCCTGATTAAAAGTCAGGTGCTCTGCCAACTGAGCTAGTGAGTCAAGTGGCTCCTCGAGTAGGACTCGAACCTACGACCGATCGGTTAACAGCCGATTGCTCTACCGACTGAGCTATCGAGGAATGTATGGAGCGGGAAACGAGATTCGAACTCGCGACCCCCGCCTTGGCAAGGCGGTGCTCTACCGCTGAGCTATTCCCGCATACAGAACCGATAATTACTATAACATAATTATCAATCTGTCGTCAAGGATGAATTAAGTCCATCCTGACTGCCATATAATAATATCAATTTACACATATAGTGTCAATGGTTTTTCCGTAAAGTTCCTTGAAAATATAGCATACAAGAACATCTTTTACCCGAGAAAGGGGGATATACAATCCCCCTTTAAAATAGATTATTCTTTATCCTTTTGTCTACCTTTACCAGCCCCATCTTCAGCCACGCTAACTTCCGCTTCGATGAAGGTCTTCATGTCATTTAGCATATGCATGGATGCATCGATTATAGATAGTCCCATAGTTGAACCTAAGGCTTCATCGATTAGCAGATTATAGTGCAAATAAGGCTTTACCCCTAAGAAACGACATTGTTCCTTATGTATAGGTTCATCATGTATAGGCTCATCATAGACAGCTGATGGGAACACATAGTCCTTAACTAGGGGATCAATGGTAACCGCCGCCAAAATAGCTGCACCAGTTACTACATTATCAAAGACTACAGCCATGCGATGGCTAGCAGCCCCCAAGATGAAGGCCGTTAAAAACGCAATATCTAAACCACCTGCTACATGAAGCAAGTTCAATACCGCATCACGGCGCTCGCTTTCACTCAAAGCAGACCAATCATCAACACCGATATTAAATCGATCTACAAAAGAATGAATATGAGCAGCACGTTGCTCTACTGTAGGTCCATATTCATTATGAACGAGAATATCCTCATACGCACAACCTGTGATCGTCGCCGTCGTGACAAGAGAATCTAGAAAGGCCCTCTCCCCTACGTTACCAATCGCCACCACTTGTAATCCATCAGCATGTAATCTATCTGCATAGGTAAAGCCGAGCTCAAGAGCACGCTCTAATTCCTCACGAGAAATAGCAGGTTCTACGCCAAAGAAATGGGATCCTTTTCGAATCACCTGTTGCTCAATATTTGCTAAATCAGAAGTGTCTTGTTCTAGACCTACATTCACCACGTGTACAACAGCATTTAATTTAGCTGCAGCCCCTTGTGTAGCTGTTCTTCCCTCATTAAAGCGTTTTATGGCAGCATAACTTTCACTACCATGTTGATTATTTTGCGGTCCATCTACCAAGTGATCAGCTGCCACAACGAGCACACCTTGACGCAAATGATTCGGTTTAGGGTCTCCTAAAATTCCTGCAAAACGCTCCGCTATAGTTTCTAACGTAGCCAGGCTATAGATAGGCTTTGTCAAATTATCAATACGGAATCGACATATTTCCATTGCTTGTGTATCTAACGGCTCAACTTTGAAAGTTCTCATTTATTACCTCCTGTAATGGCCATATACATATGCACCGCAAGATCTAGCATCCCCATTTGTATGGACCCACCAGAAGCCTCACCTAAACAAAGGCCTAAATCTACATAGGCTTCAAGGCCTAAATTTTCTAAGGAAGATTTGGCCGCTTTTTCAGCAGATAAATGTGAAGCCATCACATAATCCATCGCTTTTGGAGCCAATGTTTTAGCCACCAATGCACAAGCCGATGTATTAAATCCATCGATAATAACTAACCCATGATTTGCTGCAGCGCCTAAGATAACACCCACAATACAAGCAAATTCAAAACCGCCTACAGAAGATAAAATACCAAGAGCATCATCCTTACTAATATCCTTATATTTTTCTAGCACATCATGAACGATCCGCTGTTTTAGTTTGAGTCGTTCATCGGAAATATTCGTTCCTCGTCCCGTCGCCTCTTCCGCTGTAAGTCCTGCAAACTTAGCGGTCATAAGGGCACTAGCTGTCGTATTCGATATGCCCATTTCGCCTACTAAAAATACATTGAAGCCTTCATCAATTTTTTCTTTTACTAGACGAATCCCTGTTTCGATGCCCTCCACGGCTTGTTCGCGCGTCATGGCGGGCTCTTCTACGAAGTTTTTCGTACCCATCCCAAGTTTATGAATACGAAGGCCTGGAACCCAACTCATATCCGCATCAATGCCCATGTCGATAACTTCCATTTGAGCTCCACAGTAATTCGCTAGAGAATTAGCGCCAGCCCCCTTAGGAATCAGGTAATTTTGTGTCATCCCAACGGTCGTTTCTTTTGGATACGCACTGACGCCCATATCAGCTACGCCATGATCTGCAGAAGCAATAATCATACATGGTTTTGGCACGGTTACCTGCTCTTGATTTGTAGCCGCCCCATATTGAGCCACAACATCTACAAGACTACCATATAGTTCCACCGGCGATTCTGCATTCCAACTATTAAATATATATTGTTCAATCTCTAGGCTGCGACCTGTAATAGCGCCACAAGTTTCTTGTAACAAACTCATAAAAGCTCCCTTAACATAATATATTTACATACTCATATCGATATATAGTATACACGATTCTTGATATATGTCATGTTTTTTCAGTTACATTTACTCTCTTATAGGATACAAAACTACGCCATTTTAATTATCCTTGATTTGACCAGTTAAATACGGTAACTTTCCTCGAATCTCGCGACTTCGTTCAAGATAGCTTTCTAATTCTTGTCCTTCGTCATCTTGTGAAAGTATCACTTTAACATGTTCAATTTCTGATTCAATTTGTGTAAGGCCTTCAATAACATTATGACGATTGCCATAGATAATTTCGCGCCACATCGATGGTAATCCACCAGCCACACGTGTACAGTCTCTAAAGCCCCCTGCGGACAATTTCATACGCAATTCGCCCAATTCATCGCCTCCCGAAACTTGTGTTAAAATAGAGGCCAATAAGTGAGGCATATGACTAACCATAGCCAGATATGCATCATGAGCATAAATATCGACAAACTCGATACGAGACCCTAAGGCACGACCCATGTCAGCTAATTCTTGAGCTACTTCTTCACTATATACATCAGATGCCTTATCTTCTAACACGATCCAGCCCATACCTTTGAATAGGTTTTTATGAGATACTTCATACCCACCCTTTTCGGATCCTGCCATAGGATGGACAGATACGAAAACGGTCCCCTTAGGAATCGATTCATAAACGGCTCGTACAAAGTTTTCCTTCGCACTAGATACATCGGTTACGACTTGCCCCGGTCTAAATAGATGAGCCGTTTCAGTAAAAAGCCGTGCGTTTGTATCAGGTGGCAAGGAGAACACAACGATATCTGAGTTCTTAATCAATGGCTCAACTTCAGTCCACGCAGCTTTTACCACACCATCTTGAATGGCCGCATCACAGACCTCTTGACGACGTGCATAGCCTACTACCTCATAATCTGTATATTCCTTTAAGGCCTTTGCCAAGGATCCACCTAATAGGCCTAAGCCAATAATGCCTACTGTCTTACTCATATAAACCTACTTTCAAGTAAAACTAGCAATATCTATTCTCCAATATAATGCTAGTTATATTACATTATTATTTAGCTAATTGTAAATCAAAATTAGGGAGAATGAAATTAAGCTTCGATAAGATGCTTGTTTCTCCATTTACCGCTATACCAACGATATATAAACAATAAACCTCGCAAGATTTCATCAGCGGCCATGGCAATCCATATACCAACAAGGCCCCAACCCCAGTAAATACCAAATAGATACGATAATGGCACGGCGCATAACCACATGCCAAAGATTCCCACTAGCATAGGTGTACGAATATCACCGGCAGCCTGCAAACAACCAACCATAACGATATTTACTGCACGTCCTAACTCAAGAAAGATCTCAACCAGTAATACATTATGTGCTAACTCTAGGATTTCCGGATCCGAAGTAAACACAGAGACAACAAAATCACTAGTCACATAGAAGAATGTAGCAAGACCTACGTTAATAGCAATCGCTAAATACATGGACTTCCATACACGACTAGTAACCTCCTCTTGGCGTTTAGCGCCCATTAGGAAACCTACGATAACTTGTGAAGCATTGGATAGTGCTATGGTGTATACATAACAAAGCATGGCGATAACAGATACATAAACTTTAGTATTAATAACTGCTAAGCCTAAAATATTGACCATTTTCATAATCGTAGTTTGAGATAATTGATAGCTCAATGTTTCTCCACCAGAAGGAACACTGATATGCAATAAAGATTTAACCGTATGCCACGGAAATGGTTTTAAGAATGTAAAGCTCACCTCTAAGGTTAATAATTTCTTAAAAGTATATCCAATAATCACGAGCCCTACCACTTTAGATAGCCATGTTGAAATAGAAACGCCTAATACCCCAAGACTTGGTATTGGACCATGTCCAAAGATTAATACATAGTTTGTTAGAATATGAATGATATTCATCACAAGAGCAATGTACATGGTAACGCGTGTTAATGAGTGACCTCTAAATACGGCTACTAACGCATAATACATCGCTTGTATCGGTAGCCCTGCAGCAACGATAGTAGTATATATCGACGTATCACTCATCGTTTCTGGTGGTATACCTAGCCATGTAAAGATCCATTCATGGCAAGTAATAAAGAATACTGCCGCTATAGATGAAAAGAGAAAATTCATCACTAAGCTGACCGTACATACCTCTGATAGCTTGGACTGGTTTCTCGCTCCTAAATATTGGGCAATCAAAATCGTCGTAGCTGTACTCATGACGATGATGAGCATAATAAAGATATTTAAAATCTGATTGGCATTAGCTACCGCTGCTACCGCTTGAGGCGAGTAGTGACTCATCATCAATTGGTCTATATTACCTACTAGCATCTGTAGGAACACTTCAATAAATATAGGCCAACTCAAAGTCCAGATAGATAGACTAATCCCCTTTTCGTATGCTTTCATAAAAACCTCTGCAATGAATACGATACGATTGCAATGAATATCATACAATGTCCTTATTATATCACGTTATATAACCACATGGGACAAATCGCAGAAAGCAATATACTAAATAGTTTTTCATAAAATAGTACATACAAAAAACGTGCCACCCAAAGGTGACACGTTTCTTTAATCAGCATCCTACCTAATGGGTACGATACTAATATTATTTAAATTGATTGCAAAGACTATCAAATAATGCTTGGTCAGGTTTTACAACATCTTCAGTCAATGGACGAGGATGTGGTCCGCCATTTGCTGCAGCCATTGCTTTTTCAAAGGAAGGTTTAGATGTATTTTGATAGATAAGGCCTGTAACCAAACCATCAGTATCACCCAAAGTTTTAAGCGCTGTTGCACGATCTGTTGGGTCATAACCTTCAGGCAATGCTACTAAATGTTCTTTGAACCAATCATAGCTATTGCGTTTGTTGTATGTAACACATGGGCTAAATACATTGATGAAGGAGAAGCCCTCATGATCCATAGCTTGTTGAATCAAATCAACGAGCTCTTTACGATTCACCATATAGCTTTGCGCTACAAATGTAGCACCTGCTGCAATCGCAGTTTCACAAACGGACAATGGAGACTCAAACGCACCATGAGGAGTTGTTTTTGTAACAAAACCGATGTCAGAACGAGGGGATGCTTGACCTTTAGTCAAACCATATACATGGTTATCCATTACTACGTATGTCATGTTTACATTACGTTTAAAAGCATGAATGGTGTGACCCATACCGATAGCAAAGGCATCACCGTCACCAGAAAATGCAATAACTTCTAGGTCTTGGTTAGCAAGCTTAACGCCTTGCGCATAAGGAAGCGCACGGCCATGAGTTGTATGCGCACCATAAGCGTAAAAATAGCCACCGATACGGCTAGAACAACCGATACCGGAAATTACGGCTAATTTTTCTGGTGGAATATTTTTCGCTACTACAGCGTCAGTAATCGCCGCTTGAACCCCATAATGGCCACAGCCTGGACACCAGTTAGGACGAATATCATTTCTGTAATCTTTAGCTGTTGTCATATTATAGGACCTCCTTAATCGCATTTTTCACATAACTTTTTGTGAATGGATTACCATCGTATTTCAAGCAGCTAGAAATCTTATGTTTCTTATGCATGTTGATTTTAAATAAGTTAGCCAATTGACCAGTTTTATTGTGTTCTACAATAACTACTTTTTTCGCAGCATCAAAGAACGGTTGTAATTGCTTTGCTGGGAATGGTTTAATTAAGCGCAATTGTAAGTGATTAACTTTAACGCCTTCTTGATCAAATTCAGCAACGGCTTCTTCAATAGCACCACGGCTAGAAGCCATACCTACAACGAGTACATCTGCTTCGTCGTATTTAGCATTATTCAAGAATGGTTCATAGTTATCAGCTACAGTTTCCAATTTGCGGAAACGTTTATCAGTTTGCGCTACGTGCATTGTAGGCGCTTCTGCTGGTTTACCTTCTTCATTATGCTCTAAACCTGTGGAAAGGAATAGACCATTTTTCATGCCTGGAATTGTACGCGGAGAAATGCCATCTTCAGTCAATTCAAAGCGTTTGAAGTAGTTAGGTTGTACCAATTCAGGAAGTTCAGCTTCTTTCATCATTTTACCGCGATTAATAGGTACGCGGTTCAAATCGAAGGAAGGAACGGATTGTTTATTCAAACCTTGTTGTAAGTCAGGCATAAAGATAACTGGACATTGGTACATTTCTGCCAAGTTGAAAGCTTTTTGAATCTCATAGAAGCATTCTTCGATAGATGTTGGAGAAATTACGATACCAGAATAGTCACCATGTGCATTGTAACAAGCCGCATCAATATCAGATTGTTCAACTTTTGTAGCCATACCAGTGGATGGGCCAGAACGTTGAACGTCGATAACAACCATTGGCAATTCAGCCATAGAAGCCATGGACAAGGATTCTGCCATCAAGGAAAGACCTGGGCCAGAAGTACATGTGAAGCCACGAACACCTGCGTATACGCCACCCATAGCTGTCATACATGCTGCGATTTCGTCTTCTGTTTGAACAACAGTTGAGCCCAACTTATCCATAGTTTTAATCATGTATTCCATAACTTCGGATGCTGGCGTAATAGGATAAGACGCCATAAAACGGGAGCCTGCTGCAATAGCACCAAGAGCACATGCTTCGTTACCTAATAAGAACATTTGATCTTTCTTACCAGGCGCTGGCAATGTATCGATTTCAACATCGCCTAATTTTTCCATTACAAGGCTATGACCATCATCGAAAGCAGCCAAGTTTTTATCAATAATCTCTTGGGATTTCTTTGCAAATTTCTCAGTAATAGCATCTTTAAACATCTTAGTATCAAAGCCAAGAAGCGCTACGGACATCCCAAGTGCTACGATATTACGCATCAACAAGGAGCCTTGTTTCATTGCTGTTTCAGAGATAGGCAAAGATAAGCAATTAATCTTTGTACCTTCAAATTTAGAAAAGTCTGGATTAACTTTGCTATCACAGATGATATATCCACCATCACGTACTTCGGAACCGTGCATATCAACGGTTTCTTGATCAAGGGAAAGCAAGAAGTCTACCCCTTCACCAATGGACATAATTTGTTCCAATGCTACGCGCAATGCGAATGTAGTATGACCACCTTTGATGCGAGATGCAAATAAACGTTGGCTATACAAAGAGTAGCCTTCTTTAGCAAGGATTGTGGCCATAATTTCGCCGCAACTCTCGATACCTTCACCTTGTTGGCCGCCCATTTTCCAGATAAAATCTTTACGTTTTTGCAAGAGATTCACCCTCCTTAGGATAAAAATTACACTGCTGACAAGAGTCTACCTTACTATGTTAATGTTTTATAGTACGAACCTGTCTTATATCGCCATTGTATCATGTATATTTTAGGTTTACAATGTATCATTTCACATAATAATAGGTATAAATTAAGGTATTATAACTAAAAATTATAAGAAAAAAAGGATACTACTTTTGAAGTAGTATCCTTTTAGTATTTATGCTCAACGTTTTATACTTTCACATCAAAAAAAGAGTCTATATAAAATTATATAGAATATTTATTCTCGAATCATCTAAAATATTTATTCCGTAATACCTCTTGTTGTCGCTCTTCAGTGAAGAATATTTCTTCTAAACATAAGCCTTGAGCAGGTGCAGTTTTCCCTATAGCACGCCGGTCTTTAGCGGCTAAATATCCTTTAATATCCTCAACCTTACGACGACCGAGACCTATATCTACAAGTAAGCCTGCAATATTGCGAACCATATGATATAAAAAACCATCACCAATCACAGAAATCGTCACCTGTGAACCTCGGGCCTCAACACGAATTCCCATAATTGTCTTTACAGGATCCGCCGAAGTTGAGTTGGTTCCCTTTAGGGTTGTAAAGTCATGTGTACCTACTAGTTCATTACCTGCAGCCTGCATACGAGCAATATTTAAGGGCTTTTTCACATGCCAATGATATCGTTGCGTCAAAGGATCTGCAATGAGCTGATTATGAATCGTATATATATATTCTTTACCGTATATATTCCACCGTGGCTTCCAATCTAGCGGAATTTCTACCGCTTCTAGAACGACTATATCCTTAGGAATATGAGCTATCATGGCGCGAGGAATATTTTCTACTGGTATAGTCCCCGACGTTTGAAATGTACAAACTTGAAATTTAGCATGCACACCCGCATCCGTACGAGAGGCACCATAAATTTGGATCGGTTCATTACAAATACGTGATAAACCATATTCCAAACATCCTTGTACCGTTAACCCCTTATCATTAGGTTGCTTTTGATAACCTGCTAAATCTGTACCATCATAAGCCACTATGATCTGTATGTTTCTCATAGATCTAACCACCACAATGCGACAAGTACAATAGTTACCAAAACAACAGCGCCAACACCAATATAATCGACATAAGTAACTTGTAATTCCTTCATACGCGTACGGTTGACACCACCTCTATAGCAACGCGCTTCCATAGCGATAGCTAATTCATCGGCCCGTCGAAACGCACTGATAAATAATGGCACTAAAAGTGGCACCATGTTTTTCGCTCGTTGAATAATAGAGCCTGTCACAAAGTCTGCACCACGAGCAGATTGTGCTTTCATAATACGATCTGTCTCATCCAATAAGGTAGGGATGAAACGCAACGCAATAGTCATCATCATGGCTAGTTCATGAGCAGGAACACCAATGCGACGGAATGGATTGAGCAAGTGCTCGATGCCATCAGTTAAGCGAATCGGTGATGTGGTATAGGTCAACAAAGAAGAGAACAAGATTAAGAAGATTAATCGTGCCGCCATTTGAAGACCCATTGCCACCCCATGATCCGTAATATTAATAATTCCCCATTGGAAAATTGGATTACCAGGCGTCGTAAAAATATGAATACCCATGGTAAATACGATGATAATCCAAAGCGGTTTAATAGCAGACCACATCAGGCGTAATGGCAAACGCGATAATAGCATTGCAAAGATGGTGAAACCACCTACTATGCCATAGGCTAGTGGAGAATTTGCCAAGAAGATAGCCACTACGAAGATGGTAGTAGCAATAATCTTTGCTCGCGGGTCCATGCGATGCAAGAAGGAATTCCCTGGGAAGTATTGACCAATAGTAATGTTATTTAACATGGCTACCTCCCTCTAGAATTGCTTGTACCGCATCATCTACAGACAGTACGCGATTAGATACATCAAAGCCTTGTTCACGCAAATATTCCATGGTAACAGATACTGGTGGAACATCTACACCCACAGCTTGTAACTCATCACGATGATTATTAAAGATGTCCATCGGCTCACCATCGAGAACGACACGCCCTTTATCGAGTACTACGAGACGGGAAGCCATGCGAGAAATATCTTCCATATTGTGAGATACAAGAATTACAGTTATTCCCTTTTCTTTATGAAGTCGAATGATTTCTTCAAAAATTTCTTCCCGTCCAAATGGATCAAGACCAGCAGATGGTTCATCAAGCACAAGGAAATCTGGGTTCATAGCCACTACACCAGCAATAGCAACGCGGCGCATTTGACCACCAGATAAATGAAATGGAGAACGTTCTGCATATGTATCGTAATCGAGTCCTACGAACTTCATCGCATCTCGCACACGCTCGTCTACGTCATCAGCACTAAGCCCTAAATTTTTAGGACCAAAGGCGATATCCTGAGCAATGGTTTCTTCAAACAATTGATGCTCTGGGTATTGGAATACCATACCAACCTTATGGCGCATTTTTTTAGCTTCCTCTGTGGAAGCGCTAATATCTACACCATTGACCGTAACGGTACCAGTTGTAGGATGTAATAGACCATTTAGATGCTGTACAAAGGTAGATTTACCGGAACCAGTATGACCGATAACACCTAAAAACTCCCCATTTTCAATGGTAAGAGATACGCCACGAAGTGCAGTCTTTTCAAAAGGAGTACCCATGCCGTAAGTATATGTAATATTATCTAATACGATCGCCATTAGTGGGTTTCCTCCCCTCTTGAAGCATCTGTTGAGTGTATAGCGGATAATTGCTTGCCTAACTTTGAGCCTTTAAGGCCCTCTGCTAACTCTTCATTATTAATGATGCTCTTACCAACTTCATACCCTTTAGCATTCAGTTTAAAAGCAATTTCTGATGCCACCGGTACATCGAGGCCCAGACCTTTTAAGGTATCTACATGGCTAAAGATTTCACGAGGCGTACCATCATGTAATTTCACACCATTTTTCATAACCACAACGCGGTCTGCCGTAACAGCTTCCTCCATGAAGTGTGTAATATATACAATGGTAATACCTTCTTCTTTATTGAGCTTATGAACTGTTTCAAGAACCTCACGACGACCTTTGGGGTCGAGCATAGCTGTTGGTTCATCAAGAACAATGCAATCAGGCTTCATCGCTAATACACCTGCGATAGCAATACGTTGTTTTTGTCCACCCGATAATAAATGGGGCCCATGTTCTCTATATTCAGTCATATTAACAGCGGCTAACGCTGCATCGACACGTTGTCTAATTTCTGCACTAGGAATACCTAAGTTTTCTGGACCAAAGGCAACGTCCTCTTCTACGACGGCCGCTACGATTTGGTTATCAGGATTTTGAAATACCATCCCCACATGTTGGCGAATCTCCCAAATATGCGCTTCATCTCGCGTATCAAAACCACACACGTTGATATATCCTTCGCTAGGTTGTAATAGCACATTAAAATGCTTGGCAAGCGTACTTTTACCACTGCCATTAGTACCAATGATACAAACAAATTCGCCGTGCTTAATGGTTAGACTCACATCGTCTAAGGCACGTACATCATTGCCGTTTTCATCAGTATAAATATGACTCATATGATTGACCTCAATCATAATGTCTTGTTCATTCATGGATAACCTCATATCTTTCTAGTCAATTTCGTTTCTATGAAAGTAGAACCATTTGCATCATCTATCATACTCATACTGTGCATGATTCCCTTATTTCAATTTATCCTATTGATAGAACTGGAATTTAATAATGTCTTAGATATTATGCAAAAAGTTGACAATACATATTCATTATTTACGATAACTGCTAACATATTACGATATTATACTAGTCGATTGTACCATAAAATTGACAATAAAAAAACGGTGCTGCAACGTAAGTTACAACACCGTATGAGTTTGATTAAACTAACTCGATAATAGCCAAAGGTGCAGCGTCACCTTTGCGGAGACCAGTTTTGATTACACGAGTGTAACCACCTTGGCGGTCTGCATATTTTGGAGCAATTGTATCAAACAATTTTTTTACTACACTTTCATCCATGAGGTATGCAAGAACTTGGCGACGTGCATGAAGATCACCACGTTTAGCCAAAGTTACCATTTGATCAGCTAAAGAACGAAGTTCTTTCGCTTTAGCTTCAGTCGTTTCAATACGCTCATATTGGAAGAAAGATGTTAACATGCTACGGAACAACGCTTTACGAGCGGAGCTGTCGCGGCCTAATTTTCTGTACATTCGTCTTCCTCCTTATTCGCCTTTTTGTTTAAGTTGAAAACCACCTGGGTGATTATTGAGTTTTTCCTCAATTTCATCGATAGATTTTTTACCTAAGTTGCGAACTTTTCCTAAGTCATCAATGGTTTTGTCTAGCAGGTCTGCAATTGTATTAATGCCAGCACGTTTCAAGCAGTTATACGCACGAACAGAGAGTTCCAACTCGTCGATGGAAATCTTTGCTGGGCCGTCATCTACAGCTGGTTCTTCATTATCGGAACCTACTGGATCTATAACGATACCGCCTTCACCAGTGTTTACATCTACAACATCTGCAGAATGCGCTAATTTAGTGAAGTTCCCTAAATAACCAATCATAATGGCAGCAGATTTTGCCACTGCATCAGCAGCAGTAATGGAGCCATCAGTCCAAACTTCTAATGTAAGCTTGTCGAAGTCCATTTCATTGCCTACACGAACATCACTCACTTCGTATTTAGCACGAAGAATTGGAGAGAAGATGGAATCGATTGGAATACAACCAATAACATCAGTATCTTTTTTATTCTTCGTTGAAGGAACATAGCCTTTACCTCGTTCGATTACTACGTCCATTACGAGATGAGCTGTCTCATCCATTGTCGCAATCACGAGTTCAGGATTCAATACTTCTACCTCTGGCGGGAATTGTTCAGCTAAATCAGTAGCTGTCAATATTCCATCCTTTTGGAAGTCGAAATGAACTTCCAAAGGTAATTGTGCTTCTTCTTCAACTTTGATGCACAATTGCTTTAAGTTAAGGATGATATCCGTAACATCTTCGCGAATACCAGGAATAGTAGAGAATTCATGAAGAACTCCATCAATTTTGATAGAGGTGATAGCTGCCCCATCCAAGGATGAAAGCAAAATTCTGCGTAAGCTATTACCGAGAGTGATCCCATAACCACGATCTAATGGTTCACATACGAACTTACCATAACGACCGCCATCGGCGATGTCCACTTTCTCGATTTTAAGTTTCTTTTCTTCGCTCATCAGGAACATCCTCCTATATAACACACGTTCATAGTTAATTATAGCACCGTATCATATCGGTCACTATAAATTATACACGACGGCGTTTTGGAGGGCGACAACCATTGTGAGGAATTGGAGTTACGTCTTTAATGGAAGTAACTTCAAGACCTGCAGCTTGTAAAGCACGGATTGCAGCTTCACGGCCGGATCCAGGACCTTTTACGAATACTTCAACAGTGCGAAGACCATGTTCCATTGCAGCTTTAGCAGCTTGTTCAGCAGCCATTTGAGCAGCAAATGGAGTGGATTTACGAGAACCACGGAAGCCCAAGCCACCAGCGGAAGCCCAAGACAACGCATTACCGTTTGTATCTGTCAAAGTTACGATAGTGTTATTGAATGTAGAACGAATATGAGCCGCACCGGATTCAATATGTTTCTTTTCTTTTCTTTTAGTTCTAACAACTTTTTTAGCCACGCTTTATCCCTCCTTTATCTTATTTCTTTTTACCAGCAATTGCTTTTCTAGGACCTTTGCGAGTACGTGCATTCGTTTTAGTACGTTGACCACGAAGTGGTAAACCCATACGATGACGTTTGCCTCGATAGGAGTTGATTTCAATTAAGCGTTTAATGTTAAGAGCTTCTTCACGACGAAGGTCACCTTCTACTTTGTAATCAGCATCTAACAATTCACGGATTTTCGCTACTTCATCTTCAGAAAGATCGCGAACGCGTGTGTCAGGATTGATGCCAGTTTTAGCAATAATTTCAGATGCTAAAGTTGGACCAATACCATAAATATAAGTTAAACCAATTTCCACTCGTTTATCACGAGGTAAATCTACACCGGCGATACGTGCCATCTAATCATCCACCTCCTATCAGATTATCCTTGTTTTTGTTTATGTTTTGGATTTTCGCAAATAACCATTACACGGCCTTTGCGTTTAATGATTTTACATTTTTCGCATATCTTTTTAACTGATGGTTGAACCTTCATTAGTACCTCCTTTGTGGACCCTATGCTTATTTAAAGCGATAGGTGATGCGACCACGATTTAAGTCATACGGTGTCAGTTCCATAGTAACTTTATCACCAGGAAGAATACGGATAAAATTCATACGCATTTTACCTGACACATGAGCCAATACGATATGACCATTTTCCAATTCAACTTGGAACATGGCATTCGGTAATGCCTCAACGACCGTACCTTCCACCTCAATAACGTCTTCTTTTGACATATCTTTTCCTCCGGTTACCTGTTTATTTAATTAACCGCGGTTCTTCCCGCATAGTTAATATTTCAGGGCCGTTTTCTGTAACAACCACTGTATGTTCGAAATGAGCAGCAGGTTTACCATCTACTGTAACTGCTGTCCAGTCATCCCCTAATACACGAACACGATGTGTCCCTAGAGTTATCATCGGTTCAATACACAATACCATACCTGGTTTCATAAGAGGTCCTTGATCAGGACTACCATAGTTTGGTATTTGCGGATCTTCATGCATTTCGCGGCCTAAACCATGACCTACGAAGTCGCGTACGACACCGTAACCATGTTTCTCACAATACGTTTGAACAGCGTGACCGATAGCACCAATACGGTTACCGACTTTCACTTGTTCAATTCCCTTGAACAGACTTTCCTCTGTAACTTTTAACAATTTCATCACATCGGGTTTGACGTGACCAATAGGAATCGTCACAGCCGAATCGCCGTGATATCCATCAATAGATGATACGAGATCAATACTGAGGACATCGCCGTTTTTAAGCTTACGCTTAGCGCTCGGAATACCATGAACGACTTCTTCGTTAATAGAAGCACAGATTGTAGCGGGGAATCCATAGTACCCTTTACAACTTGGTATACCACCGTGGCTGCGAATATATTCTTCGGCAATTGTATCTAACTCAAGCGTCGTGATGCCAGGTTTAGCCTTTTCTACTAACAAGGACAACGTGTCTGCTGTAAGCTTACTTGCCTTGCGGATACATTCAATCTCATGGGGCGATTTTAAAATAATCATAGATTATTTCTCCAACGCCTTAATGATGTCAGCAAATACTGCGTCTACATCTTGTAAACCATTGATTTCTTGATACAATCCGCTATTGCGATAGTAATCAATTAATGGTTTAGTAGATTCTTCGTACACAGCTAGACGTTTCTGTACTGTTTCAGGGTTATCATCAGCACGATTTTCTAGAACAGCTCGTTCGCTAATACGTTTAACCAATTCCTCAGAAGGAACGTTTAAGTTAAGTACAGCGTCCAAAGAAATTCCTAATTCTTTAAGGATTGCATCCAAAGATACAGCTTGCGCTGTAGTTCTTGGGAATCCATCAAGAATAAATCCAGATTTGCAGTCATCTTTCACCAAGCGATCACGTACGATACCAACAGTTACACTGTCTGGTACCAATTGACCGGCATCGATGTATTTCTTAGCCTCAACTCCAAGAGGTGTTTCGTTCTTAATCGCAGCGCGGAACATATCACCTGTTGAAATTTGGGGAATACCGTATTTTTCAATAAGTCGAGCTGCCTGAGTGCCTTTACCAGCACCAGGAGGTCCCATTAATAGAATATACATATTGTTTCCCTCCTATTTCACAAAGCCTTTATAGTGGCGTGTTACCATGAGCGACTCAATTTGTTGCATTGTATCAAGTGCTACACCTACAACGATGAGAAGAGCCGTACCACCAAAGTATACGCCTTGGACGCCGGTTATACTACCGAGGAAATTCGGTATAATAGCAACGACAGCTAAGAATACAGCGCCAGCCAAAGTGATCTTGGTCATCACGTTATCCACATAATCAGCAGTTGGTTTACCCGCACGAATACCTGGGATAAAACCACCGTATTTTTTCATATTATCTGCCATATCTGTAATGTTGATAGAGATTGCAGTATAGAAATACGTAAAGATAAAGATCAATATCGCATACAATGCCGTTTGTAACGGCGTCCCCCATGTAAATAAATCAGCAGCTTTATGAACAAATTCATTGTCAATAAATTGTGCAATTGTTACAGGGAACATCAACACAGATGACGCAAAGATAATTGGGATTACACCTGCCTGATTGACTTTCAACGGCAAGAATGTAGAGTGACCACCGTACATTTTACGCCCTACTACGCGTTTTGCGTATTGGATAGGAATGCGACGTTGGCCTTGTGTAACTGCCACTACGACAGCGATCATCGCAAGTGCAATTACAGCAAATAAGAATGCTTGGAACATGTTAATGGTTCCGTTTTGGATATATTGATAAATAGTTTCGAGACCATCTGGCAATCGAGCTACGATACCAGCAAAGATGATCAAGGAAATACCATTACCTATACCATATGCTGTGATTTGCTCACCAATCCACATCAACAAACATGTGCCTGCTGTGAGGATGATGGCCACAACGAATACGCTAAGGAAATCATTATTTACCAAAGCGTTGTTTGCTCTAAGAGCAAATGCCATACCAGCGGCTTGTACAAAGCCAAGGACTACGGTGCCATAACGAGTTACCTTCGCTATTTTCTTACGCCCGTCTTCACCATCTTTACTCCATGCTTCAAACTGAGGAACTACAGACTGAAGCAGTTGCATGATGATGGAAGCATTAATGTAAGGGGTAATACTCATCGCAAAGATAGAGAACTTACTTAGCGCACCACCAGCAAACAAGTCTAATAGACCAAATAGGTTACCGGATGTAAACAAGGATTCGATAACAGATGCATCTACACCTGGTACTGGGATGTGAATGCCGGCTCTAAACACAGCAAACATCATCAATGTGTACAAAATCTTGTTACGTAACTCAGTAATCTTAAAGATGTTCGAGAGGCTATCTAGCACCCTAGATCACCTCAACTTTTCCGCCTGCTGCTGTGATTTTTTCTTCAGCAGCTTTAGTGAAGCCATTAGCGATAACAGTCAAGTTTTTAGTTTCCAATGTGCCGTTACCTAAAATACGAATACCATCGCGTACATTTTTCAAAATGCCAGCTTCAATAAGAGCTACTGGATCAACTGTTGCACCATCTTCAAAGCGATTTAATTGTGCTACGTTAACTTCAGCATATTGTTTAGCAAAAACGCTGTTGTTGAAACCGCGTTTTGGTAAACGACGATAAAGAGGCATTTGGCCGCCTTCAAAACCGGAGCGAACGCCACCGCCAGAACGGGAGTTTTGACCTTTTTGACCACGACCAGATGTTTTACCCAAGCCAGAACCTAAACCACGGCCTACACGAGTACGAGTTTTTTTAGAACCAGCTGCTGGTTGTAATTCATGAAGTTTCATTCAGTGCACCTCCTTATCAGTATTAAACTTCTTCAACTTTTACTAAATGTCTAACTTTATGAAGCATACCTTCGATTTGAGGTGTTACTTCTTTTACGACTTGAGAATTAGTTTTTTTCAAGCCCAAAGCTTTAACTGTCGCGCGTTGATCTTCAGGACGACCGATTAAGCTTCTTGTTAATGTTACTTTAACTTGTGCCATTTCTTGTCTCCTTATTACGCGTTATAGATTTCTTCAACGGTTTTACCACGAAGCTCAGCAACTTCGCTAGCGCGTTTCAAATCTTTCAAACCTTCGATTGTAGCGCGAACCATATTGTTAGGGTTAGAAGAGCCCAAAGATTTAGTCAAGATGTTACGAACACCTACTAATTCCAATACGGCACGAACAGGGCCACCAGCGATAACGCCAGTACCTTCAGCAGCTGGTTTCAAGAATACGCGGCCTGCACCGAATACGCCTGTTACGCTGTGAGGGATTGTACCATTTTTAATAGCTACGTTTACAATATTTTTCTTAGCATCATCGATACCTTTGCGAATTGCTTCTGGTACTTCCGCTGCTTTACCTAAGCCAACGCCTACATAACCGTTGCCATCACCAACAACTACAAGAGCGCTGAAGGAAAAACGACGACCGCCTTTAACTACTTTGGCTACGCGGTTGATGAATACTACTCTTTCTTTAAGATCAAGACTGGTGTAGTCAATTCTCGCCATGTCTATAGTTCCTCCTTCTTAGAATTTTAAGCCTGCTTCACGAGCACCTTCTGCAAGGGCTGCTACGCGGCCGTGGTAAATGTAACCACCACGGTCAAACACTACAGTGTCAATGCCTTTAGCGATAGCTTTTTTAGCAACTGCTTCACCAACAGCTTTAGCAGCAGCTACGTTACCACCATAGGATAAGTTCAAATCTTTATCTAAAGAGCTAGCAGCAACCAAAGTTGTACCTGCTACGTCATCGATTACTTGTGCGTAAATGTTGCTCAAAGAACGGTAAACGTTCAAACGTGGGCAAGTTGCCGTACCAGAGATGTGACGGCGAATACGAAGATGACGTTTTGCTCGAGCGATATTTCTACTAGATTTACGAGGCAAGATATTCACTCCTTTCATTCATATAGATGATATTACTATTTACCTTTTGCACCAGCTTTACCAGCTTTGCGACGAACAACTTCGCCTTCATAGCGGATACCTTTACCTTTGTAAGGTTCAGGTTTTCTCCATTTACGGATATCAGCTGCTACTGCACCTACAACTTCTTTGTCTGCACCAGACACAACGATTTTGTTAGGAGCTGGAACGTCGATTGTAATACCAGCTGGAGCTTCCATTTCTACTGGATGAGAGAAGCCAAGTGTAAGAGCTAATTTATTGCCTTGTTTAGCCGCTCTGTAACCAACACCGTTGATTTCAAGAGTTTTTGTAAATCCTTCAGATACGCCTGTTACCATATTAGCAACAAGAGCGCGAGTCAAACCGTGAAGGGAACGATGATTTTTATCGTCGGAAGGACGAGTTACTGTGATTGTGTTACCTTCTACAGTGATATTCATATCTGGATGCAAATCGCGAGATAATTCACCTTTAGGGCCTTTTACGTTCATATGATGGTTATCATATGTAACAGTAACGCCTGCAGGGATCTCGATAGGCATTCTACCGATACGTGACATTATTTCTACCTCCTATTGCTACTATTACCAAACGTATGCGATTACTTCGCCACCAAGACCTTCTTTACGAGCTTGTTTGTCGCTCATAACGCCTTTGGACGTAGAAATAACTGCGATACCCAAACCACCAAGTACACGAGGAAGTTCTTCCTTTTTCGCGTAAACACGTAAACCTGGTTTGGAAATACGTTTAATTCCTGTAATAACTTTCTCGTTATTGGAACCATATTTCAAAGTTACTTTTAAAGTGTTTTCTTCTTTTTCAACGTTCTTTACAAAGCCTTCTTGTAAAAGGATGTCAAGAACGGCTGCTTTCATTCTAGATGCAGGAATGTTTACCGTTTCATGAAGTGCAGCGTTTGCATTACGGATGCGCGTAAGCATATCCGCGATAGGATCGGTCATTACCATAATCTAAAAACCTCCTCTCGTCTAATATTACCAGCTGGCTTTTTTAACACCAGGAATTTGTCCTTTGTACGCCAATTCACGGAACGCAATACGGCTGATACCGAATTTACGCATATAGCCGTGAGGACGACCAGTTAAGTTGCAACGGTTGTGCAAGCGTGTTGGGGATGCATTTGCTGGTAATTTGGATAAGCCTTCATAATCACCTGCTGCTTTTAACGCTTCACGTTTAGCTGCATATTTTTCAACGATTTTAGCGCGTTTCTTTTCGCGTTCAATCATAGATTTTTTAGCCATCTATATGTTCCTCCTATTATTTTTCAAAAGGCATACCGAATTGAGTCAACAATTCACGAGCTTCTTCATCTGTCTTAGCACTTGTTACGATAATGATATCCATACCAGTAACACGTTCTACCTGATCATATTCGATTTCAGGGAAGATGAGCTGTTCTTTAAGACCCAAAGCGTAGTTACCACGGCCATCGAATGCAGTAGCGCTGATACCGCGGAAGTCACGTACACGAGGTAATGCCGCATTGATCAATCTATCAAGGAATTCATACATGCGTTCGCCACGAAGAGTAACTTTTGTACCCAACGCCATGCCTTCACGAACTTTGAAGTTCGCAATGGATTTTTTAGCTTTTGTGATAACAGGTTTTTGACCAGCAATAATAGTCAAGTCATTAACTGCTGCTTCCAATGCTTTTGCATTGCCTACTGCATCACCTACGCCGATGTTGATAACGATTTTTTCCAATTTAGGAATTTCCATTACATTGCCGTATTGGAATTTTTCTTGCATACTCTTTTTGATTTCAGAGTTGTATTGTTCAAACAAACGAGACATTTATGTAGCTCCTCCTTTCCTGATTATTTAAGTACTGTACCGGATTTAACAGTAGCGCGAACGAATTTACCGTCCTTGCCTTCTACCTTTTTGATACGAGTAGCTGTTTTAGTTTCTGGGTCGACAACCATTACGTTAGAAACATGAATGCCAGCTTCTTTAGTAACGATGCCGCCTTGTGGGTTAGCTTGGGAAGGTTTTGTGTGACGTTTTACAGTGTTAACGCCTTCAACAAATACGCGTTCTTTTTTAGGTTCAGTTGCGATAACTGTACCTTGCTTACCTTTATCTTTACCGGAGATAACAACAACTGTATCGCCTTTTTTGATTTGTAGCTTAGCCATATGCTGCGTTCCTCCTTCTTATAATACTTCTGGAGCCAAAGAAACGATTTTCATGAAGTCTTTTTCACGAAGTTCTCTAGCTACAGGTCCAAAGATACGAGTACCACGAGGGGTCTTGTCATCTTTAATAACTACTGCTGCGTTTTCATCGAAACGAATATAGGAACCGTCTTGACGGCGGATACCTTTTTTAGAACGAACAATAACAGCTTTAACTACGTCGCCTTTCTTGACAACGCCACCGGGTGATGCATCTTTTACAGAAGCAACGATTACGTCACCGATATTGCCGAATTTGCGATAAGAACCGCCCATGACTTGGATGCACATAATACGTTTAGCACCAGTGTTGTCGGCAACATTCAAAATTGTTTGTTGCTGGATCATCGTCTATTCCTCCTTACATCACTCTTATTTTTGTCTTTCAAGAATTTCAACAACTCTCCAACATTTATCTTTAGAAAGTGGACGAGTTTCTACAATTTTAACTGTATCGCCAATTTGACACTCATTATTTTCATCATGAGCTTTGAAGCGTTTTGTGCTAACCATTGGCTTGTTATATAATGCGTGAGGTACTTTACGTTCAACAGCAACAACAACAGTTTTGTCCATTTTGTCGCTAACAACTTTACCTACGCGGACTTTACGTACGTTTCTTTCTTCTGCCACGATTTTAAGCCTCCTTTTCAAACTTTAACAAATCTGTTATTATGCGTTTTCAGATTTAAGTTCAACTTCACGTTGTACAGTTTTAATACGAGCGATTGTCTTCTTAACTTCACGAATGCGCATAGGATTTTCTAATTGACCTGTTGCAAGCTGAAAACGGAGGTTAAATAACTCTTCCTTAAGACCGGAAACTTTTTGTTCCATTTCGGCAGCGCTCATATTGCGAATGTCATTAACCTTCATTTACGTCACCACCCAATTCTTTACCCTTAACAACAAATTTGCATTTGATTGGAAGTTTATGGCTTGCAAGACGCATAGCTTCACGAGCTGTAGCTTCTGGCACACCGTCCATTTCAAACATTACACGACCTGGTTTAACCACTGCTACCCAGTATTCAGGAGAACCTTTACCGGAACCCATACGAGTACCAGCTGGTTTAGCTGTGATTGGTTTGTCAGGGAAAATTTTAATCCATACTTTACCACCACGTTTGATATAACGAGTCATAGCAATACGGGCAGCTTCGATTTGACGGTTAGTGATCCAAGATGGTTCGCATGCTACCAAGCCGAACTCACCATGAGACACTGTATTACCGCGCATAGCACGACCTTTCATACGGCCGCGGAATTGCTTACGATGTTTTACGCGCTTTGGAATAAGCATTACTTGCCACCTTCTTCCTTCTTAGCAGGTGCTTGTTTTGCTTCTGGCAAAACTTCACCTTTGTAAATCCATACTTTAATGCCGATACAACCATATGTTGTATGAGCTTCAGCAGTACCGTAGTCGATGTCTGCACGAAGTGTATGCAAAGGAATAGAACCTTCACGATAGGATTCGCTACGAGCGATTTCAGCACCGCCAAGACGACCGCTTACCATGATTTTAATACCTTTTGCACCTAAGCGCATTGTACGACCTACAGCTTGTTTCATTGCACGACGGAAGCCGATACGACGTTCCAATTGGCCCGCAATGTTTTCAGCAACTAATGTTGCATCCATGTCTGCTTGTTTAATTTCTGCAATGTTAACGTCCACTTGTTTATCAGTGAAACGAGTCATTGCTTTTTTGATATCTTCGATACCAGCACCACCACGACCGATAACCATACCTGGTTTCGCAGTGTGGATAGTCAATTTAATACGTTTATTTGTACGCTCGATTTCAATGCGGGAAATACCAGCAATGAAAAGGGTTTCTTTCAAGAAGTTACGAATTTTTACGTCTTCATGAAGATTAGCAGCGAAATCTTTATCTGCATACCATTTTGCGTCCCAATCTTTTACGATACCGACACGCAAACCGTGTGGATTAACTTTTTGACCCACTCTGTTTCCCTCCTTCTTAAGCTCTTTCTTTAACTACTACTGTTACGTGGCTAGTACGTTTCAAAATTTTGAAAGCTTGACCACGGGAACGAGGATGAATGCGTTTTAATGTAGGGCCTTGATCAACGAAGATCTCGGATACGTAAAGATTGTCAACATTCATATCGAAATTATGTTCAGCGTTTGCGATTGCAGAACGCATAACTTTTTCTACTACATCAGCGCCAACTTTCGGAGTGAACTTCAAGATGGCAAATGCTTCGCCGATGTTTTTACCGCGCACTAAATCTGCAACGATACGGATTTTACGAGGCGCGATTCGGATATGTCTAGCGATTGCTTTTGCTTCCATGTATTATTTCCTCCTATTTTTTGCCTGTAGATTTTTCGTCCTTACCATGACCTCTATAAGTACGTGTAGGAGCGAACTCACCTAATTTATGACCTACCATATCTTCTGTAATGAATACAGGTACATGTTTGCGACCATCATGCACAGCAATTGTGTGGCCTACAAAACTTGGGATAATAGTAGAGGCACGGGACCAGGTTTTTACAACTTTCTTTTCGTTAGTTTCGTTTAAAGCTTCAACTTTCTTAAGCAAATGATCTGCTACGAAAGGGCCTTTTTTAATAGATCTGGACACTATTTTATCTCCTTTCCTTTATCCTATTTTGTACGACGTTTAATGATTAAGCTGTTAGAAGCTTTTTTCTTGTCGCGAGTTTTAACACCATGTGCTGGTTTGCCCCAAGGTGTAACAGGATGTTTACGACCAACAGGAGATTTACCTTCACCACCACCATGTGGATGGTCACAAGGGTTCATTACAACACCACGGTTGCCAGGGCGAACACCCATCCAACGATGACGACCAGCTTTACCAATTACAAGGTTGCTGTGGTCAGCGTTACCAACAACACCAATTGTTGCACGGCACTCTTGACGAACACGACGCATTTCACCAGATGGTAAACGAAGAATAGCGTAGCCATTATCTTTACCCATCAATTGAGCAGATGTACCAGCGGAACGAACGATTTGACCACCTTTACCGATTTTCAATTCGATATTGTGGATTTGTGTACCGTCTGGAATATTAGCCAATGGTAAGCAGTTACCAGGTTTAATATCGGACTCAGGACCGGAGAATACAACGTCACCAACTTTTAGACCGTTAGGAGCTAAAATGTAGCGTTTTTCACCATCAGCGTAGTTAAGCAAAGCGATACGAGAAGAACGGTTAGGATCATACTCGATTGTTGCTACTTTAGCTGGAATATTATCTTTAGTACGTTTGAAGTCAATAATACGGTATTGACGTTTGTGACCGCCACCTTGGTGACGAACTGTCATTTTACCAGTATTGTTACGACCACCTTTTTGAGAAATCTTAGCGAGCAAGGATTTTTCTGGTTTGCTTGCTGTGATTTCGTCGAAGGCGGATACTGTCATAAACCGGCGACCAGCGGAGTACGGTTTAAATGATTTAATTGCCATTAGTGGGCCTCCTTACAACTAGACTCTTAGACATCTTCAAAGAATTCAATGGATTCGCCAGCTTTTAAGGTTACGATAGCTTTTTTATAATCGCTACGTTTACCTTGTGTACGACCCATGCGTTTAGTCTTACCTAAAACACGAATAGTAGCTACTTTTTCTACTTTTACATTGAAGATTTTTTCAACTGCTTGACGGATTTGCACTTTATTTGCAGTCAAAGGCACACGGAAAGTGTATTTGCCTTCTTCCATAAGCATAGTGGATTTTTCGGTAATAACCGGGCGGATTAGTACATCATGTAATTGCATTATCCGAGCACCTCCTCGATTTTTGCGACAGCGCCTTTAGTAATGAAGAGCTTATCGTAATGAAGAAGATCGAAAATGTTCATACCTTCGCAAGCCAAAGCTTTAACACCTTGGATATTACGAGCGGAACGTTCAACATTTACATCACCTTCAGTGATGAACAATACTTTTGCATCACCAACGTTGAAGCTGTTAATAATGTTCAACACTTCTTTTGTTTTAGGAGCTGCTAATGTGATTTCTTCCAAAACGTATAATTCGCTATTATTCACTTTATCGCTAAGAGCAGATTTAACTGCTAAACGTCTAGCCTTACGAGGCATAGCTTTGTAATAGCTGCGAGGTTGTGGACCAAATGTAGTACCACCACCGATCCAGATTGGGGAACGGCTGGAGCCTGCACGAGCACGGCCAGTACCTTTTTGTTTCCAAGGTTTGCGGCCACCGCCACGAACCATACCTCTAGTTTTTGTTGCATGTGTGCCGAGACGTTCGTTAGACAATTGACGAACTACGGCTTGATGCATTACGGCTTCGTTAACTTCAACGCCGAATACTGCATCGTTTAACTGTATTTCACCGACTTTAATGCCGGATTGATTATATGTTGCTACTGTAGGCATTACATAATCCTCCTTTCGACAAATGATTATTTAACAGGTTTAACCGTGTTGCGAACCATAACCAAGCTACCTTTAGCGCCTGGGATACCACCTTTAACCAATAAAAGGTTACGTTCAGCATCAACTTTCACAACGGATAAGCGTTGTACGGTAACTCTGTAACCACCCATTTGTCCAGGGAGTTTTTTACCTTTGTATACCTTACCGCCGCCACCGGAGATCATAGGACCGATGGAACCAGGTTCACGGTGAGATTTGGAGCCATGAGTTTCAGGACCACGGGAGAAGTTATGGCGTTTAATTGTGCCAGCAAAACCCTTACCTTTACCTGTACCCACTACGTCCACCAATTCACCTTCTGCGAAGATATCAGCTGCCAGAGTTTGGCCTACTGTGTAGTCAGCTGCATTAGCTACGCGAACTTCGCGAAGATATTTCACTGGAGCTACGCCAGCTTTGTCGAACTGACCTTTTACAGGTTTTGTTAAATGTTTTTCTTTAATGGAACCGTAACCAATTTGTACTGCTTCGTAGCCGTCTGTTTCTACAGTCTTTACGCGCACTACAACGCTTGGGGTAGTTTCCACTACTGTTACAGGAACTAATTGGCCTTCAGCTGTGAAGACTTGTGTCATTCCTAATTTTTTACCCAAAATAGCTTTAGACATTATCGCACCTCCTTATAGTTTTATTTCAATAGATACACCAGCTGGTAAATCTAAACGAGTGATAGCATCTACTGTTTTCGAATTTGGTTCAAGAATATCGATTAAGCGTTTATGTGTACGCATTTCGAATTGTTCACGAGAATCTTTGTTTACGTGTACAGAACGAAGAATTGTGAAGATATTCTTTTCTGTTGGCAATGGAATCGGACCAGATACCATAGCGCCATTTCTTTTTGCAGTGTCTACGATCTTAGCAGCGCTTTGATCGAGAGCTTTGTGGTCGTATGCCTTAAGGCGAATACGGATTTTTTGCTGTTTAGCCATTATTAATAATTCCTCCTGTCGTCCATTTCGTGAATGGGCTGCTCCATAGAAATTCTCCTCCGCAGAGGCAACCTTCTACTTCATAGTTTAAAAACACAACACGAGAGCGGCATTATCTGCCGCTCTGAGTGCTGCATGTATTGTGCTCAACGCATTCTACGATGAGCATAAAAGGTTAAATTAACCTTCGATTTCTGTTACTACGCCAGCGCCTACTGTATGGCCACCTTCGCGGATCGCAAAGCGAAGACCTTCTTCGATAGCGATTGGAGTAATCAATTCGATTTCCATTGTTACGTTATCGCCAGGCATACACATTTCTACACCTTCAGGAAGGTTTACAACACCTGTTACGTCTGTTGTACGGAAGTAGAATTGTGGACGGTAGTTGGAGAAGAATGGAGTATGACGGCCACCTTCTTCTTTAGTCAATACGTATACTTCTGCTTTGAATTTTGTGTGTGGGTTGATGGAGCCTGGTTTAGCCAATACTTGACCACGTTCGATGTCTTTACGATCAACACCACGAAGCAATGCACCTACGTTGTCACCTGCTACTGCAGAATCCAACACTTTACGGAACATTTCAAGACCTGTTACTACATATTGTTCAGCTTTTTCTTTCAAGCCTACTACTTCAACAGTATCACCAACGTTTACTTGACCACGTTCAACACGGCCAGTTGCTACTGTACCACGACCAGTGATTGTGAAAACGTCTTCCACAGGCATCAAGAATGGTTTATCAGTATCACGAACTGGTGTTGGGATGTAGGAGTCTACAGCGTCCATCAATTCGTCAATTTTAGCTACATATTGAGCGTCGCCTTCCAAAGCTTTCAACGCGGAACCTACAACGATAGGTACTTCGTCGCCAGGGAATTCGTAGGAAGAAAGAAGTTCACGAACTTCCATTTCTACCAATTCGATCAATTCTTCATCGTCAACCATGTCAGCTTTGTTCAAGAATACTACGATTGCAGGAACACCAACTTGGCGAGCCAACAAGATGTGTTCGCGAGTTTGAGGCATAGGGCCGTCAGCTGCGGATACAACCAAGATAGCGCCGTCCATTTGAGCCGCACCAGTAATCATGTTTTTAACATAGTCAGCATGGCCTGGGCAGTCAACGTGTGCATAGTGACGGTTAGCAGTTTCATACTCAACGTGTGCAGTGTTGATTGTGATACCGCGTTCGCGTTCTTCTGGAGCTTTATCGATCATGCTGTAATCTTGGAAGTCAGCTTGACCTTTTTCAGCCAATACTTTAGTGATTGCAGCAGTCAAAGTAGTTTTACCATGGTCAACGTGACCGATTGTACCGATGTTAACATGCGGTTTCGTACGTTCAAATTTTTCTTTTGCCATTTTAAATTATCCTCCGAGGAAAATAGTAATTCTATTAATCTAATATGAGATTAACCGTTTTTCTTTGCTTGAATTTCTTCAGCAATTTTCTTAGGAACTTCTTCGTAATGATCGAATGTCATGGAGTAGTTACCACGGCCTTGCGTTTTGGAACGAAGGTCAGTTGCGTAACCGAACATTTCGCTCAATGGAACATATGCTTTGATATGTTGGGAACCATTACGAGCTTCCATGCCGTCCATGCGACCACGACGAGAGTTCAAGTCACCGATAACGTCGCCCATATATTCTTCAGGAACGTCTACTTCTACAGCCATGTATGGTTCAAGCAATGCAGGATCTGCTTTGCGAGCACCTTCTTTGAAGCCCATAGAACCAGCAATTTTGAAGGCCATTTCGTTGGAGTCAACGTCATGGTAGGAACCATCAAATACGATAACTTTAACATCAACCATAGGGTACCCAGCGATAACACCGGATTCCATAGCTTCTTTAACACCGCTTTCAACAGGTCCGATGTATTCACGAGGAATCGCACCACCTACAACCTTGTTTTCAAACTCGAAGCCAGCACCTGGTTCTTGAGGAATCAATTCCAACCAGCAGTGACCATATTGACCACGACCACCAGATTGACGTACGAATTTACCTTCAGCCTTAACAGCTTTACGGATAGTTTCGCGGTATGCTACTTGAGGTTTACCTACGTTACAATCTACTTTGAATTCACGGTTCATACGGTCAACGATGATATCCAAGTGAAGTTCGCCCATACCGGAGATAATAGTTTGACCTGTTTCTTCATCAGTACGAACTTTGAAAGTAGGATCTTCTTCTGCCAAACGAGCAAGAGCTGTACCCATTTTTTCTTGGTCAGCTTTTGTTTTAGGTTCAACAGCAACGGAGATAACTGGTTCAGGGAATTCCATGGACTCAAGAATTACAGGAGATTTTTCATCACACAATGTGTCGCCTGTAGTAGTATCCTTTAAGCCAACCGCCGCAGCGATGTCACCAGAATATACGCGTTCGATTTCTTTACGGGAGTTAGCGTGCATTTGAAGAATACGACCGATACGTTCTTTTTTACCTTTAGTGGAGTTGAAAACGTAGGAGCCGGATTCCAATGTACCGGAGTACACACGGAAGAACGCTAATTTACCAACATAAGGGTCAGCCATGATTTTGAATGCCAACGCAGAGAATGGTTCTTCATCGGAAGAAGGACGAGTTGTTTCTTCTTCAGTTCCAGGAACAACACCCTTAATAGGTGGAATATCGATTGGAGCTGGCATGTAATCGATAACAGCATCCAATAACATTTGAACACCTTTATTTTTATAGGAAGAACCGCAAAGAACTGGGAATAATTGGTTAGCAATAACAGCTTTACGCAATGCCGCTTTCAATTCTTCCACAGAAATTTCTTCGCCTTCCAAATATTTCATCATGATATCATCATCTGTTTCAGCGATAGCATCGATCATCATTTCGCGACGAGCTTCTGCTACTTCTTGATATTCAGCAGGGATATCAGTGATTTCATATTCTTTACCGTCATCGGATTTATAAATTTCCGCTTTCATAGTCATCAAGTCAATGATGCCTTCAAAAGTATCTTCAGCACCGATTGGTACTTGGATAGCTACGGAATTTGCACCCAAACGAGCTTTCATCATGTCAACTACGTTGAAGAAGTCAGCACCTACAGTATCCATCTTATTTACATAAGCGATACGAGGTACGCCGTAGTTAGAAGCCTGACGCCATACTGTTTCGGATTGAGGTTCAACGCCACCTTTAGCACTGAACACCGCAACAGAACCGTCAAGTACACGTAGAGAACGTTCTACTTCTACAGTAAAGTCAACGTGACCAGGAGTATCGATGATATTGATACGATGTTCTTTCCATTGACAAGTTGTTGCAGCAGAAGTGATTGTGATACCACGTTCTTGCTCTTGCTCCATCCAGTCCATCGTAGCAGCGCCTTCATGTACTTCGCCGATCTTGTGAACGATACCTGTATAGTAGAGGATACGTTCTGTAGTTGTTGTTTTACCAGCATCGATGTGAGCCATGATACCGATATTACGAGTTTTTGCTAAGGAAAACTCTCTTGCCACAGTTGTCACCTCTTATTACCAACGATAATGAGCAAATGCTTTATTAGCTTCTGCCATTTTATGAGTATCTTCTTTTTTCTTGATTGCAGCGCCTGCATTGTTGAAAGCGTCCATCAATTCGCCTGCCAAACGTTCTTTCATAGTGCGTTCACCACGAAGACGAGCATAATTTACAACCCAACGAATACCGAGGGTTTGACGGCGATCAGCACGAACTTCAACTGGCACTTGATAGTTCGCACCACCGATACGGCGAGCACGTACTTCAAGTACAGGCATAACATTTTTCAATGCTTGATCAAAAACTTCCATTGGGTCTTGACCCATTTTGGAACGAATAATTTCGAATGCATCATATACGATAGTTTCAGCAATGCCTTTTTTACCATCGTACATAACTTTGTTAATGAAACGTGTTACTAATTTGCTGTTGTACACCGGATCTGGAAGTACATCACGTTTCGGAACAGGGCCTTTTCTTGGCATGTTCAATTCCTCCTTTATAATGATGTGTGTTAATTTCGTTTAATGGCTAAAATTATTTTTTAGCTTTTTTCGCGCCGTATTTGGAACGACTTTGCATACGATTTTGTACGCCAGCTGTATCCAATGCACCACGAACGATGTGATAACGCACACCTGGAAGGTCTTTTACACGACCGCCTCTGATAAGTACAACACTGTGTTCTTGTAAATTGTGACCAATGCCTGGGATGTAAGCAGTTACTTCAATAGCGTTTGTCAAACGTACACGGGCAACTTTACGAAGCGCGGAGTTTGGTTTCTTTGGAGTAGCTGTGTACACACGAGTACATACACCACGTTTTTGTGGAGATTCTTGAAGGGCAGGAGCTGTAGATTTTTTAGTCAAGCTCATGCGGCCTTTGCGTACTAGCTGATTAATTGTTGGCATTTGGGCACCTCCTTTCCAAATTTGAGATTTATAATTGATCCGTCATAACAAAGTGTTACATCGGATATTACCAAGATTAACGTAGGACGCCTACAGCTGTGGCCCGCACCTTAATGCGACACGCACGACCGAGATCATCCATGGTGTGTTTGTCATTCACAGGTATTCCCTGTTCTTCACAAGCAATCCGTAAAGGCTGTACCACACGTTCATCACTATCACAACCCAGGAACACGTACTTCACAGCACCTTTAGCAATTTGTTTCAACGTTTGCTTGGCACCGATTGTTTTGTTCACCGACTTCAGATGGGCAATGTCCATTGTACTAATTCTCCTTACGAAATTATGCCCATTAGGCATACCTCGCCTAAAGCACTATGTAAGTATATCAATTACAGCAGTTCATGTCAAACAATTTCCAATGTCACACACCGCTCTACAGCTGCATTTTATGTGTACACTTATCCGTGTGTTCCATTCAAACTTGAATTATAAATGAAGAGTGATTTTTTATTCATATATCATTATTTTTATGTATAAATAATCATTCTATGCATTTACTATTATTTTTTCTTTTACCAATTATGCAAAATTAATATAAACACCATTTTATTATGATATAAATTAATACAGAACAAATATTTGTATTTATAAGTTACTAAAGAAAGGAGATTATATGATTAAACTCATTAAACGTTATTCAAACTTTAATCCCCCTGTAATTATAGGTAGCTTGTCTATCGTCTTAGGGCTGAGCTTATGTGCCCTTCTGATTCCGCAAATATCTCAAACGATCCTCCAAGGGATTCGTGATATTATATTTGAAGATTTCAGCTGGTTTTATGTTTTATCCATAAGTCTCTTCTTTATCTTCAATATCTTTCTTGCACTTAGTTCGCTAGGTGACATCAAACTTGGTAGCGACGATGAAGAAGCGGAATTCTCTTATACAGCTTGGCTCGCCATGTTATTTGCGGCAGGTACTGGTGTAGGTCTCATGTTCTTCGGTACTGCTGAACCGCTCTCACATTATCACTCCGCTGTAGGCTTAGTCGATGGTGTTCCTAGCGCCAAGGAAGCGTTATTCCGCTCCATCTTCCACTGGGGCATCAATGCATGGACGGTATACGGAATTATGGCTTTAGCATTAGCGTATTTTGGTTTTCGCTATAAGTTGCCATTATCACTACGTTCATGTTTCTATCCGCTGTGGAAGGATAAGATCAATGGCCCACGAGGGCACATTATTGATATCATCGCACTTTGTGTAACTTTATTAGGTATCGTAACCACCTTAGGATTTGGTGCGGCCCAACTAGGTGCAGGGTTCCTATATATTGATATCATCTCCACTAATGACTTTTCCGCACAAACGGTCATCATTATCATCATTATGTCCATTGCCGTTCTATCTGCTGTTACAGGTATTGATAAAGGCGTTAAGCTGCTCAGCGAAATCAATATATCTGTTGCATTAGTCTTAATGCTTTTTGTACTATGTGCAGGTCCTACATTACTCCTATTAAATACAATGGTAGAAAACTTTGGATACTATCTATCACATATTTTAGGGCAAAGCTTCTATACATCTATCTATACACCAGAAACCCGTCCATGGTTCTTCAGCTGGACCATACTATTCTGGGCTTGGTGGTTATCTTGGGCACCATTTGTGGGCATGTTCATTGCGCGTATTTCAAAAGGTAGGACTATTCGAGAGTTCATCTTTGGGGTACTCATTATTCCAACTGTTTTTACTATCGTTTGGTTTACTATCTTTGGTAATACTGCAATTTATATCGATGAAACAGTAGCAAACGGTGCACTCGGTGCATTAACCGATAAACCAGAACAACTACTCTTTGCATTCCTTGAATATTTACCTTTATCCGGTTTAACTAGTCTTCTATCGATTATCGTATTAGCATTATTTTTTATTACATCTGCCGATTCAGGTATTTATGTGTTAAATAATATTGCGGCCTATGATAAATCCACTTCATCTCCAAAGTGGCAATGCTTGATGTGGGGCTCTGTAATGTCCTTTCTTGCCATCAGTTTGCTCAGCATCGGTGGGCTTAATGTACTACAATCGGTAACGCTCATTCTCGCCTTACCATTTGCAGCCTTGATGGTTATCATGTGCTACAGCTTATGGCAAGGATTATTGACAGATACGCAATACTTTAACACAAAACTTTCAACCACATCCATCTACTGGGACAGCAAGAACTGGAAACAAGGTCTTGCCAAGATACTCAACCAAACGCAGTCGGAAGATGTTATTTCCTTTATGAAAACAACAGCACTGCCTGCTATGTATCAGCTCAATAAAGAATTAACCGAAGAGTACGGATTAACTGCGAGAATTGACAAACATTTCAATGGTAACGACGCTTCCGTAGAGTTAACCATCGAAAAAGAATCAATGCGCAACTTTACCTACGGCATCAAACTCGTTACGCAAGAAGTATCGGATCATCTCATTGAAGATCCTAACATTCCTCACATTACTGAAAGCACCAACGCAATTCCTATGACATATTTCAGTGACGGGCGCGCCGGATACGATGCACAGTATATGACACGGGAGGATATCATTACCGATATCATTCGACAGTACGAACGATATCTTACTTTATCGGATGACGTCGGTTATGACATCATGTCTCATGACGCGGAAGAAGCAGCTGAATAGAAACCAATAATACCTATAACAAAAGGGTGCACCTCGCAGGTGCACCCTTTTTATTATGTCGCACAATATCAACTATGCAACAGGTCTATACAGTTAATATAGCTTAACGGCTAATCCAAAGTAATTAATCTTCAGACATAACCTCTTCCGTAATATCAATGATTTCAGGTGTATTTTTTACAACTTCAATCTTACGGTAACGACTCATACCTGTACCAGCAGGAATCAACTTACCAATGATTACGTTTTCTTTCAAGCCCAACAATGGATCGATTTTACCCTTGATAGCAGCATCGGTAAGAACACGTGTCGTTTCTTGGAATGATGCAGCAGACAAGAAGGAGTCCGTTGCCAAAGCGGCTTTCGTAATACCCAATAGCGTGCGTTTGCCTGTAGCATTTTCACGACCATTGAGAGTAAGACGACGGTTTTCTTCGTCAAAGGTATTAACGTCCACCATATCCCCTGGAAGCATATCCGCATCGCCAGCTGTTTCAATTTTAACTTTATGAAGCATTTGACGAACGATAACTTCGATATGTTTATCGTTAATTTCTACACCTTGGGATTTGTATACTTTTTGTACTTCGTATACGAGGTAACGTTGAGTTGCTTCAGTACCCATGACACGCATGATGTCATGAGGATTGATGGAGCCTTCAGTCAAACGAGCTCCCAAGGATACCACATCCCCGTCTTTAACGATAATGCGGGAGCCGTAAGGAATGAGGTAATCAAGTTCAATACCATCTTCACCAGTGATAAAGATAGTGTTCGTACCTTTCTTACCTTCATTAGGTACAACACGAACTGTACCTTCATTTTCAGCGATGATAGCATTACGTTTTGGTTTACGAGCTTCGAACAATTCTTCGACACGTGGCAAACCTTGTGTAATATCATCACCTGCGACACCACCAGTATGGAATGTACGCATTGTCAACTGAGTACCAGGTTCACCGATGGATTGTGCCGCAATAATACCAACAGCTTCACCAACTTGAACTTGGTTGCCAGTTCCTAGATCACGACCATAGCACTTGCGACATACGCCATATGGGCTACGACAAGTCAATACGGAACGGATTTTTACTGTTTCATAGTGTTTTACAACTTCATCAGCTAACGCCTCTGTGATTTCACCATTAAGAGGAACGATGACTTCGCCAGTTTCCTTGTTAACTAATTCTTCAGCTGCAATACGACCTACGATACGGTCTTTTAATGGCTCGATAACACCAGTACCTTCAACGATAGCTTCCACTTCAATACCGTGGATCTCATTGTTGCGTACTTGTACTTCTTTTACATCGGAGTTAAGGATAGCTTCGATACCTTCTTCAGTGAGACGTGTATCAGCTGGGAAGATTTCTACCCCTTCGCTGTCAACGATTGCTTGTACAGTATCCTTGTTCAACATATTTTGAACCATAGTTTCTTTCAATGTTGCACGGATGCTATCGTCGCTTTCACCAAGAATAATTTTTTGAACCAAGTTAGTATGGTTAATATCGCTATCAGAGCCCAAATGTGCACCGCGCAATGCGATAGATGTAACACCAGCTTCAGCAATATCTGCCAAGCATTGTTCATCCAAGATAGTTTCAGCTGGTACAACAAGTTCCCCTGTTTCAGCATTCACAACATCTTTATCTAAAACGCGACCAATGAGTTTATCTTTAAGCAATTCTAATGCTTGACGTGGAGATGTAGCCAAACGAGCACGTTCACGAACGAGATCGATACCTACAACGTCACAATCGTCCTCACGAACGATTACGTCTTGAGATACGTCAACAAGACGACGTGTTAAGTAACCGGAGTCAGCTGTACGAAGCGCTGTATCGGCTAACCCTTTACGAGCACCATGAGAGGATGTAAAGTAATCCAATACAGTCAAACCTTCTTTAAAGTTTGCTTTAATTGGCAAGTCAATGATTCGACCAGATGGATCGGCCATCAAACCACGCATACCAGCAAGCTGACGAATCTGTTGTTTATTACCACGGGCACCAGAGATAGCCATCATGTAAACAGGGTTAAAGCCGTCTTTATCGCACGCCATATTATCCATCATCGCATCGGTAACATCTTCTGTTGCCTTTGTCCATAATTGGATAGTTTTACGATAACGTTCTTCTTCTGTAATAAGACCACGACGGTACATACGAGATACTTTTTCTACCTCTTGTTCCGCTGTATCTAACAAACTAGTTTTAACTTCTGGTACTTTAATATCAGCAATAGCTACCGTCATACCTGCGCGACGAGCGAAGGAGTAACCCAAGGACTTGATGCGGTCCAATAGTTCTGCTGTTTTTTCATTACCAAACAATTGGAAACATTGATCAACCAATTTACCAACTGTTTTCTTATCCATAACCTTACCTAAAGAGTAAGTGCCATCTTCACGTTTCTCGTATTGCCACAATTCTGGGAATAAAGCATTGTTGAAGATCAAGCGACCTGCTGTTGTTTCTACACGGCCATGATCAGGTAAACGGATATAAAGAATATCTTGCAAACCAATGATATGAGACTCATAGGCAAGCATAACTTCATCATAGGTAGCAAATGTTTTTGCTTTATCACGAGTATCTTCGCGTACAACTGTTAAATAGTATGTACCTAAGATCATATCTTGAGAAGGTACTGCTACCGGCTTGCCGTCCTTAGTGGACAAAATATTATGGCTAGAAAGCATCAATGTACGAGCTTCCGCTTGTGCTTCTACGGACAATGGTAAGTGACACGCCATTTGGTCACCGTCAAAGTCGGCATTGAAGGCTGTACATACTAATGGATGCAATTTGATAGCACGACCTTCCCAAAGGATTGGTTCGAAGGCTTGAATACCAAGTCTATGCAATGTAGGGGCACGGTTCAAGAGAACTGGATGTTCTTTGATTACCTCTTCTAAGGATTCCCATACGCCAGGGCCGATTCTTTCGACTTGGCGTTTAGCAGCCTTAATATTGGATGCTTGACCACGTTCTACCAAGCGTTTCATAACGAACGGTTTGAACAATTCCAATGCCATTTCTTTTGGCAAACCACATTGGTGCATTTTAAGTTCAGGACCTACTACGATTACAGAACGACCGGAGTAGTCAACACGTTTACCGAGCAAGTTTTGACGGAAACGACCTTGTTTACCTTTAAGCATGTCGGACAAGGATTTCAATGGGCGGTTACCAGGACCTGTAACAGGACGACCGCGACGGCCATTATCAATCAATGCATCAACCGCTTCTTGAAGCATGCGTTTTTCGTTGCGCACGATGATATCAGGAGCACCCAAGTCGAGTAAACGTTTCAAACGGTTGTTACGGTTGATAACACGACGGTATAAATCGTTGAGGTCAGATGTAGCAAAACGGCCACCATCTAATTGGACCATAGGACGCAATTCAGGTGGGATTACAGGAACGATGTCCATAATCATCCATTCTGGACGGTTCCCAGATTGACGGAATGCTTCTACTACTTCCAAACGACGAACTGCACGGATTTTACGTTGACCACTAGCAGTGTTCAACTCTTCGCGCAATTCGGCATTCAATGCTTCAAGATCAAGTTCTGATAAGAGAGCTTTTACCGCTTCAGCACCCATGTCGATACATGCGAAGAGAACCTCTTCAGCAGCGCCTAACTCATAGCGTTCTTCGCGAGTTAATTCTTCGTATTCCTTATCAGCTTCTGGTATTGTTGCATCATCACGAAGAGCCGCATTATAGCGCTCTTTGCGTTGTGCTTCACGAACAATAGCTAAACGTTCATTACGTTGAGCCACTGTTTCGATTACGACGGATTTACCACCGATAGTATAACCGTCTTCATTAAATTGAGCTTCGTATTCGCGGTATTCTTGCTCGGACAACAATTGACGTTTTGTCAATGGTGTACCAGCTGGATCTACTACGATGTAGGAAGCAAAGTATAATACGCGTTCCAAAGAACGTGGTGATATGTCAAGGATAAGACCCATACGGGATGGGATTCCTTTGAAGTACCAAATGTGAGATACAGGAGTAGCCAATTGAATATGGCCCATACGTTCACGACGTACTTTCGCACGGGTAACCTCTACACCACATTTGTCGCAGACTACGCCTTTATGGCGGATGCGTTTATATTTGCCGCAGTGACATTCCCAGTCCTTTGTTGGTCCAAAAATGCGTTCACAGAATAGACCATCACGTTCTGGCTTCAACGTACGGTAGTTAATTGTTTCAGGTTTCTTAACTTCCCCATGAGACCAGGATAAAATCTGCTCTGGAGAGGCTAAACCGATTCGCATGGAATCGAATTCATTTACGTCTAGCACTACTATCGCTCCCTTCCTTATAGATAGTTTTAGTCTTCATCGTTAGAGGAGTCGCCCATTGGGTACGCCAATTGGCTAAGGATATCATCTTCACCGCCATTATCAGCTGGTAAGTCTTCCTCTTCCTCTACTTCTGGTTCTACTACAGTTACTTCATCAGTTTCTACAGCACTGCCTTCCATAACTTCTTCAATACCAGTTTCTACCACCTCATCTTCGTCCTCAAGTTCTTTCATAACAACTTCTTCTTGATCTTCATTCAAGATTTTTACATCAAGACCGATACTTTGAAGTTCTTTAAGCAATACCTTGAAGGACTCAGGTACACCTGGTTCAGGGATATTTTCGCCTTTAACGATTTTTTCGTATGCTTTCACACGACCAACAACGTCGTCAGACTTAACAGTTAATAGCTCTTGAAGGGTATAGGCTGCGCCATATGCTTCTAGAGCCCAAACTTCCATTTCCCCGAAACGTTGGCCACCGAACTGAGCTTTACCGCCCAAAGGTTGTTGTGTAACAAGGGAGTACGGACCTGTAGAACGAGCATGGATTTTGTCATCAACCAAATGATGGAGTTTAAGCATGTAAACGTAACCAACAGTAACGCGGTTATCCATCGGTTCACCAGTACGACCATCATATAGAACAGTTTTACCATCATCAGGACGACCTGCAATCGCCAATGTTTCGAATACGTCCTTTTCGTGAGCACCATCAAATACAGGTGTAGCAATATGAATACCTGCTACATCTGGTTTTGGCATGCCATATTTGTCAAAATCATAGCCAAGGCTTTCCAACTCTTTGCGAATTTCAACGCGTTTTTCTTCAGCAGAGTGAATGTTGTTAAGAGTATTCTTGACTTTGCTAATTGCCTCTAATTCTTCTACAAGCGCAGGATCCATTTCAGGAGCCTCTTCTTCAGAATCAAAAAATTCTACATGAAGTACATTGTATTTAGCTTCAATAGCTTTAAGCTCTTGGAAACGAGCTTCACCACCCATAGCATCCAATTTCTTTTGCGCTGCTTTTTCTACATGTTTTAAGATTTTAGTTTTCAAAGTAATGATTTGCTCATTTTCTTCGAAATGATTTACCGTAACATCTTCCGAAACTTTCGCTTCCAATGCTTCAATTTGAGCATAAAGGTCGCGGATTGCATCGATTTGTTCCCAGTAAGATGCATCAGTACGGGCTTCTTTCAACACGTTTTGAATGTGAAGGTCTGTAGCTTTAATTTTCATACCTAAGCCTTGAACAGCCCACCCCAAGTGAGTTTCAAGAACTTGACCGATGTTCATACGAGAAGGTACACCCAATGGGTTCAATACGATTTGTACTGGAGTACCATCTGGAAGGAATGGCATATCTTCTTTTCTCATAACGCGAGAAACGACACCTTTGTTACCATGACGGCCCGCCATTTTATCGCCTTCATGAATCTTACGTTTTTGAGCGATATATACGCGAACAAGTTTATTTACACCTGGTTGTAATTCGTCGCCATTTTCACGGGTAAAGACTTTTACATCTACGACTTTACCAGATTCACCATGAGGCACGCGCAAGGAAGTGTCGCGAACTTCACGTTCTTTGTCACCAAAAATAGCACGCAACAAACGTTCTTCTGGAGTAAGCTCAGTTTCACCTTTTGGTGTAGCTTTACCTACAAGGATATCGCCAGGATGTACTTCTGCACCAATGCAGATAATACCATCTTCGTCTAAGTTTTTAAGTGTGTCGTCACCTGTATTAGGCAACTCACGAGTAATTTCTTCAGCACCTAATTTGGTGTCACGAGCATCACATTCGTATTCTTCAATATGAATAGATGTATAGATATCTTCTTTGCAGAGTTCTTCACTAAGCAAGATAGCATCTTCGTAGTTATAACCTTCCCAAGGCATGAACGCTACAAGAACGTTATAACCTAATGCCAATTCGCCGCCATCTGTAGCAGGACCATCAGCCAATACTTGGCCTTTTACAACATGATCGCCACGATTAACGATTGGTTTTTGGTTAAAGCATGTGGATTGGTTAGAACGAAGGAATTTATTCAAACGGTATGTATCAACACGACCATCGCTGTCGCGAAGAACGTGGATTTCATTACCCCAACAACGTACAACTTTACCTGCTTCACGCGCCAATACGCAAACACCAGAGTCAGTAGCTGCTGTATATTCCATACCTGTACCAACAAGTGGTGCTTGAGCGCGCAAAAGTGGTACTGCTTGACGTTGCATGTTCGCGCCCATCAAGGCACGGTTAGCATCGTCATTTTCAAGGAATGGAATCATAGCTGTACCAATGGATACAACTTCTTTTGGACTTACGTCCATATAGTCAACCTTATCCGGTGTAACTTCTAATACGTCATGACCACGACGACAAGCTACGTGTTCAGTTGTGAAGTACCCCTCTGCATCAAGCGGAGAGTTTGCTTGGGCAATTGTCATGCCTTCTTCTTCATCAGCTGTCATATATACTACGCTGTCAGATACGCGCACTTTAACAACTTTATCAGCATCCTTGCCTTTACCATACACTTTTTCTACTTTACGGTATGGTGCTTCGATGAAACCAAATTCGTTTACCTTTGCATAGTTGGACAAAGAGTTGATCAAACCGATATTTGGACCTTCTGGAGTTTCAATAGGACACATACGGCCGTAATGAGAGTGATGCACGTCACGGACTTCGAAGCCTGCACGCTCACGAGATAAACCGCCAGGTCCAAGGGCAGATAAACGACGTTTGTGAGTCAATTCTGCTAATGGGTTTGTTTGGTCCATGAACTGGGACAACTGGGAGGAACCAAAGAATTCTTTGATAGCTGCCACTACAGGGCGAATATTGATCAACGCTTGAGGCGTAATGGATTCAGTTTCTTGAATGGTCATGCGCTCACGAACAACACGTTCCATACGAGTTAAACCGATACGGAATTGGTTTTGCAACAATTCGCCTACGCAACGAAGGCGACGGTTTCCCAAGTGGTCGATATCATCTGTATGACCTGCACCATCCATAAGGTTGAGCAAGTAAGAAATGTTAGCGATCATGTCTTCACGTGTTACTGTACGGTGATCATATGGTAAGTTGCAGTTATTACAGATAACTTTGGACTCTACACCATCATTATTTACAATGTAGAATTCAGCGAAACCTTCACCATCGAATACATGGCTATTAGCAACGATATCAAGTTGTTCTTCCCCAACTTGTACGCCTGCATCAAGGATAATTTCGCCAGTTTCTGGATCTACAATTGGTTGAGCCAATGTTTGACCCAACATACGTTGGCGCCAGCCAAGTTTTTTGTTCAATTTGTAACGACCAACGCGCGCTAAGTCATAACGGCGTGCATCGAAGAACAAGTTATCGAACAAGTTGCGAGCAGACTCTACAGTAGGAGGCTCACCTGGACGTAATTTTTTATAGATTTCAACCAATGCTTCATCAGCAGATTGAGTTGTATCTTTTTCTAATGTACGAACGATGCGTTCATCATATACTGGTAAACCATCCTCATCAGTTTTACCATTCCAGAAGAGGTCGAGGATACTTTCATTAGTATCCCAACCTAATGCACGTACCAATACAGTGGCTGGTAATTTACGGTTACGGTCGATACGAACAGCTACCACTTCACTAGCATCTGTTTCAAGTTCAATCCATGCACCACGGTTAGGAATAACTGTGGAATCATACAAACGGTTACCCATTGTATCGATTTCTTTATTGTAGTAAACGCCTGGAGAACGTACCAATTGGGATACGATAACACGTTCTGCACCATTGATGATGAAAGTACCTGTATCTGTCATCAATGGGAAATCGCCCATGAATACTTCTTGTTCTTTAATGTCCATATTTTCTGGATCATTATTTACCAAGCGAATATTTACACGAAGTGGTGCTGCGTAAGTAGCATCACGATTTTTACATTCATTAATATCATACTTAGGTTCACCTAAGCTGAAACCTTCAAAAGAAAGTACTAGATTACCTGAATTGTCTTTAATCGGAGAAATATCGTTGAAAATATTTTGTAAACCACTCTCCAAGAACCACTCATACGATTTACGTTGAATGTCCAATAAATGCGGCATCTTGATAACTTCGTTAATTTTAGCGTACGTATAACGAGTTCGTTTGCCTACCTGTTCAGGTTTGAACATATTTGCTTTCACCCCTATCAAAACACACTGGTCTACCATTTTCTATAACGGCATGAAAAAGACATCTTACAGGTCTCAGTTTTCCTGCTCGGGCAACGTCAAATAAAGCAAGGTCCATTTCATTTTTAAAATAACCTTGCTTCCCATTAACCAAGCACAACCTTGGAAGAAAACCTCATCACTATTTGTGTTATAGTTTTTACATCCAAAAGCAGAAAACGCTACTTTTGCAATATATAATTTTATCAGTATTAAAAAAGACTGTCAACCAAAAGGGTTGACAGTCTTTCACTTTCATGCTCTATTCATGTATCAAAAGAGAACTATAAGATTAGTTACCTTTTTGTTTTAAAAGTTTCGCACCAGCAATACCAGGGCGAGTCATTTCTTTAGGAGAAAGAATATGATTGATTTCATCCTCAGTCAATAAGCCTTGATCCAAGATAATATCACGAATAGCTCGACCAGTTTCATACGCTTCTTTCGCCAATGCAGATGCAGTTTCGTAACCAAGGTGTGGTAACAATGCTGTTACGATACCTACGGAACGGTTCAACCAGTATTCGCATTGTTCACGATCTACTTCAAGATCAACGAGCAATTTATCAACGAATGTATTTACACCATTTTTAAGGTAGCAAAGGTTATTGAACAAGTTGTATGCCAATACAGGTTCCATAACATTTAACTCGAATTGACCATTTTCTACAGCTAATGTAATAGTAAGGTCATTACCGATAACTTGGTAACACACTTGATTCAATACTTCAGCAATAACAGGATTTACTTTTCCTGGCATGATAGAGGAGCCTGGTTGACGGGCAGGCAATTTTAATTCACCAATGCCACAGCGAGGTCCAGATGCCATTAAGCGAAAATCATTTGCCATCTTAATCAACACAAGTGCAGTTACCTTCAAACCGCTAGAGATATCAGCAAATACGTCTGTATTGTTTGTGGCATCGATTAAGTTCTCCGCGGTGTAGAACGGTTCGCCTACTACTTCACTAAGTTCATAAGCTACATCATGAATATAATTAGGCTCAGCATTAAGGCCTGTACCAACTGCAGTGGCACCCATGTTGATTACATGTGCACCTTCAACGGCAGATTTAATGCGTTTAATACCACGACGAATACCAGATGCATAAGCGCCCATCTCTTGGCCCAATGTAATAGGCACCGCATCTTGTAAATGAGTACGTCCCATTTTTAAAATTTCACTATATTCTTCAGCTTTTTTCTCAAGCTCATCAACAAGACGTTGCAAAGCTTCAAGTAACGGTTTAGATTTCAAAATTGCACAAACTTTAATCGCTGTTGGGAAAGCGTCATTTGTAGATTGTGCCATGTTACAGTGATTGTTAGGGCTTACAATATCATAGCTACCTTTTGGATGACCTAAAATTTCACAAGCACGATTTGCCAACACTTCGTTCATATTCATATTCACAGAAGTGCCAGCACCACCTTGAATTGGATCAACTGGAAATTGGTCAGCAAATTCACCTGCAATAACTTCATCAGCTGCTTGAACAATCGCTTTACCGATAGATACATTGAGACGACCTGTTTTCATATTAGCTAAAGCAGATGCTTTTTTTACCATCGCTAGAGCTTTAATAAAATCTTGGTCTAAATGTTTCCCTGTAATATGGAAGTTTTCTAAGGCACGAATCGTTTGCACACCATAATATAACTCATCCGCTACTTCTAATTCACCTAGGAAATCATGTTCTTTTCTCATAATAGATCCTCTTTCCACTATTTCATATATTAGATGATAGTTTAATGAAACGGTTTTATCTTATGCGCTCATTATAGCATGTATTTTGTATACATAAAAGTTATTTCATGTATTCCGAATAAACAATATTCTATACAATATATTATTTCATAAATAATTATTTTTTTGTAATTATCTCCATATTATCTCCATATTTATAAAGGCTCTGTTTTTATCTTTGATTGGTTTAAATATTACACGCCCTATAGTACAATAATATAAACTATGTAAGTAAGGAGTAACTATGATTAACAATCACATGCTGCGCATAGGTGCGCTCTTTTTATTAACCGTTTTGAGCTACGGCTTTTATAATGCCTATTTGCCAATCACTGATCCGGTGGAGTCCAACTATGTTCTCTCCGCCATCACCATGCTAAAACATAACTCATGGATATCCCCCATGATATACGATCACGTATGGTATGATAAACCACCGCTCACCTATTGGGCACTTATGATTACGTACAAACTATTTGGCATATCTGACTTTACATCTCGTATACCAAATACGCTTGTTGCGGGAGCCAGCGTGGCCCTAATGTACCATATAATTTACCGCATATCTAAAAATACTTTTGCTAGTGTACTCTGTGCTATTCTATTAATGAGTACACTACAGTTTTGGTACATATCTCATGCAATTATAACCGACGGATTTCTACTTCTCTTCACCTTAGCTATATTTGGATATAGCTATTTAGCTTTTACCAATAATGACAAGTCAGCTATGGTGAAAGCTTACATTGCTGCTGCCTTAGCTGTAATTACCAAAGGACCTATAGGCATCATCTTGCCCGGCCTGATATTACTCATTTATGTATGCGCTCGCTATATAGTCCATAGAAAAGATGAAAGTTATCAGCTTTCAAAGGATATTAAATTACTATTTAATCCCTTAGGACTATTAGCCTTTATAGCGATAGCTAGCCCTTGGTATATCGCTATGTATTCCATTCACGGTGAGCAGTTTATTTCCGGATTCTTAGGTCTACACAATGTAGATCGAGCTCTTATATCTGAGCATCCTAAATTTAATGTATGGTATTACTATCTATTAATTGTACCCCTTTCACTATTACCATGGACACCTGTAATAGTCTATCATTTAAAAGATCTTAACTGGAAAGATGATTTTGATCTATTAGGTATTATATGGTTTATAGTTATAGTTCTATTCTACTCTCTAGTAGCTACAAAGTATCTAACCTACACATTACCTGCCATTATCCCTTGTATAATATGGGCGGCTGTAAAAATTTGTGAATTAGTTACTGACAAAGAAACCGGTGAATTTACTCAATCATTCAAAAAGTTTAATTATTTAATTACCCTACCACTAGGTATTTACTACATGATTTTTACATTTACTACAGCTTTTGATAAAAGTCTTGATAGTAAACCGTTAATCGTAGGTTCCTTTATTATAGTATGTATGATTTTAATCGGTCGATACTACATAACATCATTTTTTAAACTAGCAATATATGCTTTAGTTCCACTAATTACTTTATACTCAGCTATTACAATTACAGTACCACCAATATTATTTAATCAATCTGGTTTACAGTTTAGAACGTTCATCGAAGATACATCAAAACCAATATATGTATATGGCAGTTACTATACTTCTATTGTATATTACATGGACACTACACCTACCCAAGTTTTTGTAGATACAACAGATGATTCTATATGGACCGAAGGCAAAACATTGATGCCTACAATAACTAAAGAAACATTTCTAAAAGATGTATCAAATAATCGTGGTGCCTATGTCATCGTTCCTAAAAAATATGACAAGGATTTCTCTAATGCATTACCGTATCCAAAGGCAAAATTAGTCAACAAAACAAAACTCGCATCAATTTATAAGCTTCAATAAAAAAGGCGTACCCATAGGGTACGCCTTTAATATGGTTAGAATTATTTCAATTCTACGGATGCGCCAGCTTCTTCTAATTGAGCTTTCAAAGCTTCAGCAGCTTCAGCAGCAACGCCTTCTTTTACAGGTGCAGGAGCACCGTCAACGATAGCTTTAGCTTCTTTCAAGCCAAGACCAGTTGCTTCACGAACAACTTTGATTACGTTGATTTTAGATGCGCCAGCATCTTTCAAGATTACGTCGAAGGAATCTTTAGCAGTGCCGCCTTCAGCACCACCAGCAGCTGCTACAGCTACAGGAGCTGCTGCAGTTACGCCAAATTCTTCTTCGATTGCTTTTACAAGATCATTAAGTTCAAGGATTGTTGCTTCTTTCAATTCAGCAACGATGTTTTCAATGTTCAATGCCATTTTAGATTTCCTCCATAAATTAGTTTATAGTGCCAGCCTCAAGCGGCCAACGAATACTTTGCAAAAAATATTATTCTGCAGGTTTTGCTTCTGCAACAGCTTTGACAGCGTATGCAACATTGCGAACAGGAGCTTGCAATACGGAAAGCAACATGGAAAGCATACCTTCGCGATTTGGAAGAGATGCAATTGCTTTAACGCCTGCTGCGTCCATAACTTCGCCTTCAACGATACCAGCTTTAACTGTTACAACTTCTTTTTCAGTTGCTTTGATGAATTGTTCGATTACACGAGCAGGTGCAACAGCATCGTCTTTAGAAGTAGCCAACGCAGTTGGACCTTCTAAATGCTCAGAGAAACCTTCAAGATTCAATTCGTTTGCAGCGATACGAGTCAAAGTATTTTTGATTACTTTGTATTCAACACCTTCAGCCAACATTTTGCGACGAAGATCAGTTGCTTGCGCAACAGTTAAACCAGAGTAACCAATCAATACAGCACCTTTTGCTTCAGAAAGAGTTTCTTTCATTTGAGCAACGATTGCTTTTTTTGATTCAGTGACAGCCATTAGATTACCTCCTTGTAGATTTTTTTGGTGCTCTATGTACTATCTTAGCGTAAAAACGACCCCATCGCACGCGATGAGGTCGTAACTAGTCCTAGGTTGTTCTAGTGTCAGCCTCAGCGGGCGGATTTTCATCCATTATACATACCAGCCGTCTACAGCTAAGAGACATATTTAATTATTGCTCTTTAGAAACAGTGCTCAATTTGAACACGTTCAAAGGTACACCAGGGCCCATTGTAGCGGACAAGGTTACAGATTTAATGTATTGACCTTTAGCTGCTACAGGTTTAGCCTTGATAATAGTATCAACGATTGTACGGTAGTTGTCAAGTAATTTTTCTTCATCGAAAGATGCTTTACCGATAGAACAAGAGATAATACCTGCTTTATCAGTACGGTATTCGATTTTACCAGCTTTGATTTCGTTTACTGCACGAGCAACGTCTGGAGTTACTGTACCAACTTTAGGGTTTGGCATCAAGCCTTTAGGACCCAAGATTTTACCAAGACGGCCAACTTGACCCATCATGTCTGGTGTAGCAACTACTACGTCGAAGTCGCTCCAACCACCTTGGATTTTAGCTACTAACTCTTCAGAACCTACGAAATCTGCACCAGCTTCTTCAGCTGCCTTAATATTGTCGCCTTTTGCGAATACAAGAACGCGTTTAGTTTTGCCAGTACCATGAGGCAATACTACTGCACCACGAACTTGTTGATCAGCGTATTTAGGGTCGACATTCAAGTTGAAAGCCATTTCAACTGTTTCATCGAAATTTGCAGTTGCAGTTTTCTTAACCAACTCAATTGCTTCTACTGGTTCGTAGAATTTACCAGCTTCAATAAGTTTTACTGCTTCAGCGTATTTCTTACCTACTTTTGCCATTATAATATCCTCCTTATGTGGTCAAACGGGAATTCCCTCCCACCGATTTGCGCCTTATGCGCAAGTCGTACGCTTATTAGTCAACGATTTCAATGCCCATGCTGCGAGCAGTACCTTCCACCATGCGCATACCTTGTTCTACGGTATTAGCATTCAAGTCAGGCATTTTCAATTCAGCAATTTCACGAACTTTATCGCGACCTACTTTTGCTACTTTATCACGGTTAGGTACACCAGAACCTTTTGGAATACCTGCAGCTTTTTTCAACAATACTGCAGCTGGTGGAGTCTTAGTGATGAAGTCGAAGCTACGATCTTCATATACATTAATAACTACTGGAATAATTAAGCCAGCTTGTTTAGCAGTGCGTTCGTTGAATTCTTTTGTGAAAGCAACGATATTAACACCTGCTTGACCTAGTGCAGGACCAACTGGTGGTGCTGGAGTAGCTTTAGCGGCTTCAATTTGTAGTTTTACTTGTTTAACTAATTTCTTAGCCATGGGTAATTAAACCTCCTATGCTTATACTGTGGTGGTAACGGATATACATCCTCCCACTGGCAACCAAAATCGATTGCTCTTTTTAGAGTTATATTTATATATTAAAGAGCTTTCTCAACTTGAGAGAACTCTACCTCTACCTCGGTATCTCGATTGAACATTTCCACACTAAGTTTCAATGTTCCTTTTTCAGGGTTAAGTTCGGTAATAACACCTAGTTTATCTTCAAAGGCACCGGACGTAATGCGAACCGTTTCACCAACTTCTACATCAACGTTAATGGTTGGTTTCTTATCCAAGCCCTGAGACTTAAGTATATGTTCTACTTCGGAATCAGAAAGTGGAACTGGTTTTGTAGCAGAGCCAACGAAACCTGTTACACCTGGCGTGTTGCGTACAACATACCAAGAACGGTCATTAACTTCCATTTCCACCAATACATACCCAGGAAATATCTTACGTTTTACTACTTTTTTAACCCCATCTTTTTCATCTATTTCGTCTTCAAGAGGCACCAAAATTCGGCTGATCACATCTTGTAGCCCCATAGATTGAACTTTAAGTTCAAGAGTGGTTTTTACTTTATTTTCGTAGCCTGAATAGGTATGAATTACATACCACTTCTTATCTGCTTCCATGTAATGGCCCCCTTATCCAACAAAGTGCAACAACGTATTAAAAAGTTGGGCAAAGAGTCCATCAAGCACAGAAATAATCAAAGCGATGAATATGGTCACTAAGAATACTACTATTGTGTAATTGATAAGCTCTTTTTTTGTTGGCCAGACTACTTTTTTTAGTTCAGCTTTCACACCGCGGAAGAATTTTCCAAATCCACCACGCTGCTGCACTGCTGAGTTAGACTTTGCCATTGTGTTTCACATCCTCAAATCAACAGGTAATGAATGATAAGAATTATTTTGTTTCACGGTGTAATGTATGTTTACCGCAGAATTTGCAATATTTCATCATTTCAATACGATCAGGATTGTTCTTTTTATTCTTGTTCGTTTGATAGTTGCGTTGTTTGCAATCTGTGCAAGCTAAAGTAATGGCATTACGCATCCGGATACACCTCGCTTTATATTTACTAATCTGTCTCTTGTACTCGAAAACGCTCGACTACATACTAAAAAACTATATCATACGTAGCAAGCGATGTCAAGAAATTAAGCAACTCAAAAAAGCCAGGCACGTATGCCTGACATGGATAGTATAACAGACAATGGCGCCCCTTGTCTACCCAAAGAACGCCATGTCATATTAGCTTATAGTTAGCTTATATATATTATATTTAATATTATAATTACATATTTACTATTATTGCTTCGTTTATTACTGTTTCTTTGTGAAAGTTACTTTCACGATTTGCCAGAAGAAGGCCAATGCCCCCAATATCATGATGGTATCGCCAACCATGCGAAGCCAACGCAAATTTTGTAACAATGGTTGTTGCATAAAGTCTTCACTGCGAGCGAGCCATAAGCCTTGTGTAACACTTGCCCAACTTTGAATCAAGCCAATTGGCAATAGACTGATAAGAACCATTAACGCAAGGCCCCAATTCAATGCCCAGAAACCGAATTTCATCAACTTGTCGTTAAATTCCACTTCAGGTCGAATATAACGAGCGATGAGGAATACAAAGCCTAAACTCAAGAACCCGTATACGCCGAACAACGCCGTATGAGCATGAACAGCTGTCGTATTTAGACCTTGAATATAGAACAAGGAAACCGGCATATTAATTAAGAAGCCGAAGATGCCTGCACCCACCAAGTTCCAGAAGGATACGGCAATGAAGCAGTATACAGGCCATTTTAGTCGATGCATCCAAGGAGCACTATGAAGGCGTGTATAATTTTCAAACGCTTCATATCCCAAGAGTACAAGAGGCACTACTTCCAACGCGGAGAACGATGCCCCTGTGGCCACGATAGTCGATGTAACACCGGTGAAATAAAGATGATGGAATGTACCAGGGATACCGCCGATAAGGTAAATGGCACCGGACGAAATCGCTGCTATGGTACCTGCACGGTAAGATACGAGACCAAGTGTTACGAAAATAAAGGCCATCAACGTAGTAGAGAATACTTCAAAGAATCCTTCTACCCAAAGGTGAATAACCCACCAGCGCCAGTATTCCATGATTGCCAAGTGGCTGTGTTCTCCGTAGAAAAGACCTGGTCCATAGAAAATACCGACCATCACAACGGAGAAAATAAAGGCAGCAATAAGGTTTTTATCCCCTTTATTTTTGAAAGCACCAATGATGCTGCGCACCATGAGTACAAGCCAAAATAGAATGCCGATATATTCAATCCATTGCCATACGCGCCCCAACTCGATAAACTCATATCCTTGGTGACCCAAGTAGAAGTTTAGAGACGCCGGAATCTCATGAGCAACACCTAAATATGTACCTGTAAAGGAACCCACTACCAACACAACGAGTGCCCAGAACAAAATATCCACGCCCAATTTTTGGAACTTAGGATCTTTACCGCCATTAATAATCGGCGCCAAGAATAAACCGGCACTCAAGAATGCCATCGCAATCCAGAACAAGGATGCTTGAATATGCCAAGTACGAGCAATAGAATATGGGAAATACTGCGCCAATGGAATGCCATAGAAAGCCTGTCCTTCTACGGTGTAGTGCGCAATGATACCACCCATACCAAGTTGGAGTAAAAATAATGCCAAAATCGTAAATAAATATTTTCCTAAAGACCGTTGAGATGGTGTGAGATGCAATTTGGAAATTGGATCTTCCGCAGGTGGTGTTAATTCATGTTCATCTTGTTTGCGACCGAATGCCCACATCCATACGACAATACCAATACCACAAAGTAAAATAATAACACTCACAACAGACCAAGCTACGCTTTCCGGTGTTGGATTATGATCTAACAATGGCTCGTGAGGCCAATTGTTGGTGTATGTTGCATCTGTACCAGGGCGTTGAGTCGATGCCATCCACGTAGTCCAGAAGAAGAATCGTGCCATATCAATACGATCTTTTAATTCTGGCAACGTATTGTCTTTCATCGCAAAATGATCGCGTGTTTCGGACAATTTAGGGTTATCACCATACAGTTCAATAAAATATTGTCCGGTTAAATTCATCGCTGTAATACGTTCCGGTGAAAGCACAACAGTTCCATCTTCACGAACAGCACTGTTAAAGTACTCTGCTTTAACTGCTTCTTTAACAGCCGCTTTCTGCACATCACCTAACTGTTCATAAAGAACACCAAAAGCTTCTTGAGACTTGATATCAAGCATTACGGACACTTCTTTGTGCAACCAATCAGCTGTCCAGTCCGGGGCTTGATATGCGCCATGACCTAGTACGGTCCCTACAGATTGACCACCTGTAGATTGCCAAGCCGATTGACCATGTAAGATATCATCCTTAGTGAACAAAACCTGTCCATCTTGAGATACATACGCGGTTGGTACCGGTGGCGCTTGATGATATACATCAGTACCCAAATAGCCAAGAATAGAGAATCCAATAATAAGAACTGCTACTACGGCTATCCAATACTTTTTGTATTCGCCCATCACATTACCTCCTTTTCTATAAAAGCACAAAAAGAGAGCCTATGCTCTCCTTATATATAATATACACTAATTTTATAAATAAAGTTGTATCTAAGGTTACAATATATTAAAATTTCTTCTCAATTTGTATCAATAGTATGATTATTCTTTGAAGCCTGAATACAACGTATATGTCACATTACAAAATCATCATTGTTTCAATATATTAGTGATTCAATCCTATACTCTTAATCATCAAAATATATAAAATAAAAGGGACCCAACGGGTCCCTTTTATTGAATCTAAAATTCAATTATATAGCTAATGTATCGATACATTGAGCTATAAACTTGTATTAACCTTCGATTTCTGTTACTACGCCAGCGCCTACTGTATGGCCACCTTCGCGGATCGCGAAGCGAAGACCTTCTTCGATAGCGATTGGAGTAATCAATTCGATTTCCATTGTTACGTTATCGCCAGGCATACACATTTCTACACCTTCAGGAAGGTTTACAACACCTGTTACGTCTGTTGTACGGAAGTAGAATTGTGGACGGTAGTTGGAGAAGAATGGAGTATGACGGCCACCTTCTTCTTTAGTCAATACGTATACTTCTGCTTTGAATTTTGTGTGTGGGTTGATGGAGCCTGGTTTAGCCAATACTTGACCACGTTCGATGTCTTTACGATCAACACCACGAAGCAATGCACCTACGTTGTCACCTGCTACTGCAGAATCCAACACTTTACGGAACATTTCAAGACCTGTTACTACATATTGTTCAGCTTTTTCTTTCAAGCCTACTACTTCAACAGTATCACCAACGTTTACTTGACCACGTTCAACACGGCCAGTTGCTACTGTACCACGACCAGTGATTGTGAAAACGTCTTCCACAGGCATCAAGAATGGTTTATCAGTATCACGAACTGGTGTTGGGATGTAGGAGTCTACAGCGTCCATCAATTCGTCAATTTTAGCTACATATTGAGCATCGCCTTCCAAAGCTTTCAACGCGGAACCTACAACGATAGGTACTTCGTCGCCAGGGAATTCGTAGGAAGAAAGAAGTTCACGAACTTCCATTTCTACCAATTCGATCAATTCTTCATCGTCAACCATGTCAGCTTTGTTCAAGAATACTACGATTGCAGGAACACCAACTTGGCGAGCCAACAAGATGTGTTCGCGAGTTTGAGGCATAGGGCCGTCAGCTGCGGATACAACCAAGATAGCGCCGTCCATTTGAGCCGCACCAGTAATCATGTTTTTAACATAGTCAGCATGGCCTGGGCAGTCAACGTGTGCATAGTGACGGTTAGCAGTTTCATACTCAACGTGTGCAGTGTTGATTGTGATACCGCGTTCACGTTCTTCTGGAGCTTTATCAATCATGCTGTAATCTTGGAAGTCAGCTTGACCTTTTTCAGCCAATACTTTAGTGATTGCAGCAGTCAAAGTAGTTTTACCATGGTCAACGTGACCGATTGTACCGATGTTAACATGCGGTTTCGTACGTTCAAATTTTTCTTTTGCCATTAGGATTATATCCTCCTTCACAAAAACAAATTACATTCTAGTATTAATATAATATATTAACCCTAATTTATCAATGGAATATAAGATTTCCTTACCTATTATTATACCATATATACAAAGTCTTAGAATAGCATGTCATATGTAAAGAAATAAAAAAATCCCCACCAAGGTGAGGTTTAATGGTGGCGGCACACGGATTTGAACCGCGGACACACCGGGTATGAACCGATTGCTCTAGCCAACTGAGCTATGCCGCCATGTATGGAGCTAGTGACCGGGATTGAACCGGTGACCTTATCCTTACCAAGGATACGCTCTGCCGACTGAGCTACACCAGCACAATGAACGATCATTTCACTGTGGTTTTTATGGTTGCGGGGACAGGACTTGAACCTGCGACCTTCGGGTTATGAGCCCGACGAGCTACCAACTGCTCCACCCCGCTATGAATGGTGGAGGGAGAAGGATTCGAACCTTCGAAGTCGAAGACGGCAGATTTACAGTCTGCTCCCTTTGGCCGCTCGGGAATCCCTCCATAAATAAAATGGAGCTGGCGATAGGAATTGAACCCACAACCTGCTGATTACAAGTCAGCTGCTCTACCTATTGAGCTACGCCAGCATCATTACGACAAGATGAATTGTATCACCTAGCACACTAAGTGTCAAGAACCTTTTAAAAACTTTTTTGAAGTTTTTTCGTTCACTGTGGTCACCCTTAGTGCTTAATCATAATAACATGAAACGATACCCTATGCAAGTATTTTGTCAAAAAAAATTTATATTTTATCAATCCTCTATAAAATGCCTTGTTTTCAGGATATATCCAGTAATCAACTTTTATTTACTAGTATATTCTTTATATACCTTTACATAGTTGCATTCCTTACCAGTCCATACTTACTACCATCCATATTTCAGGTTTAGTAGAATCAAATAATAGGAAGTTACAGAACTATATTTTACCTAATAACTGTAATTATATAACTAAAAAAGGAGATAGACCGCTATCTCCTTCTATACATTTATAGTTTTTTCTATATTCAACCAATATGTTCAAACATACATTTAATCGATTGCAATAACATGATCTGGATGTGCAATACTAACTACAGCATGTTTAGGATTATTGTTATGTTCTAAGTACAACTGGTCCCCTTCAATATGTCCACGCCAGCCAACGACAATAGGATACTTCTTACTAATAGTTTTTAACAACTCAAATGGTTTTAGATTTAAGATAGGTGCAAAGAATACATTAATACCATCTAGCAAAACTACTTCCGTATCGCTACGGCTAAGAGCACGGCAAATAACTTCTTCCGCTAATTGAGGCCGTTCATCACGAGGCACGAGCAAAAACTCTTCCTCGATGAGTTGCTTAGCTTCCAAGTATTTCCAGCCCTTCTGCTCAGACAGTTCACGAATTAGCAAACTTTTACCAGAACCTGGACCACCAACGATAAACAATATACGTTCATCATCACCTTGAATCTTTTCCCAACGTTCTTTTACATCTTGTACAGTAACCATACCCTTTGCCTCCTCGCTGTGACCTATCCTATTTTACAGGACGGTCAGATAACATAACGGATTTGATATATTGGTTTTTATCATCTAGGGCAAACTGTAAATAAGAGTTGCTTGCCGCTGGATTTTTATATTCATATACGGTAGACGTCCCCGCCTTTGTTGTAGATTCAACAATACGAGTTGGCATACCATACACAAAGAGCAATAAATATTTGGTATCACCCATTGCGATTCCACGACGTGTAGGCGTATACACATTTAATAATACGCGATTGATAAGATCTTTTTTATCTACACTCACACCGTATTCATTATAGCCAATAAAAGTGGAACCAAACAATATGCCTTGATGTTTCCAATCATTATTAGGATCATTAACAAAATGGTCATTCAACTTGAACCCACGCAATACAAAATCATCAGCCGTAAGTGTACCAGCTTCAAAATCATACACTTCAGCTTTCGGCAATCCAAATCTAGGCCATACTTGTCCACTAATAATATCTACAGCCTCTATATTACTTTGTTTAATGGTGAAAGCAATATATTCTTTTTGCTGACCAAGCATAGATTGTTGTTGGCTATCACTATTTGTATTCTCTACGGGACTCTTAAACTCCTTTTTTTGAGGCAATGAATTTTCGGAATGCCCCTCATAAAGGAAAATATATGTCTCATTTTTCTTATCACGCCACATCGCATTAGGACTGCCATAGGCAAATATCAATTCCATCCGTGTGCTACCAGGACCAATGTCGCGTACTGTATTAGAGCCTTTTTTCGTACTATGAATATTTGTAATAGTATTTGGTTCAAAGAAGTAAGTCGCCCCTTGCCCACGTAATTGATTGTTAACCAACAATTCTTGAGCAGGTCCAGTATATACAGTTACTGCTACATCTTTCATGTAATACGTAGTAAAGTTATCACGTACCTCAGTTTTTTCTACATCTTTTGGAACTTCAAACTGATCTCCCAATCGGTATGTGCCGATAGCATAGTCATCCTGAGAACCTAAAGGCGGTAAACTGTTTGCCGTATAAGACTTACCAATATCAGCTAAATTATTTTGAGTGATACTCGGCAAAGAACCTTCGTTCTCACTAGCCGCTTGCCAGAATTGTATAGAATCACCAAATTCAGTTACAGCCATTTGCTCTGCGAGCCATCCGGTTTTAGAACCTTCCTGTTTCGTTTTTGGATCTAGCTTAACAACTCTAACTGGTGCATTATCAAGGTAAGACAAGCTATCAACCTCACCAGTTCCATCTACACTACCATCATTGCTCGCATTAGCGGAATCTTGAGCTACAACGTTAGTGTCATCAGTAGTTTCTACTGCAACTGGATTAAAAGTGGAAATGGCAGGCTCTGCTGCATAACTGATTGTAGTAGCACACAAACCCACAAGGAGGGCCGCTACAATACGGCTCTTCATAGAATAGTTCATCGATTATTCTCCAACTGTGCACGCAACCAATTCAACCATGGTTCAAGACCGTTGTGGGCGGTGCAACTTACTTCAAAAATTTCTCCATTTGGATTTAAATTACGGATATCTTGTATTGCCTGCTCCTTTTTGAAAGGCACATAGGGCAATAAATCAATCTTGTTAATAAGGATGGCCTTAGACTCTTTAAAGATTAACGGATACTTAAGGGGCTTATCTTCACCTTCGGTAACAGATAAAACCGTTACTTTCATGCTTTCACCAATCTCAAATTCCGCAGGGCACACTAAATTGCCTACATTTTCGATAATAATCATATCGAGGTCATCAAGATTCAGATCACCTAAGGCATCTTGAATCATCTGTGCATCGAGATGGCACCCACCAACCGTATTAATCTGGATAACAGGCACACCCAACTCATGAATGCGCTTGGCATCCTTTGCCGTAAATAAATCGCCTTCAATAACGGCTAAGCGATACTCCTTTTTTAAATCTTGTAGGGTTGCCTCCAAAAGGGAAGTCTTACCTGCCCCAGGTGAACCTAACAGATTAAATACAAATATATTCTTTTCCTTAAACAACTGTTGTAAAGCCTCTGCAATAGCATCGTTTTTTGCCAGTACATTAGTTTTAACTTGAACTTGCATGCCCTAACCTTTCTATCAATCGATATCCATAGAGGTCACTTGTAACTCACGACCGCCTATAGTTTGTACGAAATGGCTGTCACAATAAGGACAAATAAACGTATAATTTTTTACAGAAAATATTTTATCACAATCTAAACACTTTCCTTCAATAGGAATAGTATTGATTTCTATGCGTGAGCCTTCCGCAGGGGTTCCCTTTGTAATGGCTTCCCAACAAAATAACAATGAATCAGGTTCTACCCCACTCATTAACCCTAAGTCTAGTTGAATAGAATGAATGACTGTCGCATCGTGTTGACGTAAGGTATCGAGCGCTACATCAAGAATACCTTCTGCTATAGACATCTCATGCATGGTATGCCTCGTATACCGCTTCTAACATCATTGTCGTTGTTACGGATCCAACACCTCCTGGCACTGGAGTAATTGCAGACGCAATATCTTTTACCGCTTCATAATCAACATCGCCTACCGTCTTACCTTCTAGTTCATTAATGCCTACATCGATAACAACAGCACCTGGCTTAATCATATCTGCTGTAATCATATGAGCACGACCCGCTGCAGCAATAACGATATCGCCACGTTTTACTTGTTCTGCCAAATCAGGGGTTCTGGAATGGCACATTGTAACCGTACCATGTGCACCAAGTGTCATAAGAGCTACCGGCTTACCAATCACTTGGCTACGACCGATTACTACCACATGTTTACCCTCTACAGGAATATCATAGTGGTTTAAAATCGCCATGCACGCCTTGGCAGTACAAGGGGCAAAGCCACCTTTACCGGCAGTTACAAGACCAATATTATACGTAGTTAGACCATCGATATCTTTTTTAGGATCTAGCATATCGATAAGAGCCTCTGTATCAATGTGTTTAGGCATCGGCATTAACGGTAAAATCCCATGAACAGCCGCATCATTATTTAATTCTTGCAATGCTGTAACTACTTCATCCTGTGTAGCCGTTTCAGGTAATTGTTTTAACACAAAGCCATAGCCAAAGTTCTTGGCTGTCTTTTCCATAAATGTAGCGTACATATGAGCACCGTGGTCTTCACCAACGAGTAATACTGCCATAGTAATTACAGAGTCGCCAACTGCTGCAACTTTTTCTTGTAAAATCGCCTTGTGAGCGTCTGCTACTGCTTTACCGCGTAATTCGATCATAAGTATCTCCATTCATTCAAACTATCTATAAAATAAGGTGCCTCCGGAGAGGCACCTAAGTCTCTTATTCTATTATATAACGAACTGTCTATAATTTCTAATTATGACCGAATTCGTTTTATCTACGGAAATGAACAGTAATTGCTGTACCAGCCTGAACAGTTGTACCGCTACTTTCATCTTGAGATGTAGCCGTACCAGTTCCATCCGGTTTAAAGGCAAGTCCCGCCTTATGTAACCAATCACGCACTTCACCATAGGTAAAACCAGTAAAGTTAGGCAATGTAACAGAACCATCACTTCCCGGTTTTGGTTCAGGTAATGTATTAGCAGCTTTAACAGCTACTGGTGTACTTTCTTTAACATACGGACTCATTTGGTAATACCGTACAAGTTGAGATACGATGTCCTTAAATACAGGGGCTACAATTTGACTACCATAATAAGAACCCTTTTGTGGGTCATCAATAACGACAAGAACTACAAATTTTGGATCCTCTACAGGGCCAAAGCCAATAAAGGACGCAATGTATTGTCCGTCGAGATAACCGCCATGTTTGGTATCTAGTTTTTGCGCCGTACCAGTTTTACCGCCGAAGTGATAACCTTCTACCATCGCTTTTGTACCGCCACCTTCGGATACTTCTTTTTCTAGAATATCTACAATGGTTTTAGCGGTTTCCGCCGGAACTGGTTGTCCCACAACAGATGTTTCAGTCGTACTTGTAACATCGCCTTGAGAGTTACTATAAGACTTGATGATATGTGGTTTCATCATAGCCCCACCATTAGAAAGTGCACCAAAGGCGCGAACCATTTGTAATGGTGTAACCGCAATACCTTGACCGATGGACATAGTCGCAACGTCTAGCTTACTCATATCCTCTGGATTATACAAAATACCTGCTCCTTCACCAGGCAATTCAATACCTGTTTCAGAGCCAAAGCCATAATCACGTATATATTTCGAGAGAATATCTGCACCTGTTAATGTACCAATTTCAGCCATACCAGTATTAATAGAGTACTTCAAAATATCTAGCAAACGAACAGGACCATATCCCTCACCATTCCAGTTTCTAATGATATGTCCATTGGCAGCGAAGGCCCCTTTATCGTTATACACAGTGTCTAACTTCCATTTGCCTGCTGCAAGAGCTGCAGATGCAATGATAGGTTTGAATGTAGAGCCTGGTTCATATAAATTGGTAACCGCAATATTTTTGAAAGCCTCTTCACCACTTTGGTTGTAGTTATTAGGATCATAACTTGGACGATTGGCCATCGCTAATATTTCACCGTTCTTTGGATCCATAACGATAACGCTGGCATGCTTAGCTCCTGTATCAACCATCGCCTTATCAAGAGCGCGTTCTGCAATAAATTGAATTGTTGCATCGATGGTTAAGGTTACGCTTTTACCCTTATCTGGTAAAAATTTAGATAATACGGAACCAAAGATGGCATTCCCTTTATTATCAGTAGCTACAATTTCTTGTTGTACGCCCCCCTTTAATTCGTCATCAAGAACCATTTCTAGACCATCAAGACCTTTATCATCAGTGCCGACAAAGCCTAATACTTGTGCCGCTAAGACACCATTTGGATAATAGCGCTTAGATTCTTCAACGAAATTGAGGCCTGCAATATTATTATCCTTAATAACTTGTTGTACCGCTTTTGATTTGTCTGCATCCATCATACGATTCAACCAGACAAAGGCGGTATCCTCTTGCAAAGCTTTTACAATATTCTCTTTTGACATCGTTACATACGGTGAGATGAGCTCCGCAATCTCTTGAGGAGACTGTTTAATCATCTTCGGATCCGCATATAAAGATTTTGTAACTACACTCATCGCCAATGGCTTGCCATTACGGTCATAGATTGTACCCCGCGGCGATTGTAATTTTCTATCTACTTGAACTTGTAATAAGTTTTTCTTCTCTAGGTCAAAGGTATCAAAGACCTGTAACTGTGCTAAACGACCGATAAGGACGAAAGCAACGGTCATGAGTATGGCAAGGCACCATGTAGTGCGACTCCAATCACTCATGCGTAATAACGCTTTATTTAATAACTTCATCATTTCTCCACTGGACGGCGTAACTTATGGTCTAATGCGTCATATAGCGCATCTGGTTTATTAGGAATAACCCCATTTTGTACCTGACCTAATAAATACTGCAATCCTTCCCCTACTTGTTTCCCAGCGAGCTTAATCACTCGTTCGTCATAATTTAAGTCCTTGGTATGTACAGGCATCTCTAAACTAAGATCTGCCATACATTCTCCAAAGGCTAATGTTCCGTCTGTAGACGAGTAAGGTTTCCCACAACCTAATACATCGGCAGCACAAACCTTAGCTAATTGCTCCCATGCAGTGCGCATAATTTGGCTATCTCGGAATTCACCACTACGGGCTTCCTTGCGAAGCCATTTTTTCTCGTTTGCATCGCCATTTTGTACAAAATAGTGAAAGCGCATGTGATTTTTCACAATCCACGCCACGCGTTTTACAAAGGCCTTCGGATATCCTAGTCGGGTTAATAACGTTTCTGCCATTTCCGCGCCTAGTGTATCATGGCCACGATCCGTAAGGCGTCCATTGATAACAGCACGTACCGCTGGCATTCCCTTTGCCACATCATGTAATAAGGCACCCCAACGCAGCACCAAATCCGGCTCCGTATGGGACACAACGGCTAGTGTATGGTACCAACCATCGAATTCGTGAAAGTCCTTTTCTTGGGGCAAATTCACGAGATGATATAGTTCAGGCAAGATGGGAATCTCCCGAGCCGCACCATTTTCTACAACACGACAAGAGCATTCTGCCAAGCGGGATTGAACAAGAACATCAAGGCCCTTAGCCACTGCAGGCTCTAACATGAGACGATTAATCTCATTTCGTACACGTTCTAATGACAATCCAGGTACGCGGTGAAAAGCCTTGGGCATAGCCTCTAATAGGTCTTTACTCGGCAAAAAATCCAACTTCGCCACAAAACGGCATGCTCTAAATAATCGTAATGCATCTTCTTCAAAACGTTTCTGCGCATTACCAATGGTTCGTAACGTTTTATGTTTGATATCACGTCGTCCACCTACAAGGTCTATAACTTCACCATAACGGTTCATAGCTATGCCGTTGACAGTAAAATCACGACGCAACACATCTTCTTCTAAGGTATCGGCATAAGTAATTTCTTCGGGACGATGGCTATCTGCACCATATCGTTCTGTTCTATATGTAGCGATTTCGTATTGCTTGCCCTCTAATGTAGCTACCACTACACCAAAAGATTTTCCTACGAGGTCTGTCGTTTGAATATCATGACCGCGAAGAACCTCAATCACTGTATCGGGACGTGCAGACGTCACAATATCGAAGTCATGTGGCTTTTGATGCATCAACATATCGCGCACAGCGCCGCCTATGATATAAGCTTCATGGCCGGCTTCTTCTAATATGGTCAATATTCGATTTGCTTGTTCCATCATACACGCTCCTTTCTGAACTAGTCTAATCTTTATTTTACTACAAATGAAAGCATGAAAAAAGTGCAATCCTTATAAGGATTGCACTCGTTCTGCAATAGCTGTACCTGTCGGTGTCACCGCAAGGCCGCCATCACTTGTTTCACGCAATGCTGCCGGCATAGCGCGACCTATATTATTCATCGCTTCAATGACTTCATCTGGTGGAATTTGGCTTTCAATATTCATTAACGCCATTTCAGATGCAGTAATAGCATGGACTGCATAAAAGCCATTACGCTTAACACATGGCACCTCTACGAGCCCTGCTACCGGATCACAAGCAAGTCCCAATAGATTTTTCATGCACAATGCAATAGCATGACCTACTTGACGTGGTGATCCACCCATCATTTCAACAATGGCTCCTGCCGCCATACACGCCGCTGTACCGATTTCCGCTTGGCAACCGCCAACAGCACCAGCAACACAAGCGCGATTTGCTACTACATTACCAATACCAGACGCAGCTAAGAAGCCTTTTACCACTGTAGCTCTATCTAATTGGTAGTGGTCCGCTACGGCTTTCACAGCACCAGGCATAACACCACAAGAACCCGCCGTAGGACAAGCAACAATGCGGAACATCTTTGCATTTGCCTCATTTACAGCAATAGCATACGTCATTGCCTTATACGCAATATCACTCATAAAACGAGGTGTTTGCCCATTAAGCTGTGCCGCTTGACCACCGGACATACCAGAAGCCGTTTTCTCCGCATAAGCTATGCCATCTTGAATGGAGCTTTCAAAAATATCTAAGCGATTCTCTATTTCACGAACAACCGCGTCTTCACTGCGGTCGTAATTCTCTAATTCATAACGCAATACTACATCGCCAAAAGAAATATTGTTTTCCTCACCTAGGCGAATAATATCTGCAATTGTATCATATGCATAACTCATCATTCGCCCTCCTATAATGCTTCAAAGGTCATCACATCCTGGATGCCTGGAAACTCGCGCATAAACTGAACTGTAATAGGATTTACCACTGTATCTGTAGTAATAACCATGACTGCATCCTTATGCTTGCCCTTACGGAATACGTGCATCGTAGCGATGTTAATATCAGACTCACTCAATGCTTGGCTCACAAGAGAAATCGCACCAGGTCTATCCTCATGGAACACAACGAGCGTAAACTCATCTCCTGTAATGGACATATCATTTCCATCTACTTCGGTAATCATAATCTGACCACCGCCGAGAGAGCGACCAATAACAGTCATATGACGATTATGTTCATCATACATATCAAAACGCACCACATTCGGATGCCCTACATCAAGAGGAGACTCAATAAAAGAAAACTCCATCCCCTCTTTTTTCGCTAATTCATGGGCAACTCGGATGTTCGCATCATCCTCTTTATAACCTAATAAGCCGCCAATCAAAGCACGATCCGTACCATGCCCTTTATAAGTTTTTGCAAAAGATCCATATAATGTTAAATCTACCTTTTTAGGAGTAGCACGAAAAATACACCGCGCCATCTTGCCTAATCGCGCAGCACCCGCTGTATGCGAACTAGACGGACCAATCATAATAGGCCCTATAATATCAAAAATACTGTTCATACATACCTCTATATACACATAAACCATGTGAAAAAATCCTATTTCACCTATAGTATAGCAACCAATATCGAGCCTTGTCTATATGCACATTAGAGGCATATTTGTTTGTCTACAGAGGACTACTATTCTTGTGAAAGCTGTTCTAAAACTTTGTATATTGATGGGACGCATCCATATCTACAGTTATAAAAAGGAAAGACTATACTTATGCAGCGACATCAGGTCACGAGGAGCAAAGAAGTATAGTCTTTCCTTTTTAACTAAGTTGTGGATACAAAACTGGGCCCCATCAATATACAAACACTCGATAGATAGCTTTCACAATAATAGTAAAAAAACGCACCTAAGGATAACCCTAGGTGCGTTATTTATAACAACAGTCCTAAATCATAAAAGAGAGGGGACGTAGGACTGTAGTTAACAGATTAATAGATCCTATTAGCCCAAGATAGCTTTCATGTCAGCTTCTGGAGTTGTAATTGGATGTAATTGGAATTTTTCTACCAAAATGTTCAATACATTGCTGGAGAAGAATTTAGGCAAGGAAGGTCCGATGTAAATGTTACGGATACCCAATGCCAACAATGTTAACAAGATACATACCGCTTTTTGTTCGTACCAAGACAATACCAATGTCAATGGCAAGTCGTTTACATCACATTCAAATGCACCAGCCAAAGCTACTGCTACTTGAATAGCGGAGTAAGCATCGTTACACTGACCCATATCAAGGATACGAGGGATACCACCGATTTCGCCGATGTTCATGTCGTTGAAACGGAATTTACCACAAGCCAATGTCAATACTACAGTATCATTTGGAGTTTGTTTAACGAATTCAGTGTAGTAGTTACGGCCTACTTTAGCACCGTCACAACCACCTACCAAGAAGAAGTGTTTAATAGCGCCAGCTTTTACAGCGTCAATTACTTTATCAGCAATACCCAATACTGTGCCATGACCGAAACCAGTAGTTACTTCATGACCACCGTTGATACCAGTGAATTCTTGAGCTTCTTTGTAGCCGCCCAATTCGATAGCACGGTTGATAACTGCGGAGAAGTCTTTAGTACCATCTTCTTTTTCTTCGATATGTGCACAACCATCGAAACCTACCATATCTGTAGTGAAGATATTAGCTTTGTAGTTTTCTTTTGGTGGCATAATGCAGTTTGTAGTGAACAAGAATGCACCAGGAACATCAACAAATTCTTTTTGTTGGTTTTGCCATGCTGTACCGAAGTTACCTTTCAATTGAGGATGTTTCTTCAATTCAGGATAAGCGTGGCAAGGCAACATTTCACCATGAGTATAGATATTTACACCTTTACCATCAGTTTGTTCCAATAATTGTTTCAAGTCATGAAGGTCATGACCAGTTACAACGATGAAAGGACCTGGTTCTACAGTCAAAGGAACTGTAGTTGGTACAGGTGTACCATATGTTTCAGTATTAGCTTTATCAAGAACAGCCATACATTTCAAGTTAATTTGACCAAATTCCATCAAAAGATCAAGCCATTCTTCAGCACTGTGATCTTTAGCGAATTCTACCATGCCTTTAACGAACCAAGCGTCAACATCAGCATCGTGGAAGCCAAGGCGAGCAGCATGCCATGCATATGCAGCCATACCACGCATACCTAACAATAATGTGGAACGAAGGGATACGATGTCTTCTTCACCTTTCCACAATTGTTCCCAATCGAAATTTTGTTGAGCGCTATCCACTTTTGCATGGTAAGCATTTACTTCGTCAATGAATTCTTGAACGCGGTCTTCAGAGAAGTTTACGTTTGTTACACACATGAACAAACCGCGCATAATATAATCGATACCTTCTTTAGTATGACCCTTTACGTCTAAAGCGCGAGCCAAGCCAACTAAGGCAGCAGTTAATTCGTCTTGTAAGTTAGCAACTGGTGCAGTTTTACCACATACACCTTGTACAGTACAGCCACCTGGTGCTGCAGATTGTTCGCATTGATAACAGAACATACTCATTTAAAAATCCTCCTTTGCGAGACTTCCTCGCAGTCAAGCTAGATAATATAAAACCTATACATTACACTGATGTTTTATCAGTTGTCTGATTGATTACATTTGAAAGTATAACGTAAAGATGATACAATTTCTGTAGCTTGAGCAACAAATAAAAACTTTTTCAAAAATTTTCCTGACTTCCCTTATGGAACAGGTAGACCATTTAGTCTTATACTTTTATTATACAATAATCATTTTTAATTGCTATAGACTTTATCACACCGGAGGTGCTTATGAAACAAATACTTTCAAACGATATCATTAATCAATATATGCCCACCCTCGTGAAATGTCCTTTATTCAATACATTAGGAGAGCCAGAGCTGCGTAGCTATTTAAATAATGCCAAAGTTATCATCCACAGTTACCAAAAAAATGATTTTATAGCCCTCGCTGGAGATCCTATGGAGGGTATTGGTGTCATTCTTGAAGGCAGCGCTTTACTGACTCGTGAAAATGTAATGGGGCAACGGGTTATTATGGCAAACTTAGAGCAATCAGATATTTTTGGAGAAGCACTACTATTTAGCAAACAGCCTTTATGGCCTGCTACCATTAAAGCAACAAAAGCAACTAAAATTATGTTTATTCCCCTTGAAACCTTTATTAAAACATTACCGGATTGTCATCAATGCCAAACTAAAATCCTATCTAATCTATTAGAGGATTTATCTGAAAAAGCAATTCTATTAACCAGAAAAGTCCACTACCTCACATTAAAAGGGATGCGCGAAAAGATTTTTGCGTACTTAACAGATATTTATAAACGTCAGCATTCTAACACAATTCAATTACCCCACAACCGCGAGCAAATGGCTGAGGTTCTCAATGTATCTCGCACAGCCCTTAGCCGTGAATTAGGACGCCTTCGCGATGAAGGTCTCATTGATATTACAGGGCGCACCGTAACAATTAAAAATATTGAAGACATTGAAGAATTCGGCTTTAACACCTTTTAATACTTAATGTCTATTAAATTTAACAAACTAAAAAGTCTCTCAAGATTATCTTGAGAGACTTTTTTATTACACGACTCATAAAATATATAACGGTTTTAAGTATATAATAACTATATAATATAATTTTTCAAACTATATAGTGCTTAAAATTGTAAATTAGAACCAATGAGACAAATCAAATTCTTCACCAATGGTTGCTTTCACATGAGCACGACCTAAGTAAAGGCCTAACAATGTTAAGCTAATTTTAGACATTGGCGTGCTATCAAAGACATCAGCTAAGTCCAATAGAACCGGTGAAATATCATCCATGATATCACGCGCCTCTTGTCCCCTGAAAGCAGTAGGTTTGCTCTTCATCAGAGCTAAAAGATCACGTTGAACCATAGCATTAGAAATTCGTGTTTGTCTAAAGAATTGTGGTGCTAAAGACTCATCTACCAAGGCTAATTTATAAAGATTGGAGTTCAAGCTACGCACCACATAACGTGGATCCACACCATGACCATCTGTAGCACGGAAGAGTTCTTCCTTAGAGAAACCACGATAGTTGAATACAAACGGATATGAATTCGACAACACTTGGCATAAAGTGATAGGCTCTTGTTCTTCTTGTGTACAGCGTAAGTAGTCCAGCTGGCGATAGAAGGAATCATTTCGAGGTAAATCAGAGATGAATGGCTCAATATATTTTTCCACATAATGTTGGAAGTGAATCAATCCATAGTTATTAGAATTTCTAGAATATTGTAACAATAATGTTAAGGCCATAACTTGGAAGTGACCTAATGTTAAATGAGGTAATACACGTAATGCATCAAAAGCTACGAGGTATGGCGTACTAGATTTAGGAGATTGAACCACATCTAGAAAAGCACCTAACGCAGCGGACTTCATCCACTCTGTATTTGTAGCGGCATATGCCTTTTGCATACTCATCAACGCTTCTTGAATAACAATATTCTCTAGTAATGCATTCACTTCAACAATTTTTGTAATATTGAGAGCCGCTAAAGCATCTCTTGTAATAGATTCTACATAGTGTTGCGTATCACCATGTAACACCCCAAAGGAATGAACAAATGGTGCTATAGCCAACTCAACGCATTTATCCTCATGTGCCGTTTTTGCCCATTGACCATGCGGTTCCTCCTCTTCAGCTAAACTTGTTGCCGCCAATTGTGCTTCAATTTCAGAAGCATCAAACAAACGCGTTTCATCTAATACCGATGGACCTTCCGCGGTTTGTATTTCGTTTGCACCACCTATCATTTGTGTAGCATCTATGCTATCCGCTTCATCAGCTTCAAAGGCTTCCACAGATTCACCCATAGCAATTGTATCTTCAACAGAGTTTGCGCTATTGAGAAGTTCATCTGTAACAACATCGAGGACAATAGTTTTATCCACCAACGGAGTAACACCTTGATTGGCTTGATTAGCTTGCTTAAGATCTGATACAGCTGTCATCACAATGGTTTCATCCCCTATTGGTGTGCCATTATCCGAACCTATTGGTGTTCCATTATCCGAACCTAATGCTAACGCATATTCTCCCTCTGAAACATGACTTGAATTAGACTTTAGAGTACTTCTTTTATTATAAGAGGTATCTATAGGATCAACCAGAGGTTCAGCCGGTTCTCGCTCTTCACCGACCACCGTTTCAACTGTATCCGGAATTGATGCAGTATATACATTAGTTCCACTCGTATGTGTGATTGTTACATTGCCCTCTTGCGACTCCGTTGCAAATATAACATCATTATGCGCTTTAGGATTATTTTTATTACTTATGTTTTTATAGGATTTTTCTTTTGCCTTACTTTCACCATCACCACCGCTAAATACAGCATAGCAAACAGCAAAGAATCCCAATGCCACGACGGCTAATACAAAATACGGTATTAGGTTTGACATACTATCCCCCTACATCAATGCTTCATTATATACAGCACGCTCACCGCCAATGCTCTTCGGACGAACACGACAAGCGGTCACATGTGCTTTCCCAATTTCTTTCACACAAAGACGTACAGGCACTGCAACGTGTTTCATGTGCATACCAATGAAAGTATCTCCAATATCGATGCCTACATCAGCTTGAATAAATTCAACCATCACAGGATCATCAAAATATTCGTACGCCATCACAGCCAGGGCACCACCCGCATGACGTTGAGGAACAACATTAACTTCCTCCTCCCATGTCATCGCACTACGTTCCATAACAAGTGCACGATTAATATGTTCACAACATTGAATAGCCAAGTTAAGTCCTTTAGCCTTAACAGCATTGTATATTTCATCAAATACGACCTGAGCCACATCAAGGTGAGAGTCAGTGCCGATTTTTTTACCTACAATTTCGCTAGTGGAACAGCCAACAACGAATAATTGACCTTCGCGAACCTTTGCTAAATCAAGTAATTCAGCCATCGCGTTGCGAGTTGACTGACGAATAGTTTCTACAGAAGTCATGTTATCGCCTCACTCAAATTGAATGTATAAAATCTATATGTATATTATCATAAAACCGACAGAATCGGTAGACTAAACTCTACACGTAACGGATGAACATCTTATGATTATGGCTTAACAACAAAAAGAGGCTTGCTTTAGCAAGCCTCTTTCAATCACTCAATGGTGATATTAGATTTTTCTGTAAGGTTTTTGGCCTAATTCGTAGAAGTTATTACCTTCAGTATCGCCAACCACGATGCAAGGGAAATCTTCAACAGTCAATTCAGCCAAAGCTTCTGGTCCAAGTTCACCATAAGCAAGTACTTCATATTTTTTGATGGATTTTGCAATCAATGCTGCTGCGCCACCAACTGCTGCGAAGTATGTGCAACCATTTTTCTTCATGGATTCAACTACTTCTGGTTTACGGGAACCTTTACCAATCATGCCTTTGATACCTTGGTCAAGCATTGTTGGTGTGTAAGCATCCATACGACCGGAAGTTGTAGGACCAGCGGAACCAATTGGATCACCAGGTTTTGCAGGTGTTGGTCCAAGATAATAAACGAATTTATTTGTCCAGTCGATTGGTAATTTTTCACCACGCGCTAAAGCTTCAGTCATAACTTTATGAGCAGCGTCACGAGCGGAGTAAATTTTACCAGTGATAAGAACGCTATCACCAACTTTTAATTTGCGGGAAAACTCTTCATTATATTCTTCAGTATTAATGCGAATTGATTCAGCCATTGTTTTTACCTCCTATCGATTAAAGTACTACGTGAGCATGACGAGCAGCATGGCACATGATAGTAACTGCAACAGGAAGACCTGCGATGTGAGTTGCACCCCATTCGATGTTTACACCGATACAAGTTGTAGTGCCACCCAATTGTGGTCCAATACCAGTTTTGTTAACCATTTCCATGATTTCTTCTTCTAATTTTGCATAGTCTGCATCTTTATGAGGTACGCTAATGTCACGAAGCAACGCTTTTTTGGACATAACTGCTGCTTGGTCCATAGTACCGCCAATACCAATGCCGAGTACAATTGGAGGGCATGGGTTAGGACCTGCATGTTTTACGATTTCAAGGACTGCATTTTTAACGCCTTCCACACCATCAGCAGGTACGAGCATAGCTACATCGGATTTATTTTCAGAACCGAAACCTTTTAATTCTACTTGAATATCTACTTTATCGCCAGGAACGATTTCAGTATAGATGATTGCAGGTGTGTTATTTTGTGTATTTTTACGATTGAACAATGGTTCAGCTACAACGGATTTACGAAGATAACCTTCAACATAACCAGCTGCAACACCAGCATTGATAGCTTCTGTAAGATCACCACCAACGAAATGAACATCTTGACCAACTTTTAAGAATACCATAGTCATACCAGTATCTTGGCAGTATGGACGATCTTCAGCATCGGCAATTTCTGCATTTTTAATAATTTGATCAAGAACGATACGACCTACTGAAGACTCTTCTGTTTCACGGCCTTTTTTCAAACCTTCATAGATGTCTTTTGGCAAGTGGTAAGCTGCGTCCATACACATTTGACGGACTGTTTTTGTGATTTCAGATACTTGAATCTCGCGCAAGATAATCCCTCCTCAGGAAAATAGTTGAATATTAATTCTAATACCGATGAGATAAAATAAAATTCTCAAACATATGAAAGAATATCTATCTCAAACCGATGAGATTAACTCTATACATAAATCGTAGCACACAATATAGGGGGATTCAACGCCTTACCTATACAGTTTTCTCAATGCTTTTTCGGTTTTTGAGAATTGTTTTCATGAATATTTTTGTATATATTTCGGTTTTTCAATAGGCTATATAGACCTTATTCTCTAGTCACTAAAATAGCCCTGCATTGTGATAAAAGTCATAGTCTATCATATATCAATAAGATTTTTATATCTTATATTTTTACCTACTTTATTATATATAGATTTGGTTTAAAATGAACCACAAACATAGGCTATATCTAATAAGATAAATACACTTCTTTCTTAACTGATACTACTTTTCAACTAAATCTTTTAAACTTTTCTATAATGCATATGTATACCGATTATCTTCAATATACTTATATTGCTAACTCCCATGCATTTGGAGTCATACAATCACCTTAGAACACAGTAAATATCTATAATTATTAAGCTCTATAGATTTTATTAATTTTAATGACTCTCTCATCAAAATTATTGATAACCAATTTTATTTATAAAGTTATGTCTTTTAGTCATAATTGATAGTATCTATTTTATAGTGTTCTAAAAAAAATGCTTGCTTTTATAATTAATCTAACATATAATAACAATCGTACCATTCCTCGATAGCTCAGTCGGTAGAGCAATCGGCTGTTAACCGATCGGTCGTAGGTTCGAGTCCTACTCGAGGAGCCATTCTGGCCCGTTGGTCAAGCGGTTAAGACACCGCCCTTTCACGGCGGTATCCCGGGTTCGATTCCCGGACGGGTCACCACATATGGACGATTAGCTCAGCTGGGAGAGCGCCTGCCTTACAAGCAGGATGTCGGCAGTTCGATCCTGTCATCGTCCACCAAACTAAAGGAGCAAGCTGTTAAGCTTGCTCCTTTTTTTTATATATATGATATAATAATATAAATTGTATAATTTGTAATTTTAAAAGAGTTTTATTAAGAGGAGGAATTATGTTACATAACTTCGGACTCTATAAACGTCCACTACTTACAGTACTTGCTGTACTACTCACAACTGCATTTACAACAGCCAGTGCCGCTATGATCGATTTGAGTCAGCTAACACCAAATACAACGCAACCTGTGGTTCTTAGCACTATACAAAGTAACACAAGTAATGAGGCTTCTACATTGACCCCTAAAACAAATATGGAGCCTGTCATAAAAGTAGCTGCCACACCAACATCTACACCAATTTCTGGAGTTTCAGAAAAAGCAACTATTAATGCTACTAGTACAAGTCATGATGGTCACTTGGAAAACTTTCCAAGCCGCAAAGTAACTATTGTTGTACCAGCAAATTTGCGCAATGAAAACACAGCTCAATTTGGTCACTACATGACAGATCGCTTATCAAATACACTTAAATATCCTTACTATGATACAACCATTGTAAGTACTAACACACCAACTGCAGAAATTAAAGCCGCTGATCTTGCTCAAATTGCAGAGGCCCAAAATTCTGAAATCGTTATTATGCCTGTACCATTACAAGACGTATATGTACAAGTTAATACTATTAACAGCCCAGATCCATACAATAAGGATAATCATGAAATTTATATCGCTGCAAAGGTTAATGCCCTTTTATACTATTATGATGTAAACGATAAGGTAATCCATACTGTTCGTACGGGCTTCAACCAAACTGATGACTCTTTAACTATGCCAACACATAAATCAGTTTGGAACAAAGTTATGACTATATTACTTGATAAATTACCATACAAACGAATTCCAACAGATCGTGACCGCTACCAAGCACCTGGTATCAATTCTGAGGCACCTGTTGTATTAGATTTTCAAGTAGAACAACCTAAGAATACTGCATACTCCTTAAAAGGTGTGAGCGTTTTATAATCAAAATTAGAAAGATAAAAAGGCTAGCCAGATGGCTAGCCTTTTTCTTATAACATTTTTGTAACATGCAAGCGCAGTAAAGCACGTTGCAATGCTGCTTCCGCTCTTTCTACATCAATATCAGGTGTAGGATTTGATAACCGACCTTCTGCACGCTCTTTAGCTCGACGAGCACGTTCCACATCAATGGATGTTGGATCTTGACAGTCAGGGGTTACAATACTCACCTTATTATGTTCAATTTCACAGAAGCCACCAAATACAGCATATTCACGAGATGTTCCATCTGGTTGTTCAATGCGTAAAGGTGCCAAGTCTAATGCAATAATCATAGGCGCATGATTTGGCAAAATACCAAAACCACCATCGATAGCTTTACCTACAAAGAATGTAGATTGGCCCTCGAATACGATTGCATCAGGTGTAATTATCTGTAGGGTCATAGGTTCCGCCATGGATTATTCCCCCTTCTCTTGCATTTCCTTTGCTTTTTGAATGGCTTCATCAATGGTACCAACCATGTAGAATGCACCTTCTGGCAATTCATCATGTTTACCATCCAAGATCTCTCTGAAGCCTCTCAATGTTTCGGACAATGGCACATATTTACCAGGAGAACCGGTAAATACTTCTGCTACGAAGAATGGTTGACTCAAGAAACGTTGAATCTTACGAGCGCGAGATACAGTGAGTTTATCTTCGTCAGACAATTCTTCCATACCGAGGATTGCGATAATATCTTGAAGATCGCGATATTTTTGCAATACTTCTTGTACTCCACGAGCTACTGCGTAGTGCTCTTCACCAAGTACATGTGGGTCCAAAATACGGCTTGTAGAGTCCAGAGGATCCACCGCTGGATAGATACCAAGTTCCGCAATGGAACGAGACAATACTGTTGTCGCATCCAAGTGAGCGAATGTCGCTGCTGGAGCCGGGTCAGTCAAGTCATCGGCAGGTACATATACAGCTTGTACGGAGGTAATAGAGCCTTCTTTTGTAGATGTAATACGCTCTTGCAATGCCCCTACGTCATTAGCCAATGTAGGTTGGTAACCTACGGCAGATGGCATACGACCTAAGAGGGCGGATACTTCGGACCCCGCTTGAATAAAGCGGAAGATGTTATCGATGAACAAGAGCACGTCTTGTTTTTTCACATCACGGAAGTATTCAGCCATTGTAAGACCAGTAAGACCTACGCGCATACGAGCCCCTGGTGGCTCATTCATTTGTCCATATACGAGGGCTGTTTTATTGATAACGCCAGACTCTTTCATTTCGTTCCACAAGTCATTACCTTCACGAGTACGTTCCCCTACACCGGAGAATACGGAATAGCCGCCGTGCTCTGTAGCAACATTGTGAATCAATTCCATAATCAATACGGTTTTACCTACACCGGCACCACCGAAAAGACCGATTTTACCACCTTTTACGTATGGAGCGATAAGGTCAACGACCTTAATACCTGTTTCCAAGATTTGTGTATCTGGAGAAAGGTCATCAAATTTAGGTGCTGGACGGTGAATAGGCCATTTTTCATCAGCCACAACTGGAGCTGGATCATGGTCTACAGTTTCACCAAGTACGTTAAAGATACGACCCAATACGCCTTCCCCTACAGGAACGGAAATTGGAGCACCAGTATCTTCTGCTTCCATATTACGTGTCATACCGTCAGTAGAACTCATGGCAACGCAACGAACTGTATCGTCGCCTAAGTGTTGCATAACCTCTACTACGATTTTTTGTCTATCGTGTGCCTTGTGGTCATGGTAGATGTGGATGGCGTTGTAGATAGCTGGTAAATGACCAGCATCAAAGCGCACGTCTACAACTGGGCCGATGACCTGCACAACTTTACCAATATTATTACTCATCGACAGATGTCTCCTTATCTATTGCAAGGCATTAGCGCCACCAACGATTTCAGAAATTTCGTTTGTAATACTAGATTGACGCAACTTGTTGTATTCAAGGCCTAAGGACTCAATGAGTTCCCCTGCATTATCTGTAGCCGATGTCATGGCCGTCATACGAGCACCTAATTCACTAGCTGCAGATTGCAACAATCCATTATAAACTGTAATTTCTAAGTATTTTGGCAGCAACGCCTCCAAGACGGATACGGCGGACGGCATGAAATCATACTCTTCGCCTTTTACCTCATCTTGTGGTTGCTCTATTGGCAACAAGCGCTCAGCCTGTGCAATTTGCGTCATAGAATTTACAAAACGTGTATAGATCATGATGACTTCGTCTACTTCATGACGTTCATATAGTGAAAGTGCTTCATGCATAATAGTACGCGCATGTTCATAGGATGGTTTATCCGAGAAGCCCGCATAAGACTTATCGATGCGAACACCTCTAGATTTCATGCTGTCTCTAGGCTTTCTGCCTGCCGTGATAACACGGTATGTATCAGGAGATTTACCATGTAATTGTTCCATGGCAAATTTCAATACATTAGACGAAAATGCCCCTGCAAGACCTTTATCTGCACCTACTACAATATAGCAAGTGCGCTCTACAGGTCGCACATCTAAAAGAGGACTTTCAAAGCCTTCTAAATCACTATTAGACATATGACGCAAGATTTGCCCTATCTTTTCTGCGTAAGGACGAGTAGCTTCCGCTTTTGTTTGTGCCCTACGAAGACGAGCAGAAGCTACCATCTTCATCGCTTTTGTAATTTGTTGCGTATTGGTAACACTTTTTATGCGTTTTCGCAAATCTTGTGCACTAGCCATACATTACGCCTCCTTACGAGACACTAATGTATGTGTAGAGCCAAATGCTTCAACACATTCTGGGATTGCTTGCTTCAATAGATTTTCAGTTTCTTCGTCAATTTTCTTAGACGTTTCAATGTTAGTGATGATTTCAGGATAATTTGCTTTTACATAACGTAAAAGTTCAGCTTCAAAGGACAATACATCTGCCACTTGAATATCTGCTAAGTACCCTTTAGTACCAGCGTAAAGGTTGATAACCATTTCCGCTACACTCATAGGCTCATATTGACCTTGTTTTAACATTTCAGTTAAGCGTTCACCACGATCAAGTTGAGCGCGTGTAGCCGCATCAAGGTCAGAACCAAACTGAGCGAAAGCAGCCAACTCACGATATTGAGCAAGGTCCAAACGCAATTGGCCCGCCACTTGCTTCATCGCTTTAGTTTGTGCGCTACCACCTACACGGGATACGGACAGACCTACGTCAACAGCTGGACGAATACCAGAATAGAACATATCTGTTCCCAAGAAAATTTGACCATCAGTAATGGAAATTACGTTTGTTGGAATGTATGCAGATACGTCACCTGCTTGTGTTTCAATGATTGGCAACGCTGTAATAGAACCTCCACCAAGTTCAGATGAAAGTTTCGCAGCCCGCTCTAATAGACGACTATGTAAGTAGAATACGTCGCCTGGATATGCTTCACGCCCTGGTGGACGGCGCAATAATAGGGACATAGCACGATATGCAGCCGCTTGTTTTGTTAAGTCATCATATACGCATAATACGTGTTTACCTTGGTACATAAAGTATTCACCCATGGCAACACCAGCATATGGGGCAATGTATTGAAGAGGTGCACCTGTGGAAGCACTCGCAGAAACTACGATTGTATATTCCATAGCGCCTGCTTCTTCAAGTTTTTGTACTACGCGAGCAACTGTAGATTCTTTTTGACCAATAGCTACATAAATACAAATAACATCTTTGCCTTTTTGGTTCAGAATAGTATCTAAGGCAATCGCAGTTTTACCTGTACCACGGTCACCGATGATAAGCTCACGTTGACCACGGCCGATTGGTACCATCGCATCAATTGCTTTAAGACCTGTTTGCAATGGTTCATTTACGGATTGACGATCCGCAATACCAGGTGCTGGATGTTCGATAGGACGACGTTCTGTAGCTTGAATAGCACCCTTGCCATCAAGAGGTTGACCAAGAGGGTTTACTACGCGACCAATCAAGGCATCTCCGGCAGGAACGTCCATAATTTTGCCAGTACGGCGCACTTGGTCCCCTTCTTTAATCAAGAAGTCATCACCTAATAGTACGGCACCCACATTATCTAATTCTAAGTTCAAAACCAAGCCATATACGCCGTGTGGTAATTCTAGCAACTCACCGGCCATGGCTCTTTCAAGACCATAAATATGGGCGATGCCATCCCCTACGTCGAGAACAGTACCCACATCATCGACATTGAGGTCAACATCATAGTCCTGAATCTGCTGTTTGATTATAGCAGTGATTTCTTCAGGCTTCATTTTCATATATACCCATTCACCCCTATCTAATAGAGTTCGTTCTTAATAAAGATTTTTCTAATTCCTCTAAACGACGAGATACAGAGCCATCAATGCGTTTATCCCCTACTTGGATAATAATACCACCCATAATAGATAGATCTTGACGCACAGATAAAATAACATCTTTCCCTGTTACTTCTCGTAATTTAGCTTGTACAGATGCTTCTACATCAGCTGTGATTGGTTCTGCTACAGTTACAGTAGCTTCCAAAATACCACGAGCCTCTCGTGATTTTTGAATAAACGCTGCAATGGCCTGTGCAATATAACGATGGCGCCCGCGTTTAATCATCACATAGATAAAGTGTAAAGCAACTTTGTCGATACTAGATTCAAAGATGGAACCAACTAACTTAATCTTTGCATCTTCTGTAACGATTGGATTTTCAAGGAATAAACGAAGTTCAGGCTGTTCCGCCATAACGGACGCTACATAACCTAATTGCTCCTCCATGAGTTCCAAAATATTTTGTTCTTGAGCTAATTCAAACATAGCCGAACCATATTTATCTGCTACAATTTCTATGCTCATCGTATCACAACCCTATCGTTTTACTATCAAGTTGACGAATAGCGTCTTCGATCAATTTTGTATTAGTTTCGCTGTTCATATCTTTAGCAACAACTTTACCAGCCATAGCTACAGATAAAGATACCACTTCGTTACGCAAGCTGTTCATAGCACGATCGCGTTCGATGGCAATATCTTGACGAGCACGATTTTTTTCTTGTTCAATTTGCTCGCGAGCTGTTGCCAATTGTTCTCGTGTAGTATTTTCTGCTTCTTGAATTGCTTTTTCAACAATTTGTTGTGCTTCTACACGAGCATTAGAAATTTGAGCTGCATAATCAGCTTTAAACTTTTCTGTCTCTGCACGGGCTTGTTCAGCAGCTTCTAAATCTTTAGCAATTCGTTCTTTACGTTCTGTCATCATAGCCAATAATGGTTTATATGCAAAACGCGCCAATAGCCAAACTAATATAAAAAAGTTCAACATTTGAGCAAGAATCGTTCCAAGGCTTAAGTCAACCAAGGTTATTCCTCCTCGTTATTATCTGAATAACAAAATAAACGCAACTACTACACCGATGATAGGCATCGCTTCGATCAAACCAATCGCAACGAACATAGTAGACATCAATTGACCACGCAATTCAGGTTGGCGTGTAATACCTTCGATTACTTTACTAGATACAAGACCGTCACCGATACCTGCACCAATGGCACCACAACCTACTGCGATCGCTGCTGCTAATGCGAATAAACCTTGAACTTCCATAATATATCCTCCATATATAATAATTAATGTTCCTCACTAAGAGCCATCCCTAAATAGGATGCTGTAAGAACGGTAAAAATAAAGGCTTGAATAATACCGATAAACAAACTAAAAGCAATCCAAACCCATGGTACAGGTACAAACCAAGGCAATTTGTATAATACTTCTAACAAAATTTCACCAGCTACGATATTGCCAAATAGACGGAAAGCAAGCGTAACAGGTCTAGCTATCTCTTCAAAGATATTAAGTACTAGCAAAGCCTTATAAGGTCGTACAAAATGCTTAAAGTAGGATAAGCCTTTAACTTTAATCCCCATACCCCATACTACTAACGTACTACATAAAGCCAATGCAACTGTAGTATTGATATCAGATGTTGGTGATGTTAACGCCTTAAGTGTAGGCATTAAGCCTAATTCATTTCCTACAAAAATAAATAAGAAAAACGTAAATAACAAGGAACTCACCATCGGCCAATGACGACCCAAGTTTGGAGCTAGTTGCCCCTCTAAGCCTTCTAATATAGATTCCACTATATTTTGCAAGCCTACAGGCACCAATTTACGTCCTCGGGTGGCTAGCACTGTTATTAGTATTACAATAGCCATAGTAACCCATGTAGCAATCAAGGTATCTATATTAAATGTCAACCCCAACCACTGCACGACCTCATGGTGTCCCGCATGTAATGTCACGTTCTCAACCCCTTTCATAGATATAATAAAAACCTAATATATTTATAACAATATAAATATAATATATATATGTATCATCATACATCGTTATAGATATATAATCAACACTTGAAGGGTAAACAATTCCAATTAATCATAAATATAATGTATACAATGCATAATTGGAATACCTTTGTTGTTCCTGTTTTAGGTCATTCTAGAACTAAAACTGGCGACTAAGCCACCAGTACATAGCATATAATGCAGGCTGAATAAGCGCGATACCTATAAACATGCTAACAGCCTCTACACCCGGAATTTTCAGCCCTAAGACCACTAAAGAACCTACTAACATAAGGCGCCAAATCATCTGTCTACGAGATTTACGTACGGCTTTATAAGGATCTCCTGACACAATAGATTGTCCATGCAAAGCTAGGCTAAGTAAGTAGAGAACCATTATAAAGATACCCCAAAGCCATCCCCATAGATACTGTTCTAAGCCACATAAAACTTGTATTATACTGCCCAAAAAAGCAATAAAAAACAAGTCAGCAGCACGCGCACTATGAATTTTATATATTGATTCATACATACCTCACTACTTAACTTGTTTATATAGCATATAAAATCCTGTTATAGCTCCTATTAGGCCAAATATGACCATACAGAGTGGCTCCGTTTGAAGCCAACCATCTAATTTATGGCCTAGCCAAATAAAACCACCTATACAGGAGACCAGTGTGACCCCCGCCGATGTTGCCATAGCGAAGGCTTTCACAAGATCCTTATCCATATTATTTACCAAAACGTTCAGGGCGATTTGCATCACCTAAAAACTCATGGCGTAACGCTTGGATAATGCGTTCAGATGCTTTACCGTCACCATAGGGATTAACGGAATTAGACATCAACTTATACGCTTCAGCATTGCTCAATAATTCATAAGCGGCTTTATGTACCGCATCTTTATCAGTACCTACAAGGCGAACGGTACCTGCTTCTACTGCTTCAGGACGTTCTGTCGTATCACGCAATACGAGAACTGGCTTACCAAGAGCTGGGGCTTCCTCTTGAATCCCACCTGAATCAGTCAAAATCAAGTAAGATTTAGCCATCAAGTTTGCAAATGGTTCATAGTCAAGAGGATCGATTAATGTAACACGATTCACAGAACCAAGCTCCTCTTGTACAACTTGGCGAACTTTAGGATTTTTATGTACAGGGAAAACAACTTGAATATCTTCAAATTCATTGATTAAATCTCGAATGGCTTGATATACATGGCGCATAGGTTCACCTAAGTTTTCTCGGCGATGTGTGGTAACAAGAACCGTACGTTTTTTAGGATCAAGAGCATTAATAGCTGCATCATCGAATACATAGTTGTCTTGTACCGTCGTATCAAGAGCATCGATAACAGTATTCCCTGTTACATAAAGATGTTCTGTATTAATATTTTCCTTTTTTAAATTGCTTTCAGAACTAGAAGTAGGCGCAAAGTGATACGTCGCAATAGACCCCGTCAATTTGCGATTCATCTCTTCAGGGAACGGAGAGTAAATATCACCTGTCCGTAGTCCTGCTTCCACGTGACCTACAGGAATTTCTTGGTAGAAAGAAGCCAAGGCACCAGCAAAGGTAGTTGTAGTATCACCATGAACGAGTACCACATCAGGTTTTGCTTCTTCTAATACATCTTTAAGGCCCATCAAAGCACGATTAGTTACATCATATAGTGTTTGACCTTGGCTCATAATATTTAAATCATAGTCTGGGGTAATATTAAACAAGTTTAGTACTTGATCAAGCATATCTCGATGCTGTGCCGTAACGGTGACGATAGGTTCCATATCTGGTGCTGCTTGTAATGCTTTTACAAGAGGAGCCATCTTGATAGCCTCAGGTCTTGTACCAAAGATTGTCATAACTTTTAACATAGTTGCCTCCAACGTAGTAGGATAGAAAAAATGGGGCGCCAAGCGCCCCACAGATGGTTATTCCTTATGAGAATCATCAGTATTCTCCAAGGCTTTAGCCAATTCATCGCGATCAAAGGATATGGTATCATCCGAGTCGCTACGTTCAATTGTAGGACGTGGTAACGGATGCCCTGCCGCATCACTATGCATGATAACGCCAAGACGTCGTGCAATATAAATACTACACAAGAAAATTACTAATACCAAGGTCGCGCCGACCCAAGCATTAACCTCTGCAACGATAACAGATACACCGCCGAAAAGAGCTGTTACTGCATACATCAACAATACAGCTTGCTTTTGTGTTAACCCTTGTGCCAACAAGCGATGGTGAACATGACCTTTATCGGGTTTAAAGATTGGACGTCCACTGATTTTACGGCGCACAATGGCAAATAAGGTATCCAAAATAGGCAATCCTAACACAATAGCAGGTACCACTAGAGCAATCGTAGCAGCCGTCTTTACGGCCCCCATAACGGAAATAGCCGCTAATGTATAGCCTAACAACATGGATCCCGTATCACCCATGAATATTTTTGCAGGGTTAAAGTTATACCGCAAGAAACCTACAGTCGCACCTGCTAAGGCAAGAGAAATACAAGCAAGATCAGTTTGACCAAGTTGCAATGTCATTGCACAAACAGCGATACAAGCGATAAAGGAAATACCTGCAGCCAAGCCATCAAGGCCATCGATGAGGTTTACAATATTTGTAAAACCAACTATCCAGAAAATAGTCAATGGAATAGCCCAATACTTGAGATATACTACACCACCCCAAGGAAGGTTGATGAAATCTACTCGAATATCATAAGCCACCAGAATTGCGGCTGCTATAATTTGTCCCATTAACTTAGTTTTTGGCTCAATTTGTTTAATGTCATCCCAAATACCAACTAGCACTAAAATGACTGTACCAAGGACAAAACCAAACAATTTATGATCATGCGGGATGGAATCGTTAAAAAGAACCGATCCTACATAACCAAGAAAGATTGCTAATCCACCAAGTCGTGGAATCGCACCATGATGCACCTTTCGAGCATCAGGTTTATCTATTGCCCCAACAGCAACGGCAAAGCGTTTTACCAATGGGGTAAGTGCAAAGGTTATGATGAGCGCTAGTGCAAAGGCCCACACATAATCGAGCACATATTCACTCATAAGACACCTCCAACAAGTAGGTTGTAAAAATGGATTAGTTTGTTAAGCTACGAATAGGAGCAGGAATTCTGCCACCACGGGCGATGAACTCAGCTGCACTATATGGACTCACTTCGATAATAGGAGCATAACCTAATAATCCACCAAATTCAACAACCTCTCCAATAGTCTTACCAGGTACAGGAATTACGCGAACCGCAGTTGTCTTATTGTTAATCATGCCGATAGCTGATTCATCTGCAATTATAGCAGAAATGGTATCAGCAGTAGTGTCTCCAGGAATAGCAATCATATCAAGGCCAACAGAACATACACATGTCATAGCCTCTAATTTATCAAGTGTTAAACTACCACAAGATACGGCATCAATCATGCCTGCATCTTCAGAGACAGGAATGAATGCACCACTAAGTCCACCTACATGGGAGGAGGCCATAAGACCACCTTTTTTCACCGCATCATTAAGTAATGCTAGTGCTGCTGTAGTGCCATGACAGCCACAAGAGGACAAGCCCATTTCTTCAAGAACGTGAGCTACAGAGTCGCCTACAGCTGGCGTTGGGGCCAAGGATAAATCAATAATACCAAATGGTTTGCCGAGACGACGAGATGCCTCTTGCGCTACCAATTGACCTACGCGAGTTATTTTGAAAGCAGTACGTTTAATCGTTTCTGCTACAACGTCAAAGGATTGACCTCGAACGGATTCAAGTGCATGTTTTACAACACCCGGTCCAGATACACCTACAGAAATAGCGCTATCCCCTTCTGTTACGCCGAAAAAAGCACCCGCCATAAACGGATTATCCTCTACAGGATTACAGAATATTACGAGCTTAGCACAACCAAGAGCATCATTATCCTTTGTAAGCTCTGCGGTTTTCTTAACGATGATACCCATGTCGCGCACTGCGTCCATGTTGATGCCCGTTTTAGTTGAACCCACCGCAACAGAGCTACAAACAATATCCGTAGTTGCCAGTGCTTCAGGAATAGAATCAATCAAAATACGATCAGCTCGTGTAGCCCCCTTTGTTACAAGTGCAGAAAAGCCACCGATAAAATTAACACCTACAGTTTTTGCTGCACGATCCATAGCTTCTGCTACAGGAACATAAGATGTTAAATCACTGCCACCAGCTACAAGAGAAATGGGTGTTACAGAAATACGCTTGTTAATAATAGGGATGCCGAATTCCCGCTCAATAGCCTCACCAGTAGATACAAGGTGTTCTGCCTCTTTTGTAATACGGTCATAAATACGATCACACAACTCTTTGCCAGAACTAGATGCACATTCTAGCAAGCTAATTCCCATCGTAATAGTACGCACATCAAGCTTGTTATCGTGAATCATCTGATTCGTTTCTAAAATATTGTCGATAGATAACATAAGTGCCTCCTATCCTACACGGTGCATGCTCAAGAAAATATCAGCATGTTGTGCACGGATTTCAACACCTAGTTCTTTACCTTGAGTCGTCAAAGCCTCTTGGATAGCTGTAAGATTTTTCATATCTTCAGACTTGGTTTCACACATCATAATCATATTGAAAACACCATCAAGGATGGTCTGATTAATGGACATAATATTTACACCGTAGTTAGCGAGTACGGTACTAACCCCAGCAATGATACCAACGCGGTCTACGCCGACAACGGTAACAACTAATTTCATAACATCACCTTCTCTAAGCACTACAAACTATATAGCCAGTAAAGGGCATTCAATAAACTATATTAATATATTATAACACATTTATTATTTTTCATGAGTGAAATCTTTATGAGTTTTCTAGTGAAAACAATATGTTATACTTCGTCAGACAAAGCACTTGTCACAATCTCTTCACCAGCAGTTAACAATGCGATAAGACCTTTGTCACCTTTATAGCTTTCACCATAAATTTTATATAAATCTTCAGTGCCAGATGGGCGTGCTACAAACCAGCCTGTTTCCGTTTCCACACGAACACCATTGATAGGCATATCTTTATACAGAGAAGTAGTGCGAACATTAGTAATCGCATTACCATCTACTTCGGTAGCCGTAATGGAGCTTGCATTTAATTGTTTCAACTTAGCCTTGGCCACCTTTGTACAAGGCGCATCAATACGACCAAATCGTGGATCCCCACAGCCTTCCACAATATTGTTATATAGTCTCTCAACAGTTGCGCCCATTACAGCGTACATCTCCATTGCTAAGAGAGCCATAATCATACCATCTTTATCTGTGGTCCATACGGTACCATCTTTTTTAAGGAAGGATGCACCAGCAGATTCTTCGCCTCCAATGCCAATTTCCCCATCGAATAATAGAGAGCTAAAGTATTTAAAGCCTACCGGAACTTCATACACAGGAATTTCTTTAACGGATGCCCACTTATCAATCATGGTTGTACAAACAACCGTTTTGCCTACCCCTTTATCCTTCCAACCACGGGTTGTGAATAGATAATCGGCAGCGGCTACGAGGAATGCATTTGGTGAAGCAAGCCCTTCTGCACTAACAACACCATAACGATCATAATCGGGATCGTTACCAACAGCCAAATCGTAATTACCAATTTGCTTGATAACATCGGCCATAGCGTATTCGGAGGAACAATCCATGCGGACCTTACCATCATGGTCATACGTCATAAAGCTAAAAGTTGGATCATATTCATCATTGATAATATCCATGTTGAGATTATAGCGCTCTTTAATAGCTCGCCAATAACCTAGTCCACTACCGCCGAGGGCATTAACGAGGACCTTAGGTTTTGCACTTTGTATTGCCTCCATATTAATAATAGAAGACAGTTCTTCTACGTACAGGCCTTTATAGTCATACGGAACTTGTTGATCAGGTTCAATATTGTCGATACTAATACGTTTGAACCCTTCTAATTCACAATATGCACGAACATATTCATTAGCACGGGTTTCAATCCATTTTGTAACGAGAGTATCCGCCGGGCCGCCATTAGTAGCGTTATACTTGATGCCACCGTTATCTGGAGGATTATGAGATGGCGTAATCACGATACCATCCGCTTTATCATCATGGCTTTCATTATAACGAATAATGGCACGAGATATAGATGGTGTCGGCACAAAATCCATATCGGAATCAACCATTGCCGTTACACCATTGCCAGCAAGGACCTCTAGAACCGTCACAAGGGCTGGCTGAGATAAAGCATGTGTATCTTGACCGACAAAAATCGGACCTGTAGCGCCGAATTGACCACGGCCATCACAAATAGCCTGTGTAATAGCGGCCACATGTAAATCTGTAAACGTACTATTTAAAGATGTACCGCGATGGCCAGATGTGCCAAAGGATACGAGTTGTGTCGGATCTGTAATATCCGGAGTATTATCAAAATATGCATCCACAAGGGTTTGCACATCGATAATATCTTGTTCTTGTACAGGCGTACCTGCTAATTTGTGAGTCATAGAAACCTCTAATCTTATCTTGAGGGCAAGCCCTCTCATTTTACAACCTTGATATTCAATCAATTACATTAAATTATTTTCAAAATGTATGTATCATTCATAAAATATTATATTTACGCATAATTAATATAAGATGACAACAGCCAGAGATTTATCATAATTCTTTATTTTTATCTGTTACAACTATTTTCATCTATTACAACATTATTGTTCGCTTCGGTAGTTATATCTTGTGATTTTAGCTGTTTAGATATTTCCGCAGGAACAATAGGTTGAGTAAAACCTTGACCGATAACCTCTTGGGCATCAGTAATCAAGATAAACACATTTGGGTCCGCTTCTTGAATAACCTCTTTCAATTTATTTACCTGCAGCAAGTTGACTGCAACCATCACAATTTGCTTAGGCGTCCGTGTATAGGCACCAATACCATTAATAATAGTGGCACCACGACCAACCTTATTGATAATACACTCACATACTTCATCGGTGCGATAGGTAATGATAAAAGCAACTTTACGTTGATTAAACCCGATTACCACCTTATTTGTAATAATAGTATACACATACACACTGATAAGAGTTACAGCTACCGCTTCAAGTCCAACAACGCCGACAGCAACTAAGAGGATGGCACAGTTGATAGCGCTATTAATGGACCCCATTTGAAGGCCATAATATTTGCGAACGATAAGTGCAATTGGATCAAGTCCCCCTGTATTACCACCTACACGGTAGACGATACCAAGCCCTAGTCCAGTTGTGATACCTGCCATCATAGAACTGAGTAGTGGATCCTTAATGATCATGTCATATTGCAAGAAACTAAACAGATCAATCATCCACGATAACATGAGCGTACCATACAAGGTATTAAGCACTACGCGTTTACCAAGCCACTTCCAAGCAGCCCAAAATATAGGGACGTTCAAAATAACGTTCCAAGAACCAACGGATAATCCCGTTAGATAATACAAAATCAACCCTACCCCACTAATACCAGTACTAACCAGTTTGTGAGGTAGTACAAAGGCATCTAAACCAGCACCAAAAATTGCACAACCAATAGCAACTATGACACATTGATAGACAACATCTTTATACTTGGCGAACATAGCTCCCTCCAAATTGCCATTTCACTATAAATATTCTATAATGAACTAATTAAAACATACGCTGTTTACAATGCTTTTAATAATCAAACAACAGGTATATACAAAATCATCATAAACCACTTAATGGTTATTTTCAATCACTTTATAACAGTATAAAATAAACATATAAACTGCATATATTTTGTACATTACAAACGAGGCTATTATGAGTAAAAGTTTTGAGCAACTCGGTTGCAGCAAAATTAATATTGGGCTTGCTATTACAGGCAAGCGTGACGATGGATACCACGACATCGATTCTATATTTCAATCGATTCGCCTTAGTGATTCTATTTATTTCGCTAAGCATCATTCCGTAGTATTTTCTGGTGGCGCTCCCGAATTGCCTGACTACATGCAAAAACTCGTAAGCTATGGAGAAGATAATCTCGCGCTCAAAGCGTTACGCGCCATACAGGCCTATACGGGTTGTAAAGCCGGTGCCGCCATCCACCTATTAAAACGCGTCCCTATTCAAGCGGGTCTTGGTGGCGGTAGTGCAGACGCAGCAGCCATGTTATTAGGTCTCAACCGCTTTTGGGACTTACGCCTCACACAAGAGGAACTTTTAAATATTGGTGCCTCACTAGGATCTGATGTGCCGTTCCTACTACAAGGTGGTACCGCTCGCGGAACTGGTCGTGGCGAAGTGTTAACCTATAGCCAATCGCCAGAGGCACATTGGCTATTACTAGTAAAGCCAAAGGTATCTATTTCTACAGCGGTTGCTTATGGTCGCTTCAACGGTAAATCTAAGGCCACCGCAAAAACAATCGATACCGTTCTGAATCATCTTCAGAATAATGATTTACAATCTGCTTTTACTAGTAGCGCTAATACTTTCGAAGAATTATTATTCCCAGATCACGAAGAACTAGGAATATGTAAGGAGTTTTTCACTAGCCGTGGTTACCCAACCATCATGACAGGAAGCGGTCCTACGATGGTAGTATTACTTAACAAACCTATGGAAGCCTTACAATTACAAGAAGAGATTAAAGCAGCTGGTCATGATTGGCTGTCACTCATTACTAAAACATGTACACAGGAGGACTTAGTATGACAAAACGGTTACAACCTATACGACTCGATGCGTATAAACCACTAAGAGAAGTGGTAAGTGAAACATTGCGTCAAGCCATCCAAGATGGGGTGTTAAAACCTGGGGAGCGCCTCATGGAAATTCCCCTTGCCGAAGAGTTAGGTGTAAGTCGTACCCCCATTCGTGAAGCCATACGTAAACTTGAACTAGAAGGCTTTGTCGTTATGGTTCCTCGTCGCGGTACCTACGTTGCCAACATATCTTTAAAGGATATTACGCAAGTATTTGAAATCCGTTCTGCCCTGGAAGAACTTGCGGCAGGCCTTGCAGCAGAACGCATTACAGAAGAGGAAATCGAAACGCTGGAGAGAATGCTTGTAGAAATCGGCGATCATATGGAAAACAAAAATATGGAATCCGTTGTGGCTGCGGACGTAGAATTCCACGAAGTCCTCTACCGCGCATCTCGTAATGAAAGATTGGCGGATATTGTTCACAATTTGCGAGAACAAACCTACCGCTTCCGTAGTTTTTCTATGAACCAACCAGGTCGTCTTAGAAAAACTTGGGAGGAACATCGTCAATTAGTGGAAGCCATCGCCTCTCACAATGCCGCACAAGCTCGTAAACTAGCTCGAATTCACATGGAACATTCTGAACAAACCTTGTTGCAAGGAATGGAAGAGTCACAAGAATTTACTAAGGCATAAAAAACATCCTACAAAATACTATATAAAGCAAAATCCTTCCTATTTGTGAAGGATTTTTGTTTTACATAGTCTATAGAAATTGATACAATATCATTGATTATTATGAAATATGGATTTTTTTATAAGAAAGGGAGTTTTTATGGAAGCAATGCTTAATGATGCTATATCTACCATAAACGGTTATTTATGGAGTTATTTCATCATTTTTATTCTTATCGGCGCAGGCCTCTTCTTTACGATGACAACGAATTTTGTACAAATTCGCATGATTAAAGAAATGATTCGCCTCGTAATTAACGGCGCAGGTAGCTCTACAGAAAAGAACCATGTATCCTCATTTCAAGCATTCTGTGTTAGTACCGCATCTCGTGTAGGTGTTGGTAACATCGCAGGTATAGCTATTGCCGTTGTACTTGGTGGCCCTGGTGCTATTTTCTGGATGTGGGTTATCGCACTCATCGGTGCTGCCACTGGCTTCATCGAATCTACATTAGCACAAATCTACAAAGAACCTGTTGCTAAGGGCGGTTTCTATGGCGGACCAGCTTACTATATTCGGTATGGTCTAAACAACAAGGCATTATCTGTTCTATTTGCTATTTTAATCAGTATTACCTATGGTTGGATTTACAATTCTGTACAAGCCAATACTTTGGCTGCATCTCTCCAGGTATTCAACCTTGATGTGTCCTATACAGGCGCTGTAGTAGCAGTCCTTCTTGGTATTATCATATTCGGTGGTATCAACCGCGTTGCAAAAGCATCTGAAATCATTGTTCCTATCATGGCGATTCTATACATTGCTACTGCATTATTTGTGGTAATTATGAATATCACCCAATTCCCACATGTAATCTATACTATTTTCTCCTCCGCATTCGAGCCTGTTGCAGCAGGTGGTGGCTTATTAGGTGCTACTGTTATGAATGGTATCAAACGGGGACTCTTCTCTAACGAAGCCGGTGAAGGTTCTGTTCCAAACGCAGCCGCTACGGCAGCTGTTAACCACCCTGTGGAACAAGGTCTTGTACAAGCATTCGGCGTATTCCTTGATACATTCATCATTTGTACAGCTTCTGCTTTCATCGTACTCATCGTAGGTGATTACAGCACTACAGGTCTAACAGGTATTGCTCTTGTACAACATAACCTAGCTCAACAACTTGGTTCTTGGGCGCCTACAGCCGTAGCCATTTTCATCGTTATGTTCTCCTTTAGTTCCTTAATTGGTAACTATTACTACGGTGAAATCAATATCAGCCACTTAACAAACAAACGATTCTACCTACATTTGTTCCGTATTGGCGTAATTCTTATGACATTTGTTGGCTCTGTTGCCTCTCTAGATCTCGTATGGAATCTAGCCGATTTATTCATGGCTTTCTTAGTATTAACTAATGTAAGTTCCATCGTACGCATGGGCCGCACAGCAGGTCTTGCCCTTGACGACTATATCAAACAACGCAAAGCAGGTATTGAAACGCCTGTATTTAACCGTTCCATCCTAAATCACACATATGGCATCGTATGGTGGGGCGATGGTCAAACTACAGACTCCTCCGTACCTCCTACTCCGATTGAAGATACAGTAGAAAAATAAAATATATTGACCTATGAGGCTGGTGAAAGTATCTTTCACCAGTCTTTTTCGTATAATCTTTAAAATACTTTATTAATACATACAGATGGGTCTATATTCTTCGGAATATAGATTTTTATTTTTTGTAAAAGTATCCATTTTCATAGATAAGACTATCCTCCACCAAGAGATTTTAAAGTGACAGATATCACAGTAACCATCTATATTTTTCCTACTTTTAAAGGTCAAAAACTATAGAATATATTTATAAAAATATAAAGGGTATTCTATTTATAATGTCGAATACTTAAGTATGTGAAAAATTAGCACTAATTAATTTACTCTGTTATCCGGGAGGTAATTATGAGCGGTTATAACCCATATGAAAACATGTTAAACACATTAGACGTAGCAGCTGAAAAGCTCGGCTATACTCGTAGTGAATACGAAGTATTGCGTCACCCAGAACGGGAACTAAAAGTAGCAGTTCCTCTTCAACTAGACAATGGCGAAGTTCGCGTATACGAAGGCTATCGATGCCAACATTCCACATTGCGTGGTAGTGCTAAGGGCGGTCTTCGCTTCCATCCAGATTCCGACGAAAATGAAGTGCGTGCACTTGCGGCATGGATGACTATTAAAAACGCTATCGCTAACATTCCTTATGGCGGTGGTAAAGGGGGCATTAAAGTCGATCCAAAAACTTTAAACCCTCGTGAGTTAGAACGCTTAACTCGTAACTTCGTACGCCGTATTGCACCTATCATTGGTGTTAATACTGACGTTCCTGCACCAGACGTAAATACGAATGCCCAAATCATGAGCTGGATTGCTGACGAATACAGCACATTAAAAGGCGAATGGAGCCCAGGTATCGTTACAGGTAAACCAATCGAAGTAGGCGGTTCCTTAGGCCGTAATGAAGCGACTGGTCGCGGTTGTCTCATCGCATTGCAAAGCTATCTTGCTAAGAAAAACTTAGATATTAAAAACCTTACAGTTGCAGTTCAAGGCTTTGGTAACGTAGGTTCCGTAGGTGCTCGTCTCATTGCACAAGCAGGTGCAAAAGTTGTGGCTATCGGCGACGTAAGTGTTAACATCTACAATCCTAACGGTCTCGATGTTGAAAAAGCATACGAATATGCTAACTCCCACGGTCGTTCCCTAGAAGGTTACAGCGAACCAGGCATGACTACAATTGGACCGCAAGAGTTATTGGCTCAACCAGTTGATGTATTGTACATGGCAGCCCTTGAGAACCAATTAAACAAAGACAACATGGAAAATATCCAAGCTAAGATCATCTTGGAAGGCGCTAACGGCCCTACTACTAATGATGCGGATAAATACTTCTATGAAAAGGGCATCGATATCATTCCTGACGTGCTTGCCAATGGCGGTGGCGTAGTTGTATCCTACTATGAATGGGTACAAAATAAAGCAAGCTTCTACTGGACTGAAGAAGAGGTTAATGAAAGATTAACTAAAAATATGCAAAATAGCTTCGAAGCTGTTTGGGAAATGCAACATAAATACAATGTACCTCCTCGTCAAGCAGCGTACATGGTTGCTCTTGAACGACTCGTAGTTGAAACTAAATGGCGTGGCTACAACTGTTAAACTCCTATACCTCCATACATGTTAGCCATGAAAAAGGCGTAAGCTTAATGTGAGCTTACGCCTTTTTATCTACCTATATACATAATCGAAACATCTCTTATGGTTCAAGTATTTACTTAGTTATGCCGATGAAAGCACTTATTATTTAAAAGCATCTAATAAAGCAGCCACACTAGGACGGCTCATCAAAGCTTTCACCAATACAGAACCAAGAATAGATGGAATAGTTTGACCCACGATAAGGTTCAATACTAATGGCCAGTACGGTAGGCCAAGTAATGGGCTGAGCCACAATGGCACACATAGTGCAGGCACAAAGACAATAGGAAGCGTTGCCCACCAAGCACTAAGGCCAAGCTTGCGCATGCCTACGATGATGCCTGTCGTTACTACACCGACACCAAAGCCCCCTATCATATCGAAGATACCAAGACCGCCGAATAGGAAGTTAGAAATGAGGTTGCCAATCCCCATGGGAATTACCAAGAACGGAAAGGCATAAGCAAGTGCATATAATGATGTTGCTATACGAATTTGATACGCCCCGAAAGAAACGCTTTGCGTTATATACAATACAACGATGTACAATGCCACAACCATGGCAGAAATAGTCAATTTGCGTGTAGAAATCATAACACTCACCTCCTCAAAATAAAAAAGCATGGCAAAACTACCATGCTTACAATGCTTATGAATTTCCGTAGTTTTGTTTAGAGACAGGATGGTTTCAAACTGTCTTATTTAGTTGTCGCCTTTAGGCAGTACTAATATATCATATATCTAATATTTTCGCAATTAATTGGGGTTAAGGCGGACTTGTATGATCATCTACGATTAGTATCAAGATTGTAAGGTGGGGGTGGTGAAAGATACCTTTCCTCATCGCTCCACTGGCGAACCGGTCATCGGCCGAGGGCCTCGACCTGCCAAAGTCGCTCTTTGAAAAGGTATCTCCCACCACATCAAATTAAACAAATCAACGTTTATCACAATACTAGTGACGTAAAAGTCCGCCTTGAGTCAAATGAACACTCTAACCAATTAGAATATATGCAAAGTAGTCGCCCAAAGGCGACTACTAATTTAAGCCAGTTTCAGTAGAAGTATATAGAGATAGCTACTTTTACAATGCTGGGTCTTCGACACCGTTGGCGTGGAAGGCTTTGGCTCTGTCGATGCAGGTGCCACAGTGTCCGCATGGTTTGTCTCCGCCTTCGTAGCAGGACCAAGTGAGGTGGTATGGTACGCCGAGGCGTAGGCCTTCTTTTACGATGTCTGCTTTATTAGAGTTAATAAAGGGTGCTTCTAAGGAGCATTCTTTCCCAGATCCTTCAAATATGGCGTCGCCCATGGATTTGTAGAATTGTTCTGTACAGTCAGGGTATGCATTGCCCGCCGCATCATCACTGTGAGCACCGTAGTAGATATAGCCGCAGTCTAAAGATAGTGCCAAGGATGCTGCCGCGGATAGGAATAAGCCATTTCTAAACGGTACATAAGTGCTTACCGTACCTTCACCTTTTGCATCTTGTTGTTCTTTGTAGGAACCTTGCGGAATATCTTCACTAGATTGTACTAATAAAGAGCAGTTACTAAAGGCAAATAGCTTAGCAACATCCATCGTTTTACCTTCCATACCATAGTACTCTAAAATAGCTATAGCAGCCTCTAATTCTTTACTATGTTTTTGACCATATTGAATCGATAAGGGTACCACATTATCTTTGCCAAATCGTTCAATAGCAAGGGCTAAACACGTAGTACTATCTACACCTCCGCTAAATAGAACGACAGCTTTTTGTTTTTGAGCCATAGTATCTCCTTTTCTATCACAACAGCCTCATCCGTAGATGAGGCTGTACTTTTACATTCACTAAAATTTTATAGATCAATAACCAATTCTACTGGACAGTGATCGGAGCCAAAGATTTGTTGATGAATCTTCGCTTCTTGGATTTTATCATCAAGGCGTTTAGATGTGATGAAATAGTCAATTCTCCATCCTGTATTCCGTTCACGAGCTTTCCCCATATAGGACCACCAGCTGTATTGTTCAATAGCATCTGGATAAAGGTGACGGAATGTATCTGTAAAACCTGCCCCTAAGAGTTCTGTCATCTTTGCACGTTCTTCATCGGAGAAGCCTGCATTTTTACGGTTCGTCTTAGGATTTTTTAGGTCGATTTCTTGATGGGCTACATTGAGATCACCACATAGGATGACAGGCTTTTTCTTATCTAATTCAAGTAGATAATTACGGAATGCATCTTCCCAAGTCATACGATAATCAAGGCGAGCTAATTCACGTTGGCTATTCGGTGTATAACAGCATACCAAATAGAAATTATCGTATTCAGCAGTGATAACACGACCCTCTTGATCGTGTTCTTCAATACCGATGCCATTCGTTACGGACAATGGCTTAATACGCGTGAATACAGCCGTGCCACTATAGCCTTTCTTAACTGCACTATTCCAATATTGCTCATACCCTGGCAACTCCAAAGAAATTTGATCGGGTTGCAATTTTGTTTCTTGCAGGCAGAAAATATCTGCATCTAATTCATTAAAGGATTCCATGAATCCCTTTGTTACAGCGGCGCGGAGGCCGTTTACATTCCAAGAAATTAATTTCAATTCTTACTCCTTTATAATACTTCTTTATAATACTTCGCATCAATCTAATAATATTCACCGTATTTAACTTGGTGAAAGTCTCTTTCACATAGAATATACATCAAGTTTTTGCTTAACGTAAGCTAATTTAAGGATTATATTTTAGCAATACTACTGCTTTTTATGTTTCTTAGCATGCCTTGCTTCTGCACGAGCCTTGCGGGCATTTTCATTTGCTTTAAGATCGCTTTCACGTTTCTCACGAAAATAGTTAGCCACCGCCGACAAGATAAGAATCACTAATACAGTTACATTAAACATACCAGGTCCAAAGGTATAGATGTGATAACACAAATAACCAAAGGCAACGACTGTTAGTAATTGTTTTAATAGATTCATTCGCCCTCCTAAGTTAGTTTAATGTTTCTACACCTGTACTAAGCGGGAAGCCTTCATACGTTACCCAATCACTAGAACTACCAACATATAAAGCAGATTCAAGGCCTACTTCACTCATGGTTAACAACGCATTGCAGGCAGTCACACCAGACCCACAGTACGTTACAACTGGCCTATTTTGGTAGATTTCGTTGTAATACTCAGCCTCTAAATCTTTCAAGGATTTAGGACCATCTACGGTATAACCACTTTCATAAAAATGATTAACAGCCCCAGGAATATGTCCTGTCATGCCATCCATCGTATCCACTTGAGATCCATCATAACGGAATGGCGCACGAGCATCGATGATAACATGATCTCCGCTTTCACTAGCCTTGAGCACCTCATCGCGACTCATAACCATATCCGTTTGCAACTCATAGTTAAAAATAGACGGTTTAGCAGGTAACGGGGTCGGCTCTTTAGTTAGGAGATGGCCCTCTCGAACCCAGCGTTCAATACCACCAGATAAAACGCGTACATCTATTAAGCCCATGTAACGTAACGTCCACCAAAGACGGCCCGCTAAGAATAGCCACGAATCATATACTACAACCTTTGAGTTACGAGTGATGCCATAAGACTCAAAGGTATGAGCTAACTGTTCCATATCTGGCAATGGATGACGTCCACCATGCTCGCCTAAAGGACCAGTCAAATCCTTGTCTAAATCTACCGCATAAGCCCCCTTAATATGGCCTTTTTTATAATCTTGATACCCTCTAGCATCTAAAACGATGACCTCATCGAGACAAGCTAATAATTCTTTAGGAGTGATAAAATTTGACATATTGTACTCCTTTCTTTGATTATATCGAAAAATACAAATCTTTTAATATTATTATATACGACTATAACCGGATATACAATTTATTTTGGTATAGTGAAAGTTATTTATTCTTGCCATGTAACAACTAGAGTAAACATAAAAAGCCCCTATCCTAGATAGGGACTTTTAGGTAATTCAATGTTAAGCTTATAAACGTCTATACATTTCATCTACCGCATCAATATCAGCAGGTAACCAATCTACAGAATATAAGGTTTCTTTAGATAGCCATTTAGCAGCTTCATGTTCTACTAAGGTAATATTAGAATCATTTTTCAACGAACATAAATAACAGTGCATTGTTAAATCAAATTTTTCATAACCGGAATATTCGATAGTAATAATATGCTCTTGAATATTAATATCAGCTTCTAGTTCTTCTTTGATTTCTCTAATAAGAGCTACTTCATGGGGTTCACCAGGTTCAATTTTGCCACCCGGAAATTCCCAACCATCTTTTAAATCACCATATCCACGCTGAGTTGCTAATATGGTATTATCCTTTTTTATAATAGCTGCTACAACTTCAATGTGTTTTCGTTGTTCACTCATAAATATCCTTATCCATTAACAATATAATCATAAATATCATCCCGTACAGGTACTTCGAGTACATATTCTAACTCTACCGCCGCAGTACCATTAACCATAGAAATTTCTTTAGCATTTTCCTGACCAGTAGAATGAATCGGTCCCAAATAATAAAACTCTTTAGACTCTTCATCATCCTTGTTTTTTCTCACAAACAAATGCATAGCAACACCTAGTTCATCAGCATTAAACGCGGTTTGTACATCATCAGAAGCAAAGGTTCTCTTATTTTTAGAAATAGCTTTTAGTAATCCTGGATTCTCAAATCTATCCTCATATTTAATGGTATCTTGAATATTATCTGCTTTATGATAATTAATAAAAACGGGATATGTCTTTGTTTCTTTATGGAATTTATAACCCCCAATGTTGAGAGGAACTTCGTTTTGAGGCCACTCTAATAATTGGCAAACCTGTTCATACGTATATTTTTCATATAATGCAAATGGTGTATTACCATAAATATTATCTTTGTACTTATCATTGAACTGCTTCAATCCATAAGCAATAAGCTCTTGAACTTGTTCCTTAAAATTATTATCCTCTAAAGCCTGTTTAAAGATTCGAGATATACCATATCTACCATTGGAAAATTCAATAAATTCACTATCGGCAAATGTCTTTTGTGCTACTTGAACACCAAATTGATTTGTCATCATATTGATGAGATTAACACGTCCATATTCCGATAGGTCTACATTATAACTATCAAATAGCTCTTCGGAAACATAATTAATCACATCATCACGACCATCTAGTAATGCTTGCAACAATAGAAGCTCTCTTACACGTATACCGGTCGTTAATTTCTGAGATATAAAATGTAGCATTCTCTCCTGAACCGGTGTAAAGGATATATCATAGTCCTTATCCTTAACCTTTATCAAGAAATGATGATAGGACTTAAATTTACTAAAAATTCTACTAACATCAATCGAACCATGATCGGCAAAATCAGAAATTTTAGGAATACGACCTAATTTGAAGCGTAAATTAAAATAGGCTTCTTTAATTAATTTCATATCGGAAAATCTTGCCGTATCAATAGATTCATAAATGCGTTGTTTTGCAATTTTATCAAAATGTACAGTTGATGTACCTGGAATAATACGATTGCCAGCTTGTACATAACGACGCAATGTATCTTTGTTATAGCTCCTATCACCAGATAAGGCTAATGGAATCATAAAATTATTTGTATAATTTCCAATGAAATCCAAGATAACTACATATTCTTTATCTTCAAATTTACGAAGACCACGTCCAAGTTGTTGAATAAAGATTATAGGGCTTTCCGTTTGACGTAGCATAATAACTTGATTAATTTCTGGAATATCAACACCTTCATTGAAGATATCTACGGTAAAGATATAGTCTAGCTGTTCATCAATACGACCTTGGTACTCTCCTGTGCCAGTTAATCGAGCAATTGCTTTCTCCCTAATTTCTTGACTGTCTTCACCAGTTAAACATATCGTACGATAAATACCACGCTCATTAAAAGCATTAGACAGCTCTTTTGCCTCAACTCGATTACTACAAAATACTAAGCCCTTTACACGACTACCACTATGTCCAAAATAGCGAATCTTTTCTATAATTTTATCTACCCGCTCTTTTGTAGACAAGTTTGAAAAGGATACCTCCATATCAGAAATATCTTCTTGAGTATCTACCCATAAATCACTAATACCAAAATAATGAAATGGACATAATAAATCTTCTTCTAAAGCCTGTTGTAATCGAATTTCGTAAATAATATTATGGTCAAACAATTCATATAAATCATAACCATCTGTACGTTCCGGGCTAGCTGTCATTCCCAATAAAAATTGAGGATCAAAGTAATCAATGATGCGTTGGTAACTATCTGAACCTGCACGATGCACTTCGTCAATAATAATACAGTCAAATTCCTTTGGATCATACTGTTTCATTACATCATTACGGCCCATCATTTGCATCGTAGAGAATACATGAGTCGCATTATAGTATTTAGCATTCCCAGAAACCAAACCAAATGTAATGGATGGATCATTATAAATCCGCTCAAAGCTGGCAATCGCTTGTTTTGCAATTTGCTCCCGATGTACTAAAAATAATATTCTTTTAGGCTTCATTTCTCTCATAGCAAAAGCCGCCGCATAGGTTTTGCCGGTACCCGTAGCAGAAATCAAAAGGCCTCTTTTAGCATTATTAGCCCTTAGTTCATTGAAGTTAGCAATAAACTGTTGTTGCATACTATTGGGCTCTAGTTGACCCAAATCTATTTTTCTAAATTGCTCTGCTACAGTCTTTTGTGAAGCGCGCTCTGGCCGTACCCATCTTGGTTTATACCAAGGAATAAAATCTTCATAGGGAATAGAAAATTTTGAATTCCAATATAAGTCAAATTCTTCCGTAATTTCTCGAGCATAGGTATCACTGCAATGAGCTTCAGAGCGAGTATTCCATTCACGATTTTTCTTTAATGCATTAATAGTTAAATTAGAACTACCAACTATTATCTGATAAGATTCATCTTTTCTAAAAATGTAGCCTTTTGTATGGAATCCATGACCACTACCTTGCGTGGTACAATACACTTTTAACTCAATATTATTTAAACTTCCTAAATCTTCCAAAACTTGTGGACTATTAAAACCAAGATAATCTGTCGTTAACACACGACCACGAACACCACGATCCTCTAATTCCTTTAAGATTGGCTTTAACGTCAACAAACCTTCTGATGTAATAAAAGCTACAGATATTAAAAACTCATCACAACTGCGTAATCCGTCCTCAATGGCAGATAGCACATTACGCCCTTCCCCATTAGCAATAAGTTCCGAAGATGTAGCAAAATTGATTAAATGATTCGATTCTGACATAACGAACTCCCCATATAATGAATACTATACTTGCTATTATACCAGCCACAGCTGCAACGTCTAGAGAGTATATAGTTTTACTTTTAAAAGTATATTTTTATAACAGCTTACAGCCTCATTCATCGTTTAATCGTTAATTATAAATATAAATACATGTTCAAATCTAACATTTTCATCTATTCCTTATAATTATCGTATCTATACGTCTTTTTTGCCACGTAAAGTTGTGATATAATGTAAATAATTACTCTTAGGGCATTAGTCTGTCCAAATGGATCCAAAAGAGTTAGTGTGTTTTCAAGGAGCGTGCGCAGTTGAAAAAGGGGTACATCAAGTTAATAGCAGCCATTGTGCTCGGTGCTGCTATTATCGGTGGTGGGATCTATGGGGTGTATACACTCTTATCATCCAATACAACGACAATTTTATATCGATCAACCGTTGACGATAAAATCAACGCCATACGACCTTATATTGTTGCATTAGATGCATATAACTCCTACAGTGTAGCCTATGCTAGCCAATTACAGCCAACTCTTGAAGAGTTGCGCAACGGTTCTCATAATACGACGATTACCTTACCTAAATATAAGGAACTTAAAGCTGCATTAGAGGTAGCAAAACAAGATAGTTCTACGCCCTACGAAGATGTAAACCAAGCAACAAATGATGTCCTCGTAGTACTTGATCAAATTATTCCTATTGCTGATCAGTTGCAATCTTACTATGTGGAACGTCGTTATGAAAAGGATAATTATAAAGGTAGCGATGAGCTAGCAGCTCAATATGTACCTTTAGCAGAACAGTTCTACGCTACATATAATGCATTAGACTTAGCTTTAGATAATCGTAATAATGAGCTTTATAACGAACGCATGACTGAGTATCGGGGAGAAAAACGGGAAAATGCGGTTAACTTTATAGAGATAAATCTCATAACAGCACAAACTATTGACCTTATTGATCCAGATGGGAATACAGACACCCAAAAGGTAGAATCAAACTTACAACAAATTACACAACGCCTCAATAAATTACAACCTGGTACTACACCAGAAGTACAAAATGCGGTAAGAGAGTATCAAGACTCAGTAAAAGAATTTGTTGCAGAGGCACGCAACTACATTATTATCAACTCATCTTATGGCGAAGCTTATACGCAATTATTTACCAAGTATAATAAAATGATTGGCAAGGCCAATGCAGTTAACATGGCAGACTTAGATGTAACAGAAAAAAAATAATATTTAGATAACACAAAGGACTAGCCCATGCGAGCTAGTCCTTTTATTTTTATGTAAGCAACAAACTTTATTTCTTTTTCAAATCTTTTGTAATGATGTAATATTCAGAAGGTGTCATCTTAATGCCATCAATATGGTTATTACCTACAATATTAATTTTAGGATACCCAAGGAATAATGCTACAGCGTTATCTAACATCAGTTGTTGGGCATTGATAACCGCATTACGACGCACCACTGGATCGCTACTGCTTTCACCAAGATCCAACAATTCATCGAAACGAGGATTAGAGAAGCCAGACCCATTAGTTTCAACGCCTGTACCCCAATATTGTTTCAAGAACCATACTGGTTGACCCGTATTAGCGGTTACAACACTGGAGATAATCATATCATAATCACCAGATTGAGATAATGTGTCGATAACCGCATAATCTACGATTTTAATTCGTAAATCTACACCGATTTTTTTGTAGTCCGCTTGCAATGCTTCCGCATATAATGGCAATTCAGGACGAGTTGTGTAGGCATAAAAATCAAGTACGAGGTTTTCACCGTCTTTATCTACAATACCGTCGCCATTTGTATCTTCATAACCTTCACGTTTCAGTAATTCTTTAGCACGTTCTACATTATATTTATTAGGATCACGCAATTGGTTAAAGCCATAGTCTATGGATGGTGGCAATGGAGCCTTACCGGCTACGAAGGTATCCTTCATGAGGTTCTTCGCATAAGACTCACGGTCTGCTGCTGCAATGAGGGCTGCACGAAGATTAGGATTCTGTAGTTTCCCTTTTTGCCCCATACGAACAAATACGTCACGCAAGGAAGCCACTTCATAGATAGTGAATTTCTTATCATTTTGGAAGATACTATATTCACCAGGTCCAATGTTAACGGCCATATCTACATCGCCCGCTTGTAACGCCATAGCACGAGTATTCGCATCATTAATAGATGGGATTTCAACCTTAGCAAAGCCTGCCTTGCCATCCCAGTAATTATCATTGCGCTTTAGTTCAGCACGCTCTTTTGTGAAAGAGGATACTACATATGGACCAGTACCAATAGGACCTTCCTTTGCAATATCACGACCATTCGCCTCTGCTGTCACATCCATAATCAAAAACAATGGATCTCCTAACAAGTTGGGCAAATTATAATATTCCTTGTCAGTCTTGATGGTCAACTCCTGACCGTTAGCAGTAATTTCTGTATAGTTAAAGAACGTTTTTGCTCGTTTACTTTTAGCAAAAGTTCGTTCTAAAGATGCTTTTACCGCCTCAGCTGTCAAACTATTACCATTTGAGAATTTAACTTTATCATTGATGGTGAAAGTCCATGTTAACTTGTCATCACCTTGCTTCCAAGAGGTGGCAAGCCAAGGCGTTGCTTTCATTTGATCATCAAACTTGATAAGCGTTTCACCTATACCAAATCGTACAACGGCCCAACTAAAATAATTTTCCGTTGGTTCTAATGTGCCAGCAAAACTAATAGCCCCTACCTTTAATACATCATTAGATGAAGCAGAATCTTGATTCATACAACCAATAGTCCCGAGCATAGTCACACCAAGGGTCATACCAATTAGTAAAGACTTGCGTAATCCTTTCATTTATACACCTAACCTTTCTACACACATTAACTATCTATTTATACTCAGATACTCACTATTTTTTGCATTAACATAATCTAGTAAATATAACCTGCTTTTACAATAGTTAATATAAAGAGAATCTATGTACATCACTTCATATGAGCATATCTTGTTATACCCATAGGGGTATATTTCATACAGTCAACTATACTATATATTAGGTGTTAACACAATGTATATTTCGAGAAATATTTCGATATGTCTATTAATAAATTTCATACCTTAACTATGTATAAAAAATAGCAGTTAGTCTCGAAACTAACTGCTATTTTAAGTTTACCTACCCAATCTAAATCTCTACGTTTCAAATCTGTGCTTTTGAAATTTTGAAAGTAAATTTTCCTATTAAGCTTCTAATGCAGCCTCATCCAAGGTAAGCGGCTTATGATCTTGACCAATTTCAAAGATGGAACTCAATAAAACCTTTGTATATGGATGTTTTGCATCCGCCAAGTGAAAAGCATCTAGTTCTTCAACGATAGCGCCTTTGTACATTACGACCACCTTGTGGCACATCGTACGAATAAAGGCAATATCATGAGCAATAAATAGGTATGTTAAATTTTTCTTTTTTTGTAAACGCGCCAAAAGGTACGCAATGGAGTCTTGTACAGATACGTCTAGAGCACTAGTAGCCTCATCTAGTACGAGGATTTCAGGCTCTAAAACGATAGCACGAGCAATGGCAACACGTTGGCGTTGACCACCAGACATTTCATGAGGATAGCGATGCATAAACTCACGTGGTAGATCTACCATTTCCAAATAGTCACCTGCAATTTGTTCTTCTTTTCCTTTTTCAAGAAGCCCAAAATTGTATAACGGTTCAAGGATAATATCCTTTACCTTCATACGAGGATTGAAGGCCGCAGATGGATCTTGGAATACCATTTGAATTTTCTTGCGGTATTCTTTCGTTTGCTCAGAGTTCATATGTTGAATCTCTACACCATCTACATAAATCTCGCCTTCCGTAATAGGCAGCATCTTCATGATCATACGAACCAAAGTCGTTTTACCAGAGCCAGATTCCCCTACAATCCCAAGGGACTCGCCTTTTTCTAAGGTAATATTAATACTCTTACACGCTTCGAGCTCACCACCAGTAGGGAGTGGGAATCGTTTACATACATTTTTTAATTCTACAGCGTAGTTAGTCAATGTAACGACCTCCTTCCAATGTTGGTACAGCATCTTTTAATTGCTTCGTATATTCATTAGATGGGTTTTCCAAAATATCTTGCGGTGTGCCAGCATCAACAACACGACCCTTTTTCATAACAATTATATAGTCGGACATATAGGCCGCTACACCAAGGTTATGCGTAACCATTACGATAGCAGAATTATGCTCTTTAGCAAGTTCTAGCATTTGCATAACAACTTGTGATTGTGTTGTTACATCTAAAGCAGATGTAGGTTCATCACCAATTAATAACGCAGGATCCATTGCTAATGCCATAGCAATACCCACACGTTGGCGTTGACCACCGGATAATTCATGTGGATAACGGCGCAATATATCTGCCCCATTAGGAAGAGACACAGATTCTAATAACTCAATTGCTCGTCGATCACATTCATCATTGGTAATTTCTATATGAGATTTGAATAATTCTCTAAACTGTTTACCAATGCGAACTATTGGGTCTAAAGCACTACCACTATCTTGGAAAATCATGGCCATATCTTTACCACGTATAGCTCTCCATTCTGACTTAGATAGGGTGCGAAGGTCTTGACCATTAAAGAGCATTGTACCATCTGTGACCTCACCACCTACAGGCAATAAACCCATGAGGGCCCGGATCACGGTAGTTTTACCGGATCCGGATTCCCCTACAATGGTCAATACCTTACCGCGTTCCAAGGTAAAGTTTACATCCATAACAGCAGGCACACCTTGGTACGCAATGCTAAGGTTCTCTACAGTTAGTATGTTTTCTGCCATTATAGCTCCTTACTATTTTGTAATTTTATTAGTAATCCAGTAGTAATCACTTGGGTACATGACAGCACCTTTCAAGTAAGAACCAGTAATTATATTAGTTTTAGGATAACCTAAGAACAATGCAGCGCCATCATTCATCAATAATTGTTGAATTTGAATTGCATATTCACGACGTTTTACAGGGTCGAATTCAGTTTGAGCAGCATCTAACAATTGGTCAACTTGTGGATTGGAGTAACCAGAACCGTTTTGAGGGTTAGAACCATTATTATTAGTATGCCAGTAGTTAGCTAAGAACCAGATTGGATCACCTGTATTAGCAGTTACGATGTTGGAGATAAGCATATCATAATCGCCATCTTGACCCATTTTATCAATCAAGTTGTAGTCAACTGTTTTGATTTTCATATCGATACCAACTTTTTTAAGATCGGCTTGGACAGCTTCTGCATAAAGTGGTAATTCTGCACGAGAGTTATATACAACGAAGTTGAATGTTAATGGTTTGCCATCTTTATCAAGGATACCATCGCCATCAGTATCTTTCCAGCCATCTTCAGCTAACAATTGTTTAGAACGTTCAGGATTATACGCATTAGGATCTTTCAAGTCATTGAAGCCGTAGTCCATAGATGGTGGAATTGGAGCGGAACCAGGAATGAATGTACCCTTTAATAATACATCTGCATAGTTTTTACGGTCTGTTGCAGAGATTACAGCAGCACGAACCTTGTCGTCACCAAGAATACCTTTTTGATTGATACGTGCTAACACAACACGAAGAGATGCAATTTCATCTACTTTAAATTTGTCATTGCCTTGGAACAAGCCAATTTCACCAGGGCCGATATTAACAGCCATGTCTACATCACCGGATTGCAAGCTCAAAGCACGCGTATTAGGATCGTCGATGGATGGGATTTCTACGGTTTTAAACGGTACTGCACCATCCCAGTAATTTTCATTCGCCGCCATTTCAGCACGTTCCTTAGTGAAAGATTTAACTACATATGGGCCTGTACCGATAGGACCTTCTTTAGCGAAGTTACGGCCATCTTTTTCAGATTGCACATCAACAATTAAGAATATTGGATCTGCCAAAAGACCTGGCATATTAGGATATTCTTTATCTGTTTTGATAATTAATTGTTGGCCATTTGCTTCAATAGAATCATAATTAAAGAACGTTTTTGCAATATTAGACTTTTCAAAAGAACGCTCAATAGAAGCTTTTACCGCTGCGGCATCAACTTTTTTACCGTTAGAGAATTTCACCTTATCATTAATTGTGAAAGTCCAAGTTTTCTTATCTGGAGACACTTCCCATTTAGATGCAATCCAAGGTTGAGGCTTCATGTGCTCATCAAACTTAGTCAATGTTTCACCTATACCATAACGCATGACAACCCAAGAGAAGAAATTTTCCGTAGGATCTAACGAAGAGGCAAAGTTAGTTACACCAACTTTTAAAACATCCTTATTAGCAGCACCATTGTTATCGGAACCACAACCAGCGATGAAGGAACCCATCATTACAATGCTGAGGCCTGCTAAGAGAGCCTTTTTCCAAGATTTTTTCATGTAAAATCTCCTTGTACAATTACATACAAAACATAAAAACATTTAAACATCAAGACTATGATAATCCAAAATAGTCAGTGATGGAAAAACCATTATTTATACCTATTCACATAGAAGCTTTTACAAGAGAAATTACCACCAAAAGCTTTCAAAACATGAATAGATATACTATATTATCCTTGGTTTTTAGGATCCACTACATCACGTAAGGAATCGGACCAAAGATTAAAAATAGCAACCACGATAAGGATGGACATACCAGGGAATGCCATGAGCCATGGACTCGTTTGCAAGTACTGGCGACCCTCGTTAAGCATAAGACCCCATTCTGGAGTCGGTGGCTGAGCACCAAAGCCAAGGAAGGATAAACCTGCTACCTCAATCATGATAGCCCCGATATCTAATGCACCTGTTGTAATAACGAGAGGCATAATATTAGGAATGATATGACGTCTGATGATGGCCGTCGTAGATGCGCCCATCATAACAGCAGCCGTTACATATTCCTCACCGCGCACCTTGAGCGTCATAGAACGTACAATACGAGCATATTTTGCCCAACCTACAACAGATAAGGCTAAAATCGTATTTACAATGCTACCACCTAGAATACCAGCAATAGCAATAGCCAATACGATACCAGGGAATGATAACATAATATCAGCTAGGCGCATGAGGACCATTTCGACTTTGCCGCCAAAATATCCTGCTATAGCACCGATGATAGTACCAATGCTCACCATGATAACGACGATGGATACGCCCATGAACAAGGATAATTGAGTACCATAAATGATACGAGATAATACATCACGTCCTAATTTATCTGTACCAAACCAATGTTGGCTGCTTGGTGCTTGCAATGCCTGATTTATATTTGAGGTGAAAGCATCGCCCGGTGCAAGCCAGGGTGCAAAGATAGCGATGAGAACAATGATAATCATCAACCCACTATAGAAAGAGAACAATTTATGTTTTTGAATAAATTCTGCCATTATGCTCTCTCCCTTTTCAATCTAGGGTCTAATAAGATATATGATGCATCAACCAATGCGTTAATACACATATATGCTAAAGCAACCCACAACACAAAACCTTCAATCAATGGATAATCGCGCATAGTAATAGCATAAATTGCCATATTCCCAAGTCCCGGCCAAGAGAATACCATTTCTACGACTGCCACACCACCTAGTAACCAACCAATAACAACACCAAGAATAGTGATGAGTGGTAACACCGCATTAGGTAAAATATGACCGAATAAAATTTTTATCTCACTAACACCGCGAGCACGAGCGCCAATAACATAATCCTTTTGCATTTCCTCAAGGATAACGAGCCGCACTTGACGCATGTATTTAGACCCAACAACAACTGCCAAAGTAATAGCGGGCAAAATAACACCAGACGCAGTCACTCGAGAGGATGCAATCGGTACAAGGCCCAATTTAAGACCGAAGATGTAAATCAGTACAAGACCTAACCAGAACGTAGGCATAGATACGCCTACGAAGGATAGAAATCTCAACACATAATCAACCCATTTGTTACGATTTAAGGCGCTTATAATACCTGCAGGCAATGCATAGAGCAGCGTAAATACTAAAGCCGTACCCGCTAACATTAATGTACCTGGTAAAGCCTCCAACATACGATCTACTACTGGTTTTTTAGCAGAATAACTCATCCCTAAATCACCTTGTGCGGCATTGACGACCCAGTTTGCATACTGTACTACAAATGGTTTATCTAACCCAAGCTGAGCTCGAGTTTCATCGATAAGCTCCTGAGATACGATAGTATCTGCCGTTTCAAGTAACATCGTTACTGGGTCACCTGGTGCTAAATAGGTGAGACAAAATGTCAAAAATGTGATGCCAAACAAGGTAACAATAAATTGCCCCAATTGTTTGACAAAGCGTTTGCCCATAGGCGCCTCCTAAACTCTCTAAACACTAACAACAATTCAAATGACAAACTAATGGTACTAGCTTTTTTATATAGCGATGAAGCTTAAAGGCTAGGGAACGAAAAAAGGTTAGTCGCCCGACTAACCCAAATTAAGCACAGCATATGTATACCATGCCTTTAGAGCAGGCTTTCTGACTCTGATTCATCGCAACATTTCGGCCTTCCCAGTTTCCCAGTGACCCTATAATGAAACCTTGCTCCTCATTACAGCTATTTGCATAGTATGGGTTTTTCACCCATTTTCCTCTTTTACGCTCGGTAAATACCGACACTCACTAGTTCATTCATTTTTATCGATTATAAATATACTATATTAACACTCTATTTACAATACATATACCCCTTATGGGTATATATATTTCACGTATTTTCAATATAATTTTTATACTGATAAAAAATATTGATTAGTGATTAAATTCACAATCCTGCATAAAACCATATAAATTAACTTATATAAATAATTTTTTATTATATTTACTGTATAAGACGGTATATATATTAATTTTAATAATAACAAAGCAACGTAAAAACTTTATTATAAAATCTTTTTATGCACAGCAAAAATTTGATTAATAATAAAAATGCTCTTTAAGTTTTTTCAAATTAGACACTCATGAATTATAAGTCTAATTTATAATTATCATAAAAAAGAGGCTATTACCGAAGTAATAGCCTCTAATAAGACGAGATGTATTCAGTTAATCAATACTTTGTTGTAAGCGGTGTGCTCTGCGTGTATCCCACGCTTTACGCAAAACATAAATCACCAAACCTATGCTTACTGCCACTGCGCTACCTACCATAGCATCAAAACCACATGCGTAGATTGCATATAGACAATAAAGAACGCCTATACCGAACAAGTAATTAGAGCGTTTAATACGACTTTCAGCTACGCCAGCCATACGCATCATTGTAGGTACTGCCAAAATGCACAATACATACGGTACTACGTTAGTTACAACCGCTAAGTTTACTAAGATTTCAAATTGCTCACGCAAGGATTCGCTTGCAGTGAATAAAGTAAGTAATGTTTCAACAGCGAGTAAAATCAATACACCACGAACAGGAGCATCTTTGCTATTTACACGAGCGAATATTTTAGGGAAGTAACCATGTTCTGCTGCACTTTTGAAGACGCGAGACAATGTGAATTGCCAGCAAAGCAAAGCGCCAAAGCAAGAAATAACCATAGCAGCCATAACGATGTTTGCAATTGTATCATTGAACATGTATACGAATGTCAAACCGAATGGTGCATTAGAATTTAATAAATCAACGTTAGGCACAATACCTGCCATAACGTTTGTGGACAAGATATAAACCACGGCCACTGCTAATGTACCCGCCACAGTTGCGATAGGTACGTTTTTCTTTGGATTCTCAACAGCATCAGCATTAGCCGCTGCGGACTCAAATCCTAGGAAGCCCCATAAAGTTAGGGAAATAGATTGTTTTACCGCATCATAAAGCGGAAGATCATTTGGGTTCCATGCCGCCCAATAAATAGATGGATCAAACCAATACCAGCCGATTGTACCGATTAATAAAACCGGAACAATAGAGCCCCAAATAGTCATATTGCTGAGTCGACCTGTGAAACGATTCCCTCTGAAGTTTAGAATCGCTGCAAACCACAAGAGCACAATTGTTACCTGACTTGTTTGTGTCGCATTGAGGTCAACGCCAAAGAAAGCTGCGCCATAACCTACGGCAGATACCGCGATGGCGATATTAGCAATGATGAGAGATATGCTGTAAGCATAGCTCGCCATAAAATGTCCAGTTTTACCGAAGCGATGTTCTGCATAACCGCCCATGCCCCCTTGTTTTTGGGAGAACATACCCGCTTGAGCAAAAATATACGCTAGTAAAAGCGCACCCACAGCTGTCACGAGCCAAGATAAAACTGAAATAGTACCAACTTGAGCCAAATTAGTTGGTAACATAATGATCCCAGCTCCTAGCATATTGGCTGCTACCATTGTGGTTAGCTGGAATACAGACATTTTTTTAGCGGTGGTTTTCATGTATCAATCCCCTTTCACTAAGGTGAATTTTTTCTCGTCCATAATTCACTTAAAATATATATACCGCTAAGTAAATCCAGTTCGTGCTGTGATGGGCTTGAATGTGAATTTACCGTTTTTATTCTTATTACGAGTTAAATAATAACACCTATGAAACCAAAATAAAAGTACTTTATTGGCGGACAAGCTATATTACACGAATTGAATAAATCATAGGTAATTTATCATCAAAATTGAACAGAACTCATTTTAATTGTGGCAAAGTATATTTTTACCCTATTTTATTCTGTGTATAGATGTAATTTTTCCTATCTATCACGGTTATAGTGTCCTAGTACAAGACTATTATTTCCTCACAGTCCACTATATGTGTACACACAAATGCATCATTTTAATAGTGAATTATCAATTAGAATTTTGGGATTTATAGGTATCGTCTAGCTTTTAAATAAAAAATCGATATACATATAAGTATAATAGGCAATATTAGTCCCTTAATGAAATCCTTATATGTATATCGATCTTATTTTTTCAGATTTTATTGATAACTATTCTTTATTTTTATCTACTGCTTATTCCGCACTAAGCTCTACTCTTGTACAGATTCAACGATTGCTTTCCATTCAGCAATTTGCTTTTCCTCAGCAGCGATAATAATTTTACCATTATTACGCTGTCGTTCCACACATTCTGGAGCCGTACCAGAATAGTTATTACGACCTGCAACACAAGCTTCGATGGAGATAGCGTCAAGAATATCTGCATCAAAATGGTTGGAAATAGCTTTGAAGTCCTCTACGGATAGATCAAGGAGTACACAACCTTTTTCGATGCAATGATGCACCGCATTACCTACGATTTCATGGGCTTCACGGAATGGGACACCTTTCTTCGCAAGATAATCTGCCATATCCGTAGCATTAGAGAAGTCGTCAGCAAGAGCTGCTTTCATATGAGCCCCATTGACCTTCATGCCACGAATCATAGCCGCATTAATGGACAATGCGAAGTGTACTGTATCATTAGCATCGAAGATACCTTCTTTATCCTCTTGCATATCCTTGTTGTATGTAAGAGGCAAGCCTTTCAAAGTTGTTAAAAGGCCTAACAAATGACCATAGGTACGGCCTGTTTTGCCACGAACCAGCTCGCAAACGTCAGGATTTTTCTTTTGAGGCATGATGCTAGAGCCCGTGCAGTGAGCATCATCAAGTTCAATAAAATTGAACTCATTGGTAGACCACAAGATCAACTCTTCGCTAAGACGACTCAAGTGCATCATCACTAGAGATGCAAAGGACAAGAATTCAACTACGTAGTCACGGTCAGATACGGCGTCCATACTATTTTCGTAAATACGAGAAAAGCCCAAAAGCTTTTGCGTATATGTTTGATCAATGCCGTATGTAGAACCAGCTAATGCGCCGGCCCCAAGTGGCATGATGTCAGCATGTTTGAATACCATCAACAAACGATCAAAATCGCGTTCCAACATAGAAAAATAGGCCATCATATGATGCCCAAACAATACAGGTTGAGCCCGTTGTAAGTGCGTATAGCCAGGCATGATAACGTCACTATATTTTTCAGCTGTTTCAATGAGAGCTTTCTGCATATCTACAATGAGCTCGCCCATTTCCACAACAGCTTTACGCACATACATGTGCAAGTCTACTGCGCATTGGTCATTACGGCTACGACCTGTATGCAAACGACCACCCGCTTCACCGATATCATCAGTAAGGCGTTTTTCAATATTCATATGAATATCTTCAAGAGCCACGGAGAACGGGAACTCTCCTTTATCAATCTGATCTTTAATCTTCGTTAACCCTGCTAAAATAGCATCTCGATCTGCGTCGGAGATAATATGTTGTTTTGCCAGCATAGTCGCATGTGCCTTGCTGCCTGCAATATCTTCGGCGTACATCCGCGCATCAAAAGCGATAGAGGATGTAAAATCCTCTACCGCTTTATCAGTGCCTTTTGTGAAACGCCCGCCCCACAATTTAGCCATTATTTACCTGCTTTCTCTTTCATCAATGCATTAATTTTGAGAGGTAAACCGAACAAGTTAATGAAACCTTCTGCATCAGATTGATCGTATACGTCATCTTCTTCAAATGTTACGAAATCTTCGCTGTACAAAGAATATGGAGAAGTACTACCTGCAGAAATGATATTTCCTTTGTACAATTTAAGTTTTACTTCACCTGTTACAGTTTTTTGAGTTTCGTCAACAAACGCTTGTAACGCGTTCATCAATGGTGCAAACCACATGCCATCATATACAAGTTCAGCGTATTTGTTAGCAATGAGTTCTTTGTAGTGGTATGTAGCTCTGTCGAGGCAAAGGTATTCAAGTTCTCTGTGAGCATACATGATGATAGAGCCACCTGGGTTTTCATAAACACCACGGGATTTCATACCTACCAATCTATTTTCGACGATATCTACAACGCCTACACCATAGTGTGCACCGATTTCGTTGAGTTTTTCTAATATTTGTAATGGAGTACCTTCTTGACCATCTACAGCTACAGGTACACCTTCTTTGAAGGATACAGTTACATAACCAGCTTCATCTGGAGCTTGTTCAGGAGTATGTGTTACCAAGTACACATCATCTTTAGGCGCATTTGCTGGATTTTCAAGATCGCCGCCTTCATGGGACAAATGCCATACGTTTTGATCCATAGAATATGGATGAGATTTTGTAGCTACAACTGGAATATCGTGTTTAGCAGCATATTCCATACAGTCTGTTCTAGATTTCAAATCCCATTCTCTCCAAGGAGCGATGATTTTCATGTTAGGAGCTAATGCTTTGATAGTCAACTCAAAACGAACTTGGTCATTACCTTTACCAGTCGCACCATGAGCGATTGCATCAGCACCTTCTTTTTTGGCAATATCTACAAGGATTTTACCAATTAAAGGTCTCGCGAAGGATGTACCTAATAAATATTTACCTTCGTAGATTGCACCAGCTTTTACTGTAGGCCATACATAATCTTTTACAAACTCTTCCTTAGCGTCAACGATATACGCTTTAGAAGCACCAGATTTGATTGCTTTTTTCTCAACTGCATCATAATCCTCAGGTTGGCCCAAATCTACACACACAGCAATAACTTCAGCGCCATAATTTTCTTTTAACCAAGGAATGATAACAGAAGTATCTAAGCCACCAGAATATGCGAGTACTACTTTATTTGCTTTACCCATGATAACACCTCATAAACCACTATCTATTTAGACTCATATAATCAATACAATATCAGATAATTGTGAAAGCACCTTGGTATCTTCTATTACCGACAGGCATTTTCTCCTTCTGACAAAAAATAGTATACACCTGTATAATTATAAATGCAAGCATTATTTTTATTCATTTTAATAATATATTTCGTTTACGAACTAATAAATAAGCTATATCTAGTAATCGAACACCAGATATAGCTTATTAAATATATTAAGTTATTCTTCCACAAGCTCCAAGTCCTGTTCGTACGCATAGTCTGCTTCGGCTTGTGTAATCATGCCTTGGTCTACCATTTGTTCGAGCACCAGCTTTTGTCGAGCCTTTGCACCTTCATAGTTCGTATAAGGATCTAAATAGGACGGTGCATTGGGTAATGCTGCAAGCATAGCACTTTGTCCTAATGTCAATCGACTAGGGCTTGTTCCAAAGTAGCCGTGAGCAGCTTCGTAGATACCGTAATAGTTATGACCATAATATACGGTATTCAAATACATGGTAAGGATTTCTTCCTTAGAGTAGTAATGTTCCATTTCACTAGCGAGGATGGCCTCTTCCACCTTACGACTCATGATGCGCTTCGAGGAAAGGAACAGATTTTTTACAAGTTGTTGCGTAATAGTACTACCGCCTTCTAGCGTTTCACCTGCTATAGTGTTTGTGTACAAGGCGCGAATAATACCGAGTACATCAATAGCTCCATGTTTATAATACCGCTTATCTTCAATAGCGATTAATGCATTTTTTGTATACTCAGGAATAACATCCCCTTTCACCCAATGCTCTTTTGAAACACGTTGATTAAGAGCTATCTGTACTTTATCTCTAAATGTAAACAGTCGTATAATTCGATCCGTACGACTGAGCGTGTCTTCACTTTGTTCTATTTGTTTTTCAACAATTGTATGAGCTTTACTCTCACGATTTGTCCCTTGAAAGCTATGGTATCCGTCATATATAAACATAGCCAAAATCATGACCACCACGAACACAACTAGATTTCGAAGGTAGCGAAATACTTTCATTTCTTTCACCTATTTCTTAAAGGTCTGTAATATAAACACATGTAACTATAGGTTTATAATCTAGCTATCTATACAATACCTTATATACATATACAAATATAAAGTATATTAAATGTATTGTATCACATCAATCAATAAGAAGATATGTAAAACACTAGTTTTTACGTCTACTCATACTACAAATATATTTAATATATCTTATAATGGCATGATACCCTATATCTATATATACCGATTAATGCATATTAGTTATACTTATTAAGTTGTATTAAAAACTTTAAATAGAGTATAATGTATGAGATGATAAAAACATGCCTATGGAGGAGTAAAATGAAACAGTGTATGGATTCAGAAAATCTGCATCGTCGATTGCGTAAAATCTTAGGTCAAGTGCAAGCTATTGATCGAATGATTGAAGAAGACATTCCCTGCGAAGATGTGTTGAGCCAAATTAATGCAGCTAAGTCTGCACTACATAAAGTAGGACAAGTAATTCTTGAAGGACATATCAACCACTGCGTACGAGATGGTATCGAACATGGTGACGTAGAAAAAACCATTAGCGACTTTACAAAAGCTGTAGAGCGCTTTGCAAATATGGGTAAATAAAAAAGGACTCTACAAATGAATTGCACCCAAAAAATTGGACATAATTTTTGGAGGTGCAGTTCAAAATGTAGGGTCCTTTTTATTACCCTCATATTAATCGTGGTTAGTTGTTAAGAATTCGCTCAATGCAGCGAGTGCCTCGTCTTCGTCAGCACCGTCAGCAGTCAAGGTAACGGATGTGCCTTTTGTAGCACCCAAGGTCAATACAGTTAAAATGGATTTAGCATCTGCTGTTTTGCCATTAGCAGCGATAGTCACTTTGGAAGCGAACTTAGCAGCCAATTGTGTGAAAGCTGTAGCAGGACGAGCATGTAAACCGGATTCGTTAGTAATTTCTACTGTTAATTCTTTCATGATAACCTCTTTCTATCTCGATAGGCGGTGCCTATCCATACGTTCTAATAGATATATTGTATCAATATCAAGCATTTCAATTCAAGTATATTACATCCTATTTACTATGTAATAATCCTATTTAACAAAAGTAAAATTATAATAAACCTTTTTCAGCTAATACAGATTTAGCGTATTCTGTAATTTCTTCTGCTGTGTCCATAGTAAGTGCTTTATTTGCTACCTCTTCACATTCTGTTTTGGAAACAGAACGCAAAATATTTTTAATAAGAGGAATCGAAGAAGCCGTCATGGAGAATTCGTCGAGGCCAAGGCCCAACAGAATCATGGTCGCCACAGGGTCGCTAGCAAGCTCACCACACATGCCTGTAAATTTACCTTGTTCATGACTAGCATCAATGACGTGCTTAATAAGACGTAACACACCTGGATGCAATGGTTGATACAAGCTACCAATTGCTTCGTTCATACGGTCTACTGCCAATGTGTATTGGCAAAGATCATTCGTACCGATACTAAAGAAGTCTACATATTTAGCAAGAATTGGAGATATAACAGCTGCCGCTGGTACTTCGATCATGATGCCAACCTTGATATCCTTGTTGAAATCCTTACCCTCAGCCTCCAGTTCCTCCTTACATTCACTAAGCATAGCATTCGCTTGCTTCACTTCCTCAACGGAAGCAATCATAGGATACATGATGTGAATATCACCAAACGCACTAGCTCGTAATAAGGCACGCAATTGTACCTTAAAGATGTCTGGACGATTTAAGGATATACGAATAGCGCGATATCCTAGGAATGGATTCATTTCACTTGGTAAATCAAGGCATTTCAATTCCTTGTCTCCACCGATGTCCATGGTACGGATAATAACAGGCTGCCCCTTCATATCTTGGGCTACCTTTTTATACTCTTCGAATTGTATTTCTTCTGCAGGCAATTCGTCATTTTCCATGTAAAGGAATTCTGTACGATACAAACCAATACCTTGTGCGCCCATAGTGAGCGCATGTTTAGCATCCTTCACCTTACCAATGTTGCCGAATAGTTCTACATGATGACCATCAATGGTAGTAGCTTCAAGATTAGCGGATTCGCGTAACCGTTTTAACTCTTCTTGGAACGCCAACGCTTGATTTGTATACTCCGTCCAATCCGCATCAGATGGATTGATTTCCACGATACCATCCGTACCAAGAACGACTGCCTTATCGCCATCTGCAAAGCTTTCAATATCACCAACGCCCATAACTGCAGGAATCTCTAAGGTGCGAGCCATAATAGCCGCATGAGATGTAGGGCCACCTGCTGCCGTAACGATACCTTTTACTACCGCTTTATCAAGGGATGCCGTATCAGATGGTGCCAAATCATGAGCCACCAAGATAACCTCGCCAGAAATATGTGATAAACCGCGAGGGTTCATGCCTAACATATTACGCATCAAACGATCACCGATATCCTTAATATCTGCGCCTCGTTCACGCATATAGGCGTCTTCCATGCCGAGAAAGATATTTGCAAAGGTTTCAATTGTTTGAGCCGTAGCCGCGACCACATTCATATGGCTAGACTCAACAAGGGATTTAATTCCGTCAGATAAGGATGGGTCTTGAGCAATTTGCATATGCGCTTCAAAAATAGCCGCCTCTTCTGGCCCCATTTCATCCAACGCTTTTTTACGAATAGTATCCAATTGTTTTAAGGTAGATGCCATAGCAGTTGCAAACTTGCCAATTTCTTCTTCTACCTTGTCTTCCGTTACATTGTAATCAGGAATGACAATTTCCTCTTGAATATATCTATATACATTGCCTACTGCAACGCCACGAGATCCAGAAATCCCTTGAATTCGCATATGTGTTCCTCTTTCTATTACGATTAACTACATTACTCTTTATTTTATCATTTCTCTGTTAAACAATAAAGTAATCCAAATACCTATACTCCCTTAAATAACCGTCCCATATGGGGCATTTTTTGTTTTACTATAACTCTCAATAAACGTTGTAAGCTTTCCTTATTTTCCCTTTATTTTGCTATAAATTTATACGATTCCATGCCATGCTTAGGACCTATTTATGATATAATATTATAATATAGAATATATAATAATAAACATATGAGACTTTCACGGGCTTCATGGTGAAAGTCTTACTTATTGATAGGAGACTTTATGAAATTAACGAAAATGCATGGTCTCGGCAATGACTTCATCCTCTTTGCCGACCCACAAGGGACGTCTAAAGACTACACAGACCTCGCCATCCGCCTTTGCGATCGTCGCACGGGTATTGGTGCTGATGGTCTTGCTATCCTAGTTCCTTCCGAAACCTGTGATGTGCGCATGCGCATCATCAACTCCGATGGTAGTGAAGCAGAAATGTGCGGTAATGCCATCCGTTGCTTTGCCAAATACGCTTATGAACACGGTGAAACAACGAAGGAGACTTTCACCATTGAAACCTTAGCTGGCGTAATGAAGCCTACATTGACTATCGAAAACGGTATAGTCACACAAGTTACTGTAGACATGGGCAAACCATTTTTTAAGGCCCAAGACATTCCTATGAATGTAAACATGGATAAGGTTATCGACGTAGACCTCAATGTAAACGGTGAAACCGTAACAGTGAGTTCTGTATTGCTCGGTGTGCCTCATACAGAGGTATTCATCGACGACATTACAAAGGCCCCTGTTACAACACAGGGCCCAATCCTTGAAAAGCACGATATTTTCCCTGCTAACACAAATGTAAACTACATTGAAGTAATAAATGACAAACACATCAAGGTGCGCACATGGGAGCGTGGCGCTGGCGCTACCTTAGCTTGTGGAACAGGATCTTGTGCCTCTGCCGTTATGTCCTTTGAAAAGGGCTTAACAGGCCGCGAAGTAGATGTGGAACTCTATTTAGGTACATTGCATATTTCATACTTGGAGGATGGCACGGTGCTCATGACAGGCCCGGCTGAGGAAGTCTTCGAAACAGAACTTCCTATCGATTAAAATGAAGTGGTTACAACTTATATTAAATGCGTTCCTAAGGTACCAACAGGGCCGCACACTCATGCCACGGAATATAGAGCCCCTTTTGGGACTACTTGCATCCATTCTCGTCATCCTCATAGCCGTAGCCAATAGCATCGCTATTGGTTATGCCTTGATTGTCGTATGGAGCATCATGGCCTACGTGTTCTACCGCAAAGGATATACACTAAAAGAATTATTAAACCTATCTTGGACAGGTGCGAAAACATCCATCATAGTGATGCAAATCTTCCTTCTCATCGGTTGGCTCATCGCCATGTGGCAAGCAGCAGGCGTTATTCCTATGATTATCTCCACAGGTATCGATTTAATTGATCCATCCATCTTTATCGTCTGTGCCTTTTTAATAACAGCTATAGTGAGTATGTTGTTAGGTACTGCACTAGGCACTGTAGGAACGATAGGCATCGTACTCATCACCATGGCAAGAGCTGGGAGTATTCCAGAAAATATTGTGGCCGGTGCTATTATTGCAGGCGCTTACTTTGGTGATCGAAACGGTCCACTATCCTCTAGTGCATCTCTTGTAGCAGCCTTGACCCATACAAAGGTATCGACGAATATTCCCATCATGTTTAAAGATGGTATTCCAGCACTCATCATCTCTACAGTGCTGTATCTATTACTATCTCAGTGGTACCCACTCAATTACGAAAATAGTTTACTATCCGATACAATTCACTTTATTTTTAATATCGATTGGACATTATGGATTCCAGTCATCATCGTCATTGGCCTATTGCCTTTGAAAGTATCTATCCGTTGGCCTATCGGACTCAGTGCATTAGCGGCGGCCATTCTAGCCTATACCAATCAGGATGCGAGCCTCTCAGAGTTGGGATGGTATACCTTAACAGGCTTTGAACTACCGCACTATAATCCACTAGCTAATATCATTCATGGCGGCGGTCTACAAACGATGTTTATCCCTACCCTTTCAATTTTTATGGCTACTGCCATTTCAGGCATGCTCGAAGGGGTTGGCTTCTGGAACGATATACGACAACTGTTAGAGCGAGCTAAAACACGGAGCGATGTATTTGCTGCCAATGTAGGTCTTGCTTTCTTAACAGGTGCGGTTGGATGCAGCCAAGCTATTGCGGTAGTTATGACGCACTCTATTATGCGTATTACCTACGCACAGCGAGGTATTCAAGATGAAGATGTAATGCTAGACTTTGAAAATAGTGGCATTCTCATCGCTCCATTACAACCATGGAATATCGCTGCCTACGTGCCCATTGTCATGATGGGTACAAGTTCAACAGGTTATGTACCATTTGCCTTCTTCCTATATCTAGTACCACTCATCTATTGGTTACGATTACGGAAGCAAGATCAACCAATCATACGCTAATTAGTATTATCTCAAAAGGGGAAATTGTATGATTTATACCATTACCTTTAATCCAGCTCTCGATTATATCGTGCGCCTTGATCACCTCAAGACGGGTACTATTAATCGCACCATCCAAGAATACGTTCTCGGTGGTGGCAAAGGTATCAATGTATCTATCGTGCTCAACAATCTTGGCATGGATACGACAGCACTCGGCTTCATCGCAGGGTTTACAGGCGAAGAAATCGTAACACAACTCAAGAAATTCGGCGTGAAAGAAGATTTCATCCGGCTTCGCGAAGGATTAACCCGCATCAATGTTAAGGTAAAAGCCTCTGATGAGGAAACAGAGATTAATGGCCGCGGCCCAATCATTGCTACCGACGAATTAGAAGCTCTATACAAACAGCTTGATGCGTTGACCGAAAAGGACACCTTAATCCTTGCTGGCAGCATTCCTTCTAGCCTACCAAGCGATATGTACGAACTCATTATGGAGCGCTTACAACATAAAAATATTCGCATCGTAGTCGATGCTACAAAGGATCTACTCACAAAAGTCTTGCCTTATAAACCATTTTTAATTAAGCCAAATAATCACGAGCTTAGTGAAATCTTTGGGCGCACTTTATCTACAAAAGATCAGCTTGTAGAAGCAGCAAAAACATTGCAAGAGAAAGGCGCACAACACGTGCTCATCTCCATGGCTGGTGATGGTGCTATTTTGGTGTCCGCTGACGGCACTGTATATACCAGTCCTGCCCCTAAAGGAACTCTCGTGAATTCCGTGGGTGCTGGCGACTCCATGGTAGCCGGCTTTATTACGGGCTATGAAAAGACGGGTGACTTACAAGAGGCGCTCTATTGGGGTATCTCCAGTGGCTCTGCCTCCGCTTACTCTGAAAACCTCGCAACCCTTGAAGAAGTAGAAACACTGCTTTCACAAGTACGAGTTAAATAGTTTTATATTTTATGTGCATCAAGGAGTACACATATGAAAATCACTGATCTATTAAAACCTCAATCTATCCTACTGAATGCAGATCCTGTCACAAAAGCTGACGCCATTTACACCTTAGGTGAATTGATGGACAAAGGAGGCTATTTGACAGACAAGGCAGAATATTTAAAAGCTGTCTTCGCTCGTGAAGAGTCTGGTTCTACAGGCCTTGGCGACGGTATTGCCACACCACATGCTAAATCTGCAGGAGTAAAAGAACCAGGCCTCGCCGCTATGGTTGTACCTAATGGGGTAGACTTTGAAGCATTAGATGGTCAACCTTCTCGCCTATTCTTCATGATTGCGGCTCCAGAAGGCGCCGCTGACACTCATGTTGAGGTATTGAGCAAACTAGCAACTATGGTGATTGACCCAGACTTCAAAGAAGCCCTAATTCAAGCGGCTACTGTTGATCGATTCTTAGAGCTCATTACAGCTAAAGAAGAAGGAAACTTTGACCCATCCGTAGAAGGATATATCAAACCAGCAGAGGATCAAAAAGCAACCAGCATTACCGATGCTATCGAAGCAAAGGCTACAGAAGCAATTGAAAAGGTAGCACCTAAGATTTCTGTAGATAACCCGCATTATGATGTACTTGCTGTTACTGGCTGCCCTACAGGCATTGCACATACCTATATGGCGGCTGAATCTTTAGAACGCAAAGCTAAAGAAATGGGTGTTTCTTTAAAAGTAGAAAAGAATGGTGCATCTGGTGTTAAAGACGCTCTTACAGCAGAAGAAATCGAGCACGCTAAATGCATTATCGTAGCTTCTGACCGTCAAGTAGAGATGGCACGCTTTGATGGCAAACCTATGATTCAAACTAAGGTTGCGAACGGCATCAATAAAGCGGAAGAGTTATTGCGTGAAGCTATGGCTGGTACAGCACCTGTATACCATGCTTCCCCATCTGACAAAAATGGTGCAGTGGCTGCATTCGATGCGGCAGATAACTTTGGTCGTCAAATCTACAAACATTTGATGAATGGTGTCTCCCACATGTTGCCATTCGTTATCGGTGGCGGTATCTTAATTGCCCTTGCCTTTTTATTCGATGTATTCGACCCAGCAAATCCTAAAAACTTTGGTTCCGGTACACCTCTTGCAGCTTTCTTAATGCAAATCGGTGGCGCTTCCTTTGGCTTCATGTTACCCGTATTAGCGGGTTACATCGCTATGAGTATTGCGGACCGTCCAGGTCTTGTAGCTGGTTTTGTTGGAGGCTTATTAGCTAACCAAGGTGGCTCTGGTTTCCTAGGTGCATTGATTGCCGGTTTCGCAGCAGGTTATTTGGTATTATTAGTTAAGAAATTAGTATCTGGTTTACCTCAAGCCTTAGAAGGTACAAAACCGGTTCTCTTCTACCCTGTGCTTGGCGTATTATTCATTGGTATCGCCATTACCTTTATCATCAATCCTCCTGTATCCGCACTTAACCACTGGTTGATGGACTCCTTGCAATCCATGGGCACAACGAGCCGCGTATTGTTAGGTCTTATCTTTGGTGCTATGATGTCCGTTGACATGGGCGGCCCTGTAAACAAAGCGGCTTATGTTATCGGTACTGGTGCTCTTGCAACTGGCGAATACGGTATTATGGCGGCTGTCATGGCAGGCGGTATGGTTCCTCCATTGGCAATCGCTCTTTGTACTACATTCTTCCCTAGCCGCTTCACAGAGGCTGAACGTAAATCTGGTATCACAAACTACATCATGGGCCTTTCCTTCATCACAGAAGGTGCCATCCCATTTGCAGCAGCCGATCCAGTTCGCGTATTACCAGCTTGTATTATCGGTGCTGGTACAGCCGGTGCGTTATCCATGTTCTTCGAATGCACACTACGCGCTCCACACGGCGGCATTTTTGTAGTACCAACAATTGGTAATCCACTACTATACCTTGCGTCCATCGCAATCGGTTCCGTTGTGGCTTGCTTTATCTTAGCACTTGTAAAGCCAAGCTTAAAAAATAGTATCACAAAATAAATCATTAAAATTAACCATCAATTATAGCTTATATATGATTGATTGATGGCTGATAATTGTTGATTGTTTATGATGAGTTTCGACGATTAGCAGTTAGTAACTAATAGTTAACATTTAGCGACTAATTGATTAATGACTCTTATCGATGGTGAAAGCTGGTGTCACACCAGTAGATATAGTAAAAGGACTAGAATATACGTATTCTGAACTGACCTAAAATTGGACACAATTTTGGAACAACAATTCAGAAGTATACGTGATCTAGTCCTTTTCTGATATTCAAAAATAATTAATATTATTTTATATTTTATAATCTAGACTACTTTCAAAAGTGGAAGCAAGTCCTCAAAATTGTACAATCACATCGATTTATGTTAAACTATATAAATATTAATAAACTTTAAAATTATAAACTATTATTAGAAATCTAGTTCGGAGAGCTAATTCATGAAATCATCCAAAAATTGTAAGGTCACTGCTGCATTTCTTGCTGCAGCTGCATTGGGTGGTGTTGCCCATGCAGAGCCTACACTTAACATGAATGATTTAGTAGGTACGAGTACCAGTGCTGAATCAACGACACAGAGTCCTACAAGTGTAGCAACTCCAGTCGTGAAACCAATTGCAACTCAGCCAGTCTTACCAGCTACACCACAACCGGCCACCGTTGTACAACAACAAACACCACCGATGGCACAACCTCAACCATCCTACGTGATGCAACCAGCAACGGTTAGCCCTGTACAAACTCAACAAGTTACACCATTGCAATCAGTACCGCAACAAGTAGTACCAATGCAATCTCAACAACAGGTTCAAACTCAACCTCAGTATGTTGTCAATAAAGATACAAAAACTGTCATGGAGCCTACATTAGCAATGCACAGTTTGATAAATGTACAACGAAAAACTGAACCTGTTACTGTAGAGAAACCAGTGGATGGTAAGCAACAAGTACAAACTACACAAGTAGAGCGTACGCCTGTTGTTATTCAACAAGAATCCATAGCTCCATTAACTGTATCAAATACTACAGTAACAAAAGCCGTAGTAGCAAAACAGAGGCTTACGATTCGAGATATTCAACGAGCTGAGCGTGAGCGTCTAGCTCAACTAGCCGCTGAAGAAGCATCCCAACAAGAAAATTTATCACAAGCTGATCAACAACAACTTGCTCAAAAGCAAGCTGAAGCACAACGGCAAGCCGCACTACAATCACAACAACAAGCAGAAGCCCAACGGCAAGCAGCTTTGCAGGCGGAACAAGAACGTGTGGTAGCTCAACAAGCAGAGGCTCAACGCCAAGCGGCTTTACGTGCTGAGCAGGAACGTATTGCGGCCCAACAAGCTGAGCAAGCGCGTATTGCAGAAGAACGTCGTCAAGCGGCAGAGCTGGAACGCATTCGTATCCAAGAGGAACAACGCCGTATTGCTGAGCAACAGGCGGAACAAGAGCGTATCGCTGCTCAACAAGCTGAAGCTCAACGTCAAGCGGCTATTAGAGCGGAACAAGAACGTATCGCCGCTCAACAAGCCGAAGCGCAACGTCAAGCCGCTATTAAAGCAGAACAAGAACGTATCGCCGCTCAACAAGCCGAGGAGCAACGTCAAGCGGCTATTAGAGCTGAACAGGAACGTATCGCCGCTCAACAAGCTGAGGCGCAACGACAAGAAGCTTTACGCGCTGAACAAGAGCGTATGGCGGCAGCTCAACAAGCTGAAGCTCAACGTCAAGCGGCTATTAGAGCTGAACAGGAACGTATCGCTGCTCAACAAGCTGAGGCTGAACGCCAAGCCGCTTTAAAAGCTGAACAAGAGCGTATTGCCACTCAACAGGCTGAAGCTCAACGCCAAGCAGCTATTAAAGCTGAACAAGAACGTATCGCCGCTCAACAAGCTGAGGCGCAACGACAAGCCGCTATTAAAGCAGAACAAGAACGTATCGCCGCTCAGCAAGCCGAAGCGCAACGCCAAGCAGCTATTAAAGCTGAACAAGAGCGTATTGCCGCTCAACGGGCTGAAGCTCAACGCCAAGCAGCTTTAAAAGCTGAACGTGAGCGTATCCTCGCTCAACAGGCTGAAGAAGAACGCTTAGCGGCTGAAGAAGCAGCTCGCCAACGTGCTGAAGCCGCCGCTAAAGCTGAAGCCGAACGACAAGCAGTTATTAGAGCAGAACAAGAACGTATGGCAGCTCAACAGGCTGAAGCTCAACGCCAAGCAGCTATTAAAGCAGAACAAGAACGTATCGCCGCACAACAGGCTGAATCTCAACGGCAAGCAGCTTTAAAAGCTGAACAAGAGCGTATCGCGGCCGAGAAAGCTAAAGCTGAACGCGAAGCCGCTATAAAAGCGGAGCAAGAACGTATTGCTGCTAAACAAGCGGAACTTGCAAGACAAGCTGTGATCCAAGAAGAACAAGAACGTTTAGCTGCTGAACAACTAGCAAAAGAAGAAGCGGCAGCTGCAGCTAAAGCTCAGGCTGAAGCAGAGGCAAAAGCTAAAGCAGAAGCAGACGCTGCAGCTAAAGCTCGGGCTGAAGCAGAGGCAAAAGCTAAAGCAGAAGTAGATGCTGCTGCTAAAGCTCAGGCTGAAGCCGAGGCTAAGGCTAAAGCTCAATCTGAAGCCGAAGCAAAAGCTAAATCTGACGCAGAGACTAAACAGGTTCAAGAAAGTAAATTACCGCAATCTTATGTAAACGCTCGTAATGAAGCTTCCACAAAGGGCTCTACTGTTACAGAAGAGAAAAATATTCTCTCCCAACCAATTGAACCCCCATTGCAAGCTGATGCGTCTGCAAAGATTAGTCTTGCTTTCGACGCGAAAAATTATGAATCCATGTCTACCACAGTAGATAATAAGGAAATTAAATATCGCGCCTTCGAGTATATCCCTTACGTGGCTAATCCAATCGACATAGATCAGCAATACATGAACATTTATGTACCAGAGGAATATTTCAACAACGGTACAATCAATGGTTACAATACCCAAACAGCCCCTATCTTCATGCCAAATGCAGTAGGTGGTTACATGCCGAGCCAAGCTATGACGCCTAAGGTGGAAAATGGAAAACCTAACAGTGTTCTTTATGCATTATCCCGTGGTTATGTAGTAGCTTCCCCATCTACTCGTGGTCGTACCAATAAAGCTTCCGATGGCAACTTCATCGGTAAGGCCCCGGCAGTAATCGTTGACTTACAAGCGGCTACAGCCTACTTACACGCTAACGATTCCGCTATGCCAGGTAATGCAAACCGCATTATCACAAATGGTACAAGTGCAGGCGGTGGTGTATCCTTGTTACAAGGTGCAACTGGTAACAGTTCCGACTTCCAACCATATTTACAAGCATTAGGTGCAGCTACAGCGGCAACTAATGTATACGCAGTATCTGCGTATGCCCCTATCACTAACCTTGATGCGGCTGATATGGCTTACGAATGGAGCTATAATGGTATCACATCCTTTAACAAAGTAACTATGGGCCAAGGCGAATTACCACAAGCTAATGTAGGTGGCAACTCTGCTCCACCACAACGCACGATGCAACGTGTAAACTTGAATGCAGACGATCTATCATACTCTAAAATGCTCAGCGAACACTTCCCTGATTACGTAAATAACTTACAATTACGTGACTCTCTAGGTCGTGTACTAAAACTTGACAAGAACGGTAACGGTACTTTCAAAAATTATGTAAAAGAATTTATTGTTGCTGCCGCTAATAAAGCAGCAGCTAAAGGTACTGATTTATCCAAGCATACATACCTTGTACGAGATAATAAAACAGGAACTATCAAAGACATAAACTGGGAAGCATATAACCACTTTGTAAGTCGCTCAAAAGCGCCTGGTGCCTTTGACTCTCGTGCTAATGATACAGGTGAAAACAATCTATTTGGTACAAGTACTACAGATAATAATCACTTTACCATTACTGCTGCATTACACGATTCAACAGCTAACCAAGATGTATACGTAGAAAATGCTAAGATCGTTACTATGATGAACCCAATGAACTATCTTGGTTCTCCTGCTGCGACAAATGCACGATTCTATCGTATTCGTTATGGCACAGCCGACAGTAATACATCTGTTGCAATTCCTTTAATCGTAGGTACACGTGCTCAAAACCTTGGGTACAGAGTAGATATGGCAACACCATTTAATGTAGATCACTCTGGTGACTACGATTTAGAAGAATTATTCAACTGGATGGATAATATCGTTAAAAACGGTAGATAATCACAATTAAATACATACCAAAATACTAAAGGAGCTACCTAGTAGTTCCTTTTTCATATACAATTATAAATTTTCTTGTGTATTCAATTATAAATGTTATTGTGAAAGTCCCTCTCCGACTATGAATAATCTGCACCATTATTTAATCAGTACATCACCCTATTATAATAATAAAAGAATTCAATCAAAAAAGGATGCCCCCTGTAAAATACAGGGGGCATCTATGTGTTTGAGCCAGGTAAAAGCAATTATTATGCTTTCACCATGATAGGCGATTAAACTTCAGGGAACAATGCTGTAGATAAGTAGCGTTCGCCTGTATCAGGGAGAATTACTACAATATTTTTGCCTTTATTTTCAGGGCGTTTTGCCAATTCTTGAGCCGCCCAAAGCGCAGCACCAGAGGAAATACCTACCAATACGCCTTCTGTGTGACCGAAAGCTTGAGATGTAGCAAAAGCATCCTCGTTAGAAACTTGGATTACTTCATCGTAAATGTTAGTATCCAATGTATCTGGAATAAAGCCAGCACCTAAGCCTTGGATTTTATGAGGGCCTGGTTTACCATTAGACAATACAGGAGAATCTGCTGGTTCTACGGCAACCACATGTACATCAGGGTTTTGTTCTTTCAAGTAGCGACCTGCACCTGTCAACGTACCGCCTGTACCAACACCAGATACGTAGATATCTACGGTACCATCAGTATCTTGCCAGATTTCAGGACCAGTTGTTCTGTAGTGAATTGCAGGATTAGCTTGATTTACGAACTGACCGGCTTCAATAGCACCAGCTGTAGCCGTTACGATTTCCTTAGCTTTTGCAATAGCGCCTTTCATACCAAGAGAACCGTCAGTCAATACGAGCTGAGCACCATAACCAAGCATTAATTTACGGCGTTCAATGGACATTGTTTCAGGCATTACGATTACAACTTTATAGCCAAGCGCAGCACCTACAGCAGACAAGCCAATACCAGTATTACCAGATGTAGCTTCTACGATTGTGCCGCCTGGTTGTAATTCACCAGATTCAACTGCAGCTTGAATGATTGCTGCTGCGATACGGTCTTTTACGGAACCGCCTGGGTTAAAGTATTCCAATTTTGCGAAAATATTAGCGTTTGCACCATATTTTTTACCAAAACGTGTAGCAGCTAATAATGGTGTTTTACCAATTAATTCAACAAAAGATTTTGCAATTTTAGACATAGTGGTCACTCCTTATTAAATAGAACCATCCCAGTTATCATATTTTGTATCAAGTTTTGCGTAAGTCCCATCGATTACATCTTGAAGGGTTACGTTTTCTAAATAATCATGGATATAGTTTTGTAATCCTGCCCAGAAACCAACGGTACGTTCGTTGATCACTGTATCAGTACTCACCCCTTCATCAAGGGTAGAGATGATAGCCATAGATTCCTCTGTAGCAAGTAGAATTTCAATAATTGTATATTCTTTAGGGCTTTTAGATAAGCGATAGCCGCCATACTTACCGCGGATACTATCCACTAGTTTTGCAGCGCCTAAACGAGCTACGATACCTTCTAGGTATTTTTCAGATATGCCTTGTCGTTCTGCTACAGATCGCAAGGAGACAGGTTTATCTTGACCTTGCTCTGCCAAATCGATGAGGACCATCAATGCATACCGACCTTTTGTGGAAATCCTCATATATTTTGCCTTTCTTTGTAAATATTAGTATTAACACACCCTATACTATAAAGTGCTTTTATTATATTTATAAAACTATTTATAAAACCTTTCATATTAATAGGAATTAATTTCATTATAGACCACTCACTATAAAAATGCAAGAACTTATTTCCTACTTTTATAAAGGGATATTAACAACACAAAAGGACCAGCCCGAAGGCCAGTCCTTTTGCGTATAGTTTGTAGTTTGTTATATGAGGTTTACCATGATGAATTGGAGAGGGTTCATCTGGTATTGGGACTTACCGTATCGTCAGGAAAACGATGCGCGCCCGTGTTTATGTCATTTGAGGAGTTGTCTAGATTACTCTAGCATTTAAGTATAAGTTTCTTAATTAGATTTTACCTACAAGATCAAGACCTGGTTTCAAAGTATCTTTACCTGGTTTCCAACGTGCAGGGCACACTTGATCGCCATGTTTAGCTACGAATTGAGCAGCTTGTACTTTACGAACCAATTCTTCAGCGGAACGGCCGATACCCATATCATGAATTTCTGCTGTACGCACGAAGCCTTCTGGATCTACTACGAATGTACCACGGTAAGCCATAGCAGATTCTTCTTGGAATACATCGAAGAAATCAGCTAATTCATGTTTTTTGTCAGCCAACATGTAGTACTCGATTTTATTGATGCTTGGAGAAGCATCAGACCATGCTTTGTGAACGAATTCGGAGTCACAAGATACGGAGTAAACTTCGCAACCCAATTCTTTCAACTCTGCATAGGAGTTTTGTACGTCTTCCAACTCAGTAGGGCATACAAATGTGAAGTCTGCTGGATAGAATACAAATACAGACCATTTACCCAACACGTCTGCAGTGCTAACTTTTACCAATTCAGGTTTTTTGAAAGCATCAAGTGTAAATTCAGGAAGTTGTTTACCAATAATAGACATGTTATGTCCTCCTTATTTGAGTTCCATATGTAACGAATATATTTATATTGGTGTACTTAACACCATATCTATATCTATCTTTGTCTATATAATAACAAATATCATTCAATATTGCAAGCGTTATTTTTAAATTTATCGATATATTTTTTCCAACTTTTTTCGATGTAAGCAAAAAAGAGAAGAAAGATGCTCATTTCTGAGCAGCTTTCTTCTTTTTACGTACTATTTTTTTAGTTCTAAGATTGCATCTACGAAACCACGGAATAATGGATGTGCATTATTTGGGCGAGATTTAAGTTCTGGATGTGCTTGTGTACCAATAAAGAATGGATGATTTTTTACTTCAATACTTTCAACAAGACGGCCATCTGGAGATGTACCTGAAATCACAAGACCTGCATCGGTCAATTGTTGACGGTATTCATTGTTGAACTCATAGCGATGACGATGACGTTCATAAATCAAATCTTCCCCATAAGCTTCGTGAGTTTTCGTACCGGCTTCCACTTTGCATGGATAGATACCTAGGCGCATTGTACCGCCTTTTTTATCTACATCAACTTGATCACTCATCAAGTCAATTACTTTGTACTTAGCATTTTCATCGAATTCGCTAGAGGTTGCTCCTTCCATGCCACATACGTTACGAGCAAATTCCATTACTGCAGATTGCATGCCAAGGCATAGGCCAAGATATGGAATATTGTTTTCACGAGCGTATTGGATTGTGCGGATTTTACCTTCTACACCACGGGAACCAAATCCACCAGGTACGATGATACCTTCAACACCTTCAAATACCTCTTTAGGATCTACAGATGTATCATCAAGTTCTTCAGAGTCAATCCAACGAATATTCACTTTAGTACCCGTAGCAATACCAGCATGATCTAGAGCTTCAACTACGGATAAATACGCATCATGCAACGCTACATATTTACCAACAATAGCAACTGTAATATCTTTATTAGGATTCAAGATCTTATGAACCATTTCTTTCCATGCAGTCATATCACATGGACGATCTTCAAGACCTAACTTTTTGATAACAATATCGTCAAGACCTTGATCTTGCATCATCAATGGCACTTCATAGATAGAGCTACAAGTTTGATTTTCAATAACTGCTTCAGGTTCTACGTCGCAGAACAAAGCAAGTTTTTCTTTCATATCATCAGAGATATGTTTTTCGCTACGACATACCAAAATATCTGGTTGAATACCAATGCTACGCAATTCTTTTACACTATGTTGTGTAGGTTTTGTTTTCAACTCGCCTGCGGCATTGATGTAAGGCACTAATGTAACGTGAATGTAAAGTACATCGTTACGACCTACCTCTTTTTTCACCTGACGAATGGCTTCCATGAATGGCAAGCTTTCAATATCACCTACGGTACCACCAATTTCTGTAATAACTACATCAGCATTATCCTCTTTACCTACACGGTAAACATTTTGTTTAATTTCATTTGTAATATGTGGAATTACTTGTACAGTGCTACCTAGGTAATCACCTTTGCGTTCTTTATTGATTACAGACCAATATACTTTACCAGCTGTAATATTGGAACGTTTACTAAGGTTAATATCGATAAAGCGTTCATAATGGCCCAAATCAAGGTCAGTTTCGGCGCCGTCATCTGTTACAAATACTTCACCATGTTGGTAAGGGCTCATCGTACCCGGATCGATATTAATGTATGGGTCAAATTTTTGAATCGTTACATTGAAACCACGGTTTTTTAGTAAGCGACCCAAAGATGCTGCTGTAATTCCCTTCCCAAGAGAAGAAACAACGCCGCCAGTTACGAAAATATACTTAGTTGCCATGATGCCTCCCACCTATTACATTTTTTCCGGAGCGGAAATACCTAAAATACCCAAGCCTTGACGAAGAACGAGGGCAATCGCTGTAATTAATCCAAGACGAGCTTGTTGTAATGCTGGATCTACGCCAATGATACGACCTTGACGGTAGAATGAATGGAACATGCTTGCCAAATCATATAGATAACGAGCAATACGATGAGGTGCACGATGTTCGGCAGCTTGAACGACCTCTTCCGGATATTCAGCTAATTTCTTAATTAATTCTAATTCCATTTCACTTGTAAGTGTTGTGAAATCAGTTTCATTATAATCGCCAAATGCAATGCCAGCTTCATGCACTTGGTTATAAATGCTGTGAATACGAGCATGAGCATATTGGATATAATACACTGGGTTGTCATTACTGCGAGATTTTGCCAAGTTAATATCGAAATCAAGTTGGCTGTCTAAGGAGCGCATCAAGAAGAAATAGCGAGACGCATCTACGCCAACCTCTTCAATCAATTCATCTAATGTAACGCTATCACCACTACGTTTAGACAATTTAACAAGTCGTCCGTCACGGAACAATGCTACCATTTGTAATAACAATACTGTTAATTTATCAGGGTCATAACCAAACGCCGCCATAGCCGCTTTTACACGACATACATAGCCATGATGGTCAGCGCCCCAAATATCAATCATCTCTTTGAAGCCACGATCATATTTATTGCGATGATATGCAATATCTGCCGCCAAATACGTAGGAACTCCATTATCACGGATAACTACGCGGTCTTTATCATCACCATAATCAGTAGATTTTAACCATAAAGCACCGTCTTTTTCATAAACTTTGCCAAGGGCCTTTAACGCCTCTACGGAATGATGAATCTCATCCGTTTCATGAACTGTACGTTCAGAGAACCAATTATCAAAAGTAACGCGAAAATTTCTTAAGGTTTCCTCTAAGCGAGCTAATTTTTCTTTTAAGCCCTCTTCCTTAAACAAGGCTATACGATCTGCTTCGTTCATAGCATTTAATTTATCAAAGCCTTCGCGTTCTGCAATTGCTTTCGCTGTTTCAATAATATCTGGACCACGATAGCCATTTTCAGGGAACACTAATGCTCCTTCTGGAATATCGAACTCAGGCATGGAACCGTCTTCATTACGTTTAGGCGGGAATACTAATTTAGCACCTTGTAACTCTTGGAAACGGTACTCAATGGAAATAGCCATGTTGTCGATTTGATTGCCTGCATCATTGATATAGTATTCAGATTGTACATTGTAACCCGCTGCACGTAACAAGTTTACAAGAGCACTACCGTATGCAGCACCGCGACCATGACCAACATGCAATGGTCCTGTAGGGTTTGCACTTACGTACTCTACTTGAATCGTATCGCGCGCACGCAATGGTTGAACACCGTACTCAGTACCAGCATTCAAAATGGCTTTTAACGTATCATACACCATATCAGATTTCAAAAAGAAATTAATAAAACCTGCGCCGGCAACCTCAGCACGTTCAAGCCAATCAAAATTCATATGACTAATCAAAGCTTCAGCAATAGCTCGAGGATTTTGACGAGCTACACGAGCGGATTGCATAGCGATGTTTGTAGAAAAATCACCGAATTCCTTTTGAGGTGGCAGTTCGAGAACGATTTCTGGATATTCCCCAGCCGGCAAATCACCGCTGTTAATCGTATCTTGTAATGCCTGTTCAATCCCCGATTTCAGGATTTCCTTCATGTCCATGCTCTATATCCTCCCGCACGTCTATATCTAACTGATTATAAAATTGCCATTCACCTTCGACGGAAATATCATATCCTAAATGAACATGACCTACGCCATCGTGAAAGTCTACTGTTAATTCATGAGTATTTACGGCCATATGTAAATCACCATATGGTGTTTCATACACGGCTTCGCGTTCTTCACCACGGACGTATTGATGACGCATATTGACAGCCCCTGTTCGGAGCAACACGATAGAATCATCATGGATTTTAATGGTCGTCTTAACCCCATCCAATCCAGTCACACTAGATTCTTCGTAACGCACATATTGAGCATTACCCTTTTCATGTGACGTACCTGGGGAAATCAGTTCCACTACGGTATCCTTGCCATCCATATCTCGTTGTACACTCTTTACGGACACTAGAACCCGCTTCATTTTCAACCTCCATGGTAGTAATTAATCATCATATTATACCATAATCAAGGACTATTTTGCACCCTTAATGAGTCTCAATTTCTTAGTCTTCGTCATCCGTTTAATAGCATATTCCCTACGTTGTGCTTCTTGTTTTTGGTGAAAGCTTTCAGCATATACCAAGGTCACAGGACGACGTCCTCGCGTATACTTTGCACCGCCTGAGATATGTCCATTATGAGCATCTATTCGACGTTTAAGATCTGTAGTCCATCCACAATACAAAGAATCATCTGCACAACGCACCAAGTACACATAGTGCCGTTCTTCAGACTTAGCATCCTTATTTGACATTTTTCGCATCATCAGTGATTGGTTCCAATGTGATAGAATTGATAATTACAGGTTCAACTGGTTTATCATTGCGACCGGTTTTAACCTTGCCAATTTTTTCAACTACATCCATACCTTGTACTACAGTACCGAAGATGGTGTGTTTATTATCTAACCAATCCGTAGGTCCCAAGGTAATGAAAAATTGAGAACCTCCTGTATTAGGGCCACGGTTTGCCATGGCAAGAACGCCCATTTTATTGAAATGTAAATCATTGGAGAATTCATCAGGAATTGTATAGCCCGGTCCACCGGCACCTGTGCCATCAGGATCTCCACCTTGAATCATAAAGCCTTCGATAACGCGGTGAAATGTTACACCATTATAGAAGCCTTTTTTCACGAGATAATCAAAATTTTTGACCGTAATCGGCGCTTTAGACCCTAACAAACGAACCTTAAATTGACCATAGTTTGTATCAAAAATAGCATATTCATCTGCAATTGGCGCATTCGTAAAATTAGGCATCGCCACAGTTTCTGCTTTCACAGTATTACCTTGTGGTTGCTCCCCAGTTTTGGTACTACATGCTGTTGTACCAAGTACTGTAATCCCCAACATTGCGCATAAAGCCAAGCGTTTCCAGTTCATATGTCCCCCAAAATACTAATATTATATTTAACTAAATGTAGATTTAAAATTTACATAGAAAAACCGCTCAACCCATGAGCGGCTCTTTTTTAGTATATCATATTATGGCGCTATTGAGATTAAAAATATAAAAAAATAATATAACAACAAAAAACAGAGCTTCAAAGGAGCTCTGTTTTTGTAGGCCTCAACTAATCACTTAGTTAATTCGATTATTTAGAGTCAAATTGGTCTGGAGTTGTATTGTTATAAGACTCAATATAATTATTGAAATTCTCAATCATGTCGTTAAGGTTGTTTTCATTTGCATCGTTAAGTACTTGACGAACAGAACCAACTACAGAGTTATAAGAGTTAACAAGCACTTCTCCACGATCATTATTTATGCTCTTAAGCAATGTTTGAATTTCATTAAGTTCTTTTTCTACAGCTTGTTTATCTGCATTTTTAGGAGCTTTTTCTACATTTTCTACAAGAGTAGTCAAGCGAAGCGTAGATTCCATTGCTGCTGCATAGCCTTTTTTACCGTCTTTTTTCAATTTTTCGATTTGTTTCTTAGTTTGTTCGGTGTTAGCTTTGTTAAGAGCATCATTGAACTTCGCATAAGCTGCATCAAATTTTTCTACTTGTGCTACATATTTAGCTGCTAGTTCTTTACCTTTAGCACCACCATCGTTCATGTAGGCTTTAGAATCATCATAAGCTTTCAAATCTTTGAATGTTGGTACTAATTCATTAAGAACATTTAATACATTATCGCGTTCTGTATCAACTTCTTTGAACGTAGAACCCTCTTTTTTAGATTGTTCCAAAGCTTCTTTTAAAGTATCATAGTGAGGTTGACGGCCAATAGCACCTTCTTGGAAACCACCCTTTAATTTAGCCAAACTGTCTGCATAGTTTTGACCCCAAGTAGCATTGTCACCATTGAAGCGATTTGTTGCATCAATAAGTGTATTAAGCTTAGCAGCTGCTTTCTCATCGCTACCGCCATCAACTACGGAGGATACTACGGAGCCAATGCCACCCGCTTTATCACTGCCGCAACCAGAAACAAATAAACCAGCTGTCAATGCTGCTACACAAAGTAAAGTTGAAAATAATCTGCGTTTATTGTTCATATCTTCTCTTCTCCTTTTAACACATGAATATTGAACTAAGCGCATTATACTAACTATACTACACCAATTCTGTAGCCACAGCTACAAAAACAAATCTTCATATAAGCTTCACCTAGTTTAGAGGAATTATCAATAATTAATCGATCCATTTAAAATGCTTACACGCATTATAAATACCATCTTTATCACAGTCTGTAGTAATATAATCAGCCTTTGCCTTTAATTCAGGGCGCGCATTACCCATAGCAATATTTAGCCACTCAGGCCTAAACATAGACAAATCATTATACCCATCACCAAATACAACAGCCTGATTTGGCTTCATTCCAAAGTGTTCAAGCATATTACGAATACCCAACGCCTTTTCCATAGGCTCATATAGAACACAGCCATCACCATAACGAATGAGCTTATGTGTCATATGCTCGATATCCTTCTCCTCTTCCTCTCCTTCCTTGAAAAACACATATATCTTATAAAATTCTTCAACACTATGAAAGTCAAAATTAGGGTCTACAGTTGTTTTAAATACATCCCAATTTGGATGCCACTCTAAAATTTCCTTATACGGCGTAATACGACCGAGTTTATTACGGTCAGTTACGGCCCAAGGAATATTATGTGATTCTAAATACTCTAAATATTTAATACATGCATCACGATCCATACCTATCATGGATACCAATTCATTATTAACAGTGATACTGTGACCACCATCTGCTACGAAATCAGTAAGGCCTGCTTGCTCTGCGAAACGCTTAGCATCCACTTGAATACGACCAGTTGCTAAGGCTACACGGTGACCACGACGCTTTAACTCATCTAAACTGTATTGAGCACTTTCAGGGATTTTACCTTCAGGCCATACAGCTAAGGTATTATCGATATCAAAAAAGAAAAACTTCTGCTCCACAGGCCCTCCTAATCACGTCCACTCATTAACTTAAATCGTTCTTTTTGCACTACATCTGGATATTTTTCACAATCCACATCGCTCACAAACATTTCTAAGGGACGTACATACATATCGCGCTCATCATACAGTTTCTGATATACTACAAACTTTTCACCCGTCTCAGAGTGAGTCGCTACATCTAGCACATAATAATACATGCCTTTAAAATGACGATATAAGCCACCCTTTACAATTTCTTGCATTTATAACCTCATCACATAACATACACAAATAGTTACAAACCATATTAATCAAGAGATTCCATATATTGAATAGCTTTAGTCAACATATCTGCTGTAATTTTATATGGAGATACATCAATATCATGAACAGATGTAGCCTTTTCAACAATTTGAGGAATATGCGATGCAGTAAGATCTAATTGTGAAAGTTTAGTAGGCCAACCTAATTCGCGATATACTGGCAACCACCGTTGTAACTCATCCATTTGTTGGTCAACGGTTAACAAAATAAGTAAGCCATAAGCTACTATTTCACCATGCAAATGATTTTCTTCTGTTTCTTTATTAGTAACACAGCCATAACATACAGCATGAGCCATGTTGCTATTATATGCCATAGGAACACAACCTGATACAACACCGGTAGTAAAGATAACAGTCATAGCAATGGTATCAAAGGCATCACTACGTTTATTAGCTTGACTATCTTTATAGGCTTGTATACCATGTGCTAAAATTGGTTCACTACACATAGAAGCTAGAGTAAGGCCTAACTGAGTATTATAGTCTTGCTCGCGATTGCGAGCAGAAAGATGAGTTTCATAGTGTTTTGCAATAGTATCTCCCATTCCTGCCCACAAGTAACGGCTTGGTGCTTCTACGAGAATATCAGCATCAATAAAGCAGTGCACAGGAGGATGATTTACAAAAGCTACGTCATCAAAAGTATGATCTGCCGTGTATACAGCTGCCACTTCTGACGTTGCCGCACAAGTAGATGCAATGGTTGGAATTGTAAAGAATGGTTTATCATCTAACTCTATAGCTACTACTTTTACTGTATCCATGGCCTTACCACCACCAACAGCAAACAAAAAGTCCGCATCTTTTACAGATGCCATTTGTGCAATTTCCTTGCCTCGAGCAAAAGTACACTCTCCACCAAAGTGGATAATATCTAGCACCTTAATCCCCGCTTTATCAAGCACGGGACGAATGTGTGGCAAAGCTTTAGAAAGAGCTGTTTCGCCACCGATGATAGCTACAGACTTGCCATATAATTTTGTAAACTTTGGAATAGCGTCAAATACATCATGACCTCCAAAACTATAACTAGGTAAACAATGAGTACTACGCATAAAATTTCCTTCCTTCTTTTATCATTTATATCCTTATTTATCCTTATTATAGAAACTTCTACACACAAAATCAATTTTATATGACAACAATCAAAACATAAAAAGGCTCTATACTCTCACAAAATGAAAGCATAGAGCCTTTATCTTTATTACTTATTATCGGAAGCAAGACCTTTATGGATAAGGCCTACAACGAAGCCTAATACCGCAAAGCTCACCCATCCCATACCAGCACTTTGGAATGGAATATATTGAGCAAAGAGCTGTTCCAAAGCTGTAGGTGCAATACCTGCAGTTTCAAGACCAGTCATGAGGGCAGAGATCATTGTGAAAGCCATAGTCCATGCATATACGCAACGACGACCACCAAACACATTATGAAGAAGTGCCAACAAAATGATTACGATAGTCAACGGATACAAGAGCATCAACACAGGGATTGCTGCACTGATGATTGTTTTCAAGCCAAACATACTGAGGACAAACGCCGCTAGAGAGAAAATTACTACATATAATTTGTAGCTAATCTTTGGTGTCAGCTTGTGGAAATACGTACCGCAAGAAGTGATAAGGCCAATACTTGTAGACAAGCAAGCTAGCAGAACGATGATAGCCAAGATGATTTGACCGAACTCACCAAACAAATAGTTAGCACTTACGGACAATACAGGAGCCCCTGTCTCGAACAAACCAAAGCGTTCAACACTTGTAGCACCGATATTAGCGATAAATACATACACGATACCAAGAAGGCCTACCGCAATTGCACCTACCTCCATTACTGTTTTTGTAATCACAGCACGAGATGTAGCACCACTGAGGCGTACAAAATCGATTACAAGAATAGCAAATACTACGGAAGCTAAGGCATCCATTGTATTGTAGCCATCTAAGAAGCCTTGTAACACAGCCGTTGGTGCATCACCATATGCCGGTTGTGGTACCGCATACCCACCAAGTGGAGTAATAAAGGATTTAACAATCAACAACAAAATTACAAGTAGTAAAGCTGGTGTCAAAATATTACCGATACGGTTAACAAGTTTTTGCGGACTAATAGATAACCACAAAGAAATACCAAAGAATAATGCCAAGAAAATTGGTTCCATATTCATATTCATGCTTAAACCTTCAGCAAAAGGTTTAATTGCGATTTCATAAGCTACAGTACCAGTACGCGGCGTCGCAAACATTGGACCAATACTCAAGTATAAAGAAATTGTGTACAACAAGCCATAAATCGGATGCACACGACTTGCAAGTTCTTCAACATCTTTACAGGAAGAGTAACCCATAGCTGCAACCCCTAAGAGTGGAAGTCCTACACCAGTTAATACGAAACCGAGCAATGCCCAACCGACATTATCACCAGCTTGTTGACCTAAGGCCGCTGGGAAGATCAAGTTCCCTGCCCCAAAGAATAGAGCAAATAACATCATGCCTATAGCCAGATAAGCACGGGTCGACAGATTATCGTTACCATTCATAAATGTAACCCCCTTTAGGTTATATAAAAATAATATTACTATTATAATCTAAAGGGGCTTGGGTATACAAGAAAAATATCCTCACTATTCTATATCCGTATAGAGTTATTCCCATAAGTAACAGACTTTAACTTTTACTTATAGAAATAAGTAGATAAATTCCTATTTTACAGTAATCATTACAGACTATTAATTGGTCATTCACTACAAAAGATTTCTTATATGAACTTGTACATCATAAAAGGTGCTCCCCCATCCCTGATCGGTAGGACGAGCTGCGGTAAGCGCATTGATTGCCACGTGAGGATCACTCGATTGAGATTGCCACCATACACCTAGTGTTACCAATGTCCCTCTCTGTACTTCATCGTCGTAGTATGCTTTAATTTTTACACTGCCACGATCGTTATAGATTTCTACCTCAGCACCATCGTTTATGTTATACATTTTTGCATCTTCTGGATGGATGCGAAGTTTCATCAACTCAGGATCATTAAAGTCTAATTCGCAGAAGCTAGAGTCCAAAATTCGAATATCATTACCATTTATAAGCCAAAACGGTGCATTATCACCATATGGAGGCATATACCGAATTAATGGTTCTACATCCTGCGGATTATATAATTCAATTTTTCCAGACGGTGTTTTGAAATCCATCTTATAACTCTCAGGTACCGTCATCTCCACAGGCTCACCATTTAAAATCAACTCTTGGTCCCTCTTGGATATACGACTCGAAGTCCGCACAATTTGTTCAATAAGATCTTTTTCACTAAGGTCAAAAAAATCATCCTCCAACCCCATGCGTTTTGCTAACTCGGCGATAACTTGCCAGTTGGAACGAGATTCACCAATTGGCTCAATCAATTTGTAACCCGTCCCAATTGTGTAATGACCATAAGAATTATAAATATCATCATGCTCCACAGATGTTGTGGCTGGTAAAATAATATCAGCATACTTACAAGTATCCGTAAAGAAACGCTCATGTACCACAGTGAATAAGTCATCGCGCATCAACCCTCTACGTACAACATTCTGGTCAGGAGCTGTGATAGCCGGATTTGAAGAGAAGATATATAAACTATGAACTTTAGTTCCTTCAGGGTTTATAAGCATTTCACCCAGTTTAATCATAGGCATCAATCGTTTAGCTGGCGCATGAACATGAGCCTGTTGCATCACATCTTTGCCAATAAATTTACTACCACTAGCACTCGACAACAATCCACCCCCAGGATATTGCCATGCTCCAACCACAGCAGGCAAGGCATTAATAGCACGGCATGTCATAGCACCATTGCCATATCGAGATAGTCCACTGCCGAGACGAATAAACGGCGCTTTTGACTTTGCATAAGCATGAGCAAACTCAGTCATCCGCTCCACAGAAACACCGCAAATTTCAGCCGCTTTTCCCGGCGTAAAGTCAAGCAACACCTCTTTTACCAACTCATCGTAGCCTTGGACATGCTTCTTAATAAAATCTATATCTGCCAAGCCATCACGATGAATGATATGGAGCATCCCTAAAGCTAGTGCCCCATCACTTCCTGGTTTAACGTAAATATGTTCATGAGCTTGGCTAAAAGTATAAGTTTTATGAGTGTCGATAATCCAAACGCGAGCCCCCTTCTTTTTCGCAATGTTCACATCGTGTAAAATATGAACATCTGTAGCTGTCGCATTTATCCCCCACAAGACGATACAGTCGCTATGTTGCGCCTCTTGTGGTTTAATACCTAATGTTTCACCATAAACGGACCGGAACCCCGCTTGTTTAGCAGGAGAGCAAATACCTCGATCTTGGTCTGTAGCACCAATACGGCGAAAAAAATAATCTGCTGCAGGACTCTGAATAACCCCCATTGTTCCTGCATAAGAGTAACGCAAAATACTTTCACTGCCATAAGTATCAATAGTTTCTTTGAAATTATTGACAATTGCATCAAGGGCTTCATCCCAACTAATACGAGTGTACTGAGCTTCACCAATTCCCTTTTTACCGACACGCTTCATAGGGTACTTCAAGCGCAACGGAGAATGGATTACTTTTTCATAATGTGCCATCTTAGGGCATAGTGTACCTCTTGTGAAAGCATGTGCTCTATCCCCTCGAACAGATATTACTTTATTATTATCGACTGATACAATGAGTCCGCATGCATCAGGACAATCGTAAGGGCATACAGATTTATATTCTTTCATGATAAGCACCTCGCTTATAAATTGTATAAACTATAGGATGTATATTTATATTATATTATAGTATGACTCGTATAAGTATAACCTTTTGCACATATTCTGAATTAAAAAGGTTTTAGAAATGATTATTTTATGTATATCAATGCATTCAATTATCACATTACATTTATGACCTCATCATTTATTTTGATATATGTAGTTAAACATTTCAAGTTTTATCGATATCTATCCATTATCATTCTTGTCCAATGCCTAAACAGATATACTAATAAGTTCTATAAAAATACCAAAATTCTTCAAAAAAATCATGTAATCATTACTAAAAGTCATAACCATATAGTTTTAGGTATAATCAGACATTTTAATAGTGTCGTATAGATTATGTGACAAAAATCACCGGTACGTATGCGTATTTAGTAATGTCGTTCAGACTGTAAGACTATTCAATCTCACTTGTTTCTGTGCTATACTGACAGTGTCATTTGAGAGGATATAGAACTCACAAGAAATCATTTTGAATTCATGGTTATCTAATGTGAAGTAGCTATATCAGGTACATATTTTCTGAAAAGAGGTTTTAACGATGGCAGACGCAAAAAACACTGTGTTATTCCCTTATGAAACACTAAAAAAATTGAGCATGGACGCTTTCCAAAAATTTGGTTTCTCCGAAAAAGAAGCTGACATCATCCAAGACGTACTTTTGACTTCTGACTTATTCGGTATTCAAAGCCATGGTATGCAACGTATGGTTCGTTACCATAAAGGTATCACTAATGGCTTGATTAAAATCGATGCTAAACCTGAAATCGTAAAAGAAACTCCAATTTCTGCAGTTATCGACGGTCATGACGGCATGGGTCAATTATTGGGTCATAAAGCTATGGAAATGGCTATCGAAAAAGCTAAAAAATCCGGTGTTGGTATCGTATCTGTACGTAACTCCAACCACTACGGTATCGCTGGTTACTATGCTAAAATGGCATCCGACCAAGGCTTAATCGGTTTCTCTTGTACAAACTCCGAAGCAATCATGGTTCCTACATATGCTCGTAAAGCTATGCTTGGTTCTAACCCTATCGCTTGGACTGTACCAGCTGATCCAGTTGACTTCTTCTTCGATTGCTCCACTACAGTAGTAACTCGTGGTAAACTTGAAATGTACAACAAAATGGGCAAAGCTACTCCAGATGGCTGGGCTGTTAATAAAGACGGCGTTCCTTCCACTGATGCAGCTGAAGTATTGGGCAACATCTCCCGTCATGAAGGTGGCGGTATCCTTCCTTTAGGTGGTGCTACAGAAGTTCTTGGCGGTCACAAAGGTTATGGTAACGGCATGATTGCTGAGTTGTTCTCCTCTATCTTGTCCCAAGGTGGTACTTCCAACAAATGTATGGTTGGTGGTAAATCCAACATCTGTCATGGCTTCATGGCTATCAACCCTGAATTCTTCGGTGACCCTGCGGAAATCAAAAAACACTTCTCCCAATTCTTACAAGAATTACGTGAAGCACCTAAAGCTCAAGGTCAAGATCGTATCTATACTCATGGCGAAAAAGAACATGAATCCGTTGAAAAAGTTAAAGCTGAAGGCATCCCTGTACTTAACGGTACAATGCTTGAAGTTCAAGACCTTTGCAATGAATTAGGTCTAGACTTCAAATCCTACTTCGGCGATTATGTACCAGAAGCTCCTGCTACAATGTTCAAAGGTAACTACTAATACCTAAACTTAGTAATGGCCCTAACAAGGACTTGTAGTTAGTACAGAAGGGGACATAAACACTGTTTATGTCCCCTCTCTTATGTTTTTAACCTCATAGGCTATGAGGTTAAAAAATTTTATGTACTATATCAATTTTTATGATAAGTATATCTGTTATTTTATTGTAAGCTTTTATTTTAACTGAACTTTTACAAATTAACATCATAGCGATTTATTCATCAATTAAATTGATTAAACTACGTCGTCCTGTTGAGCATATATTTTTGTTTTACTTGAAAGGATGATCTTAGAAATGAGTGCTATCACCGTTCTATTAGCGCTATCTCCAATCATTTGGTTGATTGTAGCGTTATCCATCTTGAAATTACCTGCATGGCAAGCAACAAGTGTTGCTGCGATTGGTTCTTTCATTATCGCTATTACAGCATTCCAAGCTGACCCATTTATTATGGTCACTGGTGCCCTTGAAGGTGCCGCATTGGCAATCTGGCCAATCCTATTAGTTATTACAGCTGCTATCTTCGTTTATAACTTGGTAGTACATACGAAAGCAATGGAAACTATTAAAACCATGCTTTCTTCTGTAACATCTGATACTCGTGTACTTGCATTACTACTTGCATGGGGCTTTGGTGCCTTCATGGAAGGTATGGCTGGCTTCGGTACTGCCGTTGCAATTCCTGCAGCTATGATGGTTGCCGTAGGTTTTGACCCACTTAAATCTATCATCGCATGTCTCGTTGCAAACTCCGTACCAACAACATTTGGTTCTATCGGGATTCCAACAACTACATTGGCATCCTTAACAAACCTTGATCCAAGCCATTTAGGTACATTCATTTCCGTACAATTGTTCTTGCTTAACCTTATCGCTCCATTCTTTGTTGTTATGATTATTGGTGGCGGTATTAAAGCGTTAAAAGGCGTATTCCTTGTAACATTGCTTTCTGGTTTAGCATTAGCAGTTCCTGAAACTGTAATCAACGCTGTAATGGGTCCAGAATTATCCGTAATTTCTGCATCCATCGTTATCATGGCAGTTATCATTGGTTGTGCAAAAATCATGCCTCCTAATGATCCTAAATACGCAGTTAAACAAACTGGCGAAGTCCCTAAAGTTTCTGGTGGCGAAGGCCTTGTAGCTGCAATGCCATTCATCTTAATCTTCGTATTATTGTTATTAACTTCTAAATTGTTCCCTGCAATTAATGGTCCTCTTGCGTCCATTAAAACATCTGTACCTATTTATCAAGGTGCTGGTGCAAAACCTTACACATTCGTATGGATTGCAACTCCTGGTATTATGATTTTTATCGCTGGTATTGTTGGTGGTTTCATCCAAAAAGCAAAAGCTGGCGAAATCTTCGGTACATTGGGTAGCACAGTTAAAAACTTGAAATTCACATACCTTACAATCATCACAGTTGTTATGACAGCTAAATTGATGACTTACTCTGGTATGACTGCAGACATTGCAAAAGCAATGGTTGCTGGTACAGGTACATTGTATCCTCTATTCGCTCCTATCGTGGGTGCGTTGGGTGCATTCTTAACTGGTTCTGGTACAAACTCCAACGTATTGTTTGGTCCACTTCAAATCGCTGCAGCTCAAGGTTTAGATCCTACAAACTTCGAAGACCTTGGCTTCTGGTTGGCAGCAGTTAACTCCGGTGCAGCTGGTATCGGCAAAATGTTGTCCCCACAATCCATCGCGATTTCTATTGGTGCCGTAGGACCTGCTTTAAAAGCATACCTAGAAAACCACAAAGAAATCAGCTCTGAAGAAGCTCATAAACTAGAACATGAAATCGAAGCAAGTGTTATCATGAACAGTGCATTCAAATACTTTATTGTATTCATCGTAATGCATGGTTGTATATCCTTCTTCGGTCAACATTTCATTCATGAAATTCATCATTTCTTCTTCTAAGAATTAGTGAAACAAAAAAGAACAGCTCATTACGAGCTGTTCTTTTTTGTCTGTATTAAGATACTACATTTTTATTCTTACTAATTATAATTAGAAATACTTGCGCTCAACTTCCCATTTTGTGAAGTTGCCACTTGCTGCATCGATTTCAAAGTCATATTCGTAACCATTGTATCGAATTTCACCTTCGTATTCTAATCGACCATGATCATAGTCATGACCAAATTCAGTTACATTAGCTTGTGTTGCTCCTGGTACGCGTGCCAATGCATGATTTAACGCCTCTTGCTCACCAATGCCTTGAGCAGACGCAAATGTTGTCAATCCAACAGCAGCTACAGCAGCCAATACCAAGGCTTTCATAAACTTTTTCATAATAACCTCCTATATACGATAAATTATATTGATTTTTTTAGATTTACTCTATACATTTATTCTAATCTATAAATCGAAATACATCAAACTTAAACTTTTGATATACAACCACCTCTCAAACACTATGCACTACGTTATTATTTATATACTCACAAAAATATTTTATATATAAATACAAAAATTTAATCTAAGTAAAATAGTATATAAAGGCGAGAAGTATATATGGACTAGAATAGAAAAAGCTTTTACATATAAATCTATAGAATAATTCATCAAATTATGTTAAAATACTTCTCATTATAAGGCAAAATTAAATGCAGTCTGCGAAGTGCGATTCGCAGACTTTTATTTTTCCCATTTTAAGATAGGAGGGTTTTATGAATCAAGAAAATTCTGTTAAGGTTTCTTTTATCTTGGTAGTATTCCTTGGCATGTTAACAGCCATAACACCGCTCGCAACAGATCTTTATTTACCAGCATTACCAATTATGCCTGGGGAGCTGAATACAACCGCCTCTAATATTCAAATGACCATAGGCATCATGACCTTTGGTGTCGCACTAGGTCAACTATTTGGTGGCCCCATTAGTGATACAATGGGGCGTAAACTGCCTCTTATCGTTGGTAATTTGCTGTGTGTCATCTCTGGTATCATCTGTGCCTACGCACCTAGTATTGAAATACTGTTACTAGGTCGATTTTTACAAGGCTTAACAGGATCTATTGGTGTTGTTATCGCGAAGGCTATCGCTCGAGATTTTTCATCTGGTCAGGAATTAACCAAACTCTTTGCATTGCTTATGATGGTTAATGGACTAGCACCAGTACTTGCTCCATTAGTAGGTGGCCAGTTACTACTCTTTACTACATGGCGCGTTATTTTTATTATCCTTGCTGTATTCTCAGCCATTCTATTAGTAGGTTCTCTTCTCTTCCGTGAAAGTTTACCCAAAGAAAAACGTATTGCAGGTGGTATCACTACATCTGTAAAAAATTATCTTACGCTGATGAAAGATAAACCATTCCTTGGACAAACCTTAATCCAATTCTTTGCCTTTGGTGCATTCTTCTCATATATCTCAGGCTCATCCTTTGTATACCAAAATATCTTTCAACTATCCGCCCAAGAATTCAGCTATCTCTTTGGTATTAATAGCTGTGGCATTATTTTAGCTAGTGCCATCAGCGGCCGAGTAAGTAATGTTGTAACAAGCCGTCAATTACTTACATTCAGCCTATGGCAACTTACAATCGGTTCTTTACTATTCTTAGTAGCTATGATTCTAGAATTATCCCTTATTCCCGTAACAATTATTCTATTCTTTACCGTATGTACAGTATCCCTATTCGGCTCCGCCTCATTCTCTATGGCTATGACTAAATATGGGAAAATGGCTGGTAGTGCTTCTGCTCTTCTAGGCTTTGCCAGCATGTTCTCTGCAGGGATTGTGTCTCCACTTGTTGGTATTGGTGGGGAATATACGGGTATTCCCATGGGGATTACAATGCTAGTATGTGCAGCGCTTTCCTTATTGTGCCTATATAGTTTGGTAGAGAAAGAATAATCTCTTTTAAGCATTTGTGTGAGTCCTACAATGGGGCCCCGTTACAACAGCATATTTTAGTATATAAATAAGATACCCCTTTCCTTGCTCAGTACGGCGCTACGCTTCGTAAAATCGCTTTGGAAAGGGGTATCTTATTTATATTAACACTACCTGTAGAGCCGCCCCATTGTGGGGCTGTATAACTTATGTCTAAAATAGATTAATTCCTGTTCCCTACAAACACCATAAGCACAATAAAAGAAATCACCTGTCCAACTGGTTGTAGACGAAAGGAGATGTGGCATAGCCACATCTCCTCTCCCATCTCCGTTAGGTGTATTGCTAATTTTTTATAAATAATGTAATAACAAACTCGATGGAGCTATTAGGTATATAGTAGATTGGATTATTTACATTTTATAATGGGACATCTTCATAGTGAATGTATATAGAAAAGAATACAGCCCTCTCTGCAGCGATTTTACGGAACATAGTGACGTACTGAGCCAAGAGAGGGCTGTATTTTTTCTATACTAATGATATGCAGTTATATCCGGGCCCCATTATAAAATGAAAGCGCCTTATCGCTTATTTACAATAGCTCCATCGAGTTACACAACTATTATTTGGGCTAAAATTAGCAATACACTAACTACTTACTCGAACATTGTCGATAGTAATAGTTTCAATCGGTTTGCTTGGTTAACCGCACTGGATCCTGGATCGTAGTCGATAGCTGCAATTCGCACGTCTGGGTATGCAGCGGATAGTGTTTTCACCATGCCTTTACCTGTTACGTGGTTTGGTAAACAGCCGAATGGTTGTAAGCATACGATTTGTTTAGCCCCTTTTTCGATAAGGTCAATCATATCTCCTGTGAGGAACCAGCCTTCACCACATTGGTTACCAAGTCCGATGAATTGAGCTGCTTCTTTTGCTACTTCTGTCATACGTTGTAGCGGGTCAAAGTGTTTTGACGCTGCTACGGCTTTTGCATATGGTAAGCGGTAGAGCTCAAGGGCTTCACGAGCCAATGTACCGAAGAAGCCAGATAGCCATGTACCATCAAGGTGCTTAGCACGGTATGTGCTATCCATTGCACAATACAAGAAGAAATCTAGCAAGCCAGATGTAACGACTTCGCCGCCTTCCTTTTCAATGAGTTCATTAATATGGTTGTTAGCACTTGGGTGGAATTTAACGTAAATTTCCCCTACGACGCCAACACGAGGTTTCTGTACATCCTTGTTGACTGGCAAGTTATCAAAGTCATGAATGATTTCTTTAATATACTTGTTGTATTGACGAAGGCTTGCAGATGTAATGTTTTCACGGATCTTTTTAAGCCAGTAATCACATAATGCATCGGTAGAACCAGGGTTCTTTTCGTATGGGCGTGTAGCCAATACGCATTGCATGATAGCGTCCCCGTATACTACGGCTTGAATCATGCGATGTAAGAAGCCTTTTGTCAATTTGAAGCCCGGTTGACGTTCCATATCGCTCGCATTGAGGGATAGGATTGGCACTTGTTTCATACCAGCATCAATCAATGCTTTACGTAAGTAACCGATGTAGTTTGTAGCACGACAACCACCACCAGTTTGAGAGATGATAACAGCCGTCTTATCTACATCATATTTACCGGATAACAGTGCGGACATGAGCTGCCCTACAACGATAATCGCTGGGTAACATGCATCGTTATTAATGTATTTTAAACCCACTTCGATATCGTCACGCGTAGGCGCTGGCAACATTTCAAAGTCATATCCTTCATTTTTGAGTACTGGCTCTAAAAGGCTAAAATGCAATGGTGACATTTGTGGCACCAAAATTTTATAAGTCTTACGCATTTCTTCTGTGAAGACAACGCGATTGTAATCGTAAGTTGGTAATTTCTCTACCACTACCTCTTCCGGCGCCTCAGGATTATGATGACGACGCAAGCTACGTTCCATTACAGATTGCAAGGAACGCAAACGGATTGTCACGGCTCCAAGGTTTGTACCTTCATCGATTTTGAGCAAGGTATGGATTTTGTGATTTGCTGAAAGTATATCTTTTACCTGATCTGCTACGATAGAATCAAGGCCACAACCAAAGGAGTTAAGCTCTACAATTTGGAATCCTTCAGTTCTACTTACAAATTCAGCGGCACGATATAGGCGACTATGGTAGGACCATTGGTCTACAACACGTAAATGCTTGATTTCATTGCCTAATGGTGCAACGCCATCTTCTGTAAGAACAGCCATACCAAGAGATGTGATAAGTTCAGGAATACCGTGGTTAATACCGGAGTCCAAATGATATGGACGACCAGCCAATACGATTGTCGGAATTTGTTCTGCCACGAGCCGAGACACAGTTTTCTTTGTCGTTTCACGGTAAGACGCTTTACAGTTTTCCTGCTCTTCCCAAGCAAGGTCTACAGCCTTAGCAATATCCTTCTTCTTTAAGTTTAAAAAATCCAATGCTTTCACAAGAGCCGGAACAAGGGATTTTTTATCAGCTAACGGCAAGAATGGTGCGTGGAATGGAGTATCGCCCAATACCTCTTGCATATTATTTTTGATAAGTTCTGGATAGGAAATAACCATTGGACAATGGTAATTATTGTCGCGACTAAATTCCTTAGGGCCATGTTGAATACAAGGGTACCAAATAAAGTCTACCTGTGCATTCGCTAAATCTCGAATATGACCATGTACAGCTTTTGCAGGATAGCAAGCTGTATCGGATGGAATTGTATCGATAGCCTTATTGTATTGATCCTTAGTCGTATAATCTGAAAGGATTACTTCATAACCCAAGCTATTGAAGAATGTGAACCAGAATGGAAAATCCTCATACATGTTGAGAACGCGAGGAATACCTACGCGCATTTTACCTTCAAACTCGGGAATATTTTTCTTCAAGTAGTAATCAAAGTAACGACGTAATTTTACATCTACCAAGTTAGGAACTGGCTTACGTTTCTCTTGAATCATATCGCCAGCACCACGGTCACAACGGTTGCCCGTTACGTATGTACGACCATCGGAGAAAGCGTTAATAGTAAGCATGCAGTTATTTGGGCAAAGGCCACAATTGCGCATTGTCGTAGATACTTGTAACGAATTAAGACCTTCACTATCTAGCAATGTGCTTTCACCCTTTTGTAACTCTTCCGCCGTTTCTGCTGCAAGAAGAGCCATACCGTATGCACCCATCAACCCAGATACGTCAGGGCGAATCACCTCTACGCCCATCAATTTCTCAAAGGCACGCAAAACGGATTCATTATAGAACGTACCACCTTGTACAACGATATGATCGCCTAATTCTTTAGGATCTTTCACCTTAAGAACCTTATAAAGGGCATTTTTAATTACAGAATAAGCAAGACCTGCTGCGATATCTTGTACCGTAGCACCTTCTTTTTGAGCCTGCTTAACCTTAGAGTTCATAAATACGGTACAACGAGAGCCTAAGTCGATTGGCATAGGCGCCAATAACCCTTCTTTTGCGAATTGATCGATTGGAATTCGTAGACCGGATGCAAATGTATCAATAAAAGAGCCGCAACCAGAGGAGCAAGCTTCGTTCAACACGATATCTTCGATATACCCATCACGAACCTTACAGCATTTCATATCTTGACCGCCAATATCCAAAATAAAGGACACATCAGGGCAGAAGAATCGGGCCGCACGATAGTGAGCCATCGTTTCTACTTCACCAATATCGATGCCGAGGGCGCGTTTAAGAAAGGCCTCACCGTAGCCAGTTACACCAGAGTGTGCAATATAAGCACCTTTAGGCAATAATGTATAAATTTGCTCAATAATTTCACGAGATTTTTCTAATGGTTTACCGTGGTTAGGACCATAGTGGGAGAAGATAATTTCCTTATTGCTATTAATGAGTACTACCTTTAGCGTAGTAGAACCAGCATCAATACCAAGATAGCAAGGACCTTGAGCATCCTCAATATTCGCCTTTGGCGTTACCGCCTTAGCGTGACGAGCACGAAATTCTTCTAATTCTTGTTCATTCTTAAATAGCGGATCGACACGGTCTGTAGCTTCCATAGGAATACCGATAAGTGCACCGATTTCCTTTGTCAATTGACCAACAGTGATCTCACGGCACCCATCTTTCATCAATGCCGCCCCTAAAGCAATGAACAACTCACCATTCTCAGGGATAATGCGATGCGCTTCATCCAACTCTAAAGTATCGCAGAAGCATTGGCGCAACTCGGATAAGAATGTCAATGGACCGCCAAGGAATGCTACATTACCTTCGATTTTATGTCCGCAGGCAAGGCCAGCAATCGTTTGGTTTACAATTGCTTGGAATACGGATTTTGCAATATTTTCATGAGATGCGCCTTGATTTAACAAAGCTTGTACATCTGTTTTAGCAAATACGCCACAACGTGCCGCAATTGGATAAATCGTATCAGCATTCATGGCTAATTGGTTAAGACCAGATGCATCTGTCTGCAATAAGGTCGCCATTTGGTCGATAAAAGCACCCGTACCACCAGCACAGGAACCATTCATGCGGTGTTCCGCAGTTTGACCTAAATATGTAACCTTCGCATCTTCACCACCAAGTTCGATGATAACGTCTGTCTCTGGATAGAGGGCTTTTACAGCTCGCGTTTCAGCAATCACCTCTTGTACGAATGGGATGCGCACCTTTTCGGCCATAGCCATCCCACCAGAACCAGTAATACATACATGAACAAGAGCGTCTTCATGACCTACTTGAGCCTCTTGTAGCAAGGTATATACTGTGTCCAATATGTTTGCATAATGGCGTATGTACTTTTTATACAAATAATTATCGTGTTCGTCCAATAATACAACTTTAACCGTTGTAGACCCCACGTCAATCCCCATGCGTAGCATGTGCTGCATAAATACCTCTCTTTTTAACGACTGTATGACCACCTAAGTGACCATACTTATTTTTGTGAAAGTCTCACATGTAATATGTACAACATATATACTGTACTAAGCATCTAAAATAAAAAATTAAAATAGATAAGGATATAATACTTCCACTAAATATCTAAATTTTTAAATATCCTATCTTTATTATACAACAATAGCAGTTAAAATCTAAGTTATTTCTATATCTAAAATGTTATAGAAAATATGTTAAGATTTGAATTTCAAAGTCATATAAAAGTCATATATATAATAGGATGTAAAAAATATTATACCATTTTACAATGAAAAACAACGTAACTTTTGCAACATAACAGGACAAATCAAATATATTAATTGCATTAGACAATATGCAATAGATAAAAAACTAACCCCCAAAATGGATTCTAATTGGGGGTTAGTTTATAAGACAGTACATCTTACTCGTATCTATAAAGTTATGTCATGAGAGAGTATTGTATTAAATACATATATGTTATTAACGATTAATTGATTAAAACGCTGGAATAATAGCTCCTTTGTAATGCTCTTCGATGAACTTCTTAACTTCTGGAGATTGTAATGCTTTAGCTAATTTCTGGATAGCTGGTTTATTTTCATCACCAGGGTTTACGGAAAGAAGATTTGCATATGGAGAATCCGCTTTTTCTACGAATAAACCATCTTTTGTAGGATTAAGACCTGCTGGTAATGCATAGTTAGCATTAATTACAGCTGCGTCTAAGTCTTGAATGGAACGAGGAATTTGAGCTGCCTCTAACTCTGTAATTTGGATGTTTTTAGGGTTGCTAGTCACATCAAATGGTGTGTTAGTCAAACCAGTTGGGTCTTTCAAAGTTACAAGACCTGCACTTTGTAACAAGAGAAGTGCACGAGCACTGTTTGTTGGATCAGATGGAATCGCTACTTTTGCTCCATTAGGCAAATCTTTTAAATCTTTGATTTTTTGAGAGTAAATAGCCAATGGTTCGATGTGAACTGGGGCAAAGCTTACGAAGTTTGTACCATGATCTTTATTGAAGTTATTTTGGTAAGGCACGTTAGCAAAGAAGTTTGCATCTACTTCATGGCTAGATAATGCCATGTTTGGTTGAATGTAGTCTGTAAATTCAATGATTTGAAGATCTACACCTTCCTTAGCCAATAAAGGCTTGATTTGATTTAAGATTTCAGCATGAGGTACAGGGTTCGCTGCCACTTTTAACACCTCTGCTTTAGAGCTACCAGCATTGCTGGAACTTTCATTGGTTGTGGAAGAACCACAACCACTAATCAATAAGGACGCCCCTAGTACGGCCGTCGCTGCTAATGCTAACCATTTTTTCATGTAATCCTCCTATCTACGATGAACACCTGCATCTATTGACGAGGACTCACGCGTATACAACACACGTAGATATTGTAATAAATTTATATTTTCTTATTCATGTATCTACATTTAATTATTTAATAATTTCGATGTTGTAAGTATAGCAATTTAAATCCTACTTGCATAATAGATTTTATATATTAATCTTTATAACTAAAATCTATAGCAAGGATAAAATAATAACGTTTAACTATACCAAGCAAATAAAAACGGTATTAAGATGATTTCCCGTACTACTAGGTAATATACCTAATAGCTAAAATCAAACTTAGTACCGTTATAAATGTCGCTCTATATAATAAACAATCTAATCAAAATCAAAAAATCAACTTATAGAGTTGACGTTGTTTGCTCGATAGAAATAGTTACAGGTGCTGATAATTTAGCTTCTAGCCAAGCTTTTATTCGTTCCAAATCTGCATCAGATACAGTGGACGTGGTATAGATAATCACCATATAGCGACTCGCTTTAGGCTGTTCTAAATTATCTATCAAAGGCATGCCTTCCACTTTACTTACAAATGGGAACAACGCCTTTGCTTCAGCTTCTGTCGTTTTCATAGTGTTTATAGTTTCACTTACTAGTTGATAAGTCGGCTGGTACAGATTACTCAAGTTTTTATATGTTTCAAGATTCTCTGAAGATTTATTCAAGTTCGTCTTATCCATAGTAGATTTTTTCTCATCTACGCTATTAACAAATCGTAATGTATAAGGCTGCAAGTACTCATCCTTCTGTAACTTGTCATCCAACTGGGCTTGCTCCTCTAAATTCACAGGAGCTCCTATAACTACTAAGTCTACTAGCTTATTCGTTCGATCCAATGAATAATCAATCACTTGTCGACGTCCATCTTGATTAATATCGTTCTTAATAAACTGCTCTATATGATTTGACTCAGAATACTTGATGGTCATATCATAGCCTGCATAAATACTTGGTATAGCCATAATAAGGCCAATCACAAGAAATATTAGCTGATTACGACGAATAAGCTCTTCTGCTTGTTTATGGAATGGCAAACTATATACACCCTTTAAAACAATAAAAGATGCAAAGAAGATGAAGAATGCATTTATAAAGAATAGATAGCCCGCCCCAAAGAAATAGTTCCAATTTCCATTAGCAAGGCCATACCCTGCCGTACATAGTGGTGGCATAAGTGCAGTTGCAATCGCAACCCCTGGTATAACATTATCTAAGGTCTTACGCGTTTGTCCAATAATCCCAGCTAACCCACCAAATATAGCAATAAAGACATCAAAAATACTCGGTTCTGTACGCGCTAATAGTTCAGATGTAGCCGTCTGAACGGGGGAAATATAAAAATATAAAGTAGATGCCAAAACAGCAATCGTAATCTGTAAGGATAATCTTAAAATAGCGCTTTTCACAACTGTAAAATTAAGCGTAGCGAAGCCAAAACCAGTTGCTAGAATAGGTCCCATCAACGGCGATATAAGCATAGCACCAATAATAACTGCCGTACTATTCATATTCAACCCAATAGAGGCAATAAACATGGAGAGGATCAGGATAACCAAAGCAGGTCCCTTAATCTTAGCCCCACCTATCAACCTTTTAGCAATGGTTGCATCATCGGCTCGCTCAAAATGTATATCAAAGTATTTATTTATTTCCATTCTTCTTCCTTATAATTTCATCAGCTCTGCAAAGGTGCCCACATTTACAAACATATGCTGCGTTGTTTTTAGCATTTGCACCATCAAAATGGCTCCTGTGCCTTCTCCCATCGACATTTGTGCTTGAATAGGAACCATGTCTTGAGTGATTCCCACCTCAGCTAAAGCGATTTCCGTACCTTTTTCTTTAGAATAATGCGATGGCAATGCATAGTCCTTAACACGAGCGTTTATGTGCGTTGCACAAGCAGCTGCCACAGATGTTATAAAACCGTCAATAACAAAAGGCTTTTCAAAATCTACACAAGCTAGCATCGCCCCAAGAATAGCAGCAATATCAAAGCCTCCTACATGAGCTACGATTTTACGAACTCGGTCAGACTCATGTTCAGAAACTATATTGTTCTTATGATGCTCTAAAACAGACCGAACAAAATCAATTTTACGCTTCATCAGCTCTGGTTTGTCTGGCCAGGAACCAGGGCCTACGGTTTCCGTTGGCTTGGCTCCAGTTAATGCAGACAAAACACAAGCAGAGGTTGTTGTATTCCCTAACCCCATTTCACCAAAGGAGAACAGATTGATTCCTTGTTCTACATAATGTTGAATCCGTTCATATCCAGCTTGAAAGGCGCTATTAAATTCATCGTCAGCCATGGCAGGATGGTTCAAAATATTCTTTGTACCCTTCGCTACTTTGCGATCCACACCAATACCATCATCTGAGGCAATTCCTACGTCTACAACCTCATAAGGAATATTGTTAAAGTTACAAAATTGTGTCGCCGATGAACGCCCTAGTAACATATTACGAGACTGCTTTTGTGTCACCTCATAGTTATAACCTACATAGCCTTCCATGTTACAACCATTATCGGCAGAAAATATGATATGCTGTGGTCGAATTTCACCATTAATCTCGCCCCAAGCCGTGCAAATTTTGCGAAAATACATTTCCCATAAACCAAGACCTCCTGGGATGAGACATTTCGGTTGGAGAAATTTATTTAATTGTTTCTCTATAGGTAATACTGACTTATCTTTCATTCTAATCTCTAGTCCACAACTAATGTGCCAACTAGCCTTCTATTAATTCGATATTATTCTATCTGAAAGTATAACATAAAATACATACCTAGTAATATGACTATTGTTAGTTTTTAAAAATATAATTTAGTTTTGAATTTTAGTCTTTTAGCATCTATATTTTTAGTTGAAATTATCATTATATAATTACAATCAATCTAGCAGATAAAAAAGGTTATCCCCTCACAGGATAACCTTTTATTTGAGTTATATAATTAGGTATTTTCTTAAGCTTATCTAACCTACGAAATTAAGCACCTTGGAATTGTGGCATATCGTCGCCACTAGAGTCGTCCAATTTACCCTGAAGGTCATGGTCAACCATGGCACACACAGATGCATCAGACCAAACGTTTTCAGCGGTTTCAATCATGTCGATAATCGTATAGATTGGCAAGATGATACCCAGCAAGCCGATTGGTGCTCCGATGGAGCTCATCAAGGACAAGGTCAAGAAATAGCAGCCCATTGGAACGCCTGCATTACCAATAGCAGCGAGAACTGCAATAAATAACCAGGCTGTCATTGTGCCAATCGTTAATTCCATGCCAGCATTTTGCATTACGAATAAGGATGTAACAAGAATGAAAGCAGCACAGCCATTCATGTTAATTGTTGTACAAATTGGCAATACAAAACGAGCTACTGCAGGATGCGCTTTCAAATTATCCTCAGCAGATGCCAATGTAACAGGCAACGTTGCTGCAGAAGATTTTGTGAACAACGCAACAGCTACGGCTGGAGACATTTTACGGAATACGTCTACAGGGTTTAAACCACGGAATAACAAGAACAATGGAATTACGATAAAAAATTGGATTAAATTGCCGCCAATAACAACAGCCGTATATTTACCTAAGGCACCAACAATTACGCCCGCTTCGATTTGTGCAGATAATTGACCGGCAAAGGCAAGGATGCCGATTGGCAATACATAAAGCAATGCTTTAATCAAGGTGAACAATAACTCTTGTAAACCAAATAACACTTTCAACACCGCTTCACGATTTTCTGTGCGTGGCATGAAAGCAAAGGCTAAACCAACGGATGCGGAGATGAACATCACGGACAATACATTAGCTTGTAAGTAAGGTTGCAAGATATTGTTTGGAATAACGGATAAGAAATGATCGTAATAGGTAACGGTACCGAGTTTTTCTGGTACTTGGGATGCGCCAGCACCAATTACATCAAGTGGTAAGTTACCTGGAGCAATCCAGAGGTATAAGCCAAGACCAACAGCCGCTGCACAAATGGTAGTAAGTAATGTATACACTACGGCATGACCAAAGATGCGACCTGTGTCCTTTTTAGCACCTAGCATAGATAATGTAGTAATAACCGCTAAAGACACTGTTGGAATCGCAATGAATTGGAACAAGCGAGTAAAGACTGCTGCAATAAAATTAAAGAGCTCATTTAGAGCTGGAATGTGTTGCCATCCTAAGATAGCGCCTATGATGAGAGCCCCCATCCATAAAATGAACTGACGCAATTTTCCTTGTCCACGACTTTTCAAGGTAATCTCTTGCGCTAAGGCATCCACATTTTTATTTTTTTGATCTGCCATAATAACACCTCTCTACAAACTAAACTATATGAGACTATAAAAAGAAACCCCAGCCCTTAGGGCTGGGACAGTAGTTATATCCTAGTCTCTTGTTAAAACATATTATAAAGATATGTTTTAACACTGTCAAACCAAAATAATTTGATATATAGATTAATATATTCAATTAATGCGTCACTTTAAAATCATAGAAGACAACACGAGTACGATCAGGACTAAACAAAAAATAAATCACATACGGATCAATTCCACTCTCTCGGTGTAGAACATAAACCGTATAGCCATAGGTAGGAACTCGTTCAAGTTGATAATATCCACCTGCTAGTTGACGACCATATAGAAGCCACACAAATAAGTTCCACTTTGTATAATCTTCTGTTAAAAAATCATAGGTACTTTGTATATCCCCTTTTAAAAATATAGAGTTGGCCTCATACGAATAAACTCTATTCTTAAACAACTCTGGCGTAATAATTAAACCCGGTGCCGAAGATTCAGCAACAAGGTGTTCAAATGCTCTTACATCTTCGGGACTACCTTCAAAGACAATAGTAGTTGTGAAGTCATAAAAACTTTCTATTGTCCCCCTTGAAGATATAGGATGCAATCCTTTCGGAATTATATCAGGATTTCTAAAATGTTCTGGTAATACTGTTGCTTTTACTGGCCATCTTTGTTTCCATCGTGATATATCATTAACTTCACTTCCAAAAAGGAGCTCATATATAAAAATAGACATTAGCAATAAAGGTACTGCTACAACTAATGTACACCAAGCATATAAAATGTGTTTCTTCGGTAATATTAAATGATAGAAGTAGTAATAAAACTGTATTCTTATTGATAATAATAAGATTACACCTACAATTACAAACCATAATCCTGGTAATTGAATATATGCATTTCCCCAAAGAAAAAAGGCAAAGAATAAGATTGATAGAATGATATGTTTACCACAAGGAGGGGCTATTAGCATTTGTAATAGTTTAATAAAGCGATTCACAATATATAATCCTTACTTAGACTGATAAAACACAGCCCGTGTCCCATCATCACTAATCAAAAGTTCCACAAAATGAGGTCTCTTTGTATTACCATCATCAACAAATACATATAATCTATGATTCCGCGTAGAATTATATGTATCCTTGACTACTGTTTTTGTTTCTTTTCGAGGTGCAAAGCGTAGCCACTCTATAAAATTTCGTTGTGGTAAGTTTAGAGGTTCTTCATCAATGCTATCTATAATCCGATAGCTGGTAGGATGAGATATAAACCGCTTCAATTCCCCACTTTCTAAATCGAGTAATCTATTATATTTATCAATTTGAGCTGTATAGGCTGCATGTTGTTTTGCAATCGCCTCATATTGAGCAATTACTTTAGGGTCTCCCTCTAAAACTACATAACGATAAGGGTACGCAGTAGCCCAAGCAACATCTGTTCGCACCATAGATACCTTATCAATACTTTCTGGAAGCTGCTCAGGAGATTTAAGACCTTCTGGTAATTCGCTATTATTAGGCCATCCTCGTTTCCAATCAGTTGTGCTGTACTCAAAATCCTCAAACTGTTCAACGCTTGTATTAATATCATACTTAAGCCAATCAGCTACGAGCCAAGATATACAAAGGGTTATAACAATAAATAAACCGCAAGCTAGTCGGCTATGGGCTTTTTCAGATATGGTTTGTTTCTTAAAGCGACCATATTGCAGTAACACACTCAATACTATGGCTATACCAAAAACCATGTATGTAATAGGTGCTATGTTAAATAGCGCTACCACGATTGCAAACAACACGCATAGCATAACCGTTAATAAACCATAAAATCCTTGAAACAAAACTCTCTCCTATCATGACAATACTTAGAACATTTTCTTATACAACATTTCTATATCTTCCCGACTCACATCGGCCATTGTATTAGCAATATTGCCGGTTGCTACGACATACACGTTATCAACAAGCCAAGGAATGTCTTTTTTCGTAAAACCTAGTTCTGTAAGGTTCGTAGTAAGGTCTAGGTCATGTACAATCAAACGTAATGCTTCACCTAGTTCGGAGCCATCTCCGTGGTTGAATATGCGAGCTAAGGCACCAAACTTATCAGGGTTTGCACTCCATGTATATTCCACCGCAACAGGTTCAATAACGGCAAGGCCTACACCGTGAGTAATATCCTTAAGCCCACTAGCAGGATGTTCCATGCCATGAGCAAGTGTTACACCGGCAGTATTAATAACCATGCCTCCAATTGTGCTAGCCAATGTAACGGACTCCCAAGCTTTTGTAAGTTGAATTTCGTTGAGAACAGCTGTTTTGCTTTCAGCCATTGCTTTCACATGTTTATATAGAGGCACAAGATATTGTGCTAATAAGGTTACCGCATAATGAGCTAATGCATCGGTAAAAGGTTGTGCCGTTTTAGAGGTATACGCCTCGATATTATGACAGAGTGCATCAAAGCCCACAGATGCCAATACATGAGGAGGCATTGTACCCATTACAGCAGGATCTACAATGGATACCTTTGGTACGATGGCATTACATCGCAAGGATTTCTTGTCTCCTGTTTCGGAATTAGTAAGTACACCAAAGCCATTACCTTCGGAACCAGTGCCACAGGTTGTAGGAATTACAATAAGAGGCAACGCCTTATCACTGGTTTTACGATTAAAGATATAATCGTTAATGTCACCTTCGTTAACGGACATAAATGCAATGCCTTTTGCACAGTCCATGATAGAGCCGCCACCGATGGCAATAACCATATCACAGCTTTCAGATTTAGCTAAAGCAGCGCCGTCCAATGCAGTCGTCGTTAAGGGATTGGCATCCACTTGATCAAACAATACATGTTCAATATGTGCCGCATCAAGTTTTGCCGTCACACGGTCATATAGTCCAGATTTTTTGGCACTTGTCCGCCCTGTTACGATGAGCGCTTTATTGCCATAAGGCTTAACAAAATCAGCAACACTATCGACTTTATCCCAACCAAATTGGATATGTACTGGTAAAAAATAAGAGAACTCCATGTGAACGACCTCTTTTCTATAAATACTAGATCTTAATGTTATTGTAATGTATATTCAGACGCCTGTAAAACCTCATAGGACTTTCACTAGAAAACATGTATACTACAGATAAGAGGGGGCATTTATTTTTATAAAGGGAGAGAATCTATGAAATCTGCAATTACACATTTATGGTCTTCGCTGCGTGACCTAGCAACGCAGTCACCTATATTACTGGCATTAATTGCCGTATTTTCATGTACACCGTTTTATCTAGAGCAAGATTGGTTTACCGATATAGACCTTTGGTTCTATGGGCTGTATTTCTTCATCGTCATACTACAATCATATATAACACGAGATCGAAAGTTCTCCGTAGTATATACATTATTAAGCATAGGTATCAGCGTTGGTCTATATACGATTCATGAAACGTACCATCACATACGAGGCATTGAGCTAGCCACAGAAAACATATCATATCTATGGCTGTACTCTATGATTGCTCTATATTTTACATCGCCTGGAGAATACTACATCGGCGAAATCATCAATCGCCTGAAACGAATTGGTATTACCATTGTTACATCAACACTGTACAATGTCGTCATAATAATGACTCTATGGTTTTTCTTCATCATTCTGAACAAACCATTTACCTTTGATGATCTAATCTTTAAAGTACTAGCCGCTATTAATATATTTATCTGTATGTCCATGCTGTGCACTTACAAAGAGGAGCTTGATGGACCGCCAGAACCAAATACATTCTATAATGTTGTTTTTGGAATCATACTACCAAAGGCTTCCATCATTACAGGTATTCTAGCTAATGTCTACTTGGTATTGATCCTCTTAGGCCTCCGTGAAGATGCACGGTTCCTTTACACATATTATCCGTATGTAGCCATTTTCTATCTATTTTACTTGGCTAGTTTCAGGTCTAGTGAAAGCAGCAAGACACAAAAGATCCTATGTTTCTTATTTATTACGATTACAATATTATGCTTAATCCTGATTGGCAAGCGTGTAATAAATGAGCCCGTACTCTGGCTCAATACGATTTACGTAGCCGCATTCAATCTAATCTTCTTAGCACATAATGTATACTCCTTTGTAAAGCGTTTGACTCCATCGATCCATACAACGATTATGGCGCTCGCCCTAGGTGCAGTCCTTTTAATGCCTTTTATCGGTTACACATCCCATCGAGAGTTTACAAACTATACGAAAATTGACGGTCAATGGCACGTATACTTGCCTATTACAGAAACATTTAACCCTGATTTTACAGACTATGGCAGGACGATTATACAGGGGGATTCTTCAAAACTAGGAGCAACGGAAATATATAAGGAACGAAATATTCAGTTTATCAGCTTTACGGCCGTTGAAGAACCTCATGTTATTTCGCTTGTAGGATATAATAAATTCATTTCTAACATCGAATTAGAAGTACGTGAGCCTGCTGATAGTACAGCTGACATACCAACAGCATCCTATGAATCTATCAACTTTAGATTCATCAATGAAGGCCTTGATTTAGAGGTATCTCTACCAAATGGCGTGACCGAGGTTCATCATATATATGAAAAATTCCTCACTGTACCAAAAACAGCTTCAGATTCAGTCATTATAGAAGGCACGGGATATAAACTCTTAATCCACTCCTACTACGCATATCAAGACAGCGCACGAAGAATTATTTTTAGCGTATTATATAATTAATTATGAAAGCTAGTAATTTAAGGCATCTTCAGCCATATCGACATTTTTTTGTAAAACTATATTAAAAAATTTCCAAATGTCAATATTGAATATATAGATTTTTTTCGCTATAATCGTAACATAATGTATAAGCCAAATAAGAAAACTACCATATATAGTAGTTTTCTTATTTTTCTGATTAGACTCAACTTAAAGATATTTTATATAATTCATTCTAATCTTATATATGCTTATACGACTATATTAACAGTTTTATGACTTTTTGCTCTCAAGGGGAACAGTAATGGAGATTATGATCAAGAAACGGGATGGCCATTTCGAGCCGTTGTCCGTTGAAAAAACGAAACGAATGATAGCCTTCGCATGTTTGGGGTTAGATTCTTGTGATCCACTAGAATTGGAAATGGATGCGAAGTTGCAATTCGTTGATGGCATGACTACTAAAGAAATTCAAAAGACTTTAGTCCAAACAGCTATCGAAAAAGTTATATCTAAAAAAGACGACGGCTTCGGCAACCAAGTTAATAAAATGAACCAAGATTGGCAGTTCGTAGCAGCCCGCCTATTCTTGTTCGATCTCTATAAAGAAGCCGCTATTACTCGCCGTTACAAAGCATTTGGCTACGGAAACTTCCCAAATCTAGTCAACATGCTTGTAGAAGAGAAAAAATACGCAGACTTCTTCGTTACAGAGTACACAGCTGACGAATTGCAAGAATTAGGCGATTATATCAAACCTAAGCGCGACTATCTCTTCAACTATGAAGGTCTCAAATTATTGGCTGACCGTTACTTGGTAAAAGGTTTTAACAAAGAAATCTTTGAATTACCTCAAGAACGTTTCATGGCTATCGCAATGCATTTGGCTCTTGTAGAAGGGGAAAATAAAGTAGAATACGCTAAGAAATTCTACGATTTGATGAGTCAATTAAAAATGACGACAGCTACACCTACTTTGGCAAATGCTGGTACACCATTCCACCAATTGTCCTCTTGCTTTATCTCTGGTGTAGATGATAACTTATGGTCCATTTACGACGTAAATAGCAAGTTCTCTCGCGTATCTAAACACGGTGGTGCTCTTGGTATCTACCTTGGTAAAGTTCGTGCATTGAACTCCGATATTCGCGGCTTTAAAAACTCCTCTGGTGGCGTTATTCCTTGGATCCGCTTGTACAATGATACTGCAGTTGCAGTAGACCAATTGGGTAAACGTAAGGGCGGCGCTACAGTAACACTTGATATTTGGCATAAAGACTTCTATGAATTCGTAGAACTTCGTACAAATAATGGTGATGATCGTCGCAAAGCGCACGATATCTTCCCTGCTATCTCCGTTCCAAATATCTTCATGGAACGTATGTTAGCTCGTGAAAACTTCACCCTCTTCGATCCTCATGAAATCTTGGCTGTAAAGGGCTATTCCTTAGAGGACTATTACGATACTGATGACAATAAAGAATTCACAAAACGTTACCTCGAATGTGAACAAGATCCTAACTTACACGGCATCGAAGTACCAGCATTAGATATGATGAAAAAAATCATGCGTTCTGCTGTTGAAACTGGTACACCATTCATCTTCTTCCGCGACACTGTAAACGCTGCAAATCCTAACAAACATGCAGGTATGATTTACGCGTCTAACTTGTGCCACGAAATCGCACAAAACGTTGGCTTCACTAACTTAGCTGAAGAAATCATCAATGAAGATGGTACAATTACTACAAAAACAAATACAGGCGACATGGTTACATGTAACTTAAACTCCATCAGCCTTGGCCGCATTACGGACGAAGAATTGGAAGAGAATATTGCCCTTCAAATTCGCATGTTAGACAATGTTATTTCCATCAACCAAGCGCCAGTACCAGAATCTCGCATGACTTCTGATAAATACCGTGCTATCGGTCTTGGTACTTCTGGTTATCACCACTACCTCGTAAATCATGATATCCAATGGGAATCCGATGAACATATCGAAGTAGCGGACAAATTATTTGAAAACATCGCATTCTATGCGATTAAAGCTTCTATGGAGCTTGCTAAAGAAAAAGGTGCGTACCCTGCGTTCAAAGGTTCCGAATGGGAAACTGGTGAATATTTCACTCGTCGTGGCTACACATCTGATCGTTGGAAACAACTGGCTGCAGACGTTGCAAAATACGGTATCCGCAATGGTTACTTAATGGCCGTAGCTCCTACAGGTTCTACATCTAACATTGCAAATACAACAGCTGGTATCGACCCTATCTTCAAAAAATTCTTCATCGAAGAAAAGAAAGGTTCTTTCACACCAAAAACTGCACCAGATTTGAACGACAAAACATTCTGGCTCTACAAAGAGGCGCATACAATCGACCAACAATGGTCCATCAAAGCTTGTGGCGTACGTCAACGTCATATTGACCAAGCACAATCTTTCAACTTGTACATTACGCCTCAAATGAAAGCGAAAGAAATTCTTGACCTTTACGTAGAAGCCTACAAACAAGGGATTAAAACAATCTACTATATCCGTAATCAATCCCTCGAAATGGATGAGTGCACTAGCTGCTCCTCCTAATATTGGAAATATAATTGCTATATTTTGCAAAACCTATTCACTATAAATAGAGAGTACCGATTTCGAGAAGGATACTTTCACCAGCACTATAAATCTGATGACGACCTATAGCCGTATAGGTCGCATCATTGTATAAAGGAGTCCTACTATGGATAAAAAACTGATCTTTAACGAACATGGCGAACGTGGCACGCAATCCATGATTGGCGGTAATACCACAAACCTTCGCGAATGGAACCGTATCAAGTACGACTGGGCTAACCAAATGTACCGCACAATGCTCAACAACTTCTGGATTCCTGAAGAGATTTCCTTAAACGAAGACGTTAAGCAATTCCCATACTTAACAGATTACGAGCGTCGTGCATTTGACAAAATCATTGCATTCTTGAACTTCCTTGATTCTATTCAATCTGAAAACTTGCCTAACTTGAGCCGCTATATTACAGCATCTGAAGTGGCATCCTTATTAAATATTCAAGCATTCCAAGAAGAAATTCACGCTCAAAGTTATTCCTACATTTTGGACACTGTAACAAATCCGATTACACGTGACAAAATCTATGACGAATGGCGTACAGATAAAACATTGCTTGAACGTAACCGTTTCATCGCCGATGCATACCAACGTTTCAGCGATGATCCTAGTGAAGCAAACCTTATTCATACAATCATCGCTAACTATATCTTAGAAGGCATCTACTTCTACTCTGGCTTTAGCTTCTTCTACACATTGGCACGCCAAGGTAAGATGACAGCTACATCCACAATCTTCAAATACATCAACCGCGATGAAGTAACTCACCTCGTATTATTCCAAAACATCATCCGCGAGTTACGTCGTGAACGCCCTGACTTGTTCACACCTGAACTAGAAGCAAAAATCACGGACATGATTCGCCAAGGTGCAGAGAACGAAATCGCTTGGGGTCAGTACATCACTGATGATAAAATCCTCGGCCTTAACAATGTTCTTATCGAACGTTACATCAAATACCTTGCAAACATCCGCTTAGAAGCAATCGGCTTGCCTCATCTATATCCTGAAATCAAGGAAAACCCTATGGAATGGATTGAAAGCTTCTCCAACTTGAATAGTACAAAAACTGACTTCTTCGAAGCAAAAGTTACAAACTATACAAAAGCGGCAGCATTTGACTTTGACGATTTAGAATAATAGACGTTATAAAATACAATATCTAAGGACGTACGGGCCAATAGAAAAGAGCTAATAGCTATAACGCTATCAGCTCTTTTTTCATGATTTTTTAAACCTTAGTTATGAGGAATTGCTGCAAGTTTAAACAGCTCTCTCCTATTTATCTCTAAAAAACAAAATACTATCATATCAGTGTATATGTTGCTAGAAATATAGTCCCCAAACGCCACCCTCGTTTTTACAGTTGACACATGGTTATACATTGTAAATTGTATCAATACATTTGTGCGCAAATAGGCCTACACCGTAGATTTTCATTCGCCCCATGAATGTATTCATAATAAGCTTGGTAAAAGCAAAAGTTTTTGTGTCCACCCTGTTTCAAACTACCAACTATGATTAGCTTTCAATCAATTCAGTTGTCCAGTTAGCAGACTGCAATAGATTGTCTAATAAGCGGACTTGTTTTGCGATATGATCAGCTTCTTTTTGGACGTCTGCCACATTCACGGTCGGCATTAGCTTAATCTCAGACCCTCTCGCACGGAAATTAATACTACCTGCGCTAGATGCCAATGTTCGATAAGCAGTTAGGCGCAAAGCAGCGCAATCTTTTTCGGCAATGATTTCAGTAATAGATCGACCTTCTATAATAGTTTTGCAATTTGTTAAATTAATATCTGCAATTAATTTTTGAAGTCTATTTACACATTGTTCTAATGTTTTCAAAAGTTCTTCAGGGTTCTCATTCGGTACTTCCCCTTCTTGCACTAAACTATTTTGAGTTAAGCGAAGCTCTAAATCGCTTATTTTATAATTTAAATCAGATCGTTCTTGTAATGCTTCTGCTAGTTTCATAAACTCTCACCTCTCAAAAAGATATATCAATTTACTTATAAAATACTATGTACAATAATAATATATCCATCAATTCTTATTATACAACACTATTGAACAGCTTATAATACTTTCCGCATCATCACATGCGGACAGCCTTCATCAAGGTATTCGTCCCCTTCAGCACGATATCCAAGGGATTCATAGAATGGTTTGGCCTGTACTTGCGCTGACAAAGAGCACGTTTTAAAGCCGTCACGACGAATAGCATTTTCGGAGGCCATCATGATCTTAGTACCTAAATGTTGTCCACGATACAACTTACGTACCGCCATGCGCCCAATATGTGCATCTCCAACTGTGTCACTTGGAAAATATCGACACGTACCAGCCGCTTTACTATCAATGGATAAGAGCACAAACTTTGCAGTCTCATCGATTTCATCAAACTCGTCTTCAAACCCCTGTTCTTTCATAAATACATCGACACGAATTTGTTTTATTTCCTCTGTTATATGATCTAAGATTTGAATAATCATAGGTGCCCTTTCTGATTATAAGCATATTTATAAGAATCGATTTAGGCGTATTACGAAATACTCTATAAACAATGAAAACTTCTTGTTTTTATTATATCAAAAATACGATTAATACCACAAAGCATCTCAGTTCCTATTAATTCCCACATCAAAAATATTTTAAAACTTCCATGAAATTCATTTTTAGGTATTGCATAATTTTATCATTTGGGTTTATACTATACCCAACATTTTAGAAAGGAGCAACCAAAGATGACTAACCAAATTAGCCTCACAGCAAAGCAATACTTTTATTGGTTCTTTATCCAACGTACGGGTAAGGAACTATTTGTGATGCGCTAATTAAGGATTATTCAACATTAGTTGCTTAGAATAGTAAAAGGGCTACCCGTATTAGATTACGGGTAGCCTTTTTTGTTTGCTATCCGTATGGTCAGCCCAACTATTCACTGTAGTTACAAGGAGGAATTATCATGATTATTACATTGAAACAAAATGCAGCAGCAGAAGAAGTATCTCGTTTACGCAGTGAATTAGAGGCTCAAGGATTTGTTATCCACCCAGTAGAAGGAACACGATACAATATTCTAGGTCTGATTGGTGATACTGCATCTCTTGATGCGCGTCAAATCGAGTCCCTAGATTTCGTAGATAAAGTAACTCGCATTCAAGAGCCATACAAAAAAGCAAACCGCAAGTTCCATCCCGATGATTCTGTAATCAATGTAGGTGGTGCACTTATCGGTGGTGGTCACTTCGCAGTAATGGCCGGTCCTTGCTCTGTAGAGACACCTGAACAAGTATTAGCCACTGCTAAAGCTTGTAAAGAAGCTGGTGCCACAATCCTTCGGGGTGGCGCTTTCAAACCTCGTACATCCCCATATTCCTTCCAAGGCATGGGCCCAGAAGGCTTAGAATTGTTAGAGCTTGCTAAAAAAGAAACAGGTCTTCCTATCGTTTCCGAAGTTATGGATATCTCCCAATTACAATACTTCGATAATGTAGATATGCTTCAAATCGGCGCTCGTAACATGCAAAACTTCACGCTTTTAAAAGAAGTGGGCAAATTGAATAAACCAGTTCTATTAAAACGGGGTTTATCTGCCACATACGAAGAATGGTTGATGGCTGCTGAGTACATCATGTCCGAAGGCAATGAACAAATTGTATTATGCGAACGCGGTATCCGCACATTCGAAACTAAGACTCGCAATACCTTAGACGTAACAGCAATTCCTATGATGCATGAATTATCTCACTTGCCAATTATCATGGATCCTAGCCACGCAGCAGGTATGAGCCGCATGGTTCGCCCGCTTTCACTTGCATCCGTAGGCGGCGGTGCAGACGGACTTATGATTGAAGTTCACAATGATCCTTCCAAAGCATTGTGCGATGGCCCTCAAGCATTGCGTCCAGACCAATTCACTAGCCTTATGAAAGAAATTATCGCATTGCGCCAAGCATTGGTGGAATGCACTAAATAATCTCAAATACCACACAAATAAGCTAGTATCCGTTATAATAGATACTAGCTTATTCTTTTATGAAAGGAACCATCATGACTCGCATCCATATTAACGCGTCCACACCGTATGACGTTGTCATCGAGGAAGGCGCTTTACAACGCATCACCGATTATATTAAACCATTAAAACCAAATTGTCGTGTTATCATCGTCAGTGATAGTAATGTAGCGCCCCACTATTTGGACTCTGTGAAAGCTAATATGGAACATGCGGGTTATGCTGTTTGTGATTATGTTTTCCCTGCTGGTGAAAGCTCCAAAAATGCTCATCAACTCATCGATTTAGTAGAATACATGGCGGCCCAATCATTGACTCGCAAAGACTTGCTCATCGCCCTTGGCGGCGGTGTTGTAGGCGATATGGCAGGATTTGCGGCAGCGACCTATTTACGTGGTATCGACTATGTTCAAGTTCCTACATCCCTATTAGCCGCAGTAGACTCCTCTGTAGGTGGTAAAACAGCGGTCAATCTCGAAGCCGGCAAAAACCTATGGGGCGCTTTCAAACAACCTATCCTTGTCCTCTGTGATCCAGCTACACTCAATACATTACCTGAAATGGAATGGATTAATGGGTGCGGTGAAATTATCAAATACGGTTTCCTCGACGTACCGGGTTTACTCACTCAACTCGAGAACAGACCACTAATTAAACATCGCAGTAGTGTAAGTGGCGTTATTGCCCGCTGCGTACAAGCAAAAGCGGATATCGTGGAACAAGACGAACGCGAGTCTGGCGTACGTGCTCTCCTAAACCTGGGTCATACCTTTGGTCACGGTATTGAAAAAGCGAGCCACTTTGAAGTGCATCATGGCTATGCCGTTGCCATTGGCATGGTCCTCATGGCACAAGGTGCTGTCAAACATGGAGAATTAGATACGGAGGCTTTAGAGAAATTAAAGGCCCTCATCAAAGCACACGATTTGCCAACCACAACAACGATAAGCAAAGAAGAGATTCTAGCTGCCGCTAAGCACGACAAAAAAAGCGAAGGAGCAACCATTAAAATCGTAGTACCTACTAGCTATGGTCACAGCGAACTCAAGGTAATAACGCACGAGGAACTTGCTACCTATTTAGATTAAGGAGATTTATATGCATTCTGTAACGAACGCCATCCCTACAGGGACTATCGCGTCCATCCCTGCAAAAGCTCATGCACACCGTGCGCTGATTTGCGCAGCTCTCGCAAACTCGTCATCTACCATACTACTGAGCCGCACCTCTAAAGACATCGATGCCACTATGGACTCCTTACGAGGCTTAGGAGCACATATTGTGTATGAAAATAAAGTTATCACTGTTACACCGGGTCCTGCACCAACAAAGGGCAATCTTGTTCCACACGAATCAGGCACTACATTGCGCCTCTTATTACCAGTAGCAGCATCCATTTGTAATGAGGTAGATGTGGATGCTAAAGGGCGTTTACCAGATCGCCCTTTAGAGCCCATGCTCGGTGAAATGAAAGCTCACGGCGTAACATTCTCCCAAGATAAACCACCATTCACCATGACAGGTCGTCTCCAAGGTGGAAAGTTCTGTATGGTTGGCGATGTGAGTAGCCAGTTTTTCTCTGGATTATTGTTAGCAGCTCCACAATGTGAAGGCGCTACAATTATATCTACGACACCACTTCAATCTAGCGACTATGTCACATTGACAACTACAACGATGGCAGACTTCGGCGTAACAGTCGACCATATACCTGCCGCTGACACAGTCCAAGAATCCTTTACGGTAGCGGCTAATGCTACTTTCAAAGGACAGAACGATTACCAAATCGAAGGGGATTGGTCTAACACGGCCATTTGGATGGTGGCCGCTACTATGACAGGCAAACCTATTACAATTACAGGTATGAACAAGAATTCTGTACAAGCTGACCGCCGCATCATGCAGGTCATCGAATCCTCAGGGTGCACTATTACATGGGACGACATGAATATCACTGTATCAGGTCGCGCTAGTAAGCCAATCCATGCCGACCTCGAGCAAATGCCCGATATGTTGCCAGTTATGGCCGCCTTCGCTTGCTCTATCCAAGGTGAAAGCTCCTTTGTTAATGGTGCTCGCTTACGGTTAAAAGAATCAGATCGCCTCGAAGCCGTTGCTAATCTCGTGAGAGATTTAGGCGGTACTGTCCGAGAAGATGGTGATGACCTATATATCATCGGTAGTGGTATACTAAAAGGAGGACAAGGTGATTGTGTTAACGACCATCGCCTCGTTATGGCAGGCACATTGATGGCTCTCATTAGTGAAAATCCTGTGACATTAAAAGATAGCGAAGCTATCACAAAATCCTATCCAGACTTCTTTGAAGACTGGAACATGCTAGGTGGCAATGCACAGCAAGTATAGCGTCCTAGTAACAGCTAATGCGTTTCAATAGATAAGAATACTAGTCATACATACTATAAGTAGGAGTTAATATAATGGCATCTAATTTCGGTAAAACCATACAAGTATCTACCTTTGGCGCGTCTCATGGGTACGCCATCGGTGGTATCGTAGAAGGCCTCCCTTGTGGACATACCATCGATATCGACGAGCTACAAGCCTTCTTAAAGCGCCGTGCGCCAGGTCAAAACCAATTACAAACGCAACGTAAAGAAGCCGATATACCTGAATTTTTATCAGGTATGGTAGATGGCATGCTCAGTGGATCTCCATTAGCATTTATGATTCGCAATACATCGCAGCACTCCGGTGATTACAATAACTTGCGCGACATTCCTCGCCCATCTCACGCGGACTTTACGGCTCGCATGCGCTATGGTGACAAGGTAGATATGCGCGGTGGCGGCCACTTCTCGGCACGTCTTACAGCACCTCTTTGCGTAGCTGGTGGCATCGCCCTTCAACTACTACGTGAAAAAGGTATCGAAATTCACGGTCATTTAAAACAAGTTGGTACAATCCAAGATACTCCTATCGATATGGTTCATCCAGATATGAAAGCACTTTCTGAAATCGCTACAGAACCTATCGCTATGGTCGATGCAGACAAGCGTTCTGAAGTAGAAAACTTGGTCATGAAACTAAAAAAAGACGGCGACTCTACCGGTGGTATCGTAGAGGTTATCGCTACAGGATTGCCAGTTGGTTTAGGCAATCCAAACTTTGATGGCATCGAGAACCGATTAGCTCGCGTGATCTTTGGCGTACCTGCCATCAAAGGCGTGTCCTTTGGGGGTGGCTTCGACATGTGTTCTCGCCTTGGATCAGAAGTGAACGATGCTTTCACCATGGACGGCGATATAATCACAACAACTACCAATAATAGCGGTGGCATTCAAGGCGGTATCACCAACGGCTTGCCCCTCATTATGCAAGTGGGCATCAAGCCTACTCCATCCATTTATAAGGAACAATATTCTGTGTCTCTTTCACAAAAAGAGGACACGTTGCTCACCATTAAAGGTCGTCACGACCCATGTGTAGCGCTTCGTGCTGTACCTGTTATCGAAGCCGTTACGGCCCTTGTCATTCTTGATTTCTTAGGAGATATTGACCATGAACTTAGATGAAGTACGCGTTAAGATTAACGATATAAACGACCAAATGCTAGCCCTCTTCAAAGAGCGCATGGAACTCTCTAAGGACGTAGCGGCTGCAAAAAAAGAAATGAATAAGGCTATTTACGATGCCAAACGAGAGCGCGACATCCTCGACAAGGTAACAAAAGATGCAGGTCCAGACCTCGATCTATATGCACGCCGCTTTTTTGAAGCATTATTTAGCTTGAGTCGTACCTACCAATCTGAGCAACTATTCCAAGACAATGAATTCACTTTAAAAATGAAAAAAGCCATTGACCAATCCCCTACTTTGCCACCTCAACGGGGCAGTGTAGCTTGCGCCGGCGTATTCGGCAGCAATGCTCAAATGGCGTGTGATAAATTATTACCCCTCAGCCAAATCCATTATGTAACGGGTTTCCGTGCCGTATTCGATGCCGTAGAGTCAGGCGAATGTCAATTCGGTGTATTGCCTATTGAAAACAGCTCCAATGGTTCTGTAAAAGAAGTATATGACCTCTTAGAAGAGCGCAAATGCTATATCGTTCGCGGCACGCGCCTTTGGATTTCTCATGACTTGCTCGTAAAAAAAGGCACTAAACTAGAAGATATCCATACCATAATTTCCCACCCTCAAGCGTTGGGCCAATGCAGTCACTTCCTAGATAAGTTAGAAGGCGTAGAATTACGCTCCTATGACAACACGGCTCGAGCTGCACAGCTCGTAGCGGCTAGTGATGACCCAGGTGTGGCAGCTATCGCAGCACCTCAATGTGCAGACCTATATAATTTGTCTCCATTGCTAAGAAACATCCAAAATAGCGACAACAACTATACGCGCTTTATCTGTATTAGTAAGGACTTCCACGTATACCCAGGAGCCAATAAAATCTCTGTTGTAACCACTGCAAGTCATGCACCTGGTGGCCTTGGTACATTGCTCACCAAATTTGCTAACATCGGTGTAAACCTTACAAAACTTGAGTCCCGCCCTATCGTAGGACATAACTTTGAATTCTTGTTCTACCTTGATTTGGAAGCATCCTTAGCAGATCCAAAAGTACTCTCCGTGTTGGCAGAACTCCACGCATCGCAAGATAAATTCCGCTTGCTCGGTAATTATCCTGAAAATTAATATTTTCCTCTATAGTAGTGCTTATTAATGGCATATATAGTACAATGGATATAGTTTTAAAACTCCAATGGCTAATAGGTGACAGCCTATTAGCCATTTTGTGTATATTGACCTAGGAGGTCCTATGAAATTTGGTTTACTTGGCCGTACGTTGGGCCATAGCTTTTCCCCACGCATCCACAATGCTTTGGGAAATACTAATTATGAATTATTTGAACGAGAACCGAGCCAACTGCAAGAGTTCTTCGCAAATCCAGAATTACAAGGTATTAATATTACCTTTCCTTACAAGGTTAATGCCCTTGAGGCTTGCGATGTAGTTGACCCTCGCGCGGAACGCATTGGCTGTGTAAACACTATGGTCCGTAAAGACGGCAAATGGCATGGTTACAATACAGACTACGATGGATTTGTATTCACCCTAAAACACGCTGGTATCGATGTATCTGATAAGGAGTGCATCATCCTTGGCGATGGCGCATCTTCTGCTACCGTTCACGTGGCTCTTGAAGATCTAGGTGCTAAGAGCATCACGCATCTATCCCGTAAAACAGCTCCGCTCTATACCGATGCACCTAATTACTACGAAACAGCACAGATTATCATTAACTGCACGCCTATCGGGATGTATCCGCATAATCCGGCTAGCCTGATAGATATTATGCAATTTTCCAAATTAGAAGGCGTTGTAGATCTCATCTACAATCCGCGCCGTACCGTTTTGCTTTTACAAGCAGAAATGATGGATATTCCTCATTGTGATGGTCTACCTTTCCTCGTGGCACAAGGCGTTGAGGCAGCTAATCATTTCCAAGGTGAAAGCTTTGGCACCAAGGAAATCGAGCAAATTTTGCGAGATATGCGCCGTGAAAAGGAAAATATCATCCTCATCGGCATGCCTGGTGTTGGGAAAACAACTGTAGGCAAGGCAATCGGCAAAGAGATGGGCCGTACTTGTATTGATGTCGATCAAGAGTTAGCAAAAGAAATCGGTGATATATCCACATATATTACGGAGCAAGGGGAAGCAGCATTCCGTGAAAAAGAAGCAGAAATGATTGCAAAATTAGGCACAGAAACTGGCCTTGTCATCTCCACTGGTGGCGGCTGTGTAACAGTACCTAAAAACTATGTACATCTACGTCAAAATGGTCGTATTTACCAATTAACGCAGCCTGTAGAAAAGCTATCTACGTCAGGTCGTGTTCTCTCTAGTGGCGGTATAGAGCGCTTACGTGAACTCGAAGAAACTCGCACTCCAATGTATGAAAGCTTTGCACAATGCATCGTAGAACATAATCGTAATGCACCGGAAACAGTAGCGGCTATACTAGAAGACTTCGAAGCAAACTTATTGTAAGAGTTTATATAACGGTATTTATAAGATTGTTTCCTCTATATAAGTAAGGACTTCTACATTTTTAGAAGTGAGAGCATTTACATCTGTATTTTTAGATAAAACTAAAACTCATATCATGACATACATGATATAAACTGAAAAGCAGTAGCTATCCTCAGGGTAACTACTGCTTTTTTAGGTCTCCTATGTATTATATATATTGGTAGAAAACTACATTTGCAATTACAATGTAATTACAAATAGGATTGAGTAACTTAAATACTTTTTAACATAAAATCAACAATATAACCAAGATGTTTCAGTCATAAGCCAAAAGAATACTAGGAGAGATACTATGAAAACCGTAAACCTACAAGTCCGTATCAACGAAGATCTAAAACAAGAAGTATCTAGCATATTAAAAGCACAAGGTCTATCATACACCTCTATGCTAGATGCACTATTCCGCCAAATCATCAAAGAGCGTCGCATTCCGTTTGCCATTGCATTACCAACGGCACCTATAGATGAAACACCTACACCAAGCACACTCAACAACGGCACCTATGAACAACCACAAACTACATTAAAAGCCTCAGATCATATAGGTGCGTATGGTACACCAAGAGAAGAAAATCAAGAAATATCCTTCGATACAATCGATAAGACAGGAGTTCTTAACATCCGTATCAATCCTAAAGTTAAGACACTAACAACAGCTATTCTAAAAGAAATGGGATTAACCATGTCACAAACAGTTACACTTGTATCTAAACAAATACAATTTAATAAGGATATTCCACCTACTATCCTCCGTCCAGAATGGATTGATGCTATTAATAATGATTTCTGGACTGAAGAAGATTTAACTACAAGAATACAATTAGGGCTAAATCAAGCAGAAAAAGAAATTGGTGAACCTGCGGAAAAAATTTTTAATGAACTCCTTGAAGATTTATAAATTTGGAGAGCTGAAATATTCTATATAAAGTCATTAATAATAACATATATATTTTTTATATCCGCCCTTCAAAAATGAATATACTACAAGAAATACAAAACATATAAAAAAGTCGGCTTTCGCCGACTTTTTTAATGCACTTTTACCCGTTTATGTTGTTGTTCGTCAAATACACCATCTACATCAATAGTATCTAAAATTCGTTTTAAAGCATGCACATCGATTTGACCTGGCGCCGATGCTTTACCAGCAGAGGCAAAGGTCATGGCATTTCCAAATAGAGCACCTGCAGTGCGTGTAACAGTACCTAGTTCTCCCATTGCCATCGTAATAATTGGATCCGAAGGATACAAAGCTTTCACTTCAGCCGTTGCTTCAAGGAGCGTTAATACATCACCAGTTGTGTGGGGCATAACGGCAATCTTTGGCACATCGGCCAAGAACTCTTTCATTTGAATGAGTCGATTTACAATGACTTCACGACTCGGTGTACCATGGAAATCATGGTTACTCATGATAATAGTGATTCCATGAACCTTAGCAAACTCTATCGTTTTAAGCATTCTATCTTGATCAAAAAACAGCTCAATATCGATAGCATCCACCAATCCTGTAGGAATCAAACGCTCTAGCATTGTAAAATAATCTTGTGTAGAAATCGTTCTTTCCCCACCTTCACCTTTGGTGCGCCATGTAAAGAGCAACCCACGACCTTTCAGTTGTGGCTTGATGAGCATTAATAATTCAATAATAGCGTCAATGGAGTGGGCCCGCTCGAAATAGTCAATGCGTAGCTCCACTACGTGACACGGTGTATTACATGCGACCGCGGTGGCATCTAGAATCTCTTTCATTGTTGTGCCCACAATAGGCACGCATATTTTTGTGCCCTTTTCGCCGAGTACAGTATGACCGATACGGACCATAATAACTCCTTTCTGTCCCACACGGTGAGACTAATGACTTACCTTAAACTAACTATATACCAATATTTTTGTAAAAGCAATCAATCGGCTCATATTGAATTGCTATTCACTAAAAACGTATGAAAGCCTGCTATTATGCACTAAAACAGTATTCTTAGATTAACGATTAACATCACTTTTTCTTATACCCTAGATTAAGACCGCTTACCAATAAACGGTCTGTACCTGAAAGCCTCGTATTATAAAAAAAGCATAAAAAAGTAAAAGCCCCTTACCAATATATATTAGTAAGGAGCTTGTTAAACTCTAATTCACACACTATATTTATCATGTTGAACAGATAGTTTCCGTGATTGGAATCCCATATAGAGTAATAACAAACCTGTAATACTAAATACATAGGATATCCCAATGTAGGTAGATACAATACTTGCGAACACAGGCCCTACCATAGAACCAAATTGTTGAGCTGTCGTCGTCATACCAAACATGCGACCTCTAAAGCTTGGATCCGTATTGAGAGTTACGGCTGCACTCAAAGATGGGTTGATGCCCACAATACAAGAACCAATTAGCACTTGTAGTACACCAAACCACCAAATACCTACTGGTAAACTTTGAAGTAAGAGAACAACACCACTACCAAGCATACAGTAGGAAATGGTTCTAAAGTAGCCACGGTGCTCACCAAGGCGCACCCATAAGTTAGTCGTTAAAGAACCAGCTAAACCACCGATACTAAGAATTGTACCCGAAATGATAGCAGCCCCTTCCATAGTGCCTTGCATATCACCTACATAAAGCGCCAAGATAGGCTGTAGCATCATGATCACACATTGCATAAAGAAGAAAATCCATAAAAGTCTTACTAATACAGGTTGTTCCTGAACTACTTTAAAATCCTCTCGTAAAGAGGTAGATTTTACCGGTTTTGAGGACTGTTCATTAGAAGCTATATTTTCTACATTTAGCTTTGGCTCCTTTACAAGGAACAATACTGCCAAAGTAGCAATGAATACGGCTATACCTGAAATATAAAACACAGGACGCATACCTACAACACTTTCAACGGCACCGCCCAAAAATGGACCGACGACATTACCTAAAATTAGACCTGTTTGGAATATGCCAAGAGCGCGGCCCACCTGTTTTTCATCCACACTGAGGGAGACCATGGTCATCGCCGCAGGATAAAAGCCGTTAGCAAAACCTACTAAAGCACGGCCCATCAACAATTGGTACTGATCCGTTACCATACCGATGAGAACATAACAAAAGGCAATTGCGAAACCAGCTCGTAGAGCCATCCGTTTCTTGCCCTTATTATCTGCAATTTTCCCCCAAATTGGCGCCATAATGCCAGCGATTAGGAATGTAATACCAAAGACGAGACCAGACCAAAGTGCCACATCATCCTTAGGAACACCGAGTTCCAACAGATATATTGGCAGAAAAGGAATTATCATTGTATAACATATGGCTAGCACCGTCATACTAGCTGTAATAATCCATACATTGCGCATGCCGCCTCGATCATCATATACACTTGTACTCATAGTACCCTCCCTTCCGCATAAAATCGTTTAGATAAACTAATATACACATAAATCACTTTTAATTACAGTTCCATTTAAATTACAGTTCTACTTAGATTTCAATCTAGGTTACTATTCATAAGATGTTATTACATTTTAATTTCATATATAAAGAAGAGCCGCATACGAAACGCGACTCTTTCCATAAAAACTAACTTAAAAGATAGCTATACAATGTAGTAATTCGCAAAAATTGCTCATACAAAAACTTTAAAAGCTATCAATTATTCCGTTGGAAATTTGTGATCCATTACATCTTGCAAGGAAACATGTTCCATAACATGTCGGAACTCATCTTGTAAATACTGCCACAATGGAGCTGTCAAGCAGTCATTAAACATAGGACACGGTTCTACATCATCTTCTAAACAAGACACGAGAGCAATGGAGTCCTCTGCGGCATATAAAATTTCATATACATTGTATTCAGATGGATCTTTCACCAAACGATATCCACCGTATTTGCCACGTCCACTTTTAACGAGGCCCGCGGAGGATAGACGAGATACAATCCCCTCTAAGTATTTATCGGAAAATCCTTGGCGTTCTGCGATCTCACGAATCGGTACATTTTTTTCTACCCCATGTTCTGCAATATCCGCCAATATCCGTAAGGCATAACGCCCCTTTGTAGATATTTTCATAAGTTAACCTCTATATCATTCATAATATATTAATAGTATATCACAAATTCATACAAAAAATGGTGGGAAATATGATACACTATACATATATCGAAATATCTTTATTTAGGTATGATTTTAATTTCATATAGGGAGGATTTTATCTAATGTTAGATAAATTATTTCAACTCAGTGAACGTGGTACAACCGTTAAAACAGAAATTTTAGCAGGTATCACTACGTTTATCACGATGGCGTACATCCTATTCTTGGCGCCAAACATTCTTAGTCTTGCAGGTATGGATAAGGATGCGGTCCTCATTGCCACAGCCTTAGGTGGAGGTCTTGTGACGATTGCTATGGGTTTATTCGTAAACTACCCAATTGCTCTCGCTCCAGGAGTTGGCCTCTTGGCATTTTACTCCTTTACTGTAGTTCTCGGTATGGGCGTATCTTGGCAAACAGCATTAGGTGCGGTATTCATTTCAGGTCTCGTATTCCTCGTATTAACACTTACGTCGGTGCGACAAATGATTGTTGAAGGCATCCCTACCTCCATGAAAATTGCCATTACCGTTGGTATCGGTCTCTTCATTTCTATCATCGGTTTGAAGTTATCCGGCTTGATGGCCATCTCCATTAGTTTGTCTCCAAACTCCTTAGGTCAGGTTGTACAGACACATGGTAATTTAGTCCCTCCAGCATCTGAGGCACTCTTAACGCTTGGTAATTTGCACAGTGGTGAAACATTGTTAGCACTATTCAGCCTCATCTTTACAGCTTTATTGATGGCTCGCAAAATTCAAGGTTCCCTCTTGATTGGCGTTTTAGTAACAACAATCATCTCCTATGCGACAGGCCTTTCCACAATGCCTGAGAACTTCACCGTATTGGCTATTCCTGATTTCTCCAAAGCAGCATTCCTGCAATTAGATATTCCTGGTGCTCTTCACATGGGCTTAATTACGATTATCTTCTCCTTCACATTTGTAGAATTATTCGACTCTATGGGCACTTTGATTGGTACCGCTACAGAGGCGAAAATCGCAGATCCTAAATCTGGTAAATTCCCAGGTCTTGGGAAAGCCATGACCGTAGATGCTATCGGTGTTAGTGCCGGTGCATTGCTCGGTACTTCTACAATTACGGCTTTCGTTGAAAGTGCGGCAGGTGTAGGGGCTGGTGGCCGTACAGGTTTAACAGCTGTCACAACAGGCGTACTTTTCTTAATTTGCTTATTCTTGGCTCCATTGGTATCCTTGGTTCCAAATGCAGCCACATCTCCTGTTCTTATCATCGTAGGTGCCCTCATGTTAGGTGCCATTCGCAATATTGACTTCGATGATTGGACAGAAGGCTTCCCTGCATTCCTCGTTATCGTATTGATGCCGTTCACATACAGCATCGCTAACGGTATCTCTGCAGGTCTCATTGCATACCCTCTACTCAAAATCATTGCAGGCCGTGCAAAAGAAGTTAACTGGATTATGTACGTATTGGCGGTTCTCGTTATTATTCGCTACGTATTCTTCTAATTAACGTATACCCATAATGATGCTATTAGTGAAAGCTACTTTATATTCGATAGCTATAAAATCACTAATACGCTACAAACCCAAAATATATATTACTATACTAAAAGAACCTATCTCCAAAAATATTACCCTAATATCTAGGAAATAGGTTCTTTTTATTATATACTCTTTTACTAAACGCTAACGTCGTATGACATCACCGAATCGTACTATAGAGTCTTATTAGGGTTTAGTATTAACGAATCGTTTTTACACCGATTAAGTCTGTACGACTTAAATCAATATTTTTTAATGGTACTACATGATCTTTATAAAACTCTGCTTCAGATACTTTTACAGGCACTTGGAAAAACAAGAAATATGCCATGTTATCTTTGCTCCACGCAATACTGCGTACTAAGCCCTTATCTACATTACCTGTATACTGCACATCACCGGTTGGCGTAGAGTCAATCCACTGTACGTCATGGTATTCCGTTGGAACATATTCTTTAGGCCATACCGTATCCATAGAGTAGCTCATGCGAAAGACCATCGTATGATTTACCCAACGCCCGCTGCGTTCTTGATATTCTTGACCTTGCTTCCAATATACAGTTTCTAATACATCATTATCATAAAAATGTGTAGCATAGTATGTATAGCCAAGAGGCAAGTAACTTGGTACAGATACGTTATAGGACAGCTTACGAGATGCATCAATTACACCGCTAGGTAAGCCGATGGATTTACTCGTAAGTATAGGCCACTCAGAATTCGTATGTGTACGCAATGGCAGCCCAATAGATTCAAAATAAGGTCTATCTTGTTCTCCATTTTGTTTAAAACTTTGCGCATTATTGCCTTTAACATTTTGCTTATCATTTCGGTCACCACGTAATCTAGTATCATCAGAAGCCACATTACTTAACGACCCTACTGAATCTACAATTTTGCTTACATAGTTTTGGTTTCTTGAGGAAGCAAAGTAGAGCATATAAACTTTGTTATCTTTTTCCCAATAAGCAATTTGAACAGAATCGTTGCTAGAGCCTAACGTATGTACAGAGATTCCATTAGGGGTAGTAAAGCTAACGACATCATCAGCATTGTATTTTGTCTTTTCCAATATAGGCTTTACTACGGTATCGATAGCCCACCCCATACGATACACAATATCTGTATTAGAGAAGGTTAATTTCTGACCATATTCTCCATTATGGCCCGTTTCCGTATACACGATTTCTAATACGTCATGATCTCTTGACTTTACATCGCGTACTGCATAGTCTTCAGGCATATAAGATGGAATCTGTAAATCATATCCAAAATAATTTGTACTGGCGTCAACATTAAGCAGTACTATATCACCATTATCAATTTGATCATACCACCGATAGCGATTCACTAGCTCTTTATTCTTTTCCACTGTGTCAGTGGTAACAGTATTTCCATTTTCATCCACTAAAGGGGATAACGCACTAGCTGATTGTACTCCAAAGCTACTTAACACAGCAGCTAGTATTCCCATTGCTAATAATGATTTTGTTGTTTTCAATCTCATAATTTCTGCTCTCTCTAAATTTAGATATTTATAAGTATATATTACCGAAGTAATCATTTATCTATTACATTTTTTAACTCAGATCACTGACTTTCAAGAGTATTACGTACCATTAATAAATCACACCAGTCTATGCTTTCATAGGCACTACATGTTCCTCTTTTATTTCTTCAATTGTTTTAGGTGTTGTCGGATAGTTACCAACTAGTTCATAACGAGAGCTATCAATACTCTTCAACGGTACTACATGCTCTTTATAGAATTCCGCATCAGCCTCTTTCACCCGTTCTAAGAAGAATAGAGAATAAGCCATCCCATCCTTCGTCCACGAAATGCTGCGAACCATATGTGTTTCAGGATCACCTGTAAAATAAACCTCACTAGAATCACCTGATTTAGACCATTCAATATCGCCGTACTCAGATGGAACATATGGTATATCTCTTACGGTATCTAAGGAATATCCCATTCTATAGGCCATAATACTATCTATATATTTTTTCCCATCCCGATAGATAGTCACACCTTTTTTGTAATATACAACCTCTAATACATCATTTCGATCTTGACGTGCTGTATAAAGCTGATAACCATAAGGTATATAACTAGGCGCCTTGACCTCATACGGCAGTTGCTGTGCAGCTTCTACTATTCCTTTCCAATTACGAGCCCCTTCTTGAGTTTTCATAGGCCACTCTAATAAAGACTTTCTTGGTAATGCTTTGATTGCTGAATCAGGATGAACTCTAGGCATATCATTTGTAACAGTAGCGGAAACACCAACATTATCGGTAGATATTGAATCATTAACAACATCAGCTGAAACATATCCTGCAGACAATAAACCTACAGCCATAGCAGATAATACGGACTTAAATAGAAGCTTCTTCATGATCTCTCCTTTTATAAAAACTTGATATATACTTTACACATATAATGATATATTTTCTTATTTATATCAAAAACATGCCACCTATTCTGTTGCCCTAGCTACTTCACAAAACTTTTATCTTTCCTATTGTGAAAGTATAGTTATGAGCCATTAGCTGCTTTAATTCTAACTAGTTATACATAATAAAACATCCTACTAAACGCTATATTACAATAGAGTTCAATAGGATGTTTTATCATTATTTAGTTAATGGAGGCATAATAATATCTTGTTCAAACTGTCTTCGTCTTTTTGCAGTATAGTCTACAACCTTAATTTGAACTACGCCCACAGAGTTTACCATGGCATCGGTAAAGGTTAATTCTCGACCAGTCTGATGCTTCATCAACACTTGTAAACCATGAACTTTTTCATCAACACGCTCTAAGTAGGTAGCCTCTCCTCGGCCCATCACACTAGAATAAACCGAGCTATATTTACAAGGAATATCTCCACCTGATACGAGGGCCTCATCATTACCGTCAATTTCGATAAATACATGGGGGTTCACTTTAATCAAATTAAACTTCTTCCCCTCATGATAGCCATGTACATAGATGTAGAGTATATCATCTACAATTTCATAACCGAAATGTAAAGGTACCACGTAAGGATAATCACCATCCATCATACCTAAGTGAATGATGCGAGTGCTATTTAAAATGCCCTTAATTTCATCTATATTTGTAACCATACGATCTTGACGTCTCATAATAGCCTCCACAAGAATCAGAAAATTAATACACCTTACTCTTCATGTAATCTGCCAAGAAGATGTTTAAATTGAGCTTCATCACTCTTTAGCTTTCCGAAAAAGACTTCATCAATTTCTTCAACTAATGGAACTGCTTTTTGTAATATTGCACCGCCCTCTTCATTTAAAAGAACAGCTTTCGCACGTGTATCTCTAGAGTGCTCTTTTCGCTCTACAAAACCACGTTTTTCCAATAAGCTCAATATTTGAGATACCGTCATAACATCTATCCCTGAAAGTTTTGAAATCATAACTTGTGTAACTTCGTTATCATGTTGTGACAGATAAGCAAGAGACGCTAAAACAACAAATTGAGGATGTGTTAAGTTCAACTCTTTTAACGCTTGTTTTATAGTAAAATGCCATTTATTGTACACCCTCATGAACAATAATCCTGTTGATTTTTCTGAATTGTCTTTATATTTTGATGTAAACAAACAGCAATCACCTTATCTTTCTAAACAATTTTTTAGAATAAATATAGATTGAGGAACATCCGAAAAAACTTGACTTAAAAATTCCAAATGTTGCTTATCTTCACTTTCTAAACTTACAGTATGTTTTACATTTACACTTCCGTCATGATTATCAATTATTTGATGTCCGAAAAGAATAGCACCAAATGGAGTTTCAGTCTTATCCCAAAACTCTTCAAAAGGTTTTACAAGAGTAAGTTGATATTCCATAGGTGGTATACCTTCAAGCTCCATTGTACCACATGAACCGGTCTCAAATTTACCGTTTAATGTAATATTTTTTAGATCCTCTTCCCAGTCATACCATTTTTCGATATTCGCATAGTACGCCCACACAGCTTCTTTTGTTGCTTTTATTTTCAAACTAAAACTAAATTCCATTTTATATCCTCCTTTTATTATAAGTGTACTTATTATAAATTATTTTATATTATTCGTCAATAAACTTCATAAAAAAAGAATATTCTTTGCTTTTATCAATATAAGGATATACTCTATCAGAAAATCATATCATCTTTTGTCTACTGTAAAAATACATTTGACTTTTTAGAATAGATACTGTATTATAAAAAAATAGTTTTAAAGATTCTATAGATTGTTAAAGCTGTGGTAATCTATAGCCTTTATGTTTATAGATAGTTTGTAGAAAAGAGGTCTTTATTATGTCTGATACTCATCAGTTAAAACGGGGTCTTAAGAACAGGCATGTACAGTTGCTCGCTATCGGCGGTGCTATTGGTACAGGTTTATTCTTAGGCTCCGGCCGCGCCATTCACTTGGCTGGTCCATCCATTATATTCGCCTACCTAATAACAGGTGTTATTTGCTTCTTTATTATGAGAGCACTAGGCGAATTACTGTTATCTAACCTAAACCACCACTCTTTTATCGACTTTGTAGAAGATTACTTAGGGGATCGAGCAGCATTTATCACGGGATGGACATACTGGTTTTGCTGGCTTTCACTAGCCATGGCAGACTTAACGGCCGTAGGCCTCTACATGCAGTACTGGATACCGTGGCTACCCCAATGGATACCCGCCTTACTCGTTTTAATCGTCTTGTTGTTAATGAACTTGATAGCTGTAAAACATTTCGGCGAAATGGAATTCTGGTTTGCCTTGATTAAGGTAATCGCTATTATCTCTCTTATCATCATCGGTATCATCATGATTGTTACAGGTTTTACTACAGATGCTGGCGTCGCCGCCTTTAGTAATATGTGGAATTACGGAGGATGGTTTCCGAATGGAACGATGGGCTTTATCCTATCATTCCAAATGGTTGTATTTGCTTTCACAGGCATAGAACTCGTAGGTTTAACGGCTGGCGAAACAGAAGATCCTGAAAAGGTTATTCCAATGGCCATAAACAATATTCCATTGCGTATTATTTTATTCTATGTAGGCTCTTTAGCCATCATCATGAGTATTTACCCTTGGACTGCCGTTAACCCTGCTGCAAGTCCATTTGTGGCTGTATTTACCGCCGTTGGTATTACAGCCGCTGCAGGTATCGTAAACTTCGTTGTTCTTACCTCTGCAGCATCTGCTACAAACTCCGGTATCTTCAGTACTGGTCGTATGATTTACGCCTTGGCAAAACGCGGTCACGCCCCGAGTTCGATGCGCCGCTTGACTCACAGCAGTGTGCCATACCAAGCAACGATTTTCTCGGCAGCCGTATTATTGATTACGGTTGTACTCAACTACGTAATGCCTGAAGCAGTATTCGTTATGATTACATCAATCTCTACGTTCTGCTTTATCTTTATTTGGGCCATGATGGTTATTTGCCATCTCAAATATCGCAAAAAAAATCCTGATGTAGTGGCACAGTCTAAATTTAAAATGCCTCTATACCCAGTAATGAATTACGTTATCCTCGCGTTCTTCGTTTTCGTTTTAGCCATTCTAGCCTTAAACGAAGATACGCGAATTGCCCTCTTGTTCACACCAATTTGGTTTATTATTCTTTGGGCCTTCTACTCCATGCTTAACACGGACGATGAAGATGCCCTTGGGGAAGAACTCATCGAAATGGCAGGCGTAAAAGAACTTTACAAAAAACCTAAAAAAGACGATTCCGATGATTACGTAATCTAACAAAAAAGCTCGTGCTATGCACGAGCTTTTCTTTTACTTCATTGACGGGAAGTTTTGTTGTTCATATTGTTGTAGATATGCTGGTAAGTTACTTGTATCTTCATTGTAATTAAAGATAGTCTTAATGCGATAGCCTTCTTGAGTGATTATGATATCAATAGAGGATGGTACTTCTTGACCATTCTGTTGCAAATGGTGAACTAATTCTTGCAATGCCTCTATTTGACGTAAAGAACCTGCCATATATTTACCCTTGGATAGGCCTGTATTTCTAATGACTTGACCATTATATACTTGCCCTCTATTATCTTTGTAATAGAAGCGCACAGCATCCTTATCCCCCGCAGGAACTGCTTTAATATAAATAATCTTCCAATTCTTCTTAATCATCACTTTTGTAGCTTGTGCTAAATTATTAGACAAACGTCGTGTTTCTTGATTAGTAGATTTAGATACACCATTAACCTGTTGAATTTCATCATTCATAGGCATTTCAATAGGTGTCATTACTGGATCTTGTTCTACCTTTTTTGCATCTACAGGCTGAATCGCAAACACGCCAACAACCGCCATTACAGCTAATGAGGTAAGAGCAATTTTTTTCATTCCACCTCTCCTTAGAGAATTTATCAACACAAATTACATTTTATACAACACATTATATTATATTCATTTAACTATATATTATCAAGTTAATTTGATTTTTCAGTATTTACCTTCTTAATTATTTGATTCCATTGTTCGAAAAGTTCAGTATTATAATTCATATCCATATATTTTATATTGAAAGAAGTTATAGATTTTAGATTATCATAACTTTCCATTCTATTAGTCTTAACATTCCAAAACAACATCATATTTTCATATATAGGAATACCATAATACTGTTCAGCTTTAAAAAAATCAAAAGGTAAATTCAAATTTGGTTTCGCATATATAAGAGGAGTAACCGTGAGCAAATAAGTATCTCCTACCTTACCATTTATATATAATTCTCTAGGAATAAGAGAATCTAATATTACTTTATCATTTTTAATACCATGTTTACTTTCGTTCTTTTGTTGAACCAAACGTGGGTCTGTATCAACTATTTTAGTAGCAGATAAAGTAGCATCTAAAATATATTTCCCCTCCCTATTAGAGGCTATAATATTACCATTGATATAGTCTAATGAAGCAGAAAACTTATCAAAGTCATATCCTATAACATTAGCAGTCAAAGATGTATCAGTGACCCTCAAAATCAAAAGCGGATATAAATTCATATTAGAAATAGTATCATTAGAGCGTGCAAGCAGATATAATTCATCATTAACGATAAGATAATCAAAAATATAACAGTTATATTTTTTCATAATAGGTAATACATCAATGGCATAAGATTCAGGGTAATTACTTGCATTTATAACTGTTAAGATTGCATTAGGATTACGATTAATATCAACTGTAATATCCTTTTCTAAAATTATCCCTTGTTTTGGTAAAATACATTTCTCATTTCTCGTACCATTGAGGTGTAAGGCACACAAAATAAGAATAAGGATAATTAAAAGACTTACAATATAATGTTTCTTTATCCATTGCAACATAGGACCACCTCTCTCTTACCTATAGTATAACTAAATCTGTCGACTAATAAAAGAAAAGGCTTCTACCGATTCTTGACCGATTATATTCGGTCAATTACTGGTAAAAGCCTTTAATTTTATAATATTAGTTATGAAATTATCCCATATAGTAAAGAGATATACTTAGAAGTTTCTATTCGCTTAGATATCTAAAATCAATATTACTAAACTAGTTACTAAAATCCGTATCCACAATGGCGAATTGTGTATAGTCAGGGTACCGTTTTTGCATTTCTGTCTTGATTTTTTCTAATGTACTATGTGGATCTTCTTCGTCAAAATCAAAGATAATATCGTAGTAGATAACCTTCTTTTCTTCTTGTACGTAGAAGGCATGTACTTGTACTACATGTGTATATAAACTAATAACTTGATCAAGAGCCTTTCTAATTTCAAGTACTTCTACACTTGGTTTATTTTCAGCATATACACCAACAGTCATATTGATGCCAAACTTTTTATAAAGATGAACCGCAATGCCCTTTGTTAATGGATGAACTTCTGCCATTGTCATAGAATCTGGTACAGAAATATGAACGGAACCAATTGTTTCTCCCGGACCATAGCTATTTAATACCAAGTCATATACACCACCCACATTTGGATGCTGTGCAATAGTTTCTTTAATATTACGGATTAAATTATCATCTGCTCGAATACCAAGCAAATGATTGTACATTTCACGTAAAATATCATACGCTGCTTTTAAAATCAAAACAGAAATAACAGCGCCCACATAACCTTGAATATCAAAGTTAAAGAAAAATACTAAGCCTGCAGATACCAATGTAGCAAAGGTAATCACTGCATCAAAAAGGGCATCTATACCAGATGCTACGAGTGCATCGGATTTATATTTCTCACCTTGTGCCTTGATATAACGACCCATCACTACTTTCACAACGATGGCAACAGCGATGATAACAAGACCTGGAATATCAAATGTAGATACCTCAGGATGGATAATTTTTTCCACAGATTCCTTAAGGGATCCAATACCAGCACCGAGAATGATGAAAGCTATAGCCATGGTAGTCATATATTCTATACGACCGTGGCCAAATGGATGCTCCTTATCAGCCCCTTTGGCGGCTAATTTTGTACCCACAATAGTTAATACAGAGGACAATACGTCTGTTAAGTTATTTACCGCATCAAGGATAATGGCGATGGAATTAGACGCAAGGCCCACAATCATTTTAAAAATAACGAGAACGACATTACCTATAATGCCTTTTATACTGGCAAGCGTAATCCCCCGATTACGTGCTGCACTATTATCTTGTAAAATCATACTACACCTCTTACATTCTGATTTATAGTTTTTAAATTGAACTATATCGATTTACTTATAATCCTATTATAGCTTATCGATTATCATTTGTCATTATTTTTCTTGAAAAATATTTTTAAACTTATTGATTTCGCTGAGTTATCAATAATTCTCATTTCTCAATTAGAGTATTTTAGGTATTGTGACTTCACAATATATAATACAGACCTATTATCAAACCAGTACTTAGGCTCGCGTAATGATTTAAGGAAATCAGATTATGCCGTAACCGTAATACGCTCTCCTGTGCGCATATGTGTAAATACTACCTTTTGAGCCCGTAATTGGAATGGCTGTCCCGTAGGTTGTGCACCGTATAAGATATCTCCTACAAGAGGGTGCCCTATATGACTGAAAGCTACTCGAATTTGATGTGTTTTCCCTGTGTACAAACGAACTAAAACCTCTGTATATCCACATTTATTGGACTTATACACAGTTTTGTCCACATTTTGACTACTTTTATCAACATCTCCTAAGTTTATATCCACATTTTTTGCTGCTATATCCACAGAATTATTAGACTTATTCACAGAGTTATCCACAGCCTGCGAAGAATGTCTACATAGGACGGAAAAATCTGTACGAGTCTCTTTTCCCTTAGGATTCACTTCGTAATGAATCCCATCAGCACTGCGTTCCATAGGGAATACTAAAGAATCCTCATCGGCTTCTAAAATACCTTCCACAGTCGCCATATACCACTTTTCAAAGGTGTTATCATCCATTTGCTGTTGATAAAGACTTTGAGCTAACCCACTTTTTGCAATGACAATGCATCCCGTCGTATCTCTATCAAGACGATTCAAGAAACGTACTTTTCGCTTGATACCATTATCTTTAAAATAATGCGCCACACCATTGGCAAGGGATATTTGATCTTTAGAGTTTACCGTTACACCACTTGGTTTATCCACAATAAGGAGATCAGTATCTTCATACAGAATGCGTAAGTCCATTTCGATAGGGTCATGATCTATTTTTTCCTTCGCCATAGCAATCCAAATCTCGTCGCCTTCAGAGATTGCATCTTTTGGCGTAGCCTTATGACCATTAATATGAATTAATTTCTCTTCAAAAAGTTTAACTAAAGATTTTCGAGGATATCTAGTATCTAACACTTCACCAAGTGAAATATCGCATACTTCTCCAATATGCTCGGAATCACGACTTGATATGTCTTGATTGCTACTCGATATATCTCGATTTTTACTTGATATATCTTGACCATCACCTACTAGCTTTTTTCTTGCATTTTTCTTGCTAAGTACAACTTCTATATCTACAGCTGTCACGGTCCACAGAATATCATCGGGGCGATGTGTTTTTCGCGCCATTAGTATCTCCTTTCTACGAGTTCAAGATCTCGTGGCATATAGTTGAGTAGCGAACTTGGTTGAACTGCCCTCCCTCGTATGTTCGTCTGTTCAAAGGTAATGGTCAATTCTTGTTTAGGTCGAGTGATGGCCACATAGAATAAACGCTTTTCCTCGTCTTCACGACCTTCTGCAATGGCAAAGGGACTCGGGAAAGTTCCTTCGTTTAGCCCAGCCAAGAATACATGGTCAAACTCACTGCCCTTCGCTTGGTGAATGGTAATGATAGGAATGCGATCTTCATTTCGTACTTGCTGCGCAGGCTCACCCGCCGTAAGGGCCGCCATCTGTAAGATTTGATTTAATCGAGCCAAACCTGCAGGCCCTTCATAAGCCGCATCTAGTTTTTCCATGATGCGATACAAATCGCGTATATGCTCTACTTTAGCCGCTTCCCCATGAGATTTATAGTACTCTAAAACCCCCATTTGGTTCATGATATACGCCAATAATTTCGTTGGCATCTCCGTATAGGCTTTTCTACGCAATGTCGCCATTTGAGAGGCGATATCCGTGAAAGCTGCTTTATATTTATTTATAGCTACCATGCGATCCGTTGTGGTCGGTACGATTTTTTCTTTCACCGCATAAATTAAAAGCTGTGCAGTAGCCAAGATATCATCCATTGCATTATGTGTTGGCTCATGATGTATAGGGAACTTAGATGCTAGGAAGCCCAATTTATGATTTGGCAAATTAGGATAGAAACGACGGTAAATATCGAGGGTATCGTAAATAGCCTTGAACTCAGGATTGCCTAAGTTATGACGCGCCAATTCATTCGTAAAGATGGTCACATCATAGTTTACATTGTGACCTACAATAATAGCATTCTTGGAGAATTCCTTAAAGGCTTGTAGCACTATAGCTGGCTCTTCGCCGTGTTCTTGTAAATACGCATCGGAGAAGCCATGTACCTCTTCGGATTGACCAACAGGTACACCAGGATCGATAAAGCGTTCAAAGGCCTCTAAGACCTGTCCATTTTCATCGATGCGAATAGCTGCAATTTGAATGATGCGGTCTTGAGACGTATCTGTGCCGGTGCTCTCCACGTCATAAACAACTACTTCGTGCTGCTCTAAGCCACTGACAAGCTTTGCATAAGGCTCCGCCTCAAAGATAGGCATATCCATAAAATCTGTCAATTTTAAACCTACTTGGCGCGTCTCTGGGCTTTCAATCGCAGCGATACGAGCGTCACCAATACCAGCAACATATCGCTTGATAATGCGCTTCGCACTGACAGAGTCGTTTGGATTCATGAGCAGTTTGAAGTAGGCCATAACATCTTTAATTTCTTGACGTCTAAAGAATTTAAACTCGTCGATAATCATGAAGTGACGACGTTCCTCTTCAGGTCGTTCGCCGTTAAGACGTTCAAAAGAATCACTTAGCTGCTGTGCCTTTTTATTATCCCTCACGAGAACGCCGATATTAGCATCCTTCGGTAAGGCGCAGATAGCTTCGTAGATATAGCGGCCCTCAAGGTAGCTATTTTTACAACCTTTAATGAGAACAGGCTTACCCTTGCTTTCACTATTGGCACGAGGCAATTCAGTGTAGATAGACCCAACCAGGTCAGGGAACATATTTTGTAAGGTTTTGAAAGCCATCGTAAAGAGTGTCCAATTAGAACGATAGTTTTCGTAGAAGATAATTTTTAAAGGCTTGAAATCCGCATCAAATTGCTTGAGCAAGCGGAACGGATCAGAACCACGCCATTCGTAAATCGTTTGGAAATAGTCGCCACATAGTAGCACGTAATTACCTTCCCACAGCATTTCTAGAACCTTGTACTCCAGTACGCCTGTATCTTGCATTTCATCTACAGAGATATAGCTGTAACGACTGCGCCAGCGCTCGCGAACTACAGGGTCTTGGAATAGGCGATGAACACCGCAGATGAGGTCTGTAAAATCTAGGCCGTGCACGGAAGCTAAGCTTTCATCATACGCAGCAATCCATTCGTGACCATGGTTCAAGAAATCATGGAGTTCACTGTAGAGGACATTACCAAAGCTAGAGAAGAGCTGTTCAATGGCTTCGCGCTGTTCCTTCTGTAAGCGTTCAATTGTCCGCTTGTAGTCACCTACGAGATCATCAGAATAAAAGCCATATAAGGAACGATATTCTTTCACCATGGAGATAACATTAGCAAAGGACATTTCTCGCAATTTACCAGGACGGTACGGTTCAGAGAGTTCCTTGCAGTCTTCTTCGTCAAAGATGGTCACATCCGTGTACAAGGTTTCGTTGCGCTTGCCCTCTTGTTGGAGAATGAAAAAGCAAAAGCTGTGGAATGTACTAACCTCCACAGCCTTTGCAGGACTGCCCACGAGCGATTGAATGCGGCCTTTCATCTCGTTTGAGGCCTTGTTCGTAAAGGTCATGCACAAGATATTCTCCGCCTTCGCATAGCCACCCTCGATGAGATGAGCCACCCGATAAGCAAGTGTATTCGTTTTTCCCGTCCCAGCGGACGCTAACAAGAGGATATTCTGTTCCACTTCATCAATAACGCGTTGTTGTTCACGATTGATAAGCATAAAAACCTCCTGTTATTTAATGCCGTAATATATAGCAGCTAAGACCATAGGAATAGGGCCTAAAATTGCTGTTAATGCCCAAATACCCACCCCAATATCCATTGGAATATTAAGTATATGAACGCATACCCAGTAGGTTAACCCACCAATCACAACATTTATAGCCACCCGTTTAATGGTGAAAAATGCTACTTTGAAAGCAATGTAGGCTACAGCAATGGAAATAACCGCCGATATAATCGGTGATGCTAATAAAGCTCCCATACTATTATCCTTTCATTTCTTGGCGGTTCACTACGGCACCGCCTAGCGTTAATTCATCGGCATATTCGATATCGCCACCCACAGGAACACCGCGGGCAATGCGCGTTACCTTGATGCCACTTGGACTTAATAATCTCGCCAAATACAGAGCAGTTGCTTCCCCTTCGACATCCGGGTCTGTTGCGAGGATAACCTCTTGTACAACACCATCACGAAGGCGTGCAATCAATTCTTTTACGCGAATATCGTCAGCACCAATGCCCTCCATAGGGGACAAAGCGCCTTCCAATACATGATACAAGCCCTTATAATCACCACTGCGCTCGATAGCAATGACATCACGAGATGTTTCAACAACCATAATCGTCGTTTGGTCGCGATTTGGATTGCTACAGAATTCGCAAGGATCTTGAGCTGATAAGTTAAAGCAAATAGAACAGTGACGCGTAGCCCCCTTCGCTTCTAAGATAGTTTCCACGAGGCGGTCTACCTCTTCCTTCGGCATTTCTACCAAATGATAAGCCAAGCGTCTAGCCGACTTAGAACCGATGCCAGGTAAACGGCGCAGCTGTTCTACGAGCCGTTCTAAAGCGTTTGTCATTTAGAATAAACCTGTTGGCAAGTTAAGACCACCAGTTACTTTGCCCATTTCTTGAGCCAAGAGGTCGTCTACTTTTTTGCTAGCTTCATTTACCGCAGCCATTACTAAATCCTCTAACATTTCTACATCTTCAGGATCAACAGCTGTAGGATTCAATTTCAAAGATTCGATGATTTTTTCACCGTTCATCACAACGGTTACTGCACCGCCACCTACGGAAGCTTCTACAGTGCGAGTTTTTAACTCTTCTTGCATTTTCTTCATGTCTTCTTGCATTTTTTGAACTTTTTTCATCATGCCAGCCATGTTGCCCATACCTTTACCAAACATTGTATTTCCTCCTTTTAAGACATCGTCCTATACTAACATTCTAAGTCCACATCATTAACAATATATGACATAGATTTATAACATATGTGTCACCTAATAGCCCCAAGGCCAAAGGTTATTATCTAACAATTAATTTTTTATCTATTCTTCGATAACCTCGACTATGATGTCATGGTCTTCAGATAATTTTTCTAGCGTTTCCGCCAAGAGAGGATTGTTTCGTTCCTCTTCTGTCATATGCTCTGGATCCCAAGCGTATTCTCGAGCCACCGTAACACTATCGATAGCCTCTACTTCAATAGGTGCTGATGAAAGCATAGCTTTGTCATCACTTTGATGCGGGGTTTTCTCATGAGGTTCACCCCCATCAGACTTTGGGACAGCTTCCACCTCGATATGTGCACCGCTATCCATAGGGCGCTCTAACACTTCGCCATCCTCGCTGATAACAGTCACACTATCTAATGGATGTGGCGGCATATCATCTAAGGATGATACATAAGAACCCTCCATATCATCTACAGGCACATCATCAAAGGAATGAACTGGAATATCATCCCCTTCTATAGAACCTGCTAGAGACTCAATAGGAATTTCACCATCTGGCACCTGTGTCGCAGGACTACCATCAAAGGATGTAATTGGCACATCACCACCGGATGCTGGCTCTGTTTCTACGCCAGCTCCTAATGCAGTTTCTGATGCAGCTATTGTAGTTGTATTCGCACTATCACTAACTACCGTATTTGCAACGGCACCGCCGGTTTTCTTAGCTAAGAATGCCATCGCCGCAGCCTTAGCCGCGTCCACAGCTGCAGAATCAGGTTTACTCTCTTGCGAATCATTGGTTAAATCCATTTGTGTCGGTTCCGCACCGGAGGTCGTCTTTACGTCAACCATCGGTTCTTGTGGTCGTTGGGGTGCTTTTACTTGGCGTTGTGTGGTGCTACCAGCAGCCTTTTTATAGTCTTTATAAACTTGCGTGAGGGCATCCACGATTTCTACGTGTACTGCATAGCCCAGTGTATAAGTGAAAGCATCAGCTGCTTCCGCCAAATTCACTTCATTAGTCATCACATTGAGATGCAATGTATTTTTAAAGGCCATGACCGCCTTGCTTTGGTCTACATATACAAGTTGACCTTGACCAATAACGGTAGAGGTCATATTACGATTGCTATCCTTCAAGTATTTAATCACATTGGATTGTACATTGCGATACTCTTGAGCAGATAAGATTTGTTCACTAATAATGGCCTGTGTACTAACACCTTTTTTAGCACGACCTTTAGCTTGGTTTCTTGTAGGTTTTCGGGAAGCCATGTCCCCATTATTTGGCGGTGGCGCCATGCCAACCCCGCCCATCGGTGGCGGAGCCATACCCACTCCATTCATCGGAGGAGGTGTACTACCTGGTGCTCCCATCGGTGGAGGCGTCATACCTACACTCGCAGTCGGTGGAGTCATACCCACATTCGCAGGCGGTAGTGTCATGCCTACGCTGCTTGGAGGTGGCACAGTACCGACAGCAGTATTTTGAATACTACTCATGGAAGTATTCTGTACAGCAGCATTATCTACAGGAACAAAGCTGTTCGCATAGCCGCTAGGTGGACCAAATGCATTAGCACCATAAGCTGGTGTAGGAGCCGCTGGGCCTCGTTGTTCCAATTGAGCCATGCGGTTCAATAAATCATTTCGTTCAGATCGCTCAGCACTTTCTAGAGCATATATACGGTCTTCTAAGCTTTCATCAACAGAGCCTAATTTAGCACAAAGCACGAGTAGGCCCATTTCAATGATGGTTCGTGGATTATCCACTTGTTTCGCATCATTCATGATGGATTGAGCACTGCGCACATATTGGTTAAGTTCATTGAAATCAACGCTATTGGCCTGAGCTAGAAACTCATCCTTAAAGGCGTCGTATATCTTGAGTTCATCCGCATCAGGAGCCACCTTACCAACGAGCAAGGCGCGTACATGTTGAATGAGGGCTTCCATAATCTGCGTCGCATCGCGACCTTCTGCCAAAGCATCGTGAACGTAGGATAATACTTTAGGGCCATCGCCATTGCGCAAAGCATCTAGGAAGTGAATAATCCATTCCTTACTTACGAGACCGATTAACTCTTCCACCACTTGCGGTGTAATAGAGCCTGTTGCCATACCTGCACATTGGTCTAGAATACTCAAGGCATCACGCAAACCACCGTCTGCATGAACAGCGATAAGCTGAGCCGCCGCAGAATCAAGGCCAAAGCCTTCTTTTTCTGCTACGTAAGATAAACGTTGCGCGATGTCATCAGAAGTAATGCGTCTAAAGGTATAACGTTGACAACGAGACACGATAGTAACAGGCAATTTTTCAATTTCTGTAGTAGCAAAGATAAACATCACATGAGCAGGAGGTTCTTCTATGGTTTTTAAAAGCGCATTCCACGCCTCTGTAGTAAGCATGTGGGCTTCGTCTATGATAAAAACCTTTTTACGCCCCTCAACAGGCATAAATTTGACGCTTTCACGAAGAGCACGAACCTCATCGATACCACGATTTGATGCGGCGTCGATTTCAAGAACATCCATGGACTGTCCACTCAAAATCGATTTACAAGCACTACACTCGTTACAAGGGTGATCCGTTGGACCATGCTCGCAGTTGATAGCGCGCGCGAAAATCTTCGCCATACTCGTCTTACCAGTCCCCCGCGGACCGGCAAATAAATAGGCATGAGCTACCTTATCCTCCCGGATAGCTCGCATCAATGTATCAGACACCTGATGCTGACCAACTACATCGGTAAATGTCTGCGGACGATACTTACGATATAGCGCAATATATGCCATTGGAACACCCCCTTTTTCCGAAACTTACAATACTTTATTATACCATATAATAAAAACAGCGACCCGTTTATAACGGGCCGCCTATTATCACATTAACTCTAATCGTTGTTGAATTCCATAGATATCTAAGGAATCCAATTCACCGATTTTACTAATAAAATCAGATTCCATTAATTGAAGTGGTTGACTCAAGCGAACAGTTGAAGGGATCTCTAATCCGGCCACATCCCAACGCAATAACTCAAATTCCCCTTGATAATTTCGTCTTGGTGGATGACTAGTAACTTTTAAAGATAATATATACGCCTCTCGATTTTCAAAAACTATAACCGGTCTAACTTTACTATCATCATCGTCTTCAAAGGCTACGGTGGCCCACCAAACTTCCCATTCATTCGGCATAGTCCAATTCCTTAGGTAGTACTAATACATTAGACTCATTTCTATGCCCAATAAAATCAGTCTCTTTAAATTTACTTTTAAATGGCTTTATCTCAATAGCCTTATTATCATAATCTTTTATATAGTCTTTTGATATTATTATTTCATTAGAACTATAAGCTTTTTCCCATGGCCCACCCGATAAATGGCTGTCACTAACCAATGTAGATGTCGATTTTGGGCTAAAAGTTCTAACAACATCAATTATATATAATTGTTCTTCTCTAGTTAAGGATTCTCTATTACAAGGAGCAGTTGGAATTCCATTTCGTCCATGCATTTTGTATGAATCATATATTTGTTTTACAACTGGTCCAAACTTCCAAGCTTCAAATTCATCTTCTATAAGTAAATAGCCTAAACGCTTTAAACTACCAACTTGTGCAAAATACAAAAGCTTATTCAAGCGAAGATTAGTCATTAAATCCTCATTAGGATTACTATTTGCAATTTCAATCATTAACTTAGCTACATCTGATGCCTTTGCCATAGAAAATCACCTCACTTCATACTCATTATACAAAATTCTATAACATTTTCAAACCCTCTATAAAAAAAGCGGCCCCACAGGCCGCCTTGCAATATTCGATCACGACAGTCCCCGGGTTCCCCGTGGCACATGAAGGTTACCGCTTAGTGCTGCTACCTCTCAGTCCTGACACGATTCACAGGCCCCCATTGCACAGGCCCGAGAACTGCCATGATCCAATATTGCAATACAAATATTATACATGAAAAAGCCTCTATAGTCAAAGCTATAGAGGCTTTTCATATATCCTATCCAAACGATATTCAATCAAATTAAAAATTATTTTGCATATTTCTCTTTAAATGCAGCCAATTGTGCTTCTTCCAAGGACAATCCTTGTTCTTTGAAGCGTTCAATAGCAGCTTGCATTTCTTCATAGGCTACAGGCACAACTTTTGTAAATCTATTTACAAAGTTATTCCAGTTTTCTAAGATGTGACGGCCTTTAGCGGAGTTAGTATGCAATACATGTTGTTCTATCAGTTCTTTAATGCGTTTAAGGTCATCATTATTAGCAGTACGTAATTCTACGAGACCTGTGTTAACATAGCGTTCATCGCAATCAAGGATATACGCATAGCCACCAGACATACCTGCTCCAAAGTTACGACCAATTTTACCAAGCACGAGCACTTCGCCACCAGTCATGTATTCACAGCCATGATCACCTACACCTTCTACAACAGCAGTGATACCACTGTTACGTACGGCGAAACGTTCACCGGCCACACCATTGATGTAGGATGTACCAGAGGTTGCACCATAAAATGCAACGTTACCGATAAGGATATTTTCATCCGCTTCAAAGATGGATTTCTTAGGTGGGTATACAGTGATGGTGCCACCGGACAAGCCTTTACCGAGGTAATCATTCGCATCACCTTCAAGTTCTAGTGTCATGCCTTTAGGGATGAAAGCGCCGAAGGATTGACCAGCAGAGCCTTCGAAATTCAACTTAATTGTATTGTCTGGCAAGCCGCTTTCACCATAACGACGAGTCACCTCAGAACCAACCAAGGTACCTACAACACGGTTGATGTTAGTGATAGCCAATTTAGCGCGAATCGGTTTTTGATCCTCAATAGCAGGACGGCACATACGCAAGAGTTTGGACATATCCAAGGTGCGTTCCAACTCGTGATCTTGGTCAACCATGTGCATATGGCCTACAGAGGCATCGATGTATGGACGGAACAATATACGTTTAAGATCGACGCGAGACAATTTGAAGTTATCATCTTGAGATTTTTGACGCACAAGATCGATACGACCAACGAGCTCAGCTACGGAGCGAATACCTAAACGAGCCATGATTTCACGCAATTCACGTGCGATGAAAATCATCAAGTTTTCAACATATTCAGGCTTACCTATGAAACGAGCACGCAATTTTTCATCTTGTGTAGCTACACCGTAAGGGCATGTATTAAGATTACATACACGAGCCATTTTACAGCCTACCGCTACGAGAGGCAATGTACCAAAGCCGAATAACTCAGCACCGAGCATGGCTGCTACAGCCACATCAAAACCAGTCATCAACTTGGAGTCTACCTCTAATTGAACACGGTCACGTAATCTGTTGAGCATCAAGGTTTGATGAGTTTCAGAGAGACCAAGTTCCCAAGGTACACCTGCATGTTTTACAGATGTGCGACCTGCTGCACCTGTACCACCATCGTATCCGGAAATCAAGATATTATCTGCTTTTGCTTTCGCAACACCAGCAGCGATAGTACCGACACCTGCTTCAGAAGTCAATTTAACGGAAATACGCGCATCTTTGTTAACACATTTCAAGTCGTAAATCAACTCAGCCAAGTCTTCAATGGAGTAAATATCATGATGCGGTGGTGGAGATACGAGCTCAACGCCTGGAGTGGAGTGACGAGCCTTGGCAATTTCAGGATATACCTTTTTACCTGGTAATTGACCGCCTTCACCTGGCTTAGCGCCTTGAGCACATTTGATTTGCAATTCTTTTGCATGAATGAGGTAATTTGCGGTTACGCCAAACCGCCCAGATGCAATTTGTTTTACTTCGGAGTTCATGCTATCGCCGTTTGGCAATGGTTTAAAACGATCTACATCCTCGCCGCCTTCACCAGAGTTAGATGTAGAACCTAAACGATTCATTGCGATGGCAATAGCTTCATGCGCCTCTTTACTGATGGCACCGTAGCTCATAGCACCAGCTTTAAAGCGTTTTACAATAGATTCTTCAGGTTCAACCTCTTCGATAGGAATACCGCCACCTACAGGATAGTTCAATTCCATCAAGGAACGCAATGTAACGTGGTAATCGTTGCGAATCGCTTTGGAGTATTCTTTATATTTTGTGTAGTCGCCGTTGATAAGAGATTCTTGTAAAAGTTCGATTGTCTTAGGATTGAATAGATGCTCTTCCCCATCTTTTACAGGACCATACCAACCGCCTGGTTCGAGTACTGTTTCATCGGATTTGAAAGCACGTTCAAAACGAGCTAATGCTTCATGTGCTACCCCACCAAGACCAATACCGCCAATACGTGTTGGTGTATTTACGAAGAACTTATTAATGAAGTTAGTATTCAAGCCCAACGCTTCAAAGATTTGTGCACCGTGGTAGGAACGAACTGTGGAAATACCCATTTTGGACATAACTTTCATGATGCCACCTACAGCGGCCTTGATGTAGTTCTTTTCTGCCTGTTCTGGTGTAATATCGCCAAGGCGTTTACGAGCTTGCAAATCGCGAACTGTTTCAAGCGCCAAGTATGGGTTGATAGCTGTTACACCATAACCGATTAATGTACAGAAGTGATGAACTTCGCGTGGTTCACCAGATTCAAGGATGAGGCCAATTTCTGTACGCAACACTTTGTTAATCAAGTGATTGTGAACAGCAGCTACAGCCAACAACGCTGGAATTGGTGTATGATTTTCATCGACACCGCGGTCGGATAAGATCAACACATTTTGATCTGTACGAGCTACTTCTTCTGCCTTTTCGCATAAATCATTTAGCGCATCGCGCAAGCCTTCAGCACCCTTAGTAGGATCGAAGAGAATTGGCAAGGTTACGGATTTCATGCGACGACAATCAAGAGCTTTGATGGACGCCAACTCTTGGTTCGTAAGGATTGGTGTGCGCATAGACAGCGCATAGGTTCCTGCTTTGTTAGGCTCTGTTAGATTACCAGAGTTACCAAGCATAACCCGTGTAGATGTAACCATCTCCTCACGGATAGAGTCGATAGGAGGATTTGTTACTTGCGCAAACATTTGCTTGAAGTAGCTATATAGCAATTGTGGTTTATCGGACAAGATAGCTAAAGGTGCATCGGCACCCATAGCACCTACAGGGTCTTTACCATCTTTTGCCATAGGCACAATCATGCGCACAAGGTCTTCTTGAGTATACCCAAAGGCTTGTTGCTCCTTGAACAAATCCTCTACCTTTGGAATGGTACTTTCATCGGCCTGAGTAATTTCAGATAAGTGAATGACGTGTTCTTTTACCCATTCATTGTACGGTAATTCAGTAGCAACGCGATGTTTGATTTCTTCATCGGAAATGATGCGTTGTTCATCTGTATCGATGAGAAGCATTTTACCTGGTTCCAAACGGCCTTTAGCGCGGATATTTTCAGCATTTTCGTTTACAACGCCAACCTCGGAAGCCATAATAACGCGGTCATCTGTTGTCACATAGTAACGAGCAGGACGTAAACCGTTGCGGTCAAGGACACCGCCGATAACTGTACCATCCGTAAATCCCATAGCCGCAGGACCATCCCATGGTTCCATCATAAAACTATTGAACTCATAGAAATCATGTTTTTCTCGGCTCATGAGGTTATTGCGTTCCCAAGGCTCAGGAATCATCATCATAATCGCATGAGGCAAGGAACGGCCTGTCATGTGCAAGAATTCCAATGTGTTATCAAACATAGCCGAGTCAGAACCGCTATCATCTACTACGGGGAATACCTTTTTGATATCTGGGAACAATGGAGATTCCGCTTTACCTTCACGAGCGTTGATCCAGTTTACATTACCGCGAATGGTGTTGATTTCACCATTATGAACTAAGAAACGGTTAGGATGTGCCCTAGCCCAGCTTGGAAATGTATTCGTACTGAAACGAGAGTGCACCATTGCCAACGCAGATGTAAAGTCAAGGTCGCTCAAATCAAGGTAGAAGTCTCGCAATTGACCAGGTGTTAACATACCTTTATATACGATTGTTTTAGAAGACAAAGATGCGATATAAAAATCGCTAGATAATTCCTTGCTTAATGGAATGATGCGTTTTTCCGCCAGTTTACGGATGATATATAATTTACGTTCAAATTCCTTATTGTTAGTTACATCGGGACCTTTGCCGATAAGGATTTGAATCATCCAAGGTCGAATCGCAGCTGCCTCTTTACCGACCTTTGTACCATCAACCGGTACTTCACGCCAGCCGAGGACAACTTGCCCCTCTTCGCGTACGACCTCTTCGAGAATTCGTTTTTGCTCGTTACGGAGACTTTCATATTTATGAGCAAAGACCATACCTACGCCATATTCGCCAGCTGCAGGCAGTTGAATACCAAGCACTTCGCACTCACGCTTGAAGAACTCGTGCGGAATTTGTACCAAAATACCGGCACCATCCCCTGTGTCCTTATCGGCACCGGCACCACCACGATGTTCAAGGCGCTCCAAAATGCGCAAACCATCGTCGATAATATCATGAGATTTCTTCCCCTTAATATTAACAACGAAGCCCATGCCACACGCATCCTTTTCAAATTGGCTGCTGTACATGCCATTGGCTTCGAGTCTAGCTTGATCTAGACGTTGTTGCTCTATTGTGCTTTGCTTCATATCCATAACGTGCACTCCTTCATATCACTTGATCATTCCAAGCACTGCGGCATCGTTCCGTTCGGTCTTGGTAAAAGTATAACTAACAAACTATTTCTCTATAAAATTATCAATTTAACATTCTATAGAATTTTATGTCTATACACAGTATACTCCTGTCCACTGTGAATTGAAAATATAAAAAAAACATAGTCTATGCTTTTCATGCATAGACTATGAGTTTTTATCACTATTGTTTTTTGTATACAAGGATACAGGGATAATAAGCTTCTCATCCAATAAATACGATAGTCTTATTATTTTGAGTGGAAAAATCAACAGTTATTTTTCTCGACCAAAATTATCCCCTACTTCACAAGTAATCGTAATAGCTTCATCCTTACCATACGGTACAAAGGTTAGCTCCGATGCGTGCAAACATTGGCGTGTATAGGGCTTATTGCGCGTACCATACATAGCATCACCAATAATAGGATGGCCAATATGTTCCATGTGAACCCGAATTTGATGAGTTCTGCCAGTCAACAATTTAAAACGTAACAGAGTATTGTCTCCTTCATAACCGAGAACGGTATATTCCGTTTGAGCAGGCTGACCAAACTCATCGATAACACGGCGATTATCGAATACTGGATCTACCCCAATAGGCTCATCTACCATGCCATCCGCATCAATATGACCTTCTACAAGTCCTGTATAAATACGATCGATACGACCTGCTTGTAGCTCATCCGTATAATATTGTTGTGCTTCCTTTGTTTTACCAAATAGAATACACCCCGATGTATCTCGGTCGAGGCGATGCACAGGGCGAACCTTATGAACTACACCCTTTTTCGCATAATAACCAGCTATATAATTGCTTAAAGTGCAAGACTTTGTTTGCCCTGCTGGATGAACGAGCATAAAAGGAGCTTTATTTACAACTAAGGTATGAGCATCTTCGTAGAGAACGGTAATCGGCCCCTTTTCTACATCAACCCCATAATCCTTATCTTGTGGTAACTCCAAAGTTAATACATCACCCTTTTTAAGTACTCGCTGCGAATGAGCCACACGGCTATTAACTTTTACCCGTTTCTTGCGAAACATCATTTGGATATCCCGAGAGGATAAGGAAAATCGTTCCTTTACATATTTAGAAACCGTCAACTCAGTTGGTTCTTTCACCGTATATGTTTTCCAACTCATATTACCACCATTCGTTAATATACGTTTTTTGTTCAGGATAGAGAATATCGAAATAGTCTAACCATTCTTCGCTTACTGAAAGTTTCCCTTCAAACGCAAGGTCTCGAGCCGTAATTGTGCCCATTAATAACTGGCTCAACGCACCGACCTCAATGGTAATATCTGTTTCATCCTCTATCGTATCAGAAATCTTTTTAACGGATGGAGTTAATGCACTGCCATATTGTACTTCATAGCGACCTTCGTTCCAACTGCAAAGCCCATCTTTTACAGCAAAGGTCATTGTTATAGGCATCATCAATGCCTCTTGATTGACAGGAATTGCTTCGAAAGCAGCTTTTACATCTACAATACGACTCATCATATATGGCATGGTAGCGTGGCCAGTTCTACCATCAGGATAGAAGCGATAATATGTATCGTGAAGACCTTCATTCCAACGGATAGACGTACCTTGGGAACGGTGATTATAGAAATAATTCAATAATGCACGTTGTGCACGGCGTGTCGTGTAAGCCAGCTCAGTAACAGGAATTTCAGGCTGACCTAAACGATACACTGCGTAGCCTTCAATGACATGGTCATCGTTGCGCACTACAGCAACATTTACGCCTTCTGCAAAAAAGCTGCCTAACAAACGTTTCCATTCCTTTTCACCACGCTCTGCATAGCCAGAAAGACGAGCCGTATATGTTTTATATACTGGATCTAACAAAGTCCATTGATCTACGCTATTTAGCAAGCCAAAGCTCAACGTTTTATCTGTCATAGGGCGCAAGTCTTCTAGCGATATGGTGTTCACCCATTGATGAGCATAAAGTTCCCAACCATATTGCTGATAGAACGCCGCCTTGGATGGCATCAAAATCGTCATAGCTTGACCGCGTTTACGAAGCTCCTCTAGTGCAGCAGTTAACAGTGCACCGCCTACACCACCACGGCGGGCTGCTGGATGCGTTGCAACGCCTACCATATAGCTCGTAGGCAATACGGCACCACGTACATTAAGATTGTATTGACGCAAATGAACGGTACTCAACAATTGGTCCTGTTCTAGGCCGACCATTGTATTCTCTGGTTCATAACAATTTGTAAAATAATATTGGAAGAATAGATCTTCCTTTGGTTCAAAGCAGTACGCCCATAGATTTTCCACATGAGGCGTATCTTGAGCCGTCGCAATTCTAAATTCCATAATTATGTCCTCGTTATATCATAAGAGCCGTTATCTATCTGTCGCGTCACAGCGTATAATATCTAATCTGATCTAATTTAAGCACATCATATCGCCATGATGATACAATAGTTACATTCAAATAGATAGGCTAACAATTCTATTATAACAAAATGAGCTATGGAGCACATCGGCTTCATAGCTCAAATTTTTATTTACCGCCTGTCGCATTATCAGCTTCGTTAGCATATACTGCGTCATATTTTTCAGCAAAATGATCTGGGTTATAAGATTCTTTTGCTTGACGAAGGCCAGGCAAACCCATATCTTCTTCGCGGTTGATAAATTCTACTTCGCTAAATTCATGACGAATGAATTCATTATTGATAGCTTGATACAAACCACGAATATCTGGATTTGCTTTTTCAATGTGAATCAAAGCAATTCTGTCATTGAGAAGCTCACCGATACTAAAGGCTTCGACACGGCCGAATAGTTTAATAGCACCGCCCTTAAGTCCCAACACATCCCAGTTATCAAATAACAAATTGATGGCTATCAATTCATCTTCGATACCTTCTTCATGATGCGTTTCTACCCAAGATGCTGCCGTTTCACGACATAATGGAATAATATCATCTGTAATCGGCACATATTCATAGTTAGAATATTGCATGCGGAATTGGTTTAAATGGTTTTTCTTTTGACGGAATTTCTTACCAGACAAGTTGATAAGATCTTCGGACTTGTAAATATATTCGTAATTGTCACGGTCAGGTGTAAATGCATAGCGACCAGGACATAGGTCTTCCATGCGTTCTTTTACATCTTTGCTAACGCCTTTAAATCGGAACGGCAATTTATTTTCTACGAACCATTCTTTAGCACGCAACAAACCATCAAGGAACTTTGCATCTTTACCAGCAAATGGAGGCAATAGGAATGGCTCACGCTTGCCACCACCTTGGATATACAATACGCCATTCTCTTCAGCCCAGCGAATACCGTATGGATCTTGCCACATAAACAATGTAGTAAAGCAATTATCGGATGCTTCATAATGATGTTGTTCAAAATACTTGTCGATTAATGGTTTATCTCGCAATTCAAAACGTTTAAATTCTAAAATAATAATCCCTCCTATCAGATTCCTCTTTTGAGGTTACTTTCACGATTTGTGAAAGTTTCGATTCTATTATGTTTAAACATAATCCTAACAATCTAGTATTAAACCCATAGGGGTCGTAATCACAATTTTACAGATTCACCTAACTCAAAGGTGCCATCCGTTGCGATAACCTTGTCACCTTCGTTGAGGCCAGAAATAATAGCTACGTCATCACCTTCAGTAATACCTACCTCAACAACACGTACGTCAACTGTATTATTCTCAGTTAATACATATACATATTTGCCATCTTGATTTTCCCGAACCGCCTTAGTTGGAACGGTCAGCATCTTGGCTTTCACATTAGATTCAATAACAAGTGTATAGAATTCACCAGCCTTGATAAGGCCTTTCTCATTGTTGAAAGTAGCTTTTACGAGGACACTTGGCACATTTTCAGGCTGAGTAATATCTACATAAGTCAATTCACCTGGTATTTCTTGGTCCCCCACCTTGAGAAGTACCTTCATACCATTCTTGGCTTCAGCTGTACCTAACTTCATAGCCGCATCACGGGGAATGCTGAGGGATGCTACCATCGGCGTGGATTGCTGAATCATCATAAACGGACGATCCGCAATCGCCATTTGACGGTCTTCGTTATAAATAGATGTCACCGTACCGGCTATAGGGGCCACAATTGTAGAAGCTGCCATCTGTGCAGATACTTGAGCAATTTGTGCCTCGATAGCCGCCGTATTGACGCCTCCCCCACCACCAGTTGTGACTGTTGTAGTTTGTGGTTGAGATCGTTCCAAAATACGATCATATTCTTTTTGTGTGATTATGCCTGCTTCGCGCATGCGTTGAGCCTGTTCCAGTTGAGTACTGTCTATAGATGCTGCAGTCGTAGTCGTCACAGCTGTGGCATATGATTGTGATTGGGCTTGTGCCAATTGTCCTTGCAAGGATGCTAGCTGTTGTTGTAAAGCCGATGTATCTACAGTTGCCACAGTTTGACCTTGCTGTACTTGGTCGCCTACTTTCACAGCATACACGACCTGCCCCGTCAATGTCGGCGTTATCGTCGCCTTATTAAGAGCCGTTACATTGGCATCATTATGAATCTGCAACGGCATATCCTTGTACGTTACCTCTGCGACGGATACGGTTTTCGTACCACATCCCGCAATAGCGAGCGCCATAATCATGACACCAAGGATAGCAATTACAGAGCAGAAACGATTTATTTGCATTCTGTCACTTCCTATCATATTGATTTTTATCAATACCTTAGTATATCATAAAATCAGTTAGAATTGTATGAAAGCTAATTCCTTTAATTTATGGATATAACGGAGGTTCTCATGGAAGAACGGATGGACTTTAGAATTTTAAACAATGGTAGCTTCATTCCCTCCATCGGTTATGGTACCTATAAAACAGGTACCGAAGGAGAGACTGAACAGGCCGTTGCCAATGCACTTGGCGTAGGCTATCGTTTACTCGATACGGCCGCCTATTATGGCAACGAAGAAGCCGTGGCTAAAGGAATCAAAGCATCTGGTATTAAACGAACAGATATAATCATCACTACTAAAATCTGGCACACTGATGCAGGCTACGATAATACGATGCGTGCTGTTGAAAGCTCCTTAAAGAGATTAGATACCAACTATATTGACATCATGCTAGTACATCAACCACTAGGTGATTACTACGGTTCTTGGCGCGCCATGGAAGAATTATACGATCAAAATGTACTCCGTGGGTTAGGTCTATCTAACTTTTACGAAGACCGCCTCATTGACTTGCTGTACCACTGCAATGTAAAGCCGGTGGTCAACCAAATCGAATGCCACCCGTTCAACCAACGTCAATCACTCTTACAATTGATGAGAAAGCATCAAGTTGTAGGCATGGCATGGTCTCCATTTACCCGTGATCGCCAACCGATTTTTGACCATCCAATCATCAAAAGCTTGGCGGAAAAATACGGTGTTTCAAAACATCAAATCATCTTGCGTTGGCACATCCAACAAGGCATCATTCCATTGCCAAAGGCAAATAACGTGAGCCATATGGAAGCTAACTTCGATGTATTCGATTTCAAACTCACCAACATCGATATGGACGTTATGGAACTACTAGACCAACAAGACTTCTTGGAAGACCATCATACTGCGCCAGGTCTTGAAAGATTATTACAACTTAAATAGAACATAAAAACAAAACCACTTATATCCTCCTTTAGGAATAGATATAAGTGGTTTATTTTAGTGCTCTTTATTTTATTGTAGTTTATGTTAGTATACTTTATTTTATTTAGGTATATTAAATACGGCTTGAACAAGTATCATGTATACTACAGTGCCGGCTCCAATAGACATAAACATATTTCGTTTCCATACATGCATGCCAACGGTCACTAATAAAGCAATAAGTTCCGGTACTCCATATGGATAGGATAACACAATTGTATCTTTAAAGGTATACACAACAAGCATCCCCATAACCGCTGCAGGTAATGCCTTGCCTAAATACTGTACAAAATCTGGGGCCTTCTTACCAGGTGGGAAAATAAGAAAAGCAGAGAAACGTGTAAGTAATGTGCCCGCTACAACAATAGCAACAGTAATGACTATTTCAAAACTAGTCAAGATGTACACCTCCCCACTTATACGCTATATAACATACTACGAGCATACACCCCATAGAAGCAAGCATAAATAAGGATTTTCCCGTTAATAGAAGCATTGCTAGTGCTACAACGGCTCCAACAGCACCTAAGCCTCGAATATTATTACTTTTAGCATTAAATAACATTTCAAGGAATATAACAATAAATAAGCCAGGTAATACAAAACCAATACCTCGCAAATCTACAGATGCTAATAAATCGCCGAACAATCCCCCTACAAGAGTACTCACCACCCAGAAGATATAATTAAGCCACGATACATGGAAGTAGAACCATTTTTCATCTACATCATCGGGTAACTTCGTAGATACATTAATTGCAAAGCTTTCATCACACATCCACGCAACTGTAGGAAACCATTTCCATCCCATATGCACATATCGCTGTAGTGCAGATAGACCATAGAAGAAATGGCGCCCATTGACAAACAAGGTCAACATAAAAGTATTCACTGGATCAAAGCCTGCCATTAACAGCCCAATAGTTACGAACTCCATGGAGCCTGCAAATATGGTACTAGCTAAAACAGGAGCGGTCCACCAAGGAAACCCTTGACTGGTAGCATACAAACCAAAGCCTACTCCAAGAAAAAGGAAACTAAGCCCCATGGGAATCATAATAGGAAGTGCAAAAGAAAATGCACTTCTATTTTTTATTTTATTTATAGGGAGCGCCTCCTTTCCATATCATACAAGTTTACACTGTTAATCCCCTTAATTATAAGGCACGCGTTAAAATCTCGCGAGCTACTTCTGGTGTTACATCACCATTTTCACCAAGTTGTGTCATGCCATGGTCCTCTAATTGTTTCACAATTTTATCAACTGCTTCTTCACCAAGACCATAGTCTTTCAAATGCGTAGATACGCCAAGGGACTCGAAGAATTCACGAGTTTTAGCGATAGCCTTGTCCGCTTTTTCTTCGTTTGTACCTTCTGTAATATGCCATACCCGTGTAGCATATTGTGCCAATTTTTCAAGTTTGTCTGCTTTTTTCACTTCTAACAATGCAGGTAATACGATAGCCAATGTAATACCATGGTCAAGATGGTACGCCGCAGTTAACTCATGGCCAATCAGATGAGTTGCCCAGTCTTGTGGCACGCCGGCACCAATTAAACCATTTAATGCCAATGTAGAGGCCCACACGTGGTTAGCACGAATATCGTAGTTTTCTGGATTTTCTACTGTTTCTTTGCCGATTTCAATCATAGTTTTTAAAATACCTTCGCTGAAACGATCTTGAATACGACCTTCTACAGGGTATGTTAAATACTGCTCTGTGGTATGCACAAAGGTATCGATAACGCCATTCTTAACTTGTCTTTCAGGCAAGGTGAAAGTCAATGTTGGATCAAGCATGGAGAACTTAGGGAATACTAAGCTACTGAATACAGGGTATTTACCGTCACCATAAGTAATAACTGCACCATTGTTCATTTCGGAACCAGTTGCAGGTAGTGTCATAACTGTGCCAAATGGTAATGGATTTGGTACCATGTCTACCGGAACCTCTGGCACACCAGCTTTCATTACCTCAATAACGGGACCATCATAGGTAGCACCCATAACGATAAGTTTTGTAGCATCTACTACAGAACCGCCGCCTACAGCGAGAACGAAATCTACGCCATGTTCTTTAATGAAAGCTACCGCACGTTCACAAGTTTCAAGAGATGGGTTTGGCTCAATACCACCAAACTGCTCAACCTTGCGGTTACCAAGAGCTTTCACAATGTGATCAATAAGACCACTGTGCACAGCGGAGCCACCACCATAAGTAATGAGCACCTTTGCATCCTTTGGTACCAATGTATCTAATTCATCTAAACGGTCTTTACCAAATACGATATGTGTAGGGTTATAAAAATCAAAATTATACATACATCCTCCATTAATCCAACATATAGATATATCCCTTACATATGAATTATATTATAAAAACATTGATAATTCAACAACCATTTGCGTTTTAGTACGACAAAAGTTGAGCAACAGTTGAGCAACCGTTACAAATTTTGCAGAGTTTTAGAGGCCTAATGTTCGTCTGACACGCTTTTTATTACACTACTTAAAGCGGATTCTTTTCCGTATAACCGTTCCATACCTTGCCGTGTAACTAGCCACATTTTCCCAGACTTCTTAAACTCGCCCTCCTTAAATCCATTCTTTACACGACCTCTACAATTCTGTTTTAATGAATCAGCAGTAACATTCCACCGCTCTGCAGCCTCTTGTGTTGTCATGATATCATCTAGTTCAAATTTCAATTTCATCACCTTCTAACTAAACGTTTAACAGCTAGTATCAAAATAATAATAGTTGCTATATTAATCAACCATTCTATATATTGCATAATTCACCTCGTTGATTTACAATGATGTTGAAAAGGTGGCGGGGCTTTCACCCGCCTGCTTTTTACTACTCCTTGCTAACAAGTTTTAGTATTGCTAGTGCCAGTACCAGTGGCGTTAACGCATTTGCTAAGCTTGTTAGCTTTTCTATTATGTCCACTATCATCACCTCCTTCCCTATGTCTATATTATACCCTATATCGTGTATATAATCAAGTATTTATTTTGATTTTTACAAACAAAAAAGAGCCTACTAACTTAGATTTAATCTAGGTTAGTAGGCTCTATTGATTTTATCAAAACTATACTACCAGGAGTCCACCTGCTCCTGCTCAGAAGATATAAGGATCACCTCTCAGTCATCGACGAATTGCACCTGCTAATCCAAACACACCGCTTACCACGGCCCATGTATCCCGTTGCCGTTTAAGGCGTTGCTCGGTTCGTTTGTTGCGTTTGATTTGCTCTGTCAATTCTTCTAATGAGGTCGAGGCTTCGTTCAATTTCGCTTCTTGCGTTGTCAAGAGATTGGAGGCTTTCGTTAATTCTTGCCCCTGTTTCTCGTTGATTGCTTTGAGCGCGTTCAATTCCTTCGTCCGTTCTTCGTTGATAATCTTCAATTCTGTTAATGCTGTTCCCTGCATCGCGGTTAAGTCGTTGGCTTGTTGCAACGCTTTCTCTGAGTTGTTGATTGAGCTTTCTGCTTTCGTCAAGCGCCCTTTGAGTTCGTTCCAACTGCTCACGGGTACGCTGATAGTCGGCTCTTGTGTCGAGGTACCCTCTAAGGAGGCTGCATGCGAAACAGATGATAAGAACGCTAAGCACACCAAGAATAACGCGCTTACGAGTAATCGCAGATATAATTTTGTTCTTGATAGTTTCATACATAATTGCTCCTTCCTAAATCGTACTACCCCACTGAGCACCCCACCATCGAGCAGTACCACGTAACCAGTCGCCCCCGCTCCATCGTTCGTCACCTTCATGGCACACTAAGAGGTCCCATCGGTCAACGTTGGAGTCTGGGCCGTAGGTGTTATTTGGGAATCCAGTCGGATCTAAATAATAGAGGTCTAGGCCGTCCTTATTATCTGCTGCTTCGGCGTGTGTCATTTGATGTTGTAGGTCAAGTGGCACACCAGCATTAATAGTTAACACAGCCATAATCTGTGCCATAGTAGTTAACTGTGCTGTTGTAGGTGGTTCGCTACCTAGATTATTTTCACTGACTGCATCCCAACATGCTTCAATAGCAATGCCTACTGCGTTACTATTCCGCATATAGGTGTGTTCCTTATAATTGGTTAAAGCCTCCATATCGGTCCACATCGTGCCATCTCTGTCAATGTTAATATGGTAATCCTTGAAGTGCTTACCACCTTTGACGCCTGTCCAATGCAGGTATGCCTTTTCAATTTGGCCGTATGCATCTAGTGCTAGGTCTTTTAACTCGTCCATTGTAAGTTGTCTAAACATTTATTTCCCCCTCTCATCATGGTTAACGTCATCTGCTAATTGTTGTATGCCAGGTCTGTTCGTAGGCAACGTATTCGGTTCCTCCAGCTTATCTGGTATCCCGTTATGGTCTTTGTCAATAAACATGCCACACAGCCCTACGATAGCCATAAGTACCGACGGAACGTTAATATGGTCAATAATTAATACACCCTTATCGATAAGTTGATTTGCTTCAGGCGATACATAACCTCTAATTGTTGATAGCGCATACTGGGCAACTACGAGTATCATCGGTACTAGCATGACGAGGACTAGTGCCCTCGTTGCTAATACTCCAGTTGGCCGTATGCCAGCTATTCTAATTGACTGATAGGACCGCTTGATGCGGTTAATGATAGCTAACTTATCCATTACCCCTCCATGCTCTGATAATCTCTAATACGCCTTGGAATATCTTTCCAAAGTCCACGAGGTCATCTTCAACCATTTCTCGTAAGTTTTCGATAATTGACCAACATTCTGAGAAGAACGGAATCAGCATGAATAGGAATGAGAAGATATGGTCCAGGAATAGTTCAGTATTCGGAATCGGGATATCCGGTAGCGATTCAAACACTACCGATAAGACCATCCATGCTGGATACTGTACGCATAATTTCGTTAGTAAATCGGATCGTAAGCGTTCACTCATAAGGTACCTACGTTTCAGCCCTGTAGTCGCGTCAACGTATCCACCTTTCCCCCAGCCATACCATGCGAGCGTTGTAAGTAATGTTATAGGCGTATTGTTCCTGTGATTATCCTTGTTATACCTAAGCACCTCCGTCGTAATGCGTTGCGCGGCGTCAATGAATAGCAATACGGTTGTTAAGATGATGATAACGCCCATACTGACAATATGCTCATGTGATACACCGCTAATCAGCATTACTAAAATGTCGTTCAATATATCCATTCACTCCCCCTAAGTGTGATAGTTACGTAATGGGGACACATGCAAGCAAGGCCTTTAGAACGAACGAATCCGTCAATGTCCGCCAAGCCTCGCCCATGAAATCAGTTAATTCTTGCATGTGTTCCCCCTGTGGTTTAATTAATTACAAATGGTCGCTGTTTTTGACCCCTGTGTTGATGTAACTATGGTTAGTCGCATTCCATTCAATGGTATTCTTATCAAAGGCCAGCGTTGTAGTCCCCTGTGTTGATGTAACTATGGTTAGTCGCATATTGTTGTTAAATCCTTTAAATGTTATATTTTCAGGCGTTTCAATATAATAAGGGCCGTAGCTGTTCCAGTTATCACCTAAATTAAGCGTTGAAGGCTTATTGGCGTAAATTACCTTTTGCGTAACGTCCCAATTCTTAGGGTTACCCTTAAAATTACCATTCACTGTGTTGTTGGTAATGTCCATTTTCAACACATCGCCATAGCGTTTGTACACAATACCATTTTCGGTATATTCTTCATCAGCAGCTGCACCAGTTTGAACGCCAGCAATCGTATAATCGCCTACTTTCGCACCTGTGAAATTGTGATAGGTGAGTTTTATATCATCTTCACCTAGAGGTGGAATTGTAATAGTGCAAGCCCCAGTACTATCTAGCGTGAAAGGTGTATCGTTGCCGACTACCTTAACGCTGTAATGTGGTTCGCCTGTAACGGATACCACCTGTTGCCTTTGGATTACGCTTGGAATAGTCAACGGCTTAAATTCAGTCCGAGGGAACGGCTTACCAATATTGCCAATTAAGGCGGTGAGTACATCGTCAACACTGGCACTTTCACACCATACGTTACCTTGTAGCAATAACTGATGAGCGTTGTCAGCTGTGGCACTTGCGCCGTCTCGTCCGTCCTCGCCCTTATCACCTTTAGGACCTTTTAAGCTATCAAGCCATTCCTGTTCAGTACCCTTAAACCCGTGAGCAGCTGCGATTTCATAAGCACTTTTTCCATTATCGCCTACCATGGTTGCTTTTACTTCCGCCTCTACTTTAATCGGACCTTCAATTCTTACTGGTAACGCTTTGTTTTGCATAATACATTCCTCCTCTAATCATGCATGGCCACATCCTGAATTATGTTGACTACCCCCATGCCCAGTTTATAATATCGGCTAGGCTCCGATTCCTTATATGCAAAAGCATCATACACATGCTCACCAAAGGACTTAATTTCTAGGGTATCCTTTCCGGAAATATTGAATGTCGCAATCTTCCCAGATACTACCCCTTGCACTTTAATAACAAGCGGACCACTTGCTCGCTTTCGTATGGCGAATACTGACTTAAACCCTGTCAAATCCACATTGTCATCTTGGACTGCGTAAACTATCCCGAAATCCTCGCCAATATTGAGGTCTATATCTTTTACATTCATTACTTATCGTCTCCCTTAATTGAATGGAATCGTACCTTGTTTATCGTACCCGGTCACATCGACTACCAAATACTGAGATGTGGTTTTACCCGAGCAACCTACAGGATACGTAGTGACTGTATTCCAATTAATGAACTGATACGATTTCAGCGATACAGTACTCTCATCGTGAAATCTGAACGTTTGCCACACTCGCCCCGTGTGTGACTTTTTATCTCCATTATTAATATTAGGCCCCCAAACGGATGCATCGATTACGGACATAGGAATAATTGCAACCTTGACGCCATATGTCTTTGGGTCACGAGCCATGTCTGTAAAAGTATCCGGAATGTAGTTTGATAACTGGTTATACCAATCATGCACATAGTGATCAATTACACGTAGGTACCTGATGCGGCTATCATATATCACATCATTGTGCAGATTGTAATCTGTTGCCCAAGACGCTTTATAATATTTGTGACGGCCAAGAACTTGCAATGCCGTATTAGGCTTACTACTTCCTACCTTGTCAACAAATCGAATACGAGGCGTATCTGCATTAGCCATAACATCCTCGAAATAACCGAAGCAGTAAAACTTGATGCCAGCTTTTACTTCATCAACCATTGCTTGCGTTACCTTTTCGCCTGGCTTAATTACATCCACTACTAGTACCATTAACTGCTCACGACGTTTATGAACCCACTGAGCCGCGAATTCAAATCCTTGCGGAACTGATACTGCGATAAGAGGTGCATCGCCATGATATATGCGATTAGTAATATAAAAGACCTGGATTACATTAGCTTCCCCTGCAATATATCCGTATTGGTATTTACTTGTAGGCACCAGCATAGGTGCGTAAGCTACAGGTTTGAGCGGGATTTGAACCGTTGGCGTTATCCCCCTCATCGCCCCAGTGTAAAGAACTGCATCTTTTTGTTTAGGGAAACTAAGATATACTAGATTGTCATAGGTATCGTTTATAATCGTGACACCTTCTTTATTCTGGATGTTAATAAATTCCATACGCCAGCCACCCTTCATACGTAAGACCCTTAAATTGACGATTGATATTATACTCATCCTGGGACACTGCAAAATAATATGTTATGATATTGCCCCTAACCTCTGCCACTAAGTACTGCCCCATGGCTGCAGCCCAGACATGTTGACCAGGCTGCAATCCATTCACAGTAATTTGCTGACGTCGATTAGGAATGCCTGATACATACATCCGCCCATCAATACGTGTGAGCCTTTCCTTGAGATTTAGTATGATATTGCCGTTAGCATCATAAGCTAATACATGCGGTTCCATAATACCTCCTACCAGCACCCAAGTTTAATCCGAGGGTTGTTATCATCATCAAAACCTGTAATAAGATTATCCTGAATCTCAACACGAGCGCCGGTCTCTTTCGAACGAAGTAACCCGATTGTACCGGACACCGCCGATAAATTATCAACCTGTAATTTATCGGCAGTGACTGCGTTAGCCTGAATCATCCTATTAACAATGACGTTGTCATCGAACTTAGTCGCTCCAGTGATGTGAATCAATTTCCCCGCAATGTATACCCCGGACTGACTGAGGTTAATGCGAGACACCAACTCACCACCATCAATCTCACCAATACTTTTTTTAACTTGTAAATCGATGCTACCAGCTAACTCAGTAATGCGAGATTCCGTATGTGACGCCAAATTCGTAATTCTTCTAGTGGTCTCTTTAGAATTCGTATTGAATTTCTTATCAAGCTCCTTAATTCGCTCATCAACTTTATTCAGCCCGAGAGACTCAAGATCTAGCAAGCTCGCATCAATTTGTGTCTTAATCACGACTTGCTTCTCGTTAACGAATCCATCTCCGAACACATCAACAAACGAGCAACGTATCCGGTATATTCCGGCTGAGTTCGAATATGTCAGCATGGTGCTAGTAGTTTCAAAAGCATCGGTGCGTTCATCTCCGATCACGTGGCATCTGATTGCATATGCTTGTGCTGGTTTAGTTGAGAAATAAAGATTAAATCCCCCTAACTGGCTTTTTACTACAAGCTCAGGCGCGGCCAACTGAGGAACGTTATACTCATATGTTGCTGCAGTCGAGTATTTGCCCAACGTGCTTCGAGCATATAAATAAACAGTATCCGCTCGTTTAGATAGAGTAAGTACAGCAGATGTACCTTTAACTCTTGCCAATAAAGCATTCGTATCTTTACCAGGATTATTATCGGTACGTAATTCGTAATAGTCGACGTCAGCATTCAGCACCTCATCCCATGATGCGGTGGCATTTCTGCCGAACGCAATACCAAAATTACTAGGCATGGCAGGTATCGCATCCATAGGTTTGACTATCACATCAACCATTTGGGCTGTTTCTGCTCGGTTGCCAAATCGGTCAACCGAGATTGCTTTGATTCGATACTCCTCACCAGGACCTAATGATTTGATGATAACCTGGCTATTACTACTGCCAGCGTACTGCCATTCTTGCCCCGCTACAGGTTTTCCACTTTTTGATTTTAAGAGATACCAAACCTCGGCCACATCGAAATTGGCAGGATTACTAGGCGGGTCAAATAGCACTTGTAAGTCGTAGTAAACACTTTTATCGGCAGTCTGATTATATCGACTGAGTACGTGCAAATTTTGCACATCCTCAGGTGCTTGCATCTTAGGTATGGCTATAGATTTTGTTACGCCAGTAGTTAACTGTCCTAACTCATTAATAGCCTGCACTCGCACCTCATAGGTCGCACCTAGTAGCACATCAGATATCGTGGTAGTATTTGTGGATGCTGGGTAGTTTCCGATATATGTCCACGTATCGCTTTTTACGTTTCGGTAATTCACGACTACGTTTGAGACTTTTCCGTCTCGAGGTAACTGCCATGTTACACCTATACGTGAGTACATGATGCCGTTAGCACCGTATACATCGCTCACTAATCCCACTGCTTGAATATCAGATACACCGTGATTTGTATAATCAATACTTGGCACCGTGCCATCATCTGATACATAGAGTTCTGGATAATATTCCATGCATTGGATCTTACGGGTCATTTCTGATAGTGTTTTTGTAATAGCCAACACACGAAATGGCTTAGCCGATTTAGAAATTTCTCCGAATGCATATACCGCATCAGGCTGCACCGGTATAGCCTCTTTAACAATCACATTGAGACCTGATACATTTACTACATTAAACGTAGAGACGATATCCGTAGAGTTGCTACGAATCAGCAATTGATAATTCTTTCCTGGTTGTACCGACACTTCCTTGTCGAGTGTAATCGTCTGTCCACTTACCGCAACCACACGACCGCCCTCGCCCCATTCAGGTATGTCGTGCTGAATTAGAATAATATCTCCTACCGTGCACGCTATGGCATCGGTAAACGCCTCTATTGTCACAGTACGTATTTCATATTTATTGCATCGCAAGAAATGCTTACCGTGTTTATAGGCCTGCTCAAGACTAGTACACCCCATGAGTTCAACTTGTGCCGGATTTGTTAGCGTATCCGACTCGTCGTAAGTATCCCCATATACTGGAATGACGTCTCGCTCATAATCCTTATCCTTGTTAAGGAACGATATTTCAACAGAGTTAGCCCTAGCCTCCACACCTTGAAACTCTTCAGTAAAGCTGCCGTGTTTTATATTGGCCACAGTAAACAACTGTACTGGTGTAGATTGATAATCGCTAACGCATGTGAACCTGGTTCCTACAGGAATTACTTTTCCTCGACCTACTGCTTCTGGATACTTTAACGCATCCCATAATCGCATAGCGGTGTCGTATATATAGTTGAATGTAAATCCATTTGTATTGCACTTATCTGCCCATGCCTTAAATGCGTTATAGTCAAGGCGCATATAGGGCTGTCCGAATACAACATATTCACCGCCAATCTTACGGCAGATGTGGATTAAATCATAAGCAACCCAAGCCGGATTGTCAGCTGGTTGCGCTTCATACTTATTGATGTACGGATTGAACACATACACCTCTGAACGTTCTTGAATCCATGTTACTTTTGGATCGGTACCGCTTAGCTGAGATGTAGCCAAAGCCTTAATTCCAATGAGGGCTTTCCCCGGATGCACGAAATCGTCATAAATAATTTGGGTTAGCTGTACCCAGTAGACCTTATTGATATGGCGCAGGCTTTTTCCATCTTTCGCACTGCATCGCATACGGATTTCATAACGCGCCTTTTCGAGATTGTCAAAGCGAAATACACGATAAAACGCATTATTTGTCGCCTCTTCAATTCGTCCTGCGTAATCAGATGTATTTGTCACGTTATTATCTGACTTAATAAAGTTCCACGCGTCACGGCGCTTAATATGCCCGGCCATTCCCTTTTGATTTGCTAAAGGTAATGCCTGCCAGGACTCATCACCTACCTTACGAATTTCTGCTTTCAACGTGACAGACGTACGGTCAGCGCCGCCGCTATCATTTGAATAATATAATCCGTTTGGAAATCCAACAGTTAACTCTATCGCGTCACACGCATTGCCTTGTACCTGTTGCGTATTCCATGATTCAGTCAATTCATAGTTTAGAGATTGATCCGCAAAGTTATCATTGAAATTTGGGATAACTGTTTGGTCATTTGTGCCCTTTCTGATATCCACCTGCACATCTTTATAATTACTGATTGGGTTAGCATTAATACTAATATCTTCTATTTTTGATAATTCGCCCTCACCCGCACAGTATAAAAGATTAAGATATTGCTTTTCACCATCACTAATTACATGGCGGGATAATAATATCCCCGCACTTTTCATTCGGCCATATGTTACGGCTAAAGGGTAGCCTTGCCCAGTAACAGTTTCAGTACCTCCCCAGCCATATGTATTTGACTGTTCGGAATTCGAACGGTCAACCTTAGGAGCAGTTAGCTTTGAGACAATAGCATTACCTATCATCCCTACCGCCATAGCAATTACTGACCGCCAAATTAAGCTTTGTATACCAAAGATAGCACCCGAAGCAATACCCCCGGTAAATACAGCCAGCCCTATTGATAGAAGAATACCAAAGGACTTACCCTCAACTCGGGGCATTACTACAATGTAGTCTTCATCGTTTACAACTGTATCTGGTGCCGCCTCATGTCCATTTACTGAGTACACCCATTCACCAGGTGCACTGAAGTAATAGCTGATAGACTTGCCCTGTTTAAATGGCAAATATTTTGTATCCCGTTGCTCTGGCTTGAACGGATTATTTATAATAATTACGTTAACCATCTGCTACTCCTTCCTTTCATAAATGTGCTTCAATCGAGGCACGTACTTTGATATGTGCTCTATACAGGTGCCGCTGTGTTCAGTAGCGTGTATAAATTTACCTTCACCAAGATAAACCCCTACATGATCGAGATTTTTACCATATAGCGCAAATACCAAAACACTCCCTGGCATTGGCTCACGAACCTCGCGCCATTCATCCATTTGGATTTGGGTATATTCGGGTAGTGGTATTCCGCTACGCCTATATACCTCAACAACTACATCCCAGCATTTCATTTCCGAGAATGGGGTGCCTATGATATCAGTCAAGTCACTTATTGGATGCATACAGTCCTCCTTGCGGTATAGTAGGTTCTCCGCCAAATCGTGTACTGTTCCCCAATTCACGACATCGTGCTAGGGTTTTATTGCATTGAGTTTCGCGCCCTTTATATCCACATTGAACTCCTTTAAATTTGAACGGACAGAAATCCTTCATCACACGAATTAATGGGAATCGTCGAGTGAAACTAAAGTCAGTCCCCAACGTAAACTCCATCCATTCAGCATTCGCATGGGTTCCCGTAATTACGAAATGCTCCTCTTGCTCGCACACACCAGGTATGTTCGTATTCACTACGCGAATGATGACATTGGCTCCAGTGAATCCATTATTAGACTCTGCCATGCGCTGAATTGTACGAGTCACGTTAGACACGGATAGCTTGATATTAGGTAAATCCGTCGCATTCTCTGTAACATCTTGAATGGTAAATGGAAATGCGATATAGGTATTGCCTTGAAATTGGATATTCTCCGTATTGTATACCAATCGAATCGTATCCCCTTTATAGGATATTTCTAACAGCATTAACCACACACCTGTGGCCGATATTTGGTTTTTCTCTAAAATCGATGCCGTTGAGAGCGGTAACATGTTATACCTCCTGTAATTTCACGGTTCCCAGCCACACTCCGTAGTCATTCGCCGCAAAGTCTAACTGATCAGCAAATCGTACATTTAGTGTTTCCCGTGTTTCTGGATGTACCCAGTCGAATACACCCGAACAGTTAACTTCGTCATAGAACGCCCGAAGCTTATAGTAATCAGCTGTTGGCAATTTGTACCCGACGGAATATGTCCGTCGGGCCTTTGTCGTCTTCTTCCTGGTGATTAGCGTCATGTTTTCAACTTGGCCTTTATACGAAATATCTGGAGTAGTCTCCTGAATTGGGTATATCGGCCACCGAATATCTGGAAATACTGCCATAGTTATACTGCGGATGCCTTGATAGCGTCACGCATACCTCCTTTGTTTGATTCCATAGCACGAACTACTACATCGATAACATAATTCTCACCATCGAACCGAGAATTCTGTTGCTTACTTTCGAGTTCTTGACCAGACTGATTAACGATATTAACAACTACGTTGTTACTTGTAGTACCGCCCATCAATCTACGGGTTTCGCTCGCCGTGTAAATGCGGTGTGATCCAGAGGACTGTAATAGTTCTGGTCCGTTTTCACCGACCAACATAAGTCCTGGATTTGTTTTTCCTCCAGCAGCAAATCGATTTCCCGTAAACACCGAACTAAACGAACTACCACCGGCAAAGGATGACGTTCCTTTTGCAGCACCTAGAGAACCGATGCCGTTAACGACTCCGCCGAATAGTCTTAGTAACTTAGGCATTACATATTGTTGGAATGTTAGTTGAATCATCATCTTAATAATGGCATTTGTCATATCCTTGAATATGTCCCTAATGCCTTTACTAAACGACTTCGTTCCTGTTGCCATAGCCTCGAGATTATTTGTCCATGCTGAATTGATAGAGCTCATCGTACTGTCAAAAGTCGATTTAGCTAAATCAGCATAATTGGTAGTCTCTTGCTTATATTGGCGTGCTGCTTCTTGTAGGCTCGTTTTCAGACTGCGACCTGCAAGTTCCCATAGCTTCTGTTGAGACTCTAATAGGTTCTTTTCAATTTGCAGTCTTTGCGTAGCTGTTAACTGGGCCTCATTGACTTCACTACGTGCATAGTCAATATAGGTCTTTAACTCTTCAGCAAGTAGTGCATCCGCATCACTGCGAGATAATCGACCAAGTGTAACCATGTTAGTTAAGTGGTCAACGGTTTCACTCGTTTGCGTGTAGGCTAACTCTCTGATTTTCTGCTCAGTATCAGACGCCAATTTTAGACGCTCCGCTTGAGCTTTCTTTTCAGCGAGTTCCTTATCGCCTACAGCCTTTGTGTACTCGCGAACGTTATCATCGATTTGAGCTTTTTGTGCTTCGGCTTCGGCTTTGAGTAATTGCAAGCGGTCGCCTGTGCGTTCGAAATCGAGTTTCTTAATATCCTCATTCATCTTGCGAACACGGATAGTTTGATTTCGCTGTGCCTCAGCTAAACGCTTTTGGTACACCTCTTCATTCTTAGCTCGAACAGAAGCAGTTAGGTCAGACTCGGCTAATTTCTTAGCGTTCGTTGCGCTTCCAGCTGTATCTGCGGCTGCACCACCGGTATGCCCTGCTAATAAGCTAGTGTCTACATATCCTGTAATAGTACCGAAATCGCCTGATACACTCGGCTTGCTAACTACACCAGTACTAGAATTAGCACCAGTATATCCACCTGCACCATCACTAATGACGATGTGATTATCACCAAGTACAACTACACCATCGCCGGCCTTAGGCGTGTACCCGTCGCCTGCATCGTGCCATGCACCTGCGGCTCTAGCTGCATCCATGATAGATGGGACATATCGAGGTACGTCCTTACCAAATGCCTGCAATACCGAATCAGAGAACAGCTTTCCGCAATCCGTTGCCCATGTACCATCAGCACCTAACTCGTATGCCTTGCCAAGTTGCTCATTAGCCGCATCTAGCACACTCACGGCTTCCCCTGTAACGCCTCCGCTCAATCCAGAAACAGAACGGATGATATCACGAATATTCTTATTGTTAGCTTCATACTGGTTCTTAGCATTTAACTTATCGATTTCGTATTGACTGCCGTCAATTTGTAAACTCTGCAAGGTAAGAGACCGATATAACTCAGACATACGCTCCACGGCACTCGTTAACTTCTCTGCCGCTTGTTGAGTTTTCTTAGCTGCCTGCTCTTGGGCTTTAGCCGCTTTCGCTGCTTCCTCATTTGCCTTATTGATAGCTTCGGTATTCGTTAATCCGCCATTAGCAAGGTCCGCTTTCGCTTTTGCAAGATCTTCATCGAGTTTCGCTTTCGCAGCATCCGCCTCTTCTTTTTGCTTTAAAGCCGCATCGATTCTAGCGCCTTCTTCTTTTGTAGCTAAGCGGTCATTCTTAAAAAAACCGAAGAAGGAACTATCCTCAACCCAATACCTTCCGTCGTGGTTTGCCATGTATGCTTCACTTGTGCCCTTATCGGAGTTCAGATTCCGATGGGCCTTCATACCATCAACTTCTACATTTAGATAAGAACCTGCGGTTTTAGATGCATACACTGCATCATATATGTTCTTAGCTGCGAGCCCTGCTACCGTAGCCAATGTTACCCAAGGACCTGCAGCAGCAATTGTAGCTAATCGCATAAATCCGAGTGCGCTGGTTAGTGACCTCATAACTACGATTACTGCACCTGCTTCTGCGCCGAATTTGACAATTCCGCCGATAGCTTCCTTCTGCTCAGCGGTCATCGACTCGAATTCTTTAGCAACGTCTAACACGCCCTTTGCGTAATCATTAAAAACAGGAACTAACTCATGGCCGATAGATACTGCAAGCCTTTTCCCTGTATTCTCTAAATCTTTTAATTCCCGATTTAGCTTTGCAGATTTAGCTGCAGTCTCATCGTCGATGATAAGCCCCATTGCCTTGGCACGTTCAGCCACTTTGTCCATCTGTTCAGCGGACATATTAAGCATGGCGTGCATCTGATACCCAGTACGTCCAAAGAGTTCCATTTCGACACGAGTCTTCTCAGCCCCGTCCTTCATCCCTCTTAAGCGTTCTTGTATCATCTTGAACACTTCAACAGTATTCTTACCCTTGATATCTTCAAGCGTGTAGCCTAATTTACTGAATATATCAGTGCCGAGTTTCCCCTCTGCCCGAGCGACTTCCATTTTCTCTTTGGCCGCTCCGACGTTTTTTGAAAACTTAGCAAAGGCACCTGCACTATCCTCCATAGCAACGCCCATATAATTGGCCACTGCTAATAGTTCACTGGTTTCTTTTGCCGTAGCACCGGTAATGCCTGATAACTTTTTAACAGCTACGTCCCATTGGATAGCCTCCTTGGCAAGTTTAGCACCGATGCCTACAACACCGACACCAGCACCTATCGCCATGAGGTCATTCTTCATTTTGCCAAGGGCGGATTTGGCGCCTTCAGCACTAGCTGTAATTTTCTTGAGTCCGGCTTCCGTATTTTTATCTGTCAGCTGAACGACAATGTCAATTAAATTATTGGCCATTCTTGTGCGCCACCTCCAATTCTTTGGCTTCTAATAATACGAGTAAGTCGATAAGGTGCGGTAGTGGCTCAATGCCATAAGCCTTCGCCACTTCTAATACCGCTGGCATATCGAATCCTGCAATACCGCCTGAATGCCATCGTCGTTGCATACGACTAGCGTTGTATACTCGCATTGCTTGTCTCGTTCCATCTAATTGATGCGGGGAATTAAACTCACACTCCGAGCAGTCAAAATTCTGTTTAGTCTCACGTTGCATCTTGATACAATCAGAGCAGTATTTTGGTTTGTCGGAGTTGAGCCAACTCCACGCATCAATTAGTTTTTTTCGATTTCAGCCTTTTTTTCATTAGTGAAACGCATAGTTTCAATTGCTAATTCCATAACGCCATCGTTTGGTGCTTCTGCGATTTCACTATCAGACATCTTATACACATTTTTCATAATCCATTCGGCTAAATCGCGATACCACAATAATTTAGCCGGTTCAGGGGTTTCTTCCGGAAGTGGTGTGTATAACGGATCTAATTCAGCCTTAATCAATTCGCTACGCTCAGCAAATGTTAAACCTCTTAATTTAATATCTTCAAATGCCATATGGGCACCTCCTAGTATTGTTCTTGGTTATTAACTAATGTAATGATGGCAGCGGACTTACCTGCATCTGCACGGTAGTACGCCTTAAACGGTAATTCGATATTAACGCCTCTAGGGCCATCGATACCTGGGGATTGTCTTTCATATACAAGTTCAGGCAACTTAAATGTAAGTGACCAGTCGTCTTGTTCGAGTCGTAATTCCAAGCTGGATTCCGTACCGTTAACCGCCTTATTCAAAAGGTCTTTGTTTTGGAAGAACGCTTTAACCGTGCCTGAAATAGTCGCAATACCTGGGTCAATGTATGTTCTAAAACCTTTGCCGCCAATAGCGTAAGAGTCACCGTCCAAGCCAAAGTCAAAATTGATATCGCAACTTAAAATGTTGGCTACCGTAACGCCGCCTTCTTTAATTGTTGCGTTTAGATTTTGGAATGGTAGGAAATTAACTGCTTTTGCTGCGGCGTCGAATGTAGTGGCCGCTAATGTTTCCTTACAGCCCATTACATCCACAGATGCAGTTAATTCAGCATCACCGCCAAATTTAAAGCCTAATTTACTAACTCGCACACCGGCGAATTGTTGGAACACGTTAACATCAGGATAGCCCTGTTCAATAGTTAACGACGGCATCGTATTACCGATTTTAAATACGTGCTCAGACTTCTTATTTGGTGCTTGGCCAGTTGTATTAGAAGTCGGTTGACCGAATGCAGCTTTTAGCCAATATCCGATGTCGATTACACCAACAGGCACGGTTAAACTACCGGACGTGTCAATGTTGCCACGGAATGGCGCTGCAGGATTACGATCTCCACGGATTACGGTGGAGTCGTTTAAATTTTGACTAGCTTTTACGGAGCTAGAAATAATCGGAGTGATTACACCGCCAGTGGTTGGCGTTGTACCAAAATCCGCCTCAAACGCAATCGCCACATGGGACTGAGAGCCCTGTGCACGTTTTGCTGTTGCCATATGCATTTCCTCCTTTAATATTCAATATTTCCGCCGATTACATGCGGAATTTCTATAGTAGCTGTTAAACGACCAGTAAACACCGGGCGCCAATTCATTGAGTCTAATTCATAGTCAATATCGATTACTGGGAACGCCGGATTCACCTTACAAATGCATTCAATAATTAACTGCCCTAGGTTATCTGATTCTAGCGCTCCATCGTATCGAATGATATTCTTAACACGAGTTGCGCCTTCATGGACAATACCCCAAACGATTATTAATGAATATGTGTAAGTATCCGCAAGCCCTTCGCTTTTACTACTTGGCAGTAATATGATGCAAGGGCAATCTTCTTCAAGCGGTGCTTCGACGTCATCATATCCGACATACAGTTGCGCCGGCTTTCCGTATTTGTCATTACAAAATTTAGTCAACGCCTCATCATTCGCTAAGGCCTCAGCCCATCGCTCAACGATGCGCGTCAGTGGAATTGTCTGTTGCATCAAATCACCTTACCTTGTAGTTACGTCGAGATGCAGATTGTGCTACCGATCCATATATAGCGTAGTCGCCTATCTTATCCTCGATATAAGGTTTAAGCTTAGGCTGTAACGCTGCTTTCATAGGACCATAAGTATGACGCGGCTGAATTTTGAACATCGATTTTCCCTTCGGTAACGGTACACCTGCAGCAAATAACTTCTTGCGCATAGGCTCCGTAATCTGCTTGGTGTATCCTTCCTCGATACGTTCACCTAACCGTTTAGCCGAATTTGATAACCACCCGACACGGACGGATTGCTTGCCTTTGTCATATTGATATCCGACTGCATTCGATAGCTTACCGAGAGGACTGTAGCCGATTGTCCTGGCGCTAATACCCATATCAAGTAAGGCATTTCGCGATTTCGAGCCCCAGGCTTCCCGTTCTGCCCGTCCTCCGCTTTGATAAGCTTTCCGAAGTTTCGCACCAAATGCTGACTCAAATGCAGCACGTCGCGCGGGCGCCATGAAGTTAGGATACTTACGTCCGCCCGGTGCACCTGACCGAATGCCCTGCTTGATTTCCTTTTGCATCATCCAACCTGTTGACTTTAATGCCTTACGCATCCAGTCCGGTTTAGTCTCTGCAATGAAATTCAGATACGGCGTGGCTGTGTCTGTAATCGTAATAGGTTCATTACTCACGGTCTCACCGCCCTCACGTTATGCACGATTTCAAGGCAATACATCGTACCGTCAAAATTGGAAATATGATCAACGTACCATTTCTCGCCATTGATATACACTTCGTCTTTTGACCGAGGTTCGGGAACATCCTTAGCACGCACCCAAATCTGAGCTTTATCAGCTAATGCTTTATCGACAAATCCGGAACCTTTGCCATCATATTCGCCAATCTCCACGCTAGCTTTGATAGCTTGGCCTTTGTAGGTAATCTTTTCGCCAAATACAGAAAGCAGTGCATTAGGCTTATATCCTAATTTCATAGTGCATTACCTCCTATGAAGTAGGCGGGCGTATGCCCGCCCTTACATTACTTTTCTACATTAGGCCAAAGAGCTACATCAACAGTCTTAGCGCTTGCAGATTTTGCAGAAATGGCAATGCCCAATACTGGATTTGTGTCTGTTTTAGTTGCACGCTTTTGCGTTTTATCAAAATACACAACATCACCTACTGCAAATGCATCTGTCACAACTGCATCAACTGTAAAACATCCTGTGACCTTAACCGCACCGATTGCACCAGGAGCAATATCAGTTATTGCCACGCCGTGCATTTTGCCGACAGGGACAATGTCCCCTACGGCAATCATATCGGATGCTGTATTTTTAAAATCAATACGATCTAATTCTTGAATGAATTGTGCCATATCTAGTTACCTCCTAAATCAATTACTAATTATTTACCAGGGTTTTTGTACAAGCCACGGAAGTCGAGCGCTGTTGCGTTGCAATCCATTGCTACTTTGTACTCAATGCCGTCAACTTTAAAGCCTGTTTGTGTTTCCAATCGAGGTGTTTCAACACCGTTCAAGTACGTTACTTCGATAGTTTGAACATCTGTAGGACGAGCTGCTAAATACCATGCGTGTGGATCTGTTAATGCCGCATCAACTACAATAGTGAATCGACCGCCGAATGGGTTAACTGTACCATTGCTACGAGCTGGGTCCACTGTGGATTTAACCAATTCGTAAGCCAATGCTTCGAGTTCTGGCGGAATAATCAAATATGTAGGTGCGATGTTCAAATTGCGATTTTCGCCAATATGCTTTTGACGGCGCATTGCTGCTACACCCGCAGATAAGGAGGCAACACTTAATTCAGCACCAGTAGCCGCCAAGTTGCCTCTGTCAGTACCGAATAGTGCTTTACCGTCACTCAATACGGTATTACCTGTTAGCAATCCGTACACCATGCTGTTGATGGTATCCTTTGCAGAACGACCAAATTTGGAAGCGATATCTTTGAACACACCCAAATCATCATTGATGATAGCTTGTCGTGTTAAGCTGAATGTACGACCGTATGTTAATACACGAACGTCGTTACCAGCTTCTTCCAACTTAGAATCCTTGAATTGTCCACCTTCAGGAACGAGTTTCAATTCAGCTGTTTCAGAAAGTAAAATACGTTTTGCCGGTTTGAAATCACGATTACTACCTTTGCCGGTCCATGCATCGAATGTAGTCGGTGCAGTTTCATAGCCTTGTACCAAGGACTTATTTGCTACGTTAGACAAAGCAATTGGGAAGGTAGACGTGGAGTTGATAGCTTCACGAGCCAATTCCAAACGGTCAGCATAGTTAGCGGTTAATCCTTCACGAACTAAAGACTCACGAGCTAATTCCATCAAGGACATAGAACGAAGTTCATTTGCGCCTGGTGCAGGGTTCGCAACAGGGATGCCTGCAGACATCATCAAAGCATCTTGCATAGCCATACGGAACTTATCAGAATCTGCTTCACCAACTTTAACGGATACTGGTTTATTGCGTTCACGCAACGCATCCATTACTGCCTCACGAACTTCGGCAACAGATTTGCCGGATTTGATGAATTCATCTACACCGTCAACTTCGAAATCACGGCATAGGCTAGTGATTGTGGATACACGTTCACGTTCTGCTGCAATCAATTTTTTAGCGTCATCCGCATTAAAACCTTTAACTCCGGACTCTGGTACTTCCGGTACTACTTGTGGCACGTTTTGCTCAGTGCCTTTTGCTTTTGCATCACCTTTCATAGGTTCCTCCTCATTATCATCTACACTTCTGCCTACCCCTACACTTGGATCTGCAGGGACGGACACAATACTAATTTCCAATGGTTCCCAGCCTGTAATTACATATCCTGGGCCGGTAAAACGACCATTGGAGCTTTTAGAATCGAAATCGATTAATTCCTCATATCGACTTATGTCATATCCGACACTCACACCTTGTAACGTGCCTTTTAACACTTTTTGATAAATCTTTTCAGATTCATCATCTTCATCGAATCGAACAATCGCCTTGCCGCGATTATCTTCAATCCACACTTTATCGATGTGACCAACAACTGCACTGCGATTGTGATTGAATAGTAATGTTCCTAAACCGTTATTAAATCGGTCTAGGTTAACGCATCCTTCGTCATGACACAATATCTCTGTTCCGAACCATCTTTCATATGGTTCTTCAGAGGAAAAGGACAATTCGACGGTACGGTCATCATTCGCCTCGATGTTTGTAATTTGCGCCTCTCGGGCATATTTACCTAAGAGCTGATTCTTTGCAAATTTCCCCACTAGCTATCATCTCCTTTCATATCAGTGGCGTTATCATCCGCTAGATTCGTTATGTCCCCATTCATATCAAGGGCAACACCCAATTCCTTAATGCGGTCTTGTTCCAGCTTCCGCTGTTCTAATACTTCTTCCCAGTCCTTACCTGATGCACTACATACATCCTCGAGCGTTGTGAGTCCTGCCTTAATCGCTTCCTTGTTAGCATTAACTTCCTTAACAGGGTCAATCCAAGACCAGCCTGGAGCTAACCACGCTACTTTTTTATAAAGTTTTGGGTTCGCTGCATAGTCATTGGCCGGGATAATTCCCTTCAGGTAGCACGCTTCAATGAAAGCCCGCCATACCGGCATACAAAAATGCTCAATTATAAAACGCTGCATCTGCTTGAATGATTGCTGGTCCTCCAGCATATTCTGCCGAGCTGCGGAGAAGTTACCACTAATATTGCGCGTCACTATGTCCGCGCTTAGACCCATACCTGACGCTATGCGTCTTGTTTGTGTCGCTGAGTATTCTGATGCGGTTCCTGCATTTCGCTTAGGCTCCGCAAACGAAATAGATTCACCGGCACGTAGATGCTGGATAATCCCTGGTGCCATCGAGCGGACTTTTTTGCCTTTACTGTCAATCTTACTTGCAACCATCGGGTTACCCCCAGTATTACTTGTTACGAACGCGCCGAAACATGCGGCTACACGAGCCGCTATAAGGTCGGCATCCATGTATTCATCTACGTCGTGAATACGCTTTAATACGAGGGCTAACATACTAACCCCGCGCAGTTCACTAGGTCTACGAGGCTTATGTAACAGGAAAGCCCTATTACTTGGTAATCGTGCCTCATTAAATGACCGTATTCCTAACGGGTCTGTTTGGAATACGTGATATGCTATTGGTCTTCCGTATTTATTAACTTCCACGCCATTAACAATACTGTTGCCATTCTCGCTTACCGATACGGCTCCGATATTCTCGCCCTCGATAAGCTGTAATGATAGTGGTATATCTGCGCCTTCGGAGGTCATATTAACTAAGATTTCCCCGTCATAGACCATTCGGCGCAGAGCCATTTCCTGCAATTCGTAGAACGTAGATATCCCTCTGATATCCGCATTCTCTTTATCCACCCAGTCAGACCAAGCCTCCTCAATCTTCTTATTGAGTCTTTCATTCAGCTTTCCTGCGCGGGTCTTAATTTTGCACTGTGGCTTTATTCCGGTACCTACTACATTCCGTAGTAATGCCAATACAACACTTTCAGCGAGGTCACTATTAAGTTCTGCTGCACGTGCACGACCGCGGATCAAATCACGTTGGCCTGATGCTACCTGTTCAGCTGTACCAAATACTGGCATCCAGTCGCCACTCAATCGGTCTGTTGACGCCGCATCATATCCACGTTCAAGCGAACTACGGAAATATGCCCTGCGAGCAGCACGCTCTGGATTGAAATAAGCTATTACCTTATCAAGTATGTTCATCGTCGTTCCCATGACACGTAGGATGTCGTGCTATTACATTCCTCATCATCAACGCGAACCATTAACTCACGTTCACGGGCATATAATGTCGGTAGGTCATGCGTTTTAAAACGCTTACCACCTACAGACATCTCGGCGTATCCATTCGTCTCGATTTCCTCGATTATCGTTCGAATACGCTCCAAGTCTTCTCTTGCGCTCATGGTCTCACCTCCTTCTTAGCTAAACCAACCTCGGCTATCTGCATTAAAGTCTTCAACATCCGTATCTTCGTCCTCCTCATCGGTATCCAGATTATATTCGGGTAAGTATTTAACACCTACCGAGTCCGCCACCATGGCGTTGTATACACACGTATCCAACAAGTGATTTGTTGGATGACTGGTTAATGGTTTCCATTGCACTGTAACTGCTCCGGTCTTTACATTTCGGATTTCTTGCTTTTCCTCCGACCGGAGGTGTTCCGAATATTCCTCCGGGCAATCCTTAAATAAATGGATTGTGCCAGGCTCATTAGCCGGACGTACCATACGTGCAAATATAAAGTCCTTCCAGTAATCGGTATTCACTACGTACAGCTTCATGCCTCCGATGACGCCCTTCTCGATGCTGCTCATCTTATAAGGCGGCGCTAGAGGACTGTGCGATGAATCACCTTTAACTGGCACGCATACTTCTGGGTACTGCGCACAGTACTGATATACTTCATCTGTTCGGTAGCCACTATCGATACCGGCCCTCACAATCTTACGGGCCTCACCATACTCTGATGGATATTCTCTATCGATGAGTATCTCGGTTAAGTCTGCCCAACTACTTGCTTGACCATAATCGACTAAGTAGCTTGATACACCATGGGCGTAGGCTCTAACCTCCCACCAGAAATGATCCTGCTGCACGTCGACAGAGGCGATAAGTAGTGGCGCATGCTGTGGCACAACACCTCGAGGAACTTCCGATTGCGTAAACACGAGGTTCTGCGTGCTTTTAGTTTTCGCAGATTTCCACGGCTCTGCTAGCCATGAATTGATGAAGTTCATTAACTCACTTGGCGTATCTTTTGATTTGACAAACTCATACGCTACATCCCCGAAGGTGACCCATGGAGAATATAGAGATGATAGCTGATAGGCGACCGACCGGACGACTCGAACTTGCGATTCATTCACCGCCAGCCATTCACCTTGCCGGAGCATATCCATCTTATGCTTATCATCAATACGGTGCTTACAATGTTCGCACTCATAATATGCGGTATCACGTATCATATCCGCATTGCCATGGTGTTCTTCCGGCCATTTTATCTGTTTGAATTTGAGGGTCTGCGACACCCCGCAATGCGGACATGGCACGTAATACTGCTTACGTTCATTTGCGCCCATATAGGATTGCCAAATATTGCCACTTTCAATCGTAGGAGTTGACACCCTTACAATCTTCTTATCAACGAATGTCTTGGTACGTTCCTCAGCCAGCTTAATCGGATTCGCTTCCTTACCGGAGAAAGCTGGGTACTTATCAATTTCATCGAAGAATAAGTACTTAATTGACCGACTTGACAAGCTACTTGGTGAGTTCGCTCCTACGAGCACCATGTAATTCCCGTTAACGAAGTCTAACTCTAGTAGCTTACTGCTTTCGTCATACATATCCGCAAGCGGCTCTACGCTCCTAATCATTGGCTGTACACGTTTATCACTAGCGAATTTCGCGATAGTATCCGTCGGATAAACCATCATGGTTGGAGATACGGTTTGATGTAACGCATATCCAATCATATTAAGCTCAGTTTCCGTCTTACCAATCTGCGCTCCGAAACATAACGAGATGCTTTCAATGAGAGGGTCTGTGAATTTGTCCATAGGCTCCTTGAGATAAGGTGTCCGCGCTGTACGCCATCGTCCAGGTTCAGCAGATATATTAGTCAGTACCCTGTACCTATCCGCCCATTCCGAAACGGTGTATCTTTCAGGTGGCTTGAATGCCTCTAATTCCTCAGGGAACCAGTCAACCTTTGGACTTACCTTTTCCCGTGGCTTTGACTTTCGGCGTGTACTCGCCTGCGCGTGCGTAGCTTTCGAGGTATTCTTCGACAAGGCCATTCACCACCTTTTCTACACGAGCACGTTCCTCAGGATCCGTGAATTCACTTCCGATACGCTTACCTAATTTGGTAAACGATGTTTTTAATTCCAATATTCGGTTAGCCCATGCCTGCGCCACATCGGCACGAGGGACATATTCGCCATTAAGCACATCTAGCATTTTCTTTTCACGCGCGGCCTTTGCTTCTTTATAATCTGCTTCGGCTTCTAACTTACGAGTTGATGCGGATTTGCTTTTAGCGTTATCACCTTTCGCCTGTCCTAAATACACGAGGACTTCCCGGAGATTCCACCAACCTACAGAGGCTTTAGGCATCCCTGCTTTATGATGTCGAGAAATAATTTCCGGAGTGACCCGCAAGAGGTCACATAGTTGAGTGCTTGATACGAGCAGATTGCCCGCAGCATCAAATTTCACTCTCGGTTTTGTGTCCGCCATAGGTGTACTCCTTTCTAAATTCGTCTTTCTACATTCAACAGGAAAATTTTTCTCACAGAGAGAGGACCATCGCGCGGGGGCGACCAGCGGCCATTTTTCGCCCTCGGAGTACCTTTTCCAAATTTTTATTTTCTCAATTAGGTATTATCATTGATACTCAATAAAAAAGGGTAGACCTCAACTAAGTAAGGTCTACCCCGGGGCAGTGCAGCAGGCAGACATATTGTGCGGGCCAGACACTGCCTGCTATCTACTACATTTACATTATATTAAATTAAGAGTGTGCCATTCTATGCCATCTTTTCAAATTCAGCTATTGCTTTCTTGTGAAGTCTGTGAACTTGTCGCCACGAATACCCTAGTTCGACAGCTATCTGCTCCCATGGCAATGCATTAATGTATCTGAGATTCAGTACATCTCTGTATTGTCCGTCAGTTATTTGGTTGATGACTTGCTTGACCTTGTTTCGAGAATCAATCAATTCATCCCATTCTCTGTTCAGCTCCTCCCTACATTCTTGTAAGTGCTTACTGATTCGTGGCATAGCATCTCCCGATTCACATATCTGTATAGCTTCTGAATGTAAATCTCGGTTAATCGCACCTAGCTGAATCTCTAACGCACGCATTCGCTGCTCAGTATGACGGACAGCTTGTAATTCTTCTATATCCATCATATGCGATAGTCCCCATATTTACTGATAATCATCTGTGCTCGTAGTAATCCGTCAATGTATCCGCTTTCACGAATTCTATCATATAGCATAGGTGATCTCAGTTGTCTATTCCGGGCTCGTATGATGGCAAGACTTAAATCTGACTGTACAGCACCTACAATCACATCTGCCCTGCTTCTACACTTTTGCATCATTTACCTCCATACGTTCGACAATATCCTCGATGGCTTCTACCATATCTGCTTTGCATTGCTCAACAGCGGTAAACATCTCCTCACACATGGCGTACGCATCATCACTCAGGTCATCATCTAATCTCTCGGCAACATTATCCTTAAGATTATCTACAACCTTAACTATATCCATGACAAGATAATACGTGTCATCTAGATAGTGCCCTTTGTTAATTAGTAGTCGCTCGACTTTTGTCATGTTCTTCCCTCTTTGCGATTTCCCGATTTAGATACCAACGGGCTTTTTTCAAATCCTTAATAGCATCGTCCTTATGACCAGCTCGGGATACATACTTTACTACATTACCCAATCGATACCCTAGTTTCTTGTCTTCGATGTAATCGATAACCTCGATATTTCCTTGTGTATAATGGCTTGGGTGGTTTATATCATCGCATTGATTAATTATGCGATTAGGAGATTTATCTGCTATAACTTTCTCTATTGTTAATCCTGATTGATTCGATACATTCTGTAATCGTTTTAGATTTTCGTTAGCTGCCAAACGTTTTAAAGTTTCATTAGCTGATAACTTAATAGGTGGTGGCGGTGGTCTATTAGGTCTCTCATACAATCTACCTGGGGTTAGCTCATATACTGTCTTGTGTTTTCGATTATCAATGATATCTATAACTTGAATAGTCGTGTAACACACTATTACTACGATTAATCCTGCCGTTATAAATTGACCCATATTAATCATCCTTTCTGTATTTATCGATTCTTGCTTTTAGGCTTTGCAGCACATATTCCTGTGCTCGGTCTTTTTGGGCTAGTGCATCCATCATATCCTCATCACGAGTTCCCTCACATATTAGATGATGGATAATTACCTTCTCCATTTGACCTTGGCGATGTAACCGCTTATTAGCTTGTTGATATAATTCAAGACTCCAGTTTAACCCGAACCATATTACGTGGTTACCACCGTCCTGTAAGTTAAGCCCGTATGCCGTACTAGCCGGATGTGCTAATAGAATATCAATCTCTCCAGCATTCCACGCTATCTCATCATCGGCACCCTTTAACTCACAGACTCGTAATTTAGTCTTAGCTAATGCTTCTTTTAACCGTTTACAGTCATGTTTAAAGTTGTAAAACACTAATGCAGGCTTTCCGTTTAACTGTTCTACGAGTTCCATAAATGCCTCAATTTTACAACCATGTATCTCGTGAACGTTTCTGTCGCCATCATATACAGCACCGTTCGCTAGCTGTTGTAGCTTTGTGGATAATGCTGCTGCACTCAAAGCTGTGATATCTTCGTCGGCTTCAATCAACTCTAATACAGATGTGCGCTCCATATCTTCGTAGGCTTTTTTGGCTTTCGCATCTAACTGCACATATTTAATATCGTTGATTACTGGAGGTAATTCCAAATAGTCATCAGCTTTCATGGATATGCATAACCCAGATATTGCCGTCATAATGCTGTCATTTGAATCGGATTTAGGTTTATAGGAGTACACCATTTCGCGTGACCTCTGATCGGGCTCGAAATAGTAATCTCTAAATCCTGTATACGTTTTCCCTAATGACTCGCCGCGGTCTAATAAATACACTTGCGCCCATAGGTCGATTAATCCGTTAGGGGCTGGCGTACCTGTTAACAACACCATGCGCTTGATATGGTTATGCATATAGGCTAATGACTTAAAACGCTTAGCTGTGTGGTTTTTAAAGGAACTAGATTCATCCACAACTACCATGTCAAACGGCCATACATTCTTGTAGTAATCAACTAACCACGTTACATTCTCTCGATTGATGATGTAGATGTCAGCAGGTGTGTTTAAAGCCTTAATACGCTTTTTCAAGCTGCCTAATACAGTAGATATCCTTAATATACCTACACCGTCCCATTTTCGCGCTTCTCGTTGCCATGTAGCCTCCGCTACTTTCTTAGGCGCTATGATTAGCACTTTACGGATGGCAAATCTAGAGTACTTCAATTCGTATATGGCTGATAACGTGATAATCGTTTTCCCTAAACCCATATCCAGGAATAACCCTATCTTATCTTGATTAACGGTCTTGTCGATACAATATCGTTGATACGCATGCGGATTAAACTGCATTACGATTTCACCCCGAATTCTTCTGTGAATTGTTCCAGATAACCAGACACGGCATCATCACCTTTTAACACAAATACTTTTTGATTTAGCTTTTGAAGTTCACGGGCTTGGACACCCTGCAACCGCGAAAGTACGCCTTTGGACGTCTTCAACTCTACGAAATGAATAACGCCGTTCGGCCATATGACGATACGATCAGGCACACCGACATTACCAGGGGATACAAACTTATACGCTTTACCTCCCGCGCGTTTGACGCCTACAACTAATTTTCTCTCGATATCCTTTTCTAACATTTCTCACCTCTGAAATTTTTAAACGTTAACATGTTTACATACGCGTATATGAGGGTTCAAATTAAGGCTGTAAAGGGCGTATTTTTTCTTAAAACTCTTTGTTTTGATATTTACCAGTATATAATGTTAACAATGTTAACCAACCTATATGAATATAGATAAATACTGACTTTATGCGTTAACATAGTACGTTAACATTCTCCGAATTCGTTAACATTCTAATGTTAACAAAAATACTGAGAATGTTAACGCTTAATTGAGAATGTTAACACTATAATTTCAGTTTTGACTCGTTGATTCTGAACCCTCTTTGATGCCCATATTCACCAAATCTCATCAACTGACTTCCGCCCATTGTATATGGGGAGTCCGCCAGTATTTGATTAATTTCCCTGGTCTCTATTTTCTTCATGCGACTTGGGTCGTTACCGAAACATTCCCACCATACCTCTGCCGCACAAATACGGTCACGATATACTAACTCTTGACCCTCGGCAGGTTTAGCATTCATGCTAAGATACGTCCTCCTGGCGCTCCGACTCATCACATTCCAATTTAAAGGTACCTTAATTAATAAAAACTCATTAATCAGTCCTGCTTTGGTGTTTGATTCCATATGCGCCTCTCTAGCCGCATCAGCCAGTTTTAGTACATTCGGGTCATCCTCGATAATGAGGCTTTCCCCGCTTTTATACCGATACAAAGCCTCCGCCCATAACTGGTCTACTTCCCCTGGAAGATTAACGAATATATTCTTTCGTGGAGTCGTCATCTCAAGATCAATAGGCCAAAATCGGCGATTGCCTGTAATATCCTTTAGGAATTCATATTGATTCGTGCTACCAAAGAACACACACTGCCGTGGATACTCTTGCGTACGTCGGCCATAGGCTTGACGAAATACATCTACTTGACGGCTTAGGAATTGCTTGGATGCATTTTCTTCAGCCCTCGAATACCCAGCCATTTCACCAGCTTCTATAATCCATTTACCTTGAATGCCTTCTGCAGCTTCCTTACCCTCAAAGGTATTTAATCCGTCAGCGTACCACTTCTTGCCCATTGTGCGGATAAGAGTACTTTTACCAATACCCTGACCGCCAATAAGAATTGGCATCGTGTCATACTTGCATCCAGGCTCAAACGCTCGCGCTACTGCCGCTGTAAATGACTTCCTAGCGGCTGCACGGGTATATACATTATCCTCAGCCCCTAAGTAGTCGATGAATATGGTATCTAATCGGGCAATGCCGTCCCAGGATAACCCGTTAAGGTAATCTAGTACTTCATTAAATCCATTTTGCTCAGCGCACATAATGAGGGCATCCATGATTTTATCTTTACCGGTGATATCATATTTATTTTCTAGGTACCACCGTAAGCCTGCATCATCTGCGTCTGTCCATATGCGAAGTCCTGGTGTTGGGTTCCATGGTAGGGCCCCTTTTGCCACGTATCTCGAACCAAATCTATCATAGGCAAGTCTACCGACAAGCGCCGGATCATGGTGCATGATTTTAAGCATATTATCTAGTGTGTTCTTAGGTCGACCATTCTCGTCGTACTTTAAAGTCGAACTTTTCATCCAGTCGACGTTCGTTAACGCATTAGGGTCGAGGTCGGATGTCTCAGCGTGAGCCGATACATCCGTGATAATATCAGCAAATACATTTGATGCCGATTCTCGGGCACGGGCCATGTTGAGTTCGTTAACGACTACCGTATCTTGCATAGCTAGTTTAGACATAGCCATGTAAGATGGTAGCTTATGCCCAGGTGTCCCATCCTTAGCAGTCTCGTCTAAGCTGTGGAACTTATGCAGCCGAATAAGGTCAAAGGCATTAACTAATTGACCACTACACGGGTCAGTATTATGGTGACTGAACAGGAATGTATCGTCATCATATATAACCGCCCCGGCTACTGTTGAGCCAGTAACGAACGTTAAGCGGTCCTCGCTGCCGTCAACATCGACATATGCATGAGGTATGAATTTATCAATCGCCTCACGGATACCATATATTCGACAAAAGGCACCTACGATACCTGGTTTTTCTCTCGGATCAGCTTGCTTTGCAAGTAGCTGCTTTTCATGCTGAGATGCTTCCTTACCCGGTACTTGTGGCCAAGAACGCACATCTCGCCAATCAGTGTATTGGCCGAGCATACCGTCAGCAGATAAGAATGCCTTATCGCCTACGTAATATACATATTGCGCATCGTTCGGGCATGATGGCCAATACATGAGCCGAGAAGCTTCGAACGTAGTTCCATCCATCATACCAATGCCGATGAGCTCCGCTAGCTTACGAGCAATAGGCTCATACTCATCAGGTGTCATCGTTCTATCAGTAGGGACGATAACACGTAACCGCGGACGGTGCACCGTATGAGAACGGGTTGAGTATATGACATAAGCCATGCCTAGGCTGTCAATCGTGCGAGCGACGTTCTCAGTTTCCCCAGGCGATATGGCATCCATATCAAGAGTAATCAAATCACGCCCAGACACGTTAATAGCTTTACGCTGCAGACCGTTTAACGTACCACCAACAAAGCCACCTATGTCCTTTAGCTTGCTTTTCTCAGATTTTGGCAATCTGTGGTATTCGTCCACGGTTTCTGTTGTACGAACGGGGATTTTGAGGCGTTCACAAAACTCGGACCACATCATCTCCGTACGGGTCCATTGCTTTGATGTGCGACTCGCACCGATACTGATGGTAATCAGTTTATCGTTTTGCAAGTGTATCCCCTCCTAATCTTTCATATAATAGTCATTAGTAAATCCTGCGGATGATAATAGCAGCCCGTCTGCCCAAGGTATGGCGATTGAGAATATAGCATTAACATCATTTAACGTAGATTCTGCATTCTCCTTGTTGATTTCAAGTACAGCCTCATCATGAATGTGCATGATAATTTGATATCCAGCATCCTCCAATCGGCGTAACGTTAACGCTAAACAATCGCGAGCGACTGCTTGTGTGATGTTTTCGACTAATTTGCCTCCATAGGTGCTTTCAGTAACCCATGCAGCATTTACCTTAGTCTTAAAATGTACAGCATCCTTACCGAATGCATTCTGCTTAATGCTTGGGCTAGGATAAAATAGCTTACGTCCACTCGGTAACTCAATCGTCATATAACGGTAACCGTATATTGGATCGATTTCCAAACGGAACATAATGCCGTGGTCAAGGCCTATAGGATTCCCGGTAGTAACGGTGTACACGGCCGCATTCTCAACGGCATACCATAAATCTCTTATTCTAGGCGATGCGTTGCGCCATAAATTTACGATTTCAGGTAATTCCTCCTCATGAAGTCCCATATCAAGAGCTCCCATGGCTTTTAATGCATTCACTCCGCCTTGATAGCCGAGTGCCAATTCAGCGACTTTACCTTTTTGTCTAAGATGACCATTCTCGCCATGCTTAACAACGGGAACACCAAACATCGATGATGCGGAAGCACAGTATATGTCTCCGCCCTCAGCGAATACACGTTGCCGCCAATGTTCTCCCGATAACCAAGCAATAACACGAGCCTCAATGGCTGAGAAGTCGGCCACACATAATGTATTGTCCTTTTCAGCAATAATTGAGGTACGAATTAATTGAGATAGCGTATCCGATACATCGCCATATAGAAGTTCTAACCCTTGACGGTTTTTGGTTTTAACGAGATGCCGAGCCGTGTCGAGGTTCTCGATGTAATTTCTCGGCAGGTTCTGCACCTGGATAAGACGACCCGCCCAGCGTCCGGTACGGTTGGCACCATAGAACTGCAATGTTCCCCTGAGTCGAAGATCAGCGCCCATGGCACTATCAGTCATCGTATATTTAGATACAGATGACTTAGCTAGCTTTTTACGAATCATAAGCACTTTTGTGGCAACGTCATCCGCATCCGTCAGAGCATCGGCCACAGTGTCCTTAGTTAACTTTTCAAGACTGACATTAGTATTATTGTTTAGCCAATCAAGTAATTGATTCCGGCTGTTAGGGTTGCTAAGTCCTGTAATTCGATAAGCCTCATTCATCAACATTTCTCGATTTTCCTCATCAACGTATAAGGCACCCTCAACCAATTCATGGTCAATGCGTACCCCTCTACTATTGATTTGGATATCAAGATACCAATCTTTCCACGTATCATCAGGTACAGGGAACGAGGCTAATCTGTGATAACATTCCATCTCAGTCACAACGTCCTGGCGGTTGTACTCGATAAAAGCATTCCATTTATCCGTATCGTGTCTAGGTAGATTACGTGTACGGCCACCATTTCGTTTGGTGGGCTTACATGGTGTACAAAAGTACTTGATAAGTGCTTTCCCTGATGTGTCCTTTTTCTTATCCTGAGGTAACCCCAGGGCCTTGCCGAGTAAGGCTAGGCCCATAGGATATCCTAAGTAGGCACCGTGAATCATCGTACACTGCCACTGATCAACAGATGTGAGTAACCCTGCACGATTTAGACACGTAATTTCAAATTGTGCATTGTAAGCGTGCTTGATTACATCTGAGTTTAATAAATCACGAATTACACTGTCAGGAATTACTCCTCCCTGCGCTAAATCTACAACTTCAACAGGACCAAAGTCGTAGGAATACGCAAATAGTAATATGGTGAAATCAGGCGATTCAGTATATTTGTACACTCCGAATGAGATATCGGTCGATGAATATGTTTCTATATCAATACTTAGATGCCTCATATCAGGCACCTATTAGTAAGGTTGACCAGTTACAGGGTTAATCCCTACAGGAGCTTGCTGCACGGATTGCTGAGGTGTCGTAGCATATGCCGGTTGTACATAACCTTGTTGAGCGGCTTGTTGTTGCACAGGTTGACCTGCTGCTACTGGAGCACCGGTATAAACATTAGCCGCACTACCTTGAGGTGCACCAAATACAGAGGATGCTGCAACAGGCATACTGCCCAACGCTTCACCATCGCGTACTTTTTGAACAGGGCCCAAACCACATCCAATACCAGTGGATTGATTGGAGTAGAAGAAGAATCGAACGAGTACATTGACATACATGCCGGAGTATACTTGCGTAGGATTTGTGAGAGGATTACCTTGAAGATCCACTACTTCAACTTTATAGCTAGCATCTTGTGCTGCTGTAAATACCCAATGGCCTTTACATTCAGGACCAAACTCCTTACCAGATTGTGTGTAACCATCACCGTCATGAATTGGTGTTTTTGGCTGTGCTGGAACACGTGCGCCGAATTTAGTACGAGCTGATTGGATAGCAGCTTCGATAGCATTCATGAGAGCTTGGTGTTGAGCTACATCAGTTTTAGGTAATAGAATAGTAGCTGAATATCTAGGTTTAGCACCAGGCTGTGTGGAGTTGGCCCAAGGTTCTAATAGATGGCAATAGGATACACGAACATTTTGCAATAATACTTCAGTTGGTTGTGGAACGAATGACATAATTAATTACCTCCATTATTATCATTAGATATATTAAAAATTTGCGCCGCAGTAGGTTGATTGGTAATCCGAGGGCGCTTATCGGATTCCTCAACTAGGGTAGGCTTGCCTGCTTTCTTAACTATCATGTCGCCTACCATATCATTAAATTGGGTTTTACCGATGGTCTTTTCCATCTGTGCCAATGTTAATGTCTTACGTTCATACAGAATGCTTTCATCGATACCAGCCTTGATTAAAGTATCAATAGCAGCATCAGTGTCTTGAAAGGCTCGACTACCACGACCCTCTACAGCTTTCCAGCCAGGGACTGTCACTCCGTTAAGGGATTCGGTGAGTGCGTAGTCTTTCATGTCTTCGAGCCAAGCAGCGACGTCTTTACCTCGACGAAGATATTCGCCGAGTTCTGTCATCGAGATAAGCCGAGGATCATGATTAGAAACTAGCGCACTGTGCAATGAGTCATTTGCCTCATATCGGGCTTTACATTGCTGCTTAGCCCTGCAGAATCTGCACCAGTCACCGGGTTCAAATTTACCGTTACCAGACATAGCCTCATCTGCGCGAGGTTTGACAAATGTATTACCCCAATCCAGTAATTCTGCCGTAGGGATTTCCCATTCGCTGATATTATTAACACGAGGCTGCACGATAGTCATTTTGACCGTATTGAACATATAGAGTAAGCTATATGCGTCAATCGCACCGAGGGCGTATAACATCATTTGCGGATTGTGTTCCGCATCAACGACTACCCCTTTTCCGTGCTTATAATCAACAATGTGCAAGGTATCCCCAGATAAGATGATACAGTCAGCCGTGCCGAATCCATCGGGTACATAACGACTAAAATCAACGCGTTTTTCAATGGCTACTACTGGAGTTGCCGTGCAACCTAACATAACACCTTTGACATATTCAAGGTATGTTTCCGAGGTATCGTCCATTTCTGGTTGCCACAATTCATCCTTTTTGATTTTGTTGAATTTGCGAGTGTATGTGGATTTAGCCATGGCCGTGGTATACTTCTGTAGTTTTAACTCACACAGTTCATGCGCCAGGGTTCCTTCCTTTGCATACACAGATGTACTATCGGGAAAGTTCTCCTCTAGGAGAGGGGCGGCTGTACAATGCAGCCACCGGTGTGACCCCGATGCGTTTAATAATGCATGTGATCGAGGTGCCATTAGATTCTTGCCCCCAATCCTCTAATTGCATTTACTAATTCAGGGTATCTCTCCTCAGGTACTTGACCCAAGTATTGAACACCGAATTGTGTCATTAATTGTTGCAATTCTACAGCCTTCCCTGCGTCAAGTAATGGTGCAAGCGCCGCTTGAATTTCAGGCAATGTATACTTCTTAACTTCTTGAGATACCGGAGCAGTAACAGGTGTTTGCACAGGTGCAGTAACTGTTTGTACCGGGGCATCAGTTGCCACGTTGATAGTTGGTGCTGTAACGGCTACTTGAGTAGGAGTAACTTGTACAGCTGCATTAGGTACCGTCATGGATACCGAGTTTGGTTGCACAGCTACTGTTGTAGTAGGTACACCTTGATTTGTATCTTGCGGAGCTAAATTAGATACGCACACGGACGGTGCTGCTACTGTAGATACCACTGTATCTACCATGCCAGGGGCTTTATCATCCATTGCTCTATCGCTATCTACAAAACTTTTGAATTGATTTAACACAGCTTTTAGCTGATTATATACATCTAGTACATTAACTCCTTGAACTTCAACTTTAATCATTCTTTAACTCCTCCTGAATATTAATAATTGATTGGTTGTAATACGATTCTTTTAACTCAAAACCTAAAGCCCTACGGCCCATACGAAGTGCCATAACTGGGACCGTACCAATACCAGCAAATGGATCAAGTACGATATCATTTGGATTACTCCACAATTCTATGCATCGAGCCACAGTATCTAGCTGCAGCGGGCAAATATGACGTTCGTCCTTATTGTCACGAGCTGCTTTATAATTCAGCGTATGCGTTTGGCGGATATCGGCCCATACAGGATTAGCATATCGGCGCCATACTTGATGGCTATATATAGGCTCTGTATTATATTTTTGCTTTTTATCAAACAAAACTGGATTGGGCGCAGGTCTTTCAATTCCTTTGATTCCCTCAGGTTCCTCTTGACCGAAGAACTGGATAAACCCCTCTGGATGCGCGATGGGCTCCGGATTGTCACCAGGTTTACGCAATGTCACGATGTAATCAGGCGCCCCCATTCTACACATGGCAGAATCTTTTACAATTTGCTTGTGTAAAAGCCCTAGCGCTTTTGTCCGAGTAGCCTCAATGAGAGGATCTTTCCAAATCGTGACTCGGGAATGCATCACGAATCCAGCATCCTGGAAGGCTCGAATAATGTCACCAGGAAAATCTTTCATTCCGATAACACCGTCCCTAGATTTTGTGAGTGGCAAATCCATACAATGGACCGATACTAATCGCCCTGGCATTATTACACGGTATAGTTCTGCGATTAAATACTTGAAATGTTGCCAAAACTCGATATCAGTAGATGAGTTGCCCATATCCCTATCAGAATTAGAGTAAACATACAAGCTACTAAATGGAGGGCTGAATATAGAGTAATGAACGCTATCATCAGGTAGCCCTTTCAGCACTTCTACTGAGTCACCATTATAGATTGCAAATCGGGACTCAATTAACTGATTTAGCACGTTCATGTTGTAGGTCCTCCTTTGATTTCTTATTTAGCGCTTGCAGCATTGCGACTCCAGCAAGGGAGGCTATAGCTATATTCATGCCTGCGTCAACAGCTAATTTAGTTAATTTGGCTGCTTTTAACTCATTGATGTGGATGACTCTTATGTTATGCCCCTTAGCATAAGCTAATTCCAAGTTGCACCCGGTTGAGTTCTCCCAGCCGTTGCACATTACGATTGCATCGCAGCCACTTAGAAGGTCAATGCACCAGTCTATGCCGGTATCATAATCGACCTTATCGTACAAATGCCCCAATATATGTATGGGTGATAGGAATATGTTATGGGTATCACTACCAAAAGGTTCTTTTATTGGAAATACGCCCATATTGTCCTGCAGCCACTTTAATACAGAGTCAGCATTCTTTTTATTTTTAGCCAATCCCCCGAATGGATGGCTTATGTAAATTTTAGTCATATAACAGCCCTCATTTCTGCCCAGTTAGGTAACACCATCGGCACACACGGATTGTATTCCGTTGATTCCCGTCTAGTTTTAGATAATTCAGTACGAACAGCGTCACGAGTAAGCGCAATCATAGCGTCCCTCATTTTTATAGCATCCGCTTCCTTACGTTCGATGTTTGCTTTAACCGCGCCCTCCTTTTCGGAGATTACGATATATGCGTTCACCTCATGCTTCTGGCCAAATCGCCAGCATCGGCGAAGTGCTTGATAATACTGTTCATAACTATCGGATAGCCCAACAAATATCATATTGTGGCAGTTTTGCCAGTTCATTCCGAATCCGGCGATACTTGGCTTTGTTACCAAACATTTTAGGAATCCAGAACCAAAACCTAACATCATGCCCTGCTTTCGAGTCGCCTTATCACTACCTTTGACGTCCTCTGCGAGATCAATCATTTCTTTCAAAGTAGTCGATTCATCATTAAGGTCGCACCACACTAGCCATTGCTCATTAGATGCATTGACTAAATCAGCTGCTGCTCTACATCTTGATTCAAGAGATGCTTTGCGAGCCCTGCGGCGTTCTAGTAATGATAAAGTAGGAACATCTTCACCAGTTTTATCAACGACGATTTCATGTACATGTAACTCAGGCAATTCATAGCCATCATCTTCATAACCTAGGGATGCCGGATTATCTAGCACTACTGCCCATGACGCCATCCACTCCCAAAAGGTATTCTCTGCATGGCCTTTTAATCGCCATTTAGCAGTATCACTACCATCGTGCGTGAAATACATAGATAGCATCTCATTACGGCTCATAATGCCGAGGAACTCCGCATGATTGCCAAGCTCCATATAGTCATTTGGTGCAGGTGTTGCCGTACATGCCAAGCGATATGGTGTATTACTGAATCGATTTATTAAATCTGTACGTACTTTACCAGTAAATGACTTTAGGATACTCGATTCATCAAGCACGACACCTATCAGATTATCGGTATTAAATCGGCCCAATTTCTCGTAATTCGTAATATTAACGCCTGGTACAATGTCATCATCGGATTCGCATATAGTCACAGGAATATCGAAACGTTCACCCTCGGATTGTGTTTGAGCGGCCACAGCTAGCGGTGCTAATATGAGTACTGATCCACCTGTATGTAAATAAATCTCATACGCCCAGGACAGCTGCATTAAAGTTTTACCTAATCCACAATCCGCAAATATGGCGGCTTTACCTTTTGCCAAGGCCCACTTAACGATATCTCGTTGAAAATCAAATAGGTGTTTGTTTAGCATACCTGTATCAATATCAAATCCGTGAGATTCTGACATTTTAGACTTGAGGTTGATGAAAGCGTTATAATTCATCGACAGACGCCTTTACAGATTCATACTCAGTAAGTAACGCTGAGAATTCCGGATTATCTTTTGCAAGTAACCGATACATGGTCAAGCGCTCAGCGTTCTTAGCCTTTTGTTCGAGTTTCTTTTCTATGTCCTCCAATTTAGCTCGATCACTTTCACGTTTATCGCATTTAGAAGTATCGATAACTGCAATGACCTGTTTAACTACATTTCCTTTGAAACCTTGCATCCGAACAGTATCAAGGTCTTTTGCCTTTTTCAAAACACGAGCAATGCCTAAGCCGTTTCTTGATTTAACAACCACCCAATCACCAACACCAATATTATCGATTGGAACGTTTGTATCGGATTCGTAATATCTAAACCAAAATTCATCATAGTCATGAGCTGGCGTATTATTTGGCCAGTAATAATCGCTAGTATCGTAAGTAACTAATAAGAATTCCATAATATGTCCTTTCTGTGGTATACTTTAAATGGATATTTTTCTAATTTGAGCTTGTTGATGTTGCCGCATCATCAGGCTCATTTTTTATGCCCAAATCCTCACATTCATCAGGAATGCAATAATCTCGCTTTGGACAGGTACTACAATTTCGCAATTTAATCACCACCTTTCAACGCGCTTAAATCAAGCACCATCTCAGGCTTTCTAGCTTCCCATGTGTAATAATCTAAGCCTGCTTCTTTTAACGCATCCGCAGCAGCTCTACCTGTTTGTGCTTCATCAATAATTCTGTAAGCGCTTTGTCTGGCGTTGCGTACTTTTGATAGTCGTTCCGCGAACGGCTTTAAGAGTTCACAAATAGCAGCCCATTCTTTTGGCGGCTTATCATAGCAACTTTTACATCGACTAATCATACGATCGATTAAAAATTCCGAAGCCGGCATACTATACAAAACGCTATCACCAAACCCTGCTCGCTTAATTTCCATAGCCGATTTCCGGGCTTCAGATAAAGCTTCTTCCAGACGTTTAAAAGCATCTAGCGACTTAATTTCTTTAGTCAATAGAGCTTCGTATTCATTTTCAATCGCATCGGTTTTGTCACAACTGACACGAGATACGAAGTCCCTTACTTTTTGTTTACTGATATAAGGTTTTGTCATTTTCTGTCTCCTTTTAGTTGTAATAAGGGTTTTTACAATAATCACCGTGAGTTCTCACTCTTGGGATGTATGTGACATCTTCCTGCTCTTCTGCGTCAACTTCTGCCATATCTTTTTTAAATCCGTATAGAGATATAACCAGTCCGATTAACGATTGCAATATGAACTGTTCCCATCCAATTTGGTCGAGTTCTAAGGCTCCCATAGAACCTGCGACTAAAAACGTGCCAGTTAACATATAACCCATAAATTGATCTCCTTTATATCGTCACCATTGATAAAATAGATGCTACTGCTGCTGCAACTAAGCTCAAATGCATTCCTGCGTCAATCCATGTCATGATTAATTCCTCCTAATGAATTCCTGCGGATTTAAACTCCGCATCAACTACTTTCACATCCCAACCTAGCGAATGAACAAGGAATGTTCTAAACCCCTCTTTATCGATGACAAAGCTACGGGATTTCTTACCTGGTGACTGCCAGGCGTATGCGAACGGGAATCGGTCTCTTGCGATGCCCTCCCGGATAGCTGTTAGGCTAACACCGAGCACAGTCGACATTTGGGCGACTGAAATCACTTTTCTAATCATGTGCACTGCCCCTCCTTTTCATATAGCCTTCAAAATCATTCTGATTTCTTGGCCTACTTGTAAACGATCTTTAAAAGTATCTTGATTACGGAAATCATCCATGTAAACTTCTAGCATCTCTCGGTATATAGCTGCTTTGAAGCTTTCTGGCTTTTCCACATCTTCTCGATACGGCTTTAAAATCGTAACCGGCTTACCGAAATCATAATCAATAAGTCCTCTTGCCTTTAGCCGGGCTTTCATAGTTCTAATCTTACCGTTCGGCCATCCGAGTAAATTTTCCATTTCCTCGTTGGTCTGTAACCCGCTATCACGATAGGAGTTATACAGAATTTCCATGTCTGTCATTTACTGCCCCTCCTTTACTTGATTTTAATTCAAGTTTCTGGTCAAAAAAATTTGGTCTACGGTACACCCAAAGTATGCAGCCACTGCTACAACTTTACTTATAGCCACGTTGGAGATATCCTTTTCCCACGCGCCATAGGTCGGTAAAGATACACCTAAATCCGCGGCTACTTGGGCTTGTGTGAGACCCTTTCTTGCCCTTAATTCAGCTAAATAAAATTTCTCGGGCATTAATATCACCTCCTTTTGTGACATCATCTTAACATGAATTAAATTCAAGGTCAAGCGTTAATTTGAATTTTTTTCAAGTTTTTACAAAAAAATATTAAATTCATTTGAATTTAAGTCAAATATATACTATAATTTAAATATAGTTTGGGAGAGAGATTAAGGAGGAAGAGATGAGGCTTTCAGATAATATTAGACGATTTAGACGACTTCGTGATCTATCACAAGAAGATATAGCAAAAAAGCTAGGATATAAATCCTTTACAACTATACAAAAATGGGAAACAGGTATGGCCGAGCCGCCTGTAGGTAAATTATACGAACTAGCCGATATACTCCGTGTCAATATTATGGAATTACTAGGTGAAGAGTCTGACAATAATATAACGGATATGCCTATCAGTACTTACAAATACGTACCTGCATCTGTATCAGCGGGCGCGTTGACCACGATAGACGCCATTAACTTCATGCCTACTATATCTATCCCAGACTTCATGATGGGTCGTTACGCAGGCAATAAGAATATTATACTTATGTCGATTAACGGTGAAAGCATGAATAATGTTATCCAAAATGGTGCTATTATCGCCGTATTAAGAAATATAGAACTGCCAGATATCCATGACGGAGATATTGTAGTTATTAAGAATGGAGGGGATTATACAGTTAAAAGATTCTACAATGATAAACAACATAAAGAATTTGTATTTAAACCTGATAGCTCGGATATGGCATTTCGGGACATCATATTTAGTTACGAGAATACAGATGACTTATACCTGATTGGTAAGGTTGTTATGTACAATGTGACTTTGTAAGAGATTAATAAGGGAGATTACTAAGGGAGATAAACAATGAAATTCTATAAAATTTTATCTATCGCGGCATTATTTGCAACAGTTGCTAGTTCTTCATTTGCACAATTTATTGATGTAACCCCAGAAACGTATGATAAAATCTGGAGCACCTGGCAAAATTATAAAACTGATCGTAAACTTGAAAGCCCAATTAATTATGGAGTTGAACTTCGGAGTGGAGCTGGTGGCGCCGCGGTATTAATTACCCCAGCTACAATCACTAAATATGTATCATATTCCAAAGACGATCGTCTGATTTTTCCAGACGAATCTTTTAAGAAAGCCATACTAAACAGTAATGATTATGTATACATAGCTACATATGCACTTCATCTAAAGAATCCATTAGCGGGCACGGTAATGCCTCAACTACCATCACAACGATTACTTATAGAAAAGGACAATCAGTATATAATCCCAGTAGCGATGGATACCAAAATCTATGATATGATGCCGCATAGCTATGCCCTTGTCTACTATGCAATACCTAAACAAATAATTATGAACCCACCGTATACTATTAAATTTATTAATGGAAATGGCGATAAAATTGAAATACCTATTACCACTGATAAATTAGCAGAACTTATGGATAAAGAAAATAAATTAGTCTATAAGACAAATGATTAATAAACGTAAAGCCCCTATCCGATACTACTCAGATAGGGGCTTAGTTATAGGAGGTATGTAATTATGGCCATGAAACGAGCCAATGGTACTGGAACCGTATATAAGATGAAACACAAGCCTCTACGGCGCCCATATAGAGCCGTGGTGACCCTTGGATATGACTCCGAGGGTAAACCCTTGCGAAAATCGATAGGAACCTTTGCAACGCAAAAAGAGGCATATAATGCACTATCTGCTTATGACGCTAACGCCCCGCAATACGAGACCAAGGATACGACCTTTGGCCAATGTTGGGAATGGATGATTGAAGATAAGATGCGCAAAGGGATACAACTAGACAAAGGCGGTTACCCTCACAATAAAAAGAAAATGCTACATCTTATGAATATCCCAATTAAAAATATTAGATTAGCCCATCTACAAGCAATTATTGATGATCATAGCCACATGAGCGGGCCTGCGTTAGCACAGATTAAAACAGCCATGAACGGATGTTTTCTGGCAGCCATACGAAATGACATTGTTGACAAAAACTACGCTAGCCTAGTCACGTTGCCCGCAAAAGAAAAGTCAACTTTACATAAGCCATTTTTACCGGCAGAGATTTATGATTTATGGCAATTATCGAATACAGATGAATATGCAAGAATCATGTTATGCTTAATATACACAGGCATGCGACCTGGCGAAATTAAGTCAATAAAATTTGCTGATGTGCATATAAAGGAACGCTATATGATTGGCGGTATTAAAACGGATGCGAGTAAAAACCGCATCATACCGATAGCCAATTGTATTATGCCATTTATAAGAAAATGGTACAGCGCGAGTCGATTCGAGCACGGAGAGTATATGCTTCCGACATCCACGCCTAAAAACATACAAATGGCGCTCAGCCGGTATTTAAAAATGAAAGTACCAGGGCATTTGCCCCATGACGGGAGACATACATTCGCCACTCTTCTTACACAGATAGGCATGTCTGATGCTATGACAAAAACGCTAATGGGGCATTCGCATAAAGATGTTACGAATCAGGTGTATATTCATAGAGACGTCGATGAATTGATATCCGTTGTTAACCAAATACCGCATGGCGAGGCGATATTATCTGTGAAGGATGTTATCAAAAGGCATGAAGGTTGAGCAACGGTTGAGCAACTGATTAAATTTTAAAGAATTTTAGCCGATTTATAAAACGAAGAACCCAGTAAGCATCGATGCCTACTGGGTTCTTTAAATGAAATTCTATATATCCGACATATAGATATATGAATCCATATTAGAATTATACAAAAATATTTAAAATATAAATTTACTACCTAGCGATCACACATTCAATATAACACATTAATCAATATATTATATTGAATTGTATTATAAATGAGCTAGAATTTCACCATAGTTTTAATCTATAGCTAACTGATATGCTTTTATCATATACAAATCCCCTTCATCCATGATAGGATATAACCATTATAAGACTTGAAAGGGATGATTATATGAAATTAAAAACATTGTTAGCACCATTACTTATCGGTGCTCTTGCATTTGCTATCGCTGGTTGTGGTAGTACATCAAATCAATCAACACAAACACAAAAAGAAATCAAAATAGGTGCTACATCTGGTCCTCATGCACAAGTAGCTGAAGCTGTAGCAAAAGAAGCTAAAAAACAAGGAATCGATCTTAAAGTAGTTGAATTCTCAGACTATGTAACACCTGATAAAGCCCTTGCAGATGGCGATATTCAACTGAATGCTTATCAACATGTACCATTTATGGAAAACTTTAACAAACAAAATGGTTCCAACTTAGTAGCAATCGGTAAAACAATTTTGGTGCGTATGGGCTTATATAGTAATAGTGTACACAGCGTACAAGATGTACCTGAAGGCGCTACTGTTTCTATCCCAAATGACCCTACTAATGGTGGTCGTGCATTAGCATTATTAGCTAAAGCTGGATTAATTACGTTAAAAGATGGTGTCGGCTTCAAAGCAACAGTTGCAGATATCACATCTAACCCGAAGAATATAAAGATTCAAGAACTAGAAGCAGCTCAATTACCTCGTAGTCTAGATGATGTAACAATTGCAGTTATTCCAATGAACTATGTGCAAAGTGCTGGTCTTAGTGTAGAAAAACAAGGTTTCTTCTTCGAATCTAAAGATGAACCACTAACAGTTATCGTACTTGCAGTTCGTAGTGAAGACAAAGACAACGAAACATACAAAAAAATTGCAGATATTTACAAATCTGATGCTATTAAACAATACATCGACGAAACATTCAAAGGCACTATTACAACTGCCAATTAATAAAGTTTATATCGTCACTATATAACTAAAAAGAGATACCCCAATGATTACAATCATTGGGGCATCTCTTTTTTACTCTTCTGTATCAAATGTAACATCTAATGGTTGACGCTCTACAATATTGCGATATCGTACTTTAGGATATCCCATAAGAATGCCACCAGCTACAATTTTATCATCAGGTACACCTAATTCATCTAATAATGGTTGGTATTCAGCTTCTCCAGCATGTTCAAAAAAGCCTGCCCAACAAGTACCAAGGCCTAAAGTCGGCGCATATAGCTCAGCATAAGACAAGCAAGAGTGACCACTATCATGGGTACGGTGAATATCCTTTTTAGAGCCGATAGCCACTACGAGAGCCGGTGCATCGCGCAAAATATACTCCTTGCCTTTATCTACTTCTGCTTGAGCCGCACGAGCATAAAGGCGCATAATTGGCACTGTTTTTGCAGCTAAATGCATCCACTCTAGAACGAGATCAGCAATACGGCGCAACGTTTGTTTATCTCGGATTACTATATACGAAATACCTTGTGTGTTAGTTGCTGTTGGCGCCATTCTTGCAACGTTTAGCACTTTGCGAATGAGCTCTACAGGGACTGGTTTATTTTGATAGTTACGAATAGAGCGGCGACTACGCATAAATAGTTCAGCTTGCTCAGGCGTTAACTTAGGTTCCTTTGTAATATCGATTTGCTCCTTACGCGGTGTCATATCGCTATCGAGAGCAAGCGTTGGGCATACGGAAATACAATGCCCACAGGAGATACAACCTCCCCTGCCAGTTACAGGTCCAGCATCGGACATCACCAGCAATCCGGTCGGACAGTCAGCAACGCAAAGGCCGCATCGTGTACAGACTTCTGTATTGACGGTAAATAACATCTGAATATCCTCCAAATACTACTATAAAGCCTATTATAACATACAAAATCAAGTCATATCTAGTTTTAAACAATTATTCTAATTGTAATGGAGCTAATCCCTGTTCCTATATTTGCCTTTTGGATGGGGCCTCGTTTCGTTAATACAACTTGGTAAAAAAAGTAAGAATACGCTTGCTTGCTCCGTTCTTCGCAAAGTCGCTGCACAAGCGTATTCTTACTTTTTTATCACTGTATTTATAAAGATGCCCCATCCAAAAGCGTAAATAATCTAGCTAATACTTATGTAGAGTCATTACAATTACACCTTGAAATAAATCATAGACAACACTATCATTTTACACATTATAATAAACTTTATAGTAGTGGCGCCATGCCCACCGTATGGGAAGGACTAGCCAGAGGCTAATCTACTGGCTTGTCTTGATGCAAATTCAGTCAAAACTACTTAGCCGCTCTCGCCTCTCCGCTCCTCTAATTATAAAAGCATATTGAGTAAATATCGAATGTAGCTTGTGATGGGACTGGTTAATAGCAGACGATCAAATAATAAAAAGAGTTCCCTATGCAGCGACTTTACGAAGGACGGAGCAAAGAGGTACCCAGTTTTATTTTTAATTAAGTTGTCGCAATGAAATGGGGCCCCATAGCAATCGACGTAGAAACTACTTATATGCTAGGGCCCCATCACAAGCGGAACACACATTTACTCAAATGCTTTTATAAGCTCCATGTATTGCGCTTTGTGTGTCATTCTCCATGTCCCAAAGTCTGGTTCTGCGGATTGGTTTAGAATATTTGCCAAAGATTCCAAAAATTCTGGAATTTTTGTAGCTACAATATTACCGGCCATTTTACCGAAGTTTTCAGAGCCCATGTGTTCTGAGCCACCATCTACAAGGATAAATGCTACCATAGGTTTCTTATCTACTAATTTTACAGCACCATGGAAACCAATTTCACCGATTTGGTGTGTACCACAGGAGTGTGGGCAACCAGATATATGTAAACGAGGTAGTTTTCTTGTATCTATGCCCTTTTCTTCAAGGTGTGCGAAGATATCTTTCAAAAGACCGTTAGAGTCTTGCATTCCAATCTGACATATAGTAGAACCAACGCAAGATACGGAACGGCGGAAATCATTTTTAGCACTATCATCAGTTAATTCCGCAATTTTGCGTGCTTCATCAGCGGTGAGATTGATGAAGAACAATGCTTGGTCTGGCGCAATACGTGCTTCAACTTGATCAAGTGTCACCGCATAGTCAAGGGCCGCCAGCAAGTGTTCAACGTTCGCATCGCCACCTGCCGGATGGTATTCTACATAGTATAAACCATCTTGTTTTTGACGGTGAATACGATAGTTTTCCACAGAATCATCACGTTTACCAGTTTTTGTAATTTCATAAGCATAATCAGCCGGATTAATAGTTAGGTGTTCTACTTCTTTTACCATAGCTAGGGTTTCTTCATAGATCTTGATGAAAGCTTCCGCCCCACCCATTTCAGCAGGCATGTAACGGGTACGAGCCTTACCACGGTTTTTGAAATTACCATGGTTAGCAAAAACCATAAGCATAGCTTTCACATGATACAAAACATCCTCAGGTGCTACATCATGTGCCACCGGAATACCAATGCGAGGATTAGGACCAATACCACCACAAGCATACACATCAAAAGTATTGTGTTTTGTTAAGTTAAAACCTAGGTCCTTGAACGTAGAATGTGGGGTACTATCAAAACCATTATCTATACCCATTTTAAATTTGCGAGGGATCTTGATATAGAACATTTGCTCCATAAGAAATTCACTAATAGCTGTTGTATATGGCGTAATATCTAAAGTTTCACGAGGATCAATGCCGCGTAAAATACTAGCCACCACATTGGGATTGTCACCGCCAGCACCACGGTTATAGATACCGTGGTCATAACATTCCTTATAGAGACTCAATATAGTATCACCATCAAGGCCATGCATTTGTAAGCATTGGCCGGTAGTGAAATGTACATGTTGCAGGTTATATTTACGAATGGAGTCCGCTAAAAACTGTATGTGCTCGCGCGTCATGCGACCACCGTTGAAGCGCCAACGGCTCATGCCAGTATTTGCACCGCGCTCAGCGTAACTACCATAAGCACCAGATTGTCCTTTATAGTCTGCAATGGATAATTCTTTCTTATAGAACTTATGTGTCATATCCTCAAACTTTGGATAATCTGCAATTAATCGATCTTTCAATTCTTGTGTAATCATACTATTACCCTCTTGGCTTATATTTATTAAGCATAATTCGTAACTTTATAACGCTTAGTATACCATATATGCATAAGTATGTTAGTAGCTAAGCTCACAATTTCAATATCGATTATTAATAATATAGTTTACAATCTGTAATAATTATCACTTTTAAAAAGGCAAAAGAAGCTGTAACCAAATGTGGTTTTACCACATTCAGCTACAGCCCCTTTTTATAATAATTATATGATTAAGTGTTGCTAGTTTTTATACGCGACCTTCGTTAGGATTATTGTATGCGTCTTTATCGATGGTTCCCATAATTTTGTCTACTACCAAAGCATTTGTTAATGACCCAGATACGTTCAAACATGTACGTCCCATGTCAATCAATGGATCGATAGCTAGAATTGGACTAATGGAGGTGAAGTACGCTCCAAGTCCTGTACCACTAAGGGATACAGATGCCGCCATTGTAGCCGTACCTGGCACGCCTGCGATACCAACAGAACCAATAGCAATAACGATAACACTCATGATATACATAGTCATATCGAATGGAATATTGGCTACATTAGAGATGTACACCACAACAAGTGCTGGGAACACGCCGGCACAACCTTGCATGCCCGCAGTAGTACCGAAGGAAGCTACTGTATTAGCAGTTGTAGCATTTACACCAAGACGTTTTGTTAAAGTCTCTACAGTTAATGGCAATACACCCATCGAAGAACGAGAAGTGAACGCCAATAAGAGTGGTGCTTTCGCTTTCTTGAAGTATGTAATCGGATTGTAGCCAAAGCTAGTAATCAAGATTGCTTGTACGACAAACATAATCAAAAGACCAACGTAAAGCAATACTACGAACAAGCCCATATCAAGAATAGCTTGTACACCGCGTGTTGCCAATGTAGAAGCTAACAAAGCAACTACACCATATGGCATAAGACCAATGATGAAATCAGCTACCCAGGAAATCAATTGGTGAAGTTCATCAAATAGTTTTGTGAACACCTCCATAGAGTTTGTCCCTGTTTGTTTTAATAGACGAGCTACGCTACCCAAGATAATTGCAAATACGACAATGCCGATAACATTTGTTTCAGCAGCCGCTTGAATTGGATTGCTTGGGATTAGTGCTCGGAATGTATCAACCATAGGTTTGATTTCACGAATCTTCTTGCCAGATTCAACAATATCAAAACCTTGACCTAAACCGAAAGCATTCCCCAAAATTAGGCCGACTATAGCAGCAACGGCTACCATGCCGAGATTTGTAGAAATCATAGCAACTACTAACTTTTTGAGGTTAGCACCTGCCTCCATGTGCAAAATAACGTGAACAATAGAGATAAAAACGATAGGAATAACAAGCATGCGGATTAAGTCGATGAAACCGCCCCCTACGAGAGAGAACCACTTTGTACTTTCCTTGATGTAAACCACTTTGGATGGATCATCAGGGAAGCCTGCAATAATTTGGACCGCTATACCAAGTACGGCACCAACAATAGTACCAATAATAACGAGATTACCGAAGGATGTGCCCTTGCGTTGCAATACATAAATACCTATTAACACGAGCACGAACACCGCGATAATACCAATACTTAGTGGATTGCTTAACATGAGGTAATCTGTAAAGAATGGAATATTCATAATACACCTCTTTAATTCATATCACAACAATAGGTTATGAACTTAGTATAGCATATATCGAAAAAAATACAAGTATAATATTTAATTTTTGGTAATATTTAATGTATTCTGTAATATATACACCAAAAAGGCGATTTTCCAGAAGAAAATCGCCTTTAGTAAATCTAGCTATTATATTATCTGTTAACTAAGATATAGGTTACTTGGATAGGACCATGAGCACCATCTACAGTTACCAATTCGATATCCGCCGTACGGGACGGACCAGAAATCAAGCAGATATTTGTAGGGAACTTAGCTGGATCGTTGTGATACCGTTCAGCCAAATGTTCCATTGTTTGTGTCATGCGAGGGTTGATTGTATCAGTATACAACACAGCAATATGTGTTGTAGGCAACAAGCTAATCACACGGCCAGAGTCCTCACCAGAAGCTTGTACTACAGTAGCAGTCTCCGCAATACCGCAGTATGGGAATGTAATACCAATATCAGCATTAGCAGTATTAGAAATACATTCTTCACGACCTTTAGCTGGATCCCATTGGAAGTATGTACGAGTGCCGCCATTATTAGCTGCATCTTGTTCGAACAATTCTTTTAATTTATATTCTTCTACTTCAGGAGAGCTTGGGAATACAATTTTACCGTTTCCCCAGTCTTCGATAGCTGCCAAAATTGTTTCACCTAGTTTGTCAGGTGTAGTTTCAACGAATTTTGTACCAACACGTTGACATTGTTCCTTAAACATTGTCAAAATTTGATCCCGACTCAAATCTTGGAACATAGTTTCTTGAGGACCATGGCTATAATCAAAGCCTTCTACAAAAGCAGGGCACATTTCTTGATCACGGCCTAATGCACGAGATAAACGTGCAATAAATTGATTACGTTTAGCTACATCCATTATTTTTTCTCCTTCTTCTTGTTCTTTTCATGTTCAGCATATAAATCACGGAATTTCTTGAATTTCAAGGAACCCAACTCTTTAGACTTAGTCCAACCGTTCATAACTGGAATAGCTTGAGTCCATTCAGGCATGTTACCTTCTTTATTACTAATTAAGTTCATACCGATAGCACCAGCTTTTGTGCCAAGATCAAATAATGTTGCATTACCAAACATCTTAGCAGCTGCTGTGAAGATAGCTTCTTCTGCTTTTGGACGAGTCTTTTCAATATCAGCCATGATATGACGGTGCTCCATCAACAATTCATGCAATGGAATAGCTACTGGACAGTTTTCTGTACATGCACCGCATAATGTAGAAGCATATGGAAGATCGCCGGCTACATCGTAACCTTTGAATAATGGAGTCAATACAGCACCCATTGGACCTGGATATACAGAACCATATCCATGACCGGAAACGTGACGGTATACAGGACAGATATTCATACATGCACCACAACGGATACAACGTAGCATTTCTTGGAATGTACCACCCAAGATGCCAGAACGGCCGTTATCAATAATGATGATATGAGTTTCTTCAGGACCATCAGCTTCACCAGGACGCGCAGGACCAGTCATCATGGAGAAGTAGTTAGAAATCTTAGAACCTACTGCAGAACGGTTCAACATTTCCATCATAACATCAAGAGCTTTGAAATCAGGAACAATACGTTCTGTACCTAAGAAAATTAATTGAGTCTTAGGAATAGAACTAGCCATACGACCGTTACCTTCGTTGGAAACGATTGTACATGTACCAGATTCAGCAACTGCAAAGTTACAACCATTAACACCTACATCAGCTTTTAAGAAGCGCTCACGTACATAACCACGTACAAAGTGAGTCATTTCCGTAGGGTTTTCAGTTCCTGTATAACCTAATTTTTCAGCAAAAATTTCACGGATTTTGTTACGTTCAAAATGAAGACCTGGTACTACGATGTGAGATGGAGGACTTACTGCAGTTTGCAAAATAAATTCAGCCAAGTCAGTTTCGTTAACTTCAATACCAGCTTCTTCTAATACTTCGTTCAAACCAATTTCTTCAGTTAAGATAGTTTTGGATTTAACGATCATTTTTGCTTCGCGTTGGCGAAGGATATCTAATGCAATTTGAGTCGCTTCTTTGTCATCGAACGCAAAGTGAACTTTAGAACCAGCTTTTTCAGCATTGTCAGCAAATTGACTTACATAGTAATCCAAGTTGTTAAGTACGTGATCGCGAATTTTAGCCGCTTCAGCGCGGAAATCTAACCATTCAGGAACATCCGCAACTACTGTATTACGTTTATCATAAAACACGTCTTGTGCTTTTTTAATAGCTGCAACTTTGAAATCGTCAGCCAAACATTCTTTTATACGTGTTTTATAGGGGCGATTGTCATATATAAGTGCCATGTCGTCTCCTCCTTAACGGCAGTTTAAGATTTCAGCAATATGCATAACTTTGATACGGCGATCAATTTCGCCTTCTTTATGAAGACGATCAAGCATACCAGCGATGTTCATTAAGCACGCTTGGTCAGAACCGGAGATAACGTTGGCACCTGTGCCAGCAATTTCCAATGCTTTTTCGCGTGTCATAACTTCACTGATTTCAGGGTTTTTAACTGAGAAAGTACCGCCGAAACCACAGCAACGATCTGCACGTGGTAATTCAATCAAGTTGATATCTTTAACGTTTTTAAGGAGTTTGAAAGGAGGCTCTTTAATGCCCATCAAACGAGTTACGTGGCAAGATGTATGGTATGTAACGGATTCGTTAAAACGAGCCCCTACATCTTCAACACCTAATACGTCAGTAATAAATTGAGTGAATTCGTAAATTTTACCACTCAATCTTTCTGCGCGCGCCAACCACTCTGGTTGATCTTTTAAGAAATGATGATATTCATCGCGGATTGCAAAAGCGCAAGAACCGGACATGCTGACTACATATTCAGCGTTCTCAAAGCATTCGATTGTATTCTTAATTGCGTCCATAGCCGCGTCATTATAACCGGAGTTAGTGAACATTTGTCCACAGCATACTTGTTTCTTAGGTACTACAAGCTCACAACCTAATCTTTCAAGTACTTCTACACCAGCCATACCTACATGAGGGTAGAACATGTCAATCAAACACTGTTGGAAAAGATGAATTTTCATATTATCTTCCTCGTCTTTTCTAGTACTTAACCTAATAAAAAATTTTGATATGTATGTGTTATGGCAATTTTTAGTAGTGAATTTTTCGACTAAATTTCTGCCCTGAACATTACTTATGCTTTCAAATAAATATTCAAAAGCTCATCGCTATAATTATAAATTAATCATGTAGATATTGTCCAAAGAATTGCTATATTCGTATGTACCCTTTTATTTCTTATATCGTTATGACTTTTTGTAATAACAAACATTGAATTTTATCACATCTATTATTTCATTTATCATTTTTTCTTGTAAAAGCCCCATAAAATCTAGATTTTGCGAATGTTTATCATTTTGCATTTTTAACTACTAGAAAATCAACTTTTATCTATATTTCATTTTATATTTATATAATGGTACTCAAATTTTCAAATTCATGTAAGTTTTATCCTTATAGATTACATTTTCTTATAGTAGTGTATAAATTTAAAAAGTGTTATAATTTATTTTATATAAGTATAGTTTGAAAGGAGCCCTTTTCATGAAACTAAATAAATTATCTTTGTCTTTAGCAATTACATTGGCCCTTGGTTCTACATTCAGCATGGCTCACGCTGAAACAACTGCGACTCATATAAAATCTGAAGTATCTAATGTGGCTACTAGAGCTGAGGTATCTGCTAAAGCGGATGAACACCGTGTTGATACATCTGTTAAAAACGATGCTAAACGTATTGATACATCCGTCAAAAATGATGCTAAACATGGTAGCACAGTTGTAAAACGTGATGCAAAACATGCTGATGCATCCGCTAAAAACGCTGCTAAACGCACTGATACATCCGTAAAAAACGATGCTAAACGCGTTGATACTTCTGTAAAAAATGACGTTAAACGCATTGATACTTCCGTAAAAAATGATGTAAAAGAAGATGCTGCAAAGGTAGAAGGTAAAAAAGTTGTAAAAACTAAAGAAAACTTACCTACTGGTGTATACCCTGACACAAAAGATAACTGGGCTCGCGATGCTATCCAAGCAATGACACAAGCTGGTTACCTTTCTGGTTATGCTGATAATACATTCAAACCTAGTGCACAAATTACTCGTGAACAAGCAGCTGCTATTTATGGCAAAGTGCTACAACACAACTTAAACGAACAAGAATTAGCAGAGATTGCAACAAAAGAATCCTCTACCTCCTACTCTGACGTGGAAGCAGATCGTTGGTCTAGCTCTGCTATCAAATTAGTTAGTGCTGCAGGCGTAATGGAAGGCACATCTAAAACAGCTTTCACACCTAGCAAAACTATGGACCGCGAACAATTCGTTGCATCTGCTGCTAGTCTAGCTAAAAAATTGAATCTTTCTACACCTGTAAAAGCAGAAAAAGTAACATTCAAAGACGAAGCTAGCATCTCCTCTGCTTACTTGGCAGATATCCAATACATGGCACAACGAGGCATCGTAGCATCTGGGGCAACAGAAAACTTTAACCCTAAACAACCTGTAACAAGAGCACAAGCGGCAACAATCTTGAACCGCATGCTTAATGGTGCTGGCCTTGCAACACCGAAACACAGTACAACTGAAGCTAAAGCTGAGACAGCTGTAAAAGAAGATGCCAAAAAAGCTGATACAGCATTAGAGAAAGATACATCTAAAGTAAGTAAAGACGCTAAAAAGGATGTAGCTAAAGCTGATAAAGCTGTAAAATCTGATGCAAAAAAAGTTGAAAAAGACGTAAAAGGCAATAAAGATGCTGCAGTAGCTGAAAAAGCTGAACCTACTCGCACCGTTCGCCCTGTTCGTCGCAGCACACTAAAAGCACTTGATCAAAAACAACAAGCTGCATTAGAAGACAAAGTATTTTCTGAATTAAATAAAACTTATAAAACAGAAGATGCATTCCAAAATTATGGCGTAATGTACTGGCGTGACAATCAATTACACGTAGCTTTGAAAACAGACAGCGATATTTCCACAGTAAAAGCTAACCTTGCAAACCGTGGTGATTCTACTGTAAATAACTATGTTGTAGTTGAATCCTCCCAATACAGCCAAGCTGAATACGATGCAATCGATACAAACTTCCGCAACTACTACAACAAAAATGAAAAAGCAGGTACAATTCTAGCTACATTCCCTGATGTAGAAAATAACCAACTTTACGCAGTTGTATCTACAGCATCTAAAGAAACACAACAAGGGATCTCTAAATTATTCGGTTCCAAAGTAAAAATGACAGTAAAACGCTAATCGGCGTTACACTTAACCAGCCAAGGCAGCGTATACTCGACAGTACTACGCTGCTTTGTTGTATATCACTATGCATGCCAACTAATTGACTATGATGCGACGGATATAGCTTTTTATGCTGGTGAAAGTTTATATTCTACGGCTATCAAGCGCTAGCCTTTACCATGATTAGGAAGGATTTTTATGTACAAGAATACCCCTCACGCATTACGTGCCCTCGTACTCGGCACATTATTGACTACAACAGGCCTTGGTTTTGCTTCTGCAAACACAACCACTACAACTCATGCTCCTGCAACTACTGTTGAAGCCACTAAAATGGAAACAACTAAAGCACCAATGGCTAAAACAGATGCTACGAAGATGGAGACTACTAAAACAGAAGCGGCTAACGTTAAATCTACTAATACCGCATCACCTGCAATTGTAAACACCTCTATCGGTACACCTCAAGATATTCAAAAAATCCGCGCCCACATCTTTACAGATGTGCCTAGTGATTTTTGGGCAGCTAACTCGATTAGCACTGTAACAAAAGCAAACCTAATGAAAGGGTATTCTGATGGTACATTCCGACCTAACCAACCTATGACACGTGAAGAAGTAGCAGCGCTCTTCAACAATATTACGGATGATGGTACGGCCGCCTTTTTATCAAGTAAATTTAAAGATATTACATCTGACCGTTGGTCTGCTCTTGCTATTGAATCTGTAGCTCGCAAGAATATCATCAGCGGCTATGGTGATGACACTTATAAACCTGAGAAATATATGTCCCGCCAAGAGTTTGCGGTAGTAGCAGATAACTATATCCATTACTTAGGATATACCACTGAAGACCCAACAGTTCTTGATAATATAGCCTATGGAGACCAAAAATTTGTAGCTCCTTGGGCACAAGATGCCGTTCGCGAGCTTGCCTATCTTGGGTTCACAAACTACGCTCCAGGTACATTGTTTAACCCTGAAAAATATGTGACTCGTGCAGAAGCAGCGGAAATTGCGTACCGCATGACACAAACAGAACAAGCACTTGCCTTCCACAATACATTGTTCAAGCAACAAGTAGAAAACAAAACAGCTAATATCATCGACAAAGCATTAGGCTATGGCAATGATTTCACCAAATTCCGTCAAGACGGAGCTCTATTCTGGGAGGCAGGCCAATTACATGCATCTTTAACGGATCAAAAGAAAACTGACCTTGTTTCCAAAGCGATTACAGAGGCTCATGATCCACAGCTAGATAGAACTGTAGTCGTATCAAAAGGTAAATTAAATCAGGCCCAACTAGAGGAGTATCAATCCGATGCCATCGCCCTTTACCAACAAAAAGAACCTCAAGGAAAGATTCTTTCCATCTCCCCAAATACTGATACAAGTGCCCTTCTCATTACCGTTGATTCTATTCAAAAATCGACATTGAAAGCATTTAAAAAGAAATTCCATGATAATGTATTCTTACAGTTACCACCAGAACCACTTACAAAGTCAGACGGAAACATTCAATTCCCATTACCACCACGCGTAAACTATTATAACGACAAACAATAACATAGACAAAAAAGAACCGCCCCCTTAGGAGCGGTTCTTTTCACAATTAAACAGCTGTTACTATACACACATAATCGAATTTACACAGTTCGATTATTTTTTTGTTACATCATTTTCGCGGTCACGCAAGATACCAACTGGTACATATACCGTACCTGCGCTATGGATTGCATCCACATCTTGTTGCAAGATCATTACAACGGAATAATCATCTGTTGTGTAGAATTCAGTAGGCATTTTATCGATATTTACATCGCCACCTAATTTATCTTTCACATCTTGATTATTATTAATCGCATTCACCAGTTCTTTTTTATTAAGACCACCAAGATCGTACAAGGACAATTGTCGCCCTGTTGTAGTGTTAAATGTGAAGCCTTTTACATAGTTTACACCATTGGCATCATGATCACGCATAGTATATGTGTGAATCAATACGCTGAAAATACCGTTTTTATCTGTTTTAACATCATAGTACATAACTACATTTGTTTTATCAGATTCTTTAGCATTTAACTTTTCTACATCATTTTGTATTTTAGAAACATACTTTTTGATGGTCGTATTGATTGCTTTTTCTACCGCAGGGCTAACAGATTTAACCTCTGGGAATACTAAATCCAAATGATCTGTAGTAGATTCCACAGGTGATACAGCAACCTCTTTACGATCCATATAACGGTCCGCATTTGGAGCTACCACTTCCACTGCATTACGATCTACTTTAGACGCTTTAGAGCGCAACGCACGATTTTGCTCAGGTGTAGCAGTACTAGAAATACGATATGTTAAATCATTACGGTTAACACGTTTCGCATTTGTTTGATTTGCTTGTACATTTACAGTATCTTGCGTTACAGGTATTACTTCGCTTGCTGCGAAGGAGGCTACTGGCAATGCAGCAGCCATAATGATGAGTACAGACTGTTTTAATTTCATTGTTTAACCTCTTATTGTTCTTGCTCAGCTTTCATAGCAAGAGCTTCTTCTTTATTGAACTTGTGTGTAACAACACGGCGAACAAGATAGAGACCAGCGAATATGAATGCAAGCAATCCTAACCATTGTGCTGTGCTTTCAAATTCAGGCCCTACTAATTCAAGTGGAGCTTCCCCACCACCAGTTGTAACAGACAATACAATAATAACAGCTATGATTACACCAATCAAGCTTTCACCAACGATCAGACCAGAAGCAAAGAGAACACCACGGCGGTTGGATTGCTCTACATCGTAGTCAGCAAGCTCACCGGCACGCATTTTAGCACGAGCTACAAGATAACGACCTACGAAGTAGCTGATGAAAGAACCAATAATAAGCGGTACTTCTAAAGTAGGTGGTAAATAAATACCCATACCAACAGCCAATGGAGGCAATGTTAAGGTTGCAGTTGTGCTCTTGAGAATCAAGTTGACGATAATCGCCACAACACCAACGCCAACACCGATTAAGATATAGTCCCAATCCATGCTAGAGTTGAAGATACCTTGTGCAATGGTAGTCATCAAAGTCGCTTGAGGAGCAGATAATGCAGCACTTGGATCCATTTCAGCACGTGGTAACGCACCTGTGAAACCGTATGCTTGGTAAAGCAAGTTAAGAACTGGAGCAATTGCAATGGCACCGGCTACAGAACCAAGTAACAAGGCAATTTGTTGACGCCAAGGTGTAGCACCAACGAGTTGTCCAGTTTTCAAATCTTGTAAATTATCATTAGAAATAGATGCAATCGCAATAACTACGGATGTCATAAAGATAGCCATAGCAGTAGCGAACTGAACACCTTCTTGTGTAGCAAATAAATTATTTTCCGCTGCGATAAAGTATACAACTAAGGAAGAAATAATAGTCGCTAAAATACCGATACCAGAAATTGGAGAAGCAGATGTACCGATAAGGCCCGCCATATAACCACACGCTGCAGCTACGAAGAAGCCAATTAATAAAGCTACTACGATACCTACTACAACGAGTGTCCACATTAAACCTGCACTAATAGGTACGACAGATACGAAATCCCAGAATGTAAATACTAAACCAATAAGAATAAGTATGAATACACCTAAAACGGATTTTGTACTCATATCTGTATCCATACGATGCAATTCACGTTCTGCGGAACTGCTATTCATGGATTTAACAGAAATTTTCATACCTTCGATGATAGGTTTGATTAAGGTAATCAAAGTCCAAATCGCAGCAATACCGATAGCACCAGCACCGATAAAACGAACTTTAGATTTCCAAACAGCCATTGCAAACTTGGCAGTAGCACCGCCATCTGGAGCAAACATATTAGTGAAGTAAGGCACGAAGCCAGCCCACGCGATGAGTACACCAACGAGGATAGCGATACCAGAAGCGATACCGATAAGGTAACCAGCACCTAACAACGCTGTAGAGAAGCCCAAAGGAATTTGAGTAATACCTTTGCTACCTACAGGAATCCAGAAGCTCATGCTATCGCCAAGTACTTTGAAACCATTTGCACAAAGGCTAATAAGGCCAGCTATAAAGCCACCGGACACAATGTCTGTCATACCGGAGCTAGATTGAGGGCCTTGTTCACCATTGTGAGAGCCAACCTTTAAAATTTCTGCTGCTGCACGGCCTTCAGGATATGGTAGATCACTATTCACTACCATGGCACGACGCAATGGGATGGTGAATAATACACCTAGAGAACCACCACAGGCACAGAGCAAAAATGTTTGCCAGAATGGAAAGCCATTCCAATACCCAAGCATGAGTAAACCTGGCAAGATAAAGATAATAGCGGACAATGTACCAGCGGCAGAAGCCTGCGTTTGTACCATGTTATTTTCAAGAACGTTAGAATCCTTGAAAAAACGCAAAATCGCCATTGAAATAATAGCAGCCGGAATGGATGACGAGAACGTCAAACCAACCTTCAAACCAAGATATACGTTAGATGCTGTAAAAATAACAGTAATCAATGCACCAAGTAGCATCCCACGTAACGTCAGTTCCGGCAGATGAAGGTCATGGCTCGTAAAGTCATGTTTCATAAGTACTTACCTCCTCTGTGAAATCATAAACTTAAAACAATATACTAAGCTACTTCCATTTTATCGTGTTAAAGCGATGATTTCAATATATATGCGACATTTATAATGTATACATATTTTCTCCAACTCTTGATCTATGGAAAAGGCAATAGCCCAAAAGCCTCCAAAGCCACCCACCCCGCTCCGCGGGGCCGCTAAGTCGGTTTTGGGCTATCGCCTTCTCCCTCTCAGATCAGCATTATATAAAACATATATACAAATTAAATATAAATCATCACATATATATTGTAGGGAGGAGATAGGTGTATATGCGCATTATGCATATACACCTATCAATTATATGAAAATAGAAATCATTCTCTTTTATTCTGTACAAATATACAGGATTTTATATAATTAAAGTACCGACAGTAGGGTCGGCATGTCTTTTAAGGAGGTTGTAAACATTATGGAAACAAGAATTGAATACGATTCAATGGGACCAGTCGAAGTCGACGCTAGACGAATTTACGGACCTCAAACGCAACGCTCGTTCAATAATTTTAAGATCGGTGACCACCGCATCCCTATTGAACAAATCAAGGCGCTTGCGCTTGTAAAAAAAGCATGTGCTTTAACCAATGCAAAGTGTGGCGCAGTAACTGAGGAAAAAGCGAAACTCATCGCTCAAGTAGTAGATGAGATCGTGGACGGAAAATGGGATGATGAATTTCCGTTAACCGTATTCCAAACAGGTTCCGGCACACAAACTAACATGAATGTGAACGAAGTCATCGCTCACCGAGCTAAACAGTTAGATGAATCCAATCCGCTTCATCCTAACGACGATGTAAACCGCGGTCAAAGTACAAACGATACATTCCCTACGGCAATGCATATCTGTGCATACTTTGAAATTACAAAACGCGTAATTCCTGCATTGGACGGCCTTATCGGATCCTTTGAAAAATTGCAAAAAAAAGGAAAAGGATTGCAAAAAGTTGGTCGTACCCACCTACAAGATGCTACTTTCATCATGGTAGACCAAGAAATTAGCGCCTTTGTGGACGGCCTAAAAACTGCCAAAACTATGCTCCTTCAAAATGCTGACCACCTACTCGACGTAGCACTCGGTGGTACTGCGGTCGGTACAGGTGTGAACACACCTAAGGGCTATCTAGACGTTATGGAAACTGTATTGCCAGAGGTAACAGGTGCTCCATTCCGTGTTAAGAATAACAAATTCCAAGGACTTGCTCTCAAAGATGCATTTATGATGGCTCACGGTGCACTTAACACATTAGCGACTACCCTATTTAAAATCGCCAACGACGTCCGTTTCTTAGGCTCTGGTCCTCGCTGTGGCTACGGCGAATGGCATCTTCCTGAAAACGAACCGGGCTCCTCCATCATGCCAGGCAAGGTAAATCCTACTCAATGTGAAGCTTTGACCATGGTATGCGCCCAAGTATTCGGCCACAATACAACTATGACGCTCTGTGCAGGCAGCGGTGCGTTCCAATTGAACGTGTATATGCCTATCATGATCTATGACTTTGTTGAAAGCTGTCGCCTCCTCGCAGATGCTATGAACTCTTTCACAACACATTGTATCGACGGCGTAGAATTTGTACCTGAAAAACTCAACTTCTTCGTAGAACAATCTCTCATGATTGCTACATCCTTAACACCATATATTGGCTACGACAAGAGCGCTAAGGTGGTAAAAGAAGCGTACAAACGCGGTTGCTCTATTAAAGAAATCATCTTGGAAGAAAAACTCATGACCGAAGACGAATTTGCCGAAGCAGTTCGCATGAAATAAAATCTCTCACCTCTATGACATATCTGTAACATCCTCTCATACCTCAAATGAACGGAAAATAAAAGGACGCTATAGTCTTGAAACCTTCAGTACTACTTATTACTGAAGATTAGACTATAGCGTTCTTTTGAGTTTTATAAGACTAAAAAAATTAGATTGTAATTTTTTGACCTAATAAAGCTTCTAACCCTTTGAAAACTTTAATAATATTAATATATCCTTCTTGAATAGCGTTTGCGTTATATGGAGATCTATAATCATTTGCTTTTGTATTTATTACCATATTTCTAAAAATTTCTTGGTCGTGTATAGAGAAATCATTAAATGATGTATAAATAACTAATGTGCTACCATAGGCTTTTTTCATATCAGCTATTGTATCATCAGCATAACTTAACTTTTCACCGTATCCTTTTTGATTATAAAAACTATCATTGGGTAGTTTCTCTATATAACCTATAAACGGAACATTTAATATTTTTGTGAACCCTCCAGCCCCATAAACATATATAAAAGGAAAATGTGTTTCATAAGAAAAGACATAACCTTCTATTCCTACTCTTTTCCAATTATCCCGTAATGCTATATTAAATTGATACGGCCATTCATATCGCCCTAAAGCCCAATTCATTGTGCCATCTAAATCAAAATTATAGAACCAACAAAAAGGAAATAAAATTAGAATAGTAATAAGAATATTTTTTAATATCCGCATGTCTAATACCAAATCCAGATTTCTCACGAATTCTAGATTACCACTTGCAAAAACTCACGCTAAACGAATCCAAGCAAAAGTATAATATTTAATAATAGGTTAAAACATATAAATATATGTATAAGGCTACTAGAAAAAGCCAAGAGTATAAGGCGCCTTTAAATAATTTTTGATGCTTTTGTGTTTCAACCGCATCATAATTTTCACTACGAGGTATATAATACATTCCGATTAAAGAAATCCCCATAACAACTGAAGACAAAAAGAATAATACAAATATCGAAACGACTTCATGGAGCAAACCTACCCCAAGCCATATAGACATACCTAACATTGCCACAATTCTGGCTAATGAAAGCTTACCTTCATGAGTAATTAATTTGTATACAAAAAATATTATTCCTATTATTATAATTAAGTCCTGAAGCATTACTTCTCTATATCCTTTTTTAAATTAGATTTGATTCTATCCTTATAATAATCCCCAAATGACGCTCCAGCAACACCAACAGCAAAAACCCTACAGGGCCCGCACTACCTCCTACAACTCCACCCCCTAATCCAGTAGCTACTGGAATCAAATTAGCTCCCCAAGCCTTTACTAGTTCACGCCCACTGTACATTTGGTAATCATTTTGTATATCGTTAAGTAAGAAACCTATTGAAACAGGCCCTCCAACTTTCGCTACAGTTCGAGTAATTTTTGATGCGTTCTCTGCATAATACACATATCCAACCCATGGTTGATTTGCTACTTCAGATAATACATTTTGAGCAACAGACTTGCCTAAGGCATCCTTAGTCCAAACAAATATAGACTTAGATTCAGATACAGGCATTACACTCACTTTATCAGATGTATCAACAAAAATGAATCTTTCATTATTGGATCCATTACTGTATTTGGCTCTAGCCAAAGTAGCCATTTCATCTAGTATGATTGTAGTACCTAATGATACATCTTTATTCATAAGAGTGACATGATAATTTATGCCTAGCTTATTGACTATCCTTGCTCCTAATCCTTTAACCCCTAGAAACATATCATCATCATAAAAATAACCTTCAGCTTTAATAGTATAAGTTCCATCTACATTTTTACTAAGAAAAGGATTCTCAGCTTCTTGAATATAACTTATAGTTACGCCATTTTCAAGTATTCTTATTAACTCTTCAACACTACCATTATTATCAAGGTTTCTAATAATTGCAATTCTTAAAGACTCTATCTGATGCTCACTCAATTGATTTCATTTAGTCCCATATTGTGCTTCAGCTGCACCTGTTACAGGAGAATAACCTAAAGTACCATTTACAGCAGCACCTAGTAATGCACTTAATGTTTGAGCTACATCAGGTTTTTCTTTTGCAATTTTTTGAATTTCTCCAATTAATGCTTCATTGGTAGCACCAGCATAAAAACCACTACCTGGTTTATTCCCTGCCATACGGGAAGATACTTCAGCGACTATGCCATGGGCTATCGCTTTTGCAACTTTACCTTCTTTAGAGGTTGGATTCAAATTATGTAATTGGCCAAAGGCTTCTTTTGCAAATAATTTAGATAATTCTTGACGTTCTTCAATTTTCTTGTTATCAAAGATTTCATCAAGCTTATTCAAGCTATCATTTGTATCTCGTTACAGTGTTTGAATATTAACGCTAGCGTCTCCCTTGTGGATTTATACACCTGATATTATATTGGTATTATACTTAGCTCAATAATAAGGATATAGCTAATAATAAATCAAAATATATAGAAAAATATATAAAGCTATCATAAATATCCAGGAGTATAAAGCCCCTCTATATAGCTTTTGATGCTTTTGAGTTTTATCCTCATCATAATTCTCACTACTTGGCACAAAATACATTCCTATCAAAGAAATCCCGATACATATTAGCCACCAAAATAGTAAAACAAATGGAGATATCAGTTTACTCAGCAATACTAATCCACAACCGACAATAATAGAAAACGTTGCAATAACTCTAGCCATACTAAGCTTACCTTCATGCGTAATAAGTTTGTATATGAGAAATATAATCCCCAATATTATAATCAGATCTTGATACATTACTTATCTACATCCTTCTTTAATCAGATTTAATTTTATCTGTAGCACACTCTCACTTGCCGCAACAGATGTAAAAGAACCGACATTTCTAGAAACGACTTTCTAAATATAAATCTTATAACAACACTACATGATTAGGCATCTTATCAAACGGCATTACATATTCTGAAAGACTTGTTAATTCGTCCAAATCATTACGACTTATTACATATAGATGAAGTCCATCATCTTTTTCAACTATATCAGCTCTCCCACCATACCATGGTCTTTTATATGATAATATCTTGCTTTTTATATCTCCATTGAGATTAAAAATCTGTAATTGATTCTCTGCAACAGCTAATCCATATTTATCAGTCACAGATATGTCATAATACGGAACAGAAATAGGGTTTTGAATCTGAATCTTTTTTAGATTATCTAATATCGTAATATTATTTGTATCCAAGCATACTAATTTTCCATTATGAAGAAAGGACTCTTTTATTTCACTTTCATAAACAAAATATGCAAATTTTTCATCATAGTCTGCTATTTCATCTATAATACGAACAGAATAATCAATCAATGACAAAGATACTACCCCTTTATTGGTACGCATTAAAATTATGTCATCACTAAATTTATATAATTGATAAAAATAGAATTCCTTAATATTATTAGGAATAGGTATTATCTTAACAAAATGTGCATCGATATCTACAAAGCATAAAGACGACTCTAACTTAAATACAATTCTATTTCTCACCACATCTGTGTAAATTGCTTCAATAAGTAATAATTGTTCGCCTATATAAATTCTATTAACTTCTCTCCACTCCAGGTCCAAAACAATTAAACCATTAAGTTTATCATTTATAATCATATAATTTGCACATCGCAAAGCAAAAATTATAACATTTTCTAAACTTGGACTTTTTATCTGCTTAATAGATTCTAATTCTATCATCTACATTCCTTCTATAGTTTCATTAGATTATAATTCAGACCCTTTACATTAAAAGCAATCCACACTCGCTCTGCTCTATAATATCTTTTAAACTCCTCCCATTTATTAATGGATTTTCTAATAATGGTAAAAAATCATTACATTCTACTAAAAGATCCTCATCTTTCCAGAGTTGCCATAACGTCCTATAAGTAACAACCCCATATGTGGAATCATTATAATATATTTCTAACTCTCTGTTACATTTCAAGCCTTCAAAAACTTCATCATATAAAGAAGCACCCGAATCACTCATTGATGTTTACTCCTTCCTAATTTTTCTAGTCAAACATACTTAGCCTTAAGATGCTGCCAATTACCTTATAAACACTGATATTAAAGGTTTAAAAAATGTACAAAGATTTTTCATCATATAACTCATTAGCAAAAATATCACTAATTGTGTGATCTTCTAAGCAAGGTATCATTAAAAAAGTGTCTAAATCTGGCTCTTTAATGACACATTCATCATTAATCCAAAACTCCCAAATAACACTATTTGGAGTTATAAAACACTCTAATCCTTTATATCTAAACTCAACCTCTTCGTTCATGTCTAGATAACATCTTATCTCTTCTAGTTTATTCATTTTCTCTCACTAATTCAGCTTTTTCATACCCCCTGCTACTAGATTCTCATAGCAGGAGAATATCAGTTATAAAGGATAATAAAAGATTGAGTTACTTTCCTGATCATATAATGCAGATGTTTTATTATATAGTAAATACAGCACATATATATTAACTAAAGGTACAAATAAGCAAATAAGCCAAAAAATACTACTATTGGTATCCATCAAGCGTCTACATATCATAGTAATTACAGTATATGTAAGATAAATGTATAAAGTATATCTTAGAATGGATGGCTCAATAGTATAAGTTACAACAAAATTATACATAATAAAAGCTAAAAACACATTAAACATATGCCACTGACGAACAGTACTGCGTCCATAAAACCATAAACTATCTATTAAAATACTTTTATAGATATCAATCCAAAAAGGGTAGGACTCCTGTCGACTATAATATAACTTTAAGGTCTTAATTTGCCCATCGGTTAAATCATTTCTATTGCCCCACCACACATCAATAACTTTATTATCAAAAATAATCCCATTAGTTTCAATAGTATTATGAGCAGACCATAATTTATCGATTCCAAATGCCCAAAATAGTATCAACCCCATCAGAAAAGGAAAGAACATCTCAGGTGTATCTACGCTCCATAGTACCTCATTCCCCAATATATAATCAGTAGTGCCTCTAAAGCTAAAATTAGAACTAGAAATAGTAATACTTTTACCCAAAAGTAAAACCATTACTAAAGAAATCATTATAATGACATTAAGCCAATTAAAAGAAGCCTTTTTATAATAATTCAACCGCATGTAATTTGTAATAAAAACAAAAAGAATATAAAGAGTATGCCCTACATAAAATAACATATTATAGTATTCTTGATTATATATTCTATCAAAAGGAAGAGAAAGCATGAAAATATTTGCTTCTATGCCCAAGAAAACTAAAATATTTATTGAAAGATAAGTTTGCACATTCATCGTAAGTGTTTTAAGATTTCTTACATATTGAATTAACGCTACTACTTCAATTTTAAACTTACTAAATTCATCAACTAAAAACTGTTTCATACTTTTAATTATCATATAGATACCAATAATGGTGAAAGTTTTTAGCAGTATTTTATATAATCCAATATAAAACAATCACCGAAAAAAGATAGATTCCAGAACTAATGGTAAATGAATGCACACAAATGCTACCCTCTTTTACGTCTTAAATAGTTATAAATATAGTTCCATACCACATAAAACAAAAGTATTATAACATATGCGATAACAAAGAAATAAAAATCTACTTCATCTTCAATCAACTCTGGATTTGTGACAAGACTATATGGAATACATATAAGTAAAAAAAGTACTAAGCCTCGCACAAAATAATTATAAAGTTTTAAAAACATATGCTTACTCCCAACATAAAACCTATATATTCACAAGGTTTATAGTCATTAATATAATCAAGAATATGATGAGAATAGCCTGTTTTGTATTTAACAGTTCATAGGTCTCGTTAAATGTATCATTCTTAAACGCCTGTATTAGCAGTATTTCTTGTTTACTAAGTTCCAGGTATAAATCTAAATGGCATCCAATTGCCACTAGTATTGCTATTTTGAGATATCTCTTATATATATCCGCTGTCATATCGTAGATTAGAGAGATATCAAATAGCATAAGCACAATAATACATATAAGGATTTTATAAATAAAGGATTTACTATACATTAATGTATACCTATAGTGAGTTTGTCTTTCAAACTAAGCTACTCCATCAAAGAATGTAATAACCGTAATTTCTCGTGGACAGTTGATACGAATTGGGAACCAGTGTCCTGTGCCGTTATTAACGTAGCATACGCTTTGTTCTTCTACATAGCGACCTTTTGTATATGGTGTGCCCGTTGGTACTAATGGTACGCCCATAAATACGATTTGACCTCCGTGGGTATGTCCAGATAGAGTCAACGGAATCTTTCGTTCAATAGATTCTTCGAAGAATTCAGGGTGATGAGCCAATAGGATAACAAAGGCATAGTCTGGAATTCCAGATAAAGCCTTATCAATCATAGCTTCACGCTTTTCTTTTTCCCGATCGTTATCGTACGCAACGCCCGCAATATATACAGGTTGTTTGCCCCCCATGATTTGAATATTACTATTCACAAGAATATTCATAGGTGTATTTCGTTTAAGTGAATCCAGCACCTTATTTACATCGTGATGATACTCGTGATTTCCCAAGATAAAGTCAACCCCATCTGGGATTTGTTTTGCAAAGGTTGTCAGTCTTTCACAGACTTGCGGCAACCATGCAAGCTTATCAATGAGGTCACCAGTGATAACAACGCGATTAGGCTTTTGTAAAAGCGCTAGTTTCAGGATTTCATCAAAGTCATCTAAGTCGATACTCGGACCTATATGAATATCACTAAGTTGAACAATTTTATAGTTTTTCAAACCAGGTGGTAGATTCGTGTAGCCAAAGCTTTCATGCGTTACTACTACCTCTTGTTGACCTGCAAAGGCAGCATAGCTAGAACCACCGATAGTAGCCAACGGCACTATAGTTGCAGCAGTTCTAAAGAAAGCACGACGACCCGTTCTATTTTCCTCTGGTGTTTTGCTCCAAATCTTATTAATTGTCCAATATAATAGACTAAGTATGATAAATACAGGAATCGCTAGGAATACGCCAAAGAGGAATCCATAGCTTTCAGTACGGAACATATTCATCAAAGGATAGTACATCGTACCATATAAATCCACTTGATTGAGTATATAGTATCGGATAGCCGCGAACCACGCACCGATAATGATGATATAGCCCACCCAGGCAGGCCATTTCTTTTTAGGCTTCCACAAGTTGAGGAATAGAGTCCAAAATCCTACCAGACCTATTGCGAGGATGGCAGAAAAAATGATATTAAATAGAATTCTCATTCATTGCTCCTACAAATTACTTTGCGATTTCCGTCAGTTTACCATGAGGTCCCGCCCAAGCATAGTCGGAGAACTCATCGCGCTTGATGAGCATCCAGTCCTTTGGCAATTGCTGTTGGATATCTGCAATCAATATATTATTAGCGTCCCCTGTGTACGTTAAATCACCGCGGAATGCTTTCATAAACCATTTTCGGTGAGAGAAAACATGTGTTATTTCTTTCACAAGTACTGGTTGCAAAGATAGATCAAAGCCAAGGGCCTGAACTAATTCCTCAAGGCCTCGTTCTCCGTCCTCAAAGGCAGATACCATTTCCACAGATGGGAATTCCCACATGGATCGTAAAAGTCCACGGTTCGGCCGTTTATGCAATAAATAATAGCCTTTATACTGCAAGATCCCCACGAATAAAGGCACCTCTACTACCTTTGTTTTCTTGATGCGCACAGGTAGTTTATCTGTATCCTTATGTTGGTATGCTTCGCACATATTTACAATAGGACATTCGCCACAGCGGGGTGTCTTTGGAATACATACGGCAGACCCAAAGTCCATCAAGGCTTGGTTAAAGTCGCCAGGTCGATCGTGAGGTAAAGTCTCCTCTACGATAGCCGTAATAGCCTTTTTACCTTTAGTGCTCAAAATATCATCAAAGATGCGATACAACCGAGCATAAATGCGCAGTACATTGCCATCTACAGCCACCTCTGGTTCGTTGTACGCCATGGATAGCACAGCCCCTGCCGTATAAGAACCTACGCCCTTCAAGGATTCCATGGTCTTACGGTCATGAGGCACGATACCGCCGTAATTTTCAACGACGTCCTTTACGCCAAGACGCAAGTTACGAGCACGACTATAATAACCAAGCCCTTGCCATGCGTGAACCACCTCATCTTCGGAGGCCTTTGCCAAATCCTCCAAGGTTGGAAATAGACGCATCCAGTTATCATAATAGGGTTTCATTGCCTCAATGCGGGTCTGCTGACTCATCACCTCGGAAACCCAAATCTTATAAGGGTCCCCACAACCGCGCCACGGCAACTCCCGTTTATGTACATCATACCACGCCAATAGCTGTGGCACCCACTTTGGGTTCTTTTTATCAGTCATATTACCTCAATATATTATAAATTTAGGAGCCTAGTACCACTTTCACGGCTACATAATCCCTATTTTATACTCCAATACCCACCAGATAACGATTTTAACGTTAAATTGTAACAAATCGTACATTCATCATCCATTAATATACAGATCGATGCGCGCCAAGTGTTCGCTTTCAAGAACAGTATCAACAGTGGTCAAATCCATCTTATCCACCATATTATTATCTCGTCCAAACACAATAGGTCCTTTTAATTTCTTACCTTCTAACAACATCGGCAACCATCTGCGGTCACCATCCCACATATGTCCATAAGGAATTTGATTCGGTTCTAGCCAATGAGGCTCCATTTCGTCTGTTTCCTCTACATTGCCTGTGAAAGCACGCAAGAAATACACATAACTCACGTGCGTTAAGCTTTCATCAAAAGGAAATTGAAAATCAAAAGCCGCGACACATTCTAAGTCTTCAGGGGTTCCCTGAAGGCCAGATTCCTCATAGAGTTCGCGAATGGCACACTCTCGGAAGCTTTCACCATCATCAAGTTTACCACCGAAACCATTATATTTGTTAGCCCCAAAACCACGCTTCTTACGCCCTAACAATATACGATTTTGTTCATCAATGGGAAATACGAGTGTCGTTGGTTTCATAGGGTCTCCTTAATTACAAAAATAACACACTATTATTATACCATTATTTCATGTACGAATGTGCTAGTTGTGGTATGATTAAGAGTATAGAATTTCTTACAAGGGAGGAGGCACATGATGAACAAACCACTTAGATTTAATATCGAATTAGGACGGACAAAGCCCGTCAATATTCGCAATGAACAAGTGCGTTGTCCCTTCTGTGATCGTTCCAAATTAACGGATATTCTCGATACATCAGGCCATATTATATGGCTCATGAACAAGTATCCTGTATTAGAAAAAACTTGGCCTACCGTCATTATCGAAACGGAAACTGACGAAGGCGAATTTTCTACCTTACCTACAGACGAAGCCGCCCATATTCTCCAATTTGGTCTCGATAAATGGCGCGAAACTCGTCAGCGTAAAGAGTTCAAATCCGTACTGTTCTTCAAGAATCATGGCTATATGTCCGGTGGCTCTATTCGTCATCCTCACAGCCAAATCATAGGACTTGAGAATTACGATTACCACAAAGATATTACGGCCCAAAATATGGAGGGTTGGCTCTTGCACGAGGATCAAGATGTACGCATCACCTTGTCTACCCATCCGATTATCGGGTTCTTTGAGTACAATATTCGCTTTAAACCAGATACACCGGTTCGTGCTGTAGCCCTTCGACTACAGCAAATTTTGCGCTATGTATTGCATAGTGTAGCAAACTTTAGCCAGTCCTATAATTACTTTGTATATAATCTTGAGGACGGCTATGATTACATCAAGGTAGTGGCGCGTTATGTAACAACGCCCCTCTATGTAGGCTACAAAATTCCACAAACTTGCGATGAGGGACGAGCCGCCAAAATCAAGCACGATATTACACCTTATTTTCAAGCTACTAAATAGCACTAACTATATACTGTACATAATTTGATAGATAATTTGATATATGGTTTTAACCATACATATTTGAAAGGATTTTTATGAAAGTATTTGCCATCGGCGACCTCCATCTATCTGGCAATCCCCCCACAAAGCCGATGGATATTTTTGGTCCTCACTGGAATGATCACTGGGCCCGCATCAAAGAGCATTGGAATGCCAATGTAAGCGATGAAGACATCGTCTTTCTCGTAGGAGACATGAGCTGGGCCCTCCGCCTCGAGGAAGCGGCCTGCGATTTACAAGAAATTGCATCTTTACCTGGTAAAAAATATATGATTCGCGGCAACCATGATTATTGGTGGGCATCGGCAAACAAGATGCATAATCTCATGGGCGACGCTATTACCTTTATACAAGGTCACGGCACCGCAGAACTCATCCAAACCGAAGAAGGTCCGCGTCTTATTGCATTCGGAGGAACGCGTGCCTACCTCTGTCCTGGAGACTCCCACTTCTCCCCAGAAACGGACCAATCCATTTACGATAGAGAAGTGATGCGTACTGAAGCGGCACTTCAAGAAATAGATAAGGCTATACATAATATGCTTGAAGAACTTAAGGAGGAAACAAAGGTCACAGATGTGACCTGTTCTAAAAAGGCCTATTCATCAACATCTGATTCAATTACAACATCTAATTTAATTATAGATATAGAGAATATTCCAGTAACCAAATTATTGTTGCTACACTACCCTCCATTCAACGAGTCCAACGCCCCTTCGGGATTTACGGACCTCATGAAGCAATATAAGGTAGATATCTGCATTTTTGGCCACTTACACGATCAAATTTCCTTTAACCGGATTCCAAAGGAATTTGGTACGACAAAACTAGAGTTAGTATCTGCAGACTATCTAGACTTCATGCTAAAGCAAATTATTTAAGGAGAGACCATGAGTCGCATTCACAAAGAACATTTACAAGCCGGCTATATCTTTGGTGACGCCGTCAACCAAGAATATATATACTTGCCTTCTGGTGAGGTAGGCACGGATCATCCGTTAGCTGTCCTAGAAACACCAACGAAGCGCGAAGATATTACATTGGACGAAGCCGTCCATATGATTGATACCCTAACGCTAAAACGTTGTAGCCACCCTACACTAGGTAAAAAATCATTTTAATAACGCAATTAATAATGCAATTAATTGAACAAAGGAGGCTGTTTATCACAGCCTCCTTTGTTTTTTCTTTAGTTTATACAAGAACTATTTTGTTGTCTTCCTTTTAGTTTAAAAGGTTAATTCATGACAAGTAATTACTTCGCATTACGCTCGATATGACTACCATAAACGTCTCTGTAATCATTAGTTTGCTTATTGTCTTTATTGTTGACACGAAGTCGTTCTACCTTATGACGATCATTATCTTTACCAGAGATTCGATCTACACGAGTACGATCCAAATCACGAAGACGAGCCAATTCAGGATTAAATTCGTTAATCGCACGCCCCATTTTGCCATCAATTGGAGCACCCAATTGTAAAGCACGATAAATGATTGCAGCATACTCATAACGAGTCATCGCACGATCGCCTTTAAATTCGCCATCAGGATAACCTTCAACAAGACCTTTATCAGCCAAGTCTTTCACATATTCATAAGCCCAATGATTAGCCGGTACATCAGGGAAGTTCACATCTTTCTTGTCATACTGAGGTGCCATTCCCATGGATACCTTCATTTGTTGAATCTCTACATTTTGGGCTTTTACAATGGCCTTTAAGTCTTGAACCTCTTTAGCCAAAGCTACTCTAGAAGTAGATACACCATTTTTTTGACCTAATTTCAATGAAACGCCGGCATTGACCATGTTTTCACCGTTACCCATGGATCCAGCTACGCTGAACATAGTGTCTTCATTTGGTCTGTAGAAAGCACCTAATGCCATCGCATTTTCACCGGCATAGTTACCGTAACCAGCCGCAAAATTCCATTTATCATCAGGATCAAAATCCAATGGATGAATAGCCGCTAATGCAGCCGCACCAGCACCAACTTTTCCTATTTTGCTATTTAATAGGTTCACACCATTACTAATACCGCTAGTAGCTTGATACAATTGGCTACCGTTAACGGCATCTTTAGATGTAGCGGATACTTCACCATCGGCTACATTAGTGATTTTATTGCCACCATTATTTAGACCTTTATTGTCCAAAGAAACATTACCAAATTTAACTTTATCTACAGATACTTTGTAATCAGTACCACCAGCAGCATTTGTGCTTGTAGTTACAGTTACATTATTACCTGCAGAAATGCTAGTATGTTTTTTAGCTTCTTTTAATGCTTCTGTGGCTAAAGTCTTATTATATTCAATACGACGTTCATGACTTTCGATACGCTCACTATGATTTTCAATTCGAGCATCATGATTATCAACACGATTATCTAAATAATCTAAACGCTTATCTTGATTGTCAATACGTTTTTCTTGATTATTCATACGTTCAGTTTGATTTTTTAATTGAATGTCATGATTTTGAATTTGATCTTCATGACGAAGTAAATCAGCATCTTGACGAAGATTTTCTTTAGTTAAACGAGTAATTTGATTATCATGATTTACAATTAATTTATTATGTTTTTCTAATTCTTGACTATGTCCATTTAAAATATCTTCATGTTTTTGTAAGACATCTGTATGATCTTTTAATTTTCGTTCATTGTCGGCAATTTTTTCTTTATTTTTATCGATTTCATTAATATTATTTTGAATTAATGTATTGTGATTATTAAGAATTCCGCCCACTGTATTTGCTACTGCATATAATTGACTACCATTTATAGCATCCGTGCTATCAGAAGATACTTTCCCAGATGCTACATTAATCACCTGACGTTCTTTACCAGATGCACCAACACTCGTAACGCCGTTACGAGCTGACCCTACCCCAGCAAAGCCGGAATAGTTGATACCATTTATATTAGCTTGTGTTTCTGTTGTGGCAGCTCTATCGGTAGATGCATTGCCTAAGAGAACACTATTTCCTTGTGTTGACGTCACATTACTGCCCAGTACATATGTATTTGCTTGCGCTACGTTATTTCTAACCCCAAAAGCGCCAGAATCAATGCCAGAAACAGAATTACTGCTACCAATTCCAACTCCACTACGTGCAGTAATCGTATTACCTGAACCTACTGCAACAGCATTTGCAGCACCAGCATTAGCATTATTACCTACAGCAGTTGCACTCTCTTCAGCTTTTGCATTATATCCAACGGCTACTGAACGATTTCCCTTTGCTCTAGCATCATTACCATATGCTGAAGAGAAATTACCAGATGCCTCAGCATTAAAGCCAGTAGCGGTACTTGAAATACCACTAGCCTTTGTACTATTGCCAACCGCTGTAGAAGCTTCAGCAGATGCTTTAGCGGATGAACCAAAGGCATTTGAATTACGCCCTGAAGAAACTGATCCATGGCCTATTGCAGTAGCATTTTCACCTTCTGCTCGTGCACTCCGACCAATAGCATTGGTATTATTAGCAGTTGCCTGTGCACTTCGTCCGATAGCTAGTGAAGTCTCACCAGATGCGGTAGAAGACTGTCCTACAGCAGTTGAATATGAACCGGATACCGTATTTCTGAAACCTACTGCTAAACTATGGTCACTGGTAACCGTGTTTTCATCACCAAAGTGACGTGAATACTCTGTCGGATTTCCTTGTGCTTCTACATGTAATACAGTTCCCGTGCCTAACGCAAGTAGTATTGCCAATGATAATGCAACTTGTTTTCTTTTCATCGTTTACTATTCCTCCCTACATCTAAAATTATAAATACAACGGATAATATATTATCATTTATAATATATATTCAACAAAACTCAGCATAAAATATGTCCATTATTAACTAATGTATTATCATTATCCTTAACTATTATTGTACTTTAAATATTAAATGAAGTAAACGAATTTTTTAACAAAATAGATAAAATTATCAATTTTATCTATAAATAAAAATTCTATCAAATTCATCATACTATAAATTAATAGCATAATAACAATATAAGGAGATAAGATTTATCTTATCTCCTTATATTGGCTATATTAACTATATTCATTATATTAGCTATACTAATTATTCTAGTTATATTATTTGCTTTAGCTATATTACTTAGAATAGCTATATTGGTTATTCTAGCTAATCTTGTTATACTAGCCTATTAGCCCAAGAATCCTCCATGGCCCATAGCTATACAATCTTCTTTGGTGATTTCATCATCTGCGATGAGGCGTGGCACAATTTCATCAAAAGCAGTCGGTTTGCTGAACAATACACCACCTGGTACACCAAGAATTGGTGTGCCATCTGCACAGTAAGCAATGCAAACCATGGACCCTGGTAACACAGGTAATCCATAGGTAACTACTCGATCTGCATAGCGTTTAATCGCTCCTGGAGTGAGATCATCTGGGTCAACGCTCATACCGCCAGTGCAGAAAATGATATCTGCGCCTGCTGCTTTCACCTTGTCGATAGCCGCCACGATATCGTCTGTATTATCCGTTACAATTTCGTGAGCTACCTTTGTAACACCAAATTCAGCACAACGTTCTTCAATGATTGGTGTGAAAGCATCTTTAATACGACCTTCAAATACTTCAGAACCAGTCGTAACGATACCCATTGTTTTGCGCACGAACGGCTTTACATGTAACAAAGGCTTACCATCAGCAATTTTCTTTGCATCTTCTACTTGTTGTTCTTCTAACAACAATGGAATACAGCGCATGCCTGCTAGTTTATCACCAGCTTTCACAGGTGTATTATTAAATCTCGTTACAATAGTCAACTCACCAATACTATTGATAGCATATAATCGGTCTACATCGACCTTGAAAAGGCCATCTACATCCGCAATGGCTTCAATTTTACCTTGTGCCATAGGGCCATCGTGCATGTTTTCACCGCCTGCCATATGGTATAAAGCACGAGCTACATCCTCTTCGTGCAAGAACCCCTCATCTTCTGGCTCCATTACAAATACATGTTCCTTGCCAAGATCCAAGAGTTTAGGAATGTCCTCTTCTGTAATTACATGTCCACGGCGGAAGGGCGTGTCTTTCACCTCACCGATGACGATTCTTACGAGATCGTGTAATAATATTTGCCCTACGGCATCTTGTGTTCTAATAGATTTCATAATATCTCCCAAGTCATTAATAACAAAATACGTTACTGTATAACATCAAAATGTATTTAATACTATTATTCAATATTAATATGTTTACATAGTACAGAGTAGACGCACTATTAGCATACCAACCCAACAGAGGATTAAGCCCCCTACGACTTGTACTGCACCGTACCATAATGCTTGTACATAGGATTCAGCCATCATAAGCTGTAGCATTTCAAAGGCAAAGGTTGAGAAGGTGGTAAATGCACCTAGCCCACCTACAACGAGGAAGAATCTCGCCCATTGAGGTAGATCTGGCTTTTGCATATAAAGGCCTAAGACTAGACCGATAATGAGGCAACCAACGAGGTTTACTACTACCGTACCATACGGAAACGAGCTGACCTTTGTCATCACCCATTCACCAAGAGCCATACGGCATAAGGCCCCAGTGGCGCCACCGAGGGCAACGGCTATGTATTTTTCCATATTGCCTCCTCTACTCAAGATAACATACTAGATGGTATGATCACATTACTATAGCATACATGTAATACTACTTTCACAATTCGTGTAATTATCTGTAATAGCCGATAATTATCTACTTTTCTATATTAGTCAGATGCTAATAATCTCAGTATACTATATTTAGAGAGTAGGGAAAAGAAAGGAGTCCCTATGCACCCCTCGTCTACACCGCTCACCGAACTGCGGATCAACACATACGAAGACCCGTTTTTACAACATCAATATGTTTGTTTAGGTCATAAAATTGCCATTATTCGCGTATCCCTAAATATGTCTCAACAAGAGTTAGCTCGTCACATTGGTATCAGTCGTAGTTATTTAAGTAAATTAGAATGTGGTACAGGCATCTCTGGCATGTCTTTGGAAATTCTTTTTAAAATCGCCCAAGCCTTTCAAATCAACGTAGGTCAACTCGTAAGACTGCGTGTTGTAGATTATAAAAACTGTAATGCGCACCTAACATCACACTATAAACGACTAGAGCTTCTGAACCACACCAAAAGAACGTCTCGAAACAAAACAAGAACAAACTAATCTGATAGACTAAAAGAACAGTTAATTAAATACAACAAATGATAACTAATTTATATCAAGATGCTCGAAATACTCTAAATGAAAATTGAATTAACTATTCAAAATAACAATCAAAAAAGCTCCGTCAATGGCGGAGCTTTTCATATGTTATTATGCCTATTACATCATCATCAGCATCAGCAGGCATTACACTTCATTAAGTTTTTTATGTTGTACTTCTGCATTTGCTTTTTTAAAGATAAATGCATTGTTAATATGCTGACGCATAGCTGTTTCTGCAGCAACTTCGTCGTGACGTTCAATAGCGTCTACGATTTGATCATGTTCGTCATCACAATCATGTGTACGTACAGCATTGAAAGAACTGATGTACATGTCGCGATTAACGCGTTCACGGAAACCTGCTAGATAATCTACAATGCGTTCATTGCCAGAGTAATGAGCAATCATTGTATGGAATCGGCTATTCACATCAACACGTTCTGTGGCATCTTCAATTTCATGCATTTCTTTACAAAGAGTTCTTAGCTCTTGTACTTGCTCAGGTGTAGCATGACGAGCACATAATCTAGCACCAAGTCCTTCCATTACTTCACGAACTTGGTAAAGCGCTACGATTTCTTCTGGCGTGTCAGCTTTTACAGTAACGCCTTTCCAAGGAACGATAACTACGAGATTATCTTTAGCCAATTTGCGAAATGCCTCACGCACAGGTGTAGCACTCACTTGTAATTGTTCTGCAATCTTTACTTCGTTAAGCTTCTCTTGAGGCATCAATTCGCCTGTTAAGATAGCTGTTTTTAATGTTAAATATACTTGTTCACTGAGAGGTAATCTTTCGATAGAATCCACTGCGGACAATTTGTATTTATCTTTTGAACTTTGTCTTCCCATTACTAGCCCCTAAACCTTGCTAACCATTCGTGCTTTCAGACTTTCAAAGAACGGTTAAAATGAGTATAATATAGTATACAACATATCTTAGACAGTATGTTGTGCGAAATTAAGTACATACATTACAATTATAGAACTCATCATTAAGACTGTCAATTTAACTATAGATAATAGCTATATCTCATTTTTGAAAGTAAGGAAGTATACTATGAGCCGTTGTTTGATTATCATCAACCCTGTCTCAGGAGGCGGTGCAGCGCGCCGTTACGCCCTCGATTTACAATGGAAATTGAGCACCTTGTTCGAAACGATTGAGGTTAAATTCACCAGAGGTGAAGGCGATGCTACACGTTTCGCTAAGAACGCTTGTGAGCGCGGGTTTGATGCCGTATTCTGCATGGGTGGTGACGGCACTGTTAACGAAACCGTTAATGGTATTGCCCAAGGTGGATTCTCCTGTACCTTTGGGTTTATCCCCGTTGGTACAGTAAATGATATGTCTCGTGCGCTCGGCATTCACCAAAATCCAACACAAGCTATCAGGCGTATCGATATCAATGAAACTCGAACCATTGATATCGGCCGTTGTAATGATCGGTATTTCTGCAATAATATTGCAGCTGGTGTTATTCCTAAGGTTGTGGATGAAGTTACGCCAAAGGAAAAAAGCATACTCGGCCCTCTTGCGTATTTCTTGCGAGCAGGCCAAGCGTTGTTCACTACAAAGGACTACACGTACCGCATCAAAACAGAGAACGACGATTTCATCTGCAAATCCCCTCTCGTTTTAGCCCTACTTACCAATGTAGTCTCTAGCTTTGAACGTTTTATGCCAGAAGCCTCTGTAGATGATGGTTATATGCGTATCATCATCTTCAAGGAATATTTTATCCTCGATATTCTCAGCGTATTACCACTCATTATCAGTGGTGCCATCTATAATTCTCGTTATACAACGACATTAACGGTAAAAAAAGCTCATATCGAACTTCTATCTGACGTCGATGATTTATCGACTAATATGGATGGTGATGCAGGTCCGGATATGCCTGTGGATATTGAAGTATTGCCACGCGTACTCAAAGTATTTGCACCTGCAAAGCACAAAAAGAAAAAAGCCTTAAATCTGCCTAAACTACCACATATATAATAAGTAATTGGTAACACAAAAGCTCTCTATCAACGGATAGAGAGCTTTTGTGTTTATTAATTTATAAGAATCTATGCGCATTAGTCCACAATGATTGCATCATGCAAGCGGAAGCTATAAATGTAACATGCTTTCACGGGCATTCCCGTCAATCGCTGCAAGGCCTCTTTATAGAGGTCCATTTGGATTTTATAGCGCTTAATGAGTTCTTCTCCGGATGTAACGCGATCCGTTTTGTAATCTACGAGAACCCATTCGCCATCCTCCTCAAAGGCCGTATCAATAATACCTTGAAGGAACAGATTTTCCCCGTCCTCTAAAGTATCGTATACGCGTTTTCCTTCAAAGAGCATGCTAAACGGCAACTCTCGTTCGATACGTTTTGCATTGATAAGGCGCTTACCAAGATCAGAGTTGAAAAATTTATACAAACTTGTATCGCTTAATAAATTCCGTTCTTCCTCTGTAAAAGTCCCTTTCGCCACCAATGCATCGAGTTCTTTCGTCAAAGAAGCTTGCGTATACTTCACAAGAGGTAGCCATTGCATAGCCTCATGCATCAAGGTACCCCATTGAGCACCGGTCAATACATCATCTTCAGACTGTAATGCTTGTGGCTTTCGACCGAATACGGAGTTTGCTAGGGCATCTGCTGAAACTTCTACCGTTGCAATCGGTTCATTCAAAGTATCAATAGTTCCTGCTTCAAGTTCTCGTTCTTGGAATCGTCGCTTCAATTCACTAACAGAAATTTTAGCAGTACGTCGTGTAGCATCGTTGTATGGATAGATATAGTTAAAACGGTCCACGATTTTCTGCGGTAATTCTACGGAATTAACAGCTTTTAAGTCCCGCACCTTATTGATTGTTGTCTCGTCAATATCCGCTTTGTAATCGAGATCACCATAGAGAGAACCATCATGAATTTCAACCTTTAAACGACACTGTTTATCAGGCAAATCAAAATAGGTGGGGCCTTCGTACTCGATGGCTACGCGCAATGGATTACCGCCATCTAAATGACGAGCAAAGCCCATCATCATCCAGTCTAGATAGGTATTAGCTTGTGTAATAATATCTGTCGGTAACTGTTGAGTTTCTACGGAAGCCGCATTTTTAATGAGCTCACCTATGGTGCTTAACACACCTTTAGAATTTTTAAAGCCTTTAATAAAGCCTGTCATGAACAGCTTATCTCGTGCCCGTGTCAAGGCAACATAGAGAATGCGCTGCTCCTCCGCCTTGAGGGCCGCTTCTTTTACGTCTTTCACATAAAACCAAGGCATGGTCGGGAAGGACACTCGAATATCTGGGAAATACCCTTTCAAACCAAGACCTGCATTTTTATCGATAAGAAGCTCTGAACGCAAGTCCATCATGTTGAATCTTTTTTGTACACCAGATAGGAACACTACAGGGAATTCAAGGCCCTTACTCTTATGGATGGTCATAAGGCGCACCACATTGTCTGCCTCGCTCACCACATTGGCAAGAGGCATATCTTGGTTGCTGTCGCGTAAGCTTTCCACAAAGCGCAAGAACCTAAAGAGCCCACGGAAGCCAGAGGCTTCATAGCCCTTGGCTCTATCGTATAAGGCGAGCACATTGGCACGGCGAACGAGGCCATTCGGCATAGCTCCCACATAGTTTACATAGTCTTGAGATTCGTAAATATCCCACAACAAGTCGGTCACACCGTGACGACGCGATAAGGTGCGCCACCTTTCCATATGCTCAATAAAGGCCAATAAACGCTCATCTTGAGCCTCTTCTGCATAGGCTGGCATAAGAGACCATAAGGAGCCCTCACCAGACAGGCGCAATGCACCTAGTTCGTTGGCATCAAGGCCTACGAGGCCAGAGTGCAACACGGCAGCCATCGGCAAATCTTGTTCCGGATTATCTATGACGGATAACAACGCCAATAAGAGTTGAATCTCTTGGGCTTCAAAGTAACCGTCTCGCTCATTTACCACCGCAGGAATCCCCGCTTGCCGCATGGCTTCTACGGCACGCGTCCCCCAGCCCGCTAAGGATCTGCGCAAAATAGCAAAGTCTCGCCACTCGATTTGACGGAATGTGCCATCTGGATTTTGTACCTGCTTCTTAGCAGCATGGATTTCTTTGATTTTTTGAATGATAAAATCTAGCTCACGCTCGTTGTTTTCAGGGTCATCCCCTTCATCTTCGTCACTTTCACTAGCACCAAGGGTATCCTTACTCACATCTAAGAGTTGCAATTCTACGTCACCACCGACCCAATCCTCAGGCGCATCCTCCACGATACGGCCAGGAATGAGCGATTCAGCCTCTGTGTAATTGAGCTCTGCCGCGTCTTCCGTCATGATTTGGTAGAACAAGAAGTTCGTAGCCGCCAAAATATTTGCGTCAGATCGGAAGTTTTTTGCCAAGTCGATACGACGTTCTACCGCATCATTGCCGCCGTACGTATTATATTTCTCCATGAACAGAGAACTATCGGCCATACGGAAGCTATAAATAGCCTGCTTCACGTCCCCCACATAAAACCTATTATCGATGCGAGAAATCAAGTTAATAATCGTCTCTTGCACGCCGTTCGTATCTTGGTATTCATCAACCATGATTTCTTTGAAAGTATCTTGTAGTTCCTTCGCTACTTCAGATGGCTGAGGATCATCCTCTGTGCCAGGCTCAACGAGAAGGGCCAAGCATAGATGCTCAAGGTCGCTAAAATCCATGATGCCTTGCTCTTGTTTCATATCCCGATACGCTTGATGGAACGCAATCGTCAGTTCTACTAACCCTTCTATGATTGGATATTGAGCCTTAAACTGCTCTTGCAAGGTAGCCTCCGGAACGGTGAATATAGCGGTTTGCATAGCTTTGAGGTCATCTTTATTTTGACCACCCAAAGATTTAAACTCTGCCACCAATATAGGGTCATAGGCTTGCGCCTCTTTTGAGCCCATACGGAACTGATCTTTAATAAAGGTATCCATATGTTTACAAGCTTCCCCCATGTCGTCCCAAGTTTGAGCCGCTGAAAGCATGCCTAGTGCAGCCAGTTGATTATCGTATATGTTTTGCCATTTATGAGGTCCTGTTGGATCGAGCAAGATTTGTTCCATCCGCTCTAAGCGCTCGCGAATGCGATCGATGACAGCCATGTAATTAGACCACATATATTGACCCCACAACGTATCACTAGGGTTTATGTCCATCGCCTCTTTATAAGGCTCTAAGGCTTTGCGTAGCCATCCATCGGGATTGGCGAGGGACATGGCGTAGTTATACAGGGACATAATCTTCGCCGTTAAGCCTGCATCGGATTTATCATCGCTGAAGAAATCTGCTAGCTCATAGATATTATAAAGGCCCTCTTCATAGGATTTAGTTAATAAATCGGCTAATACCTCTTGTTGTAGCAATGTCATTTCTGCTTCATTGCCGATGCGCGCTGTCGGATTAATGTCGAGCTTATAGAAATAGGACCGGATTACCCATTGGCAAAAGGAGTGCAATGTAGAAATATGAGCCGAGGGCAACAGATTGAGCTGTCGTTCAAGGCGCGCTTGTAGTGCAGCATCATCTGTAGATTCCATGGCTTTAGCCAAGGCAAGGCCAATACGAGCGCTCATCTCTTGAGCTGCAGCCTTTGTGAAAGTTACAACCATGAGTTCTTGAACAGATAAGGGATTATCCATGTCCTTAAGACGCGTAATAATGCGTTCTACAAGAACCGCGGTCTTACCTGAACCGGCAGCGGCCGCAACAAGTAAGGTCTGATTATCTAAGGAGGAATCCTTAGGCGCTATAATAGCAGACTCTTGCTCTGGTGTCCATTTAACACCCATGGTTTTCACCTCCTTCGCTACTATTATTTCCGTCGTTTAAGACCTCTTTCATCCGTTCTAATGCATCATCTTCGGACAATCTAGACAAATAATTATATCGATTACGGCTAGAATCAAAGCGACATACCGTTCTGTAGTCGCAGTATGTACAAGGTCTAAGGCCATTCAATTGATATGGCTTAATTGGGAACTGCCCGTCCCCAATGTTACGTCCCGTCTCAGCCATCACATGATTTGTATAGCGGCACATTACGTCAAATTCGCCTGTAGACTTAACCTTCCGCAAATCTCTGCTGGAAATGGTTTGGTCTTTTTTCGTAGCAATCGGCACATAAGGCCCTCGCTTAGAACCATAGGACAAGAACTTATTGTCAATATGCGTCAACAACTCAATATCATCGGAGAAGTACCCACTGTTTTGCCAAGCATCGCTTTCATTAGCCAACAAAACCGCATCTTCATAAGATATAGGCGCATCAGCAGGGATTTTAGGGTTCTTCACGTAAGAGTAAACCACCGCCGCAGGGGACATAGATCCGCCATGTGTTTTACCATAAGCGGACTCCAAAGCCAACAGATAGGTCATGAGTTGCAGTTTAAGTCCATAATACACATCTTGGGCCGTCACATGAGCACCACCCGACTTGTAGTCGATAACCATGCCATAGGTTTGATCATCCCGTGTATATTCGTCGATGCGGTCAATTTGACCGATGAGTCGCAAGTAACGGTCTTCACCAAGAGGGACCCGAATAGGATCCCAGCCACCTTGACGACCAAAGTCTTGCTCTAAATACTTCGTATCAAAATCGCTGCGCTTAGACCACTCTATGAGGCGGTCTACCGTCACATGTAATGTTCTCTGTACACGCTGTTCAATGGCCTTTTGGTAGGCATCGCTCGTTTCTTCACCTAGCTGATTTTCTTGCAAGATTTCGTCTGCCACAGTACGGCATAGATTTTCTTGTTCCTCTTCGTCGAGGTCACGCCATTGTTTGTTATTTTCTAGTAGATAATTACCTAAGCGCTCTAAATTAGCATGCAAGAACGTACCGATTTCAGGAGCTCCAAAGGAGCGTACTGGACGCGGTTCTAGTTTCAAACCATATTGGGCATAGAACTTAAACGGACATTGTTGGTATCGTTCAAGGCGTGTCACAGAACCAGACATGTAGCCTTTAGACAAGAACAGCCCATTCACTAAATCCTGCGTTATGACAGGCACATCGTTATTATCTCGAATGCCACGTGACACCTCCGCTAAACGAGGACGATAAGTTTCGCTTTCACGAGCCCAGTTATAGAGTCCCCACCAAAGAGGATTGACCTCATAACCACTAAAGAGAGCCCCCCAACGCTCAGATAGCAATGACAGACTTTGGAGTGGGCGCCACACGTAATCTGCCTCTGTATCAGGTGCAATGGAGAGAGGAATATCTACTGCCTGATCTACGTACCCAAGAGATTCTAATCGCTTTACAACGAGGGATGGCTCAAGACCTGTTCCATCCTCACCAGAGCCCGCATAGGACAAGGTCAACGAATCGGATGCCCGTGTCATGGCGAGATATAATAGAAAATTCTCGTTGAAAGCCTTCGGCAAGGCCCCTTCTGCTAAGGTAATGCCTGCATCGGCCAATTCTTGACGCTCCTTATCCTTGATGAGGCCTTCATCTCCCATACTTTGAGGGAATACGCCTTGGTTGAGGCCCATTACGAACACCTTAGGCCACCACTGGCTGTAACCACGTTCGATAGTGGTAATCACCACATGGTCTAAAGACGGCGGAATCATAGAGTAGTTTACATCGCTAAGGCCTTCTTCGAGGAGGAGCATCATCTCATCCAGAGTCAATATTTCATCCTTCATGACCATAGAAATTTCGTCTATAAAGGAAAGAACCGCATTATACATCTGTTCATGACTAGCTTTGGATTCTTGATCACCTATAGTTTCTGCGTCCTTCGCCCATTCATAGAGCCGCTCTGGCACTTGTAAGATTTCTAATAAACCATAAAGTTGTGTACCCCACTCAGCCCCTGTATGACCCTCCGCATTAGCAGCAAAGTCAAACCATGGAGATAATATATCCATAATAGTTTCTCTTGCTTTGTTAACACGTGCTCTGCGTGGTGCATCTACGTAGCTCTCTTCATCTTGCCCCTCATGAAAGCCTCGTAAGTACGGCCAGCTTTCACGTTCCCATTTATAATGGTCGATACCAAACTCGAGAACATAGTTCTCTAACTCATCTACAGCCTCACGAGTAAGCGGCATCAAGTCTGTCTTGAGCAAGAGGAACATGCTGTCCCGACTATAGTTATAACGCACGATATCAAAGAGAGCCGACAATAGCTCACCTAATGGATGGTTTTTCATAGGCCGCTGACGGTCGATAAAGTGCGGAATGCCGTAGCGAGCAAAAACCTTTTCTAAAGTGTCACCATAGGTTTCAGACTCGCGGAGCATGATACATACATCTCGGTAACGAGCCTCTTCAGATGATTCTATATAGGCTAAAATACGACGAGCCACCGCATCGGCTTCGCGTTCCCTGTTATAGCCTCGAATAAGCGGAATCGTTGCATCTGTAGTATTTTTCTTACTAGGGCTAGCAAAATAATTAGCCTCTAGCTCTTGAACGATTTGAGGGCCTCGTTTCCCATCAAAGCCAACCCAGTTGATACTAGAGCCATAACGAGCAACTAAGGTGTCGTAAATCTCTAAAGGGCGGCTGAAAAGATGCTCCCCTCGACGAGCTAAATTTAACGCCTTTGGGGCCATCGGTAAATCGATAGTAATAACGGCTTCCTTTGCCAAGTCAAACAAGGTATAAATCAACTCGTAGTGTGTGGGCGTAAACCAATGAAAACCATCGATAAAGACGTGGCTATTCTCCATGAGAGGAGATTGTGGCAAAGCCTCTACGATTTCCATGATAGGATCGATGTCGCGCTCCCCATGATGACTGAGTTCCTCTTCATAAGCAGACATACAGATAGCTAGCTCGCGTAATTTCTTTTGTAATACATTATTTTTAACAGATTCTGCCCCTCGTTCTAGGTCAGCAGGGCCTACACGAAAGGCACGGAATTCAGAAAAGAGCTGTTGCAATACGGAGGAAAACTCAGGCCGCTTTGTAGCCTGTTCTAACAGCCCCAGTTCCTTTTGCTTTCGTTTCATTACAAGGCGCAACAACATAGACCGGCCAAAGCTTGATAAACTTGATTGACCAGCCCCTTTTGAGCCTATCGATTGATATACCTGATAACCCAAACGCCCAAAGCCTACGACACGAACCGTAGTAAAGCCTTTTTCAGGCATAAATTCAGCTAGCTCCCGTTCTACCCGATAGGTGGCAGGTTCAGGAACAAGTAAAATTATTGGTTCCCCTGGACAATCTGTCATGACCTGACGTATGCGCTCATATACGGCACGTGTCTTGCCTGATCCAGCCCGTCCATAATAGACGCTAATACTCATGAGACCTCCCTAGTGAAACTTTCACCATCTCAATTGATGTAATTCACAAATGTATGTTGCTCATATCATTTAACGCATTAGATATAACACTACACAAATTAGTTGTAGCACTATACGAATTAGATATAGCATTAAACGAAATTTTTCGATATAATAAATTACTATACTGATTATTATTATATAGTAATATGACATTCTATGGCTAATTGTACAATATTTGACTCATCTGATTATATTTATTTATAATTAAGATAATATTTTATATTTTATTTACAATTAGCATGAATTCCTATATAATACAAGTTAGTATCTGTGTTATTTGTAAAATCATGTATTTAGGAGTAAATTATTATGAACAAAAAACATTTAGCAACTGCTTTTGCAGTATTTGCAGCTACAACAATGTCTTTCTCTGCTTTTGCTGCAACTATCGATGCTAATGCACGCGCTTATGAACGTGCTTCAGCAGAGCAATATTCTTATCCTGCACCACAAGCGGCTACGCCAGCTTACCAAACTAGTTATGCCACAAGTGCACCACGTCCTGGTTACAAACCATTGCCAGCAGTGCCTTATACAGCAGGCGATATGGCTCAACAAATGCCTGTATCTAAAGAATTAGGTGATCCAATCTTTGTGGCACCTCAAACAACAGCTGTAGGTCTTCAAATCATGGATCCTATCCCTACTGAAGCCCAACCTGTATACCAAGAAACTGTAAACTCCGTAACAGCTAATGGCAACGGCAGCTCCTACGTTTCTCGCTACAAAGCTAACCAATTGAATGCGTTTGACTTATTGTTAAATGGCAAAACTTATACATATGACTTGCCTGCATACACTAATGGCTACCAAGTTAAAACTGCTAGCTCTTACAACCGTGCTGGCAACGGTGTTGCGAATGTATTCTCTACAAACGTAATCACTGAAGCAGTTGTAAATAACAACTCTTTGCGCATCACTGTAAACATGACTCAACCAACAGCTGTGGCAGCCGCTAAATTGCGTTCCATGCAACAATCTGGTCAAGTAGCAAGTGGTGAAGTAGCTGCATTGTTCGCTTACAATGAAAGCTATGATGGTGTAAAACAAGCAGCTCATTACGATATCTTCAACAACAACGGTCGTTACATTGTTGTTAAATCCGGTGCTGTAACTGTACCAAATGGTGCGCAACACCCTTACGCAACTGCATTATTCGCAGTAACTGAAGACACTGTAGCAGCTGTAACCGTATCTGGCAACACTGCTGAAGCTTCTGATTTAGTAAAAGGCACTGCATACGCAATTGCACAATCTGCTAAGGTGTCCAATAACAAAGTATCTACTAAATCTAAAAAATAATTCGTTACGAATTTATTTTTATCTGGTGAAAGCCCCCAACTTTCACTAGCACAAAAGACTATAAATCACTAACTCCCCCAATGAGGCAACTCATTAGGGGAGTTTTTATGTTCTTTATATTACGTTGTATTATAATCCCGTTCCAGTTCTATTATAGCTCCGTTATAATCGCGTAAAGACCTCTAATGCCTTATACGCCATTAATCGATAACCACGCTCGTTGGGATGAACCTCTCCGGCAAAGACAATTTGTCCAATTTGATCTGCTTCAAACAAGGTAGTATAGAAATCTATAACTTTAATATTATGCGCCTCTGCGTAAGCTTTTAGCTGTTCATTAACCTCTCGTACAACCAGATCCAATCCGTCCATATCGCTATCAATTTGAGTTTCTAAACCGATGATTACCGTCCCTTTTGTACTAGCTAGCTCAATAGCTTTGACCAAAGTCTTGTACACATAGGTACTATCTCGACCTTGTAAAATATCGTTAGTGCCACACATCAAGAAAATATGACGTGTTGGATCGGATACAGCAGTAACCGCCCAATTTTCAATATTATAAATCATACCCTGTACGGAGCAGCCATCTTCACCGTAGTTTGTAAAATTAACACCCTCTATGGATGCATCACAGATTTCGACCCAACCGCGTCCATAGGGCACATCATAGCCACGCGTAATGCTATCGCCAAAACAGATGATTCCCATCTTCACCCCTCCCTCCTGTACTATGACTTAATCATATAATAAAAGAATACCATACACAATATACATATTAATTACAAAAAAGGATCCGTTTTGATCTGCCCTCCAATTAGACGCAATTTTTAGAAGAGCAATTCATGTACGGATCCATTTATATTATTTAAGACGAATAAAGAATAATGCACATGCACCAATAATAGGAGCTATAGCGATAGACATCAAAGACATTTGGTAGCTACCCGTCATGACAAGGACATTGCCCAAGAGAAGTGGTGCCAAGAGTGCACCAATTTGGTTAAACAAGTTTACAAAGCCCGCTGTAGTACCGCGCAAATGAGGTGCTGCAGATTGAACTACGAGAGCATTGGTCAACGCACTATGCATGAAGGCCCCAATACCAAGAATCGGACCTGTTATAAAGAGCATATTTGGATTTGACGTGCTTGCAAACAAAATTAAAGCTGGCCCAAACAAGAACATAACGAGAGCCGCTAAATGGTTCTTCTTAATTGGTAAGATATCAGATAAAATACCGATCGTTGGTTTCGCAATTAGCGCAGCCGTACCGAACACGCTCATGACCTGGCCTGCATAGATAGCCGTTACACCTAATTGTTTAACCATGTATAAGTTCGCCCATTGTGTTACGCCCCAAGTCGTACCTGTTGCGAAGAATCCCGCAATCGCCAAGCAACGAATGTTACGGTTAGAAACGATATGCTTCAAGTTTTCTACTAAAGACGTTTGTCCTACGCCAAGCTTAGCAGCCGCTTCGGAAGCCTCTGCTTCTCGTTGTGCGAGAATTTCTGCACTCGGCTTACGCACCGTGAAGTAACATAATACGAGTACTACCAACGGCAAGATGGCTGTAGCAAGGAATGCAGTTTGCCAACCGTAATGTGTAGCCACATAAGGTGCGTAAAGGTTTACCGTAGTAATACCAAAGGAGGTACAACTCATGAAGATACCTACGGCCGCACCCCGTTGGTTCGGACCGAAGTGATCGCCGATAGCACTCAAACAAGAAGCTTGTACAGGACCAGACATAACGCCTAACAAGAAGCGCAAGCCCCAAGCCATGTTATAGTCTGTAATGGTACTCATCAAAGCCGTTACAGCAGCCATACCAATCAAACTAAACAAGATAGTACGTCTATAACCGATTCTATCGGCTAAAATACCGCCTGGTAATACCGTTAACGCATAACCAAAGTAAAAGGCCGAAATATGTTGAGACCCCATTTTAGCTGTAAAATGCAATGCCTCATTGAGGATAGGCATAACAGATGCCCAAGACAAGCGCATAACAAAGCTCAACAAGAACGTGAGCCACACGCTAAGGAGAATTAATATTTGAGTTCGCGAGAAACTAAGTCGATTCATACGAGCTCCTTTCTACAGAATATCTAATAAATATATCGATAGCATATCATAGTGAGTAAAGATTGGCTACATAAAACTATTCTCTCTATCGTCAATTCTCATTTGCTTTCACCTATGCTATACTGAAAGCAATAAAGAGTCTTTGTTGTTAATATTCATAGTATAATTTAGTATCTCCAGCAATATAACTATAGATGCTAAAAATATTACTAATCTGTAATTACCCGCATAGGAGATTGTATTATGTTTTTCTTTAATGATATTCGGCCCATAGGCAATAATACTGAAAACTCTTTCGACTCTATCAAACAAATTGATGCTAATGGAAATGAATTTTGGTATGCACGAGATTTACAAGCTATTTTAGAATATACAAAATGGGATAACTTCTTAAATGTTATTGAAAAAGCCAAAATAGCTTGTCAAAATAGCGAATTATCTATTTCCGACCATTTTGCCGACGTCGGGAAAATAGTACATGTTGGGGTTGCTAATAGAGAGATACAAGATATTGTATTATCTAGATATGCTTGTTACCTGATAGCGATGAATGGCGATTCAAAAAAATCGGTTATCGCACAGGCCCAAACCTATTTTGCAGTTAAAACTCATGAACGTGAAATGCAAGAACAATTTATATCCTTGTCCGAGGATGAACGTCGATTACTAATCAGGCAAGATATAAAGGAACATAATACAGCATTATCAGAAGCAGCCAATAATGCAGGAGTTGAAACACCTCAGGACTTTGCTAAATTCCATAACTCAGGCTATCAAGGTTTATATGGTGGCTTAGGTAACAAGGAAATCCATAAGCGAAAAGGGCTGAAACCTTCACAAAAAATATTAGATCATATGGGAAGTGAGGAATTAGCGGCCAATTTGTTTAGATTAACACAAACAGAAGGCAAATTACGTCGCGATAATATTCAAGGTAAAGAAAATGCAAACATAGCGCATCGAGAAGTCGGTGCAAAAGTGCGTCAAACAATTAAAGAATTAGGTGGTACTATGCCTGAAGACCTACCTACTCCACCAAAAAGTATTAAACAATTAGAAAAAGAACAGAAAAAGTTAGAAAAAAAATAATCTCTTTCCCCATACAATTGCCATTAAAAACATTTGCTATACTGGCATATATATCAAAAAGCAATAGACTTACTTGTATCAAATGTTATAAACCATTGCCAAAACTTAAAGAAAAACTTCATGTATATACGAAAGATAATTTTGATAAATCTATCTATCAATGCTTTTATAGTCAATATATTATCAAAGCGTATCTTTATTAATTACTCATATAAATAAGATATAAATTCATGTTAAAAGCACCCCGCCATCAACATTTAACTAACGACATTGGTCAACGTGATTTACATGACCACCTTATGCAAGTCATTGCAATCATGAGAATTTCCAAAAACTGGAGTGATTTTATGAATAATTTTGAGAAGGTATTTGTTAACTTTGTTCAAGATAAGATAGATTTTGACAGTACATTTTAGTGTTAGTTTATAGAATATAAATAAAATGCCCCCATTACATACTGCATACAATGGGGGCAAATTATTTTATTCTTTTGGTGGCAAAATGGTGGCAAAATTGTGTTATAATTCGTTACAATTCGTTATAATTCCAACTCCATAATATCATTATAAACCTTTATTTTTACTGTGTTTGTTGTAGTTCGTTACAATTTGTTATAATCTGTGATAGTTGTATGTATTGGTGGCGGAGAGGGTGGGATTCGAACCCACGGCCCCTTGCGGAGTCACTGGTTTTCAAGACCAGCTCCTTAAACCACTCGGACACCTCTCCATAACGGTACTATTATATCAAATTGGTCTAATAATAAGCAACAACGTAATACGTAAATAAGCAATAATATAATACATAAGCAAGCAAAAAAGCTGACTTACAGCCAGCTTTTTCATTTGTATTTAACATTTAGTATTGCCCTAATCTATTAGTTATTTATCATATATGTTAGAATAGGTCTTTTTTCCACATGCCAATGATAGCAATGATAGAACACACCACAGAAATACCTACTACTTCGTAAAATCCATTTGGATCATCCTGGAATGGCAACGCCACATTCGTTCCCCACAGGCTGAATATGATTGTGGGCACTGCCAAAGTAATCGTAAGGGCCGCCAACATTTTCATCACCATATTGAGGTTATTTGAGATAATCGATGTAAAGGCGTTCATCATATTCATCAAGATATTAGAGTACATTTCAACCATCTCGATGGCCTGTTTATTTTCAATGATAACGTCTTCCAAAAGATCCTCATCCTCTTCGTACATTTTAAGCAAATGTCTATAAGTGCTGTGACCACGCAAGCGCAATAGGCGTTCCATAACAGTTCCATTCGTACGCAACGCAGAGGTAAAGTATGTCATGGATTTCTGCAATTCCAATAGTTGGAAGAAGTCTTTATTCTTCGTCGTATGACGCAACTGAACTTCAATATCGTCGGTACGGCGGTTAATTTGTTGTAAGTAACGTAAGAACAATGTGGCTGTACGGTACAAGATTTGGAACAAGAACCGCGTCTTTTTATATGTATAGAATGTAGACAGTTGGTTTGAAATGAACGGATACAACACCTCGGATTCTTCAAGACATACAGTAATGAAGAAGTCAGGCGTCAAAAAGATACCAAGTGGCACCGTATCGTACATATCATTACCGCGAATCGCAGGAATGTTGATAACCACGAAAATATAGTTGTCCTCTAATTCCACGTGAGAACGTTCTTCCATATCGAGAGCGGTCTTTAAAACGTCCGTTGGAATTTCCGTCAAAATATTGATGAGGGACAACTCATCGGGGTCTGGGTTCACCAAATTTACCCAAGAACCTTTTGTGGCATCTGATACAGTGCAGTCTGAAACCAACTCTTCTTCTATGTGTTTGTACACCGTGATCATGCTATCCCTCCTTCCAACGAACATATAGTAATCATCTAATAAATTATATACTATTTTATAGCTATTATTCAATTCAATTGTGAAAGTTTTGTTTATATAGTATATACATAAACCGCTTTATGTCTATTAACAATGCACAACTGTATATGTTAAAAGCATCTCAAAACTATTCTTATATCAAATCTACAAAAAAATCTAGCAAACAGATAGATTGATAAAGCTGCTAAACTAAAAAATCCACCAAAAGATTAAACCACTAAAACTTACAGTGAGTAAGCATGCAAACAAATAATCAGCAATATATCATTAGGTTAAATCTTATAAAAATAACCTCTATACTAGCTTATCGCTAATATAGAGGTTATTTGTTTTATCCTACTCTGTCAAATCAGAATCATGTCATTTGTTATATTTCTGCATTAATCTATAAGATTACTTTCACCAAATTAACGGCGCAAGATACGAATAGAGTTCAAAATACAAAGAATGGATACGCCAGTATCACCAAATACCGCCCACCACATGGATGCATAGCCCATGAGGCCAAGCGCCATGATAAGGATTTTAACAGCAATAGCGAACACTACGTTTTGCCAAGCAACGCGCAAGGTCGCTTTGGACAAGTCGAGAATGTGTGCAATGGCAGTCAAGGATGGACGCATGAATACGACGTCTGCCGCTTCGATAGCCGCATCAGCACCACTACCCATCGCGCCACCTACATCAGCACCTGCAAGTACTGGAGCATCGTTGATGCCATCCCCTACGAACATAGTTGGACCATATTCAGAGCGAATATCTTGTACAACAGACAATTTATCTTGAGGCAACAACTGAGCACGTACAGCACTTACGCCAGTTTCTTTAGCAATGTAATTTGCACTTGCTTCAGCATCACCTGTAAGCATAACAGTTTTAATATCTTGACCATTAAGATTAGCAATCGCTTCAGCAGAGTCTGGGCGAGCTTCATCGGCGATGATGATACGACCAAGGTATACATTACCTTCTGCTACTAATACTTCTGTGCCGTATTCAGTAGCTTCTGTTGGGTAGCCTTGAACAGCATAGCGTTCCATGAGACGACGGTTACCAACGAGGACTTGTTGACCATCAACGGTGCCCACCATACCTTCACCGGCTAATTCTTGAACAAAGTCAGACGCTTCTACTACAATACCTTGTGCCTTTGCTTCGGAAACGATGCTTGTTGCGATTGGATGCGTAGATACTGCTTCAATAGCTGAAGCCATGGATAGCAATTGAGCATTGCTCACATGGGAGCCTACAGTTTCTACGTTTTGTACTTTAAATTCACCAGATGTGATGGTACCAGTTTTGTCGAGAGCTACTGCTTTCACATTAGCCAAAGCCTCGATAACACGACCACCTTTAAGCAAAATACCATTTTTAGAAGCATTGCCGATACCGGAGAAGAATGCGAGTGGCACACTAAGTACCAATGCACATGGACAGGAAATAACGAGGAATGTTAAAGCTGTGTAGATCCATTTATGCCATTCACCAGTAATAAGGGATGGGATGATAGCTACAGCCAATGCAAGAGCTACAACGATTGGTGTGTATACGCGAGCAAAACGCGTAATGAAACGGTCGATTTTAGGTTTAGAGGATGCTGCATTTTCCACGGCATCAAGAATTTTAGTAACCATGGATTCTTCAAGAACCTTATCTACACGCATTGTAATGCGACCAGATTCGTTGATACAACCAGACATAAGTTGAGTGCCAGGTACGGCGCGAACAGGTACAGGTTCACCTGTTACAGGTGCTGTATTAACGCGTGTTTCACCTTCAAGCACTGTGCCGTCTAGAGGAATTAAATCGCCAGGACGAACTTCGATAGTCCAGCCTACTTCAACCTTTTCAGGAGCCATAACTACGATTTCACCACCGCAGTCTGTATCTACAACCCGCACCTCTTGAGGACGCATATCGACAGCGTTCATGATTTCTGTACGACTACGATCAGTTGCTTTTTCTTCGAAGAACTCACCAATACGGTAGAACAAGATAACACCTACGGCCTCAGGTAATGCATCGATAGCAATAGCACCCAATGTAGCGATAGACATCAAGAAGTTTTCATCAAATACTTCACCTTTTAGGATATTACGACCTGCGATGCGCAATACTGGGAACGCAAGAAGAATATACGCAACATAGTAAATTGGAGTCTCAATACTCTCTGGCAAGCTGATGGATGGGACAAAGGATGACAAAACTTCATAAAGCATGAATAACAAGCCTGCTACGATGACTGCAATTGTTACAGCATCACTACCACGATCCTGGTCAGGACCATGATCATCCATAGCCGCTTTAGATTTACGTTCATAATCTGCTACTGTAACGCCTTCTTCGATGGCATCACAAATCTCTTGAATATCACGTTTAAGAGCTTCGCGGTCTTCCCAAGAGCCGGTTAATTTTAATTGATGTGTAGCAAGTGTGAAATTGGCAGTCTCTACCACATCCATTTTACGGATACGATCTTCAATTTTTGCTGCGCAGTTCGGACAGTTCAAATCCTTCAATAACAATGTTTCTTCCATGATATCTCCTTTGATAATAGTGAAAGCTTCTATCCTGTATTATAAGTTAATTTATTGTCTATTTCTAATACTTATTAGACATATCTTGTTTCATATCTTGTTATATATGTTCCTAAACATTATTCATCAGATATTTTTATTTATATGAATATCTGTTCATATGTTTATATTACATCGAAGGAAATTAAATGTCAATACAAAATCATATTCAATATATATCAAATTTTATTTACTTTAGTTCTAACTATATTCACCTTATATCAAATTTCGTTCTACCAGGAATTTATGTGCTACATCAGCTGGCAGTTGATGTTCCGTTTCAACGGCGTAATTCATCTTCGCCATCTCTTGATCTGTAATCGTATGATTTAAACTTTCTAATACAGGCCGCAGTTCAGGATGAGCAATCAACACTTCGCTACGTACGACATTACCAGCCATATAGGATGGATATAAATGTTTATCATCTTGTAACACCGTAATCGGTGCAATACTTAATTGGCCATCAGTCGTGAATATCGGCATTGCATCCACCTCACCACGACTAATAGCCGTATATTTTAGCCCTATATCCATATCTTTAGTAGCTTTAAAGCTCATGCCATACACACGTTGTAATCCAGCATAGCCATCCTCACGACCAAAGAAATCATACTCCCCACCTAATGTTAGGGATGGTGCTATACGAGCAAGATTGGAATACGTTTTTACACCATAGGCCTGAGCAATCTCATTGCGCACTCCTATGCCATAAGTATTATTAAAGCCGTACATGCCGACCCACTCAAAATTATATTCCTCTTTGTAGGCCTGTGAAAGCTCATTAAATAGGCTTTCATCATACGCATCCGTACGTTTCAGCACAGCAGACCAAGCCGTACCAGTATATTCAGGATATATATCAAATTGGCCGGAAAGCATAGCTGGTTGAATATTTGATGTACCACCGCCTACACCTTCTGTAACCTCTACGGTTAAATCAGTCTTCTTCTCGATTAATTCTTTTAAAACATTCCCCAAAATAAGCTGTTCCGTCATAGGTTTCGTTGCAATATGAATAACATCGGTCTTCACATGACGGCAATACATAGCCCAGCCACCTATACCCATTGCAATTAGCGTCATAATCGAAACAAATATAATCGTATAACGCTTCATATGAGGGCTAATACGCGTTACTCTTTCACCTAGAGAAAAGAGCGCATCAACAGTAATGGCTAATAGTGCAATCAGTAGACTACCGGCAATCGTCAAAGCACTTTGATTCGTTGTAATGCCCCTATAAATCGCCACACCTAAACCACCAGCACCAATAAAGGATGCAATACCTGTCAAGGCAATGGTCATAACGAGCATAGTCCGTATACCAGCCATAATCGTCGGCATAGCCAAAGGAATCTCTATATTCCACAAACGTTGAATCCGCGTGAGCCCTAATGCAATCCCCGCTTCACACATGGCTTGATCAATCTGGTTAAGACCAGTAAATGTATTTCGTACCATCGGTAATAAAGCATATATAACCAATGCAATGATAGCCGTCGTATTACCAACACCTGATACGTACAACAAAAGGCCTAACATCGATATAGATGGAATTGTATATAGGAAATTAACCACTACCATAACTGGCGCAGCTAGCCGTTTATATTCGTATATAAACACACCCAATAATCCACCGATGATGGTAGCAATAACAGAAGCTAATACTGAAATTTCTATATGCTCCCATAATAGCTGGAGGAAAAAATCATAGCGATTTATAAGTAATGATATGACATCATGCATTACATACACCGCCTTTCTAAGTCAAAAAACACGAAAAATTATATAGGTATATTAGAGTCAACAAAACTCAAGAAATCTTTATAAAGCTATATTTACCCATGATACTATTGTATACCTAATTATTTCTTAACTCTAGTCTATTTACCATACACAGTAAAAGCCATCATTTATATTTATATATCATACAAGTTCAGCTCTTTAATATATCTGAAAGGAATAACAGTTTCTTGTACAGATAGAATTTGTAATTGCTCACTAATCATATCAACAGCTCCTATAAGTTCCGTATATTTTCGTTTGTTGTAGTAAACGATTCGTACCCATTCCCCACAACGTACAGATTGTAAAACTGTATTTAACTCGTCTATTTGATCCTCTGATAACTCTGCCCGATTTTCTTTTGGCTTTGCTACAGCGGCTAATAACGCTTCAAATCCCCTCAATGCCGCAAAGGGCATAAATTGTTTTGCTCGCTGTAACCGAGACATGCGATGTTTCATTAATTTATACCTCCCCTTACGCGACTAATGTATTTCCAATGTATCCATTATAATATCTATTCCCCATTATGACCGCCTACCAAGGTATTTCTAAAGCGCATGGTTCCTTCCTCTTGTAAGCTCGATGCACGCAAAATAGAATTCTTACCAAACTGTTCCTTAATGGATAGCATAGCCTCTTGTACCTGTCGCTCTTTTTCCTCTTCATTTGTAGTAAGAGTGCTAAATAGGTCCACCTCTTGAGGTATGGCGGATTGATTGACTAAATCCTCAAAGCTGATTCCTATGCGACGGATGAGCTCATTTTTACGGCAATGCTGCTCGTATAATTTAATAACTGCCGCCGTTAACACCTGCAAAGAGTCAGTGTACTGCTTAAGCTTTTTAGAACCTCCTGTAGAGCGCATCATTTCATCAGCATAGCCGATATGAACGTGAATATGGTTCGTAACCCCTTTGATTTGTAAAAGCTCTAATACCAAGGACTCTACCATTTCGCGCATAGGCACGTATGCCTCTTCATAGGTATAATTACGCAACAAAATTTGACTGTGCGAGATAGAGTGCTTAATAGGTCGATACGCATGGATATCCGCAATCGTACAAGGCTCACGGCCCCAAGCATGGTCAATGATGAGCTCTGCATTAATGCCAAACTCCTTGTACAACTTCGCTTCTGGAATCATGGTAATACCATGTAAATCATAAGCACCGTACTTATGCAAGCGATTAGCTATACCCTTACCAATCTGCCATATATCAGTCAAGGGCTGATGATACCAAATTTTCTCTTTAAAAAGGCTTACATCAAGATAACCTATAAAATCAGGCGCATGTTTCGCCAAAATATCGAGGGCAATCTTGGCGAGAAACAGATTCGTACCAATCCCAACGGTGGCATAAATCTTCGTTGCCTCTAGCACAGCATCGAGTAACATCTGCGCCAACTGACGAGGCGTCTTTTTATATAGTGGTAAATAGGGCGTGATATCGATGAAATACTCGTCGATAGAGTACACATGTACATCTTCGGGCGCCACATACTTGAGCAAGGTTCCATAAATCTCAGCAGACACCTGCATATACCGCTTCATATGTGGCTTCACCGTCAAATACTCAATATGCGGTGGAATCTGAAATAATCGGCTGCGATTTTTCACACCTAAATTTTTTAAGGCTGGAGAAATAGCCAACGTAATAGCCCCCTTGCCACGAGAACCATCGGCCACCACCAGAGGTGTTGTAAACGGATCCAGTCCTAAATCGGCACACTCTACAGACGCGTAAAAACACTTCAAATCAATACACATATACATCCGATCCGTATCACCTGAACCCATACAAACACCTCCCTAAACCGCTAAACAAGTAGCTTTTACAAAAATTAAGAACACAAGAATTTGTATGACTAGTATAACAAAAAAACAAAGTATTTTCAAACATATGTTTGTTTTTATGCTAGTAAATTTATAGAAAATAAAAGCACCTAACTCTAGATATATAATCTAATGTTAGATGCCATATGTTTAACAGACTATTAAAGATAGCTAATTTATTTCTATCAAAACAAACTTAATAACACTAATCCCCCTAATACAATTGAAACAGCGCCATACTCAATAGTTATCGTCACATTATCTATACTTACTTCTCCATTTTTTGCAAGCACACCTGTCGGACTAAATTGAACCATAGGTCCACTGGTTGGTGCAAAAGGAATATAAAACTCTACACTCTCAGCAGTATGAGTTTCACCATTCAAAATATACTTAATATCATAACCATAAATATATCTATCCGCACCAATCACTCTAAATGGTATTTCCTTTGTAACTCGTGGAAGTATAGACACAATCGTTACTGGAGTTCCATTGTGACGTAATAAAAATCGTTTGATAATTAAATACAACCCACTAATTATTAACCCAAGAGCCACACAAAAGAAGTAAAACACAAAAAACTCAGTACCTCTAACCATCATACGCTCCTCTCCCAACAATACAACGAAAACTATCGAGTGCCACTATATTGATGGGACACCTTCATATCTACAGTGATAAAAAGAAAGGACTATACTTATGCAGCGACATCAGGTCACGAGGAGCAAAGAAGTATAGTCCTTTCTTTTTAATTAAAATGTAGCTGTGTTATGGGGCCCCATCAATATAGGGCACCCCCACGATAGTTTTCATTATTGTTCCGGCCCTAAGTCTCGGAATTCTACGTCTCTAAATTGTGTTAATTCTCCAACGAATTGGAGTTCCACGGTACCGACGGAGCCATTACGGTGTTTACGAATGAGGACTTCTGCATTGTCCCCTTTTTCGGAGTTTTCATCGTAATATTTATCGCGGTACAAGAAGATAACGATATCTGCATCCTGCTCGAGGGAGCCAGATTCACGAAGGTCCGAAAGCACAGGCCGTTTATCTGGTCTGCTTTCAACACTACGAGACAACTGCGACAAAGCGATAACCGGCACGTTAAATTCACGAGCAATCAATTTAAGATTACGAGAGATTTCGGACACCTCTTGTTGACGGTTTTCGCTACCCTTACCAGCATTTCGACCTTGCATCAACTGAATATAATCGACGATAACGAGATCAAGGCCATGTTCCACCTTGAGACGGCGCAACTTAGAACGCATATCTTGTACAGTAAGGCCCGGTGTATCATCGATAAAAAGCTTGGATTTGCTCATGCGGTCCGCTGCGGCAATCACCTTTTCCCAGTCAGCAGGATCCATATTCGCACGGCGCAATTTTTCAGAGCTCACACCTGCCACGGAGGACAAAATACGGCCCACAAGCTGTTCCTTGCCCATTTCTAGGGAAAAGAACGCCACCGTCTTGTCGTACAACATCGTTACATTTTGAGCAATGTTCAAGGTGAAAGCTGTTTTCCCCATGGCAGGACGAGCTGCTACGAGGATGAGGTCAGATTTTTGTAAGCCGTTAAAAATGTGGTCCACATCTTTAAAGCCTGTTGGCACGCCTGTAATAGCGCCATCATGCTGTTGCAATGCATTAAGTTTATCTAGATTAGATAAAACCACTTCCCCAATGGCAGCAAAGGATGATTCAGACTGGGTTTGACCGCTTACATCTAATACCATTTGCTCTGCCTTGTTAAGGATAGCCGTCGGCTCATCTTCGCCAGCATACGTCATGCCAACAATTTTATTTCCTGCATCGATGAGGCGCCGCAACTGAGCTTTCTCGCTAATGATTTTCGCATGTTCCTCAACATTGTATGACACCGATTCATTCGCAAGAGATGTAATATAAGCAAGACCTCCTACCGCATCGAGGCGCTTACGACGATCTAGCTCTTCACCAACGGTAATAAAGTCAGCTGTCTTATTGGCATGCACGATTTCTAAAATGGCATCGTAAATAATACGATGTGCATCGCGGTAAAAATCTTCAGATTTAAGAATACTTGTCACCGTATCTACAACGGCGCCCATATTGGATCCATTAGTTAATAAAGCCCCCAAAACGGCCTTTTCCGCATCTAAATTATGCGGCGGAATGCGTACATCCATGATAATCCCCTTCACACAACCACTATGGATAAAAGAATTCACCATACTCCAAGAGCATGGTGAATACTATTATTCGGCTACCACATTAACCTTGATAGTACTTGTAATTTCAGGATGAACACGCACTAGTACGTCATGTACGCCCAATGTTTTCAATGGTTCTTTAATTTCGATTTTCTTTTTATCGATATCTACTTTGTATTGAGCTTTAGCAGCATCAGAAATATCTTTAGCAGTAACGGATCCGAATACACGGCCTTCTTCGCCCATACGAACTTTTACAGTTACTTCAACCTTAGTCAATTGAGCTGCCAAGATCTTAGCTTCGTCATTTGCAACGGCTTTATTATGAGCAATGGATTCTTGTTTTTGTTTCGCATTATTTACGTTAGTTGCTGTACCTTCAAGGCCGAGGCCTTTTTTGATCAATACATTACGACCATATGCGTCGCTAACTTCAACGATTTCGCCCTTTTTACCAACTTTTTTAACGTCTTCTAACAATACTACTTTCATTGTTGTTCCTCCTCTTGTTCTACGGAATGAAGCGCATCAAGAGCATGCTCCAAAATGGCCTGCTTCGCTTCCTCTATGGTCATACCTTGTAATTGAGCACCAGCCACAGTTCTATGACCGCCACCACCCAAGGCTTCCATTACAACTTGTACGTTCACCTTGCCTTTGGATCGAGCGCTGACGCCGATACCGCCATCATTTAGGGAATATAGTACAAAAGCTGCTTCAATATCTTCATTACTAATGAGCATGTCCGCACTTTGTGCAGCCAACGCCATCATATCCTTCAAACCTTCAGGCGCTACGGAAATAGCAATCCCTTCAGTACGACTTGCTTCAAATACCATTTTAGCACGCAATTGGATAGAATCGAAAGTTTCAATAAACAATTGTTTAACTCTGTCGATATCCGCTCCTGCACGGCGCAAAAATGCTGCAGCCTCAAAGGTACGCGCACCAGTTTGTTGAACAAAGTTCTTCGTATCTAATACGATACCTGCATAAATGCCTGTAGCTTCCGCTTTTGAAAGTTTCACAGGAACACCTGCATATTGTACAAGCTCTGTTACGAGCTCAGATGTAGACGATGCAGATGGTTCCAAATAGGTAAGTAATGGATTTTCTACAAAGTCCGCTGCACGACGGTGATGGTCGATAACGATGCGTCGTTCAGAAATTTCAAGCGCCTCTTGAGCCGCCACCATTTCCTGACGATGCGTATCACACACGACAGTGAGCGTATTCGCATCTACCCATACTCTTGCAGCTTCTGCAGTAATAATATTCTCTTTCCAGAACTCTGACTCGTTAAGAACATTCACCATTTTATCAATGGCGCTAGTTTCTTTTGAAAGTGCAATGCGCACGTCTTTACCAAGTGCTCGAGCAATGGCGGCTACACCGATAATACCACCTAATGCATCGTAGTCTTCACGTTGATGCCCCATGATAAGAATCTTATCAGAATCAATCATAAGCTCATGTATTGCTTGAGATACAACACGAGCACGAACGCGCGTATTCTTTTCAACGCCTGCCGTATTACCACCAAAGAAACGTGTACTTTCACCATCCATAATACAGACTTGGTCACCACCGCGACCTAAGGCGATATCTAAGGCTGCACGAGCACGACCAGATACATCTTTCACAGAGCCTACATTTTCACTAATACCAATGGAAATCGTAGCTGGTACTTGACGTGGAGATGGTACTTTACGGATTCGTTCGAGCACTTTAAAACCATCTTCCTCCATCTCATGAAGCGCACCACGAGAAATGGCAAAGGTATACATATCATCTTGGAAGTTACGAATAAAACCTTCGTAGCGATCGATTTCATCCATAATGATATTATTTATATCTGTCCAAATACTAGTATACTCACGATCACTAAGGCCTTTTGTCAATTCTTCGAGATTATCGATTTGAATCATACCCCATACAGGTTGCCCCTCTTCGGCTTTAATACGGGCTTTTTCTAGGTCTGTAATGTCCTTGAAGTACAATGCCATCACTGCATGTTCTGCCAGTTCATCTTCACTATCAATATCTGATCGGGTATCCCGAGGATCGATAAATTTATAAATAATTTGAAAATATCGATTTTCATATTTTTCCGTCATATATCCGGACTTACCCCAGATTTTATCGATACGGAAACCAGGTAACAAGGCAGACATTTTTTGGAGCTTATTCCAGTCGACCTTAACCCAGTCAGCGAAAACACTATTATTCCACACCAATGTGCCTTGTTTATTAACAAGAACAATCCCCATTGGCAAATTTTGTAAAGCAAAATTAGAAGCTTGTGTGACATTTTTCATCATCGCACTAAACTGTTCTCTTGCTAAACGACGCCGGTTATGAAGGGTATTATAATTAACCAAATACGCCGCTACTACAATGATTAATGCTAAAATCGCAATAGCCCAATTTAAATAGGCCAGCAATAATAGCAATAATACGAGAACGGCAACAATGGTAATTTCTAAACCTTTCCATCTCCGTTGAAAGGATTTCATAACGGCCTCCTTTCTATTATGAGCTACGTTTTTCGAAACGTGCTCTCATATCTAAAAACATATCAAAAATACCATAGAAAACAAGACCATACGGACTCATTGTATATAAGAAGAAAAGAATTATAAATTGAAAGAATCCATTTACTCCATAGTTTTTCATAACTGCCATTAAACAGGTAATACCATTAACTAAGCAAATGAAAGCCCCCACAAAAGCAACATTCATTCCGATATCTTTAAGTAAACTATTATCATATCCAATATAGGATAAGCCATAAATAATAATAATCCCTATGGCTAGAACTCCAGCACCCCAAATCGGCATACGCCAAGTAGCCATGGGAGGTAATTCTCTATGAACTGTATTAGTTCGACGACCAATATAAGATACTAACTTAGCCATGATATACGTTATGATAGAGCATGCACAGAACCATAATGACAACATCATACGTTCTGCTTGAGCAAATGAATAATTAAGTTGCTGAATCATCGTATCAATCTGTTCTTGCGGTGCTGATTGCTGTCGTATAGACTCAATCATAGCTTCTTTTAACTCATTATTTACATTTTGTCCTAAGCTAATAAAATCTACAGATGCAAAACTATTAGCAACCACTAATTGTAAGAGGCCCATACCAAGCAATACAGCAGCAGGCACTAATATTAACTTTCTAAAAGACCAGTTTGCTCTAAAAGCTTCCCCCAAAAATATACTAGGCAATGAATATACTAAAATGGTAGACATAGCAATTAATGGTCCAAGAAAGAGTGTTACTAATATAAAGGCTACTATTGAGGAAGTACAGCTATATCTACTACCCCAACGGATACCAATGATAGAAATACCTGCTGGAGCTACCATAGTTGCTAGAAAAGCTGAAAACGGCATGACTGCCCCAATTATAGTCAACATAGCAACAATGGTCGATACAAAGGCAGTTTCCACCATCGCTCTTGTATTTGTTTTATTCATAAATCACCATTCTTACATAAGAAGATATATTAATTGGTATCTTTTAATTATAACAGTTTAAAACGGTAACTTCAAATACCCCATATAGTAGACGAATGCGATAGCAGTGCTATTAATGGTAGTTTTTATTGCTCTTTTAAAATGTCAAAAGTACCACACCATGAGGTGCGGTACTTTTCTGTATTATATAAGATTATACGTCTTGAATAATCGGCAAGATCATAGGACGACGACGGGTTTTATCATAGAAGAATTTACCCAATGCATCACGTACGTTTTGCTTAATAGTTGTCCAGTCTTTGATGCGTTGCATTTCGCAATCTTCAAGAACTTGTTCTACGCGGCGCTCTGCAGCAAGCATAAGTTCTTCTGCGTCACGAACGTATACGAAGCCACGAGATACGAGGTCTGGACCAGCTACGATAGTACCGGAAGCTTTGTCCATCGCCATAACAACGATAACCATACCTTCTTGTGCCAATTGTTGACGGTCGCGGATAACGATATTACCTACGTCACCAACGCCAAGGCCATCAACGAAGATAGCGCCAGCTTGTACGCGGCCGCCTTTGCGACCACCATCTTTATCAAATTCAAAGATTTGACCATTATCACCGATAAGAACTTTCTTAGGATCTACGCCCATGGCCACACCAAGTTCACCATGACGACGCAACATACGGTACTCACCATGAACTGGGATAAAGTATTCTGGACGAACAAGGTTAAGCATTGTTTTAAGCTCTTCTTGGCTCGCATGACCAGATACGTGGATACCACGGTCTTTACCATATACCACATTACAACCTAAACGAAGTAAGTTATCGATAGTTCTACCTACAGCACCTTCGTTGCCTGGAATTGGTGTAGCGGAGATGATAACAGTATCATTCGGTGCCAATTCTACAGTACGATGATTGCTTGTTGCCATACGGGACAAGCCTGCCATCGGTTCACCTTGAGAACCAGTCGTTAAGATCATGATTTGGTCATCTGTGTAGTTGTGCATTACATCTACGTCGATAATTGTATTTGGTGGAATATTCAAGTATCCGCGCTCTTGGGCGATTTCTGTAACATTGACCATGCTGCGGCCCATAACTACAACCTTACGGTTGAACATAACCGCCGCATCAATAGCTTGTTGGATACGGGATACGTTGGATGCGAATGTTGCCAAAACAACGCGGCCTTTTGCTTCTCCAACAGCTTGTTTAATCGCAGGACCTACAGAACTTTCAGAACCGGTAGTACCTGGTTTTTCTACATTTGTAGAGTCCGATAATAGCGCTAATACGCCTTTGTTACCGAGCTCAGCAAATTTGTGCATATCCATCAAACGGCCATCAACTGGGGTTTGGTCAATTTTAAAGTCCCCTGTATGAAGAACCGTCCCGATTGGTGTATTAAAGTATACAGCGCAGGAGTCAGGAATGGAGTGATTTGTTTGGATGAAACCAACAGTCACTTGACCAATTTGAACTTCATCGCCGGCAGCAATCGTACGAAGACATTTTGGAGATACCTTATGTTCTTTAAACTTGCCTTCGATTAATCCACAAACGAGGTTTGTTGCGTATACTGGGCAACTAATTTCTTTCATAAGGTACGCCAAAGAACCGATATGGTCCTCATGACCATGAGTAATTACGACAGCTTTCACGCGGTCTTTATTCTCGATGATATAGCTCATATCAGGAATAACGATATCTACGCCAAGCATATCTTCACTAGGGAATGCAAGCCCTGAATCAAGAACGATAATTTCGTCCTCGTATTGGAAGATGGTCATATTTTTACCAATTTCACCAAGCCCACCTAATGGAATGATTTGGAATTTTCCCTTGTTGGCGCCATTTGGCGTACGACCGACTAATTCCACTTGTTCCTCTTGATTATTCCAACCTGTAGAACGGTTATTTGGGCGGTTATTATTGCGGTTCTGACCATTTTGACCATTGCGACCATTATTAGTACGCGTATTACGTGTATTTTCACCACGCGGTGCACGAGTTTGGCGAGTTTTGCGTTCTTGACCTTCACCTTGTTCGGCATTGCGACGTGTATTTGTACGGCGAGTCGTATTAGTACGGCCACCATTCGCACTTGTGCGAGTATTTGTAGAACGGCGTTGGCGTGTTGCACCTTCACCTTCACTAGCTGTTTGTTGGCGCGTACGACCTTCGCCAGCAGGGCGGCGCGTATTTGTACGGCGACGCGTTTGTTTTTGCTCGCCTTCAGCCGCAGCTGTAAGAGTAGCAGTTTTTGCTACTGTTGGTTCTGCTTTCACTTGCGCAGTAACCTGATTATCTGTTGTATTCACAGTTCCTCCTAAAATTTTGTTCATTAATTTATTTAACATAGTTTTTCTCACCTATCACTTGAATTGATCTATGCCACGAGGAAATGTCACACAAAGAAAAAGGCGCTATTATACTAGCGTCTCGTCAAATGGGCGCAAAAATGCGCTATCAAATTTTGCCGTTCCTAGTTTGTGTGCCATTTGCCGTAGCAAATGAGTATAGTGCACTATCAGATGCTTCAACCGCAAGAGACTTCTATTTTTATCTCAATCCGATACGCAGTGCAATATAGTCCGATCTGTTTTGATGAAAGCCTCACTTTCATACGTTGTGCTCATTATAACATAAAAACAACATAAACAAAAGAGTTCTACGCTTGATTCATCAAAAGTAACATAAAATTTTACTACTACTTAAAAGGGCGGCTCAAACTGAACCGCCCCAAAGCATTTCATTATTTATCATCTGGCATACTTTTATAAAATCCTTCAATATGCACTCACCAGCAATGCAACGAGAATTCGAGTAGTGAAAGCGCTACTCGTAGGCGATATCTTCATAATAGATGCCAACCGTTTGTCAATGGCGATGTTCCTCAACGCCTCACCATATTGATTGGCCTATAGCTTTAGCAAAACCTTCACGGTATAAATTAGCCCCACCGTTAGCCGGATGTCTAAGACCGATGGCTGAAAGGCCGAATCGCCCCATCGTGTCCGCCGATTTTTGACCGACAGCGAGCACGAGCGGCTTCGGTCCACCTAATTCGGTATGCAATGCCAGCAGTCTTTTCGTATATTCCCAGCCCAGCTGCTGCTCCGACTCGGTCGGTGTCCGATTAGTGAGCGGTTCGTCCGCCTTATGAGGATGAAAGGGAAATATATTCCACAACAGTGCATCGTACGGATCGATTCCCTGTTCAATGATGGCACTCCATACTACCGTATCCGTAGGTTCGTTAAACCCTTGTTCCTGTTGAGTCCGTTTCAGCATAGGACTCACAGGGGAGCTAGTTCTGTGTAATGTAACAGGTGTTATCTGATGAGCCCGAATCGTTTTATGCTTATCCAACAACATGCGTTCACAAGTAATGGCAATGCCCGAAAAGCGCCCACCTTGATATCCGACAGCCTCCGCCACTACAAAGATTTTGGAGCGCCCCAACCGCGGCAACAAATACGCCATCAAATTATTACGACGCACCTGAGCCGCATCAAAGCCAGGCCGAACAATTTCAAGGTCAGTATTCACCTCACCCCACGGATTGTGAACAAGCTCGCCCCTATATTGACCGAGCCAATCTACAAACTGCTGTACTTTTGCAATCTGATTCGTATCAAACGAGGCTATATATTCATCAAAAGACAGCGTTTTTTCTTCCTCTGGTGCAAATAAGGACATGGGCTCTCCTCCAATTTATACTATCGAACCATATAATTAATAATGCTGTATATTATGATTACCAAGCTTTTATATACTGTATTTATACACTAAAACCTATAGTAATACAATCCATATATTACGATGCCCAATCATGATATGTGATACTATATCCGATAATCACGCACTACATAAAATGTTGCTGTTACTATATTTATAATAGCATCCATTTCTGAAAATTTGATGCAAAATTAATACTCAAATATATCTACATGCGACATCACATTTATATATAAAACTCGATTTTGTCTTCTTTGGCGAGTTGGAATTGTTCAAATATGTGGTTTCGAATATTGACGAAGGACGCCGAGGTCCGGTCCGTTCTATCGATGAGATTGACAGGGATGATCGTTTGCACCCGTCCCGGATTAGCGGCAAGCACTACAACACGGTCTGCAAGGACTACAGCCTCTTCGATGTCATGCGTAACGAATACGACCGTTTTACCCTCTTCACGGCAGATGCGGGAGATTTCGTCCTGCAAATTGATGCGTGTCAACGCATCGAGGGCCCCTAGCGGTTCATCCATGAAGATAATATCCGGATCGACCGCCAGCGCCCGCGCAATGGATACACGTTGCTGCATCCCACCGGACAACTCCGCCGGATAGCGATTGCGCGCATGGTCGAGCCCCACCATTTTCACGTATTTGTCGATAATAGCAGGTCTCTCTTCCTTAGGCACATTCTTACTTTCAAGGCCCAGTTCAATATTGCTTTCCACCGTTCGCCACGGCAACAGTCCGTAATTTTGAAAGACCGTTACATACCGCAGTTGAGGTGCTTTCACCTCCGCGCCGTCGATGGTAACGGAGCCCGAGGTAACGAGCTCAAAGCCTGCCATAGCATTTAAAAGCGTACTTTTACCGGACCCGGATGGACCTAAAAGGCAAATAAATTCGCCTCGTTCAATATCCAGATTAATATCTTCAAGGATGGTGAGCGGTTCTCCATCTTTCATAAATTCCTTGTGTGCATTGCGCACCGAAATGTAACCCATGCGTCCACCTCCTATTTCTCAATGCCCCAACGTCTATAAATCCATTTTTCGATGAGGGATACGCCCCAATCGAGCAAAAGTCCTACAAAGCCAATTGTCAAAATCGCCACCATCAGAAGATCGTTACGCAAATTATTCCGCATATCGATGATGAGGAATCCAAGCCCCGTCTGTGAACCTACCATTTCCCCTGTCACCAGGAAGATCCACGCCGTTCCGAGCGCGATGTGAAGTCCCGATGCAATACCGGGAAACACGGCGGGCAATACAATTTTAAATAACAGTTCCGGCTGCTTGATACCAAAATTTCGAGCCACCTTGATGTATACGGGGTCGATATTCTGAATCGCGGACACCGTGGACAATAGAACTGGGAAAAATGCTGCGATAAAGATGATGACGATGGCCGGCGCCTGTCCGATACCGAAGAACAGGACGATAAACGGCAACCATGCCACCGGTGAAATGGGACGAATCACCTGAACGATGGGATTGATATAATTCCAAATGCCTTTATACCAGCCTAAAATAAGTCCTAAAAACACGCCGGCTACGACGGAAATGATATAGCCTATGAAAAAGCGCACCAAACTGTCCGCAACATCCTTGAATAACACGCCGTCTCCGATGAGCTCCCCAAAGCCGAGCAACACTTTGTATGGCGTCGGCAGCAAGGCTTCGTTAAATCCGCCGAGGCGAACGATTAATTCCCAAATTAGCCACGCTGCGATAAATGAGCCTGGCACATATGTATATTTCTTCATGGTCCCCCTCCTATGGTAACAATGTTTGATCTACAAACTCTGAATAGCTCGGCACATTTTTGATTAAATCAATATGTGTCATGTGATGCACGAGCGCATTGTAACGCTCCTCTGTAAGGGCTAAATCTTTAAACCCAATCACTTTGAGGGAACGTTCAATAACAGGATCCTTAAACTTCATGTATTTTAAGGAAATCTCCTTTTGCGCCTCCGGATGCTCGTCTAAATATGTACCTGCATCGAGATAAGCTTTTGTGAAAGCCTTCGCCAAATCGTGGTGTTCATCGACGAATTGACCGTTGAACACGAGGGCGCAACAAATATTGTCATGCCATAAGTGATCAGGGTCTTCAAAGACCTTCCCAGCTCCCATTTCTATAGCAAGAGAACCAAATGGCTCCGCCACGCTATATCCAGCGATTTGACCGACCGACAATGCGGACGGCATTTCGGGAGGACTCATCTCCACTATCTGTACGTCCTTCTCGCTAAGACCCGCCCGTTCAAGCATGAGGTCTACGAGGATTTTTTGAGTTGATTGCTTATGAGGGATAGCAAAGGATTTACCTTTCAAATCCTGTACAGAGTTAATATCGTTATTTACAACGATAATGTTGCCTTCCGTATGACCTAATGCCGCCGCGCGCACATCTATGCCCTGTTCACGAGCCTTTACGCCGAGCTCAACGAGAACGGCTGCAGCATCTACTTTACCGGTGTTGAGCGCATCCATGAGTTCCGGCCAGGAACCGTATTTAACAAGCTCTACATGGACAGGACCATCTGCTGTCTCCAATTCCTTCGTAGCAAATACGGGTAGCGCATGCGTAATCGGTAAATACGCAACGCGCACGGTCTTCAGCTCCTGTGCTGACTTCGGTACCGTATGCTGATAATATGCATACGCCGCACCTCCGATAACGAGAAGCACAACAGCAATGATTAGATACCAAATTTTCTTCATAATGTCCCCTCTTTCTACCTCACAACAAGGGGCGTTTATGACTCATATCAATTTCCGCATTTTTCTAAACCTTAGATGAAATCAGGCTTTAGAACACCTCGTCTTCTAAACTTAATATAACCTACTATAACAATATGTATTAATTATGTCAATAAATCATATTAATATTGTAGGTATTATTATTTATGTACGAAAAATGTCAATATAGACAAGAGCCTATTCATTTAAATAAGCATTTTAATATAAAAGGCAAATAAATAGATAGTATGTAGAGGATCAACACCAGTAAACGTTCAGATAACATAAAGCCGCAAGATTTTAATCAACCAAAAACAGCAAACAACTAATTAACAAAAAGTGGTAAGGCGCTAATTAACAAAAAACAGGTAGCATCCATTGGATACTACCTGTTTTTAATGTTTATTAAGTTTTCACAATTATTTGAATAGAGTCTTTTTATTTAATACGTAAACTTCAGATGTACCTGCTTCACTAGACTCAGATACATGTGGATAAATGGAGGACTGACGGAAATGCTTAATTTCCCCTTTTGGAACGATTAACATAAGTGGCTTACCAGATTCGATAATCTTGTTAAATTCCTCTTCACTTACTTGTTCCATAAGATATTTCTTCTGCCATTCAGCGCTACGTTTTTTTAATTTATCTCGATCATCCCAGCGGCTTTCATCACCATTAATCTTGATAACCTTATGGCCCGTATAATACACAACAGCCGTACTATAGCCGTTATAGTAATAGACATCCCCTTCATAGGAATCCACTACTGGAACAACATCAATATTACTACGTTGCTTAACGAATGGCTCTAAACCTTCCATAACAACTATAGAAGATATAACCATCGTACCAAGGACAATAATTGTAACTAAACGATATCCTCGTTTCGTATACCATGTATAGAACATAGCCAATATTGCCATAGCAACCACTACATAGAGCAAGAAATAGAAGCCCCATGGTGCGAAGAAAGAGCCTGCTACATAAGCAATCCACAAAAGCAACGTCGGCCCCATAATAATCCATTTTAAGGCTCTAGATTTGCCTTTGCGAATAAGCTTCATAACACCCAAAGCACCGATAGCACTAAATGGGACTAAGCTAACAAAGGTATATAGAGGGTATTTTGTTGCCATCAAGGTGTAGAATAGCACAATTCCAACACCCCAAGTCATATTATAGATAAACCCTGTATGACGTTGTTTAAAGCCATCGATTATACCGTAAATAACAGCACCCGTCCACGGCATAGAAGCACCAAGGAAGATAGCGAGATAATACCACCACACATTATCTTCTGGATGTTCCGACTGAGTAGCACGCGTTACATTGTGAAGTCCTAAGAAGCCATTGATAAAGTCTTGACCATGAACGCTATACATGTACACATACCACGGCAAACAAACTACACAAAAAGCTAAAATGCCACGCCAATCGAAGATGGCTTTCACCATAGACCAAGAACGATTAATACCTGCAAAAACAAGCAGAATCATACCAGGCAATACAATCGCTACAGGACCTTTAGTGAGTACGCCTAACGCAGCGAATACATAGGCCACAATCATAGCATACGGTTTCTGTTCCACCAGTCCCTTGTAGGAGTAAATCATGACCATCAATGTCGTATAAAGGAGCACCATATCCGTAATAACGCCATGAGCTACGGTCCAGAACATAAGAGATGTGCCCAGAACGGATGCCCCAATTAGACCAAGTGCCCACTTACCGCTCATGGTACGCGTAGATTGATACATGGTCGCCACCGACAAAGCACCGAAAATAGCACTCGGTAGGCGCACCACCCAATCAGCAATTCCAAAGATTTTAAAGCCAAGAGCAATGAGCCAATAAATCATGATGGGTTTATCGTACCAATAAGTACCATAAATCTGCGGAGATAGCCAATCACCTGAAAGAACCATTTCCTTTGCCGTTAACGCATAATTAGATTCAACGGGATCTGTAACAGGCAACATATTATTGCCAAACATATAAAACACTAGCCACACAATAAATACGACTGGTGTTAATCGAGAGAGTTTCATAAGGGCCTCCTTATCGACGATTACGATAGTATCTAAAGCCCAGTACTACAGCTATAATGACAAATACAACAATCATAACAATCAAGAACTCATGATTGTACTCGATAAGGTCTTGCCAATTTTCACCAAGTACCTTACCTAAGTAAACGAGCAAAATCGTCCAAGGAATCGTACCGAGTACCGTCCAGATGATGAAATGCCACATGGGATAGCGTGCCATTCCTGCAGGGAAGGAGATAAAGGTACGAACACCAGGTAAAAGTCGACCAAAAAATACAGCTACACCGCCATATTTATTAAACATCTTTTCTGCCAGTTCAAATTTATGTTCATTAAAGAATATATATTTACCATATTTCAATAATAAAGGGCGCCCACCATGCTCACCCATCCAGTAGGATACTATAGAACCAACAATACCTGCTAAGATACCTACCACCATTGTTGTATGCATATCAAATATGCCTTGAGCTATCAAATACCCCGCAAAACCAAGTACGATTTCACTTGGAATAGGCACGTTAGCATTTTCTAGAACCATTGCAATAAACATGGCCGTATAGCCATATGTTTCCATAAACGAAATAATATATTCCACTATTTTACCTCATTAAAAATCCCCATCCGGGTTCTATAATGTACTTATTCTGGTACATCATTTCGTGAAAATTTCACCCAACCATTTGGTACACCATATATTTTACCATAATAAAGAGACCCTCACCACAGGTGGGGCCTCTTTAAGGTATAAACAGTATGCAATTTTCGCAATAACTTTTTTGCTATTGTATACATCTCAGTAAAAACAGCTAACAATTAACTGACTATACGGTACCTAATCTCCTCGGTCTAAGCAAGACCATATGGTACACATATAGGACATGTTTCTTCACTGCGAGGGCTTTGTAAAATATCCGCTTTAATGCCGAACCAATTTGCTAGATTCTCTGGGGTCATCATCATATGCGGAGCTCCATCACCTACGATAGCACCCTCTTTAAGGGCAATAATGCGGTCGCTATAGCGCAAAGCTAGATTCAAATCATGGAGCACCATAACGACCATAATATTTCGTTCCCGCTGTGTGCGTTTAACTAGCTCCATCAACTCAATTTGATGGCGACTATCGAGATAGGTAGTCGGTTCATCGAGGAGTAGAATATTCGGTTCTTGCGCCAAACTTAATGAAAGCCATACACGCTGCCGTTCACCGCCGGATAGTTCCCCTATTTGCCGATACCGATATTTCCATACATCTGTGCATTTCATCGCCTGCTCCACAGCAGCTAAATCCGCATCAGATAGTTCCTTAAAAATAGATACATACGGATTTCGTCCGGATCGAACCAACTGCTCAACTAACATTCCTTCAGGGGCTGTCGTAATTTGCGGTAACAAAGCTATATGGCGCGCTAATTCCTTTGTATTCCACGAATGTAAAGATTTTTCATCCAGCGATATGGTGCCTTGTTTTAGCTTAATAAGTCGGGCCAAAGCTTTCAAAAACGTTGATTTTCCCGAACCATTCGGACCGATAATAGATATTATTTCCGGTTTATCAAAGACGATGGATTGATTTTCCAGTATCAATCGTTTTCCATAACCTACCGTTATATTATCGACTGTTAACACACTCATCTTCGCCCCACCCCTTTCAATAGATACAAGAAGAATGGAGCACCCAAAAAGCTCATCAGTACGCCTACAGGGATTTCACCAGGCGCAATCATCATGCGCGCCAAAGTATCGGCATAAACAATTAATATGCCACCAAAAACCATAGACGTAGGAATCAAATAGCGATAATCCACACCTACAATGAGACGCGCCACATGAGGCACGATAAGGCCTACAAAGCCCAGCATTCCCGACACGCTCACCGCTGATGCGGCTAATAAAGAAGCTAATACGAGTAAGGACAATCGACATCTTTCAACATGCACACCTAAAGTGCGCGCCGTATCATCGCCTAAACTAAGCAATGTAAGCCATCTGATAGATATCATAGATCCAATAATTCCTATAGCCGTATAAGGCCAGATCATCATTACATCGTCCCAGCTGCGCCCTACAAAACCACCTGCCATCCAGCTCACCGTTCCTTGAACACGATCCGGATAAAACACGGATAGAATCGTATTAAATCCGCCGAAGAAAGCAGCTACCGCCACACCGGCCAAGATAAGGCGCAACGGATTGAGCCCACCTTGCCAAGAAATCCCGTAAACCAAAAACGATGCCACTAATGCACCAACAAAAGCACCAATAGGAACAAGCATAACGTAAGTAGGCATGAGAATCATGATAATCATAGCCGCCAAAGCACCGCCAGAGGTAATGCCGATAATTCCGGGGTCTGCCAAAGGATTTCGCAAGATACCTTGTAAAATCACACCGGCTAAGGCAAGATTCATGCCGGCTAAAAAGCCCACTACAACACGTGGTAAGCGTATAGTCATGATAATTTGACCAATTTTCGATGTGTCGCCCCCCGTTATGATTTGGTATAATTCGCCCCAAGTTAATGGAACGGCGCCCAGTTTCATACTCAGCAACACCCCTGCTATTAACAGAATCAGCGCAGCCACAAAAATGCGTAAGCCACGACGTTCCTGCACATTAATGAGATTGTCCATATAACACCTTTTCCGCATATAATAACACTTGATCCATTCGAGCGGTCGGCACCGACGCAAACAAAGGACCCGGCAAGACCTCTATATTCCCATTAGCAACAGCAGGTACATTCTGCCATGCCGGCGTTTTAAAAGCCTTTTTAAAAGCTGCTATATCTTTCTCACCGCTACTGCCATGATTAATCAAGATAACCTTGTCACAATCAAGAACGGCCATCGTCTCCAGATTAAGCGGAATATATCCATCCAAAGCATTCTCCGATACATCCTGCGGCAAATATACATCAGCCACATTTTTTGCCCCTAATCTTTGGAAAATATCTCCCACATATGTTTTACTGGAGGCTAGTTGGTAACTCGTAGGCGTCCCAAAAACGATGAGGACACGCGGTGCAGACTCATCTTTATGACGCTGTATGATTTCCGTTAGGATATCATTATATTTCTGGACCAACGCAGCCGCCTCCCTATCATGACCAGTCATGGTGCCCACATGTCGGATATGGTCCATAATGTCATCATAATTGGAAGATAGATGGTAAAAGCTAGGAATATGATTCGCATTAAATGCTTTGCGCAACGCCGTTTGAAACGGCATGGCGATGCCGATAACGAGATTTGGGTCGGACATAATAATTCGTTCAATACTTGGAGATACAGCACTATTCATATTTGGATACTGTGCGATTTTAGCCTGCACATCTGCCGGTAACTCCCTTGAATTTACTACGCCTACGGGGCTAACACCTAAAGCGATGAGTAATTCACTATCCGCCGAAGAAATGGATACTACACGACTTGCTACGCTTGGCAACGACACTATTTGCTTCGTATCATCTTCAATCTGAATAGCACCTGCCTCGCTGAATACCTCTCGCTTGCCTTCAAAACTTATAACCGTAGTGAAAGCTCCCACAACGGCCACAATCCCCAATAAACATAATAACGGCCTATTGATAATAATCACCTCGCAGATAACTTATGCAAGCTAAACCTCATAGATTATAATTTCAAATTAATACCACTATATTATGTATGAAATACATGCATTAAAGCCTCAGCATTTCATACACACATTAATATCTCACTATTACATACGCAGGTTAAGGCCCATGCGGTAAGTGGCGCCATGAATATCTCGTAAGTCTTGTTTTTCACCAAATATATTTTCAACCCCTACATACATGGATGCATTGTCATTCAACTGACGAGTCACCATGATGTTCCATGTTTGAATGTTTTTCTTTTTCGGGATGCTGAGACGTGGGTTAACAACAATAGCATCAATGCCATCAAGGTAGTTAATGTAATAATTACCCCAGAACGCACCAGTCCAACGACCTTGATGATAATTAACACCACCACTGAATACATGGCGACCACGGTTTAACAGACGGTCGTGGGTCACGTCATTTTTCGCATCCAAATATGTATAATTGCCGAATACATCCCATTTATCATTGAGTCTATGATTTACAGATAATTCCACACCTTGCAATACAGCACGAGGTAAATTGGAATACGAAACATAAATTCGGCGATTTGCCATATCAATACGATTAGCACCGCTTTCAATATAATTTTTAATAACATTGTGGAAATAGGACGCCTTAACATTTGTCCGTTTCCAATCTTTTTCTACAGAGAAATCAAAGTTATATGAGCTTTCAGGTTTCAAATTAGGATTACCTTGCAAATATATATCGAAAGCTCCTAATCGTCCTCTCGGCACATTAGATGCCATAAGCCAATGATGATACATTTCCGTCATACCAGGTGTGGAATAGCCTGCACCATAATTCATTTTAAAGCGAAGACTATCATTTGCTTTATAGGTAACACCAATCTTAGGCGACCAATGGCTATCAAATGCATTTGACGTATCGTAGCGAACAGCAGGAATAATTACCCATTTACGACTAGGTTTCCATTGATGTTGCACAAAGTAACTACCGTAATTAATGGTTGCCTTACCCGCGGTATCTGTAATACCTTCTCGAGTTCTTGACCATGCTATGGAGCCATTATTAATACGCGTACTAATCGCTTCTTGACGACGGAATTGAACGCCATACGTCAAGAGATTCTTCTTATCAATTGCCGTGTTAACCTGTGCGTCTGTAATCCATTCTTTATTATAATATTCATCCCAAATGGATAGTTTTTTTATGCCACCCGTGCGCTTATATTGATCATAAGTGTCTTTGTAATGATTGTAGTAAGACTGCACCATAAGCGATGACCGACCGCGACGGCCATTCCAACGAAGACCTGTGCTTGTAGTAGTCGTATTTTTATCAACCGATTGAGTTAATGCGCTACCCTTTTTCGTATTCATATCCAAGTCTTCAGTTTCTCGATCTATAAAGAAGGAAAATTTATCCCTTTTTCCCGCTTGATAAGATACGTCAAAATGAAGCGGTATTCGGTCACCATGATAATTATTATCCGAGCCAGAATCATTATTACCCGCTATATTCCTGCGAATACCTGCACCAATCGATCCGTTCCACTTTCCTTTTTGCCCACTACGAGCCAATACATTGAAGTTATATCCTGTCGCACTCGATGCATCACGACGAGAAATTTCAGTATTAACCTCTACACTTGGCTTTCTAGATTGCTTTGTAATAATATTAATAACCCCACCATTCGCCTCAGAACCATAAAGGGCACTCGACGGACCACGAGTTATTTCGATTCGTTCCACATTATCCATGCCTTGACGAAGCCAGCCCATGGCATTAGCTCTCGTTTTCGTCAACTCTCCCGTAACACGTCGTCCATCAATAAGAATTAATGTATGACGAGATTCGGCGCCACGCATCGTAATATTTTGTCCACCATGAGCATCGGTGCTGAAAGCAACGCCTGGCACACTTTGTAAGGCTTGCTCTAAATTACGATATTGACGATCTTTAATTTCCTCTTGTGAAATAATCGTTGTCGCAATTGGTACATCCCGAACCAAAGCCTCCGTACGAGTAGCAGTAACCGTAATATCTTTCATACGTCTTGACTGCTCATCGCTCGCATTATTTTGAGATTCATTTACACTAACTACACTTGTAGAACTATTATTTTCTGCACCTACCACACCTGCAGCAGATGTTAGATATACAACACACAATAGTGCTGCCCATGACTTTTTCATCACACACCTCCAGAAAATATATTAGGGCTCTAATAGTATAAAACGATATCTAATCTCAATTATATATTCATCAGGAATAACTATCAATATTATTTTATGTTATTAAAGTAATATATATACATATAAAAAAACTAGTATCTATAAAGATACTAGTTTTTTATTATACTTATAAATTATAGTGAATTGTGATATCTGCATATTGCTGTGTACCTGTAGAATTTTCAGCCCCACCTACACTATGAGCATATTCCCTAGCATGCTCTGATAACATAGGGTCATCAGAATTGAGTACCTCCACACTGGCAACACTGCCACCTGGGGCAAAATAAATTCTTAGTGTTACATCACCTTGAATTCCCATAGTGTATGCATCTGTAGGGTAATTACTATTAATTGCACTTTGTAAATTACTCCAATACCCATCATAACTGAATGTGCCGCCATCACCGACATCAACTTCAGTACCTCCGGTACCTTCACGATCGCTAAGCCCTTCTCCGCTACCTGTTGGTGCATACCCGATCCCAGAACCTTCAGCTCCGACAAGTCCACTCCCCGTATTGCTACCAACAGAAGATTGTTTAACCGTTCCTATTTCACCAATACTCGCTTGTTGACTAGACGGACTTATATCACTTTTTGTAGGAACAGCAGAGTTTCCATTTTGTCCTCCATGACCGGCTCCACCGTTATCAGGTTGAACATTATTATTTTCCAATTCTTTTTGGTGTTGAAGTTCATGAGCTTTCTCTTCTTTAATATGCTCTTTAATTTCCTCTACTTGTTTCTCTGCTTCCTGTTCCGTTAGAAAATTAATTTGTAACGATCCGGTCATTTGAGATTCGATATAATCAGAAAAAGAAATAAAAGCAATACCCACCGTAATAATACTTATAATGGTAGCAATAACAAAGGCTTTTTTATAGGTCATATGTGGATATTTCCACACATCTACATATTTTTTTGCCATAGCATCACCTATTTATTAACAGTGGCAATACTAATACTTGCAGCGCCGGCTAATTTCATATCATCCATTAATTCCACGACCTTGCCATAACTCAAATCCTTGTCAGCACGAATAAGGAAGTTTTGATTTTTATTCTCTCCAATTTTGGCTTTCACAGAGCTAATAAGCTGTTCTTTCGTCACATATCCATCATCGATCATCAACTGCCCAGATTTTTCAAAATCAATTAAAACTGGGCGCAACTCAGCAGACTGCTGCGTTTTCGTTTTTGGTAGCATAATAGACAAGGATTGTTGTGGAATCGTATATATGGTGCTAATCATAAAAAATACGAGCAAGAAAAAGATGATATCAATCATAGGGATAATCATCAAAGTAGGCTTTTCTCCCTCCATACGGCTCATTCGTTTCATGCAGCATGCCCCCGATCATAAGAATCTAAAATACGAGAAAACGAATCTTCTAAACGAGATATTGTCATACGTACATGATGAGTAAACCCGGCATGAAAACACAATGCCACAATAGCCACGCAAAGACCAGAAGCAGTTGCGACAAGGGCTTCCCCCACACCACCGGTAATAGCAGTAGGTACCGCACCGTCAGCACCGAACACCTGAAAGGCACCAATCATACCCGTTACAGTACCAAGCAAGCCTAATAATGGTGCTATCGTAACAATAGTAGAGAGCCAATCAAGGCCACGTGAAGCGTGCGTATAAACATGGGCCACCATATCCTCCATTTTGGATTGCAATACATTGCGATCATGACACTGTCCAAGCACGCGAGTCAGATTATACGAAATATTAGCTGTATATTTAGATTCTAAGCTAGTTAATAAGGATTGCCAGTTTATTTCGCTCTCTTCTAATGCATCATTCAGAGCAAACATTTCCCGCTTCAATTGTCGATAATAAGCTATACGTTCTATCGCTATAGCTACGGTTATGATAAGTGCCACTAGTAGCGGCCACATAACAAATCCACCATGTAAGAATAATTCCCACGCCTCTTTCATCGTAAACCTCCTTTATAAGTAGCTTAATTCTATATACTAATTTCCTACACTAACAAACTGATTGCAAACAGACTATGCTATTGTTAATTGATAAATAAAATCACTTAATAAGTCTATCATATCATACTACATTTTCCAATCTTATATGTATAACAAGCACTTTAAGAGCATTATAATCTATGAATCTGAAATAATTTTGAATTTATATCTCAATTAATACGCAAAAAAGCGACCAGGATTTCTCCATGATCGCTTTTATACTACCTTTAGATTATATTTGTACCTTTCTAGACTACATCATAGAAGCAGTACTATTGCAATTCAGTAGTTTGTGTCTTTACTTCACGAGCTGTAGTAAATGCTGCTAATTCTGCATCACCAGAACCAAGAATTACTTTATTAGCCACTAACGCATTAGCCGCTGTTTTAGCATCTTGTAAAGTAATTCCAGCACGAGGAGCACTAATTGTGACTGATGTGCTTTTACCACCGACCGTAGAAAATGTAAGATATACAACGCGTTTTTCCGCCATGTGGGCGCCTCCTTTCACGTTTCATAAACAAGTTCATCGAATCTAGATAGGCTGTAAACATGTTAGATTACAAATATACATATCTTCGATTCATATCAATAAGGATGGGAATGTGTGGACTTGCTATTTCTACACCTCTTTACGACTATGTGAGGCTGTATGAAATCAGCAATTAACAATGTGTTTGGATCACCTAAAACAAAATGGTAGAAAACCTACACTTAATGCCCTAAGGATACTTCATTGACGCGGACCACGTCGGACAAGCTGTGGTCATACAAGGCTGCCAGCGCATTACCAACGATTTTCACATTATCGTCAGACGCTTCTTCTGCAACACGAGTATAGGTTACGTCTTTGTACTTCGGCGCATCTTCGGTACCGATGTTAAAACGCAACACCAATTTAGTGCGTTTAATGTTAGCCATCGTATCACCTCCTTTCACCCTCTTATATTCCTGAGGTCCTCATTCGACAACCCCTTTGCCGTTATTTAAGGTACTTATGGTGAAAGTAGCTGAACTCTACTTGTAATATGATGAATTGAAATAGAAAAAGACCTCTACCAAGTGTTATCTAGAAACTTAATATTCTAGATACCACCAGTAAAGGTCTACAAAGTACTCTTACTGCGAGTACTATCCATATACATATTATTCGGTTTTCAACGCCAATATAAAGTCATATGCTTTAACAGCGGCTTCAGTGTCCACAAAATGTAGAGGGTTTAACATACGACAGAATTTAAAAAGATATTCATGTTTACGCAAAATGTCTTTTATATGTAGCACTGTCTCACGGGCTGTACAAGCTGAGCTATAGCCATTCATCATAGCATATAGATACGAAATGGATAAATTATCCTCCCGAAGGAAGCTGTGAACGAAGACGAGTAAATCCCAGCCTTGCGGTGTTAACTCAGGCCAACGACGGCTATTCTCCCAATCGAGCAATGTGATCTTATCTAGTTCAGGCTCATAGGTAATGTCGCGCATAGCAGGACGGCCATGACTCAAACCATAATCATGCAAGCGACCCAATGTCTTGCCAAACATATAAAAAATATGACTTAACATATCTTGCAAACTATCATCCTCTGGATGTTGAGCAGGCAATTGGCTATAATATGTTAACGTTTTGCCACAATCTTCTGTAACAAAATAATGTTCTCTAAAACCAGCAATAACAGGAGCTACTGGTAATTGCGTATTCACAAAAGAAATCTTGTAAAACTCATAATCAAAAGAAGCTCTAGGTGCGGGCTTAATCCAACTAGAGCGATGGTTACTTATATCCTGTTTTACAAAGTACTGTTTGTTGTTAAAATCCACAGAAAAAACACGATGTTCTGTCTCTTGATCAATCATTCGATCGATATATTCTAATAGCATATCATTCATTATTTTCCCCCCGTATATACACTCTATAATGCTAATCACCCTCTCAAAGCATAATAACTAGTATTTCCAATATAATATCTCCCAAATTTATATTGTATAGTCTAGTATATATAGCATTATAATAATTTATGAATTACAACATATTAGCTATTACTCATATAAGTGTATACAATTTGTGTACTTATTATACTACAATTATCAATCGATATCAAAATCAAATTTATTTATAAAGTTAGTATTTTACTGTATTTATTTTACATTTATCGGTTTATATATATTTCACGATTAATATTTCAGTACACTTAAATCCAAATCTATTACCATTAACATTACTGGAGCTCTATTTATAAAAAAGAAAAATCCCCTAGCCTAAGCTAGGGGATTCTTCTGGTAATTATGATAATAGGTTTAGATTCAGACTACTATATAGACCAACTCTGATCATGTCTAAATCAAACGAATTAACCTACAAATTTTGTCACTGCCGCAGTATCAGTTAAGTGACGTTTAGGCATACCCATTTCAGCAGGAGAAATGCCAAGAGCAAGACCTACTAATTGGGACATGTGCAAGATTGGCATATCTTTGCCACCGCCAACAACTTCTTTAGCTTCTTTTTGGAACATATCAAGTTGCATTTGGCAAAGTGGGCAAGGAGTAACTACGCAATCTGCACCTTCTGTTGCCGCATCTTTATTGATAGAGCCAGTCATTTGCATTACGGAATCATGCGCAGGGTATACAGCATGGAAACCGCAGCAATCAAGTTTACGGGAGAAGTCAATTGGTGTAGCACCGATAGCAGAGATCAAATCTGCTAAAGATGTAGGCATTTGATAATCTTCGAAGCCCAGTTCAGTTTGAGGACGAAGAATATGGCAACCATAGTATTCAGCTACACGTAAACCAGTTAACGGTTTAACAACTTTAGCTTTCAATTTATCCAAACCGTAATCGCGAATCAATACCCATAAGAAATGAGTAATATCAGTTGTACCGCGGTATTGTTTACCGATTTGAGCCAATTTTTTGTTAACTTCGTTCTTTTCTTTTTCGTTTGCATCAAGTTCATTTTTAGCTTCACGAAGCATCAAAGTACAAGTATTACATACAGTTAAAAGGTTTAAACCCTTTTCTTCTGCTAATGCAATGTTACGTGCGTTTGTAGCGAGTGTAACTTCTGGAGCGATATCTTGAACGTGGGAAGCGCCGCAGCAAGTCCAGCCGTCAAGTTCTTCCAACTCAATACCTAATTTTTTAGCTACAGCAACTGTTGCTAAGTAATCTTCTTTGGCAGCGCTTTCAAGAACGCAACCTGGGAAAAATGCGTATTTCATTATTTGCTTACCTCCTCAGCTGCTTTCATAAGTCTGCGAACACCATCAATACCGTTTACAGGTTTTTGAGGTACTACAAGTTCAAATGGGTTGATTTTGCTGTGTTTCCACAAACGCAATGCATAGAATGCTTGTTTAGCGGAATCTACAACACCATCAGATTTCAAGCTCATAGAAACTTCTTTCAAGCGACCAGTTTTGTAAAGATCCTCTTTGAAAGCAACTGCATGGCGAACGCCTTTGCTATTAGTAAGACCAGCTTTTGTAGCTTCTTTACGCAAGTTGGAAATGTCTTGAGCAGGTTTTAAGTGTTTAGGGCAACGGGAGATACAGTTCATGCAGTGAACGCATTTCCAAAGACCGTTGTCGAATGCAGGTTGAATGTGAGCCATAGGTGCATCATCACGGCTATCCAATACGAAACGGTTAGCTTTTGTGAATACATATGGTTCTAAGAAGTCGTCTTCGCGAGCAGTCAATTTGTTACATTCAGACGCACAGCAACCGCAAAGGATACATTCTGTACCAGCAACGAATTTTTTGAAGTCAGCTGGAGTTTGGCGAACAATTTTGTCTCCTTCGTTGAATTCAGCTTTAAGGAAAATCCAAGGAGCAACTGTTTTCAAACGATCAACTTTGGATTCCCAATCAACAACTAAGTCACGGATAACACGGAAGTTGCCAATTGGAGCGATTGTCAATTCGTCTGTGCCATAACGTTCTGTTAATTCATCGATTTTAGATTCACAGCCGAGCATCGCTTCGCCATTTACACGAATGGAGCAAGCGCCGCAAACTGCGGAACGGCAAGCTGCCAAGAATGTCAATGTTGGATCTTGAGTATCTTTAATTTTTTGAAGGCCCCAGAGGATTGTACGGTCAGGTTCATAATCGAATTTGAAAGTCTGTACAAACGCGCGACCTTGTTGGTAACGGTGAATATGATAGGTGATTTGTCTCATCTTAGTACTTCCTTTCTTGTGGTTCGTATTTAGTGAACACTACGTCGCGTTCTGTTAATTCGTATTGACCGTCAGCACCTAATTTGATCAAAGAATGTTTTAAGTATCTTTCATCATTACGTTTAGGATGGTCTTCACGTATATGAGCACCACGAGATTCACGGCGGTGTAAAGCGCCCATAGCAATAGCTTTTGCTACTGTTAACATGGAGCCGATTTCACAATAGTTTACGAATGCCATGTTGTAAGTACGTTCAGGGTCACCTACATAGCAAGTTTTATAATCTTCAATCAATTGTTCGATTTCTTTTAAGGCTTCAGTAATACCTTCTTCATTACGGAAGATACCTACTTTATTCCACATTGCATCAGCCAATGCATCGCGGATTTCTACAACCGGACGACCGCCTTCACGGGATGTTACTTCTGTGAAACGAGCTTCCCAAGCTTTTGCAGCTGCAGCAAGTTCCGCATCTACGTTAGGTTGTTCATGTGTTTCAGCATAATCAGCTGCGCCAGCACCGGATACTTTACCGAATACTACGCCGTCTGCCAAGGAGTTACCACCCAAGCGGTTCGCACCGTGGATAGAGATACAAGATGCTTCGCCAGAAGCGAACAAACCAGGCAATTCACATGCACAAGTTTTGTAATCCACTACGTCGATACCGCCCATTGTATAGTGACATGTAGGACGAATAGGTACCGGTTGAGTCAATGGATCGCAATGTTCGAAGCACATAGCTAAGTCGCGGATACCATGAAGTTTTTCGATAATAACTTCAGGGCCCAAGTGACGAAGGTCAGCTACTACATATGCGTTAAGGCCAGAACCGAAACCACGACCTGCAGCGATTTCATCTTCGATCGCTTTCGCTACAACGTCACGAGATGCCAATTCCATTTTGTTAGGCGCATATTTTTTCATGAAACGTTCGCCTTCAGCGTTAAGAAGGTAACCACCTTCACCACGAACCGCTTCGGACATCAAGATACCAGTACGACCAAGACCAGTTGGATGGAATTGGATCATTTCCATATCTTTCAAGCCGTTACCAGCGCGGAATGCTGCTGCCATACCATCGCCTGTGGAAAGGAATGGGTTTGTAGTACGAGTCCAGAAGATACGGCCTGCACCACCAGTAGACAAGATAATAGCTTTCGCTTTAATTTGTTCTACGCGACCTTCTTTCATGTTCCACACAACAGCGCCACCAACGTGACCTTCTGCAGATTTAACAAGATCTAAAAGATACCATTCTTGTAAGAAGTGTACGCCTTCTTTCAAGCATTGTTCGTAAGTTGTGTGCAAAATAACGTGACCAGTTTTATCCGCAGAGTAGCAAGTACGTGGATAGGATTGACCACCGAAGTTACGTTGCGCAATTTTATTCTCTTCAGTACGGGAGAATGGAGCACCCATGTGGTCCATTTCAAGTACGCCTTCTGGACAACGAGAGCAGAAGAATTCGATTGCATCTTGGTCGCCAAGATAGTCAGAACCTTTTACAGTATCGAAAGTATGAGTTTCAACTGTATCTTCAGCTGCAACGTTGTTCAAACATGCATTTACACCGCCTTGCGCCATTGCTGTTGCAGAGCGAGTTGGGAAAATTTTAGTAATAAGAGCTACTTTTAAGCCTTTGCGACGACCTACTTCAAGAGCCGCACGCATGCCGGCGCCACCGCTACCTACTACTAGAACATCAAACTGTTCCATAATGACCTCCTCATAACTACCTATTAATAAGAAACCTGTTAGACTATCTCATTTCAAAAACTTATAAAAATTTTTGATAACCTAATCATTTTTCTTTCAAGAAAAACCCCATACTTATGCGATTTTTCTTATTTCTTTACCTATAATTATAGAGAGCATTTCAGGTCATGTCTAAACCCTATTATGCATAATTAATTTTGATTAATCTAATTGATAATTTATTTCACTTAGCATTTTTAAGGTAAAAAAAGGAGTCAAAAAATTACCTATATGAATAATTTTTACAAGAAGTTAAGGATTTTACGAAAGTAGTTCGGTTCCGAAATTTTTCTATGTTTTTATTTCCTTTGGTATCTATAGAATTCGCATAAACACTAGCTTTTTAATTATTGCTAACCATTCCTAATAATTAATATCCATTAAATTCCTACTAAATTTACCTCGAATTTAATCATCGAAAATTATCGTATTTCTCCGTTCATAACAAGCATTTATTTCTGTGATAATAATTATCATAAGTTTTTTTAGTGATTTATCGCACATCATCTAAAATCGATAAAATCATCCTCATCTATGCGCATACGGCAATCTTCGATATAGTTAGATTTTATTCATTAGCAGAATTCATTAAGTTTCTGTCTTTCACCATTTTTAAGGCTTTTAAAGATGAAGAAAAGTCTTGTAAACTCGCATGTACATTCATCTTTTGCTCATTACTATTGTATAAGGTATGATAATAGATAAATAAGTTATATAATATTATATATATAGTCACCTTATATGGTGTTGTAGCTTTCAAAAAAAGGAAGTTTATATATATATAATGACTATAATTAATGTAGTTGGAGAGCTATATTTTTAAATCATACATAAGGAGAACAGAGAATGAAAATTTTACTTGTAGAAGACGAAGAAATGCTGAATGGTATCACGGCTAAATATTTACGTGCAGAGAATATGACAGTTGATACATGCTTCAACGGACAACAAGCGATCGATTACGTTAACACATCCAGCTATGACGTTATTGTAATGGATATTATGATGCCAATCCTCGATGGTATCAGTGCTCTTGCACAAATGCGTAACGACGGTAATACAACACCTGTATTGCTTTTAACAGCAAAGGATTCCTTGCAAGATAAAGTTACAGGCCTTAACACTGGTGCAGATGATTATCTTGTAAAGCCTTTCGATCTTGAAGAGTTAACTGCTCGTATTTATGCATTAGCTCGTCGTAATGCGCGTCATGCACAAAACGATATCCATGTAGGTCCACTTACCATCAATGTTCCTCAACGTACAGTTAAACGCGACGGCGAAACAATTACATTGACTGCAAAAGAATTCGACCTATTATTCTATTTAGCAAGTAACGAAAATATCGTATTATCTCGTCAACAAATCCTTGACCATGTTTGGGAATACGATTATGAAAGCTACTCTAACCTTATCGACGTATACATTAAAGATTTGCGCAAGAAAATTGATACTGATGAAAATGTAAAACTCATTCAAACGGTTCGTGGAGTAGGGTATGTCCTCAAAACAGAAAACTAATGATCCTCACCGAGATCTAGATACCATGTCTGGGGCAGCCACCGATTTATTTAATCGGCTGCCCCTAACCTTTAAAATTATGTCGTGGTATACCATCTTTTTGCTTATCATTTTGATGGTTGCATCCGCATGGATTTACGCATATACACATGAATCCGACAACAAAGAAGTGCGCGAGCGCTTACAGCAGCAAGCGATGATTATGGCTACGGATATCCGCAAGTTTAAACCGTACCAAGATAATACATTCTTCTTTGTATCAACTCAAGACGGTTATATTATTAAAGGAGCCTTGCCAGATGGGTTTCCAAACCAAACAATTCTTTCCTTAGGCCAAGTTGGTGAAATTGCTGCAGGTGACGATACCTTCTACTACTACGATACGCCTGTCAATGAACCAAACTATCGTGGTATTTTGCGTGCTGTTACAAAAGTAAAAATAGCCTCTAAAAAGACGGAAAACCTTTTATACAGCCTATTATTAGGAAATATCATTTTCTTACTAATTTCCTCCCTAGGTGGTTATCTTTTTATCAAAAAAGGACTTAAGCCCGTCCGAACTTTGACGAAAACAGCTAAAGTCATCGGTAAAAACAACGACTTGAGCCGTCGTATCGACATCCCTGCTCGCACGGCAAGAGATGAAATCTACGAACTGACCACAACGTTTAACCGTATGATTTCAGGTCTTGAGGATTCTTCCAATCGTGAAAGACAGTTTAGTTCTGACGTATCTCATGAATTGAGAACACCAATTGCTGTTATTAAAGCAGAAAGTGAATTTGCTTTAAAATACGGTCGTACGGAAGCAGATCTACGGGAAGGTTTAACACATATCTTAGAGCAAGCCAAGTTCATGACTAATCTTGTAAGCCAACTGCTTGATGTAGCCCGCCTTGAAAATGCACAAAGTCTAAGCTTTGCACCTGTCAATGTATCATTGATGTTATCCAATATGGTGCACGACTATACAAGACTTTGTACAGAAAATACAGATAAACAGATTACGATTACATCTCACATTGAGCCTAATTTACATATGAATGCTCACGAAGTATCATTACGTCGAGCTATCACAAACCTAGTGGACAATGCCATTAAGTTTACAAACTCTACTATTGATATTTCGGCTAAACTCGTAGGCAGAGACTTAGTCATTACCGTAACAGATAATGGTATTGGCATCGAACCTGAAGCCCTGGATCATATTTGGGATCGTATGTATCAGACGGAACAATCGCGAAACAAAAAATCTAATCACGGTATAGGTCTAGGTCTATACTTTGTAAATAAAGTTATTAACTTACACCATGGCACAGTAACGGCCACGAGTGAACCACAAGTAAAGACTACATTTACAGTGCGATTGCCGTACAACACAACGGAAGAATAACATAAAAGGGACTGACCATTGGTCAGTCCCTTTTCTATATCAATTTTAATCCAAAAAGCCCATAATGTAGAAATTAATTAAACCATAAAAAACTAGCATATAGAAGCTCCTTCTATATGCTAGTTTTTATGTATTTAGTTTTAAAGCAACTTATTACAGATAATTAACTTTAGCCTACAAATTGTTGCCAAAACGGCATATATACATATTCTAGGAAGGTCCATACAAGTAGACCCGCTACAGCACCAACAATAGCGCCATTAATACGAATCCAGCTGAGATCATCCTCCACCTTAGATTCAATAAAGTAAATAAATTTATCTGTACTGAGGCCACCTAATACTTGACGTATGATAGTTTCAATGAGGTCATACCCTTGTTCAAGTACGTAGTCGCCAATATCGTGTAAGGTTTTTTCAATACGATTTCTAAGATCTTCTGATTGACCGTATACATTCCATAATTCAAGAGCAATATTGACTAAAACCTGAGCTGGCGTCTCCCCATTTTCATCCCCTATGAGCAATAATTCTTCTATATAAGGGCATAAATGGTTTTCGATAACAGATTCCCAATCTTGTTCGCGAATCCAACGTTCCCACGCTTCATCAAGAGCATCGCAGACTTCATGGTTCTCTTCAATATTACGAATTGGTTCTACCCATTGTCGCAACCAAGCTGTTCGTTCAGGGCTATTGGGTCGTTTCCAACTTTCCAACATAGCATAGGCCTCTTGGACAATAGCCTCTGCCATTTCTTGATAGTTTACTACATCGGTAGCTTCGGACATAGAAATAAGGAAATCAGACCAGAAGCCTTTTCGCTTTTTCTTATGTGCCTCTTCTGCTACGACAGCGGTAAGCCAGGTAACCATAGCTGGATGATTAATCCGTTCTTGAATCACGTTTAAAACTTGCACAACCATACTTTCATAGCGATTATGCTCACATAAATCGAGTAATACGTGTTTCAAAACAGGCACGAGAGAATGTTGTTGAAGCAACCCGCGAATGCGTTTTGCCCCCCATTGTGCCCATTCTTCATTAGTTTGAGATTTCCATAAAAGGTGTAGTCCTTGATGAATCACAAGGCGCGCTGCTCTCTGCCCCTCAGGAGACAACAAGAACTTTTCAAACAATGGCACAAATTGCACATTTTTCAATAATACCTTACAACGCTCCTTGGTAAGCATCTTCGTCTCTACAAGTTTAATGACACCATTAATGAGGCGATCTTTATTGCGAGGAATTAGCGCTGTATGATATGGGAAGCCTAGTGGCTTGCGAAATAAAGCCGTTACAGCAAACCAGTCAGCCACACTGCCGATGAGGGCAGATTGAACCGCCCAGTACAACGGTTGATACCAACTTTCATAGCCAAAGAAAAATTGTCCTACGAAAGCAAAGCAGTACAATACGGCAGTCAAGCCTAGAATGCCATTAGCACGCTGTTTCAAGGTAAGGGATTTCAAATAACTAATCATTTGAGCACCCCCTCTACAATGATGGTCAAACCGTATAAGATGCCGCCAAGGACAGCCCCTATAAGGGAACCATTAATACGCACCATTTGAAGGTCATAGTACATTTTGCCGCGAACAATTTGAGTGATTTCATCAGGCGAATAGCGGGATAATTCTTGACCTACCACACTGTCGATGAGGGGGTTCAATTTCTGCAACCACGGAATACTACGCAACAAGAAGAACCGCTCAAAAGGCGCCTGCTTGTCTGGATTCAACAAAATTTCGGTACCGAGCACATTAAAGCGCTCCATAACGATGTCCATGAGGCGTTTCCAATCCAATGTATCCCCATCGATAAGTTTGCCTTCCCATTCTTCAAGAACCATTCTAATCCACTGATTTTTATGTTCTTCAATGAAAGCTTGCCACTCTGTATTAGTTTCCAAATTATTGAAAAAGCGAATAGCTTGGCCCCATACATAGCGTCCCAATGCAGAGTCAATAGATTCATTTTCCTTCAAGAATTGAACGGCCTTTTTCTGTACCGTTTCTACCAATCGTTCTGGTGAAAGTCCATCTCCGCCAAAGGCGATGGCCAATTCACGAAAGAAAGAATCCTTTGTATAAGTTTTCATAATGTCTAGCATGACGCGATACAAATAGGGATATACCTGATTTGATGCGATAACACGCTGACATGTGCGGTTAAAATAAAGCCAAAACACGCTTGCTGTGTGACGTTCTAGCATACAACGACCAAAGAGAATAACAAGGGGTGTTGCTTTCCAGTTTGTAACCCCCTTATAAATGGCCTTATTAATCTCTTGGCGCATCGGTTCAATATCCATATGAGATAAAACTTGATTGCCCACACCGTACAAGAGATTTCGAATTTGAACTTGTCCCACATCGCTCATGCCGTATTCAACGATACGGACCATAACGCGTTCTTTTTTGATAGCATAATACATCTGTGGCACGCGCAATAGCTCTTCGCTGAGCATAGTGCGGCCTATCTGAATTAATCGTTCCTTACTGCGCGGCAAGATTGCCGTTTTGAAAGGAATACCTAAAGGCTTCGTAAAGAGAGCCGTTACTGCATACCAATCCGCGAGGCCACCTATCATAGCTGCTCCAGAGATATGCATGATAAAGGCCCAAAATGTATCATGTCGTTGCGGATATGAAATTAAAAATATAATAGCCATGACAACCAATAGGGTGGTTGCCACTGGTTTGGTTTTCATCATCACTTGATCCTAACTTACTCAATTACGCATATAGACTATCCCTATATAACGTAGTGACCTCGAGGCCTACGGACTTTCACAAATTATATCTACAATCTAAAAAGTAGCCTCATCGCCATCTTTTTGAGGTTCCCAAATCGGCACCTCCCCAAAGAGAGCTTTAAAGTATACAGACGGTGCCCATAATGGACCATTTAAATGCATTGGAATAAAGGCTTTATTCACCTGTACACGGCGCAAAAACTCAATACTACCCCACTCCATAGCGTCTTCCAAACGATTGTCTACTGGGAACATCGCTACATCTACGGATAAGCCGTCTAATTCCTTGAACTCACGCCAAGCCATACGCTTTGCATCCGCATTGTTTTCTGGCGTATCGCCAAGCCAATGCCACCAATTAAGATCGCCTGCATGGAAGATAGAGTCAGAGTCGATATTCGCCGTATTTGTCTTTACGTAAAAAGAACCACCTTCATCGGTGCTGCCATACATATGGATGCCTACATCATCTAATAGTGCATCTTGGCCAGGGCGCATGGTAATACATTTTTTTACCTTGCCCTCTAACGGCACATCTTGATGACAAATATAGCGCGTTTGAGGACCATCAAACTCCGTAATGGATGGGTTAAAGTGATCTCCATGAATGTGACTTACGAAGAACCAAAGTTCACGACCTCGTTTAGCCAACTGCCAAACAATATTATTAGGATCCTTATAATAATCAAACACATAGCAACGCTTACCATCCTCTACGAGAAATCCGCTATGCGCTAAAAAAGTAACATGTAACATTATTATCAATACCTCTAATTTATTGAGAATTTATATCATTCGTATTTTTTATTATACCATATTTTTCTAAATGCATGGCATAAACAAATGGCTATTCATGACACATATAAAGGACTTTTTAATGTCCTATCAAATATATAGTGCCCCATATATATCATAATAAGGGCAGAAATGCCGCTGGCATTTCTTAGATGCGGCCAGCGGCTTTCATATAGTCGATATATTGGTTACCCCAGTTTTCAAGGGAAGCTAATACAGTTTTAAAACCAGCTCCCACTTCGGTAAGGCTATATTCAACCTTTGGTGGAATGGTTCCATACACTTCACGATGTACAAGGCCGTCATCTTCCATTTGGCGCAACGCTCTTGTAAGTGTAGCTTGTGTAATTGGATGTAATCTCCGCTCTAGTTCACGGAAGCGCACAGGACCTTCAGATAATTCATGCATAATCAACAAAGACCATTTGCCAGCCAATAACTTTTGGCTCGTTGCAAAAGGACATCTGCCAACTAGATCATGAACATTTACGAGTTGCTCTGCCATTATCATTCTCCTTATATATCTAGCTTAAGTAGCTTGTTATAACAAAATTAACATTTATAACTATGCTACTCTTTATAGCTATACTACAATTTCTATTTCGGTATTAGAAATATTTCCACTTAATGTAGTTCAAATCATATCACAATTTTTTAGAATTGCAAGTATTTTATAGTATCTTTTTTTAGGGTACAAAAATTTTTGAAAATATTTTAATCAGTAAATATCACAATTCTATCATATTTGATAGTACCTATCTCAAATAATTCTACTATTCAAAATATTTGCACCAATATATAATAAACTCACTAACTAAATACAATTATCGGTTGGTGAATCAATAACTATTAGATTTAGTCATCAACCTTTATAGCTAAACAATTGTATCAATTTTACAGCATTAAACAGATTACACATTATCAATTGAAGGATTAGGTGATATTATGAAACGCATGCCTACACTATTCGTCGGTCACGGCAGCCCTATGATGGCGTTAGAACATACAGAAACAACAAATACTTTCAAAAGTATAGGACAAAATATAATTAACAACTATGGCAAACCAAAAGCCATAGGTGCCATCTCTGCTCATTGGTATGCAGATGGCACCTATGTTCAAAGCACAGAGAATCCAAAACAAATTTACGATATGTATGGATTTCCGCAAGAACTCTACGAAGTTGTATATCCTGCAAAGGGTGACAGCAATTTAACGAAAGAAGTACAAAAATTACTGGGTAACTCCGTTTCTATAAATGACACTTGGGGTATCGATCACGGCATGTGGACTGTGTTAGTTCACATGTTCCCTGATGCATCAATTCCAGTTGTCCAACTATCTATCAATAAATACCTAAGCCCAAAAGAAGCCTATCAATTAGGCGTAAAACTTCAGTCATTACGCGATGAAGGCTATCTTATTATGGGCAGCGGTAATATCGTTCATAATCTAAGACGCATAGAATGGGACAGTCCATCCGGCACCTCTGCCACAATTGAGTTTGACCAATACATTTCTAAGGCCGTCTTAGAAAACGATATAGATGCTATTGTTAATTACACTCGACATCCTCAGGCTAGCTATGCAGCACCTACACCAGATCACTACTTACCACTAATTTATATTATGGGCGCTAGTGAAGGTGCAAAACCGACTGTATTTAATCAAACCTATAGTTTGGGCTCCCTATCAATGACGGGATTTATCTTTGAGGATGAGCCTCAAAGCATACTTTAAGCTCATAAAGATACAAAAATCTCCTAGGAAATTTTTATTTCCTATTCACATAAAACCTTACATTACTATGTATAAACCAAAATAAAAAAATAAATATATATATATTTATATACGCAAAAGAACCGCTAGTTACAAAAACTAGCGGTTCTTTTCTTTACCATACTAATGACTCTACTAAATGAGTTTTTTAATGAAAGCTTCCATTTCCATCGGTTTTACAACAGGCTCGAAGCGCCCTACCACATTACCTTTACGATCTATAACAAACTTAGTGAAGTTCCACTTTACCTCATCGTCCTTTAAATAATTAGGATCGATACCATTGAGATAATTTAAATCCACATTTGCTCGCCGTGTTAACAATGATAAGAACCTTACCTTCATAAGTTTGTAAGGATTGTAATTCACCAGACTTAGTAGGCAGGGAAAATTGATATACAGACATGGAATCTCCTAATTTAAATTAAAAATCTTTATTACACTAATAATGTTTTCACATCATAATTAAATTTTGCCGTTGTTTCCGCCGCAGTTTTTTGCCATTCTGTTGTTGCTGTACCATCTTTTTCAAGGAAGAATCCAGAGTCAAGATAGCGAATAATAATATAGTTGGAATCCTTTTGATCAAACCCATTACCGCGGGAGAAGTCGATACCATGACCAGTATTGCGTGTTACAATAGCTTCCAACAAAGGCAACGTAATGGCATTCAACGTAATTTTCATATCACATTTGTCGAAAATCTTTTTAAAGAAAGAACTAGGTTTTTCTTCTTTATATACTAATAGTTTACTAATTGTACCATTAGATGCACATACTACGCGACGAATTTCATTAATAGGAATATCTACCTTACCATTCGAGATAACACCGTTTTTAATGGTAATTTCTCGTTTCCCCATATAGGAGTAATCTAGTGGCAATTGAAGGGTGTCTAAATTTGTAGGGAAGTCCGCTGTCAATTTATGGCGAGCAAAGGCAGCAATGATTGCTTTGGTTTCACGAATATTATGACCAGTATTATAATCTGTACGGTCAGTATCTAAATCTTGACCTTCTATATTTTTCCAATTATGGTCTCTAAATATAATCGAATAGTTACTATTTGAATTTAAATATCTTGTAAGATGAAGCTCATTTACATCATCAAAATCAATGTCAGTTATAACTTGTCCATTCGAATCTTTACAGAGTACACCATTGTAACTAACCGTCAATATACGATCCGTACTTTCAAAAACAACAGGATTTGTGTCGAATACAGAAATCATAGCCCTCTCCTTTTCACGACTTCAAACATAACTACACCTGTATATATCAAGTGCATTTACTCAATATATTGATTAAAGATATTAATCAAATATAGTTAACTTAATCATACACCTTCTATATGAATTTACGCAAATGATGTATTTCCCCATACTATAGCTACAAACTCATGATTCTCAAGATAACAAAAGACACCAACCATTCGATTGGTGTCTTTACTACATACAAGGAGCCATTTTGTAATAGCTTCTTGTCATTATACAGATGATATTATAATCTATTTCATGTCAAACAAAACAGAATTTTCTAAGAAAATATGTTCATGCAGGCCTTCTTCTAAGGCTTTCATGGTCTTAAATACATAGACATAAGTAGCACAGCCATCTGCTGGTGCTGTGTACTGGTTGGTCAATGCACTTAAGGATTCCAAAAGTACACCTGCAGCTTCGTGTTCAGCCCGAAGTTCATCAAAGTCTATTGGTTTACCCGCTTTAAACTCAGGAAAGTCTACATGTTCTTCATGCCGGAAATGAGGTACAAGAGCGGATTTGAGTTGCAAAAAGGTTTGATAAATCTTTGTCAATTCCTCACCATGATGGTCATAATGTACATTTAGTAGTTTTGCCAGTCCTTGGTCAATTTCATCAATCATATTCAATTGTTCTCGATGATAGGTATGAACGATGTAGTCAATCAATTGGTCTTTAGAATAACTAAGCACCTCTGCACGAGAAGATTTCTGAGCAACTTGTACATCATTTAACATAGCAATGTATGCATCCACATCTTTACCTATTTCTGCAATAGCCTCTGCTAAAGGATGTCCACCACCACAGCAAAAATCAATTCCATCTTTTGCTAATACATCCATTAACTCTGGATTTACTTTAACCGCATCAGCTACGGTCATGGATTTATTAATAGTTTCAAAACTCATAAGATACACCTCCAATGGTTTACGCCGATCTATATTCTTATAGTTATACTATACGATCAACCATGGATTCTGTCTGTCGCAGTGGCTACGAATTTGAAAGTAACATGACAACAATGGTAATGCTGTAGAAAATAACATAAAGTAATGAATATAAAAATACATAGATATATATTGAACATACAAAAAGCTGGCCCCATAGAGCCAGCTTTCAGCATATCAAAATATATATGACATATGTTTATATATAATTGTGTGAGTAACTATTAGATGCTTTCAATAGCAGCGATAGCGGCAACGTCTACAACGTCTTGAGCAGAGCAGCCACGAGAAAGGTCATGAACTGGTTTAGCCAAGCCTTGAATCAATGGGCCAAGAGCATCAGCGCCGGAGAAGCGTTGTACCAATTTGTAACCAATGTTAGCAGCTTGAAGATCAGGGAAGATCAAGATGTTAGCCTTACCAGCTACGTTGGAGCCAGGAGCTTTCTTTTCTGCTACGGAAGGAACGATGGAAGCGTCCAATTGTAATTCGCCGTCAAATTTGAAATCAACGTTGCGTTCTTTCAAGATGTTAACAGCTTCAACCACTTTATCTACTTCTGGAGTGGAAGCGGAACCTTTTGTGGAGAAGGACAACATGGATACGCGAGGGTCAGCCATGCCAACAACTTTGCGAGCTTTTTCTACAGTGGATTCTGCAATATCAGCCAATTGTTCGCTAGTTGGATTAGGCAATACGCCGCAGTCAGAGAATACAAGCATACCGTCGTCGCCATATTCTTTTTTGCTTGTGAACATGAACATGGAAGAAGATACAGTTTTAAGACCTGGTTTAGTACCTACAACTTGCAATGCAGCGCGCAATACGTTTGCTGTTGGGCAAGCGGAACCAGCAACCATGCCATCTACTGCGCCAAGGCGAACAAGCATAGCGCCGAAGAACAAGCAATCGCCTTTCATAGTTGCGTCAGCTTTTTCAGGAGTCATACCTTTTTTAGCGCGCAATTCTACGAATGTATCAACCATTTCTTGGTAACGATCGTAGTTAGCAGGATTGATGATTTCAGCACCTTCGATGGATACACCAACAGCTTTAGCAGCCTCAGCGATTTCAGCAGGATTACCAACGAGTACAGGTGTTACAAAACCTTCTTTCAAAATAATTTCAGTTGCTTTCAATACGCGTTCATCTTTGTATTCTGGCAACACGATTTTTTTACCTAATGGTTTTACTTGGTCTTTTAATTTTTGAATTAAATCCACGATTTTTGCCTCCTTAACATTGGCTTTACGCCATATCAATACTATTATTATAGCAAATTCAACCTATTGGTAAAAGTAAAAATTATTTCTTAACATATCATTCCTAGTATTATACTCTTTTGTGAAAGTTGGAACTCATTCCAACTTTTCTCAATTTTAACTATCAACTTGGATTTCATTCCAACTTTTTATCATTTTAAATATAAGATTGGATTAGATTCCTAATTTTTTAATTTAAAACCTAACGCCTCAAATAAGTTTTATCTACGAACTACATACCAATAATTGAACTCTTTACACATACACGCTACAATAATAGAAATAAAATACGGATAGCAAAATGCCAATTTATATTCCTTATACACTCATTTAGGAGGGCTTATGGCAAATACTGAGACAACAATCAACGCCGTTATAAATCCAGAAAATAACGAAACGCCTATAGACATAGAGAAAACGATTAAAGCCTTGGAGCGAAATAAATTTGTAGTTCATTATTTTGAAACAGGCGCAGAAGCTATTTCCTATTTAAAAGGCCGTATTCAAAATAAACGTGTAGCCATCGGTGATTCTCACACCTTATTGGAGCTCAAGGTTCATGATGTCTTAGCCCAGGTCAACGATGACATAACAGATATTCAACGTCCGCTTCCCGGTGAAAGCTTCCGCGACACCGCATTACGCACCATGGGCCGTGATGTATTCCTCACCTCAGTCAACGCTCTTGCTCAGACGGGAGAGATGGTGAATATCGATGGTACGGGTAATCGTGTTGCAGCCTCTTTATTCGGCTCTCAGGAGGTATTTTTTGTGCTAGGCATCAACAAAATCACGCCAGATTTAGCTTCCGCCATCTATCGCGCACGAAATGTAGCCGCTCCGCTCAACAGCAAAAAGAACAAAAAGAGCTCTCTCAATCCATGTGCCACATTAGAAGAGAAATGCTATGACTGTGGTTCTCCAGACCGTATATGCAATGCATTAACGATTTACTATAAAAAGATGCGCAATATGCAAACTATGGAAGTCATCATCATTAATGAATCTTTAGGCTTCTAATTGTTTGCGGCCCATTCAAAAAATCTTGTATATTCATTTCTCCAAGTCCATACACTACTCTATAAATTGTGGACCACCGAGGATCTACGGCACCACTTTCAAGGTCACTAATATAAGATTGGGCTAAACCAGATTTATCTGCCAATTGATATTGAGTCATTCCCAATTGTCTGCGCCAAAGTAAAATCAATACACCAAGCTTGTGAACTTCTTGTCGAACTTGTAGATCTTGACAACATACGATAGGATTCATGCCAACCTCTATCTACTTTCTCCCTCAACACATATTTATGCCTTTACTATAAATCTGGGCTCAATCATTTCCTAGTAGTGGTTGAAAAGCGATAACACAAAAGCCTTAACAAAAACTAATGTGTAAATCATTTTAGTTAAGGCTTTTGTACTATGCAGATTTCATTGCGTAGGATTTCATCATTTCGTGGAATTTTAGTATATATAAAAGTTATTATCATTAAAAATACAGATAGCAAATCAAAAATACAGGTATTATCTATATATTGCAAATTTTATACAGTATTCATACATTATGCATACACTTGATTTATAAAATTACCTAGTTCTATTCATAATACAAGAAGACTATACGATATAAAGTAAATGCGATATATAGTAAATGCGATATATAGTAAATACGCAATATTGTTAAAATACATTTAGAAATAATAAGTCTATTAACAATACAAAAGGACTATACAGCTGAACTGTATAGTCCTTTCTATGTATTTATATAAAATTATTGATTTGCGCTTTCTTGTGCTTTTTTGATTTCCATGTATTTAACCATACCATCAACGGCTTTTTTAGCTTCACGCATAGCCAATACTACGGTAGCAGGTTTATGAACAACGTCACCACCTGCAAATACGCCTTCGCGACTAGTCATACCATATGGATCTTCAGATGTAATAATATAACCTTTTTCATCTACTTTTAAGTTATTACCTTCACCTACAAGACGAGCATTTGGTTTATGACCTGCGGCGATAATGATTTTATCAACAGGCATGACTTGGAAGTTACCAGTACCGTGGATACCTGCACCATCTTCATTAAGCGCCATCACTTCATATTTGAAGCCTTCTACCTTGTCTGTACCTTCTACGCCTACTGGAGAAGCGAACCATTGGAATTGAACGCCTTCAGCACGGGCCTCTTCGTATTCAGACAACAAGGCTGGCATTTGTTCTTGGCTACGACGATATGCTACTGTTACCGCTTCGCAGCCTAAACGTACGCATGTACGAGCCGCATCCATCGCTACGTTACCCCCGCCGATGATGATAACACGGTCACCTTTTTTAACAGGAATTTGATTTTCATCAAGTTCCCCATTTTCTGCCAATTGTACATTCGTCAACAAGTACATTGCTTGGAATACACCAGGTACTTCATCGTTTTCCATGCGCACGTCTTGAGGAATATGCGTACCAGTACCGATGAAGATAGAATCATACCCTTCAGCAAAGAGATCATCCAAAGTTTTATCTTGGCCGATAAATGTATTGCATACGAACTTAACGCCTAACCCTTCAAGACGAGCGATCTCACGACGTACAACGGCTTTAGACAAGCGGAATTCCGGAATACCAAATAAGAGTACGCCCCCTGGTTCAGATTGACCTTCAAATACGGTTACTTCATAACCGAGTTTAGCCACATCACCTGCTACGGACAAACCTGCAGGACCAGACCCTACTACCGCTACCTTACCAAGATCTTGTTTAATCTTCTTAGGTTTGCGAAGTTCATTGATGCTTTCAAAGTCAGCAGCGAAGCGTTCCAATTTACCGATGTTAATAGGCGGTTTTTTCGCCTTATTCATGATACAGTTGCCTTCGCATTGATTTTCTCGTGGGCACACGCGACCGCAGATAGACGGTAAATTTGTTCGTTCCGCCAAGATATCATTAGCTTCACCAAAATTACCACGTGCGATAGCTTGGATGAAACGAGGTATTTCGTTTTCAATAGGACAACCCATACGGCATAAAGGTTTTGGACAATTTAGACAACGTTTCGCCTCCGCGAGCGCTTCCTCCATCGTATAATCCGCATCAAAATGTAGTGGTTTTAATTCGTTACTCATGGCACATGCCTCCTAACAAGGATCCAGTATACTATACTTACAGCGTTGCATGCACCTAAGCATTCCGATGAGCCCTCTCACATAGGGACGCCGCCACATGCTGCTAACATTTATCTTTTGTAACCATTCGATAGACGTGTGGTCACTGGTCAGACTCACACTATTCTATAGTATATTCTAAATTGTGAAAGTCCCAACAGTCAAGCAAATATAACACCTTTTGTATACGAATATAGCCCCTATTCATGCAAGGATTGCATAGATTTTATACAAGTCCATTTACATATAATAGGATGCATGTATACTGATAATAGATACAGTAATAAGAATTAGAGATACACCTTACGGAATAGAAATATCTATTTCGTAATTAAATATACATATAAGAATTAAAGATATAAAAGCCAAGGTATATCCTTATATGAGGTTTCTTATGAACACAGCAGAATTCACTAGCAAATACTATATAGACCGCCACGGTTCTCATTCCCGCAAATGGGACGGTGAGCATTTAAAATTCACTCGTACCGACCTATTACCACTATGGGTAGCCGATATGGACTTTATGCCACCTCAGTGCATCCAAAATGCCATCTGTAACTATGTGAAAGCCAATCCGTTAGGTTATACTATGACAAATCCAAATTATATAGAGGCTGTTATAAGCTGGTATAAACGTCGTCATCATTGTAATCTTCAAGAAGAATGGCTCGCTAGCACCCCCAATGTCATTACCGGTATTATGTGGTGTATTGGGGCTTTCACAAAACCAAACGATTCCATCGCCGTTCTAAGTCCTGTATACGGCGCCTTTGATACGAGCGCCAGCGATGCACAACGTCACATCATCGCAGTTCCGATGAAACGGAACGAAGATAATCGCTATACTGTCGATTATGAGACCTTTGAAATAGCAATTATCGAGCACGATGTGAAGCTGTTCATTCACTGCAACCCACACAACCCTGTGGGCCATGTGTGGACGGAAGAGGAGATGGGCCGATTATTTGGCATCTGTAAGCGCCACCATGTGCTCATCATAAGCGACGAAATCCATCAAGACCTTATTACAGGCCCAACAGCCTTTACATCATCCTTAACCGTAAAGAGCGGAGCCTATGTAGATAACATGATTGCCATGTCCTCCTTGTCCAAGTCGTTCAATATGGCTAGCTTGCACCACGCAGAGGTTATCATTCCTAACGAAAAGCTACGAAGCCAATTCAACGCCTATAAAGCTCATGTATACCATACGGACTCAGACGTTATTGCCGAAACTGCCATCACAGCAGCCTACACTCACCCAGAGGCCGAAGCATGGTTAACAGATGTACTGGCCATGGTTCGTGAAAACTATGAATATCTATGCCGAGAGCTTTGTACGGCATTACCAAAAATCCGCATCAGCCCTATGGATGGCACCTATTTAGCGTGGATTGACTTTAGTGCCTATGTAAAGCCCGAAGATATGCACGACCTATTTGAAAACAAATGCCACCTCGCACCAAGCTTTGGCGAATGGTTCGGAGACGAAAACTACGCAACCTTTGTACGTCTGAACTTGGCTACAAGCCTAGAAAACATAAAAACCGCTACCCACAGCATTATTAGAAATATTTAACATATCAGTCATATTAAGCATAGTAATTGTATCCAATCATACTATCCCCTACACAACCTTAGTACATACAGCGATGTATGTGCGGTAAACTATAAGGCATACAAAAAGACTGCTCTACCACCAAATCGTGTAGAGCAGCCTTTTTTCTATATATGTCTTACTTTTCTATATATGTCTCATATATGTTACCTATTCAGGTTACCACATATATAGGGTCTTATTTAGTTCTAGCGAAATGATCTTTTGCAAATTGCATGTCTTGTACGAGTTCCAATGTACCAATATAGTTATTGTTTTGGTCACGAACAGCCATGTAATTAACATAGAACGGACGACCTTGTTTTTCAAGCCATACAGCTACATTGTCGCGATCACCTTTACGGAAGGAATCAATGATACCACGTACGATTGGTTCTACCTTTGGTGGATGGCAGGAATACACATCGCGACCAATAGCTGTCGTAGGGCGTTTGAAGACCTTTTCACCATCGTTGAAGTAACGGTTAATGTCTTCGTGATCAACGAAGGTTACTTCCATTGGCATTGTATTAAGCATGGCATTTAATTGATCCACAGTCAAGCTACCACCGATTAGAGCAATGGTATTATCATCGCTACTTGCTTTTGTTGTTTGTGTTGCTAATGCGGTTTCAGCCTCTAGCCAAGCAGTGCGTTTTACCCCAAAGATTTCTTCATACTGTGCTGTATCTTTGTAGATTTGGTACCACTCTTCAGTACTGAAGTTTTCTGCACAGATTGGGAACAAAATATTTTGTTCTTTATAAATCATTTCTTGCGCACGTGTAAGAAGCTCATCAAAACGTCTATACCAATCATCTACGCTTTGGCTAGACTTAGCTAAATCACCTAGTTGGTCCCGAATATCACCATCAACAGTCCACATGACCATAGATGGACCAGAAATATCATAGGCTACTTTCAAATGCGGATACAAAAGGTCACCCTTCTTAGCATAGTGAACAGATACTTGACGCACTGCATTTACATCATCAACGGTTGCCGTTTTATCTGCCACCTTAGGTCGAATGGATTCAATTAACGCATCAAGAGCCTTGTTTTCCTCTGTTAATTGATGGAGTGGATGTCCTACAGTTTCAATCAAGGACACCACACTTTTGCTCTTCTCTTGAGCCTCTAGCACAGCCTCAACCTTAGCATGTTCTGACTCCATTTGTTCATGAATGGTAGAACCGTGGAACAAGGCGGAGTGAAGGTCACATAATTGTTGCACCTCAGCTAACGGTGTACCTTCACGCATGAGACCTTGCTCAGCTTTCATAATTTCACTAGCCTCAACATGGGCGAATTGACTAGCAAAATCTTCACGAACGGCACCCAGGTCTTCGCCTGTGCCTAAACGTTTCAGGAATCCTTTAAGTTGCTCTACACGTTCGCTATCTTGAACAGCATCTTCAGCCTTAGCTTCGGAATTTTCTTCCGTGTTAGCTTTCGCTGTAGTAGATGCTGCTGCATTTATTTCTACTGCGTCTGCTGCAACTGTACTAGAAGCTACCTTAGCAGATGCATCCGTAACATTAGACTTTGTAACCGCTGCAGTAGGTGCCACGCCAGGATGACCCGTAGATTCCGCATCATCACCCGATAGGTTTGGCATGTCACCTTCTAAGGTAAAACCAGCTTTCATAAAAGCACCCACGATATCAATCATGGATACACCTTTCATCTTAGCCCCTTTTGGGATAGTCATGATTTTGCCAACAGAATTCAACATCACCTTATTTGTGATTTCGCTGAATCCTAATTCCTTCATAATATCTGTTACTTCAGGATATTCTTTTACCAAATCATATACAGATTTGGATAAATCTAATTTCTTTTCCATTTTGTTCCCCTCGTGTCAAAAATTTCTATACTATACTTATAAAATAGTATCATCCCTCTATATATGTATATCACACATATGAGGCTATTTATTTACGGTAAAAGGTCTATATGTAATGACCTATGGTTCTATGATAAACGATATCGATTAGAAAATCTGTATCCATGGCTATACTTTTGAAAGTTATTTATAAGATGAAATAACAGTAATAAAACACCGGATAATCGATCATGTAGACCAACTATCCGGTATTTACGTTACATTATATTATTATGCCTGTTTCTGTTTCTGTTTCTGTTTCTGTTTCTGTTTCTGTTTCTGTTTCTGTTTCTAACAAGTGTACCACTTAATCATGATGTGGTTTCAATGCTTTTTCGTAGTTTTCAGAAACTTTGTCCCAGTTAATAACGCGGAAGAATTCCTTGATATAGTCTGGGCGACGGTTTTGGTAGTGCAAATAGTATGCATGTTCCCAAACGTCCAAACATAAAATTGCTTTTTTACCTTCCAATAGAGGGTTGTCTTGGTTCGCAGAGGATGTCACTTCTAGCTTGCCATCTTTGTTAACTACAAGCCAAGCCCACCCGGAGCCAAAGCGTGTAGCTGCCGCAGTAGAGAAGCTTTCAACAAAAGCATCGTAGCCACCAAGTTCAGCGTCGATAGCCTCTTTCAAAGGACCTTGCAATTTAGAAGTATCTGGTTTTGTCATGATTTCCCAGAACATGGTATGGTTCTTGTGACCGCCACCATTGTTGATAACTGCTTGACGGATATCTTTAGGCACATTAGCAATATCGCCGAGAATGCAGTCTACACAACCATACGGAAGATCAGGATATTTCGCGATGGCAGCGTTCAAATTATTAACATATGCTTGATGATGCTTGTCATGATGCAATTTCATTGTTTCAGCATCGATAACAGGCTCAAGGTAATCATAAGCATACGGTAATGGTGCGAGTTCGAAAGGTTTCATAGTAGTCCTCCTTAAATTTAGGGCATAGAACAATGCTAACTATTTCGTATCATCGTTCTTGTGAAAGCGATTCGATGCACCTGCATCGGTAATATAGAATCAATCTACTAGCATAGCATATATACTTTAAGAAGAGACTGATTATCCTAACGTAACCAGAAGTTAGGATATAATCTTTTAGCTAACAAATTGATATGAATTATCATTCTTTATCTAATTGTACACATTATATAGAAAAACGTCAATATAAAAGACGAACATAAAAAGGCCATAGGAACTCCTACAGCCTTTAATTAGTTAATTGTTATGTGACTTTTGATCAGCAAAAACACATAGTTTTATATAAATTTAATCTACAAATTAGTCAATAATGCACTGACACATTCTCATCGTTGTTAATGCCGCTTGATGGGACTCCTCTGTTACGCCAGCACAGCAATTCGAATCAATATGAATAGGAATCTCTGGCAAGCCTGCTTTCAACAAGATTGCATTGGAAACAACACAAATATCCGTGCATAAGCCGATGAGAGTAATAGACTCGATAGGATTAACGGTATTCATCCCCTCTAGTCGATTCACCAATTCAAAAGATGCGAAATTGGGTTTATCCACAAAGGATACGGGGCTCATAATTTTACGGTTCTCCGCCGCCTCGATCAAGCCGTCTACAATATGCCATCCCTCGGTATTTTTCACGCAATGTGGCACTGGTAAAAGCTTCCCTTCTTGACGCTCCAAGTAATCCCTATCATGTGTATCGCGAGTAAAGATAATAGGACCATCAAAGCTTTCAATTTTCTTACGCACATTATCTACGATTAACTGTGCTTGCGATGAACCAAGGGCACCATCTACAAAATCATTTTGCATATCGATAACTACTAGAACCTTTTGCATAGCTCCTCCTGTATATAGGCTACAAAACAAAGTACTTATTTCCAATCAATATTATTTATACTCTTTATTATTTATACTCTTTATTCTTTATACCATCAATAGTATCTAGCAACTCTATACATTATTATCATGTTGTTGTGAAAGTGTCATCAAGTTATTGTGAAAGTGTTATCAATGAGTCATCGAAGCCCACCTCATACTTTATCGACAAGTAGATATATAATGGACTTCTATTCTTCTGCTATAGCATGTTGCACGCGATTTGGTTCATTATGTGCCAATTTTCCTGCCGCTGCTGCCGCTACGGCACCTACCAAATCATCGAGGAATGTATTACAGCGTCCCCCTTCTTCGCTATCTAGTTTTTTGATGATACCTGGCTTCACCTTGTCTAAATAGCCATAGTTTGTAAAGCCAATGGACCCATATAAATTAACGATGGAAAAGGCTAAAATTTCATCAATCCCATACAGGCTTTCATCATTAGCAACAATGCGTTGCAATGGCTGAGATAATTTATTCTGCTCCGTTAACTTATCAAGCTCTACACCCGTAATAATCGCATTATGCACCTCGCGTTTAGATAGTACAGAAGCCACACTTGTGCGACACTCTTCTAGTTTTAAATTCGGCATATACGGTTTTTGTACGTAAAAAACAAGCTCTGCAATGTCATCTAATGTGACACCACGCTCAGCGAGAAGATCATAAGTATATTTCTCTAAATCTTTCGTAGTTTCCATAAGCCCTCCTTTATCGTTTCTTAGAATTAGTATCAGGTAGCATGACAATACTAACGGGAATCGTTACAACAAGCGCTTCATCAGTATCAACATGTTTAGTATTCCAAGCCGCTTCTTTAGCAGCCTCCTCAAAGATAGGGTACGCTTCACGATCTAGTTTCCAATTATTAGGACCTGCTTCAACAGCTACAATATTACCCTTATCATCCGTCTTAATCTCTATAGGAACGATTAATGTTCCATCTGCACTCGTTTCAAAAGCCTCTGGTGGAATGATCACATTATAAGAAATCTGTTGTTGCAATTCATAATTACGCTTGTCCGCAGGCTTTATATCTGCAGCTATAGAACTAATAGGACTCATCACAGACACTAATAAAGCCAACAATATAACACGGTTAAACATAGTTTCCTCTCATCTAAATACTCTCATACTATATGCATTATAAGTTGATTATACCACGAAAAAATCCCTACCGAATTTTTATCGGTAGGGATTCCTTAGATTAGATTTTCTTAACCATTTCAGATTTCAATGCCATCGCACCGAAGCCATCGATTTTACAATCGATATCGTGACCGTCGCTTGCATCGGTGATGAGTCGAATATTTTTTACGCGCGTACCTTGTTTTAATACACCCGCACCTTTTACTTTGAGGTCTTTTACAACAACAACTGTATCGCCATCAGCAAGCTCGTTGCCATTAGCATCGCGAATGATACCCGCTTCAGCTGCAGCTTGTGCATCAGCCGCTGTCCATTCGTTGCCACACATAGGGCAGATAAACATATGGCCGTCTTCGTATGTGTACTCATCGCCACACTTAGGGCAGTTAGGTAAATTTGCCATTTAGATCTCCTTTTTCACTACATAATGAAAGTATTATACCATACCTTGGAAACCGAGCTCTATATTGATATGATGACCACTGGCTTCATATTAATACAATGGCTATATAATATCTACAATACAAAACTACTCAATCTCATTTTTCTTTACTAAAGTTTCATATAACTTCAATTTATCTTCAAGATTGTTCTTATAGCCTTCCAATCGTTTGATTTCAGCCTCAATAAACCGATAGTGTTCCTGCAACAGTATCATTCTTTCACGGGCCGTATGAGCTCCGGCATACCGCAAGTCCGCATATCGCTTGATGTTCACAAGCGGCATCCCCATGTCTTTCAAGCGTTTAACAAACTGTACAAAACCCACGTCCTCCGCATGGTAATTGCGAATGCCGTTCTGTCGCTCGATGTGAAGGAACCCCTGATCCTCATAATATCGCAATGTAGAAATAGACAGTCCTACCAATTTTGAAAATTCACCGATTTTCATACTTTCACCACCTTGACCTCAAGTATACTCGAGCATATATCATACGTCTAGACGGAGGTAATAATTATGAAAGAAACACGTTTTAACATCGGTATGAACACATTGAAACAAATTGACGGACTGCACGGCGAGGAGGTGTATAACACAATTCAAGAGATTTCACCGGCCATAGCCGCTTTATTGGTCGAGCTATTCGGCGACATCTACACGCGCCCCAACTTGAATTTCAAGGAACGGGAACTGATTACACTCGCATCCCTCTTAACGCTGGGTGGTTGCGAGGCTCAACTGAAAGTACACACTAATGCGGCACTCAATGTCGGTATTGCGCCCGAGCAAATCGTAGAGGTCTGCACCCACTGCATCCCCTATGCAGGATTTCCACGCGTACTGAATGCACTATTTACGGTGAAAGCAGTCTTTGAAGAACGAAACGTACTATAACGACGGCAACAAAAATAGAGGATCCCGACGGACCCTCTCAACAGCATTATTATATTATGTACATTACACGACGCATCCAGATTGACGATATACGACAATCTCATTATAATGTAATAAAGAGATAGTCGACGAGTGGTTCCGTCAGGCTCATCCCAAAACATTATAAGACATGCAAAAATGGCCTTTCGTTTTCAGCTACCAGTTGGTAACGAAGGGCTATTTGTCGTTATTACGACAAATCAGCACTATCAATGCGCCAAAGGAAATAACGACAGTTAAAATCCCGAGGACAATCATAATGACTTCATAAGCATTCATAGGCTTTCACCCCCTTCAAAGAAAAAGGGTATCCCAACCTCGTTCGACTATCTTACGTTTATTATAAACCGAACTTATGTTCTATGCAATAAAAATCTATTAATAAATATTAGTCTATTTATAACTAATAAAAGGGAGACTCTTGATAGAGTCTCCCTTTTATTTGTGTACAAGTTGTACGAAATTAATCCATATTTTTCAATCAATATTTTCTGCTATATACTAATAACGAAAGAGCCATTAACGTGAGTTGGGTTCATCTCCGTCTTTTGAGGGAGGTGACATTATGACTGTATACGAAGCATTATCATTAATGATTTTATTCGCTACCCTCGTAGTGTTAATTCTTAAGAAATAATCAATATATTGATTATAAAATAAGATAAACCTAACGTTTAAGACTAAGTACGGCAATACTTAGACACGTTAGGTTTATCAAATTCACAATTTCTTTGATGAGCCTAACGCCTAGAACACGTTAATTGGCTCTTTTGTACTTATAGTATAGTCTGAATTCTAAAGACTGTCAATTTACTATCCAAGTCGTTTACGCAAAATCGCATAGAGTATCATGCTAATAATAACGCTCATAACAGCTTGAATAGTATTAGTTAAAATACTTGCAATGGCTACGCCTGGGTCGAATACAAAGTATTCGGCGATAAAGTAGCCTGCTACGATAACAATACCGCCTACGATAGTTGCTACCAAGGCAGAGGTAGTTGTCTTATTGTTATAGACAGTACCGACAAGATAGCCTTCAATGCCTTTCACCACGAAGGTGATAGGTACAAAGACTGCATAGCCGAGAAATAAATCAGCTAGCGCCGGACCGATAGCACCAATATAGGCGCCATATTTTCGACCTAATAATAGAGCTGACGTCATAATAACGACATCTCCTACATTGAAATAGCCGCGAATGCCAGGTACTGGAATTTTCGTGTACATGGTAAACAATGTTGCGAGGGCAATCAATACGGCTGTGAGTACTAACGCGGACGTAGTACTGCGGGTTTGAACGTGTTGCATAGCGTCCTCCTTATAAAAATAGACATGTGACTATATCCATCACATGTCTATACTATATACCTTTATAGTAACACCTGCAAATAAAAGAAATTAACAATACTTCCTTAGCAAATTCTATCGTCATTTACTTTCAGAATAAATACTCTTCACTGGACTTTAACTTAATATAGATACCATTTTATTATCCAGATTCCCTCAAGCAACGATGATTAATCAGAAAGGAACTAGTCATGAACATTTTAATCATTTACACCTATCCTAATCATCAAAGTTTTAATAGCGCTATTCTGAAAGTAGTGCAACAGAATCTTTCAAAGAATCACAATGTGAACATCTTGGATTTATATGAGGAGCAATTCGATCCTATATTGCGATTTGATAACACGCACAAACGTCGAGATTTAAGCACTGTGCCAGACATGGAAAAGTACCGCAATATGATTACTTGGGCAGACCATATCATCTTTATCTACCCAATTTGGTGGAGCGGTATGCCCGCAATGCTCAAAGGCTTTATTGATCGCGTATTTACAGCAGGCTTTGCCTATTCATACGGCAAAAGAGGCCTTATAGGTCATTTACAAGGGAAATCAGCCTGGATTATCACCACACATAACACTCCCGTCTTTTTGACGCCGTTTATTCAGGACTATGGCAAGGTATTAAAAAATCAGGTTCTGAAATCCTGTGGCATTAAACCTGTTACACATACCCAGTTGACGGGCACAGAAAACAGTTCGGACGAAAAACGCCGGCGTTTCTTAGATAAAATCGCTAAGATCGCCAGCAGTATTTAACATTTCTAGTATACTATGATTTTTTACCAAAGATTACTTGGTTACCAAAATCACAAATAAATTTACATTAGACTGCTTACAGTTTGCGCTAAGTCAAAAACAAACTGTATACGAAAACCTTCCCAATTACATAGATATTACTCTTCAAATCTCTCTTCTACATTGTAGAGAACCTCACAATCACACCCGCCACCTTCGTTAATAATCCAGGCTAGTACACTTTCAACATCTACGCTCTGCTTTTCCAAAAATTCTCTTGTGAAAGTCAAACTATGATCGCAACCATCATTTGTCTCTAATTTCTCATCTACATAGTCAAAGAGATTCCAAAATAGCTCTTCATCCATAGGCAGATTATCTTTAAACGATTGCCTTTGCTCATCAGCATAAGCCTTTAGCAATTCCTTTTTACGCGCTTTGTCCATTATAACCACCTTTTTAACAAATCGAAACTACTGCGTGGCCCTTCGCTTCTAGCACTTTTTTATAGAACACCTTCATCTGCTCGAAGTCATGGAGAAGCTCATCTATGATTTCCTCCTCTTCTTCGTCATAGTCCCAAATATTTGGGTATAACTCAGCCTCTTTACAGGCTTTCATATCGAAAGATTCGAGTGCTTGATCCATATCAAACTGCTCTAGAGCCGCTACGATATCAGCTATTTGAGAATGTTCCGTATAGGCCATATAGTCTGATAAATCCTCTATAGACGTTACACCAAGCACAGCTTGACTAAGTGGATTATCATCTATTCTATGATCAGTACTCACACCAGTAAGCACGAAGTGAAGGACATCCCACATCTTATCGATGTCGAGCAATAACTCGTCCTCATCGCTCCACTCTTCAACGGTTTCAAAAAGATCCTTCTTTGATGAGCCTAACCCTTTGAGTTCTTTTAAGCTTTCATCACTTATACAATTATAATTTGCAATGAGTCCCATACTCTAAAACCTCCCTAGATACTCAGTAATCTAAAACTTACATAGTTACTTAGGAATCTATAATCTCCATAAATGCCGAATAATTCGAAGCCTCCACTGATAGTTAGTTCTCTATCTCTGTCAACAATTCTAGCAACGTAACCTCATATTTGTTATTTTTGTCTAACAATGGCTTACATAATAGAAGCACTTGTAAAGAATAGTAGTAGAAGCTAAAGAACAGATCATCCGGAAATACCTCTTCTTCCTCATATCTAAGAACATCTTCATCTTCATCATATTCTTCAGACCAAAGATACTCTTCGTTGAGCATATCCTCAAAGTTCGATAATTGATCTACATGTTCTAGCATAAGACCATCTCTAATACACTCAGCAATAATGATGAATAATTCAGCTAATTCTTTTACTAAATATCTTGCGATCTGATTATGGCCTTGTTCTTCAACGGCTTTTTTTAAAATACGTAATAGAAAAATCAACGCAAAGGGCGTAGCATGCCATAAAGTCGATTGATGCTCAATGTTTTGGGCCAGCTCTTCACCTGCCGCATCAATGGCATCAACGTCCTTCATATCCCACAACACCTCAAAATGAGCAGGAAAATCTGTAGCACGGCCGTAAGTTGTGGTCAAACGATGCCAGGGTATATCACTGACTTTCACAGTTTCTATATATGTTTGAGTTGTTGCATTCATCGCATCTACTCCCTTTTTTAGCGCAATAATTATTGGTGAACAATATCTTTCACCAATTCATTAGTATCTATCAGGCGAATTCTACCTCTTCTAGGCTCATCTGTAATCTCGGTGTAGATATCGTCCAATGTGCCTGCCGGTGCTAGTTTCCACAGCTTGCACGGATACAGTTCAACAGCCCCAATGATTTCTAAATGGTCTAGCAATAGGCCTAGATCTTTATGATTAAACCAACAATCGGTATCGATACCGAAATTTGTATTATCTTTACGACAGGAAATTTGACTATTTAAAAAATCATCCATACTAGGTTTGTGCGCTTGTAAAAGTCTTGTACAGGCCAAATGGTACTCGATTTTCCGCGGTGATTGATCCACGTCAGATACAAAAATAGCTCCATACTCGTTTTCAAACTTAACAGCTAATACGTCGCCCACCTTAAAATGAGGTTCTCGCTTTGTTTTAGATTTACGAACCTTTAGAGGCTTTGGATTTTCACTTTGTAGTTGTACGGCTAATGTATCTAACACCTTTTGCCGTTGTTTGAGCGCCTTACTATCAATTTCTAGCCAAAACTCATGAGCGCCCTTCGCGATTATGTCTAATGCATTCTCTTTGATATCCTGCGGCAGATGACCTATCTTCCACAGCGAATAGGCTACGGCAGTCCAATAAATTTCTGTATAGAATTCGTCAGTACAAAAATTCTGCTCTTCAGCCAGAATTTCTGAAACAATGGTATCAATACTGATACCATCTCTATAGCGCTCAACAATCAAATTATAAATATCATGGCCATCATCACTATCTATGATTTTTACTCCATCAATAGCCATATAATTCTCCTTTTAAACAATACGTCTAGAAAAACAGATTATGTGATTCTGTAACGGTTCCATCATCTTCATGGAAATAACAAATATATAAAGGAACTCGATGTGCAGCGTCATAGAATTTTTGTAATTCAGCAGCCACATTTGCTTCTAAAGGCATGCCTAGCACCTGAACAACGGTTTCCCATACATCCATTTCTGTATAAGAAGCGATTTGATCATGTCGCTCATTGGCATAGGCTTCAAGAGTAGATATGTCCGTATATTGGCTGGCGTCACAATAATCATGCCAGCAAATGCTATACACCAACAAATGGATTAAATCATCTACACTTTCAGCTATACGACCACATTCCCCCTCGCTACTCATATATCCGATAGAGCCATCCTCTAATTGATGATATTCGCCACCGGCACCATCACGAGCAAAAGCTACTCCGTCCACGGAAAAGGTACATCGCCCCTCTACCTCATCACGTTTTGTAGGTTCATCGAGTAAAAAGAAATCAAATAGAGCATCAAAATTTGCTGCCAAGTTAGAATCTTCACACAATAGTTTTAAATAATCCATATTCTTCCCTCTTATTGATTCTCTCATCTCTCTATTTCATCTATTATTTTCTCGTAATGCCAATAATGCAGAAACTTCATCCATGTCGAGATTAAACATATTACTTTCAAGATCAATTGGCTCAAAATAGTAGCGAACCGTATCCGCCCCAAATTCATCGTCTAATTTGGACCATTCTGCCCCTGAAAGCACGGTAAATCCGAGCGTATCATTTCCAAGGCTTTCAACAAACCAACGCACCTCATAATCAGGTTTAACGAAGTCGTTGAAGTATTTGATGGTCACATCCCGATCTTTCTCATTACCGTAAGGAATTAAGAGTTCTTTATCGCCTTTTTGTAGCATAATATCGTCACCATAGGGTTTGCCATTACTAACGGGTTGAATATCGATAGGCTCATCCATCATGTCATTAAAATAGTTCACCACATCTTCGTCATCCTCGCGCCAGTCAATCCAGCTGATAGCTTCGGAATCAAATAAATCATTTAGATTCATATCATTACTAAAGAAATCTTTGACTAGATTATACATACCTTCCATCGTCACTCTCCTATATACCTTTTATGTCTTAAGCTAGGCTACTACACCCATTTCGCCACTTTAACATAACTCTAGAATGTTTCGTAAATCACATCTTGTTGAGCAATAAAGTTATCATCAAAACTAACTAATATATACAAATGCCCTACCAGAGATTCTCCCACGTCATAGCCTAGTGCAAATGCATCGTAACAACCTGATTTATCCAGCATTATATCCGTTAACGTTAGTACAACAGACTCTTCTTGCGGTATTCCCTTTTGTATGAGCCCCTTCGCCAGTTGGTCTAATTCATCTAATTGAACATATAATTGCTCCCATATTGATAGTGAAAGTACATCATCTTCAGTATAACCGGTACAACTAATATTAAGTTTTTTAAAGGCTTGTCCTACATTCTCTAAACGATTAGTACCCAATCGGCGAGATACAAAGTAAACGCCATACGGTTCTTCAGACCAGCTTTCAACATTCCATAATGTCATTAATTCCGATTTTCTCATTAGGACGCTCCATTAGTTAATCAGCCTGCAATATCTGCATCAACAGGGTTCCCATCCGCATCAATATGGGCTATGATACAGTGTCCCCAGAAGATATCATCGTCGTCATAATAGACCTCTATGGTGCCATCATTACGAAACGCCAATTCGCCCATAGTAATACGCTTGGCAAATACGTCCGCTGTAATCGGGTCTTGGTCATCATTGTCGAGCCAATCATTAGCAAGGTCTAATAAGTGCTCACTAATGTATGCACTAATTCGTTGTTCAAAGTCTTTGAAATTATCGATTTTATTGAAAGCCTCCAATGCAACGGTGCAGCTTTCATCAGAACCCTCGTCCACATCAAGAGTGAATGCATAATCATCAATTCTCGCTGTGTAATATTGATACTCTCGATTTAACAGGAAATTGCCCCTGTCAGTATGAAGGTATTTAGGGGTTTTCAAATAAGCCGACAATGCCTCTAACTCGCTATGTTTAGCATGTTCCTCTAATACCTCAAGCACATAATAGCGATTATTCCAAGAAGGACGCATATAGCCTAAGTCCTCCAAGGGTTTTGCTTTCTTAACTAACAATTTATAGACACCATGAGGCTCAAAAGAATAACCCCATCTATCTTTAAGACCATCAATAATCCACGTCAAAATACCTTCGCTGCGGTCAAGTACTCCAGTTCGTGTATCTAGGATAGCATCGGTGGATACTAATGGTCTATGGTACTTATCCAAATAAGGACTAGCCCCATTCGCATCACTGCGCGGCAATGCATAAATTTCAAACTCTTCCGATTCAAACTCGGCTTCATATTCTGGCAAACGTACAATACTCATAATACTCTCTCCTATTCATCACATTTATACGGTGCAAACTGTTTACAGTTAAGAATTACGACCTTTTATGGATACTGCCACATTATAATCACGCTACTCATCATAATTTTCTGTTATATCACGAGCGTTCAGCTACATCGATTCTATGTAACAGCTCTTTTGCTAGTTCTTGGGCTGTTTTGAATTCCTCATATGAAAGCACTATTAGCACAAAGCTATCTGTTCCTATGTCCATATCTACTAACTTATAGTTTTTCCACGTAGAATTAAGATCTGTACTCCAATCTGTAATGCATTGCTCTTCATCTAGTGTAGCGGTATCAACAACTAAATCTTCGCCAGCATCTAAAGACTTATTACGTATTAACATCTGTACATAATAAATAAAATCCTCTAGTTCACATTTATAGCTTAACTCTACGGCATATCCTTTAGAGACTAGTTTCTCATAGAGGTTCCACCAGCTATCTTCTAATTCTTCCATGGAGCGCAACTTAGCCTCGGTCATAAAAGATTTAGCTTGTTTAGCATCGCCTAGTAATAACGTTGCTAGCTCTGTAAATGTTGGTTTCATCTGCTCTATATCTAGATTTGCTACTTCTACACACAAACTACGATCAGGTACTCTGCGTTTTTTCACAAAAGCCCGCATCATCTTCACCGCATCAGGATAACTCACATCTGCCATACGATAGGTCTTACCATCTATGTCTAAGAATATATCCACTGCGTCCTGCGTTTTCCCTACACGAGCTTTCATCGCAGTACAACCATTGATCGCATGAGATGGGTATAACTCCATGTACATGAAAAATCCATCATGCATGGCCTTTAGAGTATTATCTATACCAACTATGTTAAAACCGTTTCGATTATAATCAGGGCTCTTCATACGCCACTCTTCGTAGTTATCGAAGAGCTTTTCTTGAATCCAATTGTAAAAGCTCATATACACTCTCCACTATATACTGTTGCTTACATATAATACTTAACTGACTATGTAACTGACTATGTAACTGAATATGTATCTTAATTATATCATTATTAAGAAATACTTATAATAAAAGGACGGCACTTTTAAATTTAAATGGAATGCTTATCATAAAGGCACTGTACTTTCATATTTAATAGGATAAAAAAATACTCCTACAAGTACATCTTGTAGGAGTATTGATCACATTATTTATATTTATATTTTTATTTAGATTCTAACTTAGCTGCCAATTCATTATATTTTCGTTCTAACTCATTATATTTTTCAGATAGGTCTTTCATATCTTTGTACCCCTAACCGGAATCGAACCAGTGATATCTATTAACTATAAATAGATATACAATTTTCATCATATATCTATTTAATACGAGTGTATCTATTGATTATAATTATAACTTAATAATAAGAAGACTCTCCTTTATCTTGTATTTAATATACTCATCTTACTTTCCCTTTATATTCAAAAGTATAATTTTTAGGAATAACACCAGTATCATAAATTAGTACCCGCAAAAGATTTTAAATACATATTGAAATGTGATAAATAATCCGCTACTATAACAATATAATATCCTTAATACTATTTTCAAACTATAAAATAGGTGATGAATATGTCTATTCAAAGTATAGTTCAGAAGTTAGATTCCATCTCCCGAAATTCACATGTGCATTTTAAAAAACTCGACGATTGGATAAATACATATCTTGATTTTATTCCTCTAGAAAACAAAAATTGTGAAACAAAGCTTCCAAATATAAAACGCGGTCAAATTCTTTATGTTAATTTTGGGTATAATGTTCTAAGTGAATTCAGATATAAACATTATTGTGTAGCACTAAATAATAGTCCCAAAAACAATCCTAAAGTAACAGTAGTTCCAATAACATCTAAATACCATCCCCATCAATTATCCATCAGTTACGAACTCGCAGATAACTTAGAAACTATAATTAGAGATAAAGAACGCTCTAACTTTTGGAAACCATTTAGAATGATATATCCCGAATTACAGACTAGAGGCTTTACAGCAATTTCACCAGCTATAGGAGCATATGATACAATACTTCCTAATTGTACTAACTTCATCAATCATGCCATGACATATTTATCAGATGAAGATATTGAATTACGAAATACTCTAAAACAAATACTAATATCACTAAAAAAATTTGATAACTTTTACAAATCCTCCCCTAAGCTTTTACAGTCTAGCTTTTTAAAAGTAGAAGATATCACGACTATTAGTAAAGCACGAATTATTTCTCCTCAGTATAAATCACACCCTTTATACCAATTAATGTTATCTACATCTACATTAGATCGACTTGATCAGGAGATTATTTCTAAATTCACAAAGCCGAATTGACGTTTGAGTAAAGCCCATTTATAATATAGATATAGACAAGGGCTAGCCCCTTACAGATATCTGTTTCTTAAAGAGTAGCTTGCCTACAAAAGTAGCTGTCATTAGACTTTCCTAATGACAGCTACTTTATTTTATAGCTTAAATACATAAATTATAATTTCAATTTAAAATTCTTAAACGCAATCATCGATTATCTATTTTATAAGGATATGGTGGAGTTATTAACTTCAATTTAGAAAGTTTTTCTTTATAACCGTCCCCCACCTTCGTTATTCCATAACTATCTCTATACCATTCATTTCCTTGAAAATCTCTAAAAAATACGCCAACCACTAAAAATTTAGACATTCCTAGCCCTCGATATTGCATCGTAAAGTATTCTCGGCACTGCCCACATATCTCCCTAACATAGCAAGCTTTTGAAGTGCATTGCCCATTAAATATATCCATATTATTCAAGCCTTGAAGGACAATAACATCATATACTTTAAAATCAGATTTATTATGAATCATAATCAAACTTCTATTTTCATCAGGAAATATATTGTCATAGCTAGACTCTATCTTTACTGCTTCACTAAGTGATTTATAATACTGTTCTTTCAGCCAAAACTTTTCATTGTTTGTACGAGATCTCCAACTATTGTACAAGCTTACTACCGAAATAAAACAGCTAAATATTGCTATAATAAGAGTCCAATTAAAATCATAAATAATACTTTCTATCATATTAATCACCCATAATAACAATATACTCCCTCTAAAATAATTGATCATGAAATATAAATATGGCCTTTATGCACTCAGCTAAAAATCAAACTAGGAACACGTATTAAGAATAAAATATCTCAATATCAAGATATAATTTAACTTTTACTTTTACAAATGCAATCTGCTAATAGCCATTTTTCTTCTTTGCAAATAATATTCAAACATTATATGCGCAGGAATTTCTCGCACTTGAATACATTCTAAACCTATTTTATTGAGCATCTCTAACTGAGCATAGCCTATATGAGTAATATCATCTTTTTCCGTAGGCATCAAAAAACAGTTTTTTACATGTTGTATTTCATTTAACTCAATAAAATCTTTATAGGCTAATTGATATAAATATTGTTTTGTGATATCCCCAATTCCTGGTTGACCATTTATCTTATTATTTTCTAATCGTATTGTATAGTACTTAGCATCTAATATAACAAAGCTATATCCATTCCCATATTGCTCTACAGAGATCAAATCAGGTATAAGAGTATCTGAAAAAGCAATATTATTCTTTGTAGATATCCATTTGGGGCGTTCTATTAAATCCTGTAAAGTCTTAGGTTTAGTATCTAATATATTATTAGGAATCTTTACCGGTTGTGGTAAAGGTAATGATGATAAAGGTACTTTCAACTTATTATCAAAAACATCTGCACAAACACATTCCCATACTAGATTAAAACTATTAGTCCCAAATAAATTGATATTATTAGCCTCACTTACAGATGAGTATTCCATTATCAATGCTGACATGAGCTTCAGTACATACTGTTTTCTCGAATTAAATTCAATATTAAGTTCATTAGAAATACGATGAAGAAGATATTCTTTATCGCCCAAATCCTCTAACAAAAGATCTGTCAAATCAACACCTTGTATATCTAATAATTCAAGTAATGTCAGTTCTTCAAGTTCACGACTACAATGAGTAAGCAAACACTCATGAATTCGTTGAATGAAGTTTTTATCATCAATTGTATTTTTGCGTGTCCATAAATTTATATAATAAGGCTCTTCCTCTTGCCACATGGGGTGAATAAAGTTAATAGTTCGATTCCAATTAATTTCTCCAACACCATTAAATTCATGTACATTCTGTGTATTAATATAAATTCCATTTTGGAAATAATCATCTAACAAAGCTATAATTAGTGATAATCTACTAAATGATGATGCTTGGAGACCTTCACAATATAATTGTATAGACTGAGTATTTGTATTATATCGATGTAATACCTTAAGAACCTGTTTTAATAACTGCCTACATTCAGTTTTATCCTCTATCTTATCATGTGAAAGTAGATACTTGGGATAACAACATAACAAATACCCATCAACAATTATAATTCCTACATAGTTAAAGATATAACATGAACTATCTTGATTATCACTTTCCCAAAATAAATAATCATCTAAAATAACAAGATTAGATAATTCTAAATGCTTAGATATTCCTTTAACCAGCTTTAAAATCCCATAAGCCTTAAGATTACTTATAAATATATTTAATTGATTAGCATCTAACTCAGAAAACAACTCCATCAGTTCTGACTTTGTATAAAGTTTTCTTTCGCGGATGTAAACCGACTTCATACTTCTACAACCTTCGATTCACTATTTTCAGTTATTGTTTCTTCTGTATTCTTTAACCATTTAGAATTAACAACTCCCTCGGGGAAAATTCCAATTCCAACTTCATCAAAAGCACTACAAATAGAAGAATATCTACTACTAGTTTCACATTTAAAAAATAATCGACGTTTTTGTTTAACTACATCATCGAACAAGTACATTAACACCTTATTTTTAAAGGTTTTATTAAAGCTATCATTATCTTGTAATGCAGATTCTTTCAAAAAAAATGGCCCCATTAATTTATCTTCGTTAATGTTATAACTTTCAGTAGACAACTCATCATTAATTGCCTTACGCAACCCATTCCAAGAAATCAACTTGTCCGATTTTCCGACTTTAAATCTTGGCCGTACCCCAAGATCAGATAGCTTATCTTCTCCATCATCAAGTCCATAATAGGAAAACTCCCAACGCCGTTTAAACGCTGTATCCATAGGATATACACCTTGATCTGCACTATTCATAGTTGCCCAGACGAACATATTCGAAGGTATTTTGATAGTATTAACATCATATTTGCCCACAAGCTGGCTTTTTAAAAAGTGTCTCATATCATCACTTGTTGTTATACTATATTCACTTTCCCCATTATCATTTCGATCAAGCAATTGGAATATATCTCCAAACACAGCTGCAACATTAGCACGATTAATTTCCTCTACAATTAATACGTAAGGTTTATGAGGGTTTTTTAATGCTTTTACTAAGAGTCGCATAAACGGACCCGGCACATATTCATATGAAATTTTTTCTTTATATGAATCTTTTGATAACAACTGGACATATTTTCTTAATGCTCGTCCATGATTTCGTTCAACTGAATTATTCTTAGCAGCCTGAGTCCCATCTTGCTTAATCGTTGTAAACTCATCATCAAAATATAATCCTAAAAGAGCAGGTAACCGTGTCAAATCATTATTATTTTGAAAGGTTTCTACAAGAGTATCATATTTTTCTTGTGTAGTCTTAGTCTCATCTAGTAATACTGAGATAACATTTTTCGTATCTTCATCTAATCCATCAAATTTACTTGTCTTCATAATCGGTTTATAAGAACCTACAAAATTTGCATATGTATAATCTGGATGAAATGTTATTCTTTCAATCTGTTCATCATTATTGCTAACTAGAGCCTCTGCTTCCAGCTTTAATGCATAAGATTTCCCTGTCCCTGGTGCGCCAAAAAAAATTCTTTGTCTAGATATATTATTATCTATATAGATAGGCTCATCTAATTTTGAGCTAATAGCTGAGTCTATATTAAATTGATTGGAGTAACTAATATTAATATTGTTAGAAGATAACCGCAAAAAACATCTAACTCTGCTCTCATATTTCTGTAAATCAATATCTTTATCAGGCACAATATCAACTACATTATTGGAATACTCTAAAAACGAATTTAAGTTATCCTTTAACAATGACTTTAATATTCTTAATGAGCCCTTAGGCTCTTCATCACCATTAATATCTATTGGTCCATTAGCATCGAGAATTTTTCTATATATGCTATCCAAATTAAAAATAATATCCTTATTATTATCTACAAGTTTAAATACAGCAGGTTCAGATAATACAGTTATTAACTCTATCAAATTCTTTTCTGCTTGTTTCAAACGGTTAGCATAATTATCTTGTTGACTATAATCTTTTTCAATACCCAACCAATATAACAACACACCTAAATATAACTCTCTATCAGTTTCAATCAAAGAATTAATAATGTCTATATTGATTGTATATATTAATTTTTTAGGGTATCTAACCCTTCCAGTTCTTTCAGCACTATAAGGCTTAGAACTATCTAAAAATTCAACTTTAGCCAATCTCCAAATCAACTCAAAAGCAACAATTAAAGATTCTATTTGCGCTGTAAATATTGGGTTTGCATTAAGATTACTCAATAGATTATCTTTATCAATACTTATAATTTCAAAAGTATCTATCATACTAATTATTTTTTCATTTAAATCATTAGTTAAAATAATCTGATCCTTATCCTGAACTGAATACTCTAATTCTCCTGGAGAATCAGAAACGACCCATAGGAAAATAATCATAGCTAAAGCACTTTTAATATTAGGGAATGAAGATTTTATACCTAATTTTAAATCAATATCAGGATATATATTCAAGGGGTTTGGTCTATTCATTATTATCTCTCTTTATATCATTCATAATTACACGTGCTATTTTTCTAGCTAATAACGGCGGAACAGCATTTCCAACTTGCTTCATTTGGGACATTTTACTGCCAATAAACTTAAAAGTATCAGGAAAAGATTGTAATCTAGCCGCCTCTCTGACGGTAATAGCTCTATTTAAAAATGGGTGAGTAAATTTTCCAGAGGAAGGAGTATCAAATCTAGTTGTTATTGTTACTGCTACATCATTCTGTTTCATTCTACTCCAAGTCCCACTATATACAGACTTCGTAATATGTTCCTTCGGAAGTATTTCTTTCCCCGCATTTGGAGGAATCAATGATAAACGCTCTAATGCCAATGCAGAGTGTTTTGTTGCCATATGATTATATAGGATTTTAGATCCTTTACGCATTTTCTTTTCATAATCACTCTTAGGTGAATTTCGATATTCCTGTTCAAATTCACCTTCACCAGATTCAAGATATGCTAAGTCACTTATCGCATCCCAAATAGTGACCTTTTGCTTACAAGGTAGGGGCAATTCAGGTGGAGTCGCTAAATATTTTCCAATAATAATGGCTCTTCTACGATTTTGTGGTACCCCATAGTCTGCTGCATTCAGAACGCCATATCGTATAGAGTATCCATAGCCCTTAAACAACCCCTTAATTTCATTAAGAAAGAAACCTTTCTCTGCTGTTAATAAATTAGGAACATTCTCCATTACAAAATACTTAGGCTTTACGAATTTTACTACTTCAACATAATGTTTAAATAAAAAATTTCTTTCATCATTTATTGTTTTTCTTTTACCCTTTTGTGAAAATCCTTGACAAGGTGGTCCACCTATTACTACATCTATTTTATTAACATATTCTCCAAATACTTTACTCAAATCTAAAGACGTTATATCGCCCACAACAACGTTTGTACTCTTATGATTCTCCTTATATGCAGTCGCAATTGATTGGTCAAACTCATTTGCTAATAATATATCAAACCCTTCCATCTCAAATCCCAATGAAAGTCCTCCTACGCCTGCAAATAAATCTATAACAGTTGGTTCCATAAGTCATCCTTTTATTCTAGAAACAGCTATATCAAAATACTTTTTATCTAACTCAATTCCAATAAATTGTCGATTATTTTTCTGTGCTACAACACCTGTAGTTCCACTTCCCATAAATGGATCAAGTACACAATCCCCTTCATTAGATAGAACATCAATAAAGTGTTGTATTAGAATTTCGGGTTTCTGCGTAGGATGCTTCCCATATCGTCTCTCACCATTAGGGGTAACCGAAGTTTCGATAAAATCATGAATAAGTCTTCCCTGATTATTAAAAATACCCGTTCTCTTTTTATACGTAAAATATATCCAAGCCTCTGTAGAATTCACAAAATGTAGGTTCATATTTCTTGGCATAGGATTAGTTTTATGCCAAATCCCCGTTGTTTTATAATAAAATCCATGCTTCTGAGCTAATCTTATAATTGTCTCTACCTTTATAATAGCCATAAAGACAATCATTGAACCGCCTTTTTTTATAACTCTAGCTGACTCTTCAAAAAAACAATCCATAGATTTTTCCCATTCCGAAAAGTCCATATCATCCCAGCCTGCTGATCCAAAAAAATTATCTCTCATTTTACTAAGATTCGTATCGCGGTTTCTCATAAAATTTCCCAAATTATAAGGAGGATCTGTGATGATTAGATCAATAGAATTTGTATCAATTTTTTTCATTGCTACTATACAATCTTCATTATATAACTTCGTTTCTAACACTATATTATCCTTCCTAAATGGGTCCATAATAATTAATTGTACAAATTGTTTATTTACACCCTTCATTATACAAAAATACTATCAATCTTTTTATAATATAAAAAATAGACTATAAATACAAGGTTACCTATTTATAACAATATTAAATGGTAAAACAAAAAGACACAAGGCATTTAAAGCCTTATGTCTAATAGATTTTAATTGGTGCGCCTAACCGGAATCGAACCAGTGACACGCAGTTTAGGAAACTGCCGCTCTATCCAACTGAGCTATAGACGCATGTATACTTTATTATATCGTTTTTAATAAAGTATACGCAAGGCGTCCTTATTGTTGTAGGTATTGGTTATTTACTTGTTTTTGTTCTTCTGGGCTGAAGTTTTGGTAGCCTTTAGCTAATGCACTTACCCAAGATCCGTAAGCAGGGTTTGGGAATACCACAAAGGTAGTACCAAAGTCTTCTTTATGAGCATCGATGATGCTATTTCTTTCAGCTAGTGTCTTACCTTTTGTGCCGATTGGGAAATCACCGGCGTTATCGCCCATATATACAATGACATAATATTTTTTAGCAATCATATCAAAGCGAGGTTGTTTATCAGAGTCTTTTTCGAATAGTAGTACATGGTCTTTATCGACAGAGGGGAATCCTAGTTCTTTAAAGTTCTGTATCGTTACATCAAGGTTTACAGGTGCGTAGCGGTTTGAAACATAGAAGATTTCTACCCCTTGTTTATGTACTTCATTTAGGAATTCAACAGCGCCAGGCATGGCTTGCGATTTGCCTTGATGCACGGCTTGACGCCACCAAGGAGCATCAAAACGGCCATTACCATTTACAATGCTTTCACCCATCAACTTGGTATTATCCACTACGGTTTCGTCCGCATCAAGAACGATAGCTAAAGGTTTTCTTTGATGAGATGGATCAGTAACGGCCATCTTAACGGCATTCATTGCCACATTATACCCTTGATACGCCAACGCTCTGTACTCTGCAGAGGTACGCATCCATAGCAAGCCCATCGTTTCAGTTTCGGCTTGGTACTGTTGCTTTTGCTTGAGGGCTTCCTGTGCCGCTACATCATTAGCTACTACATTATTAGTTACTGTATGATTTGTTGTAGCACTAACTCCATCATTCTTAACTGCTGTAACAGTAACAGGCTGAACTGATTGAGCCTGCATTACAACAGCAGCAGAAACAGAGCTATTCATTTTTACCTTAGTCGGAGAATCCGCTTGTACCACAGGCCCTATACAAAGGCTTCCTCCAATACAAGCCACCGCCACATACCATGCCAAACTACTAGATTTCATAACTGCCTCCTATTCACATGTAACATTTCGTGTAAATTCAACACATCATATAATTCTACATAGTTATACTAAAATCCTTTTAAAATTTGTATATTTCTAAAAGCAAAAAAAGATCCTATGCACCATACCATAAATCGATTCGATTCAGATAGTTGCTTAGGCTCTTTTAGGAGTTAATAAGTACAGTTTTAAATCTATCTATGCAAAAACTATGCTATAATACAGCTATTGATGGTATTAGAGATTTCTTACTAAAGAGAGGTATATGTAATGAAACTATGTAAACGATCAATTATTATCAGTTCACTATTAGCTGTATTAGCTATATCATCTGCATATGCAGCTGCCCCTGTGCAATCTACCGAAAACACAGATACTGCTATGGTTGATATGGATTACTCCAATCTTCCAGAGCTAAAAAAATCTATCGAAAGTGCAACACCGGCTATGGTCCAATCTACTCTTGCTGCTTCTAAGGGAAAGCCTACTAAAGATAAGCCCGTCTATTCGACAGTCACTATGACCGGTAACCGTGTTGTATCCGTAAAGACCTACAAAACTAAAGAAGAACAAGAAAAGGCCATGTTAAAGGAGCGTGAACGCTTAGACAAGGTCAGTGCGGAACGTCGTGCTAAACGAAAAAATGAAACTCGCGCGGATATGCTAAAAGGTTTAAAAGCAATACCTATGTATCCACCTGTTAATGAAACACGAGCATTACAAAGCGAAATGTTCTCTCAACCATTTGGGAGACAACTCGATTTGCGTTTAGTAGAGGCCTACACACAAGATTACGACAAGGCCAAACCCGGCGATATTTATGTCTATGCAGATTATGTGGACTATACATCTAAGCAACTATTAGGTGAAAAAAATGATACTACTGCTATTTCAGCCATGATTCTACGTACAATCATGAGAAAGGACGAAAATAAAGCTTTCAGCATCGATGTAAATGCGTACTTCATAGACCCAACAACGCATACGATTTCCATAAGTCGTTCTGAAGATGTAAAAGGCATCGATATCAAGAAAAGTGAAATAGCTGAAACCGTATTTAAACTACCGACACACCAGCTACAACCGGGTGATCCACAATATGAAATTGCTAAGCTCATGTATCAAGACTTAACAAGTAAAAAATTTGATTAGTAATATTTAAATACACTCTCCACAACAAAAGCCCCTCCTTACTATGAGCTACATAGCAAGGAGGGGCTTCGTGTTAGTTTAAGAAAGTTCTTTTATCGCATTAGTATTGTTTAGATAAACTATTTTAATGCTGCTTAAATAATATCTTTAATCTTATTTCACATCGCTGAAATCGATGTTCATACCCAAGGCTTTAGCAACGCCTTCGCCATAAGCTGGATCACATTGGTAGCAATGTTTTGCATGACGTTCTTTGATAAAATCAGGTACGCCATTCATAGCTGCTGCGGTGTTATCAAATAAGACTTGTTGTTGTTCAGGGCTCATGAGGCGGAACAGTTTACCTGGTTGTGTAAAGAAGTCAGAGTCGTCTTCATAGAAGTCATATTGGTAGGCTGGGCCAGATACGTCGAGAGGAGGATTTTTAAATTCTGGTTGTTCAGCCCATTCACCAAAGCTATTTGGTGCGTAGCCAATTGTAGACCCATGATTTCCATCTATACGACCTTGCCCATCTCGGTGATAGATATTTACAGGGCATTTAGCGGCATTAACAGGGATTTGATAATAATTTGCCCCTAGACGATAGCGTTGCGCATCCGCATAGGAGAACAAACGACCTTGAAGCATTCTATCAGGAGAGAAAGAGATACCAGGAACGATAGTAGTCGGTGCAAATGCAGCTTGTTCTACATCTTGGAAATAATTTTCTGGGTTGCGATTAAGTTCCATTACACCAACTTCAATCAATGGGAATTCGTCATGATACCATACTTTAGTTAAATCGAATGGATTGTACGGCATATTGTTAGCTTGTTCTTCGGTCATCACTTGGATGCATAATTTCCATTTAGGGAAATCGCCTTTTTCAATAGCCTCAAAGAGGTCACGTTGGTGACTTTCACGGTCACTAGCTACCACATTAGCCGCCTCAGCGTCGGAAAGATTTTCAATCGGCTGTTGGCAAACCCAGTGGAATTTAACCCATACGCGCTCATCGTTTTCGTTAATAAGACTGTATGTATGACTGCCGAAACCATGCATCGTGCGATAGGATTTAGGAATACCACGGTCACTCATGACGATAGTTACTTGGTGGATTGCCTCTGGCAAGCTAGTCCAGAAATCCCAGTTTGCTGTCGCATCGCGAAGATTTGTTTTCGGATTCCGTTTTACAGCGCGGTTCAAATCAGGGAATTGCAATGGATCGCGGATAAAGAATACCGGTGTATTGTTACCTACGAGGTCCCAGTTTCCTTCTTCCGTATAAAATTTTACGGCAAAGCCACGAATGTCGCGTTCTGCATCGGCCGCACCACGCTCACCGGCAACGGTGGAGAAACGTACGAATAACGGCGTTTGCTTGCCTACTTCAGAGAAAATTTTTGCTTTCGTATATTTTGTAATATCGTTAGTTACTGTGAAAGTACCAAATGCACCGGATCCTTTAGCATGCATGCGGCGTTCAGGAATCACTTCGCGCTCAAAATGCGCTAATTTCTCCATGAGCCAAACATCTTGCATCAATACAGGACCACGTTTACCTGCTGTAGCAGAATTGCGATTATCTGGTACGGGAGCGCCAAAGGCGGTTGTTAGTTTCTTTTCATTATTCATGTTACAAACTCCTACTTAGAGATCAAAATTAAAGTAATTTACTTTACATAATTTTTAAATCATATATCTCAATTACGATAAAAATTATTAACGGATAATTATTATCCATTAATATATAATTAGAATAGCACAAATTTTTTAACAGAACAACCCTAAACCTTTATAAATTTTGTATACACGATATCATTTATAATTTTAAAATGAGAATTTCAATGCTATATATTTAAATGCTGTTAAGATGTACCTACAAAAATACGCAAAACAAAAAACACCTTGTTTCTACTAACTTGTAGATCACAAGGTGTTTTCATTCAATTTATGCCGGACGACTCCAATCAACTTGTACGTCGATTGCTTCCCACATACGTGTTAAAGCTAACTTAAGATTATCCAAAGATTCTAATGGTTTTACGGTCAATCGTTCATACGTATCAAGACCTGTAGCATGCTCAATAGCATGTTCATTATTCAAGTAAGCGATTACCTTATCCACCCACTCTTGTTCAGGTAAATCTACGGACACTGTTTTTGTTTCTGTATCATAGGACAAGAAACCATTGCTGTTTACGCCATAATGAATGGCCACACGAAATAAACTCATATCTATACCTCTCTTGCGGTAATTTATTAACACTACACCCATATTGTAACACGAACAATTATATTAGCGAAAGTATTCAATATAATCTTTATAAGTCCTTTTTGACGGTCTTTTTAGGTCCTTCAATAGATGGGTGTGTATCTGCAAATGTAGACCGATTAGCCTCTTTAGTTGAGACTACATCAACGTTAGTAGACTCCCCATCCTCTTGATCAGGCTGTGCATCCACTGCCGCTTTCAACTCTGACCGTTTTCTGCGTATTCCATTGTCTCCGTGAAAGCGTTGCCATAACGCCCCACTCATGACAGCGGTTTCACCAAATTTAGACTCTAAGGAGTCTAACACACTAGATAGCTTATCCTCTGTTTTATCCTGTGGGGATTCAAAGAGACTGTCCTGCATAGGAACCTCCTCATCGAGACCACTCACAGTAAGACCTAATAAACGGATAGGACCAGGCGGATCCATAAAAGTAATCTCACTGGAACTACTATATTTAGACCCAATATGGTTAGAACGATTATCTTTAGAACTACTATATCTAAAATCAGTAGATTTCACTTTCATAGTTGCCCCTAGTGCTTCTACGTCTTTCTTTGTACCTTTCGGATTCTTACTCGTTTTATCTTGCATGAGCTTATTCCACAAGAGCAGCGCAGTTTCAAAAAATACATGCTCATGATCTGACGGCGTATCTAGCCGCTTCTGCCGTGATACGGTAGTGAAATCATCATACCGAACCTTGATAGATACAGTATGTCCATGAAGACTACGCCTCCGAAGCCGTTTCGATAAACGATTCGCAAAGTACCTAAACTCTAGTTCAATAGCACGGCCATCGGTGAGGTCTTCTTCGTAAGTTTCCTCGGCTCCAATAGATTGTATCTTGCGATCTGTTTCAACAGGTCTATCATCGATACCATTCGCTAGTTCCCATATGCGCTTTGCCTGATTCCCAACGAGAGGAATCAAACTGCTCTCATCAGGCAAGGCCTGAATATGGCGCATCAAATGAAAGCCGCCATTTCTCAAAATTTTCTCTGTACGAGGGCCGACGCCCCAAATACGTTTAACAGGCAAAGGAGCTAGCACCTTTCTTTCACGACCGTATGGGATGACCACAAGACCATCAGGTTTATCTAAATCAGAGGCCAATTTAGCAAGAAATTTATTGGGTGCTAAGCCTGCAGAAATAATAAGTCCTGTTTTCTCGAATACACGATCTTTAATGGCTCGTCCTAGCGCTTTGGGGCCGCTATACATGGTGGACATGCCGCTCACTTCAAGAAAGGCTTCATCAATAGATAAAGGCTCAATATAAGGGGTAAATTCTTTCATAATGGAAAAAATTTGGTTCGACACCTCTTTATAGCGATCCATTCGAGGATATACATAAATCCCATCAGGACAGAGTTTCTTAGCCCTCGATATTGGCATCGCAGAGTGAACACCAAATTTTCGGGCCTCATAGGAACAGGTAGCTACGACACCACGTGAAGAAAGACCACCCACGATTACGGGGTGGCCTTTATACTCTGGATGATCCAGTTGTTCTATGGACGCGAAGAATGCATCCATATCAACATGCATAATCCAACGTCTCATTGTTACGCTTCTTTTTCGTGCTCAGAAATGCGGCAGTATTTAATTTGCGCGCAAATGCACTCATCTTTAGTTTTGTATAATTGAGGGAGAATATCTAAAATATCTGCAAATGTAGCTTCATTAATGGAGTAACGCGTCCATAAACCATTACGTTGAGAGTTAACTACACCTGCATCAATTAAGATTTTCATGTGGTAACTCAACGTAGATTGAGACAAATTGAAGCTCGCTAAAATATCGGCTGCACATAATTCATTGCAAGACAACATATCGATGATGTGTAATCTTGTTTCATCGCTTAATGCCTTAAAAATCGTCGCTAAACGTTCGTAAGAAACTTCAACCATATCTTTAACTCCTCAGATCCTTATCAAAAAATATCAATCTACTTCTTGGTACTATTATATACTATTTCTTAATGTAAATCTATTTTTTTCTTTATATTTGTATCTTAATAATTTATTATGAATACAAAAAAAATTATAGATAAGTAAATTTTGCCTCATTGTAAACTAATTTAAGCACGTAGCTATTTGTATAAAATGAATATTTTAAACAAATTTTTATTTGATAGATTTATTTGAATATACATTTTTCTGCATATATAATAATTATACTCTATTATTTGTTATATATTTCTCGATATACTCACACTTTAATAACTATAAAGCATACTTCGATATACCGCACTACTGTAGCAACCTAAAGGATTAGATATAGAGGATCCACGTTTGTATTCTGCATCCATTCAATACAAAAGACCCCTCTGTGAGGGGTCTAATCTGTATAATTCTATAAATCGATTGCATAGCGAAAAATGTTAAAATATATAACACTCTATCAATGCTACCAAATGCAAATTTTCTATTATATCAAATTAGTATAGCTTAGAATACATTTACTAAATCGATAGTTTGGCTGCGGTTAGGACCAACAGATACAATGCCTAAAGGCACGCCTGTTACCTCTGCAATACGTTCTACATATTTACGGGCATTTTCAGGCAGTTTATCATATTCACGGATACCAGAAATATCAGTTTCCCAACCTGGCAATGTTTCATAAACTGCTTCGCAAGCTTCAAGATCTTTTAAGTTAGCTGGGAACCCTTCTACGTCTTTACCATTCAATTTGTAACCTACGCAGATTTTCAATTCTTTAAAGGTATCAAGAATATCCAAACGTGTAATTGCTAAGTAATCAAGGCTGTTAAGACCTGCTGCGTATTTTACAACCATGAGGTCTAACCAACCACAACGACGAGGACGACCCGTTACAGTGCCGAACTCATGACCAAGTTCACGAAGGTTATCGCCAGTTTCGTTAAGGAGCTCTGTAGGGAATGGGCCTGCACCAACACGTGTAGCATATGCTTTTACAACGCCAAAGATGTTTTTCAAGTAGTTAGGACCCACACCAGCGCCCGTGGAAGCACCACCTGCGATTGGATGAGAGGATGTTACGAATGGATAGGTACCATGATCAAGGTCGAGCATAGTAGCTTGAGCACCTTCGAACAATACCTTTTTATCCTCTTTTACAGCTTTAAGAACAGCCGCATTAGTATCTGTTACATAAGGCTTCAACGCTTCAGCGTATTTGGTGTAATCCGCTAGGATTTCATCGTAGTTAACAGGTTCAGCATCGTATACCTTCGTAAGCATTTTATTTTTAAACTCTACATTGTACGCTAATTTTTGTTTAAATGTTTCCATATCATACAAATCGCAAATACGGATGCCGATACGATTGATTTTATCAGCGTAACAAGGACCAATACCATTTTTAGTAGTACCGATTTTAGCATCCCCTTTAGATGCTTCTTCCGCAGTATCTAGAGCGATATGGTATGGCATAATGACATGTGCACGGTCGGAAATTTGAAGGGATTTAGCAGATCTGCCTTGCTTTTCAAGACCTTCAATTTCTTGTAGCAAAACTTTAGGATCGATAACAACACCAGTACCCACGATATTTTGTTTGTTATCGTATAAGATACCACTTGGTAAAAGACGAAGTGCAAACGCTTTATCATCAACTACAACAGTATGACCCGCGTTATTACCACCTTGACTGCGCACCACAACATCCGCACGTTCTGCGATCCAGTCAACAATTTTACCTTTCCCCTCGTCACCCCATTGAGTGCCGATAACCATACTAGTTGCCATATCTATATCCTCCATATGAAAGTCTAAATAATTCAATATCATTATACAACAATGTTCGGATTCTGTGAAAGTATTTATACAAATTCAATCTTTAGTTTCTTCCCAAACGCATGGGCTATTTTGGTTCTTTTAACCAAAAACTCATCAATAAGCCTATAACACCTACCGGTATCAAGGTCATCAATGCCGTTTGTACGTCATAGATATCTGCTAGATGTCCTACATAAGGTGCCACAAGGCCCCCTAAGGTAATCCCAAGACCTAGCGTAATACCTGATGCAAAGCCTGCATTTTTTGCAAGGTATTTTTGACCTAGTACCGTAATTGGTCCGTATTGTGAGAATACACCAAAAGCCATCGGTATCATAGCACCAAAGAAGCCCCATATATTAGGTACAAAGATAAATACAAGTACAGATGGCAAGAAGATAAGATACCCTAAGCGCACGGTTTTTAGGAAGCCCAAACGGTCAGATAAGGCACCACCCATATAGGTAAGGACTGCCCCCATCGTGAAGTACGCAGTAAGGGCCAAACTAGATGCACCGGCTTCACCATTAATAACAGTAATATACAAAATAGGAATAAAGATAGCCAATACAGAGAAGAGTATAGATCGAGAAGCAATCACAAAAAATAACTTACCGAAACTCACCCAATCATTTGTACCGGTACTAAGAACCTTAGCACGGCTTTCACGGTTACCAGTATCAGCAGAATCAGCAATATCAGTATCATCGGTATCAGCTTCACCCTCACCCATAAAGGCATAAAGATATAACAATACACCAAGTAGAGCGATAAGCGTAAATACCCAAAGGAATTGTCCCCCAAAGACGTAAACACCACCAGCAATAAAGGGTCCCAACGCAAAGCCCGCACTGCCGCCGACTGCAAAGCGGCCCATGGCGTTACCGATTTCATGAGATTGCGTACGATTTACAAGAAGAGCCGCCTCGGGATGGAATAACGCAGCACCTACCCCGGCCAAGAGCGACAAAGCAAGAATCATTTCGTAACTCGTAGCCAATGCCATAGCGCTAATCGACACAAGAGTCACCGTAAACCCAACGGGAATAAACCAGGGTACGCGCCACCGATCTGCCACATAGCCCAATACGGGCTGTGCCACGGAAGCCACCACGGTATTACAGAAAATGATGGAAGCCGATTGATAATAATTAAGGCCAAAGTTAGCGATAAAAAACGGTATGAGGGCCGCCAGCGAACCTTGACCAAAGTCATTAATACAGTGAAAAATAGGCGGTCCGTACTTCCGTATAATACGTTTCATATAACCTCCTAAAACAGATAGATGGTTTCCTAATGTAAGACGAGTATATAAAAGCCTGCTAGAAAACTAATTTATAATTATCTGTTAAAATAATATACTTCTATCTAAAATGGCATATTGCTTTCAAAACAAAAAAGGTAGATATAGCCAACACCTACTGCATGTACCATAGGCTTGTTGGTCTATACCTACCCTAGTCTTTCATATGTTATGTGGGAAGTACCCTACAATTATAGGCCAAAGCGAGCCATGATTGTATCTACATGTCTTAGCAATTTATACGGATCAAAGCATGCATCGATTTCCTCATCAGTCATGTACTTCTTAATGTTTTCATCAGCTTTTAAACCTGTTGCGAAATCTTTGCCTTCAAGCCAGCGTTCCATAGCATGTTTTTGAACCCAACGATATGCTTCGTCACGTACCGCACCTTTGTCTACAAGGTGTGTCAAAATTGTTTGGCTAAATACGAGGCCCCCTGTAAGGTTAAGATTTTTAAGCATAGTTTCAGGGTATACCAACAATTTATCAATGGTTCGGATTGTTAGGTGCAACATATAATTTAACGAGATTGTCGCATCCGGCAAGATAACTCGTTCTACAGAGCTATGAGAAATATCGCGTTCATGCCACAATGCTTGATCTTCGTAAGCAGATTGTGCATAGCCACGAAGTAAGCGAGCCATACCGCAAATTCTTTCACATGTGATAGGGTTGCGTTTATGAGGCATCGCAGAGGAACCCTTTTGTTTAGGGCTAAAATATTCTTCTGCTTCGCGCACCTCTGTACGTTGTAAGTGACGGATTTCTAAAGCGATTTTATCCAATGTGCCGCCTACAACAGCAATAGTGGACAACAATTCAGCGTGACGGTCACGTTGCACCACTTGTGTAGCAATTTTAACAGGTTCAAGACCTAATTTTTCACACACATATTGTTCTACGAATGGATCGATATTGGAGTATGTACCAACAGCGCCAGACAATTTACCAACGGCAACGCTTTTACGCGCATGTTCCATGCGTTCAATATCACGTTCTACCTCTGCCATCCACAACGCCAATTTCAAGCCGAATGTAGTTGGTTCGCCGTGGATACCGTGGGTACGGCCAATCATAGGTGTGTATTTGAACTCAGCTGCACGACGACGCAATACTTCGTGCAAACGCTTTAAATCATCAATTAAGATATCACAGGCTTGTTTCATCATATACCCAAGCGCCGTATCTTTCACATCTGTAGAGGTAAGACCAAGATGGATGTATTTAGCCGCTTCAGGACCTACGTATTCGCCCACTGCTGTTACGAAGGAAATGATATCATGATTCGTTTCCTTTTCGATCTCATGAATGCGCTCAACGTCGAAATTGCCCTTTTCCCGAATTGTTTTCGCCGCTTCTTTAGGAATAACGCCCAACTCAGCTTGTGCCTCAGATGCGAGGGTCTCCACCAATAACATTGTGTCGAATTCGTTGCGTTCGCTCCAAATATGGCCCATTTCTTCTCGTGTATAACGTGGTATCATGATATCTCCTTTGCATGATAAAAGCTAGATTTATAGGATTATTGTACCATATGTGAAAGCTCCATTCAACGAACGGAGCTAAATTTTCCGAATGATAATTATATTAATTTTACTTATCGTTCGACTTTAGTTGTCAAACCGTAGTTGTCCACTTCTAGAAAAAAGGATGCACATATTGAACTACAGATTCTAAAATAAGAAAAAAACAAACACGATCATACCATTAATAACATAGATAAGAATAACTTGATCTATACGCTCTCTTTAATTCCTCATATAGTTATATAGTAATAAATTAATCAATACTATATCATAGCTATACATTGTGATATATAATAAACATACAGACTAAATGTACTGCGAATAATTGCTCAATCTATACACGAGCTTTATACTAATAGTAACAAACATTTCTACTATGGGGGAGGCTTTCATGGCAACTTTAAATCGTAAGGAACGCCGCGCACAGCGCAACGAATCTAATACTATAGGAATGCTATTACGCCTATTCTTTGGGCTCAGCTTTATCGGCTTGGCGATAGTCCTTTTTGGCGAGTTTGATTACAACTTTATCTTCTCCATCTTTACGGCAGACATCGTAGTATCTTTAATTTACGTAATGACGAATAAATCGCGTATTACTACATCCTTGGCAGTAAACACAAATATACGCGTTATCATCGCATTTCTCATCATGTTGATTACCATGTTCTTCTACGCTTTTGCATTGTGGCGAGCTGATCAATTCAGCACCCCTATGCAAGTCACATTATTCATCGGCGGCGCCATCGTATATCTAGCGGTCTTCAACTCTACAAAAACAATGCTTACCAATCAAAATTAATACAATCTTTTTTCACAACCATAACAAAGAGGCATATCCCATACTAATGTATGTAAGATATGCCTCTTTATTGTCCTAAAACAACAGGAACTGCTAGATATACAGGTTCCCCTCTTCGATTGATAATAGAACCACTGCTTTTAACGATGCGCATTGCTTCCTCTTTTACAGGTTGCGGCACATCTTCTGCGATGAGCGGTGTATGTTCTCCCACGATGACATGTCCATTAACGTCAAAGTTAACGCGCACTACAACCTTACCTGTTACGATTGACCCCTTCCCCTGTTCTTGTACAGTTCGTAAATATTCTTGGGGGTTGATATCCGACTTTTGTAAAAGCGCTTGTTGCCCTGGTGTTAGGAGCCCCCACGCAAGATCAGATAGGAAGGATAAATCACTAGCTTCGGCAAAGCCGTTTCCATTGGCATTCGGATCAGATGTTATATCCTTACCCATAGGAGCATTGTCAGGCTTAGAGGATTTCCCGTCTTTGGAATCATTTCCACCCGTAACTACAGCTTGTTCATTATTAGTCGTTTCCGATTCTATGGCCTTTGGAACGGCCCATTCACGACGAGCATTAGATGTAGTCTTATTGGCATTTAAATTGTGAGCACTTTCATCACCTGTATTTTCCGTTACAAGAGGATCTGCCTTAGGCGCAGGCCCTTCTGGAGTCGGAGGTTCAACCGGTGACTTATCCTTAGGTATAGACTCAATAGCGGTAGTTTCCGCATCACTTTCACTATCCTCAGGCAGATGAAAGCTAACCTCTGCGGCATCATAAGCCACACCTGTTCCAACGATACCACGTAAGGAAAGCCCCATGCCAGAGATAAGCATGATTGTAATGCCTAAAGACACAATAAAAGGTTTCAGATAATGTGATTCAAACATGGAATCACTTCCGTTCCGTAGCGACGCTAATGTATTTAGCACCGTTCACCTTGAGCATATCCAAAAGTTCAATAACCTCGTTATAATACACATCTTTTGAGGCGCGGATAACAAAAGCTTGTTGAGGCGCTTGTGTAACGATAGATTTGACCTCTTGCGCCAAACGATCCGAAGAAATTTCCTGATTATCAATATATAGCGTGTGCGTTGTAGTCAAGGTGATGGTGATAGGTTCGATAGACTTCGCCGTAGACGTCGATGCAGATGGTAAATTTAGCGGAATTTGTTGCTCTGTATTCATATACAGCGTGCCTACCATGAAAAATACTAATAAAAAAAATACGATATCAATCATAGGAATAATCATGATGGTAGGCTCTTTTTTAACCCCTAACGTGCGTCGTCTCATATATCATGTTCCTCGTTGTACGCATCAAGGATGTTGCCGCACTCATGTTCTAATGTCGCCACAGAATCATTAACCTTTGCTGCACAGTAACTGTGAAAGCCAAGGGCAATAATGGCCACGGTCAAACCTGTAGCCGTTGCCACTAAGGCTTCAGAAACACCACCTGTAATAATGGTCGGAGCCCCAATATCGCCGCCTACCACAGCAAACGCACGAATCATGCCGAGGACCGTCCCTAGCAACCCCAATAACGGAGCCATTGTTACAACCATGCTGAGCCAACTAAGGCCGCGTTTTAAACGTTCATCAGCGTACGACACCACATCTTGAAGGCGATTTTCCAAGCCATTATAATTCTTTGCATTGCGGATAGCACGGGCAAATAAAGAACCAAGTTCCTCTGTATCCCGTTCTAAAACACTTGGTAACATAATCCAAGATTGATTCTTCTCTAAGACCTTATTAAAACGGCGCAAGTCCTTTGTAAACTTGCGATATAGAAAGATACGTTCAATGCCAATCATCAAGGTAAACAGTAAAAAAATCACCAGCGGATACATAACAAATCCACCAGCTACAAATAAATGCGCTATACTACTCATACTAACCTCCAAAAGCCACATACCTTTAGGCTCTATCCGGGTTAATTATACCACGTTTTATCCCACCGAAAACAGATATAGAGCGTAAAACCACAACATAAATAGATATAGGACGACTTACAAGATAAATATAGACTAATTCGCTAGATAGACATAAGCTAGCTAAAGTCCACAGGATAAAATTAAAATACAAAAAGGCTGCACTAGAAATGATATACATTCTAGTACAGCCTTTTATGCGTTCCTAAATAGATTAGTCTTTTTTAATAAAGCCTACAATGAAGCCACCTACTGACAGTGCAATGCCTAAACCGCTACAGAACATGCCAATAGTATACCACAATGTGTAAGATTGGTTATTCTCAGAAATCGCCTTTGCTGCCGCTTGAGCATTTGTAGCATTTCTCGCAATTTCCAAATTAGCCGCCCCTGGATCTGGATTTAATAATAGAATCGCAATACCAATAATTAGAACGACTACACCTACAGGTAATAATAATTTTTTGTTCATTTGAATGCCCCTCTCGTAACATTAAACGATTAATAAATAATATAACTTAATTATACACTGATTTTTGCATTTTAAAAAGATGAACTTATATATTAATCATCTTTTATTAGACAATTAATGGGAACTAGTTATTATGATATAGAAAAAGGCATAGTATGCAACTACTATTGGTCCAAATCCAACAGTGAAATTAATACTATGCCTTTTACAAATACATCTTTAATTATATCGAAATACATACGATTGCTAACGGAGTGCGTATTAAGATAAGTTATGCCGGCTTATCTAATATATATTTAACAATACAATATGTATTTACCGATCTACTTATTGTAAAGACTTATCGAAAACGCCAATAAGCTCTTCAACGGCTTGAGATTCGCTCATTTCACCGTCTAAGACAGCAGCTTCGACTTCGCCCATGCGACCTTGAATGACTACATTATTAAAGAATAGGTTGTGCAAGTGTTCGTCAATCATATCGCGTACCCAACGGAGGGATTGTTCTTGACGGCGTTTTAAGAAGACCCCATTTTCTTTGCCTTGTTCAGTGAATTCTTGGATAACATCCCACAATTCATCGAGGCCATCCTTTGTGACAGCTGAACATGTATAGGCTTGAGTCTTCCATTTTTCCGTAGCTGGACGAATGTAATGTAACATCCGATCATAGTCGCTACGAGCAATGAGAGCTCGTTTGAGGTTATCCCCATCAGCCTTGTTGACCACAATAGCATCAGCAAGTTCCATAACGCCTTTTTTGATGCCTTGCAATTCATCGCCTGCCCCCGTTAAAACGATGAGCATAAAGAAGTCTACCATGGAACGCACGGTAACTTCGCTTTGCCCAACCCCAACGGTTTCAACGAGAATAATATCGTACCCAGCAGCCTCGCAAAGTAGCATAGTTTCTCTACTTTTACGAGCCACACCGCCTAGCGTACCACCAGCCGGCGATGGACGAATATAAGCCTCTGGATGTTTCGTCAACGTTTCCATCCGCGTTTTATCACCCAAGATACTGCCTTTTGTGACTTGGCTCGTAGGGTCTACAGCCAGTACGGCAACCTTGTAACCCGCTTCAATGAGCATGTTACCGAAGGCTTCAATAAACGTACTTTTACCGGCCCCAGGCACACCAGTAATACCGATGCGCAATGCCTTGCCCGTGCGAGGCAATACGGCTTGCAACACCTGTTGAGCTAGTTTGAAATGGTCCTTATTATTACTTTCTACTAATGTGATAGCCCGTGAAAGTATAACGCGGTCCCCCTGCTCGATACCGCGTACATAATCAGCGACAGTTAATTTCTTTCGCCGCTGTACGGGACGTACCGCTGGAGCCAGATGAGCAGAGCTGGATAAGAGGCCGTCATGCATTTCCTTGACGCCTTTCATTACGTGACACGCGTAAGTGTCATCTTTTTTCGCTTCTTCTGGCACCCAGTCGGGACGATAGGTACTACCCTCGGTGCTTGCGTTTTTTACACCTAATTCAGGGGCTTTGCCTTCACCAGTGGTGAAAGTTGTGTCCTGTGTATTGCGCAATTCATCCGGAGTAGGCCGTTTGTTATCAGTCATGAGACTCGTCTTGAACGTGACTAGTCAATGTTTCTAGTAATTTTTTCGCCGCTACTGGCAAAACTGTACCAGGGCCAAAGATAGCCACTGCGCCATGTTCGCGTAGGAATTCATAGTCCTGAGCAGGGATTACGCCGCCGATGGCAACTAAAATATCTCCACGGCCCCGCTTGTTGAGTTCCTCTACAAGTTGAGGCAATAATGTCTTATGCCCCGCCGCAAGAGAACTAAATCCGACAATATGAACGTCATTATCCACCGCATCTTGTGCTGTTTCTTCTGGAGTTTGGAACAAAGGTCCGATATCCACGTCAAAGCCCATGTCCGCGAAGGATGTAGCGATAACTTTGGCACCACGGTCATGACCGTCTTGGCCCATCTTCGCAATCATGATACGAGGACGACGACCTTCGAGTTCTTCAAAGTTATCCGCCATTTGGCGTACTTCTTTGATTACATCGTCATCTTCAAATTCACTGGAGTATACACCGGAAATAGAGCGAATAACCGCTTTATGACGGCCGCATACCTTTTCAACAGCAAAGGAAATTTCACCCAAGGACGCACGAGCACGAGCTGCTTCAAGTGCAAGGGCAAGCAAGTTGCCTTCGCCCGATTCTGTAGCCTTTGTAATCGCTTCAAGACAGGATTGAACCTTTTCTTCATCCCGGTTAGCACGCAATTGTTCAAGGCGACGAATTTGCGCTTCCCGTACAGCTGTGTTATCTACGTCGAGGATATCCAATGGATCTTCTTTATCTAGACGATATTTATTGATACCAATAATCGCTTCACGACCAGAGTCGATACGAGCTTGGCGACGTGCCGCAGCTTCTTCGATACGCATCTTAGGAAGCCCTGTATCGATAGCTTTCGCCATACCGCCAAGGGATTCGATTTCTTGAATATGACCCCAAGCGCGACGAATCAATTCGTCTGTCAATGCTTCTACATAATAGGAACCGCCCCATGGGTCGATAACCTTACATACCTTAGTTTCATCTTGGATGTAAAGCTGAGTATTACGCGCAATACGTGCAGAGAAGTCCGTAGGCAACGCGATCGCTTCATCAAGCGCATTTGTATGTAGAGATTGCGTATGACCTAATGCGGCACCCATCGCTTCCATACATGTACGAGCCACGTTGTTGAACGGATCTTGTTCTGTAAGAGACCAACCAGATGTTTGGCTATGAGTACGAAGTGCCATGGATTTAGGATTTTCAGAGCCGAAGCTGTTGATAATCTTAGCCCACAACATACGAGCCGCACGCATTTTTGCCACTTCCATGAAGTAGTTTTTGCCGATTGCCCAGAAGAAGGACAACCGTGGTGCGAACTGGTCAACGTGAAGACCTGCATTAACACCGGTACGGATATATTCGAGACCATCGGCCAATGTGTAACCTAATTCGATATCTGCAGTAGCGCCCGCTTCTTGCATATGGTAGCCAGAAATGGAGATACTGTTGAACTTAGGCATGTACTGGGATGTATACGCAAAGATATCACCGATAATACGCATGGATGTAGCTGGAGGGTAAATATAGGTATTACGTACCATGAACTCTTTCAAAATATCATTTTGGATTGTACCAGCCATAACCTTTTTATCTACGCCTTGTTCTTCACCAGCCAAGATGTAGAACGCCATTACTGGCAATACGGCGCCGTTCATTGTCATGGATACGGACATTTGATCAAGAGGGATACCGGAGAATAGAATTTCCATGTCGAGGATGGAGTCTACCGCAACACCCGCTTTACCAACGTCACCTACTACGCGAGGATGATCGGAGTCATAACCACGGTGAGTAGCAAGGTCAAAGGCGATAGACAAGCCTTTTTGGCCCGCTGCCAAGTTACGACGATAGAACGCATTGGATTCTTCCGCTGTGGAGAAACCAGCGTACTGACGTACTGTCCAAGGACGAGTAACATACATTGTGGAATAAGGTCCACGCAAGAATGGAGGTACACCAGCCATATAGTCAAGGTGTGTCATCCCTTCATAATCCATCTCTGTATAGAGAGGTTTTAGTTGGATTTGCTCCATTGTTGTATTATATAAATCTTCAAAGCTTTTTCCTGTTTCTTTTTGAAGTTCAGCAAGCCATGCATCGCGAGATGTTGCTTTCTGAGATTCCAAGCCAAGAGAGGAGAAGTCTGGATTTTTGAACATGAGCTCACATCCCTTTCTTATCTTGTAACGTATTCAAGATTTCGTAACAATTTGCACGAACAGAAATGAAGTCGTCCACGCCAGCTTCACGGTACACAGGTTCTAAGTCCTTAGGCGGTGCCCCTGCTAAAATAACCGTTACATGCGGCATAGTTTCTTTCAATTCCTTAGCGAGTGGTGGCACCAATTCTGGATAGGTATCATCTGTAGAACAGATAACGACAACATCAGCACCACTTTCACGAGCAGCTTTCGCAGCATCAGCCGTTGTTTCATGGCCATCATTTTTGATAACTTCAAAAGCACCTACTTCGAAGAAGCCTGTGGAGAAGTCCGCACGAGGTTTATGTTGAGGGATTGGGCCCATATTAGCCAAGAATACCTTCACATTATCTTTCGTACGTTGTTTATAATTCTCGGTGCGCATGCGAAGTGCTTCAAACCGTTCAGTCCAACGATGAGCTGAAATGGATTCAATCGTTTCAGAAGCAATATCACCAGCGTCTAAAGCCTTCCGGATTTGACGTATTGTTAATTTATGTAATGCACCGAGTTCAATAAGGCCAATCAAAGCGCCTGGTTCCGTAGTACCTGCTTCTAGGGTAGCCTGTGCTTTCACAACCGCATCTGGCTCCGCACTCGCCAAGTACTCTTCGATTTGAGCAACCCGTTTTTGACGCAATGTTTCTTGATTTTCTGGTTTTGGATCAAGCAATTCTTCAGTCATATTCGCATACATGTTGTTACCTACAGCCACATCTTTGCGGAATGCAAGGTTTTTGAAGCGTTCATCAAGAACTGCTTTAACTTGAGCTTGTGGATAGCCTTCTTTCAAGGCTGCTATGATACCACCTTTAGACTCAATAGTTTGGAACTCGGCCCAAATTTTTTCGCATAATTCAGCTGCCAATGTTTCCACATACCAAGAACCACCTACAGGGTCCACTGGTTGACGTAACTCGAACTCAGTTTGTAACATCACTTGAATATTACGGGCAATACGGCGAGAGAAATCGTCAGCTTTGCGAATTGGTTGGTCGAATGGGGACACTTCAAGGCTATTCAAACCGCCTACAACGCCAGAGAATGCTTGTGTTGTATTGCGCAACAAGTTTACATATGGGTCGTATACAGTTTTTGTGAAAGCCGATGTTCTGCCGTGTACATGAACAGCACGGTCAGCTTCTTCGGCACCGAACGCTTCCATGATGCGCGCCCAAAGCACACGTAATGCACGTAATTTAGCAATTTCCATGAAGAAGTTTGCACCCAAGGAGAATGTAAACATCATGCTGTTAGCAATAGTGTGAATATCGATGTTACGTTGTGCCAATTGACGTACGTAGCAAACCGCTGTCGCCAATGCATACGCAACCTCTTGCACATCGTTCGCGCCACCATTAGCGTATACATCACCAGATACGAGTACAGTTTTAAGCTCTGGAGCTTGCTCTTTAGCCCATACAACAGTATGTGCCATTTCATCAAAGGCTGTATCTAAAGACATATGCAATGTACCATCTTTAGCCCAAACACCAATAGGGTCTGCACCAACGAGACCTTTCAAGTCAGAGGTCTGTTTTTTAGAGCCTTTCACCGTAGCCGCTAACATACCGAGCAAGATAGCTGCAGAAGCACCTGTTTCAATGTATAAAGGGTTTTCCTTCAAATTAAAACGCTCAATCAATTGGCTACAATCATCCATAGTAGACAGAGATGTACCGCCGATACCAACAGCTGCGCCTACTTGCACATCTTGATCATGGCGTGTTGCTTCATCAAGACGAATATTGTGAATGGTGCCACCTTTTACAATTTCGTATAAACTTGCATGGTTAGCATCCTTAGGAAAAGATTCGTCTACATATTGGGATACTCCCCAAGAGTCTTTAATATAACCACTTGCCTTTGTGCCACGTAGGAACTCACCTGCCCCAGGGTATACACCCTTTGGAATTTTTTCTCCATGCAATGCAGGCGTATAAATTGGTTGTAACGTAATTCCCTCATAGGTTTTAGTGAACATCTTCTTATGGAAGTCGCCACCTTTTAACGCTTTTTCAACCTCGGCCTGCCATTGTTCATACGTAGGTTTCTTAAACTCATCAAAGGATACAGGTGCTAATAAATCACGTTCAGCATCCTTTGAAGTCTTTTTGTCAGACATATATGTGCCTCCTTTTCAACTCGAAACCATACCGAGAAACAGCGCACCGTACCTGCGAATTGTTAGATATATGAATCACTCGAGCTTTATCTTATTGGACCACATCAACCTCAAAATGTGTCCATCTGTTTAATATCTATAAAACCTGATTCCTATACTCAACATCCACTCTAAGGGCAATAAAAAACGTGCCACCTAAAGTGACACGTAAGGTTTCTTATTGAAAGGTACACTAAAAAATACTGTAGCCAGCATACCCCAATCCCCTTCCTATCGCTCGTAGGTACATAACGGTGATTATCAAATAGGCAGTTCTCCTGGCTCGGGATCATCACCTCGCTTTCGCCTTCCCAGATTACTCCAGTGACATGTATGAAAGCAGACTCATCCTTACAGTGGCGGGACCGCATCGGCTTATACCGATTTCTCTATTAAGTCTTACGACACCTATTCTCTATATTCGTTGTTCTAAGTCCAATATAGTGTAACAATATGCACAAAGTCAATGAACATAACATTTAATCATAAGTGCCAAAATCAAAGTTATAACTGAAAATCATATGCAATAACTAAAACGCATGACTTGAGTATTAGTGATATAATAAGTACTATCACGAGGAGGCATTATGGACCATACAAGTAAAAAAGGGTTAATCACAGCCCTTAGTTGTTATATAATTTGGGGCTTACTCCCTCTATATTGGGCATTATTAAACCATGTTTCACCGTATAATATACTGGCACAGCGCATTATCTGGTCAGGTGTTTGCATGGCTATCGTTGTATTTGGCTTACACTTTAAACAATTCAAAAAGGACTTTCAATTACTAAAAGAACAACGTTCACAACTATTCCTACTGTTAATTGCGGCAGTCATCATCAGTGTAAACTGGTTCACCTACATTTGGGCCATCGCCAATAATCAAGTTATGAATACGAGCCTTGGCTATTACATCAACCCACTCTTCAATGTAGTATTAGGTGTCATCCTATTTAAAGAGGTTCTATCCATACCGAAAAAGCTGAGTGTCCTCATCGCTACCATCGGCATCGCCTTACTCACCTATCAAGTGGGATCCTTGCCATTAGTGTCGATGATTCTCGCCATTTCCTTCGGCCTCTATGGAGCCGTAAAAAAGAAACTACTCATCTCTCCCTTTACGAGCATCGCCTTTGAGGCCTGGCTATTAACACCGCTAGCCTTACTATATACGACCATGGTCGATAATACCGTGTGGTCCTATTTCGGCACAAACTGGTATACAACCATGTTGCTCATAGCCTGCGGTCTAACTACATCTGTCCCATTGGTTCTATTCTCCTATGGTGCACAGCTATTGCCGCTTAACCTACTAGGCTTCTTGCAATATGTATCCCCTACCATTGCCTTATTGCTAGCCATCTTCTACTTTGGTGAAAGCTTTGGCACACCACAGATGATCGCCTTCGGTTGTATCTGGATAGCCTTAGTATTATTCTCCTTATCAAGCCAAATTACAACACGCATTAGCCTAAAAAAGTAAGGTATATCCTATATATCAACTAAAAAGCTGTATCAAATGATACTCTCATTTGATACAGCTTTCTTTTATATAGACGTATTAATCTAACTTATTTTAATCTAACTCATTCATATTGGTCGTATTCAGATTAGAAATGTAATGGTTATAGGCCTCAATCATACGATTATAGTCATTATCTTGTTTCGAACCCATATAGGTACGGATTGCACCAATCGTAGAGTTTACAGAGGTCTTAACAGAATCATACTTAGGACTAGTAATACCATTTGATACATCACCAATAGATTGCAACTCTTGATTGATAGCATTTACATCTAGTTGTTTTTCACTATCGATCTTTTCTAGGACCGCAGTAAGTCGCAAATGAACCTCTTGTGCTGCAGCGGCATTTTTCTTGCCTGCATCACGCAATTGTTGCAACCGTTGTTGCAAGCGGTCTGTATTAATTTTATGCATAACATTATCAAAGTCAGCATAAATAGGAACAAATTGTTCATATAATTGAACATATTTAGGGCCTAATTGTTGCTCCTTAGCATAATTATCTGTGGTATACCCTTTAGATTTATAGTATGCATCGAGCTCTTCGGCTACTGGTGTAATTTCGTTCAATTTTGAAAGCAGCTTATCTAAAGGCTCCTTCATTTCATCATACGGAACACCGGCTTGCTTAGCCTCTTCTAATTCTTTTTGTAGCTGCTTAAAGTTCGGTGCACTAAATACAGTTAAATGCTGCCCTGCTTTTAACTCATTAAGAGTTGGCGTATTCGCATAATCAAACATGACAGCCATGCGATTGTATCGACTTACAGCTTTCACATATTGATTAAATAACTGCACCTGATCCTGCTCAGACCGCTGCGCAATTTCCTTGCGGCTCTGTTCAGTACCCTGCCATAGCTCTGACATACTACAACCGCTCAAAAAAAATGGGGATACCAATGTCGCCGCACACAATACAGCCATTGCTACCCTTTTACCGAATAGTTTCATGATGAATCCTCTCCTTCCATCAATACACAACCTAATTTATATATATTAATTATATACTGATATAATTTTTATGAATAGGATTAATATATGAAGGTCATTTATCAATTTTGTCAAGTGACTAATAGAATCAGGGGTGACCAATGGTCACCCCTATTTTCCTTTATATACTGTTAGACTATAAATAAGAATGTATAACTCCTAATAATTGTTTTGTACGTATACACGTGTTATCATAAAAGGAGAGAATATGAAGGATAAGGATTTACTTAAATTATTACTGCAAAATGGCTGGAAGGATGTACGGCAACGAGGTAGTCATCATCGTTTAAAAAAGGATGATCAAGTTGAAGTTATTGCCGTACATGGAAAAGATGTACCTATCGGTTTATTAAATGCCATTTTGAAACGTACGGGACTAAAATAAGGAGGACCTATGAAATTTATATACCCTGCCATAATCCATGATGATGCCGATGGTTTCTGGGCCGAATTTCCAGATCTCGAATACACTAGTAGCACCGGCTCAACACTAACAGAATTAATAACCAATGCACAAGAGGCTATGGAACTCTATATATTAGGCGCTTTAGAAGATGGACAAACTCTACCTACCCCCACATCTATTCGCAGCTTACCATGTACCGATACAACATATCCTACATTAGTGCAAACAGATATTGATTTAGCTAAAAATAGTAAGTCCGTAAAGAAAACCTTAACGATTCCTGCATGGCTTAACGACAGAGCATTGGCTAAAGGAATTAATTTTTCTCAACTTTTACAAGAAGCATTAGTAGAGAAAACAATGTAATTTACATCATCAATTGCTCAGTAAAATTAGAACTATTGTCCATGCAATAGCTGCTAAGATGAGTAATAGTATACAGATCATCCACAGGATTGTTACAAAATAGAGCAGTAGCTTGAGTACATATAGCACATCAAACCATATACTATGTTGGTCCTCTAGACGGTTCATATAGGCACTAAGACATCGCACCAAATAGGGCGGTTTAACATTAGGATTCAGTTTTTTCCAATAAAACACCAAATAAGGCATAACAATACACCCTACCACCACTATATAGCTAAGGAAAATTGGTGTTTCAATATTGTACCGAGTCATAAACCCTGACCAGTCTACGACCATTAGACCGCCAAGGTATAGAAAAATAAGCCAATATATAAATCCTATCACCTTTATAATAAGGCGAATCATCTGTTTCACATCCATGTCTATAATTCTACCAACGTTTTAAATCGTCCGTTATTGTGAAAGCGTTCAAAATGGTCTTGTTCGGCTGCAACGGATTTTACAGAGGGATCAATTTTTATAGCCTTTTCTAACCAATCAAGGGCCTTAGTATCTTCCCCTTGGTCTGCATAAATGGTAGCAATACCATACACAGACCAGGTGTTACTAGGGTCCTTTTCCAATACCTTTTCAAACCATTGTTTAGAATCGTTTAACTGCCCTTGCAACTTATAGACCATCGCCATGTTATAGTAATTAGCCACATTATTAGGGTCTAAATCATAAGCCTTTTTAGTATCTGTCAACCCTTTAGCCGCATCACCGTTTAATGCTGTTGCAAAGCCACGTACAGAATAGGCTTCTGCATTATTAGCATTATCCTTAATGGACGCTGTAGCTTCCTCTATGGCTTTCGCATACTCACCAGCGGATAAGGCTTGCTTTGCTGTAATTAGATGTCCATCTTGCTTGGTAGTCGCTTGGCTGATTCCCGCAGCAGATGTAGAGGAACCAGTAGCAGAACTAGTTGCATTTGATTCTGTTTTATTACTATTCGTATTTTGATTCAATCCACATCCCGTAAGGGCTGTTATTAAAAGAAAGAAAAGCACAACCTTCTTCATTAAGAATTCTCCAATCATTAATTATGTACAAGACTCCATAGCATGATGATATAATATAAAATACCTCCCGAAAGGAGGTGGTATATTGCAGGAGCTGTTTTATACACTCTGGGGCACCTTGCTTGCCCCTATTATTGTTGCCTTAGTTGTAACTACCTACAGCTACTGGCTTAACAATAAAAACAAAAAATAAGCAAGAAAAAGGACGAGCTGCCACTCGTCCTTTTTTTGGTTATATTGCAGGTAATTTCATACACTCTACTACCTACGTTTAGTATACCACATTTCTTAGAAAAATAAAGAATTAGCAATAAATCTCATAAAACTCCTAAAAAACTATTAGTAGTTTTAACATAATTTACGAGCAATATTAAAGCAATATTAATATAAACTACCAGTTACTTTAACCCAACCTACTAGTACCCTTAGTGTAAACTACTAGCAACATTAACGTAAATAGCAATAGCTATACAAGACTTATTTCTTAGCCTTAGAGCAACGGTCCAATAGGAATGCAACACCAATGAATGGGATGCCGCCGTTTTCGCCAAGGCCGATTTCACAGGTAGAGCTGGAGCTTACGCCTAGTGTTGCACCGTATTCAGCGATTTCAGCTGCAAGGTCTTTGGTAGCACATTTGTTGAGTTCTGGTGTGAAGAACCCTTTTTGACCAGCAAAGCCATCGCATGCAAAGGATTTAATGTTGAATACATGGTCTGTACATAGACGAGCCAAATCTTCAATATATTGAGATTTATTCAAGGATTTAATCTTACATTGTTTGTGTACGATGACCCGTTCATCGCATTTTTCAATGTCGAGATGAGGCACAACGTATTTGCACAAGAATTCAGAAATATCGTTGATTTCTAAGTCTGGCATATGTTTGAAAGCATGATTAAAGCATGCACTATGGTCAATCACGATTGGGTATTTACCATTTTGAGATGCTTTCATCAACGCATCGTGTAAGTCTTTTACAGCACGCTCATGAACGTCATCGTAGTTTTCAAAGCTCAAGCCACAGCAGAGGTTTTCGATATGTTCAGGGTAGATAATATCGATATGGGCCTTGTTGCAAAGGCTTTCCACTACTTGTTGTAAGCTGCGTTCATCGTCATAACCTTGATTAGGTTTGAAAGCGCGGTTCGCACAGGTACTAAAGTATACAACCTTTTCAAAATTAGTCGGTTTAATGCGGCTTCTTAATCTGTAACGGTTGGCCTTAGGCGTAGTCTTAGGAATGTACGGAGTAATACCAGTTACACCATGTAAGCCTTCTGTAATCTTGGAAATCGCTTTTTGTGTAACAATAGAGCCTGCAATACCTTCGAGACTTACGCCGGCACGAGCCATTTGAAGTGTAGTAGGGAAATTATCGTAAATCTTCTTAGCCAATTCTGGTGCTGGAGGATCGATGCGGCGCATAGATAATGCAATTTGAGCCGTATCGATGCTGAGTGGGCAAAGGCCTTTACACATGGAGCACGCAGCACAGGTATCTACACCAAAGTATTCATAGCCTTTTTTAAGCTCTGCAGCCAATGTGAAATTGCCTTCGTTTTCAAGGCGTTTCGTTTCGCGCAACAATGCAATACGTTGGCGTGGAGTCAATGTTAAATTACGGCTTGGACAATGTTTTTCACAAAAACCACATTCCATACAGATTGTGAAAGCATCATCGATAACGCATTGAGCTTTAAGGTTTTTCTTATACACATCTGGGTCATCAGTAATGATAACATCAGGATTCAAGATGCGTTCAGGGTCAAAGATAGCTTTAATACGACGGTTGATTTCGTACGCTTTACGGCCCCATTCCATTTCAATGAACGGTGCCACCATGCGACCCGTACCATGTTCAGCTTTCAAAGAACCACCGAAGCCAGAAACGCGTTCGGACATTTCTTTTACCAAATCGCCAAAGTTCTTAGTATCTTTAGGATCACTGAAATCAGGCGTAATGTTAAAGTGAACATTACCAGATAACGCATGGCCGAAGATTACGCCACCGTCTACGAAATCGTATTTGTGGAATAATTCGGTAAGCATTTCGATGCCCTTCGTGAAATCTTCGATTTGGAAGCATACGTCTTCTGTAATAACAGTGGTGCCTTTTCTACGTTGACCACCAACGATTGGCAAGATACCTTTACGGATTGCCCACCAGGAATCGTATTCTTTAGGATCTTGAGAGTAAAGACTTGGGATAGCCGTTGGAATATCTTTCAATTTGTCTTTAATGAAAGCTAAGTTTTCATCGACAGTTTCTTTGGAGTAGCTTTCAGTTTGGAACAGGATAGCACTTGTACCTTCAGGAACTTCACGAACAAATTCAGGCACATTATCTAGCGATTGAACGGCCTTAAGGGATTGATAGTCCATCATTTCAGCAGCTACAACCTTGTCACGACCCATATTAGCCAAGGCTACAACCGCAAGAGATGCATCATTCAATGTTTTGAAGAACATGAGACCGCAACCTTTGTAAGGTACGTCCTCAACAGTGTTATATACGATTTCAGATACGAAACCCAATGTACCTTCAGAACCGATGAACAAGTGGTTGATGATATCAATAATATCTTCAAAATCAACAAGGGAGTTCAAGCCGTAACCTGTGGTATTTTTGATTTTGTACTTATGGTGAATCAAGTGTGTCAATTCTTCATCGGCCAAAATATCCTTACGCAATTGTAAGATATCCTCTACCATTTGAGGTTTTTCTTTAAGGAATTGATCAATACTCTTTTGGTCAGACGTATCAAGGATGGAGCCATCTAATAATACAACGCGAATGGACCGAATTGTTTTATAAGAGTTTTGCGCCGTACCACAGCACATACCAGAGGAGTTATTATTCAAGATACCACCTACTAATGCTGTAGCAAGCGTTGCAGGATCTGGACCAATTTTACGATTGTACGGTTTCAATAAATCATTCGCATCGGAACCGATAACACCGCATTCACATTTCAAGGCTTTCCCATCATCAATAACTTCCATTTTCTTGAAGCCATCATTACATACGATGAGCACATCTTCACTGGAGCATTGACCAGACAAGGAGGAGCCGGCCGCACGGAATGTAAATGGTGTCCCACATTGTTGACACAAACGAATAAGTCGTCTTACTTCTCGTTCATCTTCAGCTTTAACAACTACCTTTGGTAAATAGCTATAGCAAGACGCATCAACGCCATATGCATAACGACGTAAATGATCGGTGTATACGCGACCTTTACAAATCTCATTTGCCTCCTTGGCAAAACGTTCATAATCTCTAATAAGTGTACTCACTTCTATTTCCTCCTATCCTTTCTTAAGGAATCTATTACTTTTAGTATACGCCGTTCTCATTCTCCTCACTATAATTATGCATAATTTATATCTCTTCTAATAAAAATCGATATGCATTCCCCTTTTATTCCCTCAGTTGAAAGTACATCTCATTAGCATTATCATGTACCCATTTTTCCTCATATACAATCAAGAATCCTTATTTATTAAGCATGTATAGATATAGTCAGTAATTATATGCTAAAACCTCTCTAAATAACGATTCGTACTACCTATAATTCTATAGTAAATACATTACTAACATTATGCATAAAAATAGTATGATTTATATATTTTAAATTTTTCATTCTCATTTATAGTTCTCTATGACTTTTAGTTATACCCTTTTATAAAATGCTGAAAATACAGAAAGCCCTCTAATGGTAACATGCTTACGAATCACCATTAGAGGGCTTGTATTAAATTATATCATCCCAAGATACCAGATTTAAGAATGAGGCGTACCGCCAATGCAAAGACAGCTACGCTCATGAGAGCGAGGATAGCTTTTGCTTTGAGACGTTTTGCAATACGGGCCCCCGCTTGAGCGCCAAAGATAGCGCCAATACTAGTAGGGATAGCAATGCTAAATACAATATGACTTTCAATCAAATGTGTAATAACCCCCACCGTTGTTGATACGGCGAGAATAGATTGACTTGTAGCCGTTGCCATATGTGTAGGAAATCCCATGAGATAAATCAAAGCCGGCACATGAATAAGTCCTCCACCGATACCAAAGATACTAGAAATAAAGCCTACAAAGAAGCTAATACTAATACCGATGGGCTTACTATAGCTCAACTGCTCAAGAGTCAGAGACTCTTCCTTGCGTTCCCCTTTTCTAAAATTTTTAAAACCAATCAATACAGATGCACACAGCATAAAGCATCCAAAGGCAAACATAAAGCCCTTGCCGGAGAACCATCCCGACATTTGAGCCCCTAAAATGGCGCCTGGGAATGTAGCTAAACTAAATACAATAGCAGCATTAATATATACCTTTTTTTGTTTTAGATACGCTATAGATCCAGAAATAGCATTACACATAACAGAAAAGAGTGACGTCCCTACAATCATGGACGGAGACCACTCAGGGAACCAATACATAAAGAGAGGCACGAATACGAGTCCCCCACCGGCACCGATGATGGTGCCAAGCATAGCCGCTAAAAAGCCAACTATGGTAAAGAATATATAGAATACCACTATATTATCAAGCACATTAAGACCTCCCATGCCGTTTGAATTATTGCTTCTCCATATATACAAAGGATAATCCCGTGTCATCCTGTATTTCTCTAACGGCTTTATACCCCATTTTTGTATATAACTTTATATTAATCCAGCTTTTCGTACATGTATATAATACGCGCCGATCTTGACTGCATTGTTCATCTACGAAGGCTAATAATTTCCGAGCCAGCCCTTGTTGCCGATAGTCTGGATGCACCATCAAGCGACCGACCTCTACCACTCCATCGTCATATTGATAGCGAATACCTCCGATGATTCTTCCCCCATCATCTACTAGTTTATAGGTATGCCATTGGGTGAAAGTAGCTTTAAACTCCTCTTCCGACTCCATCAATGCAGGAACCATTCGACTTCCAATCATCTCCGCTTCGCTTTCAAATGTAAGCAATTGCAAACGGTACAGATCCAATACATCTGACTCAGTAGCTTTCACAATTTTCATAAACTACTCCTAATATATACCACGAATCAACGATTAGCTTTAGATATAATGACTAATTTGATTGGAAAAATTCCTTAGCCGCCTTCAATCGGCCACGTTCACAGGAGACTTGTAATTCATCGCCTGGCTCGAGTTTTACATCGCCTAATGGCACAATGTAGGTACCATTACGGCGAATACTTACGATCAATGTACCATCTGGTAATGCCAAGTCTTGTAGCTGTACATCCGTATAATTTGCCACCACAGGCACCTTCGTTTGAAAGAAGGTTTGCACCGATTCTAGATTGCTTTGACCACTCATGGCTTGCAACAAGGAATCGTAAATCGGCGGTTCTTTTAAAAGCTCCGCCACAAGATAGGCCACGAGCGTAACGATACCGATAGCATAAATATTAGAGAAACTATCCGTCATTTCAAGAACGAGCAAAATCGCCAAAATTGGGGTCCGCATAGCGGCCGCTAACATACCTCCCATGGCACAGATAACGAACTGTGGTACAAAATCAGGAGAAATAAGTCCTAAGGTTGAAAGTAAGCTTTCACAAAAAGCACCTGTTGCAGCACCAATTACGAGCATGGGCAAAAATATGCCCCCTTGAGCACCACTGCCATAGCAGAAGGTGGTAAGTAAAATCTTGCCTAATACGATGCCACCTAAGAGCAATACGCCATGAGATTGAAAGGCAAGCTGACCCACAAGGTCATTGCCCCCACCCAAGAGGAGCTGCGAATCAAAACCAATGGCTGCCACCGCCACAAAGGTAAGGGCTAATTTCAAGAATCGAGAACATTTGAGCCAGTCAAAGAACCTCTTGAAAGCAAAAATCATACGGCAAAATAACACGCCACATAGCCCCATGATAACACCAACCATGAGCAGTATCGGGAAATATTCAAGAGGAACCCCTGAGGTCACCGTAAAGCCCAGCGCTGGTGTAAGTCCAAAGATACTAACTGTAATATAGTTAGAAATCAAAGTTGCCACGAAGGTTGGTACAACGAGATACGGATAAAAGCTTTTATGTACCTCTTCAAAGACGAACATCGCCCCCGATACGGGCGCACTAAAGGCAGCTGTTAAGCCTGCCCCAGCACCTGCGGATGTCAAAATACGCTGTTCTCGTAGCCCCGAATTCATCCAGTAAGACACAATCTTCCCAGCAGAACCACCAATCTGTACGGCTGGCCCTTCACGACCTACGGAAAATCCTGCAAAGCCGGTCAGTACGCCACCAATCATTTTAGATACTAGTGTCCGATAGGGCTTCATATCAAAGAGTCCAAGCATTTCCCCTTCGATTTGAGGAATCCCTGAACCACCGGACAATGGGGCCCACGCGAGCAATCGATCTACGATAAACGCAAAAATGACCATGGCCACAAGCCAACCTATGGCCCATTCCATAGTAATACCATCCATCAGATGCCACCTAATATGCTCTGATTCAAGTATCAAATAACGGTATGATGCCCCAAAGAAACCTGCAATCACCCCAACAAGGGCCCCCTTTGCAATAAGCTCCGTTAAAAGCACACGATTCATAGACATATCTGCCAAGGTAGAACTCCGCTTATTAAATTTCCATAATTTCATAAGATTCTCCTTAGCATTACTATCTAACACCTATCTAAACATCACATGTAACCATCTCAGCGATTTAACGAGTTGAACTAAGCACCTAGTCATTGAGTGCCATCTACCAAAATCGCTCGGCTCTCAGTCAAACTATCTATTCATATCCTTAGTATACTTATGTAAACTACCATTTTCAAGAAAGGATTACGTATAAAAATAGCTTTCTCACTGAACACGAGGTCAAAGGTCCGAGTCATAAAACAATAGATAGCGCTTTAAACACAAAGCTAGCCACCTCTAAAAAGAGATGGCTAGTTTTGTTAAACAAGTGTGTAAATGTATTTTCTTTACACATTCGGAGGCATTTGAAATATGTAAAGACGCTAATTAGAATATGGATTCATAGATGCCGATTATTTCTTCTAAAGATGCGTCCCGTGGGTTACCAGGTGTACATGCATCATTGAAAGCAGATTCAGCGAGGAATGAAATGTCTTCCCTTTTTACACCTGCTTCGCTAAGAGATTTAGGAATGCCTACGTCGTCAGCTAATTTTTGAATTACATCAATTGCAGCCTGACGATAGGTGCTTTCATCCATAGTATCTACATGCGGAACGCCCATAACACGCGCGATTTCACGATATTTTTCACCTGTAGCAGGGGCATTGAATTTCAATACTGCTGTTAACAACATCGCACAAGCCTTACCATGAGGGATATCGTACACAGCACTCAATGGATGCGCCATGGAGTGAACAATGCCGAGGCCTACGTTGGAGAAGCCCATGCCTGCAATATATTGACCTAAGGACATAGCTTCACGACCTGCGTAATCGCCGGCCACGGCACTGCGCAAGGACCGACCAATAATTTCGATAGCTTTCAAATGGAGCATATCAGTTAGCTCCCACGCACCTTTTGTGATATAACCTTCTACGGCGTGTACGAGGGCATCCATACCTGTGGCAGCGCAAAGGCCTGTTGGCATAGACGCAGACATATCAGGATCTACGATGGCAACGATTGGGATGTCATGTGGATCAACACAAACGAATTTACGGTTCTTTTCAACATCTGTAATAACATAGTTGATAGTAACCTCTGCTGCCGTACCAGATGTAGTAGTAACAGCGATGATTGGCAAGCACGGATTCTTAGTAGGCGCTAAACCTTCAAGGCTGCGTACATCGGCGAACTCAGGGTTCGTAATAATAGTAGCAATCGCCTTGCTTGTATCGATCGGGCTACCGCCACCAACAGCAACGATAACATCGGCGCCAGCCGCTTTACAAGCCTCAACACCAGCCGTTACGTTTTCGATGGTAGGATTTGGTTTGATACCGTCGTAGACTTCATAAGCAATACCTGCCGCATCAAGTAGGTCTGTAACCTTTGTAGCTACCTTAAACTCGAATAAATCAGGTGTAGACGTAACGAGAACCTTTTTAAAGTGACGATTCTTAATTTCGTTCACAATCTCCTGAATCGCGCCTTGTCCAAAATAGGACGTACCGTTCAGCATAATTCTGCGAGCCATATACCTCACTCCTAACAAAACAAACTATACAATAAAAAATAAACCGACAGAGAATTACTTTACCTATTAATTCTCTATCGGTTTAATAAAATCCTTGATATCTTGCTATGTATACACTATATATTTTTCTATTGTAATGATTCTAAATTTTGCTCATTTTCATAAGCAAGATTCGTTTCACCGATTCATCGAGTCGTTCTTTCGAGATACGACCGTCTTTCACGGCTTTCATAAGGCCATTATAAGCCTCTTGCATGTGTTCGTATTCGTGACATACGAGCAAGATATCGCTGCCGGCGAGGATGGATTGCACTGCCATATCACCAAAGGTATAGTGTTTTGCGAGGGCCCCCATGTCCATGTCATCCGTTACGACAACGCCATTATAGCCTATGTCCTTGCGCAACCAATCCGTAATAATCGCTTTCGATAAACTAGCAGGATGATCTGGATCGATTTGTGGGTACATCGCATGAGACACCATGATTGTATAGGTATTCGGTTTAGACTGTTTGATAAGGTCTATAAATACCTTTGTGTCCTCTGAAAGCAATGTTTCTTTAGATACAGGAACGATGCTTGTATCCGCGTGCAAGTCTACATCGGTCTTACCAATGCCTGGAAAATGCTTATAGGAATACCACAAGCCCGCTTCATCGTAAGCCTTGCCAACGGCACCTGCATAGCGAACGACCTCATCAGGGTTCGTACTAAAGGAACGGCCATAGGTTAATCCCAAATCCGCCACAGGAGCAAAGTTAATATTGAATCCCAAGTCTTTTAGTTCCACACCAGACTGTTTTGCTAAGGATACCGCTTGCTCAACAGATGTCTTGCCCAATTCTTCTGCAGGAGGAACCTTGATGAGCTTATCATCCATGCGCGCTACCGCACCACCCTCTTGGTCGATGCCGAGGAACAATGGCGTTAAACCGACGCTTTTACCAGCCTTATTAATATCTGCAATGAGCGTTTTAACTTGATCCTTGGACTCCATATTACGATCAAACAAGATGATGCCGCCCACACGATACTCGTTGAGCATAAATTTAGCGTCATCATTTAACGTTGTGCCGTGAATGCCAATCATCAACAATTGGCCTACCTTGTCTGCATCGGACATATTAGCCACTAACTTGTCCACCTTTTGCTCCGGTGAAAGCTCGCTTTGTGCCACGGACTCATAGGTCACAGGCTCTGCCTTTGAAGTAAATGGATTATGTAAACCGCAGCCCGTTGTGAGTGCTAATGCACCAATCATAGTGACTGCTATGAAACGTCGAAACATGCATACCTCCCTCAAATCTCTAAAAAGTATTATGTATAGTATATCAAAAAATATAAACGAGCCCAACATAACCAACACACGACAAGCAGCACTATAGTACATGTATCTTACAAAACAAAAAGATTGTTACTCGAAAACCCAATGGGTATATCCATTGAGAGAATCAAATAACAATCTTTATATGTTTCATTTTTGTTGTGTAAACATTATAGTTTACATTTTGGAGTGTAAACTATGTATCTTACATTTTGGATGTGTAAAATGTGTATGTTACATTTCGCAAATTAAATTTTTCCTTGCTCTTTCATTTCCGCTAAGAGCTTTACGATACGAGGCCCACAGCCTTTGCCACCACAAGCACCCGTGCCAGCACGAGTTGCTTCTTTTACTTGTGGAAATGTATGAGCACCATTTAAAATGGCTTCTTTAATCGTTTTGCGCGTAATACTACGACATGTGCACACCTTTGTAAGCTTGTCCAGAATCGCCTCTGGCACTTGATTTTCTTCAAAATTCATATGTAATTCCTCATTTATTCACTTGAATATCTATATACTGTATCGATTTTATATATCGATTTACGTGTCGATTTAGTGTATTGATTTACATATCGATGTAGCGGATCAATTTACTCTATCGATAGTATCTAATAATACACTGTAATATTAATATATCGAAAATTTACGATTTCTTTATTTATTATAACACAATTGAGGAACTATATCGATAGTTTTTAATATAAAATCCAAAGAACAGTCAAAAGTAAAATTGTTACTATAAAAAACGAAAAAAATTTACAAATACATTATATGTAAAGATAAGCTAAATCTATCTATAAACTATAAAAAACTACCATAAAGATATTATCTTTATGGTAGAAACTTTCACAAAATATAATTATAGTATGAGCCCAATAATGGCAAAGTAGATTTTAAATATCGTTTGTTGTAATGGACGAATAACGATGGAAATAATGGGTGTGTTAATAAGGATGATAAAGAATAATAAATTAAGCATCCCTAATTGGTAATATCTCATCTGCCACTCTGTAGGCAACCACGGCAAGATAATATTAAAACCAGGCAATGGTGGGAACGGAATCAAACAGAAGATTGATAAGCCAATACTATATAAAATAATATATTGCATAACCATGGCAAGACCTTGGGACTCCATGAGGCCTAATTTTCCAAGGAGCATATATATAAAGGTGAATATAAAGCCTGCTATAAGACCTGCCACAGGACCTGCAAAGGCAAGCAAGCTTATATCACGTCGTGGATCTTGAAAGTAAGATGGATTAATTGACATAGGTTTTGCCCAACCAAAGCCAACAAGAATAATACAGATGGTACCAATTAGATCAAGGTGTGCCATTGGTGACAATGTGAGGCGTCCCGCCAGACGCGGCGTTGGATCACCAAACCAAGTTGCTACCTTTGCCTCTGCATATCCAAAGATAGAAAAAACGATCATAATAGCAGGAATACTTGCTAATATCTGAACCGGATTTAAATCAAACATAGAACTCCTTTATTGTTTAGCTTCCCATGCGGTGTAGCCTTCTTGAATGCAACGAAGGGCATTTAAGGTACGAGGATAGCCGATATACGGCACGCATTGGGATGCGATGTTAATCAAATATTGTTTACTGTTCCCTACGTTCAAATTGCCTTCTACATGAGCCTTGAGTTGAGCTTCACAGCCACCTTGAGCTGCGAGGAAACAGAAGGTAATCATTTCACGATGAGCCACGCTAAGGCCTTTACGCGTATAGTAATCGCCGAACATATTGGCAAGCCATTTGTTGATATGACGAATATCTTCTGGCCCTTCTTGGTAAGAGTTACGCATAGACTCCCCAAAGATTTCCACTTGTTTTTCTACGCCTTTTTCAAGACGGGACTCTCCAGTGATTGTGCTGCGAGAGGGATCAACAATAGCCTCTCCTCGATAGTCAAAAATCTTATTGGTCACCTTAAAGAATGGGCGCACACGTCCGATGCCAAGATAGGGCACCGCTTGATAAATGAGCTCTACCACTTCATCAGGAATAAGGCCAAAGTTTAATGCTGCCGGTAGCATTAATGCATACTCATCAACAGCTGAGGCGCCTACTAATGTAGCGAGAATGGCTAAGAAGCGATCCTTTGCCGGTACATTACGGTCTTCTTCGGTGATGACTTCATCAAAGGCAAAATTATCAAACAATACTTCAAACTCTGGATCAATATAACCTGCTGGGGCTGCAATATCAGGGAACATACGCTCCGTATAGGCTTGAGCAAATTCAGATTTAGACATAAAAAACCTCCATAAACAACACTGGTGAAAGCCCAAAAGGAGCTTTCACCAGCAATAGTTATGTAATTATTACGGCACGGGCCATCAGATTATAACGCTGGGAATTCGAAAGTTGTGCCGTATACTTCTTTCCAAGCAGCCATAAACATATTGAACTCATTTGTTCCAGGTTGAATTTGGTAAACTTGACCATCTGGAGCGTAACGATATACAGTATGTAAGCTTGGATTAACAAGATATTTGAACAATGTAGCTTCCCCGTATTGGTTATTATGCATGTTAATTACATTAACACCAAATACGTTGTTACGGCTGCTATCGATACCTTTAAACTCAGATGCTTTATCAAAGAAATACGTTTCTGTACCATTTGCACTATTTGGAACCTCTGGGTAGTTAGCTAACCCATTCCAGTTTGCTGCGTTTGCAACACCACCTACTAATAATGTACCGGCTAATACAAATGCACCTAATAAATTTTTATTCATAATGATCTCCTTTGTGCCACGAGGGCAAATCACGAATCAGTCATACTCTCACATGACTTGAATACAATACGCTATATGTATAGTATATCACATTTTTAATAAAATTTTTAGATTTCCAAGGTTACAGAATATATGCATATGAGGTTGTATCAAATTAGCCCTTCATGTTCTCTGCTGTTTTTGCATTTGCGTTATCGATTGCTTCTAGCAATTTATTAAGCAACATACGCAATTGACGTGTCTCTTCTACGTCAAATATAGGACCTGACGATTCAGCCAAGCGGCGTGGTATATGAACCGCTACATCACGTAATGCTTTGCCCGTATCAGTAAGGGTTACCATAACTACGCGTTCATCTTGACGACTGCGTTTGCGTTTCAAGAATGCTTTGGCTTCTAATTTCTTTAAAAGCGGTGTTAATGTACCGGAATCAAGGCGCAATACTTGTCCCAATTCCTTAACGGATAAATCACCATATTGCCACAATGCCATCATTACGACGTATTGAGTATATGTCAAATTTAAAGGATCTAAGTGACTACGATATGCATTAACAATTTCCTTTGCCACTACATAGAGTGGAAAGCTCAATTGATTTTCCAATCTTAAATATTCTGAATCAGGAACATCTTCTTTATGTTTGTACCCTTCAAGTACACCAATTTCTGCCATATTCTACCTCCATATGCACACAATTATCTACTAATTAATTGTACACAATTTTACGGTAAACAGTCAACGCAAAAAGCCCACTTTGAACAGATATTTTTAAATTTGTCAATTAATTAATATTTATTTTCTTATTCGTTAAGAATTAGGCACTTCTATAGAATTAATAGGAAGAAATTATATGTCCCCTACTAGGTCCTTCCTCGTAGTATAATAAAAGAAACTCTATATCAAATCCCATTTGTCATAGGAGGACCACATGAACACCTTAGGATGTATTAAAACTCGTCATAGTACGCGAAAATTTAAAGCTGATCAATTATCTAGAAAGCTCATCGATCAAGTGCTCGACGCAGGTCGTCGTGCTCCATCTGGTGGCAACACACAATTAACACATTTCATGGTTATCACAAACCAAGATGTGCTCAACGAATTAGTAACTCTTGTTCAGGAAGAATACGGCAAAATGCCGATTACAGAAAATACTTTACCTTACATGGTGAATATCATTAAGATGTCCGCCGAAGGCAAATTTGTATTCAACTATGGAGCGCCTGTACTCATCGTATTGGCTAGTAAACCAAGTTATGCCAACAACTTTGCTGACGTGTCATGTGCTATGCAAAACATGATGCTTGCTTGCAATGAACTTGACCTTGGTAGTTGCTGGGTTAACCAAATCCGTCATCTTCAAGATAATGAACGCATCCAAGCCAAAATGCATGAACTAGGTCTTAGCGAAGACGAAAAAGTCTACGCTAGCCTAGCTATCGGTTATCCAGATATGCCAAACGGCCTTAACCGCCGCGAAATCGAAGCAAAAGGCTATCCTGTAACATACATTGATTAATCGAAACTCATAATATATAAAACAAAAGCGCTATCTATTCCACGACTCTATTTGAGTTTCCTTAGGGATAGATAGCGCTTTTTATTGACTATATTATTTTTTAACGCTCATCGATTTAGTAATCAAATCGATACACACACTCCATACTTATATTTATAATGAACTACTATTAAGCCTCAAACACGCGTTTACGAGCTGCGTTCATGAGAACGGAATGATCATCATCTACTATGTAATTAGATTTATAAGCCCAACGCAATTGTAATGCAGAGTTTGCAACTACGAGAAGGCTCCCTCCGTTATGAACAAGGCCCCCCCACACTAGAGATAAAGTACCAACCATTGCCAAGATGATGGCCACAAAATTCAAGATCAACAAGAAGGAAAGGTTTACCTTGATGGTAGTCATCATGCGTTTAGATAAGGCCACGAGGTGAGGAATTTCTGTAATATTGTCGTTTACGAGAACGATATCTGCTGCCTCTACCGCGATATCGCTACCAACACCACCCATGGCGATGCCAACGTCGGATTTTTTAAGGGCTGGTGCATCGTTTACACCATCGCCAACCATGGCTACAATATTGCCGTCTTGTTGTAATTGAGCCACTGTATCCATCTTGTCTTCTGGCAAACAGTCTGCAATCACATTGGATACGTTCAATCGTTTACCAATCGTTTTCGCTGTTGCCACATGGTCACCTGTTAAAAGAACAGGCATCACATCAAGTTCGTTTAAGGACTCTACTACGGCGCGACTTTCACGGCGAACACGATCCGCCAAAGCCACATAACCAGCCAATACACCATCAACAGCAACATATACAATGGATGCTCAGATTTAGTCTCTACCGAAGCAACCAATCGATACAACTCATCAGTAGGCATGGGACCCACAGTCTCAACGGCGGTCACCTCAGGTGTACCATAGGTCAAGGTACCTGTTTTATCAAAGGTCATCGTATCAACCTTCGCCAAGCGTTCCATAATATTACCACGGCGCACGAGGAAACCGTGTTGGCTCGCATTAGAAATAGCCGCCATAATCGCTGCCGGCGTTGCCAATACGAGAGCACAAGGACAGAACACAACGAGGATGGTTACGGCACGAATGATTTCTCCAGTTACCACATAGGTGCCAACCGCGGCCAATAACGCAATCACTACAATCCATGTGACCCAACGGTCAGCCAAGCTAACGATTTTCGCATTACCTTGTGTCAATAACAAAATATGTACAATTACTCATATACACTCAAAAGTACAGAAAAATGCGGATTCAATAAGATTATATTATTCATGCATAGCCTTATTACGCAAATGCATGAACAGTTATTCATATATATATTTGCAAATTGATAATTTTTACATAGAAGATATTTTCAACCTATTCAATCCTATTTCACCCTAATTAATGTTATCCATAATTCAGTTTTCTAATAACTATTTATTATAATAAAAAATTAAGTATAGTCGATTACATACCCTACATGGTATTATTACAAATGACATGTTGTAGAAAGGATGTGTAACGATGTCGATTTTCTCTCCTGCTCCTCATATTGAACGTTTACCAGAGGCGCAAATCGATTCCACCTACAAACGTCTTCGTCGCGAAGTCTTTGCAGGTACATTTATTGGTTATGCTACATTCTATTTGATCCGTCAAAACTTTAGCTTGGCTGTTCCGTACATGATTGCTGAGTACGGCTACACCAAAGCGGATCTCGGTATAGTTATGACCATCTTATCCGTAGCTTACGGCGTAAGTAAATTTGTTATGGGTAATGCGTCTGACCGCTCTAACCCAAAATACTTCTCCACAGTAGGTCTATTGCTTAGTGCTTTAGTTATGTTATTATTCGGCACCTTACCAGGTGTTATGAGCAGTATTCCTATCATGTGCGTTCTTGCCTTATTAAACGGTTGGTTCCAAGGTATGGGCTACCCTCCATATGCGAAAAACATGGTAACTTGGTTCTCCCGTTCCGAACGCGGTGCTTGGTGGTCCTGGTGGAACGTTTCCCACAATCTAGGTGGCGGCATCATCGCTCCTCTTGCTACGCTTGGCATCTACCTATTCGGTACATGGCATAGTATCTTCTTCTTCCCTGCCCTTATCTCTATCGTGTTAGCGATTATTACCTTTGTATTGTTGAAAGATACGCCTCAATCCTGTGGCTTACCTCCTATCGAAGAATACAAACACGAAGTCGTTCATACACATACAGAAAATGAAGAAAAAAGTACTTTCAAAGAAATCTTCTACAAATATATTTTGCATAATAAATACTTATGGTATCTTGCGATTGCAAACATTTTTGTATACTTCATCCGTTACGGCGTAGTTAGCTGGGCACCAACCTATTTAACCGCTGTGAAAGGCTTCACAAAAGAAGGTTCCCGTTGGGCTTACTTCTTATACGAATGGGCTGGTATTCCAGGCATGCTCGTAAGTGGTTACTTGAGTGACCGCGTATTCCGCGGCCGTCGTGCTCCAGCTACAATTTGCTTCATGCTATTCGTTATCTTGGCGATCCTCGTGTACTGGTTTAACCCTGCAGGCAATATTCTCATCGATAACTTAGCACTCATCGCTATCGGCTTCCTCATCTACGGTCCTGTTATGATGATTGGCCTTCAAGCAGCAGATATGGTGCCACGCGTAGCAACAGGTGGAGCTACTGGCCTTACAGGCCTTCTTGGTTACCTCATCGGTTCTGCCGGTGCTGGTGCTTTCATGGGTCTCATGGTTGACCTCTACGGTTGGGATGGTGGTTTCATTGCCCTCGTTGGTGCATGTATCCTATCCATCGTATTCCTACTCCTCACCCTTGGAGACAAAGGACAACAATAGAATACGTACTGTATAATACGTAATGTATAAATACGTACTGTACAACTCACTGTTGTATATACAAAACTCCCCTAGTAATACTTATGATTACTAGGGGAGTTTAATTATTTATGCGACGCACAAGGAACCGTTTAATACTTTCAAATTATACACGAGACCAAGTCGAGCCAAGCCATGTAATGCAGCAGCTGTTACTGGATTGATAGATCCTAACACACCAGCACCGATGATGGCAACGTGGAACATTATGGACACGATAAGTAGGCCCAAATGGCATTGTTTTGCCTCTTTTGAAAGCCCCGCTGTTGGAGAGTTTTCATCTACGAGAGAACCCATCATGAGTGCCACAAGAACGAGTTCCAAAGAGCATGGGCAAAGGATAACTAGCAATGTAATGGTATGCATAAAGTTCTGCGTCAATGCATAGGAACCCATGGAAAGCAACATAACAGCCACAACAATAACAGATGAATAATTGTTAATGCCCTGACGCAAGGCTACAAGCTGTGTAGGCATGGTCGGCAACATATCATCATCCAATGTATAATGTACGTCACCCGTAATAAGCTGCTCTAAGAAAAAGCCACCATGTACGATGAGTCCTACATAAGCCGCCGTATGGTAATCTCCAATCGCAATAAGCGCCACCATGGCTATCACGATGAGAAAATTAGCATGAATCTCTAAATGATCCAAAATACTTTGCACGCTGTTAATGAGCAATGGCAAGCCACAAATGATGACCGTTACCCACGCCAAATCAATAGCTGGGTTCATAGGCTCCGTAAGCGCATCTAATATAATAAATAACAAGCCGAGTGCCAAAATAGCCCCCTGCGTACGCAGAGAAACCTGCGCTGATAAAGACTGTAAAAACTTCATATAGACCTCTCTATAAATGAGATACCGGCCTTACTTAATCCGGAAATACCTTTTACTTCTATAATTAATATTGCTAACACTTAAAATACCCATAGGGGTATTGCTATAGTGTAATTATTATACAAAACATAAAAGAAATATACAAATCAAATTTTTTAATAAATGAAAACCCCTATCTTTAAAAATAACTTAGCCTCCCTAGAGTCCCCAGTTGTTGCTCTAATTTCATAAATTGTATAAAAAAGGAACGAACCTATCTCTGAAAATGACTTAGCTCGCTATGGAGGTTATTTTAATAGGTCCTAGTTGGAGATACTAATTTCATATAAAAGGAAAAGCCCCTATCTCTAAAAATGACTTAGCTCGCTATGGAGGCTTTTAGAGATAGGGGCTTTGACCCAAGGTTATGAAATTAGAGCTTCAACGCCTCAACCCATTCTGCTTCTTTAAATCCAACGAGTACTTTGTCTTCAAGAACCAAGATAGGACGTTTTACAAGCATGCCATTAGATGCTAATAAAGCTAGTTTTTCTTCTTCACTAAGGTTTGGCAATTTATCCTTTAATTGTTGTTCACGGTAAATCATACCAGAAGTATTAAAGAATGCTTTCAAATCCTTGCCAGATTGTGGATACCAAGCAGCGATTTCCTCTGCTGTAGGATTTTCGGACTTGATGTCACGATCTGTGTACTTAATGTTATGATCATCTAAGAATTTCTTTGCTTTTTTGCATGTTGTGCATTTAGGATATTCAACGAATAACATAGGTTCTCCTTATATCAATATTCACTGTTGTAACAACTTACTAATTTAAGATAATTGTACCAAATACATCGAAAACTATCAATCTCTTATTGACAATCTACGGGTTCTAATGAAGCACAATGTGCAATAGAGGATAATACTTCATCCATCCCCTCACTAAGTTTTGCTGTACGCAAATCAACATCCATCTGTAAACGCAAGAAATACCCTTCCGAAACACCAAAGTATTTCGCTAAACGCAACGATGTATCTGCTGAAATAGATCGTGTACCATTCAATATTTCTTGAATCCGTGAAACAGGCACATGTATATCCTTAGCTAATCGATATGCAGATAGTCCTAATGGATCCATAAACTCTTCTTTTAATATTTCACTAATGGTAGGTGTAGGAATAAACTTTTCCATATTAATTTCCTCTCTATTAATGATAATCTACAAATCCGATAATCATAGAATCTCTCCTTTGATTATACCTGTTTAACAGGTATAATTCAATAACATATACTTGAATAATAACTATACATAAAATTAAAATTATTCTACAAACAATTTTGGTAAAAAGATTCTATAAAACATTATCTAAATCCTACACTTGCGATGACTCTATTGGTCACCTATTTCGGAATGTAATAAATTTACCTTATTGTCATAATTGAATTAAAACTATCATTAATTCGCACATCTACTAAATTGATTTTAAAAATGTAAAAAGACCTACATCCTCGACCGTATCATGTACAAAGTACACATCAAAGGTTCAGAGAATATAGGTCTCTTATAAAAATCTATATATTATTGTAATGCTAATTATAGCAAAAATGTAAGCCCCATTGCCACGAAGATGGCTGGCAAGAGGTTGGCAATACGTATTTTACCAGGCCAGATGAGGTCGATACCAACACAGAAAATCAGAATAGATCCAACGTAGGATAGGTTATCGATGGCACTAGGTGTCATCAGAGGCGCTGCAATATGTGCCATTGCCGTGATGAGCCATTGCGTAATACCTACAGGAATAAAGGAGAACAGCGCCCCTTTTCCCATAGAGGATACCATAACCATAACGATAATACCATCGAGGATGCCTTTCAATAATAGCGTTTGATAATTTCCAGTAAGGCCGTCTTGAATAGAGCCCAGTACCCCCATAGCCCCTACAGTAAACGTCAAAGATGCAGTAATAAAAGCATGTGTAAACTTTGGATCACCAGCATTGCCAGTGCGAGCTTTCACCCAGTCACCAAACACAGTAATCCAATGATTAAGGTCAATTATTTCGCCAATAACGGCGCCTACGACCATGCTAATAATCATCAACAGCGGGCCCGTTGTCTGTAGAGATCCGTTGACAATGACGAGCATATACTGCATGGCCCCGCTCATACCGAGAAGGAGCACGATAATACCGCTCACAATCATGAGCGTCTGCTTTAAATTTTCTTTCATAAAGCGACCAAACGCGAGACCACATAGGCTGCCAGCTATAATGAGGCCAATATTAATGGCCGTTCCCAAACCAATCATATATTTCCCTTCTTTAATTGTGAAAGTAACAATATCAATTTACTTCAGTATAACAACTACATCGAAAGAAATCAATTTATATGGTATAAAATATATACTATGAAATTGAATTAATTAAAGATTCTTTAAGACCATACATATAGCCTGTTTAATGCTGTTATATGGCTCCCTAATACAGTATTGCTCCTCTTATAACACTATATACAGCAAAAAGCCTCTACCTAATAAGGTAGAGGCTCTGTATAGTTTATAGCGTTGAGAGAGAACTAATGATAGACCCACTTAGGAGAGAGAGAGTATATGTGTTTATATATAAAGCGGGCCGACATGAGATGAGTCGCTATCGCCTCATCGACTTTAGTGTACACCCAATTCCACATAACAACAAATTCAATTATGTAAACACAAGTATGCATAAAAACTATTGTTAACTAATTTATACTTATCGCCCTTACGCTTCATCGTCTACAGGTAACCATACGATATCTGCTGTTTTATTAATCTCTTCAAAGCAAGGGCAGTCTTTACCGTGATCATTGATGAGGCCACTAGCTTGTAGATGCGAATAAATTGTAACAGGACCTACAAACTTAAAGCCCCGCTGCTTTAAGTCTTTGCTTATCCGCGTAGATAAACCATTCTTTGTAGGAAAATGACCTTCTGGATGGTTTTCATAAATAATCGTTTTATGATTTGTAAATCCCCAAATATAGTTACAAAACGAACCAAATTCAGATTGAATACGTTTAAAAGCAGCAGCATTATTGATAATGGCTTCAATTTTAGGACGATGCTTAAGCATCCCCACCGTCTGCATGATGCGTTCAATGTCGCTTTCACCATAAGCAGCCACCGCATCAATATCAAAATGATCAAAGCATGCTCGAATGATGTTCCGTTTATTCAAAATCGTAAGCCAACTGAGTCCACATTGGAGACTTTCAAGACAAAGATGTTCAAATTGATGTTGGTCATCATGAATTGGTCGGCCCCACTCGTAATCGTGGTAATCCTGATATAAAGGCGTCGTCGGCCATTCACAAGTCGTCATCACACACCTCCATGAGCCCATACGAGGACGTCATACATGAGCGCTACTACGAGGCCCATTATGAGATGACCACCCACATAAAATGACACTAGATAATAAATGAATAAAAGCAAGGAATGCAAGGCTTTACGAAGCCATATAATCGGCGTAGATGTGTCGCCACCCACCTTACTATCAAGCCAATTATGGACGGTGTAAATAGGCATTCCTAAACGGCGAATCCAGTCTGGAACACGTACCCCAGGATTCAAACCAGGGCAATAGAAGATCACCAAGGGCAACGCCACCACATCAATGACGAGCAATAGGGTTAACATAAAAGCAAACCAATCTAATTCGCCTTCCCACGTGAAGGGTTGTGCCATGAAACGGGCACCCCACAAATAGGCTTTGTATACAATATACGGTTCTAATAGCCATAATAAGGGCTTCACTACACTCATGGGACTACCTACACCAAACAAAAAATAATAAAAACTACGCATTTGCGTAGTCATTTCATATATACAACATTCCGATTATATCGACTGAATACCAAGGATATAGCGATTTTCTAGGCTAGAAAATCACTTCATATACACCATTGTTTAGTCCTTACATACATCGATTTTCATATTAATATTATATCAGATTTTGCAGTTCTTGTGGGATTATATTTTATAAAAATTTTATCAATTTACACTATTTATAGTACTGATCAACAAAAGAAGTTACTATAAAGCTATTCCTCTCTATTTCATCATTCTAAAAGCCCTTTATCCATTTTAATAGATAAAGGGCTACATGTATGTATTAAGGCTTTCACTAATAAAAGCAGTTTAGTTGTCACTAATAATAATTTTCGTCACCTTACTGCCATTGTGCTCAAAAAATATACCTACAATATCTATAAAAAAGCACTCATGTCCTACAGGAAGTAATAGCATGTAAGCAAAACACGCTCCATGTCACTTAAAAATATATTCATTTAGTTATATAATTATACTTAATGACATAACCTACGGATTACTACAATACTAATAAATATAGAAATGTAAACGGGAGATACCACCATGACTAAACTACCACTATTAGCGTGTGCTTTCATCATGAGCACTATATTATCACCAATAGGAGCCATCGATGTTAATATTCCTGGTGCAGATTCTAAGTTTTCCAAGGATGCCTACATAAATTACCAAACCACGAACCCTGATATTGAAAAGGATGTAGCAAACTATGTGAAAACATTAAAGTTAACGGACAAGGCTAACGGTATTAATAAAAACGAAATTGAGTATACTAAAGCAGCCTCTATATATCGCGGTCAAAATTACCATAATACGGTCATTTCCGTTCATGATCAATACAACCAAATTCGCCTTTCATTCCCAGTAGCGGGCATAAAAAGTGATTATCATATAGGACGTTACCAAAATCCAAGTCGAACCATTGAGGACTATCGAGTGTTAACCAATAATGGAAGTCTCAATTTAGAAATTGACTACGCAGATTTTAAAGATTACGACTGGCGCAACACCAAAATAGCTTATGAAAAGCTAACAGACAAAGACGTCCGTAATTTCTTGCAAGACAATGCGAAACGAAAGTCCTCCAAACAGATTTCTGATATAAAGGGCACTGTATTTTCATATCCTACTGTTACCTACAGCACTTGGGATAGCATGAAGATGCCACACTTTAAAAACGGTAAAAAAACAACGCTCACCATCGACACGATCAATTTTAAATTTAAGGGCTATAACATGCGTCATCCCTTATATCACGCAGGATTTGTCTATTATGATAACAACCCCGTCCTGAACAAGGTTCCTACAGATAAATTATTGGCTAATTATGTGCTTCCCTCTGTACAAAACCTAAATGAATTAAATCAATATTCACGCATAGAAAGCTTAAACGGTGTACAATACCGCGTACCAAAAGACGCCATATACGAAGGTGAAAGTAAGGGCTCTGAACACCAAGATATTAGATACTACAAAAAGGGGGACATAATATTCTTTGTTTCTACAAATAATATTCCTAAAAACCCATATGCGCGTGATCTTGTTGTAAACGGTCATTACAATTTTAAAATTAATTTAGATACGTTCTGGGATATTTACTATTCCCAGCCAACATCAGATTATATTAATTATGCCGTTATATGGAATAATAATATTCCTGGATTATCCACACACATCTATACACCTCATAAGGATAATCACATCCTAACCTTTAACTCCTATGATGGGACCTATAGCTTTACCTATATCATCTTTTATCCAAGTTTTTTACATGCTGAAGAGGTTCAAAAATTACGAAATATGATTGAGTTCTTTGATTCTACCAATAATCCTAGTTTTAAAATGCAAGAACATGTTCTATTTCCAGAAGCATAGACGATTTATATCAACACCATTATAAAATAGCTTTCATAAGCATTATATTATACAAATATATAAATTAACTAACAAAAGTCGAGCAACTAAACGATAGAAGCTCGACTTTTTTAGTACTAGAAAACTAAAATATACTTAGTTAAGATGCAGCATTCACGGTATCCCAAAGAATTGTATGTATGTCTTCATTTGTTATGTGGACAGACTAGTCCTCTATGGCGTCAACTACTTCGCCAATGTACATATAATGTGGTTCCCAACGATCATGCCCAGTTTGTGTATATACAGCAGGATTAGATGCGTAATAATCTTTTACCTTTTCTGCCAAATGGGCTTCATCGAATTGGTGTTCATATAGCTTTTTACATACAAATGTTAACTCTGCTTCTTTGAAAGTCACCCCATCGCCTACCGCAACTGGCGTTAGGCCAGAATTTGCCACCTTATTTTCGTCGCGGCCAGAATGAGAACCTAAATAACCAAGAGCCTTGCGATAGCTTTCAGGGAAAAAACTAACTGTAAAGGTATCGTATTTCGCCATAAACTCTTGAGTGTAACGCGCCGGATGGATGTACACCGTCACAGTGGATATATCGCCACCATTAGGGCCCCATATGTTGCCCATACTGCCCCAACTAACCGTACACGTATTAAAATTATCAAGCGTTCCAGCCGTAACAAGAGCCCAATGATTCTCAAACATGGTAAAAGCTTTATAATCCTTTGTTTCAAATGGTTTCATAAGAACCTCCAGTTTATCTCAATTTGACGATGTAAATCTTTACCCCTATAATATAGGTAGATAGTCAGACGAGTCGTACCGTCAGGCTCATCTCTGAAAACAAAAAAGCTTGAGAAATGGCCTTTCAGTTATCGAATCATCTAAGATAACGAAGGGCTATTTGTCTTTTGTGAGACAAATAAGCGCTATTAAAGCTCCAAAAGCAATAACCACAGTTATCACCTGTAATAAGAGCATGATTATTTCATAATCACTCATAGGCTTATCCCTCCCTTCGATGACGAAGAGAGGCCCAACCTCGTCTAACTATCCTATGATTATTATATAGCGAACTAATATGCGATACAATAAGCATTATATTATACAAATATATGAATACAGTAATAAAAGCCGAGCTAATTCTATGAATTAAAAGCTCGGCTTTTTTCATAGATATGGTAAGAATATAATCATTTATAAATCAAAATCTTACTGACTTTATCGCCTTTTTGTTCAAATTGTATGCCATGCATCATATCAGTTCGATAGCGGTATTTCCCATAAAACCATCGATTATTAGAATCTACTAAATCGGGTCTGCCATATACATTAAGGACCTTTCGCATGGAGTCGCCTACGGCAATACCTCTATGTGTAGTAGCATCACGATTCTCAATCATCATATAGGTGACAATAGGGCCCACACCATCCATTTTAAAGTTCCCAAATGTAACACCACCATAGGTAAGTCCTCTACTTGTCTCTTTAGTTGGTTGCCCTAAGCTAGCTTTCACACTATCAAATGTATTACCCAACGAAACACCAAGGATCATCATATCCTCATCTGGCAAGGTAGTACCTACAATTTGCCCGCCAGCATAATGAGTATATTGCTCAGCTTTGGGCCAATCATAAGACTGCTTCGCTGCATTTGTTTCAAGGCGGTCCCAAGTTTTACTCAGCCAACTTGCATCCGATTCATAACTATAACCACTTACCAATTGCAGGCCTATAACAAGCCCTGTAATCAAATATTTTCTTTTCATGATCTCTCTCCTGAACTATTTTATGAACAACTCAAACCACTTATTTTATACATAATCTTATTGAGTTAATATTTTAATCCATTCCATATACCACGGATTAAAGATTGGATCCGCATCAAGCTTCTTTTTATGGCTATCACTTATACGCCATTGAGGTGCCTTTCGTAAACTTTCAACATTATCAAAATCTACATACTCAACCATATCGCGCAATTGTTTATGCTTATACGAAGATTTGCTTTCATCATAGTCAATGCGATAACTATAATAATATTCAGAATCCTTTGTAAAATGGCGTAAATAGGATCCCCCATTAGATTTATAGCGATCAACTAGGAAGCCTGGAAGACCATTATTCCAAACTGTTGCATACTGTGTAGGCGCCTCAAGGTCACCATATTTATTCAAAAATGCAAAAATTTGTTTTTTTGCCAAACTTTTATCAACAACATTAGGGTCTATTTGAAAGCGTAACACACGGATCTTAATGCCTGCATCTTCATAAGTACGAACCTCATATTTGTTATCTTCCATAACCTCGCTCACTAACTTAGCCTTTTTAGGAATACGATAACTGAAATTGTCCCAATGTTTAACATGGCTATAATTATCCAGCCTAGATAGAGATTCAATAGATGGAATAATATAATTACTCATTACCACTTCAGCTATTTTATCTTGGTATGGTTCCTTCACATCACCACCTCCAAGATATGTAATACCATAGGTAGTGTTCGTGTTCTTAGGTGTAAACTCTGTATACATTACATGTGTCTTGGCTTTAAGGATTTTCCAAGATGCATTTTCTAAGCCCGAATAGGTATAGACACCTTCATTGTGCATACGTTTACTAAATTCTTTACCATGTGGTGGCCCCACCATCAAAATACTTGTAAAACCACGAACCACAAATAAAGGACCGTCACTCGATTTAGATTCAACCGTGTCTCCACGTAAGCTAATATTTGGAACAGCTAAACGGATATTATTCTTTTCATCATGAAGTAAGATGACAGTAGATTGTGAGTACTCCCCCAGCTTAACCGCTTTAGCCAATCCAGATTTCTCTTTGAAAACCTTTTCTATCGCAATGCTAGGTTTCTCTACGGTCTTCTGTACTTTGGCACTAAATGCCTCTGCTTCTTGTATCGCCTTTTCATTAATATGGGAATAATTTTCATATGCATTAGCAGGAATGCTTGCATCGGCCCCAGGCACAGGTGGTTGCCCCTCTGGCACTTTGATTTGCACAGCGTTTACGTTCATGGTGAAAGCAGTTGCTAGTGCCATCATAATCAAACTTTTACGTAACATAGTACCCTCTCTCAATTTTTATAAAATAAATAAGCACAACCTTGTTAGCATAAGTATACTATGCAAACAAGACTATGCCTATTATTAATAATTTTATATTTTAGTATGTATAAGTTTTGTGTATATATTTAGTATTTATAAGGTTTATCTCAATTTGACGATATATATCTTTATTCATATAATATAAGTAGATAGTCAGACGAGTCGAAACGTCAGGCGCATCTCTAGTTACACAAAAGCATGAAGAAATGGCCTTTCAGTTATTTAGTTACACTAAGTAACGGAGGGCTATTTGTTTTTGTGAGACAAATAAAAACGAGCTACTAATCAAATAGTAGCTCATTTTTTTTAGTGTATTTAAAGTATGAAATAGACTAATAGTTTACCAGTGGAATGCTTAACACAGTGGAGACGACAATTAAGATATACACCACAAGACATAGTTTTAACAAAAGCGCTAAACTGACAAACAGAACTTTATAGATAGGTGCTTCTTCTTTTTTTAAGCGTATCCAGTTTTTAACCCTATAATATATGCTTGGTTTATTAAAGGCTGGAGATAATCGCTTACACCATAAAACAAGCCACAGAATACAGCATATATTACCAAATAGAAAGAATAAAAACAGGCCAAAATGCTCCACTGAATATACTTTTAATACATAGATGTCATAGAGTAGCTGAGTAAACGTCTCTACAAAGTTAATCCATAGATAGACAAGATAAGCCTTAAACAAAAGCACTAATATAGTTTTGATGTATTTGAGTTTACTCATTGGCTCTCTCCTATCTAATACCATAAAAACTTTAAAACTAAATTTCTTATTGATTCAACAGTTTAACCCACTCCATATACCAAGGAATAAATATAGGCCCACTTTCTAGTTTCTCTTTATAGGTTCCATCTTCTCTCCATTGTGGACCTTTTCTGAGTTTGACCGCATCATCAAAGCCTACATATTCAATCATATCTCTCCATTGTTTATGTGTATAAGAGGTCTTACTTTCATCATAATTAATACGATAACTGTAAAAGTACACAGAATCTTTCACCACATGACGGAGATAAGACTCTCCATTAGGCTTGTAAGAATCGATCAAAGAGCCTGCGATTCCATTATTCCATACGACTGCATATTGTGTAGGTGTTTCTAAATCATTATACTTTCTCAAAAAAGATAATATTGAACTCTTGATGACCGTTCCATCTCGTTTTTCACCCAATATGGAAGTACGTACTACACGTATCTTGGAACCTGTATCCTCATAGGTTCTCACATCATATTGACTATTCTCTACAGTCTCACTCACTAGCTTTGCAGTCTTAGGAACGCGATAACTAAAATTACCCCAATGCTCAACACGACTATAAGTATCTAATCCAGACAAGGATTCTATGGATGGAATAATATAATTACTCATCACAACTTCCGGTGATTTATCTTGATACGGATCTTCCGTATTAACCCAACCGCCATAAGTAATCCCATAGGTAGTCTTTGAATCATTCGGTGTAAATTCCGTATACATTACACGGGCATTGTTTGACATTAGTTTCCAAGATGTATCGTGCAAACCTGGATATGTATATTTTCCTTCTTCTTCAGCATATTTATTAAGCTCTTTACCATGTGGCGGCCCTACCACTAAAAATGAACTAAGGCTTCGCACCGCATATAACGGCCCTTTTCCAGACTTAGACTCTACAGTATCTCCACGGAAGCTAACATTTGGCACGGATAATCGAATATTCTTATTCCCTTCATGAATCAGTACTACCGTAGATTGAGAGTAATCTGCTAACTCCAACGCCTTAGCCAAGCCAGGGCGTTCCCGATATAGCTTATCCATCCCTGACTTAGGATTCATAGGCTGTGATTTTATAAACTCGCTATATGACTCAGCATTCTGCTCTGCTACTTCATTAACATGACGATAATTTTCATACGCATTGGCAGGAATGCTCGCATCTGACCCAGGCATAGCCGGTTGTCCGGCTGGCACTTCGATCTGAATAGCACTTACATTCATGGTGAAAGTAACTGCTAATGCCATCATCATTACACTTTTACGTAACATAAAAACCTCTCTTTTTCTCTCACATTTACAACATAAATAAGCACAACCTTATTAGCATAAGTATACTATGCAAATAAGACTGTGCCTATTATTAATAATTTTATATTTTAGTATGTATAAGTTTTGTGTATATATTTAGTATTTATAAGGTTTATCTCAATTTGACGATATATACTTTTATCCCTATAATATAAGTAGATAGTCAGACGAGTAGTGACGTCAGGCTCATCTCACAAACTTAATAATATGTAGAAATGGCCTTTTCGTTTTATCTAATTTCCGAAGAAACGAAGGGCTATTTTGCTATTTCTAGACAAATAAGCGCCACAAGTGCTCCAAAGGATATCATGACTGATAAAATCCCAAGGATAATCATAATGATTTTATAACCACTCATAAGCAACCCTCCCTTCAAAAACGAAGAGAGACCCAACCTCGTCCAACTATCCTAAGTCTATTATAGAACGAACTAATATACGATACAATAAGCATTATATTATATAAATATACGAATTAACTAATAAAAGCCCAAAAACAAGTTTAATTATTCCTCTGATTGTATTCACTGTTTCAACCATTCCAGTGCTATTCATAAGCTATCAAGGCTCATCATCGTAGGCTACGCCATAGGCCTTCTGATAGATTATGTTTGCTATTGTATACCGTTCCATTCCAAATTGAGGTGGTAATATCATCGCTTCTAAATGTTCTTTTTGAAGTCGTTGACGGCGTGTTTTACCTTCATTATTAAAAGCAATGCCACCGGTAACGGTTCCTATGATACCGGAATTTTCCTGTTTTGCACGCCAAATAGAGATGTATGGAGTATTAGCTCCTTGTTGTAATCCTCTGTCATGAATTGTAATCAAATGACGTAAGGATTGCTCTAAGTCGTAATCATATTGCAGTTGAATGCCTTGAATGAGATTTGATGCAGGCATTAACACGTAAATGGTCGCTTCCACACGTCGATGACCATCGGGTGCATCCACAGCTTTAATAGAACTAAGATCCAGGTATTTGCCATCTCCTCGGCCAGAATCAACGGTAGAGTCGATATGTTGATAATGCTCCGGATTTAGTAACTCCGCTTGTGATACGGCTTGACCTTTCATAGGTAATACAAGGCAGGCTAATAACCATAGTGAAAGTAAATATATGCGTTTCATCGTCCACCTCACTGTACCACAATATCATCAAAATGCTGCTGATAGGCAGACATAAACATAGCATCTGCTAAATCATACATAATAATATTCTTGCGATTAAGCGGAAGATTCCTAGTACCTTCCGAAGATGGGTTCTTCTTAAGCGCACCATCCAGTGTATAAATTGCACGGTCTGAATCAGACATAAATAAGCCCGACTTACTTTCACTAGCCTCAATCAAAGCCAACATAGATGGACTCGGATTCATCGTATGAGATGATTTAATCAATGTGGCCAATGAATAGTTTGCATCATAATTTACAGTGAGCCTTTTTTCAATAATCTCAGCCTGATAGTGCGACGTATGTACCACATAATAAATAGCACTCAATGTATACTGTGGCGGCGCATACTTTTGGACCTCCACAGAATAGGTATTTAAATACACATACATACCACCATCATTAACAATTGCACTCGGTTTCTCATACTCATGCTGATGAACCAACTTAAACTGTGGTGATGTCTTCAGCTCCTGAAATGTAATTGCCTCTGTAGGCATGGTGAAAGCCAGCAACACAAGAGCTAGCATCAAAATACGTTGAATCATAAAAACCTCTCTCAAAAAATGAATCTTGTCTCTCAATAAAATAAGCACAGTCTTATTAGCATAAGTATACTATGTAAATAAGGCTGTGCCTATGATTAATAATTTTATATTTTAGTTCCTAATATATATATATTCTCCAACGAGCAGTAAAACTCCTCTTTGTATTTTCCCCAGTTTTTATGGATAATTAAACTATACTTGATATATGCACCGCAAGTAGTAAGGGTGATTTAGTATGAATCTCTGGATAGTGTAAATTTTTGGAGGTGTCATATGGATTCTCTGACTATTATTTGGGTTATTATTTGCGCCTATTTATTACTGAATTTATTAGTCGGCGTGTATTGTCATATTCGTGTAAAAGATAGTACTGACTATCTACTCGCAGGTCGTCGTATTGGGGTTCTTATGACGGCAGGCACATTAGCAGCTACGGAAATCGGTGGTGGGAGTACCGTAGGTGTAGCAGCGAAAGCGTATGGTTCTTGGGGTTTATCTGCAGGTTGGTACGTAGTATCTGCAGGGATTGGTGTTATCCTCGTTGCGTTGATTGCACCGCTCTTACGGCGTGCCATGGCAACAACAGTACCAGAGATCATCGGCCGTCGTTTCGGCGCGTCTAGCCATCTCATTACTTCTATTCTGTCCATGCTGGCAACGATTACACTAGCAGGCGTACAGATTACAGCAACTGCAACCATTATTAGCGTTCTCACCGGGCTTTCAACAGAGCTCGCCATCCTCATCTGCGGCGCGGTACTCGTAATTTACACCATGTCCGGCGGTATGTGGAGCGTTACGATGACGGATGTTATCCATTTCTTCGTCCTCGTTGGTGGCTTCTCCCTCGCTGTGCCATTCGTATTGCACAATGTGGGCGGCTGGGAATCGGTAGTTGCAAAATTGCCGCCTGAACAATTAGGATTTACGAAGGTTGGTTGGAAAACCATCATCGGCCTCATCATTATGTACTTCATGACCTTCTCCACCGGCCAAGAATCCGTACAACGGTACTTTGCAGCGAAGGATGAAAGAACGGCCGTTCTCGGCTCTATCATTTGTGGTATTATCATGGCTCTATTCGCCTTTGTTCCTGCAATTTTAGGCCTCGTAGCATTGGCTGAATTTCCGAACATCGAAGCGAACAATGCGGTGGCAACGGTAGCGCTTAACCTCATGCCTCCTATAATGGCAGGCTTCGTTATGGCTGCGGTCGTTTCGGCTACGCTTTCATCAGGCGCAGGCGATCTCTTAGGCGCCGCTACTGTATTTACCAAGGATATTGTGGAACATCATTTTGGTAAAAGCCTCACTGACGCTCAGCTCACAAATTACAGTCGTCTGTGCGTGCTATTCCTCGGTATCATCGCCATCATCATCTCCCTCGTAAGCAAAGCCATCATTCCGATGCTCGTATTTGCTTTCACCATGAGATCCGCTGGCCCATTCGCCGCATTCCTACTAGGTCTCACATGGAAAAATGCAACAGCTGGCGCTGGCATTTGGTCCATCGTGCTCGGCTCCATCGCAGGTGTGTACTGGGAATTTGTTGGCAACCCATATGGTATTATGTCCATCATCTTCGGTTCCATCGTCAGCCTCATCGTCTTTGTAGCTGTCGTATGCATTGAAAGAGCCATGGGTAAACCACCGGCTCCTCCGGCTATACCTGATGATGTAAAAGAAATATAATCAATTTATTATAATCTGTAACTTAATAATAGACTTAAAAGTGCTAAAAAATTACAATTATAAAACCAAAAACTCCTATCGGTAAAAGCCAATAGGAGTTTTCTCATTTTATAATACCCTCATCAAACTGTATGCCATACACATGTTCATCATAATTTGACGATATATAATAACCTTACTATAATATAAGAAGATAGTCAGACGAGTCGTAACGTCAGGCGCATCTCTAGTTACACAAAAACATGAAGAAATGGCCTTTTCGTTTTATACTAATCTCCAGATTAGTGGAAATGAAGGGCTATTTATTTTTTGTAAGGCTTTTTTAGTTATCCTATACAACGATTTATCTATATAGATAAATCATATGTGCATTAAAGTACTCTTTATATTCATCCATAGTGAAGAATTTTCCTTTATTCTCTTGTATAACAGCCTCAAAATCTGGTTTTATTTCAGCTACCACAAGGCTTATTTCAGTTACTGTAGTTCTAATTTCACTTGTAGTAGATTTCATTACCGTTGTTGTAGGTTTACGTTCAAGTTCTATAGGTTTTGTTACAGTTTCTGCAGATTTCGTTTCAGCTGTTGATAGTTGATTTACATTCCAAAGGCTAGCACATTTGCTTTTATAGTAAGCCCAACGAGCTTGTGTATAGGCGTGTGTAACATAGGCTTTATCATAGTTATCCTGTGCAAGGTCTAGGTGACCAAGGGCTTCGTCAATTTGAGCCATCGTGTAGAACGCAAGTGGAGACCATTGATAGGCGCTTGAGTAATTACGTCTATGTAATGGTTCATCAAAGGTTATCGCTAAATCCTGCTTGATGAGCTCTGCCTGTTCTCTATCCCCCATATGCACAGCGAGCGCAACCATATACTTAGCACATAACCACTGTGCGTGATAATCTTGGAATTTTCGTTTCTCATACATAGACCACAACCGCAACAGCTCCTGCCATAGATCTTGGTCTAATTGGTCTAAATAGAAACGATAGATTGCTTTTAAAAGAAGCAAGAAATATACAATATCATTGCTATCCTCACGAGACTTAAGGTCTACGAGCCCATGTATCTCGCCAAATCTCTCGAAAGGCATCTTGAAATACGGATGATCGATAGACTGAACATGCTGCTCGAAGCTTTCACAGTCACCTTTTTCAATATCATGATGCAACAGTAAATATTGCAAGCACTCGAGATTAAACACATTGTCCTGACCGTCCAAATCACGAATATAGTTATTAAAATATGTTTCATGAATGAATGGACTTTCTTCCTGAGCTGTGATGAGTTCTTGCAGCAACCGCTCATAGGTATCATTGCCTGTGAAAGCATGTCCTAACATGCGATACCATTTGGATAGGCGAGACACCCGCTGCACATACTCGGCCTGCCAAGAGTCAGGGGATTCTATATCTACCTCACCGATAGCCGTATCCAAAGCATCAACGATAGGCAGTAGAGAACCGTACGCCCCATACTTTCGAATAGCAGTAGAGCAAGCTTCAAGCAAACAATATATCTGGTCATAGACAGATAGACCTACTGTTGAATTAGCTAATAACGTAGTACCTTCAGCTTCATATGTAGTAGCACTTTCATCCTTGTGCTCAGTCATACTATTAGAACTGCCCATTGTAATCTCTATGGCGTCAAGCATCTCCTGTGCCTTACTCGTATAGTGGATCAGGAAGTTCAAATACTCTAAAGTCTTATCCAATGTAGGGTATAGATCAACATGTAGCTTCTCCTGAGACAGTTGATTAATCAGATCATTTGCCAAAGGTAGAAGAATACGCCCTCTCACATAGGCGAGTACGCCTTCATCGCCCTCTTCCCAGAACTCTAAATCATAAGCAAATCTATAATATCTGTCATATATATAATGGTCTAACAAGCAATCTGACCAATGGTTGCTGTCATCATATACTGAAAGAACCGCATCACCGGTTAGACTCATATAGAACCGATGAACAGGTTCACAAATCTTACGGAAAAATGGATCTTGAGACAAGCTATCGAGCCGCTCGGACTCCGTATAACCGTCCATGGCCTGCACCATATAAGCGCCCAAAGCATCGGCAAGTAATAAGAATTCCGATTGATTCGATGCATCCATAGAATATGTATTATCTAAGCTATTAACGGTAATCAATTCAGACAAATACGCTCTATCCACATCATCTAAGGCTTGATGAAGTCCATATAGTGACAATGGCGTGGCAATATGCTGTACCCCTGCATCCGATCCAAAGGCACCAATATTACTAAACAAAGTTATGACAAAATAGCGTAACATATGGTCACAAATATACTTCGTAATCTGGTTGGGTGCATATCCATCTTGAAATAATAAGCGACGCCCCCTATTGCTTTTATACATGGGAAACACTTGATAGTACCCATTTCTACCTGTTGAAAGCAACGCTTGTCCCTTATAGGTACCATACAACATAAACTCAGGCAAAGCCTCTACGAACTCATCTCGCAATTCACCATACGGTTTACCATATGCCTCACAAAGAGCTGCTACAAAAGCACGAATACGCTCGCGCTCTAGTGCGAATTCTGGATCATTATCCGTAATAGCATCGCCCTCTTCAAAAGATGACTTAGGATCCACTCTATACACTAAGGCATTCATAAACGTAATCCCTTCTTTGCCCTCTATAGGTGGGAACAAAGACGGACGAATCTCATCAAAAATGCCTGTCGTCGTAATTGTTACATTATACATACAACATCCTTTTACTATAAAACTATATACACACTAACATGCATACTGCTCTGCATTTATTTAATAATCGCCACTATATGAATACTGCACCTTGATACTACACCTTGAAACTACATTTTGAATCAGCACAGCAACACTAAGAACGATACGTAATCTATACCTATTGTAACATTAAAACTTGCTAGTAATATAGGAACTATAATATAGAAGCTATTATTCTCAACATTGCTTAATATGCATAGTATACATATTGAATATTCATTCTACGTATGTTTTAATGAAGACAAATACCATTCGTTTATGACAAATTAAATATCTATCCTTTATTAGAAGAATTCACTATATTTACGCTACATAATAGGTCTTTACTACCATGCTTATATAAATCTTAAACACATCATGGTAGATTTTTTATTACGTAAAGGAGTATAGATGTATGAGTAAGGAGAAATTAGAGTTTGTAGAACCAGTTAATACAAACACAGATAATGAGTATTCTAGAGAGCCTGTCCCGTTAGGGTCAAGGAAGTCCTGCTTTTCTCTCACTATCGTTTGGACTGGGTTCGTGTTTCTTGTTACTAGTATGATGGCTGGTGGCGGGTTAGCTGCGGGGCTGACTTTCAACGAATTACTATTAGCCATGGTTCTAGGAAATATTTTCTTATGTATCATCGCAGGGCTAGTGAGTGTAATCGCCTATAAAACAGGCCTTACCTTTGCCCTTTTGACGAGATACAGCTTCGGTCAGGAAGGATCTAGAATTGCCTCTCTCTTCGTACCTATCGTCAATCTAGGTTGGTACACGATTCAAGCGGCTTTATACGGACATTTTATTGCTCAAGTATTCAACCTTTCCTACATAGGCGAAATTATTGCTATGATGCTCAGCGCCGTTATCATGGGTATCTTTGCAGTTCTCGGCATTAAATCCCTCGCCGTATTCGGCTATATTGCAATTCCGTCCATCGTATTCCTTTCCCTAGGAACAGCGGCTCGCTCGGTTCAAACAATCGGTGGCTGGCAAGAATTATTTAACTATGTGCCATTACAATCTATCGATTTACTGTCAGGCATTACCATCGTTATCGGTACATGGATTCTATCCACTGCCACATGTATCGCCGATATTATGCGCTATGGTAAAAGCAAGAAAGATGTTATTACAGCGAGCACAATCGGTCTATTGGGCGGCAATACGTTGATGATTAGTTGCGGTGCTATCGCAGGCGTTGCTATGAATGATGGTGACTTAATCAACGTACTATTAAGCTTTGGCCTCGTGTTCCCAAGCTTACTATTGTTGACTACAAATATCTTCACTACAAATGGTGCGAACCTCTATTCCACATCATTGAACCTAGCAAACTCTTTCAAACTGAACCGAAATATTATGCTAGCCGTGCTCATTGCTATCTCTGCATTAGCAACAATGACACAACCATATAAAATCGACTCCCTCTTTGTATTCTTAAGTACACTAGGCATCATCGTTCCGCCACTATGCGGTATTATCTTAGCGGACTTTTACCTGGTTCATCGTGGAAAATATATCGATTACAACAAAGCGACTTTCAAAAAATGGAATCTAGTTCCATGGATCACATGGGCCATCGCATTGGTCTGTGTTAAATTCATTCCATTCGGACTGGCTTCGCTGAACGGGATTGTAATCGGTGCCCTACTGTACGCACTCATTACGTATATTGTTAAACCTAATGTTGTTAGTAAAAGCAAAGGGTGATTATCATGGCAATTCATAAACTATCAGCTATACTAGGCACAATCATTATGGGCATCGGATCCTTTATTACCTGTCTAGCCACAAGTGAAAGCACCATTACCCTTGGTAACGGCATGCTCGTGGTGAGCATTATTATGATGGGATTTGGATATTCAAAATGGCAGCCTTAAAGAATTAATATTTATATAAAATAAGAAAAAGCACTATCTACAAATAATAAGATAGTGCTTTTCTGACCCCATTGGGGATTATTTAATTTAACCAGCGCCAACCATCAACAAATACCGATAGACCTTAAAGGGTACTTGTTTCCGTCCCCATTAGGGGATTATTTAATTTAACGCCATACCGCAGCATGAATAATGCAGCACGTATTAATGTAGGGTTTCCGTCCCCATTAGGGGATTATTTAATTTAACTAAATGTCCCTGTTGATGTATTAAGACCTCAAACAATAGCTTGTTTCCGTCCCCATTAGGGGATTATTTAATTTAACTAATCAAGCACGTAATTACGTACCAAACCTAACGTAATTATGTTTCCGTCCCCATCAGGGGATCATTTAATTTAACCTCACCAACGGCTTTGAAAAAATGCTATTCATGACGCTTGACGGTTTCCATCCCCTAATGGGGATTATTTAATTTAACGCTTATATAATGGCAAGACCTAAAGCGAAAGGGGTTGAGTATTGTTTCCGTCCCCTAATGAGGATTGTTTAATTTAACTATTTAACGCCTAAAACCTTATTCGCACCTAGCCACTTTGATACGCTTCCGTCCCCATCAGGGGATTATTTAATTTAACGAAACTGCAGATTTAATTATTACGCCAGTTTCACTTAGTCAGTTTCCGTCCCCATCAGGGGATTATTTAATTTAACATAATGATAAGTATATATCGTTTTGATGAGTTTATAATTTATTGTTTCCGTCCCCATCAGGGGATTATTTAATTTAACCCTGTCTCTGAAACAACAGATATTTACTGGTTCCAAAATGCAAAAAACGGCGGAGATTGTAAATCCACCCCAAAAGGCACTTTAGCGAGCTAAAATAACGCCATTTAACCGCACCACTATCATAACGGCGCAGATTTGGTTTTCCGAGTTTTAAATCTAGCTATATTATACCATAAACAAAAAAAATAGAACCATTGGCATTAGTGAGATAACTCTATCAATATGTCAAACTAAAAATAATGGTTCTATTAATATACTATAAACGTTAATTGTTGTTGCAACCTAATCATTGATACTTGTGGTATGCTTGAAGCTTACTCGTTTCAATACCGTAAACGGTAAGCACTGTTGCAGCAGGATATTATGAAAAAAGAATATTTAGTTGAAAAAGTTTCAATACCGTAAACGGTAAGCACTGTTGCAACTTTTGGCAATAACGATTCCTCGATCATGAATCGTTTACCGTTTCAATACCGTAAACGGTAAGCACTGTTGCAACTTGGCTAAAATTGGTATAGATGGAAGTCAATATGGAACGTTTCAATACCGTAAACGGTAAGCACTGTTGCAACCTAAATGGCTTCAAAAGCTAAAAGATACTAATCAGTTTCAATACCGTAAACGGTAAGCACTGTTGCAACATAATAACGATTACGACACAATTTATTTTTGTGTTGAGGTTTCAATACCGTAAACGGTAAGCACTGTTGCAACTCTAAAAAACCAATGCTTAAAATACAAATGGATTTAAGTTTCAATACCGTAAACGGTAAGCACTGTTGCAACAAGAAGGTCATCGAATACGTGATGACCATATGACATAGACGTTTCAATACCGTAAACGGTAAGCACTGTTGCAACTCATTAGTCATCTTAAGTTTAATTGTTGTATTCATAGTTTCAATACCGTAAACGGTAAGCACTGTTGCAACACCCTAATTCTTTCGACTCTTTCATATTTATTATTAGTTTCAATACCGTAAACGGTAAGCACTGTTGCAACAATTAATACAGATGGTCTTGATAAACTTTGGGGCGAACGTTTCAATACCGTAAACGGTAAGCACTGTTGCAACCCAAAAATTGTATTGCTATAGTTCCCAAATTGGATAGTAGTTTCAATACCGTAAACGGTAAGCACTGTTGCAACAGCATGCCTCAGAAGGCCAGTATTCATAGGGCTTAAAAATAGGTTTTAGCAAACCTCACACCGTAAACAGTCAAATTAGACTCCCATGGGATTAAAAATGCCGATGAGCATAGGTAAATACTGGTGGTAAATGATTTTTCTAAGGTTATAGTAATTATAAGGTTTTTCATATTTTGCGTCAATATTTAATTCATTTTCTTTTCATTATATTTTAAGGAAATACTATTAATAAAATTTTGATAGTTAATCTTTTTCAATAAATAGTTTAAACAAAATAACCCGCCTAAAATTTTGTTAGGCGGGTTATTTTTTTATCTTTAAGGCATAAAGATTATAACTATATAGTTATATTTTAGGCTCACAACCTCAATCTATATATAAAATTTTGCATGGAAACCTTTATAAAAACAGGTATATAAATTTCTCTATATAGTCTCTATTTATACATATAAAATACATACTTATCTAATACTTTTTTATATTCTTCTATGGTGTCATAAGTCACGGTACTATCTTTAATCCAATCTTCAAATTTCAAATCTGGTCCACTATAGCCGAAGTCTTTGTAGGTCTTCCATATGCCACCATGTTGTTCTTCGTATTGTTCCCAGCGTGCTTCGCCGAAAGTAGCCAAGGAAAGGGCTTTGTGATAGTGTTCTTTCGCTATCTCTATATTTCCTAACGATTCATTAACTTGCGCTATTAGGTAGTAGTCGAAGAAAGGCCATCTATACCCACTTGGTGCATCCTCCATAGGTTCTTTCTTATTAGGAATAGCCATATCAAATTCTTTTTTATATTTCTCAGCTCGTTGGATATCTCCAAAATGAACAGCTAGTTTAATCATATAGTTAGCACATAGCTCATAGTCATTTATGCCATAAAAAATAGGTATATAGTCCTGTTGTTCCCATTGATCTGCTATTTCATTCCAAAATTCTTTATCAATATCATCTAAGTAGAACGTCCACAACGCTTTCAGCCATAAATAGAAATCTCTGTTAGAATAATTTTCACAATATTTACCATTTTCACCGTATAACAGTATATTCTTTTGTACTTTGTAGTCTGAATCTATCCCCAATATTGGTGGATATAGTTCTTTAATATACCGTTCATAGCCAGGTTGATTATTGGTTTCTACATAATAATGTAGCAAAGCATAGCGTAAATCTTCTGTATTAAAAGCATGTTCTGGATCGTCTAAATTCTCAAAAATAGAATCCATCTGTTCTTTATACAAAACTGGATCTTGCTGTTGCATAACCATTAGATCTTGTAGTATTGGCTCTATTCTTTCATCTCCTAAACAAGCATAGGCTAAAGCTCGATACCACTGAGATATGCGAGATGCTTTCACCAAATACTCAACTTGCCAAGTATCTGTCGCAGAAATTTGTACCTTTGCAAGTTGAGTATCTAACTTATCTACAATCGGTAGAATAGAGGCATACATACGTCTATTAAAGGCATGTCGACATGCGTCAATCATACAATAAAAGGTACAGCACAGACGCACGTCTAGAGTTAGTACTTTTGCTAAATCTTGCTGCTTATAGATATCTCGTCCATCCAAACGTTTTTCATATATCTCCTCAAAAATAGACTGCACGGACTCATCATGAGTGAGTATAAAGTTAAGATAGTCCTTACGTTGCTCATTTTGGGGAGATAACTGAACTAACAGTTTTTCTCGTGTAAGGTCTTTTACAAGGTTATCAAGTAAAGGTTCCACAAGATATTGTTTCTCATAGCCGATTACCCCATTGTCATAGCATGGAAAATCATCATTATAAACGCTAAGAATTTGTAAATAATCATGCATAGCATAGGCATCTAATAATTTATCTATCCAAATATTACATTCATCATAAATGGATATGCTAAAACATCTATTGTTAATCATAAAACACTTATGTAAACTACAACACATCTCACAGACAAATGGATCCTCTGTTAAAGCAGCTAACTGTTCACTCTCTGTATCACCTTCCATTGCTTGTACCATGTAAGCACCAAAGGCATCAGTGATTAATAGGAACTCTGTATTAATTATCGTAGGTTCGTCCATGGTATGGGTATTGGAAATTGAGGAAACCGACAATGGAGATGGTACTGTTTCACGCTCGAGATCTTCCAAAATCTGTTGAACTGTTGTGACAGATAAGGGGGTATCAATATGAAATGCACCGTCTAAATAACCAAAAAAAGCATCTGGTTCAAAGAAGGCCTTTAAAAAATATCTAAGCATATGATCGAATATATACTGAGCCTCCTCTTTAGAAGATTGATGTGTTGGGAATAGCATATCCCTACCTCGATAGCTTTTATACATAGGATAAATAGTATAATATCCATCACGAGGTTCAGATAATAATGGTTCCCCATTATAGGTACCATGACTAATAAACTCTGGCAAACAATTGATAATTTCTGTTCGCAACTCCTCTATAGGCTTTCCCCAGTCATTGCAAAGTGCTTTTACAAAAGCACGAATACGTTTACACTCTAAATCATAACTTTTTCGAGCTGCCTCCACATCCTCTTGTTCATCCTCTAGGAAACATCGATCTGGTACATAATAATCCAAAGCAAGCAAAAATGTCGTTGTTTCCTTTCCTTCTATAGGTGGAAACAACGATGGTCGAATAGCATTAAATATACCTGTTGTACTTAAGGTTAAAAATCTCATAAACCCTCCCTGTCCGCAATACTACATAAAAACAAACTCTCTTTATTCAAACGGTTTAACATATGACAGCTATTTGCTCAATTATTACATTAAATCTTATTTCTCTATTTAATACCCTATGCAACTGTTTCCGCTTTCACTTCAACAGCCATTACAGTCATACCTAGCTTTCGCAGATGGTTAATGACCTCAGGATTGTCTTCGTGAAAGCATAGTTCCTCTGGTTCACAATCAAAGAGCACACAGAAATCTTGTACCGCATGGGATATATCGTTCTCTGTTTTATTGCTAAAGCGTATCGCTCTATAATCAGTGACCATATGGTGTCTTAGCAACATGCGTATCCGTTCAGGATTAGCCGCTGTCCATAAGGCACATCGCTCTCTGCCATATGTGCTGAGCACACGAGCTACAGAGGAATTCAATTGAGACATATCTAAGTGGCTTTCTACATATGATTGTTTTAGGGTAGCGATATGAACTAAGTCATACTCTGACAGCTGTGGATACCATTCCTGTACGATTTCACGAGTAATACGTGGCACGACCTTACGGGGTTCTAATGCCATACATGCCAAAGCGTGTACATAGCCAGCTGTATTTAATTCATCGGTAAAGACCAATGTATTATCTACATCTACAATGTGAAACATGAGAACCTCCTTTAGTCATATACATATCAAAATAGTTTTTGCTGTGCCTCTAGAGCTGGATTTACAAGGCCTACTAGGTCATCCACCGTTACCGATGTATACCCCGCAGCACTTACCACACTTGGAATTGTCACTAATTGCCGCGCTTTTTGTCGTGAAATCAAGTTACGGTTCAGTTTCATCTCTAACACTTCGCTATCTGTCGTTTCATCGTACATAGCACAGGCAAGATGTCCGTAAGAATATGCTTTTCCCATAGCATGGCGGGATCCACTGTCTCCATCACGGCCTTCATAGCTTGCGATGAGCACTACAGCCTTGGCAAATAACGCTTGCAACCGATCTCGCTCTACATAACGATTAATCGCTTCATTACGACTACGTGGCCCATTGTAGTATTCAGAAATAACAAGACCACCTTTTTCGATAATTTGATGGGCCATGTCCCGATGGTCTGCCGGTGAAATAGCATTTAATGGTGATGGCAAGATGGCAATTGTTTTTCCTCCGTAATCCATACAAACGGTATGCCCAATAGCATCACAACCTTTTGCAAGGCCGCTCACAATATGCTGACTGCGCTGTACTAATTGCTCAACAATCTTACTTTCACGAGCCATGATGTCCTCGTTCGGCGTTGTGTAACCAATAACAGCCACATTCCGATTCAAATCACTCAACAAAGACAAGTCACCCTTATAAAACAAGAGATACGGACGATCCCCTTTAGGAGCGCTTTCATTAATAACTGGAAAATCCGCATCAAAGCAGCATACCGCACCGTCCATCCAGTCCATGTCATCTACCGCAACGGATAGGTCATGCACTACATCATCGATGTTTGGAATATCGCTCATCATAGCGAGGAACTCATCCTCTGTTTTCCAGTTATCATGAAAGCTCTTTCTCGTTGTAATGCGACTCGTCGTATTATGGACGGCCCAGATTTTTAAAGCTATCGGTGAAATGTTCATATTATGCCCCTTTTCTATAAGAAGAACGACGGTAGGTGTATGCCACAGCATAGAATACAACACGAGCTGCGCCCGCATCATATAATGCCTGAATACAATCCTCATCAACGTTCACTGTTTTTGTATAAATATCATCAATTAAAATAACCGTTTTGTCTCGAACTACATCGGCATTGATATGACAAGTGTCATTTGTAATCCCCACATAGGGCTCGCTACCACAATTATCAAAGCCTGGCAAATTTTTATGAATATGTGTTGTCTTCGTATTTGTATGTCGCATAATACAACTGATGCCATCTGTGATACCTGAGTATCCGTTGGCCTGTAATATTCTGACACACTCTTGCACCGCATCGCGGAAGCCCAACTGGTTAGGTGACATAAATGCTTTAGATCTAGGTACAACAGCAACAACCGCCTCCTCAAGCTTTTCAGCCTTCATGATATCGGGTATATCCCTTTTTACTCTATCATACACTTCCTGACGGGCAGATTTTAAGACACTAGGACAATAGTTGTTCAATGTATTTTTTAAGGTATTAAGAAAATCAGGATTTCCTGGCTCACGAAAGCGCAAATACAAGTCACGATAATAACCAACACAATCACGAGATAAATATTCATTGCTAGATAAAGTAAAACGTCTAATTAACTGTTCCATATGAACCTCCATATATATAAAAAACTACATAATTATTGTTAAACCTGTGGGGTGTCCATCACTCAATTTCAAACCGTCAAGGACGGTCTCCAAACAAAGGAGATTTATGTGTGTAGAGAGAAGAAAATTTATTTTTAAAAGGAGAACTATCATGCTACTTGATGTTTCAACCCCTCAGGTTTAACTTGTGTGTTCATTATACGGATTAAACAAAAATAGAGATAATCAAAAAAACTAGGAACAAAAAAAGAGGTCTCAAAGACATCTATAACAGATGCCTTTAAGACCTCTTTACTTGAGAGTAACTATATTTGAACTCCCATAGAATTCAGCTGTACGGGCTATAAACCCTATTTGTTTTGTAATGTCACATGCACTTGACCAAGACTTTGGCTAGACAAACGACCTATGCCACAATGCTGTCCAAAAAGAGCCAAAATGGTGATAAGTTGATTTTCCTCTTCTGTTAGTCTGGAGATATTAAAGATAAACTTACCTACAAAACCAGTAAGCCCTCGATCACGACCATAAAACACTCGTTTTGTATAACCTTCCCAACGTTCAAGGGTAACCTTCTCAACGACCGTCCGTATTAAATCCTTATTTAATGCGTCGGTCATATCACCAGCATTCCATTTGTCTACGAGAGAGGAGAAAATAAGACTTGCTGTAGGGAAGGTTATATCTCCATGTGTTCCATTAAAGGACGTAGGCGTCATAACTTCAAAAGTAATACGTCCCACCTGTTTTGCAGAAAGGCGCCGACTAATAAGCTCCAGTTCATTATCTATTTTCAACAGTAGATTAAACGGTGCCCCGTAACGAACCCCTACAATTGTAGTTCGTAGTCTACCAAAGACTAATTCTAAGCCCTCAGATATACCTTCTAGTAATCCCCATAACTCACTATGCCATACAGAAACATGTAAATATAAGATATCCCCACGTCGAATGATATTATCTTGACGAGGCTCTTTAAAGGATAATTGTAGTGAGAAAGGCTTTATTCCTTCCATATCATGCCACCATGTAGCCTCATCTGCATCTACATGACTAAGAATAGAGAAAAGTGCCGCATGTAGATATCGCCCAGGAAAGGCAGGCAAGCTGCCTCTATTCTGAACCTCTAAAGCAATCGTAACTGTTCCAAGCATTATTTAGACCACTTTGCGATGAAGGATTTAGGTGTATCTAACTTGCTACGGTATTTGATACGAGGATCCATTTTATTATTCTTAATAGTCATCATAGAAATACCTTCGGTCCAGTTCTTAGCTGCATTTGGACCATTCGCAATATTCCAATCTAGCATCATGAATAAATCATCTAGCATAGCTTTATAAGAGGATATGTTAGAACCTAATGCATTATCGCGATACTGAGTGAAGGATTCCACATACTCATTAGGAGTAGTTATGCTAGCTCCAGTATTCCAAGTATTCCCACCAAATAGGCTACCATAGCGTTCTTTACTATCGAAAACCGTTACAGCAGACTCTAGTTTAATACTACCAAAACCGATGGATTTCCCCATACCAAGTTTATAGTATGTACGACGATTACCGCCAGAGTAATGATCTAAATCTAGGGACATCAACAATGCACCTAGTTCAACGCTACTTAAACGTTCAAAATGAATGCGGCTTTTAAAGGTAACGCCAGTATCAACTGGACGGATTTTACGAGTACCTTGAATGGCTTTTTCCGCTTCTGTACGAGTCCAATCTTTTGCTTTTGCTAAAGGTTGATGCCAGTACATTTTATAACCGCGAATGGATGCCCCTTCGTGTCCCCAATGGTTATAAGTAGAGTGATTATCTACATCTTGCTCTAAATACAATTGAAAGGATGTTGGATTAGGCCCCATCAATGGATGTGGGTAATCAGATTGACACATTCTCACAGGTCCCACAACATGAGCATCGGAGAAGGATAAGCGGCCAGCCCAATTATCACCGTAGCCAAATACACTATCACAAAGATCCACACCATTATTATGTTGCTCTAATGTAGTTGGTAAGTGATCGCTAATTTTCAAGTCATATGCAATACGATAGAATCGACCATGACCAAAATGCTCTACAATACCATCTTTTTCAGAGAAGAAACATGGCACTACAAACTTAACATCATCACAACGAGTATAATTCTTGGCTGCATCACCAGATTTACCGACTTTTTTATCCAATAGATTTAATGTACCACGGTTCTTATCGTCTTTATAACTGTCGATACATTCTTGAAGAATCGGAATACGCTTACCTTCAAAATTACCAGGTCGAGTAATGCGCATGTAAGATTTTTTAGAGTTCATTCTACCTGTATGGATATTTACATACTGATCATTCCAATCAATAGATGGCGTATCTTTCTTCTTTTGCATTTCATAATCGCCAGAATACGACATTTTTCTAGATTCACTAGGTACAGCAAAATAGTTATTATCTACAGTCTGAATGATAAAGCCAGGTGTCGCTTTTGTAGCCGCCTTCATTTCACCTTTGCCATTCTTTTCCATCCCTACCATGCGAGAAGCATAGTATTCTTTGAGGGATTTAATAGAACTTGCAAAATCACGGAAATAAAGATATCTATCTTCGAAATCACCAAGACCCGTTCCCCGCTGGTATGGTCTAAAGCTACTAGCTGTAACAATCTTGAAGATTTCTTTTACCATACCTTTAAGGCTTGCCCCCGGAATTGTAGGATTATCTTGGCCACCATAGAATTCAAGTGGTGTATCCTCGTCTTGTTTAGATGGTCCCCCAATGAATAATGGTGTTTCAGTAGTAATCGTAAGGTCGATATAGCCTGTATGTGTGTCAGCTTGTTGTACATGATCACAGTATGCTTTTAGCACATCTTTTGTAACCCCTTCAAAGTGACCATTGTAAAACTCAGCTGGAATTACATGCTCTGGCAAGCGTACAAAATTATACGCTGCACTTGCTGGCTCACTTGGGTATTTGCTATTACCACCACTGCGATTGCCGCCTTGATTATTGTAGGAATTATTATAGCCACCAGAGCGATTTTGACCGCCACGATTGCCACCGTAATGTCTTTCATTGGCTACTTTTTCAACATCCATCCCTGGGTTATTTCGTGCAAAGAAGGCCTCACTAGCAGCATGTCTATTTTTACTTTTACCTTTACCAGCCATACTAGACCTCCTTAGCTTCAATTTTGACATATCGATAATCTGTATAACTCGCTTGATGATTATCTAAATAGCCAATGTAATTACGTGTTGTTAAATAACAGTATTGTTTTGTAGTGGATACAGGGATAATTTGTGAAAGTTTACGGCCTGTATCAATTAAGCTTGTAAAGCTTTCTACTCGGTTTAGCTGCGTACGACCCGCATCAACTTCACCAATCATACGAGAGGAAGAATCAACATATATTACAGCTTTACCAGCTTCATCGTTAATATAGCGGTACACAACCTCACCATGTTGTACAGTGAGACGCAATTCTTCCATTTCATTAAAGATACGCATATCTTGTAGATATGCTAAGTCTACATCAGTTGTTCCATCAGAAAATTGGAACCCACCTTGCTTGTAATAGCCCCATTTAACTTCATGGACAGACCACGTAATCACTAAGCCCTCTTGTTTCATCTGTTCTTTTGCTACAGCTAGTACATTCACATTAGCTGTAGGACCACATATGCCACAAGTACGTGTATATACACCTTCATAGCTATGTAATTGTTTACTCATGAGCACCCTCCTTAGCTAACATTGTATCTTCTGTAGATTGATGTAATGCTTGTACCAAAGCTTCAAGTTTAGTGGATTCACCTTCCGTAACCTTACCAGTACCATCGATACCATAGCTTTCACCATGATATTGAACCGCAACAGAGTTACCTTTAATGCGGCCATAACCGATTGTACGATTAGCGCCCAACGTAATTTGACCTGTCATAAGATCTTTTACAAGGAGTAGCACAAGGCCCGCTTCACTATCACTGCAATCTTTAACAGTCATGCGCAATGGGAATACTAACTCTTTACCTTTACCCTTACGTACAGGATGGTCTTGAAATAAAGCACCATTCATGGCACCACCTGTAAAGCGATCCACTCGAATGCGAGGTTGTTCCTCTTGTGTAAAAGATTTATCAAAGTAAACTTCATCTACCATGACACGACCTTTACGACTTTCATTAGTTTTCTCAATGCTATAGCCAAAGAGTGCATCTACCGCTTGATTACTACGGCCTAATGCCTGTAGTATACGGCTACAATAGTGACGTAATACGCCCTTAATGGATGTACCTGGAATAAAGAGAGCTACGGACTTATCTTCCCAAGCCTCTTCGAAAATAGATTTAATAAGAACTGTATCTTCTAAGCAGCATTCTATATCTATAACAAGGTCTTTTTCAGCAATCATGCATCGCTCAGGAATAGCAACAGATGTACCCGCTTTACGTAGTAACCACGCTTTTACATGTTCTGGCTTAGTGAAGTCATAATGCTCTAAAGAAATATCTTTACATGCTATGCGGCCTAAACCATTCACCGTACGAGCACCAACGGAGATGCCATTTTTAAGTAGATTAGCTAGTGCTACCAGAGCTCGCTCAATCTTATCCACTTGATTTTCGTGACATTGACGAATCACGCAATCAATACGCAATCGACCAGTCGCACCAGACTCGATTACCTCGAAGTCATATTTTGCGCCATCTTTAGTGACACCACGCACATCGTCTATACAGATGCCATCACGAACGACAATATTTGTATTATCTAATGGAATATCATTAATCTGTAATGCGCTTTGTGTACCTTTGTCATCAATGGAACCAAATAATACATCTTCAGATACAGGTTCAAGGCCTTGAATCGCTTGGCGCAATACGCCTGCTAAGGATGTCCCAGGAATGAATGGTTGACCATCGTGATAGGTTACCACGATATCATCTACTGTATCATTTAAAATATCATTACTAACACCAGCTCGAATAACGAGAGGGCTTGTGAGTTTGACAGTACCAGTTAGAGTGTACCGCCCTATTACACTTGCAGAGTTTAACATACGACGGTCCTCCTTACTTAATCTTTCTAATATGTCTAAAGAAATATGTCCAATATTCGTAGGCCACTACATTTGAAAGTTTTTGTTTGTCGAGCCCTACCATATCGACTAATTCAGCAGGAATTTCGTAGTATGTTCCACTTTCACCAGATTTTGCCAAACAAGCGGCCACTAATGTAGGAGCATCAAAATCAATGATATACTCCATCAAGTTAACACGTTTTGTTTCACTGCGCGTATAAGCATGCCCTAAATGGAACTCACGCAAGTTCTTTTCAATAACTCTAGGCTCATTTTTCTTTTGCCCTTCTGCCTTCTTGTCTTCCAAGAATTGTTGTAATTGCTTATGACCAGTTTCATGATTTGTACCAAGTTCAGTCAATAGTACAGATGCAAAATGCTTAGATATACCACTTCTAGACATAGTACGTTTAATATACGTATCTACATCGTGAGCAGCACGCAAACGAGCATTTACAATAACTTGTTTTTCCAATACCTTTTTAGCAATTTCTTGTGTTAGTGTATGTAAAGATTTGAGCTTAGGTGCTTCTTGCTTACCTAATTTCACCATCTTGAACTCGCCAGGAGTCCATAAACGGCCTTGACCGTAGCCCTCTTGAAGTCGAGTACCCATGCCGTTATACAAAATATTTTGTAGTTTATCTAGATCATCTTGAGACCAACCAGATTCCTTTACAAGCTCTACGATACTACCAGCAGATGCAGACGCTTCAGCACTACTACGAACGCCCCAAATACTATTAAAGCTTTGCTCCTCTTGATAAGAGGCAAACACAGTACCTACAGAGATATCTGAACCAATTGATTGGACTGCTTGAGCTACTACATGACCAATAGACTCATTACCTAGCACTAATGGCGTATGAAGTCTTACATATATAGAGTTACCACTATTTACTGGCGTTGGAACAGCTGTAATATCACCAATTTCAACGATACAATGACCATATTCAGTACGACGAGAGCGTCCGATATGACAATCCAACTGTTTAGGGAATTGACGAACAAACTCTTCTAATGCAGCTTTTGGCCCCACCACAGAACCTACAAATACTTGATTTGGCTCAATGTATTCATAGTTAAAAATATTTCTGCCCTCATTACTGCGACCTTGCACACGTTCTTGCTCTAAGGAACGAGACATATGTAATTTAATAGCCGTTTCAATTTGTACAGGACTACATTCCTTGCCATCTACAATGACAAAACCTTTAACACCTTTAAAACCCAAAAGATCTTTACCGGTGTAGAAGTCTACGACATCATCACTGGCATAGCCTTCTGCATTTTTATTCTTTTGTAAGCTCAACGGTGCTGGAAAAGACGTACCTTTTGGCGTATGCTTATAGGCCGCAACAAATCGCAAGTCACCATAGAATAAATTCATAAAATCTTGGTTTTTATGAGCCTCTCTACCAAGCTTATGAGAGGAAATAAACTGAGATGCGAAAAGACCGCGCAATACTCGTCCATCAATAGAGCCACGCGTAGATGTTAATACACCTGCCGTGGAGGAATTCGCAATAAGCGTTGGGGATTTAACAGTAATCGTAATATTTACTTGTTCCATAATGTACCCCCTAAAGATTCTAAATCAAAAGACGCATCATCAATTGTGCATTCTACTTGGCCAAAGCCGCGGTTACGTTTACCACCAATGCCAGTCAAATTGCGTACCGCACATGCTAAAATCAATCGTTCTATTTCCGTCATATCTTCCACATCGATTTGACCACTGAAAGCAAGAGCTCTATTGAGAACGCGAGAGTTATGCAACGTCCCCTCTAGTGCTGTACCTGTTACTTGATCGATAGATGTGTAATAACGCATAGATGTGTACTCTTCGAGGACACGTTCCTTCGTAAACACTGCTGGATATTGCTCTTCAAGAGCCGCTAATTCACTAGCTACCACGTCATAATCAGCAATTGTTAAATTAGAAATAGATAATCTAGGGTTATCCTCTGCACCTTCAAGGCGATTAAACAATACCTTTACATCATCAATAGTAAAGGTATTCAAACCTGCGGCATGCATCATTTCAGCTACTTCAATGGCACTTTCATATAAAACACCACGCACACGTTTAGCAGGAATAAAAGGAATTCCATAACGATCATGGACGATAGTGCTGTCCGTGTTGACATCGCCTTGGCCGGACATAAGCATCGTTGGCGACAATAATTTAATAGTTAATGTGTACATACTTACTCCAATCCAGGCAAAACATAATCCATTAATTCTATGGCATCAACATATGGCGTACGCATTTTACCATTTACCTTAGCCCACAGTTTTTCTTTGAAAGCATCCCAACCAGATACAGTAGGCATAAATTTATTAGTGTTGCGCAGCTGCTCGAGGAATACAGTCCACATATGTTCATTATCTTGTAATACAGAACGCAATTCTTTGACCTTATTATGAGCCAGCAAATCACCTGAATATGCTTTATCCTTAACCAAAATAAATTGATTTGTACACTCTAATAATTTTGAAAGAGCAAATATATCTTTTTCAGCTTCAATATTATCGTTAAACACTTGATATGGCCCAAAATGCATATTCCCTGTTAAACTGCTATATTCATTAGCAAAAAACTGCTCCAAAGTAGGTGCGGTCTCACCATGAAGGAACGCAAAATCCATCCAACAAGACTCATTAACCTTGTGCACCGCATTATATTCACGCATTTTAGATTTAGCGCTATCGCAAAGCTGCTCTGCCATTTCATAGCCTCTAAAGAATGGGTAAGACGTAGGAATTACAGCAATACCAGCGCAAGAAGAAATGGATATGCCGTTCTTATCACTCAAGAGTTGTTGCATTAAATAGTGAGAGGCTTGCACTGCAATACGAGCATTGCAAATAAAAGTAATATCATCGCCACCAATGATAATCGGACGGATTGGCAACATATTCTTAGACAATTCGAGGTTTTCATCAAGAATATCGTATTTATCAATAATCCATTGCACCAATGCTTTAAAGCTCTCCAATGTTTTTGTAGCTACACGTTTAGAAAGAGCACTGCGTTCTTCTAATGTTTTACATTGTCTAAAGTGAGCACCCATGTTATTACCATCGATATGAACAATAGCAATATCATTAATTCCTGTTTTACTCTTTTCGGTAGATTGGTTTTGACCTAACTCTTCAAATTCAGATGGAAATACCCAATCAGTCGTTTCCGTACCAAATAAGTCTATTTTTAACCGGCTATTCGCAGCCTCAAAGGCTTCAAATTTAGCTGTGAAGGATGTAGCAACTAAGCGCTTTTCATCGCCAAAGCTTTGCGTTGTATCTGCTACATCACCACTGAAATCACAAATAGTTGTCAAACCTGTATTAGCAGGATGCACTATTGGATTCAATGCAAATTGATTAGCTTTCAATTGTTTATATAATTTGCCGAGATCTGCAGAAAACTGTGTTCCATCAAGAGTAATGTAACCAGTTGTGGCACCTACTTTTAGACCTGGATACTGCACCAAAACTTGAGTCGTAAATTTCTTAACAATATCTTGAACCAAACTTTCATGTTTATCATCTATAAGAACCAGAGCATTACCGCCGCCAATATACGCAACGTATATAGTTTTTGGAAGAGATGTAATGCTGTCACTACGTGTCAACCAGGATGTAGTGTCAGCCTCTACCCCAAGCTTATTGATAATTTCTTTACACAATACATCCTCAAACAATCTATCCACAATAAACGATGCTCCAACATTGGCCTTCAGTTTATTGTTAGCAAAAATATACTTTTGAATAGACTGCACATCAAACAATATGGCATTTACTTGCATAGGCTCACTCCTTACCTATTAACACAACATTTATAAATGACAATATTCTCGAAATTGAACAAACTGAAAGTTGACGATTTTCTCATTTATGCCTGCTTCGTAAGATTCACTCACCAAGCGCTCACTAGTGGCTACTAATACAGTAATTCCCACTGCTAATAGTCGTTCCACTAAAGCGTGACAGTATACAAATTCCCCCTGGCACAAGACAGCCTGTGGATTGAGACTTATAATCCTCCCTGCATATTCCTGTACTAGCTGCCCAATTTCACCAGATGGTAACGCTGGATCAATGAGGGGAAATGGTATATCTACCACCTCACCATATTGATGAGCTGCTGCCAACTGTTCATCCGACCAATATTGAGAAGGATGATTCGTATGATTGATAAACATAACCACTCCTCACTATACAAACTACAAAACAAAATTCATTTATTATTCATCTTTAATAATAGCAAATCGTATAAAAAAAATCACTCATAAATACATGATTTATGAAAGATTTTTCATATTTTATAAATTGTATATAATTACACGAATGTATAGGCTGATACCATATTTTTACATATACATCGACCCCTACTATCAAGATATATTCTCAGATTTTTCAATATCTACTGTTTCACCTAACGATTTGAGATATGAAATAAAAGCTTGTATTTCTTGTTGAATCCATTTTCTTGGTGCTAGATTATCAAGACGAGAAAGCTCCGCTTTCATATAGTCCTCATAAAGCTCCACCCATTTCTTATTGGTCTCTTTAGATAAAAAACAACCTCGTTCTGATAGATCAAAATCTTCAGGGAGCATCATATGACGATTCAATAGTTTTAATACAAAGCGATCGATTATATCTTGTCTAAATATATCCATTACATCGTATACTAAACTATCCTTTCGATTATTCGTGCTATGTAAAACACCTATACGTACATCTAAACCAGCAGTCAACAAACAGGCACGGACTTCCCGTTCTAAAAACGAATAGCCATAACTCAAGATAGCGTTAACAGGATCAGGACTAGGATGACGTTTACGACCAGAAAATTCCCATGGTTCAGATAATACATGCCCTAATACAGAAAAATAAGTCCTAGATGCTAAACCCTCTATACCACGTAATGTGTCTACTTTTTTTGTTCTTTCTACACGTTTCAGCAATGCTTGCATCGTTCTATGTACGACCACAAAATTTGGAATGCACTTACTCTTTTTGTACTGATTCAACAAGGCTATCTGACCTTTAATCTTACGACGAACAATATATTTTGCCCCATCTAAGGCAAATTCTTGATTTTGAAAGCATGCTACTTGCCACAATAAACGTTGTAAAGTCGTATGCTCATCCCCTAAGGTCCCTACAAGCTGATACTTATGATCTACAAACTGAATGAGAGAACCTTGCTTCACTAAAGAAAACATAACCTGCGTAGAAATTTGAATCGTTCGACCTAATACAAGATTTGATACAGTCGCTATAGGAATTTCTTTAATAACAGAATGATCTTTTTCAAGTACTAACAATCCTCCATCTTGCCGTATCGATATACCAGGTGTCATTACATATAAAGTTTCTAACATCACAACCTCCTAAAAAATTAAATAATCAACATCTTATCCTCTGTTAATGGAATCATTTTATTACACCATATAGGTGTCTTAGCTGTGTCAGAAATAGAGACGATGAGGAGGCGCCGTGTTTCATCCCCTTGTGTTAGTACCTCGAGCTTTTTGGCAATCGTTTCTACTCTAACGTGAGCATGAACACATAAAAACACACTATACTGTACGCGGTAACAGAAGGATTCTAAATACTTAACTACCTTATTTCTAATTTTAGTATCGGAAATATCATAAGAAATAAGATACCGCATCAGAACCTCCTGTATCTTTACTTTCTACCATTAGTCAGAGAATCAAAAATCATAAGCAATACAATCCCACACAAAAATATCCCTATGAAGCCAGTCATTCCATTTACTCCTTTATTAAACAACAATCATTGAATCCGGTCTTTCACCATAATTATTAGGATCTTCATCCCCTGGCATAAGCACTAAACCAATTTTTACAAATCCCATTATTTTAGCCAAAGTGGGCTCAAAAATAGCTATTATAGCGGCTACAATATAAATACCTGCTAAATAAGTTGGTCCATTTAAATCATGAATACGCCGCGATGCAATAGCTAACTCTCGAACAACAGAATACCCTATGATTGACCAACCCAATACCCAGAAAAACTTTGATACAGGGGCAAGACTAATACAAAGGCCCCCAAGATAGCCAATACCAATAATCATCAACAAATTCATAAAATAAGAGCGACGATTCATACGCCCTGATAAGGACAACATAGACTTTAATTCTTGCTGTAAATTTTCCATAATACCCTCCTTAATAATCATTCCGTGATGGTAATACAAACCACACCAATAAAGTTAAAAACAACATTGCCATATACTACCTCCTATATAAGACCAATTAAACTTGTTGAGTTCATTATACGAATCATACTAAAAGTAAACTAATCAGAAAAACTAGGAACAAAAAAAGAACTGTATCTTTGTGTAACATACACAAGAACACAGTTCTTTATTATTATGTAATTTTTAAGTTAGATATTCCCATTCTTCGACGCATACCGTAAACGGTAAGAGCTGTTGCAACTGTAAATTTACCTAAAGCTACTGAAATTGATAAAGAGTTTCAATACCGTAAACAGTAAGCTGAATCCTTTATCACCTTCGTTTTACCTTTACTTCGTTCAGGTACTTGAGATGTGCGGACCTCATCGTCGCTTTGATTCTCTGCTGTCTCGCACCCTTCTGCGCATACCGTAAACGGTAAGCACTGTTGCAACTATCGCGAAATTCGCTAGTGATAAACGTGTGCAACCGATGTTTCAATACCGTAAACGGTAAGCTGAATCCCTTATCACCCTTGTTTTACCTTCACTTCGTTCAGGTACTTGAGATGTGCGGACCTCATCGTCGCTTTGCTCCTCTGCTGTCTCGCACCCTTCTGCGCATACCGTAAACGGTAAGAGCTGTTGCAACAAGGTGGAAGGCGTCGATGTATACCGTCCGGTTTTCAAGTTTCAATACCGTAAACGGTAAGAGCTGTTGCAACAAGGTGGAAGGCGTCGATGTATACCGTCCGGTTTTCAAGTTTCAATACCGTAAACGGTAAGAGCTGTTGCAACTCCCAAATCATTCTGAAACACCATGATAAAGATAGTAATCGTTTCAATACCGTAAACGGTAAGAGCTGTTGCAACCAGAACGTAGCGATTTATTAGTACCAGCTGAAGTTGTGCGGTTTCAATACCGTAAACGGTAAGAGCTGTTGCAACTTCAAGAAGAATGGAACGCTACTGATTTAATTGAGTTTCAATACCGTAAACGGTAAGAGCTGTTGCAACGATATGGATACGATGTATGTAGATAAAGAACGCTATAGGTTTCAATACCGTAAACGGTAAGAGCTGTTGCAACATAATTCTCATCGGTGAGACTCTCCATTGAATATAGGTTTCAATACCGTAAACGGTAAGAGCTGTTGCAACAAAAAAGATTTAGAATATTTAATACAAGAAAATAAGCGGTTTCAATACCGTAAACGGTAAGAGCTGTTGCAACAATTAAAATAAAGAGAAAGGGTGAACTGTCTTGTGCACTGTTTCAATACCGTAAACGGTAAGAGCTGTTGCAACTTTGTGCTATTGCACAATTAGTTTTAGGTAGTTATTTCTCGTTTCAATACCGTAAACGGTAAGAGCTGTTGCAACATGAACAAAAAGATCGAAAAGATGACTTTAGATTTTGTTTCAATACCGTAAACGGTAAGAGCTGTTGCAACACTGATGTAGAAGACATCGAAGTTGGTTATATTCAAGGTTTCAATACCGTAAACGGTAAGAGCTGTTGCAACGATAGAAAACTTTCAACATACAACATCGATATTTTTTAAGTTTCAATACCGTAAACGGTAAGAGCTGTTGCAACTAGTCATATGACCATATGTATCACGGCGTTGAATACGTTTCAATACCGTAAACGGTAAGAGCTGTTGCAACCCTCATTTAATTAATTAAAATTATTTTATTTTGGCAGTTTCAATACCGTAAACGGTAAGAGCTGTTGCAACCACCGATGCCGATAGATTTAGTTGCGTTTGCCAAGATGCCAGTTTCAATACCGTAAACGGTAAGAGCTGTTGCAACTGCAACATCTCGTTCTATTAAACCAGGCGAGAAGGTAGTTTCAATACCGTAAACGGTAAGAGCTGTTGCAACAGCGTGCCTCAGAAAGCCAGTATTCATGGGCCTTAAAAATAGGTTTTGGCAAACCTCACACCGTAAACGGTCAGATTGGGCTCCCATTTGATCAAAAATGCCGATGAGCATAGGTAAATACTGATGGTAAATGATTTTTCTAAGGTTACAGTAATTATAAGGGTTTCTGAATATTACGTCAATATTCTTTATCATTTTCTTTTTGTCCTATTTTTATTAAAATACTGGTATTATCTAAGTTTAGCAAGCTTTAAATTAATTTTAATACCTTAGAAAAGGATTTAGTCTATCTGCAACATATAAAAAAGACCTACCCATATGACATCATACGAATAGGCCTATATACAATTAAATTCCATCATTACTTTTACTATTAATCCTCGAGATACCAAGCGAATATATACAACAATAATAATCCTACTAAAGCTGACATGAACAACACCCACCTATCCCTAATCAAATAATTCGTCTAGTACAAAATCTACTGCTTCATCAACAGCTATTTCTATTACTAGATCCAATAGTTCATCCATATTTTCACCTCATTACAATTAAAACCTTTTAATACAATCCTTAAAACTTACATCTCCTGTTTTCTACTAATTTGTATTGTAACAATTGTTTCATACTATTTTCTCCTTGCATTAGTCCTCAAATAATTTACATACTATTAATCCTACGGCAAAGCCTATATATGGATACATACTATCATCTACCTTTCTTAATATATCAACCAACAACTAGTCATCAGACTTAACGGCTTGATATACGGACACACCTAATAATACACCTGCTGCAAAACCTTCCCATGCGGCTGCGGCCGCTGCTGCTGCAAATAATGGTAGCATATTAATTCCTCCTAAAATACATATAAACAAAACAAATCCTTTGACATTTACAATTTCAAATATCCAATTCTACAAGTCATTCATTACCTCCCAACTCATATGACTAAATTAACTATCCATAGTATAACCTTATCAAAGATACAATTGAATTCATAAAAACTAAGGCGAACTATCATCTTTATAATTCATAGTATTTCCCTTTGGGCTACAAAATAATTATAGAATGAAAATCGACGAGTCCATATTCAAAAAAACTAAGACGCAAAAAAGGGTGAATCTAAAGATTCACCCTTTTACATTAAATATGAAAATACACAATCATAAACGATAAAAACTGTTACTTTGTCACCTTCGTTTTACCTTCACTTCGTTCAGGTACTTGAGATGTGCGGACCTCATCGTCGCTTTGCTCCTCTGCTGTCTCGCATCCTTCGGCGCATACCGTAAACGGTAAGTACTGTTGCAACAATATAATACTTTCGAAGAATCCCGGCCCATCTGGCTGTTTCAACACCGTAAACAGTAAGTACTGTTGCAACCTTGCCGCAATGCAAGCACAGAATGCAATGCTTATGGAGTTTCAATACCGTAAACGGTAAGTACTGTTGCAACTCGAAGAAGTTCGTGAAATCTTCGGGAAAGGAGTAAAGTTTCAATACCGTAAACGGTAGGTACTGTTGCAACTTTAATACATTGCAATATGCAGTATTGGTATGCATGATTGCGTTTCAATACCGTAAACGGTAGGCTGAATCCCTTATCACCTTCGTTTTACCTTCACTTCGTTCAGGTACTTGAGATGTGCGGACCTCATCGTCGCTTTGCGCCTCTGCTGTCTCGCACCCTTCGGCGCATACCGTAAACGGTAAGTACTGTTGCAACTAACATTACTCATATTATTGAGTTTATCGAAAGGAATAAAGTTTCAATACCGTAAACGGTAAGTACTGTTGCAACGAAGTTTTGATGAAGCCATGGTTCTTAAGGTTGGTAAGTTTCAATACCGTAAACGGTAAGTACTGTTGCAACGAAAGAGTACACTAATTATTTGTTCATTAGTCGTGTCCGTTTCAATACCGTAAACGGTAAGTACTGTTGCAACGCGATAGATAGGTACTGCTACCTTATCGCCTGGTTGTTTCAATACCGTAAACGGTAAGTACTGTTGCAACTTAAATAATACATCGTCTACTATAACTTCACCACAGAGTTTCAATACCGTAAACGGTAAGTACTGTTGCAACCTTATTACTAAGAGTCTTCGTTAATCCATGGTATTAGGTTTCAATACCGTAAACGGTAAGTACTGTTGCAACTTTACCATTAGCAGATGAAAACATTTGCAATGGTACAGGTTTCAATACCGTAAACGGTAAGTACTGTTGCAACTTCCTAGGATGTCAATACATACCCATTGAGGTATATCGAGTTTCAATACCGTAAACGGTAAGTACTGTTGCAACGAGATGCTGTGTCAGAGATGGTATCTAAATCTAAAGTTTCAATACCGTAAACGGTAAGTACTGTTGCAACAGCACAAAAATTGAATACTTATGTAGGTTTGTTTGCTGCACCAGTTTCAATACCGTAAACGGTAAGTACTGTTGCAACTCAGTGGTTTTATATGTACTGGTAGTGAACTTTTCAAGATGGTTTCAATACCGTAAACGGTAAGTACTGTTGCAACTACCTAAAAAATCAGCAAATTTGTTTATAGTTCCATAGGTTTCAATACCGTAAACGGTAAGTACTGTTGCAACTTGTTTTGAATATGTATAAAGAGGGTAAATAAAATGAGAGTTTCAATACCGTAAACGGTAAGTACTGTTGCAACAATTTAAGAACAGGATCTACTTCTGCAGTAGCCATAAGTTTCAATACCGTAAACGGTAAGTACTGTTGCAACAGTGTCTCTTGGAAAGCCAGTATTCATGGGGCTTAAAAATAGGTTTTGGAAAACCTCATACCGAAAACGGTCAGTTTGTGCTCCCCTTAGATTAAAAATGCTCATGAACATAGGTAAATACTGGTGGTAAATGATTTTTCTAAGATTACAGTTATTATAAGGTTTTTTGAATTTGGCGTCAATATTCCTCATCATTTTCTTTTTTGATCATCTTAGCCAAATACAGATAAAACTTATATTCAGCAAATTTTATAATACATTTATTACAGTAGAAAATGATTGTGACCGAATGTTACATATATAAAAGACCTACTCATATGACATCATATGAATAGGTCTAATTAACATCAGATTCAATTATAATGATCAAAATTACTCCTCAACACAAACATGAACTAAACCAAACTCAACAAATAGTCCCATACAAACACCTCCTCCTATATTAAAAGCTTCGAATAACACAATTACAAATCTACACGACCAATCTTTCTACACATGTTACCTCCTTATTATATAAACTTAAATTAACCATCTAAAGTATGAACCAATCCAGTCTACCTATGAGTTCATAAAAGTAGAACGAATCTTTAGTTTTACGAATCAAAAGGTATTGTATATAGGTTACAAGGTTATTATAAAATGTGAACCCATATATCCCTATTCAAGAAAACTAAGACGTAAACATAAATTTTAAGATTCGCTTATATATCTATTATTTTACTGTGGGCTAGGCTCTATGTAATTTATATAAAATTTGGTATAGTATTCATAAAAGCTTCATTTTTTATTCTCGATTCTCTAGGAGCCATATTATGGAACATCATATTTACCTAACATTTTTAAGCACCTTACATACGAAAAATAATCCATATAATCCGCAAAAGCTAGAAAAAACGGTTGTTAATCTTACTGAAATAGCTCCCTTTAATGTCATCCGTCAAACCAATGAATCAGCTTTAAAGTATCTTTTACATAATAAAAGAAAAGAGAACTCCACTTTCAAATTAGATAAGCTATTCTTTTTTAAATCACCAGAAATGGAGAATACATTTAAAGAATCTACCATATCAAGCCTCAACGTATTTGAAGAGCAAATGTGTGATTATATCAATAAAACAAGTATACCTATTACGTGGAGCCCAGAAACAATTAATTATATAGATTGTGGTGACATCGACTATATAGACAATCTAAAGGACAGCATTATAGATATGTCTCAAGCTATAATGGAATATTATAAAAGCAAGTCATCTGATGACAGGGTTATCTTACATGTAGACTTATCTGGTGGCCCACGAACAGCTATTATGCTGATGATTGCCATCATTAGACTAGTAGCTTTTCAAGGTATTGAAATTGGATCTATTTTATATGCCAATGTAAATGCAAATAACAATAGCATAGTTCGAGTATATGAAGGGAACTCCATCTATAATATTTACGATATGATTACAGGATTTGCTGAGTTCAACCAATTTGGTAGTGTTGATACCTTAAAAAACTATGTAAACACCTTAGATAATCCCGATGTCCAAATCAAAGAACTAATCTCTAGCATGGGAGATTTTTCAGAAGCCGTTCGTCTATCTAGTCGCGGTATATTCCAAAGATCCATGGAGGACATTCATAAACTTTTAACAGATATCGAATCCTCTAAACAAGAAATACCTGCAAATAATAGGGAAAACCATAAAAACTTTGAAATTGAGGCACTCAAATTAATGAGTGGCAAAATTCAAAATAACTATAAAACAGTGCTAGCTAATAAAGAAGACGATTTAGCATACATTGATTGGTGCCTAGATAATGGTTATTTACAGCAAGCCTTAGCACTATTCGCTGAATTTGTACCTCGTGCTATTTTAGAATCTAAAATGATTATTTTAGATGACACAATCTTCCCTACAGACTCAGACAATGAATTGAGTGCCTCTATGGAGAACTTTAATACGATTAATGAGTATACCGCCAAAACAATGGAAATCGTAAACAATAGAGCGACTAAGATTAATAATAAAATAAAAAGCGTATTACTGAAATACTTTAGTGGTGATTTTTCAAAAGAGTCTAAGCGAATTATCAAAGAAGTATTAAAAGACAAGAAAAATAACACTAGCACTAACATTACTAGAGAGGATACACAATACCCTAAATTTGAGGAGCAACTAATAAACGATATTAATCAAATAATCTTAAAAGAAGCAGAAAAAGAGCCACATAATTATTTGAAATACAAAACGTTTACCAATAATAATGTTAATGTGCCTAGTAAGCTACTGCGACTTATCAGTAATATAGGTATAAATACCAAATCTATTGTAGGTATAAATGAGTTCAGTAAAGATATTAGAAGATATTTTACTGCTGCACTTGTACATCAATTAAAAGAAATTAAAGATTTACCTAGCGATGTTGTAACAGTTAATGATCAATATGAAATTACACTTAACGACACTAATAAACTCTTTAAGGTAAGAGATGCATTTATTTCAATCTTCACGAACTCAAACAATGATGATATATATCGTTTTCTATTTGCTAATTTTGTATCATATCAATATCCAATAGATTTATTCCCCCATCAACTTTATGGAATAGATGGACTCACACTTAATTCAGTATTAAAAAGCAATCCAGAAAAAATAACACAAGTAGCTCGCATATTAAACCTTTATAGAACATTAAAAGGTAGTCGAAATGATACGGCACATGCACGTGAAGAAAAACGGGGCCAGTTTATTGAAAGTGAAGACATAAAAAGGGAGTTAAAACAATGTCTTAATGATATTCGTAAGGTTCGTGAATATATCTGTACGTATAATCAACAATAATTTCATAAAAACCAAAAGGCTATAGATTATTACTATCTATAGCCTCTTATATTAAATATCCTATTTTCTACTCAATTCTCTTGCCATTGCCACACATTTACGCATCTCATCTAGCAATTCTTGTGAAGTAGTATATTTACATAATACTTCTTTATTCGCATGATTACTATCATTACGTGCTTTTTTTATCTCAAAGTATTGTTCAATAAACTTCATAGTCTTAGCTATATCATCTAATAGAACATGTGGAATGTACACGCCAGAGACCTCAAATAAAGGAACTCCTCTATGATTAGACTTTTTCTGTGATAACAAAAGCTCAGCCGCAGTAACTGCACTATCTTTAGTATCTGGTAACTGATGCATAATCAAACTTTTATAAGCCTTATATTTCTTTTCTTCAATTAAATGATTTAATATAGCATTACATACCACATTACGCGCTAACATACTTGTTTTTTTCAACCTAAATGAAGAATTATCTGCATCACAAATAATATACTCTTTAAATTCCTCTTTACTTAAGACTTCAGATATTATATTTTTACGTAATGACTCTAAGATATTATTAAAGGCTTCTATATTCTCTACACTTTCAAGAATATCTTGCAAAAACAAGATATATTCTAATAATGTATAATTTTCAGCATATCTATCGTCTTGTAAATAAAGTGTAAACCCATATTGATTTAAAAGAACCTCACATTTTTCTCTAAGTTTAGTAGTTTCTTCATCCACCATCAGATGAATACGTTCTTTCTGCTTTTGGAGGTCTCTTTCAACAATTTGTATTTTCTTTTTTTCGTTTCTTACGAATTTAATATAATAAGTAATTACTTTATCGATATTAGGAGCTACTTCATCTTTTTTTGCATTTATCATAGCTGCCAAGTATTGCATACGAGCGTTATTAATAGAATTAAATAAGCGCATAGGCATAGACCGTGCATCTTTTTCAGAAGTTTTCTTATCATGATCGGGCATGACTACATTATAAAATGTACTAAAATGAATATTATTTCCCGCTCTATTCCATGCTTTTATAGCAGCTTGGAGCAATCTCTTTTCTTTATTCTGTTGCGTATCTTCATAATATGCATTAAACACGAGTGAATCACACTTTATAATACCTTTATCTACTGCGTATTCCGGTACATATTCACAAAATAAAGTAAGTGCTTGTTGCAAATAATCATGATCTAAACACCAGTCAATATAGGCTAGTTCATCAGAGGCATGATTACGATGATGTTGTAAAAGGGTAGTATACGACTGCTCAATAGGTTTATGCAATAATTCAATTAATTCTTGGTCAAAGGTCTTATTGTTATCTGTATTATTTGCCATACTATGTACTAAGGATAAGCTATCATCAAGACGAGCTATAGATTTTTCAAATGCACCACGGCTTGAAATATTAATAGCTTCTGAAAAGCTGTCCATAGCTTTTAGCAATTTTTTTGTAGCGGTAGCAGTCGATTCAATATTACCTGTTCCAATATTTTCAGGAGACTTAAAGTAAGTATTTAATTTTTTGGCACTACCAAATAGTTTAAACTCTTCAAATCCTGCAATAATATCAAAAAGCTCATAAATATCTAGCACTTTATGAACTGTAATTTCTCCTGGGCCGTTCTCAATCTCCTTATAACCAGAGTAATATACATCATCAACAATGATACCATGATAGGCGAGCAGTCTACTAATAACAAGGAGAATCATAGCTGCATTGCGTGGGCCACCAGTGATATCCATATAGAGGCGGACCTCATCTTTATCATTGGTGAAAGTATCTTTAAAATCAAGAATCTTCTTTGACATCTCAATGATGCTAGACTTAATACGACTAATATCATCTAAGTCTGTACCACATGGGACATGATCAAGAGCATCAAAAAAGGCCTGCTCATTGTGGCCCATCACGTTATAAAACTTACACATTTGATTAACAAAGATATCATAAGATGATGGACTATTACTTTGATGTGCCATTACACCATCAGTACATAATAAATATATCTTATCAAAGGATATATCTCTTGTTTTTTCATCCTTCCATGTATGGTATAAAATATATTTCAAAGACGACTCATTCGTGGCAATGCTACTACGAATAGCATCTTCTATATCTGTATTTACAATCGTCTTTATACTCGTATTAGACACCTTACTCAAAAAAGATAAAAATATATTATGAATTGCCATAGCTTTCACCAAACCTACATTAATTGATTAACCACACTTAGTCATCCGTGCATTATCAGAACCTAACCTCGAATTTTATCCTTACATTTTATATTGTATCATGTTATATTCATAATTAAGAATCGTTTTGTACAGTCGGGAATGTACATATTTAAAAGGGAGTCAATAATGGCAACAACAACTAATTATCTAAATGATTTAGCTAGTATGCGCCAATTTATCCGCAGCTTAACCTTCGGGAACCATAATAGAGGTAAAGCAACAGTTCGTGGTATCAAAGAAAGTCAGCACGACGATGTGATTCGTCGCCTTGATTATTTTGATATCATACGTCACATTTACACGCAAAGAATTGGGAAAACATCCATTCATCATTTGGCAAAAGATGATTTTGTAGATGGCTATAATTATCTTAACAATTTATATGAATTATATGCTGCCGTTCCAGAACAAATTTATGTACAGCTCTGCATCTTATCATATATTGGAGCAAACGATGATGTAACTATTACAGATTTATATACTAATTTAAACCAAGAACCATACTTGGATCACTATATTGATTTAGTAGAAAACCTATATGAACAACGAAATAAAAAACAAGAGCCACCTTGCATTATTGACCAACAATATATTCAACGCCAAGTAAAGACATTAGAAATTTTAGGTGCTATCACCAAAACAGAGCTCACAAAAGGCTATACATATTCAATAAAACCAACTATTATAGAGGAACTATCAAAACAGCAGTTGCAAGAGCTAGCAATGGCAGTATTCTTTTATACTAATGTTTCTATTACTTCAGCAGCAGGTCATATCTTACTCAAGAAAATTATGTATTTAATTAATGACTTTTCTTTAAAAGACCAACAAAAGTGTATGTACTATGACTTTAATAATACATATTTTTCTTTCAAGGATAATAACCCAAATAATGTAATTGATGGAGATATTTTCTACCCTTTAGCCGATGCCTTACATCGACAAAAAAAGGTGCGTCTATCCTTTTATGAATCTGGGAAACCTAGGGAAATCGTTAGTCCATTAGCGTTACAAACCTATTATGGGGAAAATAAAAATATGCTATGTAGTATTAATAATGGACGTATCCAATGGAATCGTATCGATCGCATCAAGTCTCTTGAGGTTACAAAATATAACAGTACTAATACTGTACCCCAAATACAAACAAAAGATAAAACATTTGATACTTGTATCATTCACTTCTTGACCTTAAAAGATTATGATTTGGTCTACGATAAATTTATTCGTCATTTCAAAGAGTCACTAACAGTGCTCTCAAGCACAGATGAATATATAGAATTACAACTAGAAGTACAAGATGCATTACAATTATTACCGCAATTACGTAGCTATTTACCTTATGTATATATTACATACACAAACAAATCCAGTATTAAGGATAAATTCTACAATAATTTATACGCCTCTTTAAATATAGATTTTGTAGAACCAGAAGGATATAAAAAGCGAAAGAAAATTAATCGATTCCTTCATCCACTTCAAAGAAAAGAATCTGATAATAACAAAACAAAAAAAGACAAAGACTTAGATGGTACCTATGTATCATCCGTTTTAAACGATATCAACGCTATTACCTTTACGACACAATACCAATTGCAATTAGACTTAATTAATGGTGTTGTCCATACAAAACAAGATATAGAAGGATTAATTAATCATCGTAGGCTGCTCACGCCAGCCCCATACAAAAAAGTATTGCGGAATGATGATTATGAGCAATTTCTAGCCGATGCATTAGTAGAGCCAAATGAAAATGGTGAAGAGGTTGAGTCCATCCTTCCAGATTTACCTCTTGTTATTATCTCTGATGCTGAAAGAATGTTCTTAAAGGACCTCATTTCTGATACTCGAGCTAACTGGCTGCTTTCACCAGAGCTATGTCAAATATTATCTACTGAATTAGAAACTGTAGACACTACCTTTCCAAGAGGATCATGGACACGTGTTCCAACCATGACAGACGATACTCCGTTAACAATGCAAGTAATCACCCAGTGCTTACAAGCTATCCAAAATAACGAACGTATCATGATTCAAGATAAGGAGCTATCTCCTTGTCGGATAGAATACTCTGTAGGAAGCAATGGCTATACACTTATTGCCTATGACCATGCAACGGATACCTTTTTAGACTATCCACTACGCAATGAATCTAATATCATAAAAACGGCTGCACCACGACTAGAAGATATAGAAACTATATATGCTAACTATAGAGATGAATCAAAGCGAACCGTAACATTTACCTTGTACGATGCAAACAATGCAGTTGATCGTTGCTTTAACTATTTTAGCAACTATACAATTCAAGCTAAAGATATCAACGATGAAGAGTTTACCATTGAAGTTAGCTATCTTCCCTTCCAGGAAATAGATATCTTACGACATTTATTAAAACTAGGATGTGCAGTCCGAATTACAGATGATAGTCCGTTAAAAAAGCAACTGGAAACAATTTATAAAACAGCACTCATTCATGCACCTAGTATCTAATATTTATAAAATTATACGATTAAAAGGATACCTTTATATACAATAGAGGTATCCTTTTAATAAACTAAAGGACCTAGTCACATATCTCTATGCACTAGGTCCTTTAACTTTCTTGTATCCAAATCAAAATCTACACCAATTATACAATAATACTATGTACTAAAACTTAACGAATCCAAAAAACCGAGGTCACTTACTACGCTCTGTTCGAGATAGTATGAAGCCTGACATATGATTAACTGTCTATACAATTTAACAAAATAATTACTTTTCTAATCCAATTCTATACTTACTCAAAATATCACCACCTTACACACTTTAACCGATCAACATACATAAATAAAATTACTCTTCAAGTGCATCAAGCACCGCTACTAACACTGCTACTGCAGAATCCACTGCTAAAGGTGACATAACATCCCTCCTATCATTACAACTAAATATACTATTATTGGGATAATCCATTCCAATTAACGTTCATATACTACCTCCTATACCTAACACTATACATATTTTCTACAATCCCCAACAAGCTACCAATGATTTAATACAAAACTAAGATACCCTAAGCATATTAAAATTATTACCGCTTATCGGCTACATCTTTAGTATAGGATGAAATCTAATATAACCAAATTCAAAAAAACTAAGACTAAAAAAACGAGTGAATCAAAAAATTCACTCGTTTTCTATTAGATATAAAAATATAGTGCAACCCCTTATCACCTTTATTTACCTTCAATCTGTATAGATAACTGCAATATGGTAGATTTCATCGTTGTGCTGTGCCACTTCTACCTCACCATCTGTAGTATACACATATCGTAACGATAAATACTATTGCAACCGCACTTAATGAAGCAAGAAGTTCCCTTGAACGAAATGCAGTTTCAATACCGTAAATAGTAAGTACTATTGCAACGAGGGTAAATAAAATATGTGTGTAATTGCATATGCTAGATTTCAATACCATAAACGATAGGTACTGTTGCAACGATAAAACAAGTGCATCTAGTGCTAACGTATGCCAGTTTCAATACCGTAAACGGTAAGTACTGTTGCAACGCCCAACAGAAGGGTATATCCATAACGATCTAATGGAGTTTCAATACCGTAAACGGTAAGTACTATTGCAACAAAAAACTAATTGATGCGTGGAGCTGGCTCAACTCCGATAAGTTTCAATACCGTAAACGGTAAGCACTGTTGCAACTTGTAGACATTCTAATCATAGCTCCAAGCTTGATTGGACAGTTTCAATACCGTAAACGGTAAGCACTGTTGCAACCTGATTGGGAAGGCCGTCCCGATGGGGCGGTCGAAATGTTTCAATACCGTAAACGGTAAGCACTGTTGCAACCTTCTTGAATAATTTTATCTATCTGATCAAATGTCAGTTTCAATACCGTAAACGGTAAGCACTGTTGCAACTTCAGCTCAATAAGACAAGGAATTGAAATAAAATTATAGTTTCAATACCGTAAACGGTAAGCACTGTTGCAACTTTCTAATATAGCACTTACTGATGAGTATGCATTTAGTGGTCAGTTTCAATACCGTAAACGGTAAGCACTGTTGCAACGGAAAAGAGAGTTGAAAAAATGGTCGAATATAGATGGTTTCAATACCGTAAACGGTAAGCACTGTTGCAACAAATTCCAACAGTATCGCTACTGCTGTTAAGACCGAGTTGGTTTCAATACCGTAAACGGTAAGCACTGTTGCAACAGCGTGTCTTAGAAAGCCAGTATTCATGGGGCTTAAAAATAGGTTTTGGCAAACCTCACACCGTAAACGGTCAAATTGTACTCCCATTGGCTCTAAAATGTCGATGAGCATAGGTAAATACTAGTGGTAAATGATTTTTCTAAGATCACAGTTATTATAAGGGTTTATAGATTTTACGTCAACAATTAAGTTCATTTTCTTTTCATTTGAGTTTAAAGAAAAATATAATCAATCATCTACCCTTATTACCCTTAGTCTAAGACCATACCATAATATCCATGTCAATTCTTCTCATTTAATACCATATTTAGACAATTAAGATACTATCTACTATACCTAGATAAACAAGTAAAACTGTACGAAAAACTCTATCTATAAATTCAGATAAAGCCAATAATATATGAATATTAGCTTTTTAACATTCATATATTTCTAGTGGAAACTATTCTATAATTTCACACTTCACACCACCCATACCAAGTGCCGTTTTAATACCAAGTCCAGTAAATTGACTATAATAACTCAATAGTGCCAAAATTTTTTGCAATTCTATATTTCTTTTAAATTGCATAACAATTTGACCTCGGAATCCTCTTATCTTTATGCCTTCAAGACTATAAATTCCCATACGTAGATTATAGTCTCGTATAAATACTCCCTTCTCAAAAGTATCTATAAGGGAATCAGCATCCATCGTTCCAAAAGTACTAAAGTGATTCCATTGACGCAATAAATAGCGGTATATACGAAATGCTTCGGGGAAGATTGTATATTGCTGATCTACTTTAAAACTTGTGGTACTCATGCACTGTAACTTGGTCTGAGAGTAGAATGCATCACTACTCCAGAACTTATGTATCAAAGCCTCATAAGATGTCTCTTCCAAAATGGTTCTGTCTTTAATATATAAATAACCTCGCTTTTGCTTTAAAAAGATTTTCTCAGGCATTTCTAACGTAGGTCTTACTATACGATTAACTGCATCAGCTGTTACAGCTGAAAGACGCCATATATATTGTTTTTTATGTTTATCAAAGTAAATATATTGGCTATAAGGACGTAAACCAGTCTCATGTAATTGGCCTGCATACTCTGTTCCCACAAGCTCCATTAGTACACCATGTAAAACACTACCTATAGACTGTACAATTTTGATAGATAGATCTGCAACTATAACCAACTCTATAGACATAATCTCTACATTATCAGACAATAAAATCCCTCCTTTCTATGTTACGCATATCTGAATATATAACACTCACAGTCTATCGATTTCATTATATATTCATTTCTGATTAAAACCAATAGAAAACTATCTAATTTATACAAAAAGCCAGTATATCCACTAAAAAGAATATACTGGCTATATTTTTGTACCTATATGAGTTTTTGACATAAGAACCGGTCCCGTAAAAGGATTATTTAATTTAACATTAGACATGAATTGCTGCATATCATTAATGATGATTTCCATATGTTTCCGCCCCCTAAAGGGGATCATTTAATTTAACTCTCAATATGTGTTCAATGACGGCAAAACTAGCGGCCAAGAAAAAGGGGTTCCGTCCTCATCAGAGGTTTATTTAATTTAATAATCACGTAGTATGAACGCTAATGATTATTGCTGGGTTTTATGGTTTCCGTCCCCATCAGGGGATTATTTAATTTAACGAAAAAGTAGAGGGTAAAGAATACAAAAAAATGGTATTCGTTTCCGTCCCCCAATGGGGATTATTTAATTTAACCATTAGCTGTAATTTCAATGATGACAACAGGAGTTGTCTTTGGTTTCCGTCCCCATCAGGGGATTATTTAATTTAACTTAAGGAGGACGAGGAATAATGGGCTATATGTTAATTGGTTTCCGTCCCCCAATGAGGATTATTTAATTTAACTAGCACGATTCAAGATGTTTAATGTCATGTTGAATGGTAACGTATTTCCGTCCCCATCAGGGGATTATTTAATTTAACAATTCATCAATATGATGCGTTCATTTACAACGATGAACACAGTGTTTCCGTCCCCATTAGGGGATCATTTAATTTAACACAAGTCCAGGTGATTTAAAGATCGGAGACGCTACTCCGTTAATGTTTCCGTCCCCTAATGGGGATCATTTAATTTAACGTTAGACCGACTAAATCGCTGATGCGGAGACCAGAGTTAATTCGTTTCCGTCCCCTAATGGGGATCATTTAATTTAACATACATCAAATTTCTTTTATTGGTGTCAAGTTCGCCATAAAAAGTTTCCGTCCCCTAATGGGGATCATTTAATTTAACTGTTTCTTCAATTTGTTTATTCATATTAACTACCTTTCTATTGTTTCCGTCCCCTAATGGGGATCATTTAATTTAACTATATGGAATATACATATAGAACAATTCAAGATTATTTCTACAAGTTTCCGTCCCCTAATGGGGATCATTTAATTTAACACGTTTACATAGATTTCTTTATCTGAATAGATTCTAGAAACTAGTTTCCGTCCCCTAATGGGGATCATTTAATTTAACGTACTTCTAACAATAGCTTCTTGATATTCATTATCTACCATGTTTCCGTCCCCTAATGGGGATCATTTAATTTAACTTCAAATATTGTATTCCATAATATCAAATCAGAAATAGATGTAAGTTTCCGTCCCCTAATGGGGATCATTTAATTTAACGATAAAACGTGCGTATAAATCATTAGTTTTATTAAAGGAAGAAAGTTTCCGTCCCCTAATGGGGATCATTTAATTTAACCCTGTCTTTGAAACAACAGATATTTACTGGTTCTAAAATGCCAAAAACGGCGGAGATTGTAAATCTTCTCTAAAAAGCACTTTAGTAAACTAAAATAATGCCGTTTAACCGCGCCACTATCACAACGGCGCAGATTTAGTTTTTCAGAGATTAAATCTAGGTCTATTATAGCACATCACTAACATTAATGAAAAACATATGAAAATAGAGCCACCTTATATAAGGTAGCTCTATTGAGGTGCCATATGTAACTTATTTTCAATAATTCATCTGCTCCCGCAGTTTCGTTTATTTTCTTATACGCCTATCCTCCTTTCCCAGATTTCTCTCCACCCTCCTATTTGTACTTTCACCGTCCAACGAGTTATCTCGTTAGGTCTCTCCAGGCGATAAATAGTTCGGCCACGACTTGAGGGTTTTGGCTGAGTTTGATGCGGGCTAGCATTTTTCGCACGTAGTTGCAGTGTTCTAGCATCGCTTCGTTCAATTTGTGTTTGACATGACGCGGGGATTGGTACACCAAGATGGGTGCAAAGTCCGCCACATGAATATAGCTCGTATCGGGTTCTGGACCTTCCGTAACGATATATTCATAGGGTATAGCCACGTTAAAGAGGCCGTACACCACGTCCTTGCCGATAGGGCGGCGACATTTAATATGAGCAAAGGTTAGATGCGGACCATAGGTCTTAGGCGCGGTATAGCTGCTACGCCGACCATCACTGGTCATGATGTAATTGGGCCTCAGCCCTTCCTGCATCGCCAGCTCTCGCGTAATCGTTCGCATCGGCAAATGGACCATTTCTTCGCGTCCATCCACAAAATAGCACTTCGTACTGTCCCCACCACTAGGTTGATAGGTAGGAATAAAACAAACAATGTGATTCTTTGGATTCGTGTAGATCAAATCCAAATCTTCTCCCTTAGATAGCCGAGCAGCCATCAAATCTGTTGGTTTATCATCTATTGCCATGGAATCCTCTCCAATCTGATCAGGAACATTCCTTTCAACAATACAATGAACACGTGTTCTGTGAAAGCAGATTAGCATGCTTTAATCTGCTACTGACCTTATTGTATATCAGTCTGTATAATTTGTAAATATATATACAAAACTATAGAAATTTATGTATATTTAATGACTTTATGATCTTGTAACAGTTATATATACCTTGATGTGTCATTATTTTCTCATTTAAATTGAGAATTGCATATTTTATGTATATTCGTTAATCGAGATTAAAAGAAATATGCAATATATAGGATATAAATAAGAAATTAAATTATAATAACTAATGTACACGCACGTCCTTAAAGTCCGTACTCAAATACCTACGCAGCTTCCGAATAGCTCGTTCGTGACGCCGTTGGATGGCTTGGCGGCTGCAGTTCAGTTCTTCACTAACCGATACCAAGCTTTGGCACTCACCGTAGACACGGCGCAGTAGGTCTCGTTGATCAGGAGATAGTCTGCCCAAGGCCCATACGAGGCGCGCTCGCAGCCTATGCTCTTCGTCGGCACTCATCACCATATCCGCCACATTCTCGCCAGATGCGAAGATATCCATGCCAAAGGCGACTTCTCCATCATCGGTAGTGCGATCTGGGATGTGAATTTCACGGTGATAACGCAATCGTTCACGCTTCCAGTACCGCATGTAACCGTACATGATGCCAGCTTTCACAAAGCCTGGGAACGGTACGGTCCCGTTCAAGTCAAAGCTATAAATCGATTCTATGAGGATGGCCCAAAGATAGCTCTCTACGTCCTCGCGGAACTCACGGTTTCCCATGCGATTCGTATAGTGCAAGATGAGCGGTCGATACCTGCGACAGAGCTCGATTTGTGCCGCATCATGACGAAGCTCGTCAACGGACCACGGCTGATACCCTACCGTCTGAATCCTCATGTTTGGCTTTTGACAGATGGACACGAGACTCTTGTCCGACAAGGACGATAAGACCTGATGACCACAGACAAGGGTCTGTAATTTCAATTCCTCTGGAATACTTCGGGTAGACTCATCAGCTTTCGATAGTAAAGAATGAGATGGTAATGCCTGTGTTTCTAACGTTTCTGACTGATAGTTGTCATGTTGTAAGTTTGCAGTTTTAATACATATTTTTTGTACTAAAGGTTCTTCGTTTGTGTATAACATAAATCCCCTTTCCTGCCATGGCATAGCGCTTATGTACACAATACCGCGGAAAGAGTGTTTTGACAAATTGGCAATTCCTCGGAATTTCCCTATATTCTGTTATATTTGAGACTTAGTTTCCATCCACAGTACACCATACGTATGCGATTCAAAGGGTAATTGCTGAAAATATATTATTACTAAAAATGACACCACATACGCAATGTGGTGTCATTATAAGAGGAAATATACTATCATTGGGTAATAGTATTCAATCTTTAGGTAGTAGTATTCAATCTGAAATTGTCTGATTAAATCGCAATACACGCGGCTTGGACAAAGTCCTTTAGCTGCGGTTTTACATGATTATAATATACATCAGCGCCATAACCGCGCACGATATCGCCCCAGTATTTATATACATAGCGGTACCAGAAATGGAACATACTGTTCGTAAAATGGTAATCCGCGTACTTTGCGTTCCCACGGTTACTTGCTTGAATGCGACCCACGAGTCCCATCGACATGAGATCGTTCAAACGGGATGTAAAGGTACCACTTTTAATTTGGCTTTCTTGTAAAAGCTCCACGTAATACGGTCTTTCCAAGCTAGCAAGGCCCGTTAAAATAGCATTGGCTCCGGTTATATTTTTCATATCTCGATGCAAGATATATTGTGTTTCTTCAAAGAGAGCTCCCGTTACTGAGAAGAATAAGTTAATAATATTCGTATCGATGCTTTCACCATTATCAAAGTATTGTACATAGGCAGGCAACCCACCGGTTACGGCAAAGACGGTGCGCAAATCATCCTTTGCATAGTGAAGCCCCAAAGATTTCATATCAACCAAGGAAAAAGGTTTCACCTCGAGATATTCGGACACGAAAGGACCGATAAGGCTGCGATCGCCAATGATGCGGCCATCGAGCTGTTCCAGACCATTAGCCATCAATATGATGTTCAAACGACTCGTATCTTTATAGGTATCTAATAAATCGCGCAAGTGAATGGGAAACTGAGGAACTGCTTCCACCAAGGATGGATAATCGTCAATCACCACAGTCTGAGGTGTTTTCACACTGCTTTCAAAAAGTCTCACAAAAGCCTGCTGCAAACTCTCTACAGGCTCGAATGTATCTTGAGCATTAGCAGGAACAAAACGTGCCTCAAGAGCTCTATTTATATCAGCCACATGGACGGATTCATTAGCCATACGCCCCGCCAAATATATCGCCTTATGACGGCGTACAAGTTGCGAAGCCACATAGGATTTACCACTGCGATGAGGACCATATACAACACATAAACTCATTTGGCCCATTGCAATTCGGGACTGGATACGCTCTATAATTTCAGCACGTCCCACAAAATTCATATACTCACCTCCAACTATTTACGGAAATTATTATATCATAATTTTAAATCATTATTAAACTTTTTTTCATATAGTTAACATAGCTTTTTATTATGTTAATTTTTTTACGCATCAAATCAGAGCTTTCATGCGATACGTGTTGCCTTATCATCATAAAAGGCCTTATGATTACTTTATTTTCATATACCTTTGATATCAACATATCCTATAAGGCGTGGTTATATAAGTTATACATTATAAGATAAATTATACATATTAAACTATAGATTTTAATCTATATAATTTAATCTATATAGTTTAATCTATATAGTTTAATCCATATATTTTAAAAATGACGTGCTACCTAAAAGGTATAGCACGTCATTTGCATATTAAGCATATTAAATTGTTACTGAATTTTCTTATACTAAGTTTCTTAATGGTAAATATCTAATTCATAAATTCCTAATTACAAAATCTGATATTCTTAAATATCTTATGGATCCATTTGCGTTTGCATTTTCATCAATAAAATGCGCTTAACCGATTCGTTAAGGCGCTCGGTCGTAATCGTTCCATCCGCCACCGCTTGCGTCAGCGCACGATGGACTTCATCGATATGAATCGTATCCGCATCAACAAGAATGAGGTCACTGCCCGCCAAAATGGAAGCCACAGCGTAATCGCCTATCTTTTGATTGGATTGCAACGCACCCACATCGATACGGTCCGTCATAACGATACCCTTATAACCGAGCTCCTTGCGAAGCCAACCGTCTATAATCGGCTTAGAGGAACTCGCCAAGTGTTCGTTATCGATAGCGGGAATCTGAATGTGGCTCATCACAAGCATATAGCTATTCGCCGTCGTCTGCGCAATGAGACGTTTAAAAACGGCTACATCATTATTGCTGAGATACGCTTTCGCCTCATTAGCTGATCCAAAGGATGCATCCCCTAAGGTCACTGCCGGAAAGTAGTTATAAGCGGACCACATATGATTAATTTGGTAACGCTCCACCATGGCAAGGTTTATGTGACCTGCCCACGTGGGGTCAGATGTATAGGACATATTCGGTACGCCAAGGTTAGCATTAGGCCCAATGACCAAGTTAAAGCCCATATCCCGCATTTCAATGGCAGATCGCGTGGCCAAGTTAATGATACGATCCATAGGCAATTGCCCCCACCGATTGGGCTTCGGCAACCGCAAGAAACTTTCATTCCCATGCAATATGCGATCACGATACACCGCAATATAGGGTGTCACCATGCTAGAGGTTATCGCCGTTTGCATAATATCGCTGGTGAAAGTTTTCACTTGGTTCTTATTAATAAGATTTTCATTCGTTAGCATAACGCCACTGACACGGTATTTTCGGATCACATCCTTTTGGGATTGTCCTATCGTGCTACCATGAAGGCTGATCATCATCAGCTGCCCCACCTTATCCTCTTGAGACATGGCCGCAATCCAAGTGTCCACCTTTTCAGACACGGGTTTGTTGGACTCCAGGACGGCACGGTACGATACGGTTCGTACCGTTTCTTGTTCTGCCTGACTCTCATGTTGGCATCCAGTTGTACCAACGACAGCAACTAGTAAGGCGAGGCCACTCAGGACCCGCCGAAAAAACTGGTTCATCTCTCCTAAAAGCTCCTTAATGCTTACGCAATATTATGAATATTATGGGCTTTCTATGTTGCTCTCCCAATGCAACACCCATAAGTCCCCTCTTGATCCGTACAGTATATTTTTATATTATACACTAAATGATTCATCTTTTCCTCATAATAAAATAATTTTTTTTATACTGAATTATTATAATAAAGTTATACAGTAAAAATATGTGAATTTTGAATAATTATATAAAAAAATCCTACGAATCGTTTAAAAAGTGACCGCACTGTAACAAAAGGCTACGTGAGTATCAAGTCACTCATGACCCGTAGGATTTTCTATTTTATGTTGTTATACCCTAAATGGCTAACTCTACTATGAGTGTATAAACATTTGATTACTTTATAACAGCCTGCTGTTTGAGTAATCGGCTATCATTAACCTTTAAATTTAGGGGATGTTGGGCATGTTTCAGGTGTTACGTCTTTACGAGTACCAAGAACCGCGCTGCGGTCTGTGTAGTGTGTGTGTAAAAGTTCGTGTGCCTTATGGCCCAATGGTTCGCCTAAGAAATCTTTGTACAATGTTTGAATTTCTTCATTTTCATAGGACGCAACCCATTTGTAGTTTTCGTCAGCTTCGTAAAGACCGCCGATACGAGCTTCTTTAGTTTTCACAGCTTGCGGCAATTTAGTGCGCGGTTGACCGCCGCCACCGATACAGCCGCCTGGACACGCCATAACTTCGATGAAGTCGTAGTGTTTACCGCTATCTTTCAATGCATTCAAGAAGTCACGTGTATTTTTACCACCGTGAACAACGGCAACGGACAATGTTACGTCATCACCCAATTGAACAGTTGCCTCTTTTACGCCTTCCATACCGCGAACGTCTTCAAGGTGAGTCAACGCGTATGGAGGTGGCTCTTTATCAGTGATGAGCTTGTAAGCCGTACGCAACGCCGCTTCCATAACACCACCTGTGTTACCGAAGATGATGGATGCGCCAGTTTCCATGCCGATTAAGTCGTCGAATTGAGATTCTTCTACTGTGTTGAAGTCAATATGTTCCTCTTGAATCCAACGGATGAATTCACGAGTTGTGATGGAAATATCTGTGTCCATGCCAAGGGATTCGTCATTGTGGTAACGAGCCGCTGCATTTTCTTCTTCCCGTTTCGTTTCTGCTTTTTTAGCCGTACAAGGGTTTACAGATACGGATACGATATTACGAGGATCGATGCCTTTTTTCTCTGCAAAGTACGTTTTAATCATGGCCGCTTCCATAGCGATACAAGAACGTGTAGAAGACAAGTTAGGAATCAATTCAGGGAAATAAATTTCCGCAAAGCGCACCCACGCTGGGCAACAGCTTGTAAACTGAGGAATTTGACCGCCATTTTTAAGGCGTTCCACAAGCTCGGATGCTTCCTCCATGATAGTTAAGTCCGCACCAAAGTTAGTATCTACTACATAGTCTGCACCAAGTTTACGCAAGGCACCAACCATTTTGCCTTCCAAGAATGTACCTGGTTCATAGCCAAAGCCTTCACCGATAGATACACGAACTGCTGGCGCTGTTTGGATTACGACGATTTTTTCAGGATCAGCAAGGGCTGCTTTTACCTTTTCAAGCTCGGATTTAGCATGCATGGAGTCGAATGGGCATGCTGCCGCACATTGACCACAATGAATACATACAGGCACATCGCCGTTTGCATCAAGGTCGTAGTAATCAAGTACGCTCATTACATCCGCACAAGCGCGACGGCATAACGTACAGTTTTTACACTTGGAAATGTCGTGATAAATGGATGGATTGTCCAGTGCAATCGGCACGCGTTTATCGATAAATTCGTATTGAGACATGAGGACCTCCTCTAACAAACTATAACTACCAAACCTATTGGGGCGAAATATGCTAAACTACGGAGCACTGCGCCCAAGCCATACTTCTGCATCTTACCTATAGTATACGCTATGGTGAAAGTTTATACTATGTAGAATTGTTACACTTTTGCACAAAACCTCCAAAAAGTGTAATATAAATCACATTTTACCATAGAAAGATGAATAATTCATCTAAAAAACGCACGCTCTTTAAAAGAACGTGCGCCAGTGAAGCTTTTACAAAATCATTCAATCTAAACAAGCCTAAACTGATCAACAGTGTACTCGTCTGTAGGATTCAATTATTTACCGCCCCAAATAAGTTGGAATACAGCGTACGCAGGCGTACCTGGCTCAACTTTACGGCTATTTTTATTAACTTGTTCCTCTTTTACAACATAACCTTGTGGGTTATAAAGAGTCACCTTAAGATCCTTAACTTCCCGTTTTTTATGATTAAACTCTTCAGTCACGATGTAGTGGTAACCTTCGTAGTCCATAGCTTTAATGTCCATTACCGCTTTTTTATCATCTTTTTTAACAGAATCGTTGTCGATAGACCAAGTAACACCATTACTATCTGTGCCTACTGTATACCAATTAGCCGCATCAACACTACCAATACCGCCGATTAATAATGCGCCTGCTGCCAAAACAGCTGCCAATGTTTTTTTCATATTAATACCTCTCAAAGAAAATATAAAAATATACAAAATAGTATATAAGGAAAAACTAAATGTTATATGAAAACTATCTCTATCAACCCACAACATGGTAATTCATCTTCTCTTAATTTCGAAAGAAGCGATAGAAATTCGGCATAAGTTGAGTAACTAACTCTGTCGGTTCATATAGAACAAACTTCTTCACTTTTCTTGCTTTCAATAACTTTGCGTCTTTTAAAATTTGTAAGTGTCTCGATACGCTTGATTCAGTCATTAATAAAATTTGCGCTAAAGACTGTGTCGTACTTGGTTTTTCCAAAACATAATTCATAATTTGCAACCGCACTGAATCGCTCAAGGCTTTAAAAATAGTAACTAATCCCTCCGGTGTGGAGTTATAATAACTTGGTTGCTCCGCAATATCATAAGTAATAGCAATTCCTTGATTAAAAGATTCAACAAACAGATGCGGCCAAATAAAATAACTTGGTAACAACATAATAGAGTCACTGTCCTTTAAATAAACCTCTTGATTAAAAGGTTTAATAATAGCTAAAGCTCCTTTTTCCCAATGGATTCGATCAATTTGTAAATGATTAAACATCTCTATAAAACCTTTTTCCCTCAAAAATGAAGATTGCTTTTGTATTTCAATTAAAAGCTTTTGCTCAATTGATTTTTCTTTCCAAGTATCATCAAAAATTGATTTTCTATACCAATCAATAAAAGAAAAAAATCTCCTATAAACACTTGTAGCATTTCGCTTCAAATCTTTAAGCAATTGATCATTTTCATTTAAAGAAAAATCTTTCCACTCTAGTCCTTTTGCTAATGTTGGAATAAAGGCATTTTCTCTATCATCTATTATTCTCTCCAAATACTCAATTAATTGAATAGTCGGATAATTAACCAGAAATTTCTTTAAATTTTGTATTTCCTCTTCAATCGTTGTCATATGATAACGAAAATTACAAAGTAAAATAGGAGAGACCCCCAGTTCATAAAAAAGTTGGAAATAATGAAGATTCTCATAAAATTCTTCAGTAAGTTTATCTTGTATCTCAATCACCCAATCAATATTAGTTCCATGATGGCGCGGATTTAAAAGCACATGTAAACTTCTAAAAAGTTCATTTAAAGGGGAATACACAAATTGTATTCTTTGTATTAACGTTTCATTTGTTTCCAAAGCATAATCGCTAAACCGAATTGTAATAGACATAAACATCCTCCTAAACGATTCGATATTTTTTGAATCGTTTGATTATAGACTTTAGACTTATTATATTATACTTAATAGTTTTAAAGAAAAGGAGAAATCTTTATGAATAAACAATTGCAAGATCTACTCATAACAATTGTTGCAGGTATGGGAATGTTATTATCCACTCTCGATACAGGAATTATCAATATAGCATTACCCTTTTTAAAAGAACAATTTCAAACTTCAACTGATATTGCAGCCTTCACAATAACCGGTTATACTTTAGCTTTAGCTATCTCTATCCTACCTTTAGGCGTATTAAGCGATAAATTTGGAAAATTAAAAATTTCGTATTTAGGATTCGTGCTTTTTGGTCTAAGTTCTTTATTTTGTGGCTTAATTAACAATATCAGTTTATTAATTATTGGACGAATTTTTCAAGGCATAGGAGCGGCTGCTTTACAAGCTACTTCTGCCGCACTAATTACAACTTTAGTTTCTGAAAAACGTAAAAATAGCTCTATTGGTATCCTCGGAATTATGATTGGTTTAGGCCCTATTCTAGGGCCCTCTTTAGGCGGGATCATACTTTCGTTAAGTTTCTGGCAACTTATTTTTTTGATAAATATTCCTTTTGTAATTCTCGGAATTGCATGTAATAATTTCCTTCTCAATAAACTCTCCGAAAAAAACAACAACCGACAATTAGATATGCTTGGAATTACTATAAACACTCTCATGTTAGTTTCTCTCTTATTAGGATTATCTTTATTAAACAAATCACATCTATTTGTAGTTGGTATAATCCTGATACTATCTAGCTTGTTGCTCGGAATTATATTTTACTATATGGAACTTAAGAACAAACACGCACTTATCGATATCAAAGGATTAAAAAATAATCCTCAAGTAATCTCTTACCTTTTTCAAACAGTTACTTTTGGCTTTGCCTCTGCAATGATCTTTTTACTTCCCCCCTTCATTTTTGAACAATCATATCATCTAGAAGTGGGGCAAACTGGATTTCTTGTTCTAGGAGCTCCTACAGGGCTGGTGCTTTTTTCAAGAATATCCAGTAAAATCAATAACGGCAATAAAAATAAGCTATTTAGCCATATTGGTCTAAGTATTATTATCATATCCTTGATTTTTCTCTTACTGATCAATCCTAACTGGCCTTATCAACTCTTAACATTAGGATTATTCATCTACGGTATTGGTGGAGGATACTTTCAACCTGCTAATATTGCCAGTATTATGCAAGCCAGTCCTATGGAAATCCAAGGAAGTACAGGAGCTTTGCAACGAATGCTGCAAAATGTTGCGATTTCAATCGGTTCAGCTATTGGTGCAACTTGCTTAAATATCTGGTCAAATGATTTATTATTAGCAACTCGAATTGGATGGGGAATTACACTAATTCTGGTTATTATAAGTTTAAAAGAAGTATTTAAATTTTCCCATCATAATAGTTAATACAATCTAATCCAGAGGCTGTAATTAAAACTAAGTTTTAATTACAGCCTCTTTGTCATATCTATTCAATAACACACCTACCTAAAACAAAAACACACTCACCTTGGAATATTCTCTCTGTATGAAAAAAATGAATCTGACACGATTGAATATGAATATTCGCTCTGTAAGAGTACTAATAATATAGAAAGCCCCGAACTATTCTGAAAACGACTTAGGTCACTATGGAGGCTTTCAGGATAGTTCGGGGCTACTTATACGTTCTGAGTATCTAAATAGACAGAGCGAATATCAGCTTCTATTAAATTGTTGGATTATTTCCCCCATAGGGCCTGCATAACTTCCGCCCCCATGGTATCTGGTTCAATTTTCGTAGGTTTTTGTGCTTGTTTACTGGATAACAATGCTATACCAGCATTGCTATATACTGTTGTATCAAGTTCTGTCCATGTTTTTTCTTTGCGATCGATCCGTACTGTGTAGATATATGTAAAGCCTTCTACATTGTTAATTTTAACAAGTACTGTAGCCGCATCATCTGTTTTATATACAGAAGAGTTGTCAATAAACCATGCCGCATCGTCAGCATCAGCATCGATATAGTACCAGTCAGCAGCACTAGCTTGACCAAAGCCACCTACAAAGAAAACCCCTGCTGCAAACATAGCAGCTAACCATTTTTTCATTTTTAAACTCCTCAACACTAGAGGCGACCATCTAAGATGGTCGCCCATGGTTACTTAATAGTTATATAGTGTTTTATATTATTCTACTTCTTCTTCGATTTCAGCGCCTGGAATAACAGCAATACTAGCTACCTTATCACCTTCGTCGAGATTTTGTGTTTTCACACCAGAAATAGCTTTGCCCTTCTTCACAGCAATGTCATTCATATTGAAGCGGATGATTTTGCCTTGCTCAGAAATAAGCATGACTTCGTCATCGTTATGAACAACCTCTACGGCTACTACATCACCGGTTTTATTTGTAATCTTGAAGTTCTTAGAGCCTTTACCACCGCGTTTTTGCAATGTGTAAGCTTCCGCATCATTGCGTTTACCAAAACCTTCTTCAGAGATAGTAAACACTTGTGCTTCACTTTCATCAGTATTAAGAACACCAGCGCCTACAACTACGTCGCCTGCATTCAATTTAATGCCGCGCACGCCGTGAGCCGCCCGTTTCATGAGGCGCACATCGTGCTCGCTGAAGCGAATAGCGATACCCAACTTAGTGCCAATCAAGATATCTTGGTTGCCAGTCGTTACGTTAACGGAAATCAAACGATCGCCTTCGTCGAGGTTAATTGCATTGAGGCCAGAACGACGGATATTGCGGTATTCTTCAATAGCCGTACGTTTTACAACGCCGAACTCAGTGACCATGAATAAATTTACATCTTCATGGACCCGTTCAAGGTCAATCATAGTCGTAACGGATTCGCCTACCGCGAGCGGCAATACGTTAACCATAGCAGTACCGCGAGAGTTGCGAGAGCCTGCTTCCGGCACTTCGTACGCCTTGAGGCGATATGCACGGCCTGCAGATGTGAAGAATAACAATGTATTATGGGTCCGCACATGCATAATTTGCGTTACATAATCGTCTTCCTTCGTCTTCATGCCAATAACGCCAGCGCCGCCTTTATGTTGGTTGCGATATACGTTCGCGTTCATGCGTTTGATGTAACCTTGTTTAGTCAAGGTAATAACCATTTCTTCGTCAGCAATGAGGTCTTCTACATCAAGGTCAGACGTATCGATGGTGATTTCAGAACGACGAGGGTCGCCGTATTTCTTCTTCATATCATCGAGTTCGTCTTTGATGATTTGACGTTGACGCGCTTCGCTAGCCAAGATAGCTTTTAAATCTTCGATCAATGCCAACAATTCCTTGTATTCCTCTTCGATTTTCTCGCGTTCCAAACCTGTTAAACGGCGTAAACGCATGTCGAGGATGGCTACTGCTTGTTTTTCTGAAAGCCCGAATTTTTGCATTAATGCATTGCGTGCAATTTCGTCAGTTTGGGAACTGCGGATTGTTGCGATTACTTCATCGATGTGGTCAAGGGCAATCAACAAGCCTTCCAAGATGTGAGCACGAGCTTCGGCTTTATTAAGCTCGAATTGAGTGCGGCGTACGATAACATCTAGACGATGATCTAAGTAGTAACCCAATACTTCTTTCAAATTCAATACGCGAGGATGACCGTCCACAAGGGCTAGCATAATCACGCCGAATGTTTCTTGAAGTTGAGTGTGTTTATATAATTTGTTAAGTACGATGTCTGGTTGCACGTCAGCCCGTAATTCGATGACGATGCGCATACCTTGGCGGTCAGATTCGTCACGAAGTGCTGTAATGCCATCGATGACCTTATCACGGCTCAAGTTCGCAATGGTTTCAATCACACGAGCCTTATTCACTTGGTACGGAATCTCAGTCACTACGATTTTATGCTTGCCCTTGGACATCTCTTCGATGGTTGCACGAGCACGCATTTTAACGCTACCACGACCTGTGGAGTACGCTTTTTTGATGCCTTCTCGGCCCAAAATGAGTGCACCAGTCGGGAAGTCTGGACCTTTAATAGCGGTCATCAATTCATCTACCGTCACATCCGGATTGTCGATGAGCATCGCTAGGCCATTACATACCTCATTGAGATTATGTGGTGGAATATTTGTCGCCATCCCTACGGCGATACCGCTGGAACCATTGATGAGAAGATTTGGAATCTTCGCCGGCAATACAGTTGGTTCTTGCAAGCTTTCATCATAGTTCGGCATGAAATCAACAGTTTCCTTGTCGATATCGGCAAGCATTTCTGTTGTAATCTTCGCCATACGCACTTCAGTATAACGCATCGCAGCGGCACTATCGCCGTCGATGGAACCGAAATTACCGTGACCGTCTACCAAGAGGTAACGAGTATTGAAATCTTGCGCCAAGCGAACTGTCGCATCATAAACGGAACTATCACCATGTGGATGATACTTACCGAGTACATCACCGACGATACGAGCGGATTTCTTGTACGGTTTATTTGGCGTCATGCCTGTTTCGTGCATCGCGTACAAAATACGGCGATGTACTGGTTTCAAGCCATCGCGCACATCTGGAAGCGCACGCATAACGATTACGGACATTGCATAATCGATGTACGCATTCTTCATTTCTTTATCAATCTGAACGGGATGAATATTCCCGTGGGACCATTGTTGGTCTGCCACAATCTCACCTCATTTTACTAACACTGATACTAATTCATCATATAATTATAGCATTTTTAAAGGTTTAACGCTATATTTTGTAAAAGAAGGGACTATATTAATAAAGTATTATGCTATGACTAAAATCTAAAAATTACAAATCTATGTCTATAGCATACAATCTATCTAAAATTATAATTTTATCTCAAATGATAATTTAGAGTAATAAACAATAACTTATCATTACTCCAAAAACACTAATCTACTTTAATTATCTATATACCTATAAATAGATGATAGAAATAATTTCGAGCTTCTTTTGATCATTAAAGATTTATTTTCTTCTAACAACTGTTCACAAAGTCTTTTATACAAATCATTAATATTATCTGTTTTCCCAATAGCTTCTAAGATTTGTAGATATTGATATAAACAATTATAAGAATATTTTTTTGTCTTTTTATATTCGATAGTTCCCCTTTCATTTTTCAAGATTAATTTCTTATATAACATAACTGATTTTTTATCATTAAACTTTAAAGCAATAAAACTCATATACTTGTATATTAATCTAAGAATATCGTCATTATTATCAACATTTAATGGAATATTTTTTATAAACGTCCTTAATACATACCAATTATCTATAGTGAGATACTCATAATACAATAAATACACACCTTTAACTATTACTAGTAGTTGCTTATGATTAATTCTATTACTAATCTTCTTCCTGTTAATTTTATCAATTAAATCAAATATAAAATAAGGCTTTAAAAGGCTTGTATCAGATTCCCCTAAATATACTCCAATATACTTAGCAAATGTATTATGATCATTTTGATCTATACAATACATCAACCAATAAAAAAATATTTCTTCTTTTGGAATCTGTGTTTTCATCAATCGATTAAAATCAGTATTAAGATTTTTTTCACCTTCAAATGCTTTACCTATAGCCAACATAAACGAAAAGAAACCTTGTAACTCTTTTGCTATAGCTTCCTCATTCTCAAATTTTGAATACTTAATCGCCTTTAATTGAGAATGTTTATATTCTGCAGATAAAATTTTTAAACTATTTATATCTCGATTAAGTAGAAAGTCTTTACATAGATTTATATCATCAAAATCACAAAGACTATTTTTCTTAATAAACTTAAAAAACTGAAAATGTGACTCTACTATATCATAAATAGTTTCATTAGAATAATATGACGGTTCTGATAAAGCGTCTTTAATATATCCATAAAAATCCACTATACTATCAAGTAATTGATTTAAAGTCTTTATATCAAAATGACTACGCAAAAAATAATCTCGTTTCAGCAATTCAAAAATACATTTATCTAAGAAATCAACCATATAAACAAAATCATATTTAAATCCTTGTTCTTTTATTTTTATTATGGTATTTGTTAACGATAATATTAGTCCTGGAGGGGTACAATGAGATATAAAAAATTCTGTTAGTACAGTTCTCCAAACCTCAAATGACTCGCTTTGATACCCATAAATAGCTCGATTATCTTTCATTAATGGGGAATAGCAATTAAAATAATCCTTATTATAAAATTCCGAAATAGATGTCTGTAAAGTCTCAAATCCACCTTGATACCAGTTAATTAAAGATACATTCTTTGCTAAAATTTCTGGCACATCAAGAGCACAATATAAAGATTTATACAAACTAATATTTTTTAATACTTCAAGTATTTCTGTGTTTGAATTATCAGATAATTTAGAGAAAATATACGCTCCAATTAGGTCTGCTAAAAATACAAATTCAGAAACACCAACTGATTGATAGGGACACCCTATAAAAGGAGATTGACTTCTTACTGAATATATCCCTTTATCTTCACTATCTAAAATATTTTCTAAACTAGCTTCTATAAACTCTTTATCTTCTCCTAAGAAACCTCTACTACAACTCCCTCTATATCCTATTGGATTTTTAATTAACCTATAGCCCATCTCCAAAAAATCTTGCTCATCTAACTTCTTTCTAGAACTATCTATCCCCTTATATTTATTTGGTAGCTCTATATATTTTATACCCTTAAAGTTTTTAGTTGTAGAATATAGCCTTTTTACAAAATCTTGCATCATACTTATATATCTATGATGGATATATCTACCAGTCTCTTCGAGCTTACATTTTTTATCACTAAACGAATAATTTAATAATTCATAAAATCGATAGTTACCAGTTCTAGCAGTAGAAACTAATGGCCGTCTCGCATACGTACCAAAAACTAAAAACTCTTCGATGCTTTTAAATAAGTGGTCTTGTATTTTGGGCCAGAAAATACTACCTCTTAAATTAAATAAACCCTCCGGATACTTTATACCAAGATCTTGACAACAACAATACAAGTATTCTCTAATCCGCTCACGCTCTATATCTGTATCATCTAACCAATCAGAATCACTACCATCTATACTTTCATGATTATTAAAACTAGAAAAACTATTGGAGTCATATACTAAGCTAATTAATAAACTAATATCGCATTCTATTAGGTTATCATTTGGAACCATAGACTCTCTAACTCTCGCAAAACTTCCTGCTGATCCAATTGCAATCGTTACCATAATAATATCCTCACTATATTACTACTCAGACCTTTCTCTTCATCTTTTAGTCATAAAGCATTTCATATCCTTAATTTATCAAAACTATGCTAATTTATCAATCCAGGTTATATAAACTTATATATGATTGCACTATACATCGTCGTTATGACCTTTGAGGCTATCCTAATGATTGTTGCTTTCATCATGAAAGCAACTCAAACAAACATACCAACCATCGAAGAAAAGTAAAAATTCATATAAAAATCTTAACATATATAAAGGGCGTGCAAATCAGATTGAATTGCACGCCCTTTTATGATATAAGTGCCTTCTATTTGAACTTGTTCCATTTTGGAAATAATTGCTGACGCATCTAGCTCCCCTCTATATTTATATCTCACTTTATTTCACACTTATAGTAACCTCTATCTCTTATTTAATGCACTGCATGTTGTATCATATGATTTAAAATGCTAACAAAGTCTCGTTCTACAGCCGAAGTGTCGTTACCAGTACTACCAATACCTGTTAGCATGGTTTCTTTCCAATCATTTTTTGCCATAAATCGAAAGGCGATCAAATACTTAGCTTTTGTTTTGTCCGCTTCTCCTTTTGGTAGATAATAAAATCCTACGCTTCTATCAGAACGAGGGTGCAATAAGGCTGGGTTGTCTTGCGGTTTATACAGGCTATATATAGATTTCATAAAGGTTAGAATATCTCCACCCTTTACAGATTCGTCTACAAAGATAATCTCATCATATGTGAATAGAGATATCTTATTAGTACCTGCTACACGTGTCGCTTTAGACTTAGCTAACTCCAAGGCTTCCTCGTGCGTCGCCATCCGCATGCCATACTGCTTAGCACGTTCCACTAACGAACCATTCAAATGAACTAAATACGCTTGTGAATACGCAAAATCCGCATCATTTTTTCGCTCGCCACCAGGGGCCGGCAATGTTGGCCACTTGACTACAGAATTTGTAGTAAAGGAAATACCATTGCTTTCATCATAAAACACATACACATTTCGCTGGAATGGCTTCTCCTTCTCCACAACAGATGACTGAAGAACAAGATTCGGATGTACAACCGAGAACTCCTTCTCCACGCTAGACTTGATATCCTCTGGTGTCGCAGGATCACCATTCTCCGTCGTCCAAATGAAAGAACAACCACTCAACACTACACTACAAACACTAACGATACCTAACAACACAAACTTAACAAACAACCTCATACACAAAACCTCCCCTCTCTCTATGTAGAAACTATAGAATGAATATGCTGGGATAACTATGGATAGAACTATATTATTATTGATGGGACACCTCTATAGCTAGTGTTTTAAAAAGTGCTATTACCTATTGATGAGCGACTTAGGTCACTATGGAGCGAAGAGATAGGTAATAGCACTTTTTAATTAATTACGTATATAGTTCTCGGGCCCCATCAATAATAATTACCTATTAACTAGTTCATCTAGCATATTCATCCTGTAATTTTCTATTACGTTCATAAATTTTTTATTATGTATCGGATTTTCGCTCATTCCGAATAGATGGCTGTTGCAGTCACAATCGCTGCACCCAAAGTTCGATACATTCCATTCCGCAATAGCTCGCACCGCATCAGCGAGAGCACATTCTACGTCAATTTTGGTTAAATCTACATCTGTGCTTTCACGAGCAGCCGAATCATCAGAGAGTTTACCTTTACGCCGTTCCTGAGCAGAAATTGTCATAGCCTGCGGCCGCCCACTAGTACGAATCGGCAAGCCCGCTATCATTTCACAGTGACCGCGGAAGTAATCTAGATGCCAATGCATTTTCTTCCGTTTTCGTTTATGACGTTCAATGCGTTTCGTTAAATTTGCCTTCGCGGAACCAACGTACATATAGTAACCAGGTTTAAAATGCATCATCCCTTTAGAACCAATTTCGAGATCTAGATCGTAATTGAGGTGCATGACCATCACATACACGCCACTATCATGAGCCTCTGTGTCGAGGATACTACTAGGATAGGAACATTCATGTGTCACCGTAGGCATGGTGAAAGTCTCATCCCACGCCACAGCAACGGCTTTCCAATCTAATGAAGGTGCCACCTCTTTAAAGGTTTTGGCAAATTCCAAATCCGTATGATAATCTGGCAAGAACCACTGCGCTTGGTCCCATTGTACGAGGAATAGAACACCCGTGTGGTAGCCTTCATTTTGTAATTCTTTCAGATGCAATAAGTGCTTGCGGCCTCGCTCTGTAATGGCATCAGGGAACATGGCTCCCGTCTTGGAGAACAAGGTGCAGGACTTAACCTCCAATAAAAACTCATCCCCCTTATCATTGGTGAGGAGCAAATCAAAGCGAGATGATGTGCCGTGTAGTTTAACCGTATACTCCCGTCTCACTACGCACCACTCCTCCCAACCAGGGATACGTTTATTTTCAATCAAATGTTGCGCCACATCGTTGCTGTAGTTTGTATCGAGCATGATAACAACGCCATCGCGCTCGATGCCTACCACGCGATATTTCGTCTTTGCATCCGGCTTGTCGTGAGGCACGATGTACATCGTTACCCCCGTAAACAAGAGCTCCCACATGCGACCAGGATTTGGCAAATGAGCGAGCACACTTTCACCATTCAAATCTAAAGTCACCACAAAACGATTCGGGCGGCCTATGTATGTTGCTTTTAAAATAGTATCGTAAAGGACTTTCATCGTTTCTCCTACATCAAGAACACTCTATATGTCTATTATACGATATGTAACCTTGGGTTTCATCTGTAAACAGTATCGTATATAATGATAGTTAGTAAATAATCAATAATTAATATTAAAAAAGTTCTATTTTTGTAGCTTGAGTTACATTATTGTTTGTTAAAATGGTTTATACTAAGAGCGTCGGGTCAGTATTCTAAATACCCATACTGATCATTACGCCGGGTTTTGATAAGGCATCGCCTAGTTGATCTCATCCCACTTGTCCGTATATATGTGCGAAGCTTTCACAAAACCCTAGGGCGTAAATAATTAATATATAAAGAGTTTTATAGATTAACTAAGTAGTTTTAGCCACTATTCTCCGCAGAGAGGGCTCGAGAAAGGATTTAATATGACACAAATTGCAGCAAATTTACAACGCATAAAAAACGGTCAACGCCGTTATGCAATTACACCTCGCGTTCCTGCAGGTTTTATTCAACCAGATCAATTACAAAAATATATCGACGTAGCAAATGAGTTCGGCGCAGTTCTTAAATTAACTGGCAGCCAACGCATTATGATTACGAATTTGAAAGCAGAAGACGTAGATAAAGCATGGGAAATGCTTGGCATGGAGCCAGCGTACACTGTGTCCAACCGCGTGCGCAGCGTAAAAATCTGCCCAGGTACTACCTTCTGTAAACGCGCTAAACAAGACAGCGTACACCTTGGCATGCAAATTGAACGCAAATATTTATCTCTTGAAATGCCAAGTAAAATGAAGATCGGCGTGTCCGGTTGTCCAAACTCTTGTACTGAAAGCCGCATGAAAGATGTGGGCGTTATCGGTACTGTAGACGGTTGGAATGTATACGCTGGCGGTAGCGGCGGTGCGCATCCTCGCATCGGTGACCTCATCGCAGAAGTTAAAACAGAAAAAGAAGCTCTTGCATTAGTTGATCGAATCATCGCATACTATAAAGAAAACGCACAAATCGAACGCATGGGCGAATTCATCGACCGCATTGGTTTAGAGGCTTTCAAAGCAGCTGTATTGGGCGACCTTGAAGGGGCTCCAGCTGAAAGTAAGTCCGAAGAACCAGCTGTGTTCTTGCCTGGTCAAGGTAACGATCCTGAAGTAGAAGCACCACGCCTCGAAGCAGGTTCCCCTATCACTCCAGACACAATTATTCGCGACATCGTTGAAACCTACCCACATGTTGTACCTGTATTACAAGGTATTGGTATGGGCTGCCTAGGTTGCCCATCTGCAACAGCTGAACCATTATGGCAAGCCGCAGAAATCCACGGTTTTAATGTATACGATTTAGTAGAGAAATTAGAAACAGCACGAAAAGGAGCTTAATATGTCCGCATTCTTAGGTCACATCCATTACTGGTTATATCGCAAAATTCAATTGCTCGTTGAGCGTGAAAATTTGATTTTAGAAAAAACTTCTAAAGTTGTTGATGATTTGGCGGAGGAACTACACTCCATCTCCGTAGATACATACGGCGAGCCAATTAATCCAAGCATTCCCTTGGAAAACATCATCGACCATGGCAATATTCACGGCTGGTTAGCTAACCAAATCAATATTGCTTCCGTTCGTGAAGCAGCTTTCATCAAAGATATGCTCGACACAAATTCCGGCGATGAAGCAGTACACGTAGTAACCGCTATTCTAGATGCCTTTGCAGTACAAGGCCAAGCATGTGGCGTTGTGGCTCAAGATAACCTTGAAGAACACACTGCACCAGCGATTTACAATGCGTTACAAAACTTCTACGTAAATGGCATGCCTTGTGATGGTGGTGACCAAGTGGTTTCTGAAAGTCCAGAAGAATTTACCTGGGTTGGCGACCACAGATTACAAGCAGGCTACTGGCGTACAGCGGGCGTTGACCCTAAGTTTATGGCATTAGCTTACCAAACATGGTTCGAAGCTTTTGTAAAAGCTATCGATCCAGCCTTTGAACTTGTAACGACTGAAGAAAACGGCATACGTTTATATACAATTAAGAAAAAATAAATCCATAACAGTTCGTTTGATTAAGAAAATATAAACGGATGAAAATGGACGAAAAAACGAACGTAACATGTTACGTTCGTTTTTTATATAGTAAATATATCGTTGTATATTTAATTAATCTTTATATATCCAATCTACCAACATTTACTCCACCCTATTTTACTCAATATAGGTAAAAAAAGCATACAATGTTGAATGTAACATATTTTTTCAAAACTGTAGCTATAGGCACAGCATTGATAAGCAATATCATTTATAATATAATCATAAGGTAATTACACAATGTAAAATTAAGTGTTAGCGTAAGCTTTCAGAACATAAAAAGCTAGAATTAGGAGGTCTATTATGGCAGGCACAGTTAATCAAGAATTAGGCTTATTATTCCAAGGCCCTAACTATGTAATCGTAAAAAAAGGCGGTAAGGCTGGTGAAAAGGTGGAAAAACACAACCATCCAGAAGCTAATGTCATTTTTACAGTTGTAAAAGGTAAAGTACAAGTGTTCCTTAATGAAACGGAAGAGCATGTACTTGTACCAGGCCAAGTATTGGAATTCAATGGCGACAACTACATCCAAGCTACACTCGTAGAAGACAGCGAATTCGTTGTAAACCTCATTCATAAACCAGAATAAAATACCAAAGGACAGTTGATACAAGCAACTGTCCTTTTTATATGGAGTATGTATTAAAGAGAAATCATATAGTTATTAAGTTTTATATAACTGTTCAATAGTTCAGTTATATCCATAGTTATTAAATACTTATAGAGTAATACATAGTCTAAAAACATTCTTTTAAAAGGAATTATAGATTGTAAATTCACTCACATCAAAGCGTTTTGTATGGCCTGGTGCAGGAACACAGTCTGGATGAGGGTAACCAATTGGGAAGATAGCTACAGGGATGATATTATCAGGCAAGTTATATGCCTTGCGAACTTTAGCAGGATCAAAATGAGCAATCCACGTTGTGCCTAGACCGATATCGGCTACGGTAAACATAATGTGGGATCCCACAATGCTAGCATCTACAACCCCCATATCTGCATCATCGTATTCTCGCTTCCAGCTCACCGTATTATCGTAACAAACGATAATTGCCAACGGTGCATTGAAGTGACCATTAGTGCAATCTTTTAGTTTCTTTAAGCTATCTTCTGTATTTAACACGAGCAGTCGTTGTGGCTGATAATTGTGCGCCGTAGGTGCTAATCGAGCGACTGCTAGTAACATATCTACCTTCTCCTGCTCCACTTGTCGAGTATCGAATTTTCGAACCGAATACCGCTCTGTGGCTAATACTTTAAAATCTTTCATTAAATCTCACTCCTTTATCGGATTTATTAAAATGTATTTTAATAAATAACCCCCTAGCTGATACCTCAGTTAGGGGGTTTCGTGCTTATTATTTTTTAAGACGGCTAATTACTTCGTTAGTAATGTTTTCGATTTTGCTGTTAGCGTCAGCAGCACGAATTGTGTATGGATCATCCAATACTACGTCCATTTGTTTTTCAACACGGATAGCTTCAACAGTGTTGTGAATTGCTTGCATCATAGGTTGAGCAATTTTATTGATTTCTTCGTTTTCTTTTTGAAGCAATGGAGCTACAGTTTTGTTGAATTCTGCTTCTGCTTGTGCAGAGTCTTTAATTTTTTCAATTTCTTGTACTTTTTTTTCAATTTGTGGACGGTATTGAGCGTCTACTTGTTGCATTTTCATATCTAATGCACCGTAGCCAGGGTAGCTATTTACTACTTGGCTCATATTTACTAAGCCAATGTTAGCAGCACTTGCTACTGCAGCAGTAGCAGACATAGCACCAACGATAGCTAAGGTAGTCAATTTTTTAGATAATTTCATCTGAAATCCTCCTCGATTAAAAGTGTCACTATACAATCCAATAGTGTACTATTTTTACTATAACAAATCTTGCTAACTTTCACAAGACTATGATAAATAGCATAATAAAGCCCTATGAACTACTTATGAAAGTTATTAGAACTTAAAATAATACCCACAAGCATACTCTGAGACCCTTAAAGCAATCGATACAGACATATTCAGAACACACATGTGGGCATTTCGACTTTCACCAATTATTTATAATTTGTCATCAAATTATGGTTTATTATTCACCGAATTATTGTTCATCATTTAAATAGATGTATTTATCGGATTTCAATTTGGACACGAGATCAGGCACCAAACCGATAAGGCGATCAAAGCTGCTGCTGTAAGGGTTGCCCTTAATGTTGAACAATTCGATGCGGTCACCTTTAATAACAAGGATTGCGCTTGGTTCCATTTTGGCACCACCGCCACCGCCGCCAGATTCTTGGCTTTTGTTGGCTGTGCAATGGTTTGTACCAGTACCGAAGCCAAAGGTTACATCAACGAATGGAACGAGCGTAGTATCGCCAATTTGCACAGCTTCACCAACTACAGTTTCCACTTTAATCATATTTTTAAACTTCTCGAATAGGACTTCCAAATTCTCTTTTACATTACTGTTCTCCATCACAGTACCTCCGCTTTTTGTGAAAGTATTATAGCTATAATAATATAGCTCATATACTCAATTGACTTTATATATCCTTACGCTGTTTGACCCTGTTCGGCTTTTAGCTTTTCTAGCTGCTTTGCTTCCTTCCGTTTAACCCAGAAGACACGAGCACTTTCACCCAATAGGGAACGCATAGGTTTAGATACCAAGAATCTAGTACCATACCATGCCAATACGGCAAGAATCATACGACCTTTAATATGGCCGCTGCCTTCAGCTACCCAGTTCACATAATCTATCTCAATAGACTCTGCTTGCTCAGGCCAAATGCTATATAACATAGAGGCAATAAGCCCCATCCGATACGGATCACCAATACCAAATCGGCCCTCTATAGCCATATCACGTGGTTTAGAGTGATTATAGCATCGTTTCGACACAAGGAATATCTGACGCCACAACTCTGTATTTCTCAAGTGTTTCATGAACCAGAATGTAGGAATTTCAGACTTGAATGATGCTACCGGATCATTGGAATCAGGCTTTCCAAAACGTTGTTTCACAGTCGTTTTAATATCATTTACCTTTGTAAAGACCTTTTCCTTGATAGAGCCGTCACTATTGAAAGTAACATGACTTATTACTTCATCATCATCTTGAATATGAGCCGTTGGATCTTGTTGTATCGAATCATACCGCTCAGCACGAGCTTGTGCATCCATATCCTTAGAAGCCGCATCAGGTCGCTCAATGCGCTCCTTTGCCCTAGATGCGCTCCCCGCCCCTGGTGATTCGTCATCATCAAAGATTGTATCGGAGCCTTGGGCGCTCTTCAAGTCATCAAAGCTTGTGCCGCTAGAGCTTGCAGTTGGACCTTGTCCGCCTCCTTGCATAGCCTTTGCAAAAGCTTCTGCCTGTGATATGTCGCCGTCATCATCCATTACCTTTTGATATTCTTCATCTACACGATTTTCAAGCCATTGTTCATAGTCTTTCACAGGACCGATCTTAAGTACACCTAAAACGTATAATTCCTTAAAAAATGGTTTATTTTGAATGTACGCTAAGTGGAGTGAAAATACGCGCCACAGCCATTTGATGCGCAGCTCGCCACGATATGGTGTCCGCCCATCAATTTCGATGCTATATGTGATTGGTGCCAGTAGGATAGTCAAGATGAGTGCTACAATGATGGCCACAATAACGAGGGCCACAATAGCCACTGTACTCAACCACATCACCTCCTTAGGTGTTCCTATGATTAGTTTTCAATGCCTTTTCGAGCCATTACGCCTTGTAGGTAGTAATGTTTAATCTCTTTCATCTCCGTTACGAGATCGGCCTCATCAATTAATTCTTGAGGAGCCCCACGTCCCGTAAATACGAGTTCCGTTTCTGGATGACGAGCATCGAGTAAAGCTTTAGTTTTATCCCATGTAATGAGTTCAAAGAAGAGAGCCATATTGTACTCATCAAGTACAACGAGGTCGTACTCACCACTGCTGATAGCAGCGAGTGCACGTTCATAGCCTTTTTCGATGAGCGCTACATAATCCTTCGGAGGATTACCAGACTCAAAGACAACGACTTCATCGCCCCATTTAGCAAGTTCATCCTTACTCTTCATCCCTTCTTTGATGATAAAGAATGGCTTGCCCACAGTTTCTAAGGTTAAATTTGTTAAGGTAGGTAAAATAGTATGCTCACTATATACTTTAGATTTCATAAATTGTAAGAAGAGGACTTTCTTGCCAGCGCCGATGGCACGAATGGCTAGGCCGATTGCGGCAGTTGTTTTGCCCTTGCCTTCGCCGGTATAAACTTGTACATAGGCCTTCATAGATATACCTCCGTTCATATACTTTTATTTTACAATATATATATACAAAAGGAAAGAAAAAGAACTTGCTATAAGCGCATATGCACGCATAACAAGTTCTTTTTAGGTCTTATATAAGCTTTTATATTTCTAATTGCTAATTGGTAAGAAGATCATAGGGTCTACAGGCGTATTGTTAAGGCGTACCTCGTAGTGAACGTGGGCACCCGTACTTTTACCAGTACTACCCATCAAAGCTATGGTTTGACCTTGTTTCACGCTCATCCCTACCGTTACCAATACGGCACTATTATGGCCATAACGGGTAACAAAGCCATTGCCATGATCGATTTCAACGAGATTACCATAACCGCCGCTTGTATACCCCGCAAAGGTTACCACCCCTGCCGCAGTAGCCACGATTTGGGAACCATAGTCATCGGCAATATCGATACCTTCATGGAATGCACCAATAGCACCCGTAACAGGGTCAACACGGCTACCAAATGGAGATGTAATAACGCCCTTACTTGGCCAAATACTAGGTGTCGTACTATTCACAGCACCACCAGAACCAGCGGAGAAATTGATGGATTGTAATGCCATCAAATCTTGTGCGCCACCATCGCGAAGGATATTGCGCATCGTATAGAAACTAACAAGCAATTTTTGTGCTTCCTTATCCATTTTGGATAGTCGAGCCGATAATTGTGCCGCTGTTAACGTCTGTGCTTCACTATTATCAGCGGCTTCCTGCTTTGGGTCGCTACCATCCCCGCCACCTTGAGCTGGTGTGCCAGATTCAGCGCCCTTCAGCATTTGCTTATTCTCTTCACTAATTTGATTTAAGTTTTGAATTTTCTTATCCAGAACTTCTGTTTTTTGTTGTAACAATTTCAACTGTTCCGATTGCAATTGCGTTTGTTGACGTAATTGCACAATCTCAGCTTGGCGCACGATGCCCCAAATACCGAGTACCAATGCCAAGACCAATACTACGGAACCAATAATGGCAACGAGTTTCGCTTGCTTGGTAGTTAATGTCAATATGCAGTTGTCACCATTTCTTTCAACTTTGTTTGAAATGAATGCCGGTATTTTCAACATAAAACTTCCTTATTTCGAAACGATAGCGCTCGTCAACGCTTCCTCATTAGTACGCTCACCCAACGCTTCGTTCAAACTTTCTAATTCTTCTTGTGAAAGACTTACTAAACTTTTACCTTTCACAATAGGTTTACTAAAAATACGAGATTCGCTACGACCGTAAATACTAGAGATACAGATACCATTATTGTTGCCATCTAGCAAGGTAAGCGCAAAGGACAAATCATTTCCGATATTTTCAAAGGCATTATACTTAATAAAGCCAATTTTTTGTATCGTATTACTCTGAATATTGCGAATTGCCACTTGCTCGGATAACAAGGACTCAAGGCCTTTCGCAGCATCGCGAATTTCACTGACCTCTACAGATAATTTACGCTCTAGGCTCGCACCATGCTCCCCTTGCATAAAGAAATCGTATTTCTTTTTCAAGCTACCTAAACGAATGTGTAAGATTACACAATATACGAATAACACTATAACAAGAACGATGGTAACCATGCCTATCCACGGTTGAATCGATTCGAACATGTATTTTCCTTCCTATACAATCATCAAAACTCCAACAGTTAATTATACCACTCCTATTGTGAAAGTTAAATGACTGCATGCAATTTAATTTAATATATCTAATATTTAATATATCTAATATAGATAAATGATACCTATATAATAATGTATATAACAAGCATGTAATGTATATCTAAATGTATGTATTACATACATATTACAATGCTATTTATTAGGCTATTTATCAGCCCTCTAGTTCGTCAACAAATGGGCTTATTGCTCGTTCTAGTATACCATGTAGAGCTGCTATGAGTACACCGTAATTTACAATGGGTGTACCTTGTACAACAGCGCATTCTATACGACGTAACACCTCACGGCGTGTTAACATACAAGCACCACAGTGGATGATCAAATCATACTGTGATACATCCTTAGGGAATGCTCCCCCACTAGTGAATTCTAACTGTAAATCTGTATAGCCTTGCTTCTTTAAAAGATTAGGTATTTTTACAGTCCCAATATCATCGCATTGACGGCGATGTGTACAACCTTCACTGATGAGAACCTTGGAACCAGCTTTCAAATTCTTAATAGCCTTAACACCAGCTACTAAATCCTGTAATTTTCCCTTGAACCGCGCCATCAAAATAGAAAAAGACGTCAACGGAATCGAATCAGGTGTTAACTCATCAACCCGATCAAACGCTTGGGAGTCACAGATTACCATTTTAGGGGGATTCTTAAGCGAGTGAATCATAGCCGGTAATTCTTCTGTTTGGCAGACTAAAGCTAGGCCTTTATGATCGAGAATTTCTCGGATAGTCTGTACCTGTGGCAAGATGAGTCGCCCCTTTGGTGCGGCACTGTCGATAGGACATACAAGAATGATTGTATCCCCCTCTTCAACTAAACCTTGTAAAAGAGTTTGCTCCCCTTCTACATCAAGTGGTGTTAGCCCACCGAGTAGATCAAGCAACTCTAATCGTTTCGCATCAGATGTGAAGTCAGCAGAGCCAATGACAGTAACCAAATCAGATAAACCCGTATGCTCTGCTATATAACGCTCTCCCAGTATATCTCTACCTACACTAGCTTTAGACTCCGTTAAATTGTTTGGCACCGCATTAATCTCATTAATGAAAAGTGCAACAGGTATATTATTTTGTTTCAAAAGACCTAACCAGTGCATATCGTCGGAGGTTGGCTCTTCATCGGTACGAAGCACATAAACAGCCAAGTTAATCTTTTTCACGACCTCTTCTGTTTTCTCCATGCGCAATGCACCTAATTCAGTTGTATCATCTATACCAGCAGTATCAGTAATCACCACAGGGCCAAGTGGTAAGATTTCCATAGCTTTGCTTACAGGATCTGTTGTAGTCCCTGCCACATCGGATACTAACGATACAGGCTGATCAGTTAACATATTGATCAATGTAGACTTACCGGCATTACAACGGCCAAAAAAGCCAATATGTATGCGATTTGCCTTAGGTGTTTGTTCCATAACCTATCCTTGTTACTTAACCTTCACATATATTACAAATATATTATAAAGCTTCTGATAAATTATCTAATAACTTATCCTATTATTTATTATAATCTCTTAAAATACAGTAAAAGCGCAGCCCGTAGACTACACTTTTACTGCAGATTGTTATTATTACTATTACGACTATTGCAATTGCTATAGCTGTTATTATTGTTATTGTTGTTACTATTATCGTTACTATTATTGTTGGTGTTACGGCTATTGCTATTGCTATTGCTTTTGCTATTGCTTTTGCTAGCCAATTATACTCTAAACTCTATTGTTTCCGCATCTTCTATTTGATCTTGCCCATCCATATATGCAATAAGTCTTTCTAATTCAGCTTCAGAGGAGAAAGCAATTTCAATTTTTCCTTGTACCTTTTTACCTGCACGAAATTTAATATTCACAGGGGATCCTAAGCTTAGTTTTAAACGGTCCATTAGAGCACGAACTTCTGCCGTATTTTGAGGTTTACCAGCCTTTGCTTTAGACGATTTATTTTGCATAGACTTAACAAGGGCCTCTGCTTGTCTAGCGCTTAGCTCACCCTCTTTAATACGTTCAGCTGCTTCCATTTGTTGAGCTGCACTTCTTAACGCTAATAATGGACGAGCTTGACCAACCGTCAAATCACCTTCGATAAGATCCTTTTGTACAGAATCACATAATTTTAAAAGACGAACCATATTAGCAATATATGAACGGCTACGGCCAAGACGAGCAGAAATCATTTCTTGCGTTTGCTTATAAGTATCCATCAATCCTTGATAAGCCAATGCTTCTTCAATGGGATCTAATCCTTCACGTTGTAGGTTCTCTACAAGAGCAACCTCTGTCATTTCTTCGGTATTATATTTTTTAACAATAACTGGTACTGTTTTCAATCCAGCAATCATAGCAGCACGATAACGGCGCTCACCAGCTACAATTTGATATTTATTCTTTTGTTTACGAACTACAATCGGTTGGAAAATACCAAGATTCTTGATTGATTCAGCCAATGTAGCTAGACTATCTTCATCAAAACTTTTACGCGGTTGATCTACATTTGGAACTAACTCAGAAATTGGCAGTTCATGTATCTCCTTTTCAGGCAATACAGACTCTACAGAGTCAACCTTCATTAAATTCTCAAGGCCCTTCCCCAATCCAGACGCTTTGCTTTTTTTGCTTTTAATTTCTCTTGGCATACAACTAACCTCTCTCGGCCTTACAAATATTTACAAATTTAAAATATGTAAATCACGCAAACCACCAAAAACTAATATTCTTAGCATTAGATACATACATATAACAGATACTTATTACCTTTAGGTACTTACTTCGCTTTTGTGTTTATTGAGCTTTAATACTTATTTATCTCTAGTGCTTATTTAGTTTTAGATGCTTTAATTACCTCTTTAGCTAATTTCGTATATACATCAGCACCTTTGGATTTTGGATCATATACAATGATTGGCTCCCCATAACTAGGTGCCTCACTTAAACGTACATTACGAGGAATAATTGTTTTATATACTTTATTGCCAAAGAATTTTTTTACTTCATCGGCTACTTGAATCGATAAATTTGTGCGGCCATCAAACATAGTCAATAGCACGCCTTCAATTTCAAGATCCTTATTTGATGTTTGTTGTACAATTGTTATCGTTTTAACTAATTGACTAACCCCTTCCAATGCGTAAAATTCACTTTGAATCGGAATCAATACACTATCAGCAGCAGTGAAGGCATTTAATGTTAATAACCCGAGAGATGGTGGACAGTCAATAACGATAAAATCATATGTATCTCTTACTGACGCTAATGCTTTTTTCAACATTGTTTCACGTGAAACAACGGAAACTAGTTCTACTTCAGCACCAGCTAGTTGAATTGTTGCAGGCGCCACAAATAGGTTTTCAAGCATTGTAGGTTGTACAATATCAGCAATTGGTTCTCCATCAATTAGAACATCATGCACACAGAGCTCTAAATCATCCTTTTCAATACCTAACCCAGAACTAGCATTACCTTGTGGATCCAAATCAACCAGTAATACTTTTTTACCTGCATCAGCTAAACAAGCACTCAAATTTACTGATGTTGTAGTTTTACCAACACCGCCTTTTTGATTAGTAATAGCTATAACTTTGCCCACTTAATTCACCTCACATCTTCGTTCAAAATATTTCTTTTCCATTATAACATAAAACAATGCTAATTACGGTATTTATAAATCAAATTATCATTAATTTTTTTCTACTATATTATTTTATTTATCTACTACATTTTTCCCACTTACATTTATATTACGCACATAAACTTATAGGTAAATAACTTCATTAATATAATTACAACACTTATTTTTTATTGTTTCACGTGAAACATAGCAATTTATTCCTTTACTATATAGTACAACACAAAATAAGAAAAATTACATCAAATGTTCTATAAGTTTTACGATTAAATGTTTCACGTGAAACATTTAAGGATTAAAATCTAACGCAAAAATTAAGTTGTAAAATTAATAAAAAATTTTACAGTAAAAAATTATCATATTAATATAAATCTATACCAATAGACAAATATACACAAAATTATTTTATATCATCTTTTTTTATTTATAGAACAACACCATTAGCGAAAGGTATAAAGTAATCAACTTTTGATCGGTAACATTATATATAACAATAATATACGAAATGTAATGAACTAATATTAATATACTTATATACTCATAACAAATTATTAGATTATATTTAATAAATTGTTTCACGTGAAACATTATGGTTAACATTAAACATATAAAACCTTCATTATCAATAACTTTTATGAACAAAAATCATTTTGATATAACTTTAAACTATACCTATATACTACTAAATTATATGAGAATACAGGCCCCATATACTTTGACAGGTATTATTCATATCTATATACTATTAGTTAGATAGTAATTAGATTGATAATCTTAAGAGTCTAGAAAAATCACTTTATAAGATTTATATATACAATTAATAACAGTAAGCACACGCTCTACGGACACGCAGAGCTTTTTATTTTGAAGAGGAGGCGTTTCTATGCCCATCTATAACGGAATGCTTCCTGCCATCGATAAAGCAGAAGTAAAACGATACGCAGGACTTCGTCACGCTGAGGATTTTCCACAAAACTATGTTGACGAAGCATGTAAGGAAATCCAATTATTGGCTACACCTAGAGGTGTATATCAAGAATATGATTACGATGCAGAAACAAAAACAATTTTAAGCAATCCACCGCTTAAAATTGAAGGGTCTATCATCGAAAAGCATCTAGAAAAATCTACTAAAGTATACGTATTAGGCGTAACAGTTGGAGAAGATGTAGAAATTCGTAGTGAACAGTTATTTAAACAAGGTAACTATACGGTAGGCTTATTACTTGATGCAGCAGCCACAACTGCTGTAGAACAGGTAGCTGATCAGGTAAACGAAGTAATCAATACAATTGCTAAAAAACAAGGCTATAAGCCAACTTGGCGTTTTAGCCCTGGTTATGGCAACTGGCCACTAGAAATCCAACCACAATTAGCTAAAATCATCAAAACAGAGATGATTGGCTTACAAGTAACAGAGAACTATTTATTATTCCCACGTAAGTCTGTAACGGCTATCATCGGTTTAATGCCAGCAAACGAAGATATTAAAACTAAACGAGGCTGTACATCTTGTTCACAACAAAACTGTGCATCTCGAAAATTACCAGAGAAAGCAACAGTCAACACCCAAGATGGGGGAGAAGAGGAAGGTAGTAAAACTACTGCCGACATTTCTGGTATTGCCATGAAGGGGCAACCAATACAATAGTGTTTCACGTGAAACATTGTAATTTAGGATGTTAAAGGAAGATGTTTATGTATATATTTGACGGTGCTATGGGCACAATGCTTCAAGCTGCAGGCTTAGAAGAAGGCTATTGTCCAGAGCTATTTAATATTGAAAGACCAGAAGTAGTAAAGGATATTCATGCTCAATACTTACAACATGGCAGTGATGTAATCACAACAAATACGTTCGGCGCTTGTGGGCTTAAACTAGAAGATTATGACTTACAAGATCGTGTAAGAGAAATAAATATTGCTGCTGTAAAAGTAGCCAAAGAAGCGATTGCAGAAGTTAAACCATCTGCTCGTGTAGCGGGCTCTATGGGTCCTACAGGTCGTTTCTTACAACCATTAGGCAATATGAGTTTTGATGATATTTACGACACATACCGCGAGCAAGCCGAGGCTTTAATCGAAGGTGGTGTTGATTTCATCATCATTGAAACTATTATTGACGTACAGGAAATGCGTGCCGCTTTATTAGCCTCTTTAGATGCTCGTGAAGCAGCGGGAAAAACAAAAGAAGATATTCAAATCATCTGTCAATTTTCTTTCAGTGAAGACGGTCGTACTATTACTGGTACACCGCCAGCAGTAGCAACTACCATCGTAGAAGCTATAGGTGCAGATATCATCGGTATCAACTGTTCTCTTGGACCTGAACAAATTACACCTCTTATCGAGGAGATTGCAAGCGTTACAAATTTACCTATAAGCTGCCAACCAAATGCCGGTATGCCACAATTAATCAACAAGCAAACTGTATTTCCACTTACAGCAGAAGAAATGGGCCCATTAATGCTTGATATCGTTGATGCAGGTGCTAGTTATATTGGTGGCTGCTGTGGTACAACACCAGCCCATATTCAATCTATTTCCGATGCTGTGAAAGCTCATACGCCAAAAGAACGTACCCACATTACACCTAAAACAATTATTACAAGTCGTACTAAACTTTTAGAGTTGGGCCATCATACAAAACCACTTATCATTGGTGAACGTATTAACCCAACGGGCCGTAAAGTACTTGCTCAAGAATTACGCGATGGTTCTTTCATCCGTGTTAAACGGGATGCATTAGATCAAGTAGAAGCAGGCGCAGATATCCTCGATGTAAACATGGGCGTAGCTGGCATGGATCAAACTCCTTTAATGGAACGCGCTATTTTCGAATTATCGATGCTCGTAGAAACACCTTTATCCATTGATACATTAGACCCAGCAGCTATGGAAGTAGCTCTTAAAAACTATCCAGGTCGTGCCCTCATCAACTCTGTAAATGGGGAGGAGGAGTCTATTACTCACGTAATGCCATTGGCTAAACGGTATGGTGCAGCATTGCTTTGCTTGCCAATCTGTAGTGGTGACTTACCTGAAAAAGCAGAGGACCGCGTTGCTTTAGCTGAAAGCATCATAAATCGCGCTTATGGTTATGGTCTTCAACCACATGACTTATTACTCGATCCATTAGTATTAACACTTGCCAGCGGGGAAGATAGTGCACGCCAAACATTGCGTACGCTACAATTATATAAAGAAAAATTTGGCTTCCCAACAGTAATGGGCTTGTCCAATATCTCCTTCGGCATGCCTCAACGTCCATATTTGAACGGCCAATTCTTAACTATGGCCCTTGCATGTGGCTTAACAACACCGATTATGAATCCACTCAATTATCCAGCCAAAAAAGCATTTGTATCTAGTACTACCTTACTAGGCTGGGACCCAGGTTCTGCTGAATTTATTAAAGAATACGGCTATGAAGACGAAACTACCGCTCCTGGTAACTCTGCTCCTAAAGGGCCAGATAAAAAGTCCTTCGATAGTAATGATCCTTTAGCCAATATTCGCGCATGTGTAGAACAAGGCGAAAAAGAAGCTATCATTGATCTTGTAAAAAAAGCCTTAGCAGATGGTATCGATCCATTAGATCTTACGAAAAAAGGCTTATCTGAAGCGATGAACGTAGTGGGGGATAAGTTTGGTTCTGGTAAATTATTCTTACCACAAGTAATGCTTGCTGCTGAAACAATGCAGGCTGCTTTCAACACCATTAAAGAAATTATTCCTGCTAGTGAAAGCTTAGATAAAGGCACCGTTGTCGTGGCTACAGTTAAAGGCGACATTCACGATTTAGGTAAAAATATCGTAGCAGCATTGCTCGAAAACAATGGTTACAAAATCGTCGACCTGGGTAAGGACGTTGACCCAGAAGTTATCGTACAAGCTATTAAAGATAACAAAGCTGCCCTCGTTGGCATCTGTTCCTTGATGACGACAACCATGCCACAAATCGACAATACTATCGCTGCTATCCGTGCAGCAGGCCTTAAAACTAAGGTCATGGTTGGTGGCGCCGTAGTATCTCAAGACTACGCAGACCAAGCAGGCGCGGATATCTACGCTAAGGACGGCATCGCTGCTGTTAACCATGCTAACGATTTCTTTGAAACACTAGAAAAATAATGTATAGTAACGAGGTACATGATGACATTACGAGAAAAACATCAACAAGGGCAGTTCACCATTACTGTTGAATTGGATCCTCCTAAAAGCAGTTCTGCAGAAAAGACCTTCGAACAAGCAGCCCGTTTGAAAGGGAAGGTGGATGCTATCAACATCGCTGATAGCCCTATGTCCAAAATGCGCATGAGCCCAATTTCTCTTTCTTATTTATTACAACATAACAAAGAAATTGAAACTATTTTCCACCTTACATGCCGCGACCGTAATATTATCGGATTGCAATCTGAATTACTCGGTGCAGCAGCTTTGGGCGTGCATAATATTTTAACACTCACTGGTGATAAACCAGATAATGGGGACCATCCATTTGCACAATCCGTATTTGAAGTCGACTGTATGGGACTACTCAACATCGCTAAGACATTAAATGCAGGCAAAGACCTTGCAGGTAATGACCTAGACGCACCTACGAACTTCTACATCGGTGCAACTGGTAATCCTGGTGCTCCAGATTTAGAGATTGAACGCCAAAAATTAGCTGCTAAAATTCAAAATGGCGCTCACTTTGTACAAACACAACCAATTTACGATTTAGAACAGGCAAAACGCTACATTGACAAGATGTCTGAATTCGATGTACCTATCATGCTTGGTTTGATTCCACTTAAAAGCTTTAAAATGGCTACATACCTCCATGAAAAAGTGCCTGGAATCAATCTTACTCAAGAAATCTTGGACCGCATGGAAAAAGGTGGTAAAGAGGCGGGTACAGAAATTGCAATCGAAACACTTGAACAAATCAAGAAAATGGCAGCAGGCGTACATATTATGCCTTTAAATGATATCGATACAACATTATATATTATTGACCACGTATAAAGTCATTCTAAGATTAACATATAACACCTTTCCCACGACCTCCATAGTGAACTAAGTCGTTCTTAGGGAAAGGTGTTATATGTATCTTTATCTCCGCCTCATATAGTGAACAAAATATATAATTTTGTTGTAAACGATATCATTTAATAGATATAGGGTAGGGGAGGGAATGCGAACTAATTCGTTACTAAGAAAAAAAAGAGGATGCAGATCTAAGATTTGCATCCTCTTTTTCTTTATGTAGCAATATAGCATAGAGTTTATTTATATTAGTTTCTACGCCTAAATCATTAACTGCTATACTAACGGTTTGTCTTTGATTTCTTTTGGTTTTCGTGGATATTGTTTTGGTGTTTTTCCAATTTTCTTTATATACACGATTGCTCGTTTATCCTCTAAGGTTGGCAAAGTAACGGTCCTTACTTCTTCGATAGTAGCTTTTAGTGTGCTAAGGGCTTTATTAGATTCTTTCACTTCTTCTTCGTAGATAGCTCCTTTTAAAGCAACTATGTATCCACCTTCTTTTACGTATGGCACAGTCCATTCTAAAAGAATCGGCAAGCGTGCCACGGCACGGCTCGTAGCAATATCAAAGCTTTCACGGTAATCTTGATGACTCAAATCCTCCGCACGTCCGTGTAAGGTAGTACAGTTCGTCAGTTTTAGTTCATCTATAACCGATTCCAAAAAGGTAAGCCGCTTTTTCAAAGAATCAAACAGGGTAACCTTGAGGCTACGGTCATAGATAGCCAATGGAATACCAGGGAAACCTGCACCGGTACCAACATCGATAATCGTCATGCCAGATTTGATAATTTCAGAATCATAACAGGAGAGGGAGTCAATCATGTGCTTAACCACGACCTCTTTCATATCCGTAATACCCGTTAGATTGAGATATTTATTTGTTTCAATCATATGCGCATAATACATGTAAAAGTCTTTGGCTTGCTCTTCCGTACAAGGCAAGCCAAAATGGCTCATTTGCTCCATCATGTACGAAACAAATTCAGACTGAGGTGCTATAGGCACATCATATTTTTCTTTCATAAGTACACCTAATGAATTGTCTAATATGTATAGGACAATAAGATCTATAGGAAATATCTTTTAAAATCTATAAGAAATAGCTTCTAAAAAGTTCATATAAAATGCATGTTATTACATGCTATTTTTATTTACTTCTATTGTATTGTTCGAGTTGGATCAACAGAACAGATACGTCCGCAGGTGATACACCAGAGATACGGCTTGCTTGGCCGATGGAGTGAGGACGAATTTTGTTGAGCTTTTGTTGAGCTTCAAGGGAAATACCCTTTATTTGTGTATAGTCCCATTCTTTTGGAAGAATTTTTTCTTCTAGTTTACGAACCTTATCGACTTGCTCCATTTGCTTTTTGATGTAACCTTCGTAGGTAATGGAAATATCGACAGCTTCCTCTACATCAGGTGTATAGCGTTTCAAACCAAATGCATCGGCTACGACGGCATAAGAGAGTTCGTTACGTTTTACTAAATCATAAGCGTGAATACCTGTTCTAATAGGTGCTGTACCTAAACTTTCAAGCAAAGCTTGTGTTTCTTTGGATGGATTGACAGGTGTATTTCGTAACATGTCCATTGCTTCTTCGATAGCAGCTTTTTTAGCTGTAAATTTATCCCAACGATCATCTTTTACAAGACCGATTGCACGGCCTTTTTCCGTAAGACGCATGTCTGCATTATCTTGACGAAGCAATAAGCGGTATTCACTGCGGCTTGTCATCATGCGGTACGGTTCATTTGTACCTTTTGTTACAAGATCATCGATGAGAACACCGATGTACGCTTCAGAACGAGCAAGGATAAACGGTTCTTTACCTTCAAGCCACAATGCTGCGTTGATACCAGCCATGAGGCCTTGAGCAGCCGCTTCTTCATAGCCAGATGTACCATTGGCTTGACCCGCAGAGTAGAGACCTTCAATATGTTTCACTTGAAGTGCTGGTGTCAATTGCGTTGGATTCAAGCAATCGTATTCGATAGCATAGGCAGGGCGCATAATTTCTACATTTTCAAGGCCTGGAATAGTACGCAAGAATGCATATTGTACGTCCATAGGAAGGGATGTACTCATGCCTTGAACGTACATTTCATTTGTACCCATACCTTCTGGTTCTACGAATAATTGATGGCGTTCTTTATCGGCAAAGCGCACTACTTTATCTTCGATGGAAGGGCAGTAACGAGGGCCTACGCCTTCGATTTTGCCACTATACATAGGAGCGCGGTGAATATTGCTATGAATGATTTCGTGCGTTTCTTTGTTAGTATAGGTCAACCAACATACATCTTCATTACGGTTAATCCATTCATCCATAAAGGAAAATGCGTGATGATGTGCATCGCCTTCTTGAACTACCATATTTTCGAGGTTTAAAGTACGTTTATCTACACGTGCTGGTGTACCCGTCTTAAAGCGCATCAATTCAACACCATTATCGAGTAAAGATTGAGAGAAATGTTCCGCTACGCGTTGGCCATTTGGACCGCCCACATAATCGATATCGCCGATGAGGATTTTACCTTTCAAATAGGTACCTGTACAAAGAATTACCGCCTTAGCGCCATAAAATTCACCAAGCTCCGTAACGATACCTGTGACCTTGCCATCCTCAACCTTAAGCTCTGTCACCATGATTTGCTTAACATTGAGATTATCTGTATTCTCCAATGTTTGTTTCATCAAATGTTGGTATTTAATCTTGTCGGATTGACAACGCAAAGAATGAACGGCAGGTCCTTTGCCCATATTGAGCATACGCATTTGGATAGCTGTAGCATCCGCATTAATACCCATTTGACCGCCTAATGCGTCAACTTCGTAAACAAGATGGCTTTTACCAGGACCACCCACGGCAGGGTTGCACGGCATAAGCGCAATATTATCTAAACTGATGGTCGCCAGCAACGTGCGATGACCCATGCGGGCAGTAGCGAGAGCCGCCTCACAACCAGCATGACCGCCGCCGATGACAATGACATCATAATTATCTACTGTGTACATATCAATTAAATTCCTTATATTTGTTACTTATCTTATTGTGAAAGTTTAAATCATTTACCAAGGCAAAAACGACTAAACAATTCATCTATCATGCTTTCTCGGATGGTATCGCCTGTGATGTCGCCTAGTAGTTCCCAGGCACTGCGCAGGTCGGTAGCTACAAAGTCTACTGGCATGCCCATGTCGATGGAGGAGAGGGCTTGTTCGACTTGTGCCTTTGCTTGTTCCATAAGGCTAATGTGGCGCACGTTACTAATCATGGCGCTGTTGTCTTGTTTTACGCGACCGCCATAGACGAGTTCTTGTACCCATTTAGAGAGAACTGCAGAGCCTTCCCCTTCTTTAGCACTAATGCGTTCAATAGCTGTAAAATTCCCATGTTCTTTAATATTTTCATCTGTAACGACTTGTGCCACGTCGGACTTATTAAGGAGTACGATGGTGTTTAAACCGCTCACAGAGGTCAAAATTTCGATTTCTTCAGGATTTAACGGAGTAGATCCGTCAATAACGCAGAGCACGATGTCTGCTTTGTTGATATAATCGCGAGCACGCTCCACACCAAGGGCTTCTACCGTATCTTGTGTGTCCCGAATACCTGCCGTATCGATGAGGCGCAGAGAAATGCCTTCTACGGTCATATATTCTTCAATGCTGTCCCGCGTCGTCCCCGGAATATCCGTTACGATAGCGCGGTTTTCACGCAAAAGAGCGTTCATCAAGCTCGATTTACCTGCATTTGGACGGCCTACAATAACCGTTGTAATACCGTCCCGAATAAGGCGACCCGTATTAGCTGTGGATAACAATTCATCCATAGCTTTCAAAATAGGCTGCAACTGATCGCGAACTTCTTGGCTCGTTACTTCCTCGATATCCTCCTCAGGATAGTCGATGGTTACCTCTAAATGAGCAATCATGGCGATGAGCTGTTCTCGCACATCTTTCACAAAAGACGAAACAGTCCCATCTAGCTGTGCCACAGCGAGGGAGAGGGAGTCCTCTGTTTTTGCTTCAATAATATCAATGATCGCCTCCGCTTGAGTGAGGTCGATACGTCCGTTCATAAAGGCGCGCTTCGTAAATTCGCCGGCCTCAGCCATGCGCACATCGTGATTGACGAGCAATTTCAGAATTTGTCGAACAGGCACAATACCGCCGTGACACTGAATTTCCACTACATCCTCTGCCGTGTAGGAATGAGGGCCTTTCATTAATAACACAAGAACCTCGTCGATGGTCTTGTTCGTCGCTGGATCCACAATGGTCCCATATTGAATCGTTCTATTTTGGCGGTCCATCAAAGGAACGGTGCCAGTGCTCTTGAACAGGCTATTTACAATAGGAAAACTATCCTTGCCGCTGACCCGAATAATACCAACCCCACCGATGCCGGGCGGTGTCGCAATGGCTGCTATTGTATCATCTATATACATACATATCTCCGTATTTCGATTATCTAGTATTTGTTTTTGTATATGTTCTTCGCCTGTGAAAGTTAAACTAAACTAATCTTTGCATGCGAAGATTAACTTAGGTTAGCTTTCACCATAACCTAAAGAATAAAGGGAACAGCCCTCAAGCAACCGAGGATATCAGTTACTTGAAAGCTGCACCACTATATTTTATTTTTTGTACGAAATCACAACGTGACGGAATGGTTCATCCCCTTCACTGTTGGTAACAACGTTTTTATCCCCTTGAAGGGCAGTATGAATGATTTTACGTTCAAAAGCATTCATCGGTTCTAAGGAAACCTTTTGACGGTTACGTTTCACCTTAGAAGCCAAACGTTTCGCGAGATTTACCAATGTTTCTTCTCGGCGAGAACGATAGTTTTCCACATCTACCACGATATGGCAGTGGCCAGATACATCCTTGTGAGCCACGAGATTTGTTAAGTATTGAATAGCATCCAAGGTTTGACCATGTTTGCCGATCAAAATACCTAGCTCTTCGCCGTGTACTTGGAATGTAATCTTGTCTTTGGTCATCATCTTTTCGATAACCACAGTGAGGCCCATTTGCGTAAACATATCATCGAGGAATTGTTTACCTTTTTCAGCAATTTCTTGTTGATCTTCTTTTGAAAGTTCATTTTTAGAAGGTTTTTCCGTTACAGTACTTTCAGAAGTTTCAACTGCTGTATCTTGTACTTCTATTTCGCTTGTTGCCACTGGTTCGGAAGCAATAGCTACAGATTGTTCTTCTGCGTTAGCTACTTCTTTTGCAGTAGCAGATTGAGCCAAAGCAGTGAAGAATAAGCGAACAACTGCTGGTTTACGACCAATGCCTAAAAATCCACTAGAAGGTTGTTCTAAGACTTTAGTTTCTACCAATTCTTGGCCTTCAGCGGCTAATTGAGCTACACCTTTAGCAATGGCATCTTCAATGGTTTTAGCAGATACATCGATAAATTCCATAATTGCCTCCTACTTAGCGTTCAAATTTTTGTAAATGAAATGCTGTTGAATCAATTGGAATACGTTAGAAACTACCCAGTAGATAACGAGACCAGATGGGAAGCTCAAAGAAATGTAACCAATGAATAAAGGCATAAAGATTGTCATAATCTTTTGTTGTTGCGCAGCTGCACCAGTTGCACCATTACTAGTTTGACGAGACATAACCCATGTGGATAATGCACTCAAAATAGGTAAGATATACATTGGATCTGGATCGCCAAGGCTAGGCAACCACAAGAATTGTACAAAGTTTGGATCGTATGGGTAATCTTTCAAAGCCCAGTAAATCGCGATCAAAAATGGCATTTGTACCAACAATGGCAAGCAACCAGCCAATGGGTTAACGCCCATTTCTTTGTACAATGCACCCATTTCTGCTTGCAGTTTTGCAGGATCGTTTTTGTATTTATCTTGCAATTGTTTCATGCGAGGTTGCAATTCTTGCATAGCCTTCATGGATTTGATTTGCTTAACAGTAAGTGGTGCCAAAATCGCTTTAATAACGATTGTTAAAAGGATAATAGCCACACCGTAGCTTGGATAACCTATCATTTGAGTCAATTGGAATGCATAAGTTACCAATGTGCTCATTAAATCAACGATAGGTTGGAAAATACCACTTAAAAAGTCCATTGTTTCTCCTTTTTCATACAGTCCGAAATCGTCCTTTGCGCATCTATATATCGTTATGGTATGGTCTAAATTTCATCCATACAGATGCTCAGGTATTTCCAAAACTGTGCTTGATGGTGATGGTGAAAGTAACTTTCACAGAACGCATCCAGCCTAATCCCACGTGGGTTAGGGAACTGGATCGTAGCCACCCTTATGGAAAGGATGACAGCGAAGAATGCGTTTTAACCCCATCCAGCTACCTTTCAAAGGACCATATTTTTCGATGGCCTGCAGAGTATATGTGGAACATGTCGGATAATAACGGCAACATCCAGGTTTTAAGGGAGATATGGCGAGCTGATAAAACCTAATTAAAAGTCGTAAAAGCATGGTTATACAGCGTTTCATGGAAACCTCCATATACACAAAAAGGACCAAAGCCTCTAACTTGTGGTCCTATTTATCATTTTGTATCAATAATTTGCTTTTTCGCAAGAGATACAAAATCTCCTTTTCCGCTTTTTCGTAGGTAGCGTTTTTCAGAGGGCCACGTCCAACAATTACGATATGATACCCTTCGCGAATGGCGTGCTGATTGAGGCGATATACCTCTTTCATCAGGCGTCTAGCTCGGTTGCGCTCCACTGCACAACCAACCTTTTTGCCTGTTACAAAACCAATGCGCGTAGGTTGCTTTGCCACGGGCATACGATACAGTACACACATACGGCCTACTTCGTATTTTCCGTGCTTATACACAAGGCGATATTCATTATTGTGCGTCAGTCGTCTTGCTTTATCAAGGCAATAATCCATATGCATTGTCCTTAAGTCCTAAGAATAGAAAAACTTGGCAGCAGCGCCAAGTTTTTTCTCCTGCCTAACAGCTATTATATTATGCAGATAAGCGTTTTCTGCCTTTTGCACGTCTTCTTTTCAAAACGAGACGGCCACCAATAGTTTTCATGCGTTCACGGAAACCATGGGTACGTTTTCTCCAAAGAGTATTTGGTTGGTAAGTACGTTTCATTAGTAAAACACCTCCTCGTCATTCTGTATTGTTTTACTTATACCATAACAGGGTAATTATAGAGGTAAAACGTAAATTTGTCAATCATTTAGGGCTATTCTGAAAGACTTTCATGTGGATTTTACTTAAATCCGATAGAACTTAAAACTGATACTACTTTTATAGGGGGAGGAATAGATGTGGTTTTCTCCCTCCATACTCATCGTAAGTCGGTCAAAAATCCACATCTATTCCTGCTCCTAACACACTCTAATGACTACTCATACACCTACCACCAGTATAAAAAGTAGTATCAGTTTTTATAGGAAATCTAAAAGTCTTTCAGAATACGGATCTAAGATTTAACAAATCTTACCTTTTAACCTCTTGAGGAGAGAGGAAATGGGAATAATTGATGTTACGTTTCCAGGGGGAGGAATATAGGGCTCCTTCATCGCTCCATACTCATCGTAAAGTCGCTCAAAAGGACCCTATATTCCCTCCCTAAGACAACCCTAATGTCACCTTCAACACCACTACACGATGTAAACGTAACATCAATTTATCAACATACAAGAACTCACAATTCAAATCTTTTTATACTTTGGCAAATTTATGTTTTGATCTCCAGTTGAAGAGAGGGGAGGAATAGATGTGGTTTTCTCCCTCCATACTCATCGTTTCGGTCAAAAATCCACATCTATTCCTGCTCCTAACACTCCCTTTTAGAAAAATCACTAGTTTGTCATTTTTATCTATCATTTATTTTTGATTATCTGAAGGTTGATGTTGTTATGTTCATCAATTACTTTTCCATCTATGTGTATAATAATCATAAAAATTATCTTATTGGAGGAGGGGAATGAAAACTACTTTTTGAGCGACTTGCGTTAGAATGGAGCGATAAAAGTAGTTTTCATTCCTCCCCCAAAAGTAATTGATGAACAAATGATAAGATAATTATTGATTTATTAACACATTTCCTTCAGATAATCAAAAGTTATCCACAGATTGAATGACAAATTACTTATTTTTTGGTACAATCATACTTGAAATTAGGAAAAATTATATATTTTTATAGGTTTTTGATGGATAACTTTCGAAGTTATCCACATTTTTTCTCTTTTAGTTTATAAAAACTGAAAAGTCAGTAATTATCTATATAAAATAGACTTTTATTTTTTACTTATTCACAGGTTATACACAAGTTATTCACAGGAATAATAGTTTTTTCCACAGCTTTTACAATGGTTATGCACATTATTCCTAAAGTTATACACATTTATTGCAATAGTTATTCACAAGAGGCACGTCATGCAATCATTTGATTTAAATAATATATGGGAGCATATATTGCAAGAGGCGAAAAAGAATATGCAACATTTACCTGATGCATTGTATTTGCGCGTCACATCATCGTTGATTCCCATGTCTCTCGAAAGTCATTCAATCCATATTGGGGTCATGCAAACATTTGTAAAAAACTTAATCGACCAGCAGCCGCAAATTAGCAAGGCTTTGCAGGATGCGATTACTACGGTTATCGGTTCCCATCGAGATATGGTGTTATTCGATTTCAATCAAGAAAGTGTAGATACTACCTTTGTTGATGAAAATCTCATCGATACGCCTGTTGTAGCACCGCCGATGCCTTTACCACCTATAGTAGAGGAAAAGGCTCATCAAGAGGAGTTTTACACACCAGTCTATCAAGATCCTGTCTATATCGACCGCACGCCAGCGCCTGTGGAGATTCCAGACGAACCAATGGTAGCGACACCAAAGAAACCATCAGAAACAACGCCAACATTACAGTCTGACAATGTACCTGTGGATTTATCACTATCTAATCTCAATCCGGCATACCGTTTTGATAATTATGTAACGGGCAATGCGAACCGAATACCATTTGGAGCCGCTCAAAATGTAGCTGAATTTCCAGGTGGAGACTATAATCCGCTCTTTATCTATGGTCCATCGGGCCTCGGCAAAACACACTTGATGCACGCCATCGGTAATGCTATCAAGGAAAATCATCCACATATGAAGGTCATGTCTATTACGAGCGAAAACTTTATGAATATTTTCGTTGAAACATTACAGCGCAACCAAGGTAAATTGTTCCGCAACACATTCCGCAATATCGATGTGCTCATGATTGACGATATTCAGTTCCTTGAAAGCCGTGAAAGTACGAAAACTGAACTATTTAATACGTTCAATGAATTATTAAATAACAACAAGCAAATCGTTCTTACCTCTGATACGATGCCAAACGATATGGAGCAGTTCGAAGATCGTCTTCGCTCTCGTTTCCAAGCTGGTTACATTGCCACAATGGAAAATCCAGATTTAGAAACACGCATTGCCATCTTCAGATCACTGCTCGAACGAGAATATAAAAAGAATCGCATTATTCGTATCGATAATGATTCAATTAACTACGTAGCATTGCAATTTAGCGAAAACGTCCGCGTATTGCAAGGTGCTTTTACCAAGCTCATCGGTACAGCATCCATCGATCAACGTCTCGAATCTATCGACCTAGAATACACAAAACACGCCTTGGCGGGCCTCGTTCATACCGAAGAGGTGAATATGGTTAATATTGAAAGCATCCAGAATTTTGTTAGTTCTTATTTCAATATTAAAAAGCAAGACCTACTCGGCAAGAAACGAAAAGCCCAATTCGCATTTCCACGGCAAATCGCCATGTATCTATGCCGCGATATGATCAATGAAAGCTATCCTCAAATCGCAGCAGCTTTTTCTCGTGATCATACGACAATTCTCCATGCGTACGATAAAATAACGAAGGAAATTGAAAAAAACGAAGAAACTAAACGAATGGTTGCAGAAATTAAACAGAAATTAACAACCTGTGGATAACTCTGTGGATATACGGTGAATAACTTTGTGGATATCCTAAAACTCATACTTTGATGTTAATATGTGGATAAGTAGGTACAAACTATCAACATAGTTATACACAACTCATAATTCACACAGTTAGTAGCGCCAAATCACTTTTACACATATAAACAGGCCCCTACTATTACTACTACTAAAACTAACAAACAATCAAAAAACCAGTAGAAATAGATCTACCGTAGAATATCTATAGAGCATCTAAGATAGTAAACATAGAATATTACAAACAAAGCAATTAATTATTAGTGCTTTTACAATATATAAAAATTATAAAGGAGTAACATATGCATATTACATTCCCTAAAGCAAATCTCCAAAAAGCAATTAACGTATTGCAAAAGGTATCTCAAAATAAAACAAGTTCCAACTTACCAGGCGCTATTTATATGACTACAAAAAATGGTCAAGTAGAATTGCAAGGTAACGACTTTGAACTCGGCATTCGCTTAACCATCGATGGAGACATTAAAGAACCTGGTACTTTAGTGGTAGGTTCCCGCTATTTCCAAGAATTAATTCGCAAATTGCCTGGCGATACTATTGAACTTTACAAACCAGAAGACGGAAGTTCTTTGACCATCACATCTGGATCTTCCGAATTTAACCTTGTTACATTACATCCAGATGATTTTTCCTTGGTGGAACAAATTCACGACCAAGATCATGTAAACATCGATAGCTTTGCTATGAAAGAACTCATCGATTTAACAAATTATGCAGCTGCTACTGATGAAGATCGACCTGTATTTACCGGTGCTCTTCTTGAAATCAAAGAAAACGAAGTGACTATGGTTGCTACCGATACACACCGTATGGCTGTTAAAAAAATTACCATCGATGAACCAGCAACGACTCCAATGCGCGCTATCATCCCTACAAAAACGTTGGCTGAAGTATCTCGTTTATTACCAACAGATAATCCAGCTATGATCAATATCATTTGGAATCGTACACAAATCGTATTTAATTTTGAATCTATTTATATTATTTCTCGCTTAATCGAAGGCACATATCCTGAATATGAAAAGGTAATTCCTTCTCAATTCGATTCTAGCGCTGTAATTGATCGCCGCGAATTTGCTGGTGCTGTTGATCGCGTATCCTTGTTGGCTAAAGACATCAGCTATAATGTAATTCGTTATGATTGGTCTGAAAGTAATGTCACATTGTCTACTCAAAATACTGAAATCGGTATGGCAAAAGAAGACGTAGCTGTTGAATTTAAAGGCACACCTTTCACAATCTCCTTCAATGGTCGCTACATCTCTGACATCTTGCGTCACAGCACAGGTGACAATATCCACTTGTTCTTAAAACAAAATGGTCCTGTTGTCATTCGCCAAGACAATAATCCAAACTATACATACGTAGTAACACCAGTTCGCACAAATGCTTAAAGTAGGGTGTGAGCTAACAGAGGAGCGGTAGCGACGATGGGAGACACACATCACTTTGGTCGGAGCGTGCAATTTTTCAAAGAAAAATGCTCAGCGAGCGACCTGGACTCAGTATGATATATATGCTTATGTTAATTGTCTACTTTAGGAGGACGTTATGAAAGAGCAACAGCAGGTACCCATTCATACGGAGTACATTCAAATTGATCAGTTGTTGAAGTTAGAAGGCATCATTGAAACAGGTGGTCAAATTAAATCTTTCATCGATGAAGGCATCCTTACCTTGAATGGTCAGGTCGTAACGGAAAAACGCAAGAAATGCCGCGTTGGTGATGTGATTTCTTGTGAAGGTCTCGATGTAGACCTCGTGATTAAACAAGAGGAGGCATAATCGGTGAGAATTGACTCACTGCAGTTATTTCAGTTTCGTAATTATAAGGATGTACAGATACAGTTTAATCCTGAGATTATTGTTCTATATGGCACTAATGGGGCTGGTAAGACGAATATCCTCGAATCTATCTATGTTGGTACGATTGGTAAAAGCCATCGTACGAACGATACGTCAGATATGCTCATGTTCAATGCCGAAGAAGCAGGCATAGTTGTAAAATTCGAGAAAAAAGATACGCCTCAAAAGGTAAATATTAAATTATTCCGTCAGGGCCCTAAGGATATTCGATTAAACGACACAAAAATATCTCAAAAAGAACTGATTGGTACATTAAATACAGTTATCTTCTGTCCTGAAGATTTACAGCTCATCAAGGGGACTCCGTCTGGACGTAGGCGTTTCCTCGATATGGAAATCTCTCAGACCAGTGCTATATACTATCATCAATTGATGCAGTACAATCGGCTGTTACAGCAACGAAATGCAGTCCTAAAAGAATATAGAGGAAAGAATACTATTCCTCTTGAAGAATGGGATTTGCAGCTAGCAGATATGGCGAGCTTTATCGTAAAGAAACGATTAGAAAGCTTAAAGAAAATTAATCTGCTCATCGATTTGATGAACCGTAAATTGACGGGTGGACTCGAGAATTTGACCATCGGTTATGAACAGCCGTATATGGACATTGGTTCACTAGAATATACAAAGGAAGGCTTTTACGAACGCATCAAAGCAGCGTTGCCGCAAGATCGTCATCGTTTGAGCACTAGTGTAGGTCCTCATCGCGATGATTTAAGATTCTTTTCCGATGCTATGGATTTAAAGAAATTTGGATCGCAAGGTCAGCAACGAACCGCTGTATTGTCCTTAAAGTTGAGTGAGCTTGAGTTTATCAAGTCAGAGGTAGGAGAATATCCAGTTCTTCTCTTGGATGATGTATTGAGCGAACTTGATGAGTCGAGACGAACGAATTTATTGCAGTTTATTCATAAACGAATTCAAACATTTATTACCACTACAGATATTCACGATTTTAAAGATTTGAAATCCGTTCAATTTATTTCTTGTGAAGGGGGACAAGTTCAGTATGGACAGCCTTGATCTTTGTTTACCAAAGGCCTTAGCAGAACTGAATTTACTGGAACAATATAAATTAAATACCCTTGTTCACAAGTGGCGTGATGTAGTAGGTGATGTCATTGCGGATCATACAAAAATTGTGTCCATCAAGCCTCCAAATATGGTTATTAGTGCAGATAATTCCATGTGGATGCAGGAATTACAGATGCAAAAACGACGTATTATCGAGGCTATCAACAAGTATTATCGCCAAGATGTAATCACTGATATTCGCTTCATCATGAAACGTCAAAGCTATGTGAAAGTAGAAACTAACACATCTCTCACGATTCCTGATGAACAAATTATTACAAAACGTATTAATTTTGCAGATATCGTGCTTTCAAAAGAGGATGTAGACGCCATCGATACATCGTTGAAACAAACGGATAACGAAGCATTAAAAGCTGCTTTCCGAAAAGTACAGATTACGGCTCGAAAGCGAGAAATTTATTTAGAGCAGCATGGATACCATCGTTGTAAACGATGTGGCATGCATATGAAATCTAAAAAGGAAATTTGTCCAACCTGTGAATATGAATTGCATCGGGCTCATATCAAGGAGATTAAGGCGGTTATTAGAAAGTATCCGTACTTTAAATATAGCGACTGCCAGCAATTTATACAGTGTAGTTTTTCAGACTTTGCAGAAGCGATGCGAGAATCCATATACTTTTACCTGGATAAGATTTATAAAGGATCTATCAATCGCCGTCATATGTTTATGGTGGCCATGCTCATCACTCACAAAAAGCCTGATGAGTTGACGGATCAGCACGTTATTAATTTGTGTAATAAATATCGATCAAAGTTCCTTGCTGAAGAGGAACAGCGCAAAATCGATGCCTTTAATGGGACATTAGATAAGTAGAGGGGGCATTCTTATGTACGTTCATATTGGAGATACCATTTCCGTGCCCATAGAATCCATTATTACGATGGTGCATGCTAAGGGTGGAAAGTCCCATAAAAGTCCTATTCATTACTATGAAACACTAGAATATATCGCCATGGTGCCAGAGGAGCAAATCAAGACTTATGTGGTCACAGATGATTGTGTGTATGGATCTGGTATCAGTATTAAGACTTTAATGAGACGGATTGATGAGTTTTATAGTATAATAAAGAGATAAAGTTTAATCCTGTACATGTTTTGTTACTTTATTTCAATCAAGTGCAGTATGATAGATTGTTAGGAGGAGTTTGTTTCATGCCTGAACAAAATTATGGCGCTCAGAATATTCAGGTTCTTGAGGGTCTAGACGCGGTGCGTAAACGCCCAGGGATGTATATTGGTAGTACGTCTGCGCGTGGTTTGCATCACCTCGTATACGAAGTTGTAGATAATTCTGTAGACGAAGCGCTTGCTGGTTATGCTACACATATCGAAGTATCCATCAATCCAGATAATAGTGTTACCGTTGTCGATGATGGTCGTGGTATCCCAACAGGGATGCATGAATCTGGTATGTCTGCGGTAGAGCTAGTATTAACGAAATTGCATGCCGGTGGTAAATTCGGTGGTGGCGGCTACAAGGTATCTGGTGGTCTTCACGGCGTAGGTATTTCCGTAGTTAATGCATTGAGTGAATGGACTAAGGTTCAAGTATCTCAAAATGGTATTGTTCAAGAGATTTCCTTTGCTCGTGGTCATAAAACTTCCGAGTTGCACGAAATTGGCAAGGCCGAAGGCACTGGTACTACAGTTATTTTCAAGCCAGATGCAGAAATCTTTGAAACTACCGTATTTAGCTTTGATACATTGAAAATGCGTTTACAAGAATTGGCATTCCTTAACAAAGGCCTTCGCATTACATTGAGCGATTTGCGCTTAGAGGAACCTCGTGTTGAAAGCTTCCACTATGAAGGTGGTTTGGTTTCTTTCATTACCTTCTTGAACGAAAATAAAGAAGCAATTAATCCAACTGTTATCAACATTGAAAATACAAAAGACGATGTTGTGGTAGATGTAGCATTGCAATATAACGATAGCTATAGCGAAAACTTGTTGTCCTTCGTAAATAACATCAATACGATTGACGGTGGTACACATCTATCTGGTTTCCGTGCTGCCTTGACTCGTACCCTCAATGATTATGGCCGTAAATCTGGTTTGATCAAGGAAAGTGAGTCTAATCTTTCCGGTGAAGACGTACGTGAAGGTTTGACAGCTGTCGTATCTGTAAAAGTGTTGGAACCTCAATTTGAGGGCCAAACAAAAACTAAACTTGGCAATAGCGAAGTTAAAGGTATTACAGACGTTATCGTTACAGAAGGTCTTAAAACATTCTTCGAAGAACATCCTCAAGATGCGAAGAAAATCATCGAAAAAGCAACGATGGCGAGCCGTGCTCGTGAGGCTGCTCGTAAAGCCCGCGACTTAACACGCCGTAAAAATGCGTTGGAAGTATCTAGCCTTCCTGGTAAATTGGCGGACTGCTCCGAAAAAGATACATCTATGACTGAAATTTATCTTGTGGAAGGTGATTCTGCAGGTGGTTCTGCAAAACAAGGTCGCGATCGTCGTTACCAAGCGATTTTGCCATTGCGTGGTAAAATCCTCAACGTGGAAAAAGCACGTCTAGATAAGATTTTGGCTAATAACGAAATTCGCTCCATGATTACCGCTTTTGGTACAGGTATTGGCGATGAATTCGATATTACAAAATCCCGTTATAACAAGATTATCATCATGACAGATGCGGACGTTGACGGCGCTCACATTCGTACCTTGTTATTAACATTCTTCTACCGCTATATGAAACCATTGGTAGAGGAAGGCCATATCTATATTGCTCAACCACCTTTGTATCAAATCAAGAAGGGTAAATCTCACTGGTATGTATACTCTGATGCAGAGTTGACTGCTAAACTTGATGAAGTAGGTCGCGATGGTACTACAATTCAACGTTATAAAGGTTTAGGTGAAATGAATCCTGAACAATTATGGGAAACTACAATGAACCCTGATAATCGTACGATTTTACAAGTTAGCTTAGAAGATTCTATCGAAGCTGACAAAATCTTTACAGTCCTCATGGGTGATAAGGTAGAGCCTCGTCGTAAATTTATTGAAGATAACGCGAAATACGTGCGTAATCTAGATTTGTAAGAGGTGACCCATGTCTGAAAATCATAATAGTAACGTAGAGTTTACGTCTAACAAAGATCAACACCTAAAACGGTCCTTAAAAGCGCGTCATATGAATATGATTGCTTTAGGTGGTGCTATCGGTACAGGTTTATTCGTTGCTGGTGGTGAAGTGGTAAGTACAGCTGGCCCTGGTGGTGCTCTTGTAGCTTATGGCCTCATTGGTATCATGGTGTATTTTCTCATGACATCTCTTGGGGAAATGGCTACATACTTGCCAATTCCAGGTTCCTTCGGGACTTACGCAAAACGCTATGTAGATCCTGCCTTTGGTTTTGCCTTAGGTTGGAATTACTGGTTTAATTGGGCTATTACCTTGGCTGCTGAAGTATTAGCAGGGGCGCTCATCATGAAATATTGGTTCCCTGATGTACCTGCCATCGTATGGTCTGCTCTGTTCTTGCTCATTTTATTCGGCTTGAACTATTTATCTACTCGTTCCTTTGGTGAAAGTGAATATGTGTTCTCTAGCATCAAGGTGATTACCGTATTTGTATTCCTATTCTGTGGCTTTATGCTCATCTTTGGCATTGGTGGCACATCTCCAGGATTTGCAAACTGGACTGTAGGTGAAGCTCCATTTGTAGGTGGCTGGGAATCTATTCTTGCTATCTTTATGGTGGCAGGATTCTCCTTCCAAGGTACTGAACTGATCGGTGTAGCCGCTGGTGAAGCGGAAGACCCTGAAAAGAATGTGCCAAAAGCGATTAATACAATCTTCTGGCGTATTCTATTATTCTATATCGGTGCTTTCACGGTTATCGGTTTCTTGATTCCGTACACAGATCCAAATTTGTTGAACTCTAGTGTAGAGAACGTATCTATTTCTCCATTTACACTCGTATTTGACCGCTTTGGTTTTGCCTTTGCTGCTAGCTTTATCAATGCTATCATCTTAACAGCTGTATTGAGTGCTGGTAACTCTGGTCTGTACTCTTCTACGCGTATGTTGTACGCACTCGCTAAGGAAGGTCAAGCACCTCAAATTTTTGCTAAGTTAAATAAACGCGGTGTTCCAGTGCCTGCGTTAATCTTAACGACAGCAATCGGTTTATTTGCGTTCCTAACAAGCTTTATCGGTGAAGGTACAGCTTATACATGGATTGTTAATATCTCTGGTTTATGTGGTTTCATCGCATGGGTTGGTATCGCAGTATCTCACTATCGTTTCCGCCGTGCTTTCATCGCACAAGGCAGAGATCTTAGTGAATTGCCATACAAAGCGTGGTTATTCCCAGTTGGCCCAATCTTGGCGTTCATTCTTTGCGTCATCATCATCTGTGGTCAAAACTACTCCGCTTTCACAGGTGATACCATCGACTGGTACGGCGTATCCGTTGCCTACATTGGCTTACCAATCTTCTTCGCAGTGTACCTTGGTTACAAATACATCAACAAAACTAAAGTTGTGCCGTTGAAAGAAGTTAACCTTGATCGTGACTTCGATAGATAACATAAAATTAGACCTGTTCATTATGAAAGTAGTGAACAGGTCTTTTTTTGATGTATAATATGTAAATTTTTGATATATAGTATGTAATTTTTGGAGATATACTATGTAATTGTTTTATGTGAAAGCTATATTTGTTTTTATCTAAAAGTCTTGTTATAATAAATTAAAATATATTGTAATCAATTAGAAAGGATACAATTATGATTATTACTACAACTATGCATATTGAAAACAAACCTGTACAAGAGTACAAAGGTATTGTATTTGGTGAAGTCGTAGAAGGCCGTAACTTTGTGAAAGATTTCATGTCTGGCATTCGCGATATCGTTGGTGGTCGTAGTGGCAGCTATGAAGATTCTTTGATGAATGCGCGCAAAGCAGCTCTCGATGAAATGTCTCAACGAGCTTCTAAATTGGGTGCTAATGCTATTATTGGCGTATCCTTCCAATACAGCACAGTAGGTGCACAAAATGGCATGCTTATGATTACATGCAATGGTACAGCCGTTGTAGTTTAATAAATAATAGACTAAGTCAGATATAATTATTAATATAATCCTAAGGGAAATAAGTAAGTCGTAATGTATTATTGTGACTAAAAAAACAGCAGGGGAAAGCCCTGCTGTTTTTTTATATGATATTTATTAAAAACCCCCTATAAAAGTTTCTAATACTTTTTTAAGGGGGTTTTTGTATTGTGTTTTATCTTATCTTGTCTTATGGTATCCTATTTTACCTTATACCAGCTTGCATACATGACAGGTAATACGATGAGTGTTAGAACCGTTGCCACTAGTAAGCCGCCGCTGAAGGCGATGGCCAATGGGCTCCAGAATACAGATCCCATGAGAGGAATCATGCCTAAAATCGCTGCGATAGCGGTGAGCATGATAGGGCGGAAACGAAGTGTAGCGGAGTTGATAATCGCTTCACGAGGTTCTTGGCCTTCTGCCTTGTGGATTTCGATTTGGTCTAATAAGATAATGGAGTTACGGATGATCATACCCGAGAGGGCGATAATCCCTAGAATAGCCATAAAGCCTAATGGCGTTCTCGTAATATTGAGTGCTAATACAACACCGATTAGCCCCAATGGAGCCGTGAGTAGAGCCATTACCATGAGGGCGATACGCTTTAATTGGAACATGAGGATTGTCATGATTACAAAGAGCATAATCGGCATTGGTGTTAATAGCTTTTGAACGGCTGTTTCGCTCTTTTCAGCGGCGCCGTCTAGGTCAATAGAATAGCCTATAGGCAAGGAATCGCGAATGTCTTGTAAGGATTTGTAAATCTCTTTCGTTTTCGCATTACCCAATACACCTGCTTTTACATTGGCATGCACACTAATGGTTGGCATCATATTGCGATGCCAAATAATACCATCCTCTTGTGTCATGGTAATGGTTGCAATTTGGCTAAGTGGTACATAGGAGCCATTTCCTGTTTGAATTGGCAAGGATGAAAGAGCACTTAAGTTATGTTGCTCGTTGTCACCTAAACGGAAGGTAACAGGAATGGTTTGGTTCCCTTCGTAGTATTCACCAGATTTAGTACCAGACAATAGACTTTGCAAGTGCAAGGATACAGCGTAGCTATCGATGCCGAGTAAACGTGCCTTGTTTGGATCGATGTGAATATTGGCTACAGGTTCTGTATCTGGCCAGTCAAAGGCGATATTTTGTAAGTCTTTATCGTCTTGCATTTTAGCTTTTACTTGATTTGCAATTTCTTTTACCATCTTTTGATCAGGGCCAGCAACGCGAAGCATAACTGGAAATTTGGATGGTGGACCGATTTGTAAGAATTGCGTATTTACAAGGGCCGATGGGAATTGCTCGTTTAAATACGGAGTCAATTCAGCATAGAGTTTATCGCGATCCTCTAAGGATTTTGTAACAATTACATATTGTAAGAAGTTGTTCCGTTGTAATTCCGGTTCCAAGGTGAGGACAAAACGTGGAGAACCTTGTCCAATGTAGGAGGTGAAGGTTGCAATGCGCTCGTCGTCTTTCAAATGTTCATCGATGAGTTTTGCTTGGTTAGCAGTATACTCGATAGACGAGCTTTGAGGAAATTGCATGGATACAATGATTTCATTACGCGTTGATGATGGAAAAAATTCCTGTTTGATCAATGGTAGTGAAAGCAAGGATAAAACGAAAGCTCCTAATGTGGCCAGCAAGACTACCTTGTGATGTCCTAGAGCCCAATGTAATAGTTTTTCAAACTTATCATAGAAGGTCACATTGAGTTTGTGCATGATACGGTCTCGTTTAGTCCATTCCGATTCTGGCTTGGGAGCCTTGTTTTCGATGATTTTATAACCCAATACAGGGCTGACGAGAACAGAGGCGAACCAAGATAGGATGAGTGCCATAAATACAACGATGGATAGGGACTTTGTAAACTCTGCTACCATACCTTGTGCCAATGCTAATGGCAAGAAACCTGCACAGGTAATGAGCGTACCCGATAGCATTGGGAATGCTGTAGATTGGTAAGCAAAGGTAGCCGATTTAAAGTGGCCCCACCCTTCTTCGAGCTTAACGCTCATCATTTCTACAACGATGATGGCATCGTCTACGAGGAGGCCTAAAGCTAGGATTAAGGCACCTAAGCTAACCTTATGTAGATAGATGCCGCTTTCATACATCAAGATGAACGTTGTAGACACAACGACTGGAATGGTGAGGGCTACAACGATACCGGTTCGTAAGCCGAGAGATGCAAAGCTTACGAGTAATACGATGGCAATGGCTTCAAATAAGGATTGAGAGAAATCGCCAATAGATTCCTTAACGATATGCGGTTGATTTGATACTTGATTGAGTTCGAGGCCGGCAGGAATCGTTTTCTGTAATTCCCCGAGTTTTTTGTCGATGGCTTCGCCGAATTCGATATTATTGCCCCCTGCGTCCATGGAGATAGCGATGCCAATGGCTGGCTTACCTTTGTAATAGAACTGTGGATCGCTAGGGTCTTGGTAGGTCATGGTTACATCAGCCATGTCACCGAGGCGCAACGTTTGATTATTGATGCGGATCGGCATATCTCGCACCGCTTGAGGACTATCGAATAGGCCATTGACGCGGAGATATACATTGTTTGTATCCGTTGTAATCACACCAGCTGGAACCATCATACTTTGCTGTTTAAGCGCTGTTAACAGCTGTTGTGTACTGACTTTATAGGATGCGAGTTTATCCTTGTTTATGGTTACATTGAGGGTTTGTTGTTGCACCCCAATGAGGCTGATTTTCTTAACATTAGGAACAGATAAAAGCTGACGTTTTAAGTCCTCTGCTTGTTGTCGTTTTTCTTCGTACGAATACTCATCACCACTGATGGCATAGATAATGCCATATACATCGTCGAACCTGTCGTTAATGGTCGGTCCTTGAACGCCTGCAGGCAATGATTTCCATTCGTCGTTGATCATATTCCGCGCTTCTTCCCAAGCGGGACGAATTTTATCGGATGGCAAATCCTCTCTTAAATTGATATAAATAACGGATTTGCTGCCATCTGTGAAAGATTTTGTATAATCTACACCAGGAAGGTCGCGTAGTTTTTCTTCGAGTTTGTCCGTTACCTGATCCGACATTTCTTGTGGAGAAGCCCCCGGCCAAGCAACACCGACCACCATGGTGCGCATCGTAAAATCAGGATCTTCCATGCGTCCCATATGGGTGAATGAGAAGATACCGAAGGTGAGGAGCACAGCCATGAAGTAGTAGATAATGGACTTGTGTTTAAGAGCCCATTCGGCTAAGTTAAATTGTTTCATTGACTAACCGCCGTCCCTTCTTGTAATTGTTGGGTACCTGCGGTGATGACAATGTCACCTTTAGCTAAACCAGATGTGACGATGACGGAGTTCTTACCGAACTCACCAGTTTTGATAGGCACGAGATGAGCCTTCTTATCGCGGATGATATAGACCGCATTATTACCGTTAGAGTCTTTCACAAGAGCCGTCAACGGAATAGAAATATTGGTACTATCTGTGGTAGATAGATTAGCATTGACCGTCATACCTAGTTGTACCTCTTTAGGCGCATTTTGCAAGGTGATTTTTACGGTATACGTTCTCGCTACAGGGTCAGGAACTGGTGAAATTTCACGTACTACGCCTTGTACTGTTACATCTGGTAAGGCCCAGAAGGTAATAGTAGCAGGGCTTCCTACATGAATTTTACTCAACTCTTGTTCAGGAAGGGCAATGACTGCTTCTGGGTCGTGACCAGCCGCTAAGGTACCAACGCTTTGACCGGCTGCTACGACTTGTCCTGCTTCAATATTGAAAGCTGTAATAATACCTGTATCAGGAGCCGTCAAATTAGTATAGCTATTTTGATTGCTGCTCAAATTAAGGCTTGCTTGTGCCTGTTGTAATTGAGCAGATGTGGCATTCAATTGGTTTTCAGCTTGGTCTAATTGTAATTTACTAATCGCTTGTTGTGCATAAAGCTCGCGGTATCGTTTAGCATTGGTTTCTGCCAATTCGTAGGCCGATTGAGCAGCTTTTACAGCACCTTCAGCATTTTGCACCTGAGCTGATGTATCGGAACCATTGACTTGAGCAATCACTTGGCCTGCTTGCACTACATCGCCAACATTTACAAATTTGTTGATGACACGCCCTCCAATTTGAAAGGCTAAGTTTGTTTCTGTTTTATTATGAATGGTGCCTGCATAGCCAGCATCAGTAGTTCCAGACTCTTCACCTATAGTGATGGTACGCACCTTGAGACTTGTATCTTCAGGGGGCTTTTCTGATCCACAACCACTTATGATGGCGGTCCCTATTAATAGGGCTCCTATGGTTGCTATGATTCGTTGATTCATAGAATCTCTCCTTTGACTACCGCATATAAGCCCTATGACACAGAACTACACATAGGTAGTAATCATAGGACTCTATATGTATATTAGAAAACTCTAATTTCTAATTATATATTTTATAGAAAAAAATAATTATATATTTTATACAATTTAATAATACTATATTTATATTGAAAGTTCTAGCCTTTATGCAGAAAATAAAAGAATTATATACTTAATTTATATAATTGATGATATATTTTAACGATAATTTTTAAAAGTAATCTATATTTTGCTAGTATTTGCTAGTATATGTATTACTCATTTTATGAATACAAAAATGTAGCAAAAAAGTGAGTCCTCTATTGATTGAGCTGTATCCAAAAATATGTACAATTTTTGGGGTATAGTTCATAGTAAGAGAACTCACTTCTTTAGATTTTGTCTATATAATTTGAACTTTATTTTTCTTCTTCTTGTTCTACAATAGGTTCTTCATAGGTTACAAGGATTTTATCGATACGAGTATGATCCATATCGATGACTTCAAAGGTATAGCCGTTCCATTTTGCCTTGTCTAATTCTTTTGGAATGCGACCGAAGAGGACGTTTAAGAGACCGCCCATAGTTTTGTACAAATCGTCTTCTTCACCTGGTAATTCTTGATCGATGTGAAAGAATTCTTTAAATTCATCTACGTTGAGAAGGCCATCTACGAGCCATGCACCATCGCGTTCGATGATCTTGTTTTCTTCTTCCTTGATTTCTTCCTCACCGGAAGGCATAAGGCCTACGATTTCTTCCATGATGTCATGCAAGGTGACAAGGCCAGTAAAACCACCATATTCGTCGAGGATAATTGCTTCATGAACGCCTTCTGTACGTAGAACGTTCAATAATTTCATGAGTGAAATGGATTCAGGAACGAGAACAGGTTCTTTCAAACAAGCTTTGATGATATCATGAATGGAACTTTCACTAGGACGTTGCATAATTTGAACTAATACATCGGATACGGTAACGAGACCCTTTAATTCATCCAAGGAATCGGTACCTACAGGAATGCGGTAATGGTTGGCATTCTTGAGGACCTCCATGATCTCGTCTTCCGTGCCATTAAGATCAATCCATTTGAGCTGTGTACGAGGAGTCATTATATCACCTGCGTTCATATCTGCAAGATGGAAGATATTTTCTACGAGGATAGGTTCTTCCTCTTCGTAAGCACCCATAGCAACGCCTTCGGTAAGCATTTTATTAATTTCAGATTCTGTAACAGGTGCTTCTTCTTTTACAGTAACGCCTAGCATTTTTAAGAGGAATTCTGTGGAAACGCCGAGGAAGCTAACGATTGGTTTTAACGCCACAGATAGCCAGTAAATTGGTTTTGCTACTACAACGGCAATGCTTTCAGGGCTATTTAAGGCCAAGCGTTTAGGCACGAGTTCGCCGATAACGAGGGATAAATAGGTGATGATAGCAACGATAATGAAGGAGCTTATAGAGGCTGCGTATGGTTCGATGCTTGGAATATTTGCTACTAATATATCTTCTAAAGGTCCAGAGAAGGTAGCACCAGAATACAAACCAGTTAAAATGCCTACGAGGGTAATGCCGATTTGAATGGTAGAGAACATTTCATTTGGGTTCTCTGACAATTCAAAGGCTGTTTTCGCACGTTCATTGCCTGATTCTGCCAACTCTTCAAGCTTACGTTTTTTCGCATTTACAATGGCTAACTCCGTCATGGAGAATAAACCATTTGCAATGATTAATACGATGATAATGATAAAATCTAAGGTCAGATCACTGTCCATGTAAGTAGATACTCCTTTTTAATGACATATAATTCTGCACATGAGAATAATAGAAATATTACTCCTAGTATACCATATCGACATTAATAAGTGTTTCATATAACAAAAGCACCCGATTGTGGATATTTTTGTTATATACTATAGGTGTTACTGAACTAGTAAATAGTGCCCTAATAAGGGTATAGTATGTATAGAAATTAAGATTAGTATTAAATATTAGGTCATATATTTTGGCCTCATAATAGGATTATATAGATGGCAACAGAGCAAGAGTGGGAAAGTGTATTACAAATTAAAACCTCTGGTCGCGATGATAGTCGTTCCGATACGGAGCATCATCCGTACGAGCCGACAGATTATTGCGTGCTGGAGCGCTTGGCAAATAGCGGTCATATTCGCAAGAAAAATACGCTCATCGATTATGGCAGTGGCAAGGGCCGAGTGAGTATTTTTATGGCTTACCAAACGGGCTGCCATTCCATAGGCATCGAATATGATGAACGGCTCTATGAAAAGGCTTTAATCAATGGTGAAAGCCCTGCTGCTCGTAATCGTGTAAGCTTTGTACTAGGTGATGCGGCGCTGTATAAATTGCCAGATCAGTCTGATCGATGCTTTTTCTTTAATCCCTTTGCACTCCATACGATTAAGCGGGTATTAGGAAATATCTTTGATTCGCTATATCATAATCCTCGGGAGATTAAGTTATTTTTCTACTATGTTAATGAAGAGGTGGAGAACTTTTTAAATAACCATGTGCGCTTGGAACAAGAGGAAGCTATTGATTGTAGTGACCTCTTTGAGGCTAGCGATGCAAAGGAGCGAATTCTCGTCTATTCAGTTAACTTGTTTTAGTGCAGTAATTTAAGACATTTATGTAACAATTAGATATATTTTGATGTAACAGTTAATTAAATAACCTCGGTTTGAATAGTGTTTTAGTAGTATGAAATGCATACAATTAGGGACGTATTTAAATTGAGGTTTTATTCTATTTTTAAGGAACTTTTACACATATTATTAAGGAAAAAGCAGATAAATTCTGCTATAATAATATATTAGAGATTATTAAATCAATTCATTTTTATGATTCTATACATTGATTCGTATACGCTAATGTAGCGGGTAGGACTGAGTGTATTGAATATAGGAGGTGCATATGGAACTCATCGATACAATGTTGATTAAACGCATTCGTAAGGCGTTAATTAAACGATATGACCGAGATCAACAGATTCAACAAATGATTGAAGAAATTGGTGCAGAGGAAGGCCTTAATGAAACCGAATTATCTATCGTTTACCAAGCGTATTTAGAGGTAAAAGAACGGGTGTACTATACATCTTCTCTCGTTGATTTGTGGAATCAAATTGAAGATGTTCAAAAACGTATGGCCTTATTGCATTCTTACGAATCTTTAGAAGAAGATTTATTTGGTGATGTGTTAGGCGACGATAAGGAAGATATCGTTATTTCTAATACATCTGAACTTGGCAAGGGCGCTAGTTATAATGATGATGCATATGCTATGGAACAGGTACAATTATCTGATGTTCCTGTGCATCATGATTCTACGGTGGGCATGAATCATATTAAATTGAATGAATTAAAATCTATAGGTGGTCTCTTTACTGGTTTTGGTGAAAGCTCTGGTAAGGAAATGGCGGATTTTGAAGATACTGCGATTGAGCACCTTGATGTAAAACCATTAGAAGGCGTTGAAAGTTTAGCAATTCATCATTTAGATGAAGATGAAGCGATAGATGTAGATGGTCTTGAAGAACTTTCAAAAGATAAGAAATTAGAGGCAGCTAACGTGGATGATGAGGATATGTCCTCTATCGATCCATACACGGCGGTGAATGCTTTATTATTTGGTAAAGCCGGTTTAGAGTCCGATAAAACAAATAAGAAGATGGAGAAGCTTCTTAAAAAGAAATTGAAACGCGTTGACGATGAATGGGCGCGTATTAACGGTTCTGAAGATAAGAAATCTAAGGACGATAAAAAATCCAAGGAAGATAAAACATCTAAAGAGGATAAGAAATCCAAAGAAGACAAAAAGTCCAAGGACGACAAAAAATCTAAGAAAGATAAAAAGTATAAAGAAGATAAAAAAGAGAAAAAACACAAGAAGTCTAAGGAAGAAAAACGCTCTAAAGACGAAGAAAAGTTAAAGAAAAAGAAAGACAAGGCTGAAAAGAAGCTTAAAGTTTTAAATGATAAGTTAAAAACAGTCTTTTTAGCTGATACTTTCAAGAAAAAAGATAAGAAGAAAGACAAGAAAAAGGATAAAAAATCCAAAAAGGATGAATCCGCAAAAAAGCAGAATCGATAGTTTCCGTATGGAATAGTAAGGCCTCTGAAAAGATGGTCAAGGAGAGTGCTAGTGCAAAGAAATCAGCAGGTGCTGAGACTATCGACCGTGGATGCGGTAAATGCAAACGATGTAAAGGTCCTAAATGTAAGAAATATCCGAAATAATTGATAGTTATGTAGTTTTGTTACATTTGTAACAATATAGTTGGATTAGTGAATTAACAATTTGGTTATAAGATTCAACAGTTAGGGGTTAATGATGAACCGATGGCAGCGATTATTTGAAGGCATACGAACAGAGATTAAGGTATTTATCTTTTTCTCTGTTCTGTTGACTGCATTTAGAATCGTGTTTCTTGCAGTATTTCAATCACAACTAGCTTCCGTGACGATGGAGAATATCCTTACATCCTTGTGGCTAGGATTTAGATTGAGTCTCAAGACCGTCGGTTCTTTGTGTTTACTAGGCTTTTTAGGGGGGACGTTGGTACATACCTTTGTGCCAAAATGGCCGTCCTTGCGCGTTAAACAGGTCCTCTACTCCATTGCGACTATATTGTTGACCTTCCTGTTTTTGGGACGCATTCCGTTCTACAAGATATTTAACTCTTCCTACAATGCGATGCTCATCAACGGTAAAAACGATGATATCGGCGCCATTGTAAATACCGCTATCAATGAATATAATGCCCTCATGTACATCATAGGGGCCGTTGTATTGAGCGCAGCGCTTTGCTATTTTCTAGTTCGTTTCCTAGCGTGGGGGGCCAAGAAATATAGTGACTACGCTGTTGATCTAAGGAATTGTGATGATGCGGATAATGTAAGAAATAGTGATTTTGCAGATCATCAACGACTTTGTACTACTTGGTATCCTAAAACGAAGAAAACGCAATGGATGACGGGCATTGGATTAACTGTCGCTATCGGTGTAATAGGTCTATTCTTTAGATTTGGCGGTGCTTTCAGCTATACAAATTCTATTAACTGGGAAAGTGCGGCCCGACTTAGTTCCAATTTGTTGAACGAAAATATTCTAGACGATGTGCAGGCTCTCTATCGTGTTAAAAGCATTGCAAAACGGACGGCTGAGCTTGAGGTTATTAACTTAACGCCTCAAGAGTTAAATGAAAAAATCACTGCCGTTGGTGGTAAGTTTAACGGTACAAATTTTGACGGTTCTTTCACGAGAACCATTACGACACAACGATTAGCGGATCAACCGCAGTCTATAAACCTCGTTCTTGGAGAATCCTATGGCTTGTGGCCGTTCCTCGCTGAATATAACGGGCCTGGTGCGTACCTCGTTGAGCAAGGTCGTAAATACGCTGCCAGCCCTCAAGCGATGAGCACGCAGCTAGCCCTTGCCCAAGGCACCGGTACGATGCCGGCCATCAATGGTTTGTTGACGGGGATGCCTGATACAGGGCTATATCCTAATTATGAAGGTGAAAGTTTCAAAGAACCTTACGGTTTAGGCATTGGTCCTGTTATGAAAAAGCTAGGCTACAAGACTGTATTCTGGTATGGTGGCTTTAGCACATGGCAAAATGTTAAAAACTTTGTTTTATCTCAAGGTTTCGATGAATTCCACGATGCCTCTGAAATGCCAAGCGAAGACGGCAATGCTTGGGGCGTAGGCGATAAAGACTTGTTTAAAGCTATTTCTGCCTACATGGATCAGCATAGAGGGGAAAAAATCCTCAATGTGATTATGACCACCTCTAATCATCCACCGTATAGCATCAATGTGGCTAAGGAAGGCTACGATGTGAATAAGGTAAAAGGGCATTTGCCAGATTCTATCGAAGAAAACGATAAGCAATTGAACGAAATGGGCCATATTTGGTACGCAGACCACGTAATGGGTGATTTTATCGCTCGCGAAGAAACAGCAGATCCGTCTGCACTGTTCGTCATTACAGGTGACCATAGCGAACGCTTTAACTTTGCTCGTGAAGTAGGTCCTAATGTGGCATCTACTATTCCTATTATTTTTTATGGTCGTGGTATTCATAAAGATTGGCTTGCACCTAATGCGTTCGGCATGAGCATTCAAATCATTCCAACCTTGGCGGAATTGGTAGGCCGACCTGGTCAAACCTATGAAGCGATGGTACCAAGCTTGTTTACACAAGAGGAATTTGTATTTAATCATAGACTATATCTTGATAAAAGTGGCAAAGTGTTAGAACAAAGTGCGAGCATGCCTCAATCCTATGGGGATATGATTAAAAACATGCGTGAACTTGCGGCATGGCGCATTAAACATGGGGATGTCATCAAATAAAGAAATATACATTTTTATCCATTAAATTTAATTGATTTGTAAGTTAAAGGATTATCTATGAGTACTGTGACGGCTATTATCTTAGCGCGCAATGAAGAACAACATATTGTAGATTGTATTAAGAGTATTCAATTTGCTGATGAAATTTTAGTCATCGATGATGGCAGTACAGATCAGACAGTATCACTTGCTACGGGATTGGGTGCAAAGGTTATACCACATCCCTTAAATGGAGATTGGTCACAACAACGACGGTTTGGTATTTTACAAGCCCAGAGTGAATGGATTCTATTTGTCGATTCTGATGAACGTGTATCACTAGAGTTAGCAAAGTCTATTCAACGAGCTATTCAAGGTGAACCGAAGGCGTATTGGTTACGCAGATATAATCTATTCCATTATAATCAGGCAACCCATGGTGTGGTGAGGCCTGATAAGGTATTACGATTGATGCCTCGAGAGGGAGCAACTGTGGAAGGGGCTGTTCACGAAGCTTTTATCAGTCCGTATCCACAAGATACATTAGAGGGAAAATTGTATCATTATACGTATGATAACTGGCATCAATTTTTGAGAAGTTCAATAAGTATACGACGGTAGCAGCTAATAAATACAAGGCACAAGGGAAGTCTTGTAATTTTTTAGGGGATATTATATTGCGCCCTACATGGGCATTTTTCAAGATATATATTTTGCAAGGTGGCATATTAGACGGAAAAATAGGTTTTTTATTATCGATCTATCATATGATGTACACCATGACAAAGTATGTAAAATTGTATTATTTGAATAAATCTAATGGACAATTATAATCAGTAATGTAGTATAAGTAGGTTGCTATGGGGAAGTATTGTTCTTTAAGTAGATATGGAAGTATAAATGAGTGAACAATTTTTTCTATCCCTACAACAAAATATAAAATTAATGATTTGGGCACCCATATTGAGTAGTATCTTTCGAATCATTTTTATGATTATTTATAATCCGTATCCAACATGGAAAGGTCGTTGGAAATCAGCTCTAGGTTCATTGCGTTACGGCTTTTGGTGGGGCATGGATTTTGATGCCTATGTATTCTTACTACCTTTAGTCTTGGTGACACTCCCTGCACTATGGTTTGAAGGGTACCATCAAATAGAAGATTCCATACGATTAGTAGGTCTAACGATGTATTCCTGTGTACTGTACGCAGCCTTTGCAGGAAAAATGATCTTCTACAAGCATTTCCATGATACGTACAACTATATGGTTCATTATGGAAATCATGCAGAGAAACGGAATTTGATTGATGTATTCTTTAATCAAGACCGAGGAATTCTTGTCATTCTAGGATTGATTCCTATTGCAGTTATATCCTGGTTCATGGGAGGTTTCTTCTTATCCTTGCCATCTATACCATATCCAAATATTGAAGGAACCTGGCCTACTGTAGCTTGGAATATAGGACTTGTGGCGGCATCTGTTCTAGGATTCTATTGGTTCCGCTACGGTGGTACCTTATCTCATGATGATAAACCAGAATGGGATACGATTCCTACAGTGGTAAAAGAAGATATATTCTTTGCTCGTGCTACAGTGCCAGATTTATGTGCCTTAGAAACGGTGTTTAAACATCCGCTACGTGATGAATATACCGCATCACCTGAGGATATTGATGACGCTATACATCGTATTGTTCCTAACAAATACAAAGATTCCTGGCAGGATTTGAGTACACCGCTTCATGCATTTAAACGTGTTGCATCAAGTCCTCGTATTGATAAACCGCAGCATATTTTCTTTATTGTTGGTGAAAGTATCCCTCAATGGTCTCTTGATGAACCTTATAAGGATCTCAATATATGTCCTGGTTTATGGGATTTTAAAGATAATCCTCATACGGTGCAAGTACCTAATTTCTTGCCTGCTGGTAATGTGTCTCGTCCATCCATTGTAAGTCTATTATCCGGCGTCTATGATGCGGGTATGGAAATCAATGAACGGGAAGCTTTTTGGCATGAACCGTTGCCGACCTCTTTGGCAGCTCAAATGAAGCGATTAGGCTATGATACGATTTATTGGTATGGTGGTAATGCGTCGTACGGCAACTTTAATCACTTCGGTAAGGCTCAAGGCTTTGACCGTGTGGAAAGCGCTTCTGTTTTCTGTGGTCCTGATGCACCTAAAACTTGGGTGGGCGTATACGATCACGTATTTTTAGAGAATATAACGGAACAAATTAAAGGATTAGATCATCCGACATTCCATTTTATTTACACTACATCCAATCATGGTCCTTATAAAATGGAGGATTCCTTATTAGATTATGATCCTGAAAAGGTCATGCCGAATCTTGGGGATGATCTAAAATCTAATAAGAAACGCAATAAAGAATTGGCTACCTATCGCTATAGTGATAAGGCAATATTTAACTTTGTAAATGCTATGAAAGAGGCCTTTCCAGATAGTTTATTTGTTGTTACAGGTGATCACTCTAATCTATTTGGCTCATTGAATAATACATCTTTAATTCAACGGGACTATACCTTGCGCGATACATTCTGTACCGTAGGGTTGTTACAACATCCTGCTTTCACTAAGGATGTGATTACGGTGCCCATTGGCACGCATATGAGCCTCATGCCTACCATTATTGAAACCATTGCACCAAAGGGTTTTGAATATTATTCCATTGTGCCGTCCTTGTTTGATGAGCAGCCAGAAACTTTAGTTACGCCGTACCAGTGGATTACGCCGCATATGATGGGCGATGTTCGCATGGATTATGGTGAAAGCAACATACCGTCCTATAAACCGGTTGAGCCAATTCGGCCTATTGATAATCATGGGGATGATGCTCGTGATTGGACATTGTTGACCATGTGGCTCATTAATCATGAGGACAGTATGAATAAGTCGTAGTATAATTAGACGATGATATCTATTGATGTATATGTAAACATTATTTCGAATACATCAATGGATGCCACTATATGTGTATTGATCTGTATATGATAGGAGGAACCTATGTCTATAATCAATATTGTAGGCGCCAAAATTTGGGGCGGTGGTGAACAATATGTATATGATATTTGTAAACAATTACAACAACGACATAGGGCTGCTTATACCTTAGTAGACCAATCAAATGAAGAGATGCAATCTCGCTATGCTCAAGTCGGCCATGTGATGACTGCCAATCTCTATACTTTGAAGGGTTTTCTATCTGTTAATGCAGTAGCCAAACAGATGAAAGCACAAGGAATTAATACAATTGTATGCCACTCTGGTAAATATATCTTATTCTGTATTGCTCTTAAGCAGTTAACGGGTGCTAAATTGATGTTTATTAAACATAATCTTGTACCTGGTAAAATAGATATGTATCATAAATGGATCAATTCACAAGTAGATGCCTTTGTATGTGTATCTAAACTCGTTTATGATGACCTTATGACACCTATTATTAAGAATACTAGTAAATATTATATTGTTTATAATGGTATTGATCCAAATAGATTTCTTTCATTTGCAGATAATGTGCCAATGAAATCTAAAGTTACTACATTTGGATATAGTGCGCGTATTACAGAACGTAAGGGTTTATATCTGATTTTAAGTGCTCTTGAACAGATTCATCAAAACAATCCAGATATTCGGTTGATTATATCGGGGGCTGGTACAGAGGATCAAATCAAAAAACTTAAAGACTATATAGATGCGCATTACATGCATTCTTATGCTGAATTTATAGGTTTTACACCTGATATTGAAGGTTTATATAGATCAATTGATTGTTTGTTATTGCCAACTGTAACGCGTGAAGCCTTTGGTCTTGTTATTTGTGAGGCTATGTATTGCGGTGTACCAGTCATTACGAGTGGATCTGGGGCTCAGAGAGAAATTATAGACGATGGTATATCTGGATTTATTGTTGATCCTTTGAATGAACATACATTACAACAAGCGATGGAGCATGTGATGAGTGATGCGGTAGATTTATCAAGTATTATCACAAATGCACGACGTGTTGTTGAGGAACGATTCATCATTAATCGTGTAGCTGATGAATTAGTTGCGATTATAGATAATTTACACTCCACTAATCATTAATGATAAAGTTTGTTAGTTGTATTAGTGGATAGGAGTAAGAGATGGGATATTTACAAACACAATGGCAACGAGGTCGTAAGATTTACGGAAAGCGTAGTTGGAGGGAAACACGTCGTACTTTTTTACATACAATGCGCTCCATACGAAATAAACGAGAAATAGAGGCGCTAGAGAACTACTTTGCAAATTACACGCCTGATTTAACACTATTAGATCGTCAAGTTGGTTTATTTGAGTTGATGACAAGATTTTTCTTGTTTAAAAGTTCTACACCTCAGGAACGATTAGAGGCCATTGTTAATCATTTTGATTATTTGAAAGATATATTTACAGATGAGGCGATTCGTGAAATGTACTCTGTAGATCCAGAGAATATTTATGATGATGTAAGTCGTATGAATCGTGGCTTTATCGTATGGGAATCAGAAGACCTTGATATGGTGGCCCGTTTATATTATGGACCTGGTCAGCGTAAAGAAGGTTTTTTGACCTTGTTACTCACCTTGGGTAAGCAGGGCGTATACCATGCTAATTTTCGCTTTGGCAAAGGCTTTAATGGGGAATCTGCTATGTGGATTGGTACAATTCAAGGTTATAAAGATGGTCTTGATAATGCTAAAACAGTTACGAAAAAGATGTTTGGCTATCGTCCAAAAAACTTTATTATGTTCCTATTACGTCATATTGCAGTCATTTGTAAAGTAGAATCTATTTACGCTGTATCTGATGAAGGCTTTTACGCGAATACTCATTTAGTTCGCGGTCATCGTGCAAAGGTAGCTGAGCTAGATTCATTGTGGGAGGAATCTGGCGGTGTACTATGTAGTGATGAACGTTTTTTCAAAATTCCTTTAGAGGAATATCGTAAGCCTATTGAGGAGATTAAATCACAAAAACGTAGCCAATATCGTAAACGCTATGAATTACTCGATCAATATGAACAAGAAATTCAAGAACATATGAAAAATTTAATAAAATAAGTATACATTTATACGTTATATGTAAGTCGTAACTATACTTAATTATTAGATAATAACAATAAGGGGATAAGGGTGTTAGTATGAAATCTTGGATACTTAAGAATTATGAAATGATACTTACTGTACTCATTTCAATTATGATATGTACGACGCGGTCATCTATGGCTTTTGGTAATTTTATTTATGGACTTATAGTACTCGTTACACTTTTAACATGGTGGTATAAAAGAGATGAAGTTTCTATACCAAATTCGATACGCCAATATGGATGGGCGTACTTAGGTATGCTGTTATGTATATTACCGTCTGCATTTATTAGTGATAATATACGAGTGACGACTAAGTACTTCTTTAATATTTGGATTTGGAAGATTTTAATTATCGTACCAATCTTGCTATTTATCAAGAGTTCTCGCAAATTATATACTATTTTATCAATATTTTTTGTGTATATAGGCATCGATGCTCTATCTGCCTTTGTACAATATTTACTGGGGTATAATGTAGGAACAGAGGGTCGTGCAGGTGGTGTCATTAATGGCTCTATGATGGGGCTAGCTATGTTGTTAACGCTCGCTTTTCCATTAGCTTTAATTACTGTTTATGATAAAACATTTCCTTCTTATGTAAAAAAATCAGCTGTATTCTCTTTATTTAGTATAGTGTTGGGAATGTTAGGCAATCAAAGCCGTGGTTCTTGGCTATTTAATGGTATTAATGGTGTACTTATTACATTGCGCTATTCCTTTGTTAACATTCGTTATTTATTGGTACTTCTTGTGGCTGTTATAGGAATCAGTTTTATATTTACTAGTAATCAAGCTTATATGGCTCGTTTTGAAAGCACCTTTAATGTAACTACTGATGGCTCAAATTTAGGCCGTATCTATGTATGGGAGTCGGATAGAAAAATGATTATGGATCATCCTGTAATTGGTGTTGGTCCAGGTTTGTGGCAGAAAACATATCGAGAGCAGTATAAATCAGAAAAAGAAACCCAAGACTTAGGTCATTCTCATAATAATATGTTACAAATAGCCTCTGAATCTGGCATACTAGGTCTAATTGGGTTTTTAGGATTCTCAATTTTCACAATCTATAAATCAGTAAAAAGCTATATTATATCTACAAATCCTTATGATTTATCAATCATTGTAGGTTTTATTAGTTATTTATTTTTATTTGGATCTATTGATTATACTTGGGGTAATTCATCGGGTATTCGCATTTTTTGGGTTGTTATGGGGATTATGCTTCAATTGCGGGATAATTGAGAATTATATAGCTGTATTGGAAGGCATCTAACTACTATTTAATAGACAATTAAGTAGGATTTAAATAGACTTAAAGAATAAATAACTACATAAAAGATAGGTGAAATCTATGTTTTTTATAGTTTTATATATTTAAATATGATACAATATATGTAAATATTGGTACATTGTATTCGTATGATAGAGAGGTTGTTTTCTTAATATTTTGAGATTGAGAAAACAACCTTTTCTTATAATTGGGGTATTAGTATGAATCGTTCTATCTGTAATAACAATAATAAAAAGTTATTTATAAGTAAGCTCATAGTACTTATAGCAGATTATATTGCTATTGTTTTGGGGATATTAGCAGCCTATTATTTGCGTTTAAACTTATCAATTTTACCAGTAAGTTCAAATTTTAAGGTAGAAGAAATTTACGTATATGGTATTGTGCCTATCGTATTTTTAACTATCTTGTTGCTTAATAATGTCTATTCTGTGGTAACACCTTATTGGGATACGATGAAAAATTTGTTTCGCAGCATTACCATAGGGGTTGTCGTATCGATTGTTCTCATGTACACAGGACATGTTATTAATGATGTGTCTCGTTTATTTGTTGCCTTTGCTTATATATGTATGCTCGTATTTATCTTTAGCGAGCGTTTTATTGTAGGAAAATTACTTTCAAAAGCAGGATATTTAACAATTCCGATTCTTCTCGTTGGGGCGGGAAAGACAGCAGAACTTGTACAGAGATCATTAGAGCGTATGCCGATTACTACCTATAAGATTATTGGTTATGTAGATGATAATCCTAAATCATCATCCATCGCTAAAGAATATCCATGCCTTGGAGCCTTTAAAGATGTAGAAAGCGTTATTAAAGATACAGGCGTTCAAACTGTACTGATTTGTGCTCCGGGACTTGAGTCTAAAAAATTAGTATCCTTGATTAATCGATTACAAGTATTAGTAAAACGAGTAGCATTTGTTCCTGAATTATTCGGTTTACCAGCCAGTAATATTACAGCACGTGGCATGATGGAAGAACAAGCCGTCGTATTGCGTGTGCAAAATAACCTAGCACGCAAATCTAACCGTGTTTTCAAACGTATTTTTGATATTGTAGCTACGGTATGTGGTGGCTTTTTGATTTTACCAATTCTCGGTATCATTGCTATATTGATTTACTTAGATTCTCCAGGATCTATCGTATTTGGACATAAACGCGTTGGTCAAGGTGGGAAATCATTTTCTTGTTATAAATTCCGATCCATGGTGCCAAATGCACAAGAGGCTTTGGAGCAATATCTAAAAGATAATCCAGCTGCTCGTGAAGAATGGGAGCGAGATTTTAAATTGAAAGATGATCCTCGCGTTACAAGAATCGGAAAATTCCTTCGAAAGACAAGTCTTGATGAATTGCCACAGTTGTGGAATGTTCTCGTTGGGGACATGAGCCTCGTAGGGCCAAGACCTATTGTTCGAGATGAAATTGTAAAATACGGCGACTATATTAATGACTTTTACCTTGTACCACCAGGGATTACTGGTGTTTGGCAGGTAAGTGGTCGCAGTGATACCACCTATGAAGAACGAGTTCTCATGGATTCTTGGTATGTGCATAATTGGTCTGTATGGATTGATATTGTATATCTGTTGAAAACTGTATTGGCTGTTGCTAAATCGAAAGGGGCCTATTAATGAAATACGATTATTTAGTAGTTGGGGCAGGCCCATTTGGTGCTGTATTTGCTCATGAGGCGCACAAGCGTGGTAAATCTGTACTTGTCATCGACCGTCGCAATCACATAGCAGGTAATCTATATTGTGAAAGCAAAGATGATATCAATATTCACGTCTATGGTGCTCATATTTTCCATACATCCTTGAAACATGTGTGGGATTATGTCAATCAATTTGCTGAGTTTAATCACTATGTAAATAGTCCTGTAGCAAACTATAAAGGCGAGATGTACAATTTGCCGTTCAATATGAATACATTCTCTAAAATGTGGAATATTCGAACTCCAAAAGAGGCACAAGATATCATTACTAAACAACGAGCTGCTATATCAGGGGAGCCAAAGAACTTAGAAGAGCAAGCTATTAGTCTTGTAGGTACGGATATTTATGAAAAGCTCATCAAAGGGTATACGGAAAAACAATGGGGCCGTAAATGTACAGAGTTACCAGCTTTCATTATTAAACGATTACCTGTGCGTTATACATACGATAATAATTATTTTAATGATCGCTTCCAAGGTATTCCTATGGGTGGTTATACTAAGATGATTGAACGCATGTTAGAAGGCATTGAAGTCCGCTTAGGTGTAGATTTCCTTAAACATAGGAATGAATACGAATCTTTGGCAGATAAGATTATCTACACAGGCCCTATAGATGAATACTTTGGTTATTCTGAAGGGATATTAGAATATCGTGGTCTTCGCTTTGAAACAGAGCGTCTCGAAGAGGAAAATCATCAAGGTGTTGCGGTGGTGAACTATACGGAAGGAGAAATTCCGTATACTCGTATTATTGAACATAAGCATTTTGAATTTGGTACACAGCCTGTTACATATGTAACAAAAGAGTATCCAAAAGACTGGAAAATTGGTGAAGAAGCGTATTATCCAGTAAATGACGTGAAGAATTTAGATCTTTATGCTAAATACGTTAAAAAGGCCGAAACGATTTCCAATGTTATCTTTGGTGGTCGTTTAGGGGAATATAAATATTACGATATGGATAAAGTCATTGCTAGTGCTTTAGCACTATGTAATAAGGAGTTTCAGGAATGAGAATGGAGTGGCTAGATTCGCTAAAGGGTTTTGCTATATTTTTAGTTGTTGTTGGTCATGTTAATCGCAATTGTATTTTAGTTATCTAAATATTATGCAACATTGTATGAGACTATCTAAATGAGTAATCATTTTAATCTAGTTGATTTAATGGATATTTATATAGCCCATCTTTCTTTGGTAATTCCAAGTTAATATAATTGAAATCATAAGATGAGAGTAGTAGGATGAGAGTATATGTCTAGTAATAAATATATTGATAGTTTAATAGGATTAAGTTTTATATTTGTAATATTCCCTGTAATTCCTATGTTTTTACGAGTAGGTTTTTTGGGGGGCGAGTTTTCAGCAAAAGCATCATTTTATACACTATTTATTTGTTTAGTATATAGTGTATGGCTAAAAAGGTATAGTCTACGTCAATACCATTTATATTGGAAAGAATTATTATATATAGTTTTTTTAGGTTTCAGTATTACTGTATCTTTAATTCATGGTTTAATTAATTTCCCTTATTATGATTTAGTTCCTGGCACTAATTATATAAATCATAAATTGGAAGTCATAAATCAATTTATATTTAATAAAGCTTTTAGTGAATATACTTTATCGGTCATTCATTTTGGTTTTAGAGTATTAAAGAACTCTTTGACTCAACTTATTTTTACATTTGGATTTTCTTATTTAATTTTCTATTGGTATAAAGATCGTTCGGAAACAATTTTGAAAATAGTAAGTAAGGGTTCATTAATTTCTGCTACTCTAGTTGTTATTTTTGGTGTCATTGAACTATTTTATTTTGGTAAACAACAATGGGCACTCTCATTATTAACATATATAAGGCCTATTGTTCATGCTATTGAGATTAATAATACTTGGTGGCCACCATTGTTTTGGCCTGAATTACAATTTCGTTCTCTTTTCCCAGAGCCGTCCTTTCTAGGTATTTATACTGTTATTACAATTCCTTTTATATGGAATGTTATTTTTTCATCTAAAAATAAGAAATTGCTAATCTTTTCCTCTATTCTTTTATTACTTTTAGAAATGATCACTTTATTGGCAAATAGTAGAACGGCAACTGTTTTATTGATAATAGATCACATATTGCTTGTAGTGGCACTTTGTATTCAGTTTAGAAACAAAAAATTTGTAGTACATACAGTTCTTGTAACTTTAATAGGTCTTTTAGCTTTTATAGGAAATATAGTATATACATCTAATGTTCTTTATGTACAAGATACTTCTATTAAAAGTACAACTAGTAGAACAGTTAAAAATATATCAACTCAGCAGGTTGCAAATGAAATTAAATCTTATGGGGAAAATAATATTTCTTCACTATCTAAAAAAGACAGGAGAAGTAATAATCAAAGATATGGTGTTATGAAAGCTGACCTAGATATTTTCAAAGAAAATCCATTATTAGGAATTGGACAAGGGTTACGTACCCCATATGTTTTGAATCATTTAGATGAAGATACATTAAATGGTGCGGAAGTAAAAATGTGGATTGAAAATATTAAAAATAAGGGCCTAATTAATATTTCTATTCCCATGTTAGGAGAATATACCTCTCGTTTATCGGAAACAGGGATCATAAGTTTTGTATTGTTTATGGGACCTATTGCATTCTTATTAGTTAGATTGCTTATTTATGTATTTAAAAATCCAAAAGATATATGGATCATATTTTTTACAATTGCTTATATAGAGTCTTTGTTGACAGGGATAGGAACGACTTTAAATGAACTGTATTATTTTTGGATATTATTAGGGTTTGGTTATGCATTAGTATATACGAGAAATTCATATCGTAATAAGGTGGATGAAATTAGTGAATATTAAGATTTTAGTAGCAACACATAAACAATATTGGATGCCTGAAGATTCTGTTTATATGCCGATTCATGTAGGACGAGACGGTAAGGCTGATATTGGTTATACAGGGGATCATACAGGAGATAATATATCTTCAAAGAATGCAAATTACTGTGAATTGACGGGTCTCTATTGGGCGTGGAAAAATCTTGATGCGGATTATATTGGTCTCGTTCATTACAGACGTTACTTTACACGTAAAGAGGTACGCTCTGTGGAGGACAAAAAGAATCAAATTTTAACGGGAGCAGAATGGGAGAATCTGCTTTCACAATATCCTGTAGTAGTAGCAGATAAGCGTAAATATTATATTGAGTCCAATCGTTCTCACTATAATAATGCCCACCATAGCTCAGGACTAGATGCGGCAGAGCAAATCATCGCTGAAAAATATCCCGAATATAGCGCTGCTTTCACAAAGGTATGCAATCGCACCTGGGCTCATATGTTCAACATGTTCGTGATGCGTAGAGATTTATTTGATCAATACTGTGAATGGATGTTTTCCATCTTAGAAGAAATCGAAAAACGTGTTGATATTTCTGATTATGATACATATGAAGCGCGTATCTATGGTTTTGTTAGCGAAATCTTGCTTGATGTATGGATTGAAGCTAATAATATTAGCTATAAAGAACAAAATGTATCTTTCATGGAACCTCAAAATTGGATTAAAAAAGGTGGATTATTTTTAAAACGTAAATTATTTGGGAGATAATATACTGACTATGATAAAGGTAATAGAACTTCCTATAGATAAAGATATGGGAGGTTTAACATCTTATGTTCTTCAATTATATAGAATGATTGATAAAGAAGAATTTGAATTAACATTACTGAGTTATGATGATCCTCAAAATTTTGATGTAAATTATAATGTAGAGACGGTTAGTAGACCATATCATACTATTCAGTTTTATAAAAAAATGAAGTGTCTGCTTTCTGAAGGAAAAGATATCATTCACTTTCATCAATCTTATGTCAATATTATTCCTATTTTGATTGCTAAATTAGCTGGATTTAAAACTATTATTTTACATGCGCATAGCTCTAGTATAGATGATAATCGAAAAATCGTACGCTTTCTAAAGACAGGATTACATAAGGTTGGAAGATTTTTATTACCTTATTTGGTTGATACTTATGTAGGTTGCTCTACTAAGGCCTCAGAATGGATGTTTCCTAGAAAGTGTATAGATAGTGATTCATATTATTTATTACATAATGCGATTGATTTAGATTTATATGATAGAAATATAAATCTAGGGTTGGAGGTTAGACAAAAATTCAACATTCCTAAGGATGCATTGGTAGTAGGACATATTGGTCGTTTTACGCCTGTTAAAAATCATCCTTTTATTATCGATATATTTAAAGAGGTATTAAAACAAAATCCTAATAGTTATTTATTTCTCTTGGGGGATGGTGTAGAACGTCATAAGATTGAAAGTCTTGTAAAATCAGCAGCTATATCTGACAAGGTTATTTTTATGGGGTATGTAAATAACACTGTGGATATTATGCAAGCTATAGATATTATGATATTACCTTCTTTATTTGAAGGACTACCCCTAATTGCTATTGAGTCTCAAGCATTAGGTATACCAATATTAGTATCTGATACGATTACACAAGAGGTTGTGTTAACTGATTTATGTAGGACTCTACCAATTGATAATCCTAAACCATGGGCTTATGAGATTATATCTAAATTTGGTAAGAATAAATATATTGATTATAGAGCTAGAATTAAAGAGTTAGGTTATGACTCCAGTGTTGCTATAAAGAAGATTGAAAATATATACAAGGGAAAACAATGAGTCTTAAAGGTTATATAAAAGAGAATCTACCATGGATTCGATCTATTTATAGAAAAAGATTGGCTCCAATTAATTTAATCCATAATATTTATGATAAGCCAGTAGTTGTTTTACTTTATCATAGAGTTAATTATTTGAATCGTGATTTATTTAATATTAATGTAACTCCTGATAATTTTGAGAGACATATTCGAATCTTAAAAAATCACTACAATGTAATAACTTTTAATGATTTAAAACGCAATGATATAAAGGAACCATCTGTTATTATTACCTTTGACGATGGATATTATGATAATTACAAATATGCCTTTCCAATTTTAAAAAAGTATCAAGTCCCAGCGACGATTTTTATAACATCTGGCGGTGTAGATACGGGTAAAGAGTTTTGGTGGGATCGATTAGAAACTGTTTTATTCGAAAATAAAAATCTACGAGAATCAATTGAGTTAGATATATTAAATCAAAGACATATATTTGATGTATCTGATGATAAAAAGCGATTACATAGTTTTTATACATTACACCATATGCTTTTTTCTCTACATCCTAATGAAAGAGATATGATGTTAGACAGATGGTATGAGTCTTATGGATTGAAGGTTAATCCTAATAATAGAACTATGACCTCATCGGAGTTAATAGAGTTATATCAAAGTCAGTTAGTTACATTAGGAGCGCATACTATTCATCATCCAGCGTTGAAACAAATTAGTAGAGAAGAACAAATACAAGAAATACAATCTTCTAAGCTTTTTTTAGAGAACTTGTTACATACGGATATAGATATTTTTGCGTATCCTTTTGGTCATAAAGAAAGTTTTGATCAAGTAACAGAACAAATTGTTCAAGATCTAGGATTCACATATTCAGTTAGTACTAAAAGAGCACAGCTTCATTCTAATACTAATCCATTTTCTATACCTAGATTCGGCATTGAAGACTGGTCAGAAGATGAATTTATACGACAAATGAAGTTAGTATGGTTTGAAAATTAGGGGATTTTTATAATGTTGACTATATCTGAAATTCAAGATCATTTATATATAATGCTTAAAGAGTTTGATTCCTTTTGTAAAGAGAATGATATTAAATATTCGCTATCAGGAGGATCATTATTGGGGGCCATTAGGCATAAAGGTTTTATTCCTTGGGATGATGATATAGACATTTGTTTAAGTCGACCAGATTATGAAAAATTAATTACTATATTTCCAAAGGTTTTTCATAGCAATTACCTGCTTAGATCTATTGAGCGTAATAACTCAAAATATCCTTTTGCGCGATTAGAAAAGCTTGATATCAAGATTGAAGATGAGTACAGCAATGCTAATCAGTTTTTATTTATGGATATTATGCCTGTTGATGGATTACCAAATGATAAAAATGAAGTTGTTAGTATCTATAAAAAACGTAAAATTTATAGTAAAATGCTCGAATTATGTGATGCTAAATTAGGTCATGGTAAATCATTTAGTAGAGCATTTATCAAGTCTATATTAATTATTTTTGCTAAATGTGTGGGATATAAATATTGGGCTCATAAATTAGATCAATTAGCAAAACAGTATGATTATAATACTTCTGATTATGTAGGCGCTATTACTGGGGGCGTTTATGGTGAAGCTGAATGTATGGTAAAGGATGCTTTTGAAAAACGTGTCCCTATAGAGTTTAGAGATTTAAAATTAGAGGTTTTTTCATGTTACGATACATATTTAAGTAATTTATATGGTCGTAACTATATGGAAATACCGCCAGAAGGTAAACGTAAAATATCAAGTATTAGAGCATATGAGATTTAATGTATAGGGGTATAGCATGAATATAGGTATTATTTTTGCTGGAGGAACTGGACAACGCATGAGTTCAACTGGCACACCGAAACAATTGCTAGAAGTTAATGGGAAACCAATATTAGTGTATACGCTAGAACACTTTCAAAATAATGATAATATTGATGGAATTGTTTTGGTAGTATTAGAGTCTATTATTGGAGAGGTTAGTAAATTAGTACAAAAGTATAGTTTGGATAAAGTCAAATCGATTATTCCAGGTGGAAAAACAGGGCAAGAGTCAATTTATCTTGGAATTCAAGAGTCTTCAAGACTATATGATCAAGATAGTATAGTTTTACTACATGATGGGGTTAGACCTATTATTTCTGATGAGCTAATTAATACGTGTATATCGTCCACAAAAACATATGGCAATGCCATTACTGTTTCACAAGCTATAGAAACTATTGTTTTAAAAGATAATGAGCTTTCTCATGTAGGGAAAATACTTTCTCGAGATGAATGTTTACTTGCTAAAGCTCCACAATGTTTCTATTTAAAAGATATTTATAAGGCACATGACAAAGCAAGATCTGAAAACTTGGAGTTCATAGATTCGGCATCTATGATGCAGTTTTATGGGACTGAACTGTTTACAGTAATAGGACCAGCTGAGAATATTAAGATTACAACACCTATTGATTTTTATACATTTAAGGCTTATTTAGAAGTAAAAAATAGCCTCAATATTATGGGATTATAGGCTGATATTATGCGGACAGTTAGTGCAATTAAGAATATAAATTCCACGTTAATTGTATATGGATTAAATATGGTATTACAGTTCATTATCCGTTTTGTATTACTATATTATTTATCTATTGAATATTTAGGCTTGAATGGTTTATTTGATAATATTTTGACTGTATTATCTCTTACTGAATTGGGCATTGGTCCAGCTATTATATTTAGTTTATATTCTCCTTTAGCTAATCATGATTTAGAAACAGCAAAATCAATCATGAGAATATTTAAAAAAGCATATATTTATATTGGTACACTTATTCTATTCTTAGGGTTATGTATATCGCCTTTTGTTCAATATCTTATAAAGGTACCTCCTAATATTGCATATTTAAATATTTTCTTTTTACTTTTTGTTGTTGATACGGGTATTAGTTATTTTTACTCTTATAAAAAATGCTTGCTTATAGCTGACCAAAAACAATATATAGCTAACTATTACAGAGGGATTACTCAACTGATAGGGAGTTTATTCCAAATTGCCTTAGTCATTTTAACTCATAGTTTTTGGGTATATATTATTCTACGTATATGTATGACCTTTTCTGAGAATTTTTTAATAGCTAGAAAAGCCGATCACTTATATTCGTTCTTAAATGAAAAGAATATTCAGCCTTTAAATAAAGATATATACCAAAATATTATTAGAAATATAAAGGCTTTAATACTTCATAAAATTGGTGGTGTTACTGTTTTTGGAACATCAAATATTATTTTATCAAAATTTGTAGGTTTAAGTGCTGTTGCGTTATATACGAATTATTATTTGATTATTAATGGTATCGATAAGTTGTCTGATCAGGTATTTAATGCACTAAAGGCATCTGTAGGAAATTTGAATGAGTCTCATGATGATGCTCATAAATTAGTCATTTTCAAGAGATTAGAATTTATGACAGCCTATTTGGCTTGTTTTATCTGTAGTAACTTGTACCTTTTGTTAAATCCATTTATTACCATCTGGCTAGGAAGTAGCTATCGTTTTGATGAAAGTATAGTGCTTTGGATGGTTATCAACTTCTATCTAATGTTTATGCGTAAAGGCGTCTTAGTATTTAAAGATGCTATGGGGCTCTTTTGGCAAAATCGATATATGTCCTTAATAGAGGCCTTAATAAATTTAGGATCTTCCATTGTTTTGGTTCAATATTTTGATGTTTGGGGCGTGTTATTGGCTATGTTTATTAGTACGATTTGTATGCCTTTTATAGTTGAACCATATGTTTTGTTTAAATACGGATTACGTTGGTCTTTGGTTAGTTATTTTAAACTTTATTTCCGTTATACTCTAATTACATTTATATTAGTTTATTTCAGTAAATTCTTATCACAGTTTATTGCTTTGGATAGTGGCTGGTTTGGGCTTTTACTGGGGGTTGTATGTAATAGCATCTTTATAATAGTGGCATGGGGAATATTATTTATTAGAAGTAAAGAATTAAGGTTTTATCTTGATTTAATAAAAAGTAGGCTATAAGAAGGGGATAATAATGAGAATAACTGTAACTGGTGGGGCTGGGTTTATTGGCTCCCATTTAGTTGATCGTTTAATAGAGGATGGTCATACTGTACAGGTTATTGATAACTTATATACAGGAAACAAAGAATTTGTTCATTCGAAAGCACAATTCGTAGAATTGGATATTAGAGACCCAAAGTTATACTCTGTCTTAGAAGAATTTCGTCCAGACTATATATTTCATGAGGCTGCACAAACTGAAGTTTCCACATCTATGAGTGATCCAATGTTAGATTGTGATATTAATTTGATGGGGTTAATCAATTTACTTAATGCAGCAGTAAAACTAGATGTTAAAAAGTTTTTGATGCCATCTTCTGCAGCGGTTTATGGTAATTTAGATACATTACCACTAAATGAGGAAATGATTGGAAATCCGTCTTCATTTTATGGATTAACAAAGTTAACTACAGAACATTATCTTCGTATTTATCATGAAGCTTTTGGATTACCATATATATGTTATCGCTATTCTAATGTGTTTGGTCCACGACAAGGTAATGGTGGAGAGGGGGGCGTTATTAGTATTTTTGCTAAAGCGATTGTACAAGGCTCTCCTATTATTATTTACGGTGATGGAAAACAAACAAGGGACTTTATATATGTGGATGATGTAGTTGAAGCTAATATTTTAGGTATGCAACACCAGGTTACAGGTATTTATAATGTAAGTACTGGCATCTCAAGTTCCGTCAATTTGTTAGTGGATGAGTTTAGAAATATTAGCGGTAAAGATATAGAGGTAGTTTATGATAAGCCTAGATTAGGCGATATTAGAGATTCTGTTTTGGCAACTGATAAATCAGAAAAAGAGCTTTTATTTACAGCAAAATATAATTTACACGATGGGTTAATAAAAACATATGAGTATTTTAAAACAGTAGAGGGCTAGTATTTATGAATGATGTTTTATCTTATGAGTTGGAACGCACTGCTAAAGATATTCATATTTTCTTATCTAAACTTTCAGGGAAAACTATTTTGATAACGGGGGCAACCGGATTCATAGGATCTATGCTCACCCGATTGTTTTTAGTTAGTAATATGAAATATGGAACAGATATTAATATTATTTGTTCCGTGAGAAATATAGAAAAGGCAGAGGCTTTGTTCTCTAACCTTAAGAATTCAGAACAGTTAGTCTATATTACTAATGGCCTTGTTGCATGTAATGATTCTGTTGATTATATATTTCACACTGCAGCACCTACTACATCTAAGTTTTTTGTTACACAGCCAGTTGAAACGTTAAATGGTAGCATTAGTACAACATTAGACGTCTTGCAATATGCAACAAAGAATAGAGTTAAAAAAATCGTATATTTATCCTCTATGGAACAATATGGTATTCAGCAAGTAGATTATCAAAATATGACTGAAGATGATTTAGGTTATATTAATCATTTAGATGTTAGAAGTTCGTATTCTGAAGGTAAACGTATTTGTGAATGTTACTGTAGTGCTTATTTTCATGAATATAATGTACCAATTTGTATTGCTCGCGTTGCACAATGTTTTGGTCCAGGTCTTTCACTTTTAGATAATCGTGTATCTATGCAATTTGCTAAAAGTGTTATGCATAATGAAAATATTATTTTACATACCAAAGGACAATCTGTATCAAACTTTTGTTATATAACTGATGTACTTTCCGCTTTGGTACTATTACTGTTTAAAGGAGAATGTGGAGAAGCATATAATATATGTAATAGTAATGAAACAAGAAGCATCAAAGATATTGCAAATTTAGTAGCGAAAGAAGTCGCTAAGGGTAAAATAGACGTGGTATTTGATATACCAGATAATGCCAATCAATATGGATATGCACATGATGTAAAATTTATTCTAAATAGTGAAAAAATCCAGTCGTTAGGGTGGAAACCCAAGATTAACATGGTAACAGGATATAGAAATTTAATTGATTATATAAAATATGAGAAGAACATCTCATAAGGGTAAAAAATAGTCGTACCGAATCGTATATGTTAAAAACAAGTATATTAGAGTAACTTGATAATATATAATTTGTAAAGACAGTTGATTATATCAGCTGTCTTTTTTATGTGTAAAAATTGTCACAACATTCTCATATATTTCATGTATTTTATGATGTATACAAGTCATCTAGGTAGTTACCAGTTGGCGTAGTATTCATATAGTTTGAGAGGAAGAATATGAGGTATAGAGAATGAGAGCGAGCAATATTGAATTGTTGCGTATCATTTCGATGATACTAATTATTGTGCATCATTTTAGCGTGCACGGTTGTTTCCCCTTTACACCAGATTTAACGTTTAATAAGGTGTTTCTCCAAGTATTTGGACTTGGAGGCAAGGCTGGTGTAGTTGTCTTTGTTATGATAACAGGCTATTTTATGATTTCTAGTAGCTTCAAGTTGCACAAGTTTGCCAAATTAGTTGGGCAAATATGGTTTTACAGCATTGCCATGCTCGGAATGGCTATGGGTTTAGGACTCGATACGGTGACGTCAAGGAATATGATGTTAGCCTTATTGCCCATTGGTGCCATGAGTTGGTTCGCCCAGAACTTTTTAGTACTCTATTTATTAACGCCTGTTATTAATCGAGTACTTCATTGGCTGCAGCATACATACTACGTTATACTCCTAGTGGTTTCCACGGTAATTTGGTTCTTAATGCCGACAGTGCTGAATTTGTGGCCTAATGTACCGCATACCACTTTTGGATTTAAACATATCTTTTCATTTATCGTATTCTATTCGCTAGGGGCGTATATCAAACTGTACGGCTCACATATAACAAAGAAAATAGGTATTATTTTTACTGCCATAGGCTTTGTAGGGGCCTTTCTAGGGGATATCCTCGTCGATGTACTAGCCATGACGGATCCAGCGTATATGAAACAGATTTTCTACTTTACGCAAAATGATTATGGTTTCTTTCAATTGCTATTAGGTATTGGCTTATTTATTATTTTTTTGAAAGCAAAGATCACTTATCACCCTTGGATCAATGTGATAGCATCTACTACCTTTGGCATATACCTATTACATGATAATAAGCTATTCCTTCATTACATGTGGGACAATGTATTGGCAACGTATCAGTACTATGATTTAATGCTATTACCTCTGTATGCAATTCTTGTGGTGGTGCTTATTTTTGTCATCGGTATGATTGTAGACTATGTGCGGTTGGCTTTCATAGAAAAACCTGTGATGAAAGCAATCACGCCGAGCCTTGAACGGATTCAGTCAAGGGTTGAGAAAGTACTGCCATTATAATGCGATTATCGGTGTTTTTTGGTATAATATATAAGTATTCTTACCATAAAACGGGAGGTAATTATAATGCGTAAATTCTTATATATGATAGCGGCGTTGCTTGTATTAATTGGGATTAGCACAAATGATGTAGAAGCTCGTCAAGATGTGTATGCTACGACATATCTCGGTAATAACTGGTATGTAGATCAAGACTCTGTAAAGCGAGTGGGAGATATACTCAACTTTACGGTGTACACAACAGCAGGTCTTAGCTATAAAGTGACATCTAGTGATGACAACTATTACAATGCAGACGTATTTTACGATAATAATAAACTCGTATCGGATAATGGCCAATCTGTATGGAAGTCGCCAGGCATGATGGCAGCCATGCGCGTGGCTCGTAGATAAACAAAAAAGGCAGGAATTATTGATATGTCCTCCATTACTGAACATCTAGTAATGGAGGACATGTTATATAATCTCTGCCTTTTCTTTTGCTTTTTATTATATATTTTTGTATATTTCTATTTATAGATTCTTATGGACTCGCTTATATGTTCGATATATAATTGGATTAGGATAGTCAGCGAGGTTGGGCCTCTCTTCGTTAATGAAGGGAGGGGTGTCTATGAGTGATTATGAACTAATCATGCTCCTGCTTCAAGTAATGGCTGTTGTCATCGCTTTCGGAGCACTAGTAGCACTTATTTGTTTTGGAAAAAGCAAATAGCCCTTCGTTACCGCTTGGTAGCTAGATAAAACGAAAAGGCCATTTCCTAATTTCTATTAAGTTTCGAGATGAGCCCGACGTGACTACTCGCTTGGCTATCTACCTATATTATAGGGATAAAAATATATATCGTCAAATTGAGATGAAATACATTATTATAATAACTACATATAAATAATGATAAAAGCTGTACATACATAGATTAGACTGAACGGCTTTGATGTCAAAACGAATGTAACATCAAAGGCGGTTCAAAAATCGATTATGTGTGTACAGCTTTTTGGTTTTAGTGTGTTTTTGTGAAAGTAGTCATAGGACTACCATAAAGGGATCTTATTATTTTTCAAGTTTGTCTACTAAGCATTTTACTGTTTCTTGTAGATCTTTATTTTGAGCTTCTAATGCTTGTACGCGTTGTTCTAGTGCGTTATAAGAGGCAGGGGACATAGCAGTAGATAAAGATTTTCCTGGTCTATAGGTGATGCCTACATTGGCCATAACGTGATTGTTCATCGTAAACCCTGTGGTGAGTAAAAGATTATCTTTGTGATAATAGCCTACACCTAGAGCTACTGCATTTGCATTTTTATAATGACCGTAGCCCGCCATGTATTGAACGCGATTATCCGGATCATATGGTAATGGATGTAATGCAGCTAATGCAGCGGCACGAGCATCACCTTTATTGGATTCCGATTCAACACGTTGTACCTCTTGAGATACATGTTGTACAGATTTTTCAATAGTGCTAATAGAATTATTAAGCTGTTGACTTGTACTTTTACCAAGGGTATCAATCATTTGATGAACGCCGTAGAGTTGGGATCCGTTGACCGCATCTGTAGAGGTAGCACTCACGCGACCTGCTGCGAGATTGGTAATCGTCCGTTCCTTGCCCTTAGCCCCTACGGATACTGTTGATACAGGGGCGGTGCCGGCATAGTTGACGGTAGTACCATTTTCAAAGGTATGGCTTGCTGTACCGACTACATCGCCGTCAGCGGAATCATTGCCAAGGACAACGCCATTTTTTAGAGAGGTAGTCACATTATTGCCGAGAACAAAGGTGTTTTCTCCGGAAATGTGGTTGTAATTACCTATACTGTAAGAATTGGCCGCATCAATAGCTGTTTTACCGTATTCGCCCTGGCCGAATACACCGGATGCGGTCGCTTTCTCTGATAGTGTATTATAAGAGCCTACAGCTAACCCTTTGGCGGCGTTTACATTCACATAATGCCCTACGGCGAGGTCGAACTGACCGTTTACTGTTGAATTCGAGCCGATGGCTACAGAATTGCTGGCTTTACTGTTAGCACCTTGAAAATTACCAATCCACACGTTTTTATCACCTGCGGAGTTTTCCCCTGATTGAGTCCCCATGACAATGGAGTTCGTCAACTGGCTCGCATTACCTGCGGCGAAACCGACGGTTACGTTAAAATCGCCAGTACTGCCTCGGAATGACTTCGCCCCAAGATTGATATTGCCGCCACCTGATGAGCCGGCCCCAGCAGCTGCACCCAAGGCTATGTTATTGCCTTGGGCATTGGGCCCCTTACCTTTTCCGTTCGCCGCACCGGCGTTCTCACCGAGGGTGATGTTACCGCCTGTTCCTGCGGTGAAAGTTTGACCTTCCTTGCCGATGTTACCGTTGTTATCAACGATATTGACCGGCGCCGCATAAACTGTGGTGGATAAAGCTACCATTACAACACTTGCTAATACAAAACGTTTCTTACTCATCGTATACACTCCTTTGTGTACAAACAAACTTTCACAAAACTTTCATAAAAAGACTTACATGGCTACTATAATACCAAAAAGGTATATTGTAAATAGAATATTCATATAAATTCAATAAATATACAATATATTCTATAGGTATTTATAGTTAATAAGAAACCTTTGACACATATTTATAAAATTTAAATATTTATTTATTCTATAAATTGTATTCTAGCATTTTATATGTATAAATTGCATTCTATATGCATTGACAAGCCTCTATATATTTATATAAAATAGAAATAATTTCATGTTTTGTTCATGATAAAATCATGAGTCATCGGCGTGTGTAATGACGTATTAAGTACATAATTAAATAAATAATTATGTGCGTAATGAAAAGTGTGTTTGTACGTAAGAGTGTGTAATGAAATATATAATCGTGTTGATGAGTGCCCTTTATATGTTTGTCATGCCTGTATCGGGGGAGCAGGTAAGTAAAGCAGAGCAGCCTATACAGGGGACTAGGGTAAAACAAGTTCATAGTGAAAGTACGGTCGCCTTATCTGACGACTCAGATACATTCCATGTTAATTCGTCTCATACTCCAGATCATGTCATCGGTCAGGGCGGATTGGAGATGCCGGACTCCACAGATAAAAAGACGACTCGTTATTCCGATACGGATGCAGTCAACTCTGCGTTGCAGGCGGTGGTTATGACTGGTGTTCATTCCGCAATGCACGGATCGAAGGCAAAACCGTGGATGCAGAGAACCGTCGTGTCATTGCGCTTTCAGAAAAACTGGAAGCCCTTGTACGGTGTGGAAACATTGCAACCACTAGGTTACTATGATGAGACATCTCGTCATGTGTGGTTTACACAGGAGAGGTTGGCGAATGCAGCGGATACAGGAACGACGGCGAATGTGGGTATCGGCTATCGCCGAATCGCAGCGAACGATGACCATTATTACGGTGGTAATCTGTTTTATGACCATCGGTTCAGAGGTAATCACAGTCGCATGAGTGTCGGGCTGGAGTATGTATCGGGTATCGGTGCATTTCGCATGAACTGGTATCGCGGTGTGTCCAGCGAGCGTTCCCTTGACGGTGCGACACGCTTGGAGAGCGTGTCTAACGGATATACTGCGGAATATGGGACTAGCTTTAAGAATGCCCGTTGGGCGCGCGTGTACATGGAAGCCTATCGTTGGCAGTTGCGGCGTAGTGAGGATAAGCATGGCTTGCGTATCGGTACGGAGTTGCAGCTCACGCCGAGGATTTCCGTGGACATGGGCTATAATAAGCCCGAGCATGAGCATGGCAGTCCGTACGGAAAAATCATGTTCCGTCTAGCCGGGGTTGATACGGCATGGTTTGGTGGTAACCATCGATCGGATGCAAAAGCATCGGTTCGTGCGAATATGCTAGAAAATGTGCGCCGCCAACATACGGTGCACGTTGATTGATAGATTGATATATATATATTTATTATTTTGATAAAAGTAGCATAAGAATCCATATTTATTTTTTAGATAAAAGCAACATAGGGAGCTGTTTTATCATATCAGATGATTGTCATCTGATATGAAAAGACAGTTCCTTTTTTTATACATTAATTCATAAAAATTTATTTTGTTTACAAAATAGAAAAAGAGTGGCACAATATTCATGAAAATATAATGAAGAATAAGTTACACGTGGAATTCATTAGGGATTGGAGAGGATAAAATGAGCAAGCGTAAACTTATATTATCGGTGTTGATTAATGGTGTGTTGTTATCGAGCCTATATGTGGCCGGAGCGGTGGATGTGGCACCGGGTAGCGGTAACGGTGTAGCCATCGGTACGGGTAGCAATGCACCAAAGGCGGAAAACGTAGCCATTGGTAAAGGGGCTACTATAGAGTATTCGGGTGGTGTCGGACAGCCGTCCACAGGTGATATTGTAATTGGTGGAAAGGCACATATTAATAATTATATTGATCAAGGTGGCGGCATTGCCATAGGTGCGAATTCATTCGTCGAAAATATGGTAGGCGGAATGGAAAGAGCGTTTGATTTTAATCAGGCTGGATACAAAAATCTTTTTGGTATACCTTTCGGGCTCCCAAAAAATCCTGAAAAGATGGTAACCGGAATGGCTATTGGTCAAAACACCTATGCTCGTTCTGGCAGTATTATGTTGGGGACCCATAATTATAAAGGAAAATTAGGTGATGTGGATGTAGATAGTTCTAATACCAAAAATAATAATGGACATTTATTTTCCACAACTATAGGAGCGAATAGTTATTCTAATGGTTTGTTTTCTTCTATTGTAGGGGCTTATTCGATTGCCTCTTCAGGTTATCCTACCACTACCGCTGATGCCACTAAGAATTTTGGTGCTACTATTACAGGGTCTTTAAATAGTATTGAATCGGCAAGTGCTAGCTCTCAATACTCTGGGGTTGCAAATAGTATCGTAGGCACTGCCAATCGAACCTTTAACTCCAATGGATCTCTCGTTTTTGGTGCTGGGAATGAAATAACGAATTCTGTAGCCGATATTTCAGCGCCAAGTTCGGGAGGTAATTCCGCTAAAGAACTAGCTGAGAAATTACGTTCTGCTGTCAAAAATTCTAATGGTGGCGGTTCTACTATGGCATTTGGTAGCGGTAATAAGGCGGATTATACACTTCGCTCCGCACTTATGGGTGTCAATAATACATTGACTGGCTCTAAAGGCAATGAAAGTACGAATACCATGTTGACGGGCTTTCACAATACGGCGGATAAGGTGTTTAATACGACCGTAATAGGGTCTGAAAATACGGTGACTAATTCTAAGAATAGTCTTGTAATGGGGGATAATCGTGAGGTGAAAGATGCGAATCATGCAGTTCTCATTGGTTCCACAGACAGCAAGACTACGACATCTGTTAATAATGCGGTCGCTGTCGGACATAATACGAATGTAACCGTAGAGGGTGGCGTTGCATTGGGCAGTGAATCGAAGTCTACTGTAGCGGCTGGCGCCGTTGGGTATGATCCGAGTACAAAGGCACAGTCTACGAATACAGATTCTACGTGGAAGGCGACTAAATCGGCCATATCTGTCGGTGATGCGGATAACAATATTACGCGTCAGATTACATCCGTAGCAGCCGGCACAAAGGATACGGATGCGGTGAATGTGGCACAGCTCAAAAAGTTGCAAAATCAAGTGAATGCGAACGGTTCCACTACCGTCAGTGCAGGTAAGCATATTAATGTGACAACTACGACGAACGGAACTACTAAGGATTATAAGGTAAGCCTATCTGACGATATAACGAATCAGATTACAAATAACACAACAAATATTAACAATATACAAGGTGATGTGACCAATATTAAAAAGAATGTAACCAATATTCAAGGTGACATTACTAATATCAAGCAGGATGTAACCAATATGGGGAGGAATGTAGCTCGTCTCGATAAAAAGGTTAACAAATCTGTGGCTGGAGCGGCTGCACTTGCCGCCTTGCATCCGTTGGATTTCGATCCTGATGCAAAATGGGACTTTGCTGCTGGTTATGGCCACTACCATGATGGCAACGCCGCTGCATTGGGGGCTTTTTACAGACCGAATGAGGACTTGCAGTTTAGTGTAGGATCTACTGTTGGTAATGGCGAAACTGTTGTAAATGCAGGTATGTCTGTGAAAGTAGGTGCTCACAGTAATGTATCTCGTTCTCGTGTAGCTATCGGTAAGGAAGTTTTGGAACTTAAGAAAACTGTAGCGGTACAAAATGCGCAGATTCAAAAGTTGACTGCTCTTTTGAATGGCTTGGCTGGAACGAATATGAAAGCAGACCGTAGCACATTATTCCCTGATGTGCCGAATAATCACTGGGCATATGCGGCGGTTAGTGATCTATCTCGACGTGGTCTTGTGGAAGGCTATCCTGATGGTACATTCGGAGGAGACCGTATGTTGACCCGTTATGAATTTGCTCAAATTGTGTACCGAGCTATTCAAAACGGCGTTGCTGTCGATGATCGACTCGTATCTGAATTTAGTCCTGAAATGGCACTATTCCGTGTGGATACTATTGCCAAGAACCATGAGGGACAACCAACTATTGAACGTGTAAGGGTCAATAAAAAATAGAATACTTATATATATGATTTATATTGTGAAAGCCGAGGCTCTAGGGCCTCGGCTTTTTCGCGTACCTGTAGGTGATAATTTTTCTGTATATAAAATTATCTTATCTATGAAAGTACTAAATTGAAACGTCTAAAAATATGAAATTGATTACGCAATTACAACAATCGTTATATCTCGATATGTGGATTTATCGCAATAAATGATAGGAAAGATGAAGACTCTATTTCTTAAAATTAAAAAGTATTAAATTAGAAATAAATAAACGAAAAAAATGAAGAAAAGATGAAAAAGTTATTTACAAGATAGAAATTTTTTGATATTGTATTGCCGTGGATGAGTATATGATGAAGAATCATGAATAATTATAGTATTCAGATCGTAATTTGGAATACTAATATTTGGTGTAAGAAGTGTAGATGATAATTAATCTTTATACTTCTTCTTTTTATTATCTTTGCAATATTATGCAACACAAGTGGTGTGTTTTACTGAGTTTTCGGTAAGAAAGGATAATTATGAATCGAATTTATAATGTTATTTGGAGTAAGACAAAAAAATGCTACGTAGTAGTATCTGAAATTGTAAAAACAGGTGGCGGTAAGGTAAAATCCGTACAAAACGGTACAACCTGGGCACGCATGAGTGCGATTATGGCGGTGGCTGCATTATTGATGGGTGGTAATATTACTACGGTTAATGCTGCTACATATACTGCTATGACGATTAATGATGTAAATGGCGCTGGTTATGCTACTGGTAATGTAGTTTATAGTGAAGGTAGTTATTTATACAATTATCAAAACCCTGGGAACCTGACACCATTTGATAACAGTCATTTGTACAATGGTACAGATAGAGGTAACTATACAGAAAATAGTTTTGCTGGCATTGCTATCGGTAAAAATACAAATATTCAGGAAGCTGGTAATCCAACTTATTATTCCGGTTTAGCTATCGGTAACTATGCTCAGGCCACAGGTGGTATTTCTTTTGCTTTAGGTCATTATGCTCAGGCTTTATCACCATCTGCTATGGCTCTTGGTACAGCTACAAAGGCGAGCGGATTTAACTCCTTGGCTATGATGCGTCAATCTGCCGCAGAAGGTGAGTTCTCCACAGCATTGGGTACTGCATCCTGGGCAAAGGGTAATGGTAGTTTTGCCATGGGTTACTCCGCTACAGCAAAAGCGGATCAATCTATCGCAATTGGTGCGGCAGAAACTATAAAATTACCTGGTCAACAACATGGTACTCCAAGTGCTAAATATAATGGCGATGGTAATACCGTAACAGAAGGGGCTCGTTCTCTTGCTTTCGGTACAAAAGCTCGTACTGCAGTTGGTGCAGATGATTCTATGGCATTCGGTTCTTCATCCAGTACTGGTGGCGCTAATGCGGTAGCTATGGGTTATAGTGCTAATGCTAGTGCAGAGAATGCCTTTGCTATCGGTAATACGGCGCAATCATCCGCACAAAATGCGGTAGCGATGGGTAAAAGTGCCAATGCAAGTGGTGTAAGCAGCTTTGCCATGGGTAGTAGCTCTAATGCTGCTGGTGCTGATGCTATCGCTATGGGTAGTTCTTCCCAAGCTAAATTATCGAACTCTATCGCATTAGGTGGTAATGCAAAATCCTTGGGTGCTGATGCGCTTGCACTTGGCGGTGCGGCTAATGCCTCTAAAGATGGTGCCATTGCAATCGGTAAAGAAGCGAAAGCAAACAATACTAATACGACAGCTATCGGTCTTGGTGCTACTGTTACAGGTACTAACTCCATGGCTATCGGTACAAATGCCGTTGCAGAATCCAATAATTCCTTGGCATTGGGTACTGGTACGGAAGTAAGAGGTGCCTTGGTTAATGGTTACTCTGCTTTCACTAACCAACAAAATAACAATATTGCAAACGGTGTAGTTGCAGTAGGTAACGTAGGTTCTGAACGCCGTATCATCAACGTGGCAGGTGGTGAAAACGATACTGACGCAACAAATGTTAAACAATTAAAATTTGTAAACAGTAACTTGGCAAAATCCATCGCAGGTCCTACTTATACGGGCTATGAAGCGAATGGTTCTACATATAAAGCGCCTGATTTCAATATCAAGAACAGCACATACCATACGGTAAAAGAGGCTGTTGAAGCGGCGCAAACGAATTTCTTCAGTGCTAAAGGCACATCTGCTGATGCGAACTACGATAACACAGGTGCTACAGGCAATAATGCGACAGCAGCCGGTGTACGTACTTCTGCAGCAGGTAACTTCGCTACAGCTGTCGGTGCTGATGCGACTGCAGCTAATGCGAACAGTACTGCTATCGGTTATAAAGCAAAATCCAGCGTAGATGACGGCGTTGCATTGGGTGCGAATTCCGTTGCTTCCGTTGCGGCCGGTAAAGCAGGTTATAATGTTAAAACTGCAGACAGCCGTACAAACGGATATAGCGGATTGACAGGCGCTGCGTTGACATCCACTATGGGTGCGGTGTCCGTAGGTGACGGCGGTACGAAAACTCGTCAAATCACAAACGTGGCTGCAGGTACTGCGGATACTGATGCTGTTAATGTGGCACAATTGCGCAATGTTAACTTGAAAGTAGCCGGCAACAGCGGTAACAATGACGTTTTATTGGACAACCAAACATTGACTGTAAAAGGCGATGGTTCTTATGTTACGACATCTGTTAACAACCAAACAATCGATGTGGCGTTGACTGATGCTACTAAGAATAAAATCGACAATGCGGCAAATAAAGACTTGTCCAATATTACTGACAATGGTAAATCCGTTATTCGTGATGAAGCGCAAAAAGCAGTAAAAGTTGTTGCTGGTAAAAATACAACGATTACAGAAGGTACTGACGGTACATATAAAACATATAAAGTTGACGTAGACGCTCCAGATTACCAATTGACTGAAAACAGCAGTGCTGCTGATAAAGCATACACTGTATCTGGCAATAAAGTTGACTTAACTGTACAAGATGCTAAAAACCCTGCGAATAAGAAAACTGTAACTATCAAGGATATCGCATCTAAAACAGAACTTGATGATACAAAAACAGAGCTTATTAATAAAGGTTTGAAATTCGATGCGGATAATGGCGGCGAAAAAACAAATAAATTAGGCTCCAAGGTAACAGTAGCTGGTGATGGTACTAACATCAACACTACAATTACACAAACTGGCGACGATACAACGATTAAGGTTGCATTGGGTCAAGATATCAATGTTAATACGGTAACTGCTACAAGAACTGTAAAAGCTGGTACTGCTACTATGGGTACCCAATCTGTAACAGATAACAAAAGTGCTGCTCAGAACGGTAACTTTGTATCCGGTTTGGACAATAAAAATTGGACATTAACTGATCCTGCCTATGTATCTGGCCGTGCGGCAACAGAAGATCAACTTAAGATTGTTAGTGATGCTGTGAAAGCGGCTAACGCAAGTGCTTCTGATTATCGTTTAATCGCTAATCCGAACAATGCGGCAGATGGTTCTTATAAGGTTGATAACAATAAAGTTGATTTACAAGTGAAGGACGATAAATCCGGTACAGTTAATACTGTGACAATTAAGGATATTGCGTCTAAAACAGAACTTGATAAAGTAAAAGATCGTTCTGTGAAATACGATGGTAACACAGGTCATGACACAGTAACATTAGAAGGTGCTAACGGTACAAAAATTACTAACTTGAAAGATGGTAACGTAGCGGCTGGTTCTAAAGATGCTGTAAACGGCGGTCAATTACATCAAGTTAAGCAGGATCTTGGTGACCAAATCACAAATACTAAAAATGATTTAAACAATAAGATTGATACAACTAAACAAGATCTTATTGATAAAGGTCTTAAATTCGACGCTAATACAGGCGGCGAAAAAACAAATAAATTGGGCTCCAAAGTAGCAGTTAAAGGGGATAACTCCAACATCATTACGGAAATCTCTCAAGACGGTAACGGCGACAGCACAATTGATGTGAAACTTGGCAAAGACCTCAAAGTTGAAACGATTACTGCTACTGGTGCAAACGGTAAAGACGGTAAAATCGGTATCAACGGTAAAGACGGTGTAACGACTAACATTTCCGTTAGCCGTGATGGTCAACCTGGGGTTGACGGTGCAACAGGTACAACTACAACTCGTATCGTGTACCAAAAACCTGATGGCTCTAACGAAGAAGTGGCAACCTTGAACGACGGCCTTAAATTCAAAGGTGACATGGGTGCTACATCTAATGTAAAACTTAACAAACAAGTGGACATCAATGGTGGTGTAACAAGTGCTTCCGATCTTGCTACAGGCAATAATATTGGTGTTACTTCTGCGGCTGTTGGCGCTGATGGCAATGCAAAATTACAATTGCAATTGGCGAAAAACTTGACAGGCTTGCAATCCGTAACGGCATCCGACACTGTGAAAGCAGGTACTGCGACTGTAGGTAATCATACGGTAGCGGATAAAAAAGGTGGCAACCAAACTGGTAACTTTGTAACAGGTTTAGATAATAGAACTTGGGACATTTCAGATCCTACGTATGTAGAGGGACGCGCAGCGACAGAAGACCAACTTAAGAAGGTTAGCGATGCTTTGAAAGCGTCTAATGCAAGTGCTACAGATTACCGCTTAATTGCTAATCCGAACAACGCGGCAGACGGTTCCTATAAAGTTGAAAACAATCAAGTTGACTTGAAGGTAAAAGACGAAAAATCCAGTGATGTTAAAACTGTAACGATTAAGGATATTGCGTCCAAAACTGAACTTGATAAAGTAAAAGATCGTTCCGTGAAATATGACGGTGAAACTGATAAAGATACGGTAACTTTGGAAGGTCCTAACGGTACAAAAATTACTAACTTGAAAGATGGTAACGTAGCGGCTGGCTCCAAAGATGCTGTAAACGGCGGTCAATTACATCAAGTTAAACAAGACCTTGGCGATCAAATTACGAATACCAAGAATGACTTGATTAACACAGGTCTCAAATTCGATGCCAATGTAGGTGGCATACAAACTAACAAATTAGGATCTACTGTTACAATTCAAGGTGAAGGCACTGCAGCTGACGCTGATTACAGTGGTGAAAACCTTAAAACTTTTATCAAACAAGATGCGGCGACAGGCAATACGACTATCGACGTGAAGATGAATAAAAACCTTAAAGCTGAATCTGTGAAGGTTGGCAAAAATGGTAAGGATGGCGTATCTATTACAGGTCCTGACACAGCGAACGGTACAGATGGCAAGGTAGCTGTTACTGACAAAAATGGTAAAGAAGCAGTTTCTATTTCCGGTAAGGATGGCGTAGGCCACATCGGCTTGACAGGCCCTGCCGGAACAAACGGCGTGAACGGTACTAATGGTATCGACTTGTCCGTAAAACCTGGTTATGATGATCCTGCTACTGGCGTTAAAGGCGAAAAAGGTGTAGACGGTACAAACGGTCTTACACGTATCGTTTACAAAGACGGCAACGGCGAACACCAAGTTGCGACTATGGAGGACGGTTTACAATTCACTGGTAACAATTCTGGTACTGTGAATAAACAAAAATTGAATTCCTTGGTGAAAGTACAAGGTGAAGGCGTAACTGAAGCTGAATCTGCAGCGTTCAAGAGCGCAGCCGGCAATATCAACGTAAAAGCTGATGGCACTAACAAATTGGAACTTCAATTGGCGAAAGACCTTAAAAATCTTGATTCCGTAACGGCTGCTAAGACTGTGAAAGCAGGCGGTGCTACTATGGGTAGTCAAACTGTTAACAACGCGGCCGGCGACAGCGAAACAGGCAACTATGTAACAGGTCTTGATAATAAAGATTGGGATGCAGATAAGATTGTATCCGGTCGTGCGGCAACAGAAGATCAGTTGAAAAAAGCGTTGGATGCTCAAAGTGCTAACTCCACTGATTATCGTTTGATCAAAAATCAAGCGGCAGGCTCTAATGGAGACTACACTGTGGATGCGAACGGCGATGTAGCGTTGACTGTACAAGATAAGAATCATCCAGATAAAACAGAAACCGTTACAATCAAAGACGTTGCTTCTAAATCCAAACTTGATAAATTGAATGATCGCGCTGTTAAGTATGATTTGGACCCTGCTGGCAATCTTGACAAATCCAAGGTAACTTACGAAGGCCCTACATACAATAACAAACAAGGTGGGACTCACGTAACGAATGTAGCATATGCTACAGGCAACGATGGCAGCGAAGCGGTTAATGTGGACTACTTGAATGACAAAATCAAGGATAGTGCGGACGCATTGACTAATAAAGGTTTGAAATTCAATGCTAATGTAGGCGGCGAACAAACTAATAAACTTGGTTCTACTATCACTGTTCAAGGTGAAGGTAAAGCTGATGATGCTGACTACAGCGGTGAAAATATTAAAACTTTCATCAACCAAGACAATAAAGGTAACACGACTATCGACGTGAAGATGAATAAAAACCTTAAGGCTGAATCCGTGAAGGTTGGCAAAGATGGTAAGGATGGCGTGTCCATTACAGGTCCTGACGCAGCGAACGGTACAGACGGCAAGGTAGCTGTGACTGGTAAGGACGGCAAAGAAGCTGTATCTATTTCTGGTAAAGACGGCGTAGGTCACATCGGACTCAACGGTAAAGACGGCCGTAGCGCTGATATTTCTGTTGAAAAAGGTGATCCGGACCTCAACGGTAACGAAATCACTCGTATTAAATACACTGATGAAAATGGTAAGACACATCAAGTGGCAACCAAGGATGATGGTATGGCATACGGTGGTGACTCCGGTAATGTGATTAAGAAAAAACTTAATGAACAATTGGACATTAAGGGCGGCGTAACAAACGAAGCTGATTTGACTGAAAACAATATTGGCGTTATCAGCAAAAATAATATCCTCAATGTTCGTTTGGCAAAAGACCTTAAAGACTTGAACTCCATTACTTTCAACAACGGAGCTAACGGTGCAAACGGTAAAACCGTTGTAAACGGCGCAGGCATGACTATTAATGATGCAGCCGGTAATCCGTTGACAGCTGTTACAAAAGACGGCGTGAAAATTACCGATGGTCCATCCATGACGAAGGACGGCATCGATGCAGCAGGCAAGAAGGTTACTAACGTAGCTGACGGTACGGTTGCAAAAGATAGCAAAGACGCTGTAAACGGTGGCCAATTGCATGATGCTGTTGAAAGCCTTAAAACTAAAGGCTTTGGCCTTGAAGCGGAAGACGGTCAATCCGTGAAGAAAGCTCTTGGTGAAACTGTTAAGGTTAAAGGTGATGACAAAAATATCAAAACATCCGTAGACGACGGTGCTGTTAAGGTAGAATTGAAAAAAGACATCACTGTAGACACTGTAACAACAGGCGATACTAAGATGGATACAAACGGCGTTACTATCAAGGATGGCGCTAATGAAGCAACTAAGTTGACGAAAGACGGCTTGCAAATCAATGATGGTGGCAACAAAGCTGTTACTGTCAATAAAGACGGTTTGACTATCGAAAACGGTCCTAAGGTAACAAAAGACGGTATCGATGCGGCTGATAAGAAGATCACTAATGTAGCTGACGGTACTATTGGCGCTGGTAGCAAGGACGCTGTAAACGGCGGTCAATTGCATACAGCTATTGAAGACATCAAATCCACAGGCTTCGGTCTTAAAGCGGAAGACGGTCAATCCGTGAAGAAACCTCTTGGCGAGACAATCGACCTAAAAGGTGACGGCAACATCAAAACTTCCGTGGACAACGGCGCTATCAAGATGGCATTAAATGATAAGATCACTCTTGGTCAAGATCCAGCAAAACAAGTTAACATCGATGGTTCTGCAGGTACAATTACAGCTGGCAATGGCGGTAATCAAGTTAAGATTGACGGCAATGATGGTTCTGTAACGGCAAATACTGTGAAAGCCGGCGATGTAGTTGTAGGCAAGCAAACTTCCGACGGTAAAGAAGGAAACTTCGTAACAGGTTTGGATAACAAAACTTGGAATCCTGAAAACCCTGTAGCAGTTCCTGGTCGTGCGGCAACAGAAGATCAATTGAAAGCTGTTAATGACGACTTCAATAACAAAGCAAGAACAGGCCGTGTATTCCAAGGTGACCAACCTGGCGATAGCGGTAAAGTGGTTCGTGGTTTGGGAGATACTATGAACCTTACTGGTGGTGCTGATGTGAATCGTTTGGTGGACAACAATATCGGTGTTGTGAAAAACGCTGCTGGTGATGGCTATAACATCAAGTTGGCGAAAGACTTGAAAGGTCTTGAGTCCGTAACTACTACAGATGCTGCTGGTAATACGACTGTTATGAACGGTGGCGGCGTGACAATTACGCCTGCTCAAGGTAATGCTGTAAGCCTTACTAAAGACGGCCTTAACAATGGTGGTAATAGAATTACTAATGTAGGCCCTGGTGTGGACGGCACTGATGCGGTTAACGTAAACCAATTGAGCAGTGCTATGCGTAGTGTGGATGGTAAGATTGCTGATGTAGGTGCTACTAGTGCAGCTATTTCCGGCCTCAAACCTTTACAATATGATCCATTGGAACCAACTCAAGTATTGGCTGCTGTAGGCCACTACAAAGGCAGCACAGCTGCTGCTGTAGGCGTAGCACATTATACTAATGAATCCACAATGTTCCATATGGGCGTATCTCTTGGCGGTCATGACAACATGATTAATGCAGGTGTATCCTACAAATTTGGTACATCCGATGCTAAGAAAGCAGTTCCAGCTCGCTATAAAGCAGGCCCTATCAGCTCTGCATATGTATTACAAGATGAAGTGACTGCATTGAAAGCTGAAAATGAACGCATGAAACAACATGATTTAGAGTTAACTGCTAAATACGATCAAGTACAACGCGATAATGAAGAAATGAAAGCTCAAATCGCATTGTTGATGCAACAAGTAGGACTTTCCAAATAAAAAGAATTCTTAGTCTTGTTATGTAAGGAATATGAAAGCCGCCCCTTCTGGGGCGGCTCATCATAAGGAGGAAGTATGAAATTCAAAACATTTATGCCTGTATTGGCACTTGCTTGTGTGTGCGCGGTAGGCCAAGCGGATGCGGCTCAAGACCGATTGATGATGCCAGAACAACCGGCTGAACCATTGAATGTGCTTGAAACAGAAGTGGCACTTTCCGTGCCTAGCGAAGAAGTTCGCGACGTAGTGAATGCTTTCACACAATTCCAATTGGACCAAAAGGGCAAGCGTATCATGGATGATTCCCGCGTTATGACCGGTCAAGAACGGTACCGTAACAATGTGTTGTACTACATGAATGTTCGTCGTAGCTGGTATATCGTGAGCCATCGTTATAAAAACGATAGCTATGGGCGTTTGGCATTAGATCGTTTGTACAACGATTACAAACAGTTCTTCACAGAACATGCAACTGTATCTGAAGACGCTAAATTGGACTATGCGCAACAAATCATCGATATCTTGGATCGCAATACAGCCAATGTACATGATGATGAATTGCGTTTCTACATGAACGAAATGGTTATCTTCAGCTTGAACGAAGCCATGAAAGACGGTAATAATCGCGTGAAACCTGTGGATGAAAAAATGGGTCCTACGGTGGATGAACTTCCTACAGTAGACCTTCGCAAAGCGATTAATGCACCTACAATTCAATAAAATTTAGACTATATCATATGATGAAAGCCGAGGCACAAACTGCCTCGGCTTTTTTATACATAGACTAAATCTTTCATATGTGAATATGTAAATTTAATTCCATAAATATATAGAAAAGATGAAGAATTTCTATCTTATTTTTTAAATCTATTAAATAAACTATAAAAATGAATGAAACATGAAAAAGTTGTTTACAATATTGAATATTTTTGATATAGTAGTCGCTAGAGTGAGTATCTTATAGGAAAAGATATACGTAATAGTACTTAAACTATAGTATTGAGTACTATTGTTTTATGTTAGAAGTGTAGATGATTTTTTATGTCTATTACTTCTTCTTTTATTTTGTATTTTATATGAGGCTATAAATAGAAGGCTTAACCGGTAGAGCCGGTAGTTCGGTGAGAAAGGAATAACATGAATCGAATTTATAATGTAATTTGGAGTAAAGCTAAAAATTGCTACGTTGTAGTATCTGAGTTAGTTAAGAGCGGTGGAGGTAAAGCTAGTGTGAGTTCTGCAAGAACGAGCATTACTTTCCGTGCAGCTTTATGCGTGTTTGCTATTACGGGTTGTTTAGTATCGGGGATTGCAGAAGCAAATGTAGTACAAGGCCCTGGCGCTGCTGCTACTGGTAGCAATAGCGTGGCAGTCGGCGATAATGCAAAATCCGCAGGTGCTAAGTCTGTGGCGATAGGTAATGACGCGGCTACATTAGCAACAAGTGAAAATGGTATTGCCATCGGTAATGGTGCGAAGGCTGAAGGGCAACAACGAGTGAAGGTTCCATATCCTGCGGGTACTATTGCTATCGGTCAAGGGTCAGTGGCAAAGGAAAATGGCGATATTGTAATAGGTCGTCAAGCAAAGAGCACGATTTCCATGTATCATCAACAACCTGGCTCCGGCGCAGTTGTAATGGGTGCAGAAGCTGCTTCTTACGGTTCTCGTGGTGACGTAGTCATCGGTGCTGCAGCGGAAGCTAATATAATTAGAAAGAATGCTACTGTTGATGGTGACGGACAGCTGTTTTCACAATCTGTAGCTATCGGTAGTGTAGCGAAGGTATATGGCACACAATCTGTCGCTATCGGTGGTGATGTAAGATCTATTGGACACTCTTCTATCGCTATCGGCGGTGATGATATCGATAAAGCAAAACCTGATTTATATAAGGTTATTCCTGATTTAGCGGTGCCAGGTACGCAGAAAAACTTTAACCGTGAAGTGGCTGCATTACATCCAAGTGGATTGGGTACAGCAGGTCTTAATGATAGTAAGAACTATGTAAATACTGCTTCTATCGGAAATGCCAGCCTTGCTATTGGTATGATGACACAGTCTTTAGGCACAGGCTCTAATGCTATCGGTGCTAACTCCTTGTCAAAAGGTGTGGCTAGTTCCGCTATTGGTGCTATGGCTCGTAGCTGGGGGAATAACTCTCTGGCTATCGGTAGCCAAGCCGGTGCGTATGGTGAGAAATCCACATCCCTCGGCGATGCGAATATAGTAGGCTTTGATATGACAAATGCTACTCTATCTGGTTCTGCTGCAGGCGCTCTTGGTAGAGGCAATAAGGTATATGGTAATAATGCATATGCTATCGGTAGTGAAAATACCGTAGGGTCGGCTACTGTTACTGAAACTACAGAGTCTAATGGCGATAAAATTAAAAAGGTTACTGCTGGTACGGTTAAAGGTAATACAGCCGGTGCGTTCGGTTATAAGAATACCATTACAACGGATAATTCCTATGTAGTAGGTAGTAACTCCACTATTTCCGCAGATAACGGCATGGTTTTAGGTAACAGTGCTACTGTGACAGGGGCTAATGGTTTAGCTCTTGGTAATAATACGAAAGTAGCTAATGACAATGCCGTAGCCATCGGTAATGGCTCTGAAACAGCAGCGGCTGCGGCTACTCCTTCTGCTACAATCAATGGGGTCACTCATAACTTTGCAGGCACAAACCCTGCTTCCACAGTAAGCGTAGGTAAGGCAGGTATGGAACGGACTGTTACTAATGTAGCGGCTGGTCGTATTTCTGCTACATCCACTGATGCTATCAATGGTAGCCAATTGTTTGCAGTTAAAACAGAAGTGGAAAAAGGCGTATCCTATGCAGGTGATGTAAAAGCTGCAGCAGCTGTAGATAATAAATTCACGCGTAAATTAGGCGAACAAACTAATGTTGTAGGCGGCGTGACTGATGCAACTAAATTGACAGATAACAATATCGGTGTTGTTTCCAATGGCACTGATACGCTAAATATTAAATTGGCTAAAACATTGACCGGTTTGGACAGCGTTACAGCTGGCGGCACTACTATCAATAACGGCGGTTTGACCGTAGATGGTAAAAACTATGTATCTCCAAACGGTATCAATGCGAACAACCAAAAGATTACCAATGTAGCTGATGGTACTAACTCTAATGATGCGGTTAACTATGGTCAATTACAAAATGCGATTAACTCTATCGATAAAGCGCCTACTGTGAAAGCAAAAGATGCAAATGTAACTGTAACAGAAGGTACAAATGCAGCAGGTGGTAAGGAATATATTGTTGGATTAGGCAATACAATCAATGTTGGTACTGCACATCCTGTAACTGTAGATGGTAATGCAGGACATGTAACAGGCCTTCAAAATACAGATTGGAATGTAGACAATCCTGTGGCTGTTCCTGGTCGCGCTGCTACAGAAGATCAGTTGAAAAAGGTTAACGATACGGTTAATACCAATAAGGATCAAATTGACAAAAATAAACAAGCTATCGCTGATAACAAACAAAATATCACAACAAATGCCGGTAATATTGCTAATAATACGCAAAATATCGCAAAGAATGCTGGTGATATCGTTACTATCAATAAAACTATTGAAAAAGGTTTGAACTTTGATGGGGACTCTGGTGCAACAATCAATAAGAAATTAGGTGATACGGTTGCTGTTAAAGGCGGTGCTACAGGTACATTGTCTGACAACAATATCGGTGTTGTATCCGACGGTACAGGTACATTGAATGTAAAATTGGCTAAAACATTGACTGGTTTGGACAGTGTTACAGCTGGTGATACTACCATCAATAACGGCGGTTTGACCGTAGGTGGTAAGAATTATGTATCTCCAAATGGTATCAATGCAAACGACCAAAAGGTAACGAATGTTGCTAACGGCGACGTGGCTCCGAACTCCAAAGATGCAGTTAACGGTGGTCAATTACATCAAGTTAAGCAAGATCTTGGTGACCAAATTACGAATGCCAAGAATGATTTAAATAATAAAATTGATAATACTAAAACTGACCTTATCAATAAAGGCCTTCGTTTTAACGCGGATAATGACGATGAAAAAACGAATAAATTAGGCTCTAAAGTAACTGTAAACGGCGATGATAACATCACTACAGAAATTACTCAAACTGGTGATGATACTAAGATTGCTCTTAAATTAAAGAAAGACCTTAATGTTAGATCTGTTACGGCTACGGACACTGTGAAAGCAGGGGACGTAACAATGGGTAAACAAGCTGATGGTGCGAATCCTGGTAATACAGGCAACTATATTACGGGTCTTGATAATAAGACTTGGGATCCAGGTAATGTTGTATCTGGTCGTGCCGCAACAGAAGACCAATTGAAACAAGCTTTGGCAAATCAAACTGCAACAGGTCTTAAATTTGATGCCAATGTAGGCGGTGTACAAACTAGTAAATTAGGTTCTACAGTAATCGTACAAGGCGAAGGTAAAGCTGCTGATAGCGATTATAGCGGTGAAAATATTAAGACTTTCATCAAACAAGATGCAGCAACAGGCAACACGACCATTGACGTGAAGATGAGCAAAAATCTTAAAGCTGAATCTGTAAAAGTTGGCAAAGGTGATAATAAGGATGGTGTATCTATCACAGGTCCAGATGGTGCGAACGGCACAGATGGCAAGGTAGGCATTACTGGTAAAGACGGTAAAGAAGCTGTATCCATGTCCGGCAAAGACGGTGTAGGTCACATCGGTCTTAATGGTAAGGACGGCCGTAGTGCGGATATTACTGCTGAAAAAGGCGACCCTGATATCGAAGGTAACGAAATCACGCGTATTAAATACCAAGACGAAAATGGCAAAACTCACCAAGTGGCAACCAAAGACGATGGTATGAAATACGGTGGCGATAGCGGTGCCGTGATCAACAAAAAGCTTAATGAGCAAGTAAACGTAATCGGTGGCATTACTGATGCTAGCAAGTTGACTACTGAAGACAATTTAGGTGTCGTATCCGATGGTAGCAATAACCTCAAGGTTCGTATGGCAAAAGACTTAAAAGGTCTTGAGACAGTAACAACTAAAGATGCTGCAGGCAACACTACAGTTGTAAATGGCGGCGGCATGAAAATTACACCTGCTAGCGGTAACCCTGTGAGTCTAACTAAAGATGGTTTGGATAATGGTGGTAACAAGATTACGAATGTAGCTGCTGGTACAGCTCCAACTGATGCAGTCAATAAATCTCAATTGGATCAAGCTGCAGCTGCTGCGACTACGACGGTAACAGCGGGCGATAATATTAAGGTTACGCCAAGTGACAATCCGAATGGTTCCAAAAACTATGAAGTAAGTCTTAAAGACCAAGTAACATTGGGCTCCGATCCGAAGAAACAAATCGCTATCGATGGCAATGCAGGCACAATCAAAGCTGGCGACAAGGTTGAAATCGACGGCGATAAAGGGACTATTAAAGTTGGTAAAGATGGTCAAGATGGCGTATCCATCACAGGCCCAGATACGGCGAACGGCATAGACGGCAAGGTAGGTATCGCTGGTAAAGACGGTAAAGATGCTGTATCCATGTCCGGTAAAGACGGTGTAGGTCACATCGGTCTTAATGGTAAGGACGGTCGCAGTGCTGATATCTCTGTTGAAAAAGGTGACCCTGATATCGAAGGCAACGAAATCACGCGTATTAAATACCAAGACGAAAATGGTAAAACCCACCAAGTGGCAACTAAAGACGATGGTATGAAATACAGTGGCGATAGCGGCGCTGTAATCAACAAAAAGCTTAATGAACAAGTAAACGTTATCGGCGGTATTACTGATGCTAGCAAGTTGACTACAGAAGATAATTTAGGTGTCGTATCCGACGGTACTGGTAACCTCAAGGTTCGTATGGCTAAAGAGTTGAAAGGTCTTGAAACAGTAACAACTAAGGATGCTGCAGGTAATACTACAGTTATGAACGGTGGCGGTGTAACAATTACACCTGCTAGCGGTAATGCTGTAAGCCTTACTAAAGATGGTCTCAACAACGGTGGTAATACAATTACCAATGTTGCGGCTGGTGTAAACGGTACTGATGCGGTTAACGTAAATCAATTAAAAGGTGCAACAGATAAGATGGCGAATGCAATCAATGCTGTAGCGGGCGAAACACAACGTGTAGGCGCACATGCAGCGGCTATGGCTGCGTTGAAACCAATTCAATACGATCCATTGGAGCCAACTCAAGTAATGGCTGGTGTTGGTAATTACAGAGGTGAAACTGCGGCGGCGTTAGGTGTTGCACATTACTCTGCAGAAGACACAATGTTCCATGTAGGCGTATCTGTTGGTGGTCATCATAATATGGTGAATGCTGGTGTAACTCACAAATTCGGTAACTCCGATGCGAAGAAAGCGATTCCAGAACGTTATAAAGGTGGCCCTATCAGCTCTGTTTATGTGTTGCAAGATGAGGTAACAGCATTGAAAGCTGAAAATGCACGCATGCAAGAAAGCCTTAACGAATTGTCTTCTGTGAAGGCTGATAATGCACGTATGCAACAACGTATTGATGAATTATCCTCTGTGAAGGAAGATAATGAACAAATGAAGGCTCAAATTGCATTGTTGATGCAACAAGCAGGGCTTACAAAGTAAATTTGACTTGATTAAATGGGTTATTTAGTATACTCTAGTCATGTAAGAATCATGTAAGGAATATGAAAGCCGCCCTTCGGGGGGCGGCTCATCATTAGGAGGATTTATGAAATTCAAAACATTTATGCCTGTATTGGCACTTGCTTGTGTATGCGCGGTAGGTCAAGCGGATGCGGCTCAAGATCGATTGATGATGCCAGAACAACCGGCTGAACCATTAAACGTAATTGAAGCGGAAGTAGCTGTTCCTGTACCTAGCGAAGAAGTTCGCGACGTTGTTAATGCTTTCACACAATTCCAATTGGACCAAAAGGGCAAACGTATCATGGATGATTCCCGCGTTATGACCGGTCAAGAACGGTACCGTAACAATGTGTTGTATTATATGAACGTTCGTCGCAGCTGGTACATCGTGAGTCATCGTTATAAAAACGATAGTTATGGGCGTTTGGCGTTGGACCGTTTGTACAACGATTACAAACAGTTCTTTACAGAACATGCGACTGTATCTGAAGACGCTAAATTGGACTATGCGCAACAAATCATCGATATCTTGGATCGCAATACAGCCAATGTACATGATGATGAATTGCGTTTCTACATGAACGAAATGGTGATCTTCAGCTTGAACGAAGCTATGAAAGACGGTAATAATCGCGTGAAACCTGTAGATGAAAAAGCAGCTCCTGCGATGGATGAACTTCACACAGTGGATCTTCGCAAAGCGATTAATGCACCGACAATTCAATAATTTTAGATGATTCAATTATAAGAATTAAGTGTTGTTGTGTTGTATTGTATTTCTTATAATTGTATGACCGATAAAAAATATCGGGGTGTTGTTTGTATTAACAATACCCCGATATTTTTTATGCATATAATTTTGCAATCAATGTGATTCGCTGACCTTGAATCACCTTATATGTAATTTTTTTTACGATGGCCGTAAAGTTGTGATGCAGAAATTGTAACTGATCGTTAGGTTGAACGTCCGCATCATATGTGAATACGCCTTCTTCCCCATTAAAGCGACCTTTGATTGTGAAAGTTTGATTATCTCGTGTAACTACGATATCTTCTTCGGTAACCGTATTTGGTTTATCTATATTTTGTTGTAAGATATTGAGTTCTGACATAGAATCTTCCTCCTTTCTGCTTTCAGTATAACAATAAAAATTAAAAAACACATGGAGTAATCGTATAAATTGTTTTTATACACATATGCTCTATTTCTATAAAACCTATAAAGCCCGCCGATACGCCTTTAGAGGGACTTGGAATAAAAAAAGGAATGAAGGCGATTTGAATTTCACCTGTCATTCCTTTTACTATATAATAAAATGCTACCTTCATTGATTGTGCAATAGTTAATTGGCTTAAGTAGGTATGTAGTAATTGTGTACGTACATTGAGTCAAAATGGCAGAAACACTGTACGATATCCGTTTATGAAAAGATATCATTCTATTATATGGTCTATCATAAATCAGAATGATGAAGAGAAAATAAATTGGTTATATATGGTGTGATATTGGCACATAATTATGGAAAGTTTTGTATTATTTATGAAAGTAGGTGAATAATAGTAAAAAAAAATACATTGTTTATGCAGAATATTCAGTATATTTAATTTTATCGAAATTATTGATAACTTAAATACAAAAGTTTTATGAAAATAAAATGAAAAAAAGTTTACAATTCCCGTAATATGTGGTATTTTAGATATACACATTCAAGAATATCGATGAATTCTCAATACATCATCGATCCATCATTGTTATTTCATTAAATATATAGGATAGTTAGTAAGTTTTATAAGTTTTATAGGAGAAAGATTAATGAATCGAGTATTTAAAGTGATTTGGAATCGCACAAAGGGCTGCTATGTTGTTGTAGCAGAAACAGCAAAGAACATGACGAAACGTTCCTCTTTGTCGGTTGTATTCTCTAAAATGGTAGGTGCTACAGCAGTTGCCGTTATGTTGACAGGCGTTATGATGCCGACGGATGCTTTGGGGGCACCTATTACAAGAGGTAACGGTGCACAAGCTGAAAATGACGGTGGTATCGCTATCGGTGATAATACAAACGCTCGCGGTGATTATAGTGTGTCTATGGGTACAGGGGCAACTGTCGGTGTTGGTGATCCTAGTGAATCTGAAAGCCAAAATGGTATCGCAATCGGTCATGGTGCAACAGTAACCGTTAACCCTGCAACGGCGACACCGGGCATCACGGATAAGAGCGGTGGTATCGCTATCGGTCATGATGCGACAACAAAGGATATCAATACGATTGCTATCGGTACGAGCACTATCGGTCAAGGTGCACAGGCCGTGGCTATCGGCCGTAATGCGCGTACAATCGCTAATAATGGTGTAGCTATCGGTAACGAAGCACGTGTACAATCTGCGAACGGCTTTGCATTGGGGAATAATTCACGTGCCGGCTTTGACGAAAACAATAAATTGGTAGGTCTTGATAATGACCAAGCATTCGGTTCCAATGCTCGTGCTTGGGGTGGTTCTTCCATGGCGTTTGGTAATAATGCGAAAGCATCTCATGGTGGTGCCATTGCTATGGGTAATGGTTCTCAATCTCGAGGCAACTGGGGCGTAGCTATTGGTAATGGTGCAAAAGCATTAGCAGCAGGCGCTCGTGCAATCGGTGCGAACTCTACAGCTAGTGCTACTAATGCTGCTGCTATGGGTTGGGATAGTGTGGCTAGCGGTGAGGCTTCTATTGCTATCGGTGAGACGGCAAAAGCGACTGCAGATAATTCTATTGCTATGAGTAAAGCTGCAATCGCAGCTGCAGATGATTCCATTGCCATCGGTAAAAATGCATCAGTTGATGCGAATCAACAACGATCGATTGCATTAGGTGCCAACTCCAAGACTGCTAATGTGGTGAGCACAGCAAATCAATTGGTAAATGGCTTATGGTATAAAAACTATGCCGGCGGTTCTGCTGATTCCACACTTAGTGTAGGTAGTGATACGTTAAAACGTACTATCACAAATGTAGCTGCAGGTCGTGTGAATGCACAATCTACAGATGCAATTAACGGTAGCCAATTATATGCTGTTTCTAATACCTTGGGTAATTTAGCAAGCACTACAAAAGGTATTTTAGGTGGCAATGCAGCACTTGATCCTGATACTGGTAACTTATCGATGAGCAATATCGGTAACACTGGTAAAGGCACAATTCATGATGCTATTAAATTCAATAAAGACACTATAGATAAAGGCCTTAACTTCGATGCTAATACAGGTGGTGCGAAAAACAATCTATTAGGCTCTAAAGTTACCATCAAAGGTGACGGCAGCAATATCAATGCCGCAATTACACAAGCCAATGGTGATACAACTATCAACATGACTTTGGGTAATACTATTAAAGTAGGTACAGCAAACCCTGTAACGATTGACGGCACTACAGGTTACGTAACAGGCCTTCAAAATAAAGACTGGAATGTAGATAGTCCTGTGGCTGTATCTGGCCGCGCCGCTACAGAAGATCAGTTGAAAAAGGTTAATGATAAAGTTAACACTAATAAGGCTCAAATTGACAAGAATAAACAAGATATCGCTGATAATAAGCAAAATATCACAAATAATGCCAACAATATCGCTCAAAACAAGCAAGACATCTCCACTATTAATACAAAAATTAATAAAGGCTTGAACTTTGCTGGCGATACTGGTACTGTAAGCAACAGACAATTAGGCGACACTGTAACTGTTAAAGGCGGTGCTACAGGCACATTGTCTGACGGTAATATCGGTGTTGACTCCGATGGCAATGGCACATTAAATGTGAAATTAGCTAAAACATTGACAGGTTTAGATAGCGTTACAGCTGGTAATACTAAGATTGATAGCAACGGTTTGACTGTAGGCGGTAAAACGTATGTGTCTCCAACAGGTCTCAATGCGAATAATCAAAAGATTACTAATGTTGCTAATGGTAGCGACCCTAATGATGCAGTTAACTATAGCCAATTACAAGCTGCTATCGGCGGTACGGCTAAAGCGTCCACTGTAAAACCAAAGGATGCGAATGTAACTGTAACAGAAACTACAAACGCAGCAGGTGGTAAGGAATATACCGTTGGTTTAGGTAATAAAATTACCGTAGGTACAGCACATCCTGTAACTGTAGACGGTGATGCTGGTCATGTGACAGGCCTTCAAAATAAAGATTGGGATGTAGATAATCCTGTAGCTGTATCTGGTCGCGGTGCTACTGAAGATCAGTTGAAAAAAGTTAACGATAAAGTTAACACTAATAAGACTGCTATTGATAAGAATAAACAAGATATCAATACTATCAATACAACTCTTGATAAAGGCTTGAACTTTGATGGTGACTCCGGTGCAGTTATCAATAAAAAATTAGGTGAAAAACTATCCGTTAAAGGCGGTGCAACAGGCACATTATCCGACGGTAATATCGGTGTTGAATCTGATGGCAATGGCACATTGAATGTGAAATTAGCTAAAACATTGACTGGCTTGGATAGTGTTACAGCTGGTAATACTAAGATTGATAATAGCGGTTTGACTGTAGGCGGTAAGACATATGTATCTCCAACAGGTCTCAATGCGAATAATCAAAAGATTACCAATGTTGCTGATGGCACTGTAGGCGCAGGCAGTAAGGACGCAGTAAACGGCGGTCAATTACACGAAGCTAAAAACGAATTGAATAATAATATCACTGATGCTAAAAATGAACTTATCAACAAGGGCCTTCGTTTCAACGCTGATAACAACGCTGAAAAAACGAACAAACTTGGTTCTAAAGTAACAGTAAATGGTGATGGTAATATCACTACTGAAATTACGCAAACGGGCGATGATACTACAATCGGCGTTAAATTGAACAAAAACCTTAATGTTCAAACATTGACAGCTACAGATACTGTGAAAGCCGGCGGTGTAACAATGGGTAAACACGCTGATACTAAGAACTATGTAACTGGTCTTGATAATAAAGATTGGGATGTGAATACATCTAATCCTGTAAGCGGTCGCGCTGCTACAGAAGATCAATTGAAAAAGATTAGTGATGTTGTTAAGAATCAAGGTGCTGCTGCTACAGATTACCGTTTGGTGAAAAATGCAGCTGCTGCAGATGAGGCTTATACAGTTGATTCCAACGGTGATGTTGACTTGACTGTAGAGGATAAAAACCATGCAGGTACAAAAGAGACTGTTAAGATTAAGGACGTTGCGTCTAAATCTAGCCTCGACAAATTAAATGATCGTGCTGTTAAGTATAATTTGGATAATGGTGCTGTTGATAAGACAAAAGTAACTTATGAAGGTCCTACCTATGCTAATAAAGCTGGTGGTACTCACGTAACAAACGTGGCATATGCTACAGGCAACGATGGTAGCGAAGCGGTTAATGTGGATTATTTGAAAGATAGAATCAAAGATAGTGAAGACGCATTAACTAATAAAGGTTTGAAATTCGATGCTAACAGTGGCGGTGTAAAAACTAATAAACTTGGCTCTACAGTTACTGTTAAGGGCGAAGGTAATGATGCTGATGCTAACTACAGCGGTGAAAACCTTAAAACTTTCATCACACAAGATCAAGATGGCAACACAACTATCGATGTGAAGATGAACAAAAACCTCAAAGCTAATAGTGTGGCTATTGCTGGTAAAAACGGTCAAGACGGCGTTACACTTAAAGGTGGCGACGCTAAAAACGGTGTAGATGGCACAAGCATTAATCGTTTAGTGACCGAAGATAAAGACGGCAATACACATACGCTTGCAACCCTTGATGATGGTATGATGTATGGCGGCGATACAGGTAATGTAATTAAAAAGAAACTTAACAATCAAGTAAATGTTAAGGGCGGTATCTCCGATGAAAGCAAATTAGCTGCTGAAGATAACATTGGTGTAGTTTCCGACGGTTCCGATACATTGAAATTGCGCTTGGCGAAAGAATTGAAAGGCTTGACATCTGCTACTTTCACAAACGGCGGCAATAATACTGTTATCAATGGTGATGGTATGACCATCAATCGTGCTGGTGGCGATGCAGTAAGTCTTACAAAAGACGGCTTAAATAACGGCGGTAACAAGATTACGAATGTTGCTGATGGCACGGACCCTAACGATGCAGTTAATAAATCTCAATTGGATAAAGCTACAGCAGCTGCATCTACAACGGTATCTGCAGGTAATAATATTACTGTGACACCTAGCACCAATGCGAATGGTTCCAAGAACTATGAAGTAAGTCTTAAAGATCAAGTGACATTGGGATCTGATGCTACGAAACAAATCGCAATGGATGGTACTACAGGTACTATCAAGGCTGGTGATAAAGTTACAATTGATGGCAATAAAGGTACGATTAAAGCCGGCAACGTAACAATTGACGGTGAAAACGGTACCATTAAAGCTGGTGACAAGGTAACTATCGATGGTAAAGATGGTAAGATTGCAGCAGGCAAGGTATCTGTTGATGGCAAAGACGGTTATGTGACAGGTCTAGAAAACAAAGATTGGGATCCTGACAACATCACAAGCGGTCGTGCTGCTACAGAAGATCAATTGCAAAAATCTCACAAATCCTTAGATAACAAGATTAATAACCTAGGTGATGAAATCACGAAAAAAGGTATGAATTTTGCTGGTAATACAGGTGAATTCCACCGTGATTTAGGCCAAAAGGTTACTATCAAAGGTGAAGGTACAGAGTCTGACGATAAATACTCCGGCGAAAACATTAAAACAGTAGCCGACCAAGATGGTAATGTTACTATCAAGATGGCGAAAGACCTTAAGACTGACAGCTTAACTACCGATAAGGTAAAAGTTGGTAAAAACGGTAAGGACGGCGTATCCATTACCGGTCCTAACGGTGCTGACGGTACAGACGGCAAAGTAGGTATCACAGGCAAAGACGGTAAAGATGCTGTATCTATGTCCGGTAAAGACGGTGTTGGTCATATCGGTTTAACTGGTAAAGACGGCCGTAATGCGGATATTACCGTTGATAAAGGTGATCCAGACTTAGACGGTAACAACATCACTCGTATTAAGTACCAAGACGAAAATGGTAAGACACACCAAGTGGCAACTAAAGACGATGGTATGAAATACGGTGGCGATAGCGGTTCCGTAATCAAGAAAAAGCTTAACGAACAAGTTAATGTAGTGGGTGGCATTACTGATGCTAGCAAGTTGACTACAGAGGACAATTTAGGTGTAGTATCCGATGGTACTGGCAACCTTAAGGTTCGTATGGCGAAAGACTTGAAAGGTCTTGAAACAGTAACCACTAAGGATGCTGCAGGTAATACTACTGTTATGAACGGTGGCGGTGTAACAATTACACCTGCTAGCGGTAATGCTGTAAGTCTTACTAAAGACGGCCTCAACAACGGCGGTAATACAATTACCAATGTAGGCCCTGGTGTAAACGGCACTGATGCAGTTAACGTAAATCAATTGAAAGGTGCTACAGACGGTTTAGCTAATGCTATTAACTCCGTAGCAGGCGAAACACAACGTGTAGGCGCACATGCAGCGGCTATGTCTGCATTGAAACCTATTCAATATGATCCATTGGAACCAACTCAAGTAATGGCTGGTATCGGTAATTACAGAGGTGAAACTGCGGCAGCTCTTGGCGTTGCACATTACACAGCAGAAGATACAATGTTCCATGTAGGCGTATCTGTTGGTAGCCACCATAACATGGTAAATGCTGGTGTAACTCGTAAATTCGGTACTTCCGATGCGAAGAAAGCAGTTCCTGAACGTTACAAAGGTGGCCCTATCAGCTCCATGTACGTAATGCAAGATGAAATGACTGCTTTGAAAGCTAAGTACGAAAAAGTACAACGCGACAATGAAGAAATGAGAGCACAAATTGCATTATTGATGCAACAAGCGGGCTTGAAATAATATGAAATAACATATTGATATGGCAGTGCTTATAAAAGGCGCCAAAAGCGAAATGCTTTTGGCGCCTTTTTGCATGCAAAAAATAGATTTAATGGCTATTTGAGCATATATATCATGGTATTTTGTAATGTAATTAAAATAGGTGAGTGATATAGGTGAATAATAATTGGATCATAATAGTTTACTAAGGTGAAATACATTTTTTTCATGAAGTTAATTTTATGCGAAAAAATTAGTACATTTAGCATATTCATAAGGTATATGACGGCCTTTTTGTATATTCATAAATATTTATGATTTAGAAGTGAGTGTAGAGTGAAAAATTTTTTACTTTTAGTATAGAATATGATATGTTTAATATGATATGCATCGATAAATAGCCATATATTAACTGTATTTTTACTTTTTAAAATAGTTATAAAATATTTTATTATATTCGTATAATTTGATAGTTTTATGCAAGGAGTAAGATGAGATGAACCGAATTTTTAAAGTAATCTGGAGTCGTACAAAAGGATGTTATGTCGTTGTGGCTGAAACAGCGAAGAATATGTCGAAACGCTCGACAATGACATCTGTGTTTGCCAAGATGCTCGGAATTTCTATCTGTACTGTTATGTTAGCAGGAGGGATTATACCAACTGAAGCGCAGGCATCTACATTAAAATGGGGTGATAATGCTCAGGCTAAAAATGGTACTGTAGCGATAGGTGACAATAGTACAGCAATGGCAGATAATAGTGTGGCCTTGGGTACAGGTGCTACTGTTACAAAAACTAATAGGGCTAATGTTGGTAATGTGCAAGGTGTTGCAATCGGAAGAAATGCAACAGTTGAAGTAAATAATGGTGTTGCTATCGGTAATTTGACAAAAGTAGCTTCTTTAAATGGCTTTGCCCTTGGTAATACATCCTGGGCTGGATATGATGAGGCCGGTAACTATGTGGGTGCCGATAATGATCAGGCATTTGGTACCAATGCCAGAGCTTGGGGTGGATCATCCATGGCATTTGGTAATAATGCGAAGGCATCTAAAGGCGGTGCCGTTGCTATGGGTAACGGCTCTCAATCCAGAGGCGAGTGGGGCGTAGCCATCGGTAACGGTGCAAGAGCATTGGCAGCGGGTGCTCGCGCAATCGGTGCGAACTCTACAGCTGACGCTACTAATGCTGCTGCTATGGGTTGGGATAGCGTGGCTAGCGGTGAGGCTTCTATTGCTATCGGTGAGACGGCAAAAGCGACGAAAAATAATTCTATTGCTATGAGTAAAGCTGCAATCGCAGCTTCAGATGATTCCATTGCCATCGGTAAAAATGCATTAGTTGATGTGAATCAACAACGATCAATTGCATTAGGTGCCAACTCCAAGACGGCTAATGTGGTAAGTACGCCAAATCAGCATGTAAATGGTTTATGGTATAAGAATTTAGCTGGCGGCAGTGCTGACTCCACGCTTAGTGTGGGTAGTGATACGGTAAAACGTACGATTACCAATGTGGCGGCGGGACGCATGAATGCTTCGTCTACAGATGCTATTAACGGTAGTCAGTTATATGCCGTAGCAAATAGCCTGGGCAATTTAGCCACTACTACTAAAAATATCCTTGGCGGTAATGCGGCGCTCGATCCTGATACCGGTAAATTAACGATGAGCGATATCGGTTTTACAGGTAAAAGCACGATCCACGATGCTATTAGATATAATAAAGACAATATTGATAAGGGATTGTTCTTTTATGGTGATAACTTTGTTTAGAACCAAGTAAAATTAGGTGACACAGTAAGAATAAAAGGTGGCGCTAGCGGTGCTCTGGCTGACAACAATATTGGGGTTCAAGCAGACGGAAATGGCACACTAAATGTGAAATTGGCTAAAAAATTAACTGGTTTGGATAGCGTAACAGCAGGAACTGCTACGATTGATAATAAAGGGGTGTCTGTAGGCAATAAACTCTATGTGTCAACCGGTGGCCTTAATGCCAATAATCAACAGCTTAGAGGTGTTGCAGACGGTACAGGTAGTCAGGACGCAGTTAACTACGGTCAGTTGCAACGAGCAATTAACGGTACAGCTAAAGAAGCCATTGTAAAAGCAAATGATGATGGTAATATTACGATAAGGGAAAACTCAACGGCGAAAGGTGGTAAAGAATATACTGTCGGCTTAAACTATAAGATTACTGTAGGGAAAGGGGCGGCCTCGCATCCTGTAACCATAGATAGTGGTACAGGAACGGTCACAGGTCTTACCAATACATCATGGAATGTAAATAATCCAGCACCTGTTACAGGGCGTGCTGCTACGGAAGATCAGTTAAAGCGGGTTAATGAGAGAGTTAATTCCAATCAGTATTTTATTAATCAAAATACGCAGAATATCTCAGATAACTCAAGCCGTATTGGTGCCAATGCACGAAATATCACAAAAATACAAGGTGATATTACTACTAATAAGAATGATATTAACACTATCAATAATACTCTTGAAAAAGGGCTCTATTTTAGCAGCGATACAGGTGCTTCGATTAAGAGAAAATTAGGTGATACTCTAGTCATTAAAGGCGGTGCTACAGGGGCATTATCCGATAATAATATTGGTGTTGTATCCGATGGTACCGGTAGATTGACTGTAAAGTTGGCAAAATATTTAACAGGATTAGAGAGCGTTAATGCAGGAAATACTACTATTAGTAAAAATGGTTTGAGTGTAGGTGCTAGAACCTATGTAACACCTGATGGCATCAATGCTAATAATCAAAAGATTACTGGTGTTGCTAATGGTACAGCGCCTAACGATGCGGTTAATTTCAGTCAATTACAAAGTGCTATCGGTGGTACTGCAAAGGCGACTACAGTAAAATCAAAGGATGCAAATGTAACCGTAACAGAAGGTGCCAATGTGAATGGTGGTAAGGAATACACTGTTGGATTGGGCAATAAACTTGCGGTAGGTACGGCACATCCTGTAACTGTGGACGGAACCGCAGGAACTGTAACAGGACTTACTAATGCTGCTTGGAATGTAAATAATCCACAAGCCGTAACTGGTCGTGCTGCAACGGAAGATCAGTTAAAAACTGTTAATACGCAAGTCAATACAAATAAGGATAAAATAGCTCAGAACACAACTGACATTGCTCAAAATGCGACTGATATCGGTAAGAATAAACAAGATATAACTAAGAACAAGACTGATATAGCTCAAAATACTACTGATATCGGTAAAAATAAGACTGATATTGCACAAAACAAGCAAAATATTACTCAGAACACACAAGATATTGCGACTAATAAAAATGCTATCTCTACAATCAATACAACTATTGCTAAAGGTCTAAATTTTGATGGAGACAGCGGTGCTGTAATTAACAAACAGTTGGGCGATAAGCTTAGCATCAAGGGCGGTGCAGCGGCTGCGAATTTGACGGATAATAATATCGGTGTCGTATCTGATGGCAGCACATTAAATGTAAAACTAGCTAAAACATTAACCGGTTTGGATAGCGTAACGGCTGGGGGTACAACTATCAATAGTAGTGGTTTGACCGTAGGCGGTAAGACCTATGTAACTCCGAACGGTATTAATGCGAATGACAAGAAAATAACTAATGTTGCTGATGGTGAAGTGGCGGCTAATTCCAAAGATGCAGTTAACGGCGGTCAACTTCATGCGGCTAAAACCGAATTAAATAACAACATTAATGATGCTAAAACTGAATTAAACAAAAATATCGGTGATGCCAAAACTGAACTCAATAAAAATATTAATGACGCTAAAACTGAACTGAATGGCAATATAGATAATGCTAAAACCGAGCTAAACAATAATATATCGACTGCGAAGAATGATGTGATTAATACAGGTCTCAAATTTGATGCGGATACAGGCGGTGCTAAGACCAATAAATTGGGTTCCAAGGTAACGGTAAACGGCGATGATAATATCACGACAGAAATCAGCCAAACTGGTGACGATACTAAGATCGGTCTTAAATTAAAGAAAGATCTCAATGTTACTACTATTACTGCTGCTGATACTGTGAAAGCCGGCACTGTGACTATGGGCAAACAATCAGGTGGTGCAGGCGGTGCAAACGGTAACTTTGTAACAGGGCTCGATAATAAGTCTTGGAACGCGGATAATCCTCAAGCTGTAAGTGGTCGAGCTGCTACGGAAGATCAGTTGAAATCCGTTAATGATAAGGTCAATACAAATGTAACCAATATCAATAAAGGATTAAACTTTAACGGCGATAGCGGTGCTGCGATTAATAAAAAATTAGGCGACACTGTTACCATTAAAGGTGGTGCTATGGCGGATCTTACGGATAATAATATCGGTGTCGTGTCTGATGGCAGCACATTAAATGTGAAACTAGCTAAAACATTAACTGGTTTGGATAGCGTAACGGCTGGTGGAACAACTATTAATGGTAGTGGTTTGACCGTAGGCGGCAAGACCTACGTAACGCCAAACGGTATCAATGCAAATAATCAAAAGATTACCGGTCTAGCAAAAGGCACAGATCCTACTGATGCGGTTAACTTCAGTCAGTTGCAGGATGCTATCGGTGGAACTGCTAAGGCAAGTACTGTGAAAGCTAAAAACAGCAATATCACTGTAGATGAAGGTACAAATGCAGCCGGCGGTAAGGAATATACTGTCGGATTAGGGGATAAAATCACCTTAGGAACTGCTAATCCTGTATCTGTGGATGGTACTGCAGGCACGGTAACTGGTCTTACCAATACTGCTTGGGATGTAGATAATCCACAAGCCGTAACTGGTCGTGCTGCAACGGAAGATCAGTTGAAATCTGTTAATACGCAAGTTAATACGAACAAGGATAAAATAGCTCAAAACACAACTGACATTGCTCAGAATACGACTGATATTGGTAAGAATAAACAAGATATAACTAAGAACAAGGCTGATATTGCTCAAAATACAACTGACATCGGTAAGAATAAGACTGATATTGCACAAAATAAGCAAAATATCGCTCAAAATACGCAAGATATTACGACTAATAAAAATGCTATATCCACAATCAATACGACTATTGCTAAAGGCCTTAACTTTGATGGAGATAGCGGCGCTGTAATTAATAAACAGTTGGGTGATAAGTTATCTATTAAAGGTGGCGCCGCAGCTGCAAACTTGACGGACAATAATATCGGTGTCGTATCTGATGGCAGTACGTTAAACGTGAAGTTAGCTAAAACATTAACTGGTTTGGAAAGCGTAACAGCTGGTGGCACTATCATCAATAGTGTTGGTTTGACCGTAGGTGGTAAGAATTATGTATCTCCAAATGGTATCAATGCGAACGACCAAAAGATTACCAATGTTGCTAATGGCGATGTGGCGGCTAACTCCAAAGATGCGGTGAACGGCAGTCAATTGCATGACATTAAAACTGAGTTAAATAAAAACATTAGTGATGCTAAGACTGAGTTGAATAAAAATATTGGTGACGCAAAAACTGAACTTACCAACAAAGGCCTTCGTTTTGACGCAGATAATAACGCTGAAAAAACGAATAAACTAGGCTCCAAGGTAACGGTAAACGGCGACGACAATATTACGACAGAAATTAGTCAAACTGGTGACGATACGAAGATTGGTCTTAAATTGAAGAAAAATCTTAATGTTACATCTGTTACGGCAGCGGAAACTGTGAAAGCCGGGACTGTAACCATGGGTAAACAATCTGATGGTGTAACCCCTGCTACTATGGGTAACTACGTAACAGGTCTTGATAATAAGACATGGAGCGTAACTAATCCGACTGCTGTCAGCGGACGTGCTGCAACAGAAGATCAATTGAAGACAGTTACTGAAGCCATCACAACTCAAGGCGCTAATGCAACGGACTTTAGTCTCGTTGCAAATCCTGCGGCAGGTTCCAATGGTGACTATACTGTAGATGCCAACGGTGACGTGGCATTGACAGTTCAAGATAAGAACCATCCGGATAAAACAAAAACCGTAACGATTAAAGATGTAGCGTCTAAATCCGAAGTGGATAAAGGCTTGAACTTTGACGGTGACTCTGGCACAACTATCAACAAGAAGCTAGGTGGTACTGTTGCCATTAAAGGCGGTGCAGCGGCTGCTAACTTGACGGACAATAATATTGGTGTCGTATCTGATGGCGGTGTGTTAAATGTGAAACTAGCGAAAACATTAACTGGTTTGGACAGCGTAACAGCTGGCGGTACAACCATCAACAGTGGAGGTTTGACCGTAGGCGGTAAGACTTATGTATCTTCAAACGGCATCAATGCGAACGACCAAAAGATTACCAATGTTGCTGATGGTAATATTGCTGCTAATTCCAAAGATGCGGTTAACGGCGGTCAATTACATGAAGCTAAAACTGAGTTAAACAAGAATATCGCTGATACAAAGACTGAATTAAATAAAAACATTGGTGATACTAAAACCGAATTAAACAAAAATATCGCTGACACTAAAACTGAACTCAACAATAATATTAATGACGCTAAGACTGAACTTACCAACAAAGGCCTTCGTTTTGATGCGGATAATAACGCTGAAAAAACTAATAAACTAGGCTCTAAGGTAACGGTAAACGGCGACGATAACATCACCACAGAAATTACACAAACCGGTGACGATACGAAGATCGGCCTAAAATTGAAGAAAGATCTTAACGTTACCACTGTTACGGCAGCGGAAACTGTGAAAGCTGGTACGGTAACTATGGGTAAACAATCTGATGGTGTAACCCCTGCTAATACGGGTAATTACGTAACAGGTCTTGATAATAAGTCATGGAGTATTGATAACCCTACAATTGCATCTGGCCGTGCAGCAACGGAAGACCAATTGAAAACGGTTAGTGATGAAGTTAAGAAACAAGGTGCCAGTGCAACGGACTTCAGTCTCGTTGCGAATCCTACGGCAGGCTCCAATGGTGACTATACTGTAGATGCTAACGGTGACGTGGCATTGACAGTTCAAGATAAGAACCATCCGGATCAAACGAAAACCGTAACGATTAAAGATGTGGCGTCTAAATCTGAAGTGGATAAAGGCTTGAACTTTGATGGTGACTCAGGTACGACTATCAATAAGAAGCTAGGTGGTACTGTTGCCATTAAAGGCGGAGCTGCGGCGGCAGATTTAACGGATAACAATATTGGCGTTGTATCTGATGGCAATACATTGAACGTGAAGTTATCAAAAACATTGACCGGCTTGGACAGCGTAACAGCCGGCGGTACAACCATCAATGGTGGCGGTTTGATCGTAGGCGGTAAGACCTATGTATCTCCAAACGGCATCAATGCGAACGATCAAAAGATTACCAATGTTGCTGATGGTGACGTGGCGGCTAACTCCAAAGATGCGGTTAACGGCGGTCAATTGCATGACGCTAAAACTGAGTTAAATAAAAATATTAGTGATGCTAAGACCGAGTTGAATAAAAACATTGGTGATACTAAGGCAGAATTAAATAAAAATATTAGCGACGCTAAGACCGAGTTGAATAAAAATATCGGTGATACCAAGACTGAGCTCAATAAAAAAATTGGTGACACCAAAACTGAACTCAACAAAAATATTGATGATGCTAAGACTGAACTTACCAATAAAGGTCTTCGTTTTGACGCGGATAATAACGACGAAAAAACGAATAAACTGGGCTCCAAGGTAACAGTAAACGGCGACGACAATATTACGACGGAAATCAGTCAAACCGGTGACGATACGAAAATCGGTCTTAAATTGAAGAAAGATCTTAATGTTACATCTGTTACTGCTACGGAAACTGTGAAAGCTGGCACTGTAACCATGGGTAAACAGTCCGATGGTGCAACCCCTGCTAATACTGGCAACTACGTGACTGGCCTTGATAATAAGACTTGGAATGCAGGTAATGTTGTATCCGGTCGTGCTGCAACAGAGGATCAATTGAAACAAGCCTTGGCAGGTCAAACTGATACAGGTCTTAAATTTAATGCCAATGTAGGCGGTGTACAAACCAATAAATTAGGCTCTATCGTGACCGTACAAGGGGAAGGCAAAGCTGCTGATACCGACTATAGCGGTGATAATATTAAGACTTTCATCAAACAAGATGCAGCAACAGGTAATACGACTATCGACGTGAAGATGAATAAAAACCTTAAGGCTGAATCCGTGAAAGTCGGCAAAGACGGTAAAGATGGGGTATCTCTTACAGGCCCAGATGCGGCGAATGGCACTGACGGTAAGGTAGCTGTTACAGATAAAAACGGCAAGGATGCTGTGTCCATGTCCGGTAAAGACGGTGTTGGACACATCGGTTTAAGCGGTAAAGACGGAAAAAGTGTGGATATTACCGCTGAAAAAGGCGCTGCTAATCTCAATGGAGATGAAATCACGCGCATTAAATACCAAGATGAAAATGGCACAACCCATGAAGTGGCAAGCAAAGATGATGGTATGGCATACGGTGGCGACTCCGGTACTACCATCAAGAAGAAACTTAATGAACAATTGGACATTAAGGGTGGTGTTACCAATGAATCTGAGTTGACCGAAAACAATATTGGTGTTATTAGTAAAAATAATATTCTTAATGTTCGTTTAGCAAAAAATCTTAAAGGCCTGGATTCCATAACTTTCAACAATGGCACTAATGGTGTAAACGGTAAAACCGTTGTTAATGGTGAAGGTATGACCGTTCAGGATAAGGACGGCAACCCGTTGACTGCTGTTACAAAGGACGGCGTGAAGATTACTAATGGTCCATCTATGATGAAGGATGGTATTGATGCAGCCGGCAATAAGATTGCAAATGTAGCTGACGGTACAAATCCTAAAGATGCAGTTAATAAATCTCAATTGGATAAAGCTGCAGCCGCTGCTACGGCAATCGTAACAGAAGGTAATAATATCAAAGTAGATAAGACCACTAATGGTGATGGATCTACAAATTACAAAGTGAGCCTCAAAGACCAAATAACAATGGGATCTGATGCTACGAAACAAATTGCGATGGATGGTACAACCGGTACGATCAAAGCCGGTGACAAGGTTACAATCGACGGCAATAAAGGCACCATTAAAGCCGGTGATAAAGTTGAAATCGATGGCGATAAGGGCACAATCAAGGCTGGTAATGTGGCGATTGACGGTACAAACGGTACGATTAAGGCCGGTGACAAGGTAACTATTGATGGTAAAGATGGTAAGATTGCAGCAGGTAAGGTCTCTGTTGATGGCAAGGACGGTCATGTGACAGGTTTGGAAAACAAAGATTGGGATCCTAACAATATCACAAGCGGTCGTGCTGCTACAGAAGATCAATTGCAGAAGTCCCATAAAGCCTTGGATAATAAGATTAATAACTTAGGTGATGACATTACGAAGAAAGGCATGGATTTTGCCGGTAATACAGGTGATTTCCACCGTGATTTAGGTCAAAAGGTTACCATAAAAGGTGAAGGCCAAGGGGCCGATAGCGACTATTCTGGCGAAAATATCAAAACAGTAGCCGAAAATGGTAATGTTACTATTAAAATGGCTAAGAATCTTAAGACCGACAGTATTACTACCAAAACAGTTACTGCTGATACGGTCAATACTGATAAGGTGAAAGTCGGCAAAAATGGTCAAGATGGCGTTTCCATTACAGGTCCAGACGCTGCGAATGGTACAGACGGCAAAGTAGCTGTTACAGGTAAAGACGGTAAAGATGCTGTATCTATGTCGGGCAAAGACGGCGTTGGTCACATCGGTTTAACTGGCAAAGATGGTCGCAATGCGGATATAATTGCTGATAAGGGTGATTCTGATCTCGGAGGCAATGCTATTACTCGTATTAAGTACCAAGATGAACAGGGCAAGACACATCAAGTGGCAACCAAAGACGATGGTATGAAATACGGTGGCGATTCCGGTAATGTGATTAATAAAAAGCTTAACGAACAGGTAAACGTAGTCGGTGGCATTACTGATGCTAACAAGTTGACTACAGAAGATAATGTAGGCGTCGTATCTGACGGTACTAATCTTAAAGTTCGTATGGCGAAAGATTTGAAAGGTCTTACGTCAGTAACGACTAAGGATGCTGGTGGTAACTCTACGGTTGTGAACGGCAGTGGCATAACCATTACTCCTGCTAGCGGTAACACTGTAAGTCTTACTAAAGATGGATTGAATAACGGTGGTAAAACAATTAGCAATGTAGGTCCTGGTGTAAACGGCACGGATGCGGTTAACGTAAATCAATTGAAGGGAGTTACGGAGGGAATGGCTAATGCTATTAATTCCGTAGCGGGCGAAACGCAACGTGTAGGTGCTCATGCGGCAGCTATGTCTGCGTTGAAACCGATTCAATATGATCCGTTAGAACCAACTCAAGTGATGGCTGGTATCGGCAATTACAGAGGTGAAACCGCAGCGGCGTTAGGTGTTGCTCACTACACATCGGAAGATACTATGTTCCATGCAGGAGTATCTGTTGGTAGTCGTCATAATATGGTGAATGCTGGTGTAACTCGTAAATTCGGTTCTTCTGATGAGAAGAAGGCTATTCCTGAGCGTTACAAGGGTGGCCCTATCAGCTCTATGTACGTAATGCAGGATGAAATGACTGCTTTGAAAGCTGAAAATGCACGCATGAAAGCGCAGGATGAAAAATTAACTGCAGATTATGCGGCATTGAAAGAAGACAACCTTCGTCTACAGAAAGATAACGAAGAAACTAAGCGACAATTGGCTCTTATTATGAGTCGTTTAGGCATGTAATTCATACCTGTTTCATCTTACGTTCATGCGATAAAAAGCGAGCTGATGTACCAGAAAATACCCATGAAAATTAGATGATTTTAACCCTATATGGTATATAAAATGAAAGAACGAAAGTCTACTGTGAAAGGACTTTCGTTCTTTTTTTGTGTTTGACTTCACAAACTTTTCATAATAGTGTATAATACAGAACATATAATTTTAATCGAAAATTATAAATGTGATTAATTTACTATAAAATCATTAGCTTTAGATTATAAGTGTTGTTTGGCCCATTGTTGTAAGGGTTTTTATGATTGAAAATATATTTAAATGAGTAAGAAAATCAATTTTTAAAAGAAGTTTAAAGTTCTGAAAATAAATGAGCGAAATATGAAAAAAATATATTTACATTCATAAACTAATCTGATATTTTATATGTATAGTAATTAAATTTTTGATGAAAATTTTATTATTTTTAGTGTTTTAGTGTTGGTTTTAGAATCCCTTATAAAACTGTGTGAAAGGTAGGTACTACTAAATGAATCGTATTTATAGGGTAATTTGGAGTCAGGTACGAGGCGCATATGTCGTTGTATCTGAAATCGCAAAAAGCCATACTCGTGGCTCCAAAAGCTTTGTTAGTAATTCCGCTAAAGCTTCGGTAAAAGTTGGCTTGGCGGCTATGGTTTTAACCTGCGGTAGTGGGTTGATTTCGGGTGTTGATGCAGCGCCTAACAGAGGCCTTTCTTTGGCTCCTGGTGAAGGACATAATGATGGCGGGTTTACGTATTTATATCCTGGTCAAAATTCTCCTTATATTCAGATGTATGATTACAAAACACCAGGGAATCCAGGAGGAGGATATTTATATACCAATAATAAGGTATTCGGCATCCAAATCGGTAACAATGCGAATGCACGTGCTAATGATGGCTCCGTATCCGGTATTTCTATCGGTGACTATTCCCAATCTCGTGCGTTGGGTATCGGTTTAGGCCATTATGCTCAATCTGAACAAATCGGTGCTATTGCTGTCGGTTCGGCTTCAAAGGCAAAGGGTTTTAACTCCTTGGCTATGATGCGTCAAGCCTATGCAGGCGAACAATATGCGGCGGCTATTGGTACAGCAGCATCTGCACAAGGTAAAGCCAGCTTGGCTATGGGTCATTCCGCATTAGCAACAGGTGATCAATCTATTGCTATCGGTTCTGCAAATCCAACTCCTAAATATGATGATAAAGGCACACCGTATACAGCATATGACGGGACTACTAATACCCAAGCTAATGCAGCTCGTTCTATTGCTATCGGTCAAGGTGCTAAATCAAATACTGAAGATAGTGTTGCTATGGGTACAGGTGCTAATGTAGCAGCAGGCTCAAATTCTGCAGGTGACGCTTATGCAAGAGGCGTAGCCATCGGTAACCGTGCTACATCTAAAGGCATTCAAGGCGTAGCCATCGGTAACGGTGCAGCACATTATCGTGATAATGCGGTTGCTCTTGGTAACAACGCGCAAACTCGTGCGAAAGATGGCATCGCTATTGGTAACAATGCTGAATCCGGTATTCAAAATGACCCTCAATATAAAGTAAATAACTCCGTTGCTGTAGGTAACTCCGCGCGTGCTCATGGCGGTTCCGGCGTGGCATTGGGTAATGATACTTATGCATTGGGCGGTTCCTCTGTGGCTGCAGGTAATGCGGCATGGGCATTAGGTGAACGTTCTACAGCTATCGGTAACAATGCTCATTCTGAAGGTTACGGCTCTATTGCTATGGGTCGTGAAGCTAGTGCTTTGAGCACTCAAGATGGGGACAAGAAAAATGTTGTGGCTATCGGTGATGATGCACAAGCAACCGGTTCCCGTTCCATCGCATTGGGCGTAAGCGCTCAAGCTGGTACATTAGAACGTGTACGCGATCGTAGTGTTTACAAAGATAATCCTGAATTAATCACAAAACTTAAAGCTCAAAAAGAAGTAACTGATGCGGTAGCAATTGGTAGCGAAGCAAGTGTACAAGCGAACGAAGGCTTAGCTCTCGGCAGCAAGGCAACAGTAAATAACGTTCGTGGCGTTGCGTTAGGTGCTAATTCTGTAACAGCTGCTCCTGTAAGCACTGCTAGTGAAACAATTAACGGTTTGCAATACAACTATGCAGGTGGTACTGCTGATTCCACAGTTAGCGTAGGTAATACTTCTACAAAACGTACAATTACTAACGTAGCAGCTGGTCGTGTAAATGCACAATCTACAGATGCTATTAATGGTAGCCAATTATATGGCGTTGCTAATGCAGTAGGTAATGTAGCTAAAAGCACTAAGAATATCTTAGGCGGCAATGCTCAGGTTGACCAAAATGGTTCTATCACCATGACTAATATTGGTGATACAGGTAAAAATACCATTCATGAAGCTATTAAATCCGCAAACTCTGGCTGGGAACTTCAAGTTAATGGCCAAAAGGTTAAAGATGTAAAAGCTCCAAACCGTACAGTGAACTTTAACGCTGGTAAAAATATTAAATTAGAAGGCTCCGGAGACAATGTTACGGTTGCAACAGTTGATAATGCAAACTTCAACTCCGTTACAACTGGTAACGTATCTATGAGCAAAAACGGTATCAATGCTGGTGGGTATCAAATTACTAATGTACAATCTGGTGGCGATACATTAACAAATGCGGCTAATATCGGTGATATCTCTCGTATTGCTGCAAAATACGATAAATACTTACAACGCGGTTCTGCAACGTATGAAGCAAACGGTAACGGCAAAATTAACATGACCGGTACAAATGGTTTGACTGCTGAAGTAACAGGTTTGAAAAATACTTATGTTACATCCGGTACAGTATCCAATGACGGTAAGAGATTGACATTGACACGTAATGATAATCAAACATTTGATGTTGATATCTCTAAAATCTCTAACGGCCTTTCCAAAACTGACTACCGCTTGATTGCAAACCCTGCAGCAGGCAGCAACGGCGAATATAAAGTAGCTGCTGATGGCAGCATGACATTGACTGTTGCGGATGCTGATGGTTCCAACCCTAAACAAGTTAAGTTGACGAACCTTGCTTCTAAAGAGCAACAAGATATTAATACTACTAATATCACAAATAACACTAACAAAATCGCTAAAGGCTTGAGCTTCCAAGGCGATAACAATGTTAAAATCAATAAACAACTTGGCGATACTTTAGGTATTACTGGTGGCGCTACAGGTGCTTTATCTGACAACAACATCGGTGTTGTAGCTAAAGACGGCAACCTTAATGTTAAGTTGGCAAAAGACCTAACAGGTTTGAACAGCGTAACTGCAGGTTCTGTTCGTGTAGGTAAACATAGCGACAATAAAAACTATGTAACTGGTTTGGACAATAAAGAATGGAATGTTCAAAACCCTACAATCACATCTGGTCGTGCAGCAACTGAAGATCAGTTGAAAAAAGTGTCTGATGAAATCAAGACTACTAATGCAGCTAAAACAGATTACCGTTTGATCAATAATACAAATTCTGCAGATGGTTCTTACTCTGTAGAAAACAACAAAGTTGATTTAAAAGTTAAAGATGAAGCTCATCCTAATAGCCCTGCTAATACGGTAACAATCAACAATATCGCATCCAAAACTGAATTGGATAAATTGACAGAACGCGCTGTTAAATATGATCTTAACGGTACTACTGTTAATAAAAACAAGGTTACTTTGGAAGGCCAAGGCGGTACAACAATTACTAACTTGAAAGCCGGCGAAGTATCCTCTACTTCTACAGATGCTGTAAATGGCAGCCAATTGCATGATGTAAAAATCGAAGCAGGTAAACATTCAAAAGTAACTGTTTCTGATGATAACCTCAAATTGACAACTACTCCTGCTACAAGTACTGAAGGTGCTAAGTATGATCTTCGTTTGAACAACAAAGTGACATTGGGTAGCGGTAACAATCAAGTAGTTCTTGATGGTACAGCAGGTAGAGTAACTGCTAGTGGCGTTGTAATGGGCGCTCAAACTGTTCAAAATACGAAACATGCAAGTGAAACTGGTAATTATGTAACTAACTTGAGCAATAAGAACTGGGATTCCACATCTATCGTATCCGGTCGTGCTGCGACTGAAGATCAGTTGAAAAAAGTTAGCGAACAAATTACTCAACAAGGTAGCAGTGCAACTGACTATCGTCTTGTAAGAAACTCCAGCGCTGACGGTTCCTACAAGGTAAACGACAATGGTGAAGTATCCTTGACTGTAGAGGATAAAAACCATGCAGGCGTTAAAGAACAAGTTACAATCAATAACATTGCATCCAAATCTTCCGTAGATAAATTGACAGATCGTGCTGTTAAATATGACATCAATAACGGTGTTGTTGATAAAACTAAGGTAACATTGGAAGGCGCTAATGGCACTACAATTACAAATGTAAAAGATGGTGCTGTAACAGCTACATCCACAGATGCTATCAACGGCAGCCAATTGTTCAAAACTAAAGAAGAATTGATCAATAAAGGTATGAAATTCGGTGCTGACTCCGGTAACGTAATTAACAAAAAACTTGGTGAACAAGTAAACGTTAAAGGTGGCATCACAGACGCATCCAAATTGACTACAGAAGACAATATCGGTGTTGTATCTGATGGTTCTAACGACTTGAAAGTTCGTTTGGCAAAAGACCTTAAAGGTTTGAATAGCGTAACTGTAGGCGATACAAAAGTTACTTCTAACGGTGTAACTATCAGCAACGGTGCTACAAACAATGCATCCGTATCCCTTACTAAATCCGGTTTAGATAATGGTGGTAACAAGATTACTAACGTTGCTCGTGGTACAATCGACAGCGATGCAGTAAACTTGGCACAATTGAAAGAAGTATCCAACAGTGCATCTGCAGCTAATACGAAAGTAGCTGAAGGCAAAAACATTAAAGTTGATGAAAGTATCGACAATGTAACTAAAGCTAAAACATATACTGTAGGCTTGAAAGATGAAGTAACATTAGGCACAGGTAATACAGCTATCAATATTAACGGTACAACAGGTATCGTAAAAGCTGGCGACGGTGCTAATGCTGTAACTATCAATGGCACAAATGGTATTATCAACTCCGGTAAAGTAACTATCAATGGTACTACAGGTACTGTTAACGAATTAACTAACAGAACTTGGAACCCTAAAGCTATTACTAATGGTCAAGCTGCAACAGAAGATCAATTGAAAGTAGTAAACAATAAAATTGATACTACAAAAACTGAAATCGTAGAAAAAGGCTTGAACTTCCAAGGCGATGCAGGTACTGCAATTCATAAAGACCTTGGTCAAACATTGAAAATCTCTGGCGGTCAAGCTGACGCATCTAAACTTTCAGAAAATAATATCGGCGTAGTTAATAACAACGGCGTATTGAATGTTAAACTTGCTAAAGATTTGACAGGCTTGAACAGCGTAACAACTGGTGCTACAACTATTAACAACAATGGTTTGACAATCGGTGGTAACACATTTGTTACAAGCAATGGCTTCAATGCTAACGATACTCAAATCACAAACGTGAAAGCTGGTACAGAGGATAACCATGCAGTTAACCTTAAACAGTTGAAAGAAGTATCCAACAACGCAGCGGCAGCTAAAACTGTTGTAAAAGCAGGCAAAAACATCAATGTAACTGATTCTGAAGATCCACTTACTAAAGCTAAGACTTATACAGTTGGTTTACAAGACACAGTAACATTGGGTTCCGGCAATACAGCTGTTAACATCGACGGTACAAAAGGTATTGTGAAAGCCGGCGAAGGCAACAATGCTGTAACTATCAACGGTACAAACAGCACAATTAATGCTGGTAATGTAGCGATTGACGGTGTAACAGGCAATATCAATTCCGGTAAAGTTCTTGTTAACGGTGCTAAAGGTACTGTAAACAACTTAACAAATATCACTTGGGATGCTGACCATATCACAAGCGGTCAAGCTGCAACAGAAGATCAATTGAAAGTTGTTGATAAGAAAATTACTGACAATGGTAGCAACTTGACTAAGAAGGGCTTGAACTTCAAAGGCGATGACGCTACAAGCATTCATAAAGATCTTGGCGAAACATTAGACGTTGTAGGTGGTACTTCCGATAAAGCTAAATTGTCCGACAATAATATCGGTGTAGTATCTGAAAACGGTAAGTTGAATGTTAAACTTGCTAAAGAGTTGACTGGCTTAACAAGTGTAACAACTGGTGCTACAACAATTAATAACGAAGGTTTAACAATTGGTGGTAAGAAATTCGTTACAGCTAACGGTTTTGATGCTAACAATACACAAATCAAAAACGTAAAAGCTGGTACTGACGGCAATGATGCAGTTAACTTGAATCAATTGAATGAAGTTAAAAATGCATCCAACACTACAGTAGAAGGTAGCGAAAACATCAATGTTAACTCCACAGTAGACCCTAATACACAAGCTAAAACTTACAAAGTAGCATTGAAAGACAATGTAACTTTAGGTTCCGGTAATAATGCAATCAACATCAACGGTACTACAGGTATCATAAAAGCTGGTGACGGTGCAAATGCTGTAACTATCAATGGTACAAACGGCACTATTAACTCCGGTAAAGTGACTGTCAACGGTGCTGCTGGTACTGTAAACAACTTGACAAACATTACTTGGGATGGCAAAAACTTCACAAGCGGTCAAGCTGCAACAGAAGACCAATTGAAAATTGTTGATAAGAAAATCACTGACAACAGCACTGACTTGACTAAGAAAGGCTTGAACTTCCAAGCTGATTCTGGTGAATTAATTCATAAAGATCTTGGTCAAACATTGGATGTTGTAGGTGGCATTACTGAAAAATCTAAATTGTCCGACAACAACATCGGTGTAGTATCCGAAAATGGTAAGTTGAATGTTAAACTTGCAAAAGACTTAACAGGCTTGAACAGCGTAACAACTGGTCAAACAACTATCAACAACGATGGCTTGACAATCAACAACAAACAATTCGTTACAGCAAATGGCTTCAATGCTAACAATACACAAATCAAAAATGTAACTGCTGGTGTAGAAGACAACGATGCTGTAAATGTTAAACAATTGAACGATGTAAAAGCTGCATCTAATACAAAAGTAGAAGGTAGCAAAAACATCAATGTTGATGAAACTGTAGATAATGTAACAAAAGCTAAAACATACACAGTTGCATTGAAAGACACTGTAACATTAGGTTCTGGTAATAATGCAGTCAATATTGACGGTACAAAAGGTATCGTAAAAGCTGGTGACGGCACTAACGCAGTAACTATTAACGGCGTAAACAGCACAATCAATGCTGGCAAAGTAGCAATCGATGGCGTAACAGGTAATATCACTTCCGGTAAAGTTCTAGTTAATGGTGCAAACGGTACTGTAAACAACTTGACAAACAGAACTTGGGATCCTGCACATATCACAAGCGGTCAAGCTGCAACAGAAGACCAATTAAAATCTGTAGATCAAAAAGTTACAGACAACACTAATAAAGGCTTGAACTTCAAAGGTGATGATGCAACAAAAATTCATAAAAACCTTGGTGAAACATTGGATGTTGTAGGTGGCACTTCTGATAAAGCTAAATTGTCTGATGGCAATATCGGTGTTGTATCCGAAAACGGTAAGTTGAATGTTAAACTTGCAAAAGACTTAACAAACTTGAACAGCGTAACAACTGGTCAAACAACTATCAACAACGATGGCTTGACAATCAACAACAAACAATTCGTTACAGCAAATGGTTTCAACGCTAACAATACGCAAATCAAAAACGTAACTGCTGGTGTAGAAGATAATGATGCTGTTAACGTTAAACAATTGAACGATGTAAAAGCTGCATCTAATACAAAAGTAGAAGGTAGCAAAAACATCGACGTTGATGAAGCTGTAGATCCAACTACAAAAGCTAAAACTTACACAGTTGCATTGAAAGATACTGTAACATTAGGTTCCGGTAACACAGCAGTTAACATCGACGGTACAAAAGGTATCGTAAAAGCTGGCGATGGCACTAATGCAGTAACTATCAATGGCGTAAACAGCACAATTAATGCTGGTAAAGTAGCAATTGATGGCGTAACAGGTAACATCAATGCAGGTAAAGTTCTAGTTAACGGTGCGAACGGTACTGTAAACAACTTGACTAACATTACTTGGGATCCTGCACATATCACAAGCGGTCAAGCTGCAACAGAAGATCAATTGAAAGTTGTAGATAACAAAATTGATAAGAACACTGAAAACTTGACTAAGAAAGGCTTGAACTTCCAAGCTGATTCTGGCGAAGTAATCCATAAAGATCTTGGTCAAACATTGGATGTTGTAGGTGGCATTACTGATAAAGCTAAATTGTCTGACAACAATATTGGTGTGGTATCCGAAAACGGTAAGTTGAATGTTAAACTTGCAAAAGATTTAACAGGCTTGAATAGTGTAACAACTGGTCAAACAACAATCAACAACAATGGCTTGACAATTGGTGGTAATACATTTGTTACAAACAATGGTTTCAATGCAAACAATACACAAATCAAAAATGTTAAAGCTGGTACAGAAGATAGTGATGCTGTCAACCTTAAACAATTGAATGAAGTAAAAGCTGCGTCCGATACCAAGGTAAAAGGTAGCAAGAACATTCATGTTGAAGAAGAAATCAATGATCTTACAAAAGCTAAAACATACACTGTAAACTTGAAAGACACAGTGACATTGGGCTCCGGTAGTACATCAGTTCATTTCGATGGTACAACAGGTATCATTAGAGCTGGCGAAGGTGCTAATGCTGTAAATATCAATGGTACAAACGGTACTATCAACTCCGGCAAGGTAACTATCAACGGTGGTTCTGGTACTGTTAACGATTTGACTAACAGAACTTGGGATCCTAATAAGATCACTAATGGTCAAGCTGCAACAGAAGATCAATTGAAAGTTGTAGACAACAAAATTGATAAAAACACTGAAGACTTGACTAAGAAAGGCTTGAACTTCAAAGGCGACTCCGGTGAAGCTATCCATAAAGACCTCGGTCAAACATTGGAACTCAAAGGTGGCGAATCTGATGCTTCTAAACTTTCAAATGGTAACATTGGCGTAGTTAATGAAAACGGCAACTTGAACGTTAAACTCGCTAAGAACCTTAAAGGTCTTGATTCCGTAACTGTTGGTTCCGATCCAAACAAACAAGTTGTTCTTGATGATAAGGGCGTATCTGTAGGCGGTAAAACTTACATTTCTAACGAAGGCTTAAACGCAAATAATCAAAAGATTACTAACGTGGCAGCTGGTGTAAATGATACAGATGCAGTTAACGTTCAACAGTTGAAGAGCAGCATGGCGGCAGCAACTACAACAGTGAAAGCTGGCGATAGCGGCAATACAACTGTAACAGCTACAACAAATGCAGATAAGTCGAAAACATACACTGTAGATATCAAAAAAGACTTGAACTTACGCAGTGTGATTACCACTACTGACGATAAGAAATTCTCTACTGTAACAAACGGTGTAGGTGTTACAAGCACTGATACATTAGGTAATACAACTGCTCTTACTGCAGGTAATGTGAAAGTATCCGATAATCAAAATAATACAACTCAAACAACAGCTAAAGGTGTACTTGTAGATAATCCAACTAAGGCCACTGAATTGACTGCTGATGGTGTTGTAACTTCTGATAAAAAGACCAAGAGCACAAGAACAACTGCAGATGGCATGGTAGTAACATCCGGTATGGGTGGTACTAAAGTAACTACTACTGTTAGCAGCAACGGTGTTGAGATTATAACTCCTCCTAAGAGTGATGGTAATGGTAGCCCTAGAGATGGTGGAAACAAGGTTACATTAACTAAGGACGGCTTGAACAATGGTGGTAATAAAGTAGTTAACATGGCAAGCGGTTATGGCGAGAACGAAGATATTAACAATATCGCTGATAATAGCAGCAGCTTAACAAATGGTGCAAACATTGGCGACTTGAAAAAAGGTATCGACGGCCTTAAGAAAGCTGGCTTAGACTTTGCAGGTGATAAAGGTGAATTCCATCGTGACCTAGGTCAAAAAGTGACTGTTAAAGGTGGCGTTACTGATGAAAGCAAACTTTCCACTGCAAACAATATCGGTGTTATTTCCGATAACAACGGCAGCTTGAATGTTCGTTTGGCAAAAGATATTACTGGTATCAACTCCATTACAACTATGGATAACTCCGGTCATACAACTGTGACAAATGGTAACGGTATCACAATTAAGAATAATGGTGGTGGCAGCGTATCCTTAACAAGCTCTGGTTTGAACAACGGCGGTAATAAGATTACTAACGTGGCTCCAGGCGAAATTAGCTCCACTTCTACTGATGCTGTTAATGGTTCCCAACTTAATCGTGTTGCAAACAGCATGAATAATGTTGTAAACGAAGTTCGTCAAGTTGGTGCGATGTCCTCCGCGTTGTCCGCATTGAAACCTATGGCTTATGACCCTTACGAACCTACTCAAATCATGGCAGGTTACGGTAACTACCGTGGCGACTCCGCATTGGCATTAGGTGTGGCTCATTATAAAAATGAATCCATGATGTTACATGCTGGTGTAGCTTGGGCAGGCAGCAATAGCCATATGATGGCAAATGCTGGTGTAACTTGGAAAGTAGGTAACAGAGACGGCGAAGCAGAAACTGCAGATCGTTATCGTAAAGGACCTATCAGTTCTACATATGCAATGCAACGTGAACTTGCTGCAATGAAAGCTGAAAATCAAGGATTAAAAGGTGAAGTAGCTGATTTGAAAGCTGAAAATGAACAAATGAAAGCTAATATTGCTGCAATGATGGCAAGACTAGGTTTGTAATACGTTCATACTGAACATTACGGGTTGAGGATTCCCCTTTAGGGGATCCTCCCACCCGATTTAATTCGTTGATAGAAAAGAGGAATATATAATGAAAAAATCCACTTTGCTTGCTTTCACAGCGGCAGTATTATTTGGCAGTGGCGTATTCCATGTTAATGCGGCATCTGCTACATTTGATGATCCATTGCTTTTACCAAATCCAGCTAAAGTGCCTACAACAGGTTCTGTTGTATTGGTTCCTGTGGCTAGCCCTCAGGCGGTACAAAGTATCCATGAATTTGTGAAAGCATGGGAAAATGCGGAAAAACACATTGCTTTAGCTGAAAGCAAAAAGAATAATCATCAAGCGTTAACTAAAGAAGAAGCTAAATGGTTACATTCTAAAGATAAGCATAATTATGCTGATTATTTCCGTAAACATTCTTTAGGTTATGTACATGGCCAAGAAACTGCATTGAACTGGAATGGTGAAAACCGTAATAAAAACGAGTATAGCTATTACACATTCCCTAAATATGATAAGGACCAAGGTTACACAAATAGCTATGGTTACAATGTATTGCGCAGCATGGTTGATCGCATGAATGAATTGCTTCAAAAACAAAAGGCCGTTGGCGGTCCTTTGACTGATGAAGAAGCACAAGCATTGGAAGATGCTATGCTTGATATCATGGCTCAAGATCAAGAACATGTATCTAATGAAGAATTGCGTTATTACATGAACGAAGCAGTTTGGTTTGCTACAAAACAAACTGTAAAAAATATGTCTGCAGAAGAACCTTCTGTTGGAGACATGCACGAAATTAACCTTCGTGAAGCGATTCAGACAGATAACTAATCATCTAATACATATATAATCACATTATATGTATAGCTTTTGTTATAAGGAATGTGCAGTTGCAATAACCTTATATATAAAAGTTTTTAATATACAGTGTTGAGACACAAATAAGGGATTCTATAAACACACTGTTATATAGGCAAGAAGCCGCAACAGAATGCAATAGATGTATTCTTGTTGCGGCTTCTTTTTATTTTAAATTCTCCCTATATGATATGTTTGAAAAAGTGATATAACTTAAGTTTTGAATCTGTAAAATTAGTTCGTAAAACTGTACAAAAATAATGGTAAAAGCTTTCTGAAATTTGTAGTAAAATTTGTTCAAATTTTGTTGACATCAGTATATGGAAATGTTATTATATTCAAGTACCCCATATGAAGGGGCACAGATCTTTGAAAACTGAACAATGATAGGTAATCAATCGAAATGATTGAACATATGCCAGAGTGCGGGTTTTGACACAGTCAAAACCAACCATAATTCAAAGCTACTTAATGGTAGCGACAACAAAACAAATGAGCTATTCAAATAGCTTCAAGATATCTTGGAGAGTTTGATCCTGGCTCAGGACGAACGCTGGCGGCGTGCTTAACACATGCAAGTCGAACGAAGAGCGATGGAAGCTTGCTTCTATCAATCTTAGTGGCGAACGGGTGAGTAACGCGTAATCAACCTGCCCTTCAGAGGGGGACAACAGTTGGAAACGACTGCTAATACCGCATACGATCTAACCTTGGCATCGAGGATGGATGAAAGGTGGCCTCTATTTATAAGCTATCACTGAAGGAGGGGATTGCGTCTGATTAGCTAGTTGGAGGGGTAACGGCCCACCAAGGCGATGATCAGTAGCCGGTCTGAGAGGATGAACGGCCACATTGGGACTGAGACACGGCCCAGACTCCTACGGGAGGCAGCAGTGGGGAATCTTCCGCAATGGACGAAAGTCTGACGGAGCAACGCCGCGTGAGTGATGACGGCCTTCGGGTTGTAAAGCTCTGTTAATCGGGACGAAAGGCCTTCTTGCGAATAGTGAGAAGGATTGACGGTACCGGAATAGAAAGCCACGGCTAACTACGTGCCAGCAGCCGCGGTAATACGTAGGTGGCAAGCGTTGTCCGGAATTATTGGGCGTAAAGCGCGCGCAGGCGGATCAGTCAGTCTGTCTTAAAAGTTCGGGGCTTAACCCCGTGATGGGATGGAAACTGCTGATCTAGAGTATCGGAGAGGAAAGTGGAATTCCTAGTGTAGCGGTGAAATGCGTAGATATTAGGAAGAACACCAGTGGCGAAGGCGACTTTCTGGACGAAAACTGACGCTGAGGCGCGAAAGCCAGGGGAGCGAACGGGATTAGATACCCCGGTAGTCCTGGCCGTAAACGATGGGTACTAGGTGTAGGAGGTATCGACCCCTTCTGTGCCGGAGTTAACGCAATAAGTACCCCGCCTGGGGAGTACGACCGCAAGGTTGAAACTCAAAGGAATTGACGGGGGCCCGCACAAGCGGTGGAGTATGTGGTTTAATTCGACGCAACGCGAAGAACCTTACCAGGTCTTGACATTGATGGACA
>NZ_CP019721.1:710000-1197500 GCF_002005185.1 Veillonella parvula
TAAACCAGTAACGACAGATCAATAGTCAGCAATGCTTGAATTAACTATAACAGTTTGCAACATCTTATGATAGATGAATGATTGTTCCATTATTCATTTTATATTTACACTAAACTTATATTATATAGATAGTATGTAAATTATGAGTGATATATTTATCATTTTGAGAGGTTGAGAGAATGAATAAGAAACTTACAGCGGCTACTTTATCTATTGCTATGGCAGTGACAATGGCACCTACTATGATGCAAACGGTTTCTGTTAGTGCTGCGTCTGCTGCGGTACAATCCTTAGCTGGTGGTGCTATTGCTATGGCTTACGTATCTACTGCATTAAATAAAATGGATAATTCTGCAGAGGGGCAACAGGAGAGTTTGGCGCGCACAAAAGAGAAAACTGGTTACTTAAACGATAGTGCAGCCCAAGAGCGTGTAAATCGAATCATGAAGACATTAGAGGCTACACCTAGTGTAAAGCGTTCTTACGTTGTATATGCAAATCCTGATGAGGAGTTTAATGCGTTTGCCACACTTGGCCGTGTTATGTCCATTAACAAGGGTGCTCTAGATACACTGGATGATGATCAATTGGCCTATGTAATGGCTCATGAAATCTCTCATGGTGAGCATAAAGATATTATTAATGGTGCTAAGAAGCAAATCGGTCTTTCTACAGCGGTTGGCATTGCCGCTGGTGGTAGTGAAGGTGCGGCTATTTTATCTAATGTGGCAGGCAACTACTTATCTAATCAAGTGTTTACGATGAGTCAAGAAAAAGCCGCTGATGAGTTGGGCTTTAAGATTTTAAGTGAATCTCCATATAATGTAGGTGGTGCAGCTGGTTCTATGGCAGTACTGCGCAACAAAGTGGGGGAACACTATCGTGAAGGGCTTTCACAGGTGGTAGCACCTAACAATCATCCAAAGTTATCCGATCGGGTGAATAATAATATTTCTCGCATGTACGCCTATTCTGGGAACCATGTAAATGTATCGAATGGTACTGTGTATGTAAACGGCGATAATATTTATACTCCAGCAGGTAGTGGCCGTTACACCGGAGAAGAGCGTGCTTATTACATGGCTGGTAAATTAGCTCGGTTGTATCATAACAATCAAGTAACACTGGGTTCTGCATCGTATAGTGGTGACACTGTAACGGTAGCTGGTCAATCCATTGTTTCTACGCCAAATGCGGACGTAGCATTACAAGTGGCAACAAATCTTAATAATGCATTTGTAAAACCTGCAGGTGCTGCTGTTAATGCGAAAAAACCAGTAAAGGTTAAACAAGAAAAACCTAAAAAGGTAAAGGAAAATAAAAAGGTAAAAACTGATAAAGCTAAAAAATAAATAAGAGCTATACATGGCATATAATTTGCTTTAAGGATTTATGCTATTATAATGAGAATAATCAGAGGACTGAGCCCATGAAGGCTTAGTCCTCTTTTTATATAGATTGTAATATTTATAGTTTGAGTATAAGTTAATAAGTTTATAAGATATATTGAGCGCTATAGGCGTAATAAATAGACCGTAAAGATATGGATAGTCTGGAGTATAAGTATTATTCATGTGTGAATAAATTATATTCATGGAGTAATAATAAGCTCATAAAAATACAAAAAGATTTTTGATGGTGGAACGTGAATTATAATGATTTTCGACTATAAAATATGATAGATTATCTTATTGAGCATAGTTTTAATAGATATAATTATTATATTTTTTATAATAATTATGAAGCTTTTATGCGAGAACTTAATATTGTCTATATATAGTGGATAGATGTATATTTAAGGTGGATGAAATATGTGGTTAGAATGGAATCCTATAGAAATATCATAACGGTAGGGGGTATAGGGTTATTGTACTTATACATGCTTTATAGGATAATGTCAATGTTGGTGGTTAATCTAATAATATAGATGACCATTTTTTTGTTAAATAACACGTAATTTTATACATTATATGGAGGCTATGATGGAGTATACAATTCACCTATTTAATGCAGGTGGTTTCGTTATGTATCCACTTGTACTATTCATGTTAGCAGCATGTACTATTTTATTTGAACGTATTCGTACGTACAGAAACATCAATCATGAGTTACAGCAGTTGTCCGATAGCATTGATGCCGGTCGTAATAGTAATAATTGGTCTACTCTAGAGAATTCTATAAAAAATAGTGATGATGCATTGAGTAGATTCGTGTCTCCTATCGTGGAGTCTGTATATAGTGCGGAAGGTTTAGAGAATCGTTTACATGATGTGGTAGGGTACATGGATGAACGTTTAAAACGTGGTCTTAACTGGCTTAGCATGATGGTAACAATGGCTCCATTACTTGGCCTTTTGGGTACTGTTGTTGGCATGATCCGCTCCTTCGCAGCCGTTGGTGGCGATATTGGTGCTCCTACTGTTATTACAGGCGGCGTATCCGAAGCGCTGGTTGCCACTGCAACAGGGCTTTCAGTAGCTATCGTAGCATTAGCCATCCATAGTTGGTGCACAGATAAAGTAAATTCAGATATCGCAAAGTTAGAGCAAAAATTAGGTTCTATTATGGATTTATATATTAGGAGTCAACGATGAAACGTAGTTCAGTAGGCATACAAAAAGAACCTACCATCATGATTATACCTATGATTGATATCGTTTTCTTCTTGCTCGTATTTTTCATGATGAGTACGTTGTACATGAATACAGAGGAACAAATTCCTCTTAACTTGCCGAAGGCTTCATCTTCTTCTGCTAAGACGATTGAGCCTATCACAATTTCATTAACAGCTACACATAAGATGTATTTGAATGAACGTGAGATTGTCCCTGATCAATTAGGTAATGAAATTCAAGGTATTGTTGCAAAAGAACCTCAACAGGCATTTATTGTGCGTGCCTCTGAGGATATTGCGTATAAGGACGTTATCAATATTTTAGATAATCTTAAAATTAGTGGTGCTCGGTTTGTTAGCGTAGCTACAGAACGGAAGTGATTCTATGGTAGATAAACGATATGGAATTCCTTTCGTAGCTGCATTGGCATTAAATCTTGTATATTGGGGTGTTGTAGGTGATTGGTTTGGTCATATAAAACCTCCAGAAACACCCAAAAAAGACTTGGTTATCAATCTCGATATGGGGCAGCAAGAACCTCCTCAAGAGAAGAAAGATCCTGAGAAATTAAAGATTCAACCTGACGACAAACCAGTCGCAGGAGGCGGTAAAGCAGGTAGTGTATTGCCTGATTTATCGGGAAAGCCCACAGAAGGCTTAAAAAATCTGAATCCTTACTTAGGTGGTAATGAGACGGCATCAGTCAATTTGAATGGTAATACTGATAATCCTGTTGGCAATCCAGGCAGTGGCAATGTACCAGGCCCTGGTGGTGGTAACGTTGGCAATGGTGGTAAAGCTAATGATGGGCTAGGCTCAGAAGTGGGAAATCCTGGTACTAGTAATACGGAAGGTACGGGTTACTTTGATGTTTCTGAATACCGAGCTAGCTTAGATGCTAATAAAGTAATGCCGCCACAAGCTGTTCGACGAGGTATTACCGGAGTAGTTACTATTAGAGTTTATTTTGATGGTGAAGGTAATTATGTAAGTGCTAAAATTGAAGAAAGCAGTGGCTCTAGTCTTCTAGATAATGATGCACTTGCACTTGCAGCTAGGTCAGGCGGTGCTATAAATACAACTGGCGAACCCAAATCAGATGTTTTTTATATAAGATATAGCTTTGAGTAGTGATTTGAATAGCTAGATTTAGTTGGAATAAAATGAATAAAAAGCAACTTTAATATGGAATATATATTATGTAGGGGATATGAGGATACTCGTATCCCCTACACTAAATTGCCCGTTGTTGTAGTATTTAAGCTATAAATTAATAGATTTTAAATAGTTTTTAATAGAAGATATAGGATGATAAATGGAATGAATAAATATGTATATGCGGCCACAATGATAGGTTTATTTAGTGTGACTACTAATGGTTATACTGTAGATGTAACAACTAATCAAAGTCAAGAGGCGGCAAATATTATTAATATAACAGCTAATCGTACAGCGTTATTAGATTTAGATACACCGGTATCGACTTCTGTTATTACCCAAGAGGATATACAAAATAGCGGCGCTAAGACTGCCTTTGATGCGGTCGCCAATGTACCGGGTGTAACCATTAATTCCTTTAGTGCGTCTGGTGCAGATTTTGGTGGCATGGATAGCCGTACGAATATTCGTGGTCTCGATCGCGGTGCACTTGTTCTTGTAAACGGTGTACCTATGAACTTGAATGGTAAGAGTGGAATTGGCTCTATACCTACTAGTGCGATTGAGCGCATCGAAGTCGTGAAGGGGGCAGCATCCACCTTATATGGCGCAGAAGCTTTGGGTGGCGTTATAAATATCATTACAAAGACGCCGTCAAAAGAGGTCGGTTCTGCTACAGTAGCCGTGGGCAATCGAGGGGCTAAGCGATTTGATCTTTCTTATGGTACTGATCGTTTCCTCGTTGGTATCGATAGAAAATACTGGGGAACTCAAGATCCATCTACACCTGTGAGGTATGACTATACGGGTCGCAAGGGTTATGATTACTACACTACGCGCAACAAGGGTAATTCCTTAGGCGTGTTCATGAGTGGTAAGCTTTCAGATAAAATAACATTAAATTATAATCGCGATGAAAGCCGTTCATCCTTTGGTCTGATTAGTACAGAAACAAATCCTATGAGACAGGCTCGTCATTCTACGACCTATCATTACAAGGATGACCGCAACAATGCATCCTTGATCTATAAGGATGATAATACGACGGGAACATTGTTTTATAATGACCGTACTATGCGTGGTGAAAGCCGTGTTCATAGTGCTAAACAGTTTAAGCCGACCGAAACCAGTTATGTAGCTCGTCAATATGGTATAGATGTACAACATGAATGGGACTTTAGAGGCGGTAAGGATTATTTGATTGCCGGGGTTACAGGTAAGCAAGAAACCTATCGCGCCACACAGGCCCCTATGTATACACGTCCTCATCGTAATACCTATGCCGTGTACAGTAGCTATTCTCGTGAAATCAATCCAAAATGGACTGCCATTTTGGGCTTGCGCTATACAGCTATTAGTGATCCTATTAAGGACCAACATGTGTTAACGCCTCAGTTCCAATTGTTGCACACCATCAATAAAGATTCCTCCATGTACTTAAATATAGGGAAAGCTTACACGATGCCTAGCTTGAGTGATACATTCCGTAGCGTGAACCGCCAATACACAGCAGTAAGTGGTAAAAATCTTAAGCCTGAAGAGGGTTGGAACTATGAATTAGGTTATAAACGCCTTAATAAGAAGGATAGCTGGAAGGTGGACGTGTTCTATATGGACTTCAAGAACTTCTTCCAATGGCAACCTGATGTAAATGGTCGTCCAACCGTTCGCGTAAATGGTGGTCAATTCCACAATGTTGGGATTGAAGCTGAGTATAGTAGACATTTGTCAGATCGACTCAAAATGAGTGTAAGTGGTTCTTATTCTAATCCAAAACAAAAGGAAATGAATGAAACCTATTGGAAACAAGCGGCTCCTAAGTTACAGTTTACAACCGGTATTCATTATAAAAGCTCTACTTGGGATGCAGGCACATCTTTGAACTTTGTAACCAAACGCTTGCGCAATCGCGATGGTGGCTTGAACCCTAACATTGCTCTTTGGAATGCTTACGTTGGGTATCACTTTAATAAAGATGCTACATTACGCCTCGATGCACGCAATCTTTTGAATCGTCATAATGTGGTATCCAATGGAGATTATGAATATTGGGATGCACCATTCAATTATGAATTAAGTTATACACAAAAATTTTAATATGTATTAGTGATACAATCCCCCGAGAATGCAGTAGTGGTAGGGGTATGGGTTTTGTGCGGTCCAAATAAATGTGTAATAATACAAATATGTAGTTTATATAATTGTGTGAATGTATATATGTGTTAAGTGAGGCATTTGGTATGAGACAACAAATTAAGCATCGTATATCTATACTTGTAGGTTTAGCATTGATAGGATTGTCTGTGAATGGATATGCAGCAGAGGTAAGTGCTGATAAGACTCCCACTACAGCTGCATCGAGTGAATCTAATGGAGCATCTGAAATCCATACTATTAATGTAACAGCAAATCGCATGGCTCTTTTAGATTTAGATACGCCGGCTGCGATGGATGTTATTACTCAAAAGGACTTAGCTAATAGTGGTGCCAAAAATGCATTTGATGCGGTTAATATGGTGCCCGGCATTACGTCTTTTTCCTATGGTGCATCTGGTCTTGAATATGGGGCTATGGATAGCCGTGTGAATATCCGTGGTCTTGAACGGGGCTCTTTGATTCTCATGAATGGGGTACCGATGAACCTCAATGGCAAGGGCGGACTTAGCTCTATTCCGACTAGCTCTATTGAACGCATTGAAGTATTAAAAGGTGCAGCGTCTGCTTTATATGGCGCTGATGCTATGAGTGGTGTTATCAATGTAATTACTAAGACTCCAAGTAAAGAAGGGGGCTCTGCTACGATAGGTTTTGGTAATATGGGCCGCCAAACTTATAAAATTAACTATGGGACGCCTCGCTTCTTAATAGGTGTGGAACGTAACTTCTTTGGCGCTCAAGATCCAGAAACCCCTATCCGCTCCGATATCGGTGGTTATGCTAGAGGCTATGAATATTATACAGCTCGTAACAAAGGGAATTCTTTAGGTGTATTTATGAGCGGTAAATTAAATGATAAGTTGACTTTGAACTTTAGCCGCTTTGAAGGTAATTCTTCTTTTGGACAGTTGAGTACAGAAACGAATCCTATTAAGCAAAAGTTTCACTCTACAACATATGCTTATAAAGATACTAAAAACAATGCGTCTTTAGTTTATAAAGATGGCAATACTACAGGTACAATCTTCTACAATGATAGAGATTTGTATGGTAAAAGTCGCGTACATAGCAAAAAGGCATATACGTTGAGTGATAATAACTATATTGCTCGACAATATGGTTTTGATGTGCAACATGAATGGGATTTCCGCGGTGGTAAGGACTATTTTATTGCGGGTGTACTTGGTAAACGAGAAACATATCGCACCACATCTGGTCCGTACTATGGAAATCCACATCGCAATAGTTATGCCGTTTATGGTACATACTCTTATCAGATTAATCCTAAATGGACTAGTATTTTAGGCTTGCGTTATTCGGATATTAAAGACCCTGTGAAAAATCAACGCGTATTAATTCCTCAGTTCCAATTACAACATCGTATTAACAAGGAATCATCCATGTATATAAATGTTGGTAAAGCCTTTAGAATGCCGAACTTAAGCGATACTTTCAAGAAAATTAATAAAGGCTATGCCTCTGTTAGTGGACGCAATTTGAAACCTGAAGAAGGTTGGAATTATGAATTAGGCTACAAACATATTACCAACAAAGATAGCTGGAAAATAGCGGCCTTTTATATGGACTTTAAGAACTTCTTCTCTTGGAAACCGGATAGCAATGGTAAAAACACGATTCGCGTAAATGGTGGTCGCTATAGAAATGTCGGTATCGAAGCCCAATATGGTCGTAAATTAACAGATCACTTAAAAATGACTGTGGGTGCATCGTATTCTAATCCAAAACAACGAGAAATCGATAAGACCTATTGGAAACAAGCTAACCCTAAATTGCAATTTACAGGGGGTATCCATTACAATAGCTCAACCTGGACTGCAGGTACTAGCATCAACTTTGTTACAAAACGGATGAAGAACCGCGATGGCGGTACAAACCCAAATCTTATAGCTTGGAATGCATACGTAGGCTATCAGTTCAATGAAAACTCATCCTTGCGGTTAGATGCACGTAACTTGTTAAACCGTCATAATGTTATTTCCAACGGTGACTGGGAATACTGGGATGAACCATTTAATTACCAACTCAGCTATACTCAAAAATTCTAGTCTTTATGTAATCGCTAATTAGAACTATACAAGGAGTATCATCATGAATAAGAAAATTGGATTTTTCATATGTTTGATGATACTCCTTTGTGTATGTTTAACAGGTTGTGGACCTCAATCTGAGGATGGTGTAACGCCATATACTCGTTATGTTGAAAGTCACGATGGCGTTCAAGTTGCTGTTCCAGAGCATCCAAAGCGGATTTTATCGCTATCCTCTGCGTTCGACACAATTTTATTAGGACTTATAGAACCAGAACGCTTGGTAGGCATTAATAAATTGTCTACCTATGAGGAATATTCCTTAGAGGCAAAGCGCGCAAGGATGGTAAAGCCTGTGTTGAGCTCGTATCCTTTGGAGAAAATTATAGCCTTGAAACCGGATCTCGTTATAGCGCCAGATTATATATCGGCTGATGTTATCTATGGTTTACGGCACATGGGTATAGCCACTGTTGTGGTACCGACCCCTTCTACGGTGGACGGAGTGATTCAGAATGTGATGGAGATTGCTCATATTATCGGGGAAGATGAAAAGGGTAGCTTTTACAATCGGAAGATTCACCGTGAAATAGATGAAATAAAGCACCTAGCGGAATCTATTCCACTTGAGCAGCGCAAGACGGTTCTCTTTGTATCATCTATGGACGGATACACGGGCACAGGAAGCCTTTTTGATGATATGTGTCACTATATGAGCATCTATAATGCACCGAATCGGATTGGCTTACCGCCGCACATACCCTTTGGGGAGGAGCGAGTATTAGCCATGAATCCAGACTATATTTTTATTCCATCCTATAAGGGAATGGATAAGAATTTGGCGGATAGATATTTAAAAAATCCGGCCTTTCAAAATCTGCCGGCTATCAAGGAAAATCGTGTTAAACCTTTACCGGCAGCGTACTTATATACTATGAATCAGCATATTGGGGAAGCGATGCTAGCCATTATGTATACTGTGTATCCTCAATTAGAAAGGAATTCTCATGACTAAACAGACACAACGCATCATGGCGATCACTCTGATTGGGGTGTTGCTATGTATCGTGAGCTTATTGGCGCTCCATGTAGGGACCATTATGATTCCTATCGGCGGGGGTGTGCAAAGTATTTTAAATGGCATGGGCATACCTGTGAGTTTTACGGAGCCTATTACGGCTGAACAAGAGGCTGTACTGTGGTTTATCCGCATGCCACGCCTTATCATCGGACTTCTTGTAGGAGGCGCTTTGGCACTGGCTGGTGCCGTTATGCAAGGGGTATTCTCGAATCCGTTGGCTGATCCAGGTATTATGGGCGTATCCGCAGGGGCATCTCTCGGTGCGGTTATCGCCATCGCCCTTGGTGTAACATCTCTTGGCATGTTTTACATGCCTGCCTTTGCCTTCGTAGGGGCCTTTGTATCCGTTGGGATTACGATTCTCTTAACGTGGCGTAATAATAAGCTCGACACGACTACATTATTGCTAGCAGGGGTTGCTGTTAGTATGCTGCTCGGTGCTTTCACATCGGGTATCTTGACGATGATTAATGAATACCGCTTGCGTGAATTCCTATTTTGGATGGTGGGTGGACTTGATTTTCGTCGCTGGGACCACGTTCTACTAGCGGTGGGGCCTATCATGACGGGTAGCGTTATATTAATGATGCTCGGTCGTCACCTGAATGTACTCGTTCTCGGCGATACAGAGGCGCGTGCCTTGGGTTTGCCTGTTATGGTGTATCGCATGCTATTCCTGTTTTTGGCATCTGTCGTTACTGCTACTGCAGTGTGCGTCAGTGGTTCCATTGGCTTTGTAGGTCTTGTGGTACCACATATTGTGCGTATCTTAGTAGGGCCAGATCATCGAATACTATTGCCTATGGCGGCCGTTGGAGGCGCATTATTCCTCGTATTCTGTGATACATTAGGTCGCATTATTGCTCAGCCAGTTGAGATTCGAGTAGGTATCATGACGGCTCTATTAGGGGCACCATATTTTCTATATTTACTTCATCGCTTGCGTCGTAAAGGAGGGGCCTAATGAAACTAGATGTTCAATCTCTATCTGTCACATTAGGAGACACAACCATTGTAAAAGAGGCATCCTTTGCTATTGACCGAGGCGAGTTCGTAGGCATTATCGGGCCTAATGGCTCCGGTAAAACGACGTTGTTAAAAGCATTGCGTGGCCTTTATCCTACATCTGGTGGAGATGTTTTGTGGGATGGTAAAAGCATCTCTTCTTTGAGCGATAAAGAAATCGCTCATCATGTGGCGTATATGCAACAGTCTGTAAATGTTTCCTTCGATTATGAAGCCATCGATATTGTGATGACCGCTCGTTATCCGTATCTTAAATGGTGGCAACAAGAGGGACCAGAAGATAAGGTTATCGTTGAACAGGCTATGAAAGAGGTCGGTGTTTATCATCTGCGTAATCGCTCCGTACAAAACCTGAGTGGCGGTGAGCGACAACGGGTATTCTTAGCAAAGGCATTAGCTCAACAAACAGAGGTCTTATTACTAGATGAGCCGACGGCTGCGCTCGATTTAGTGTATGCTGACGATATTTTCCATGAAGGCCGCCGATTATGTGACGAAGGCAAAACGATTTTAATCGTCGTTCATGACTTAGAGTTAGCTGCCAAATATTGCACCAAACTCGTTTTGGTGAGTGATGGTCACATCGTTGATGTAGGTGCACCTCGAGATGTATTGACGGCAGAAAATTTACGAAATGCGTTCCGTTTATCGGCTGCGGTCTATGACGATCCGTACTTTAAACAACAACGTATCTTTGTATTCCCAAAAGGAACTACAAAGATTGATGACTTCAAACAAACCAAAGTTACTTCAGAAATGTCTATTGATCCAAATCTGAAATAGTTAGAATGGATTACGATACTTAGCGTTTTCCTAGGGGTTATTGATTTATTATGTATGGTGATTATTTTGTATTGCGAATCTGAGTGAGGTTAGGTGTATGCTATATCCATTTACTGCTATTGTTGGTCAAGATGAAATGAAATTGGCCTTGTTGCTCAATGCCATAAACCCATCAATCGGCGGTGTCTTAATTGAAGGCGAAAAAGGCACTGCTAAGTCTACGGCTGTACGTGCGTTAGCGAATCTGTTACCTCCTATGGAAACAGGCGCATCAGCGATGTCTGTTGTTGAGCTACCTATCAATGCTACAGAAGATCGCGTTGTAGGATCCATAAATTTGGAAAAGGCATTGCAAGAGGGTGTAAAAGCCTTTGAACCGGGTATTTTACACGCAGCCCATCAAAATATTCTTTACGTAGATGAGGTTAATCTATTAGATGACCACATTGTAGATATTTTGCTAGACGTGGCGGCTATGGGGGTGAATACGGTAGAGCGGGAAGGGGTGAGCCATTCTTATCCATCTCGTTTTATCCTCGTAGGAACGATGAATCCTGAAGAAGGCGACCTCAGACCTCAACTGCTAGACCGTTTCGGACTATCTGTTATGGTCTATGGAGAACAGGACCCAGCACAACGTATGGAGGTAATCAAGCGTCGCCTCGCCTTTGGCGACAATGCTGAAAGCTTTGTAGCGTCTTACAAGGAATCAGAACGTAGCCTGCACGAACGTTTATTACAAGCTCGTGAAGTATTGCCAGGCATCATCCCATCTGATGATGTGTTGTTGCAAATAGCGAGTATCAGCATAGGTGTCGGCGTTGATGGACATCGCTCAGACATTACGATGATGCATACGGCTCGTGCTCATGCAGCCTTTCACAGTCGCAACCAAATTACAGCGGAAGACCTCAAGGTGGCGGCACGATTAGCGTTAAAACATCGCCTACGTCGCTTGCCATTTGAAGAACAAGGTTACGATGAGGAGCGCATTGATACAGTGGTATCGGCAGTGCTTGAGGGCTAGTTATGGAAACATCTGTACAAGAGGCCCTCAAAATAGGCCTTGTAAACGACCAGATTCATACCATTGTTATTTCTGGAGGTACCGGTGTTGGTAAAAGCTATGTACTTCGTCAGTGCCTCGAGAAATGGCAAATTCCATATCGTTTGATACCTGTTTATATAGATACTTCACAACTACAAGAGTCCATCGATTTTGAAGCATCCCTTGCACAGGGTAAGATGGTTATGGCATCTGGCTTATTAGGTGATACGAGTAATCGATGCTGGGTTGTCGATGATGCTCACGTTCTGTCGCCTGAAGTCCGTCATGCACTATTGGTAGAAGCGAAACGTCGTCAAATACTACTGATACTGACCATAAACCATGAGGATAGAACCTTAGATGATGTGGAGTGGGAACTCGTAGATGTGCATGTATCTATGGATGTACCTACATTACAATCTAAGGTGAAGGTGTTACAACGAAGGCGAGATGAAATTGAGCCTTCATCTGAGGATTTATTGAGCCTAATAGATTCTAAACAAGTTCAATCTATAGTTGTTCTTGATGCTATGCTTTCACTGGCTATATCCTATGCATTGCAAGCTCGAACCGTAGGTCATGGAGCAGAGTATGTATTATTACAAGTGATGAAATCACTGGCAGTTCTTGATGGTAGTTCTTACTGTAAGCCATCTCATGCGGAACGAGCCGCTCTCTATGTACTGCCTCATCGCATGAAACGCAATGATACACCTGAGTCTCAGACTTCACAAGGAGAGGCATCTAATAGTGCAAGTGACCAAAACCAGTTGCAGGAGAATACCGAATCAGCAACGGATGATTCGGATGTAGACGACTCTAATAACTCTGATTTTAGAGATTCCAAGCGTGATGAATCCCATTCTGACGAGTTAAACTCTAATGGGTTGGATAATTCAAATATCGATGGTCATGACGGCTCACGTGATATGGATTTTGATGATGGTAAATCAAGGACATCCAATCATCCAGAAACATTAGAGTCTACAGCGAATGAGTGGGGAACTTCTGATTCAATGAATACTTATAGTGACACATCTAATGGAATATCTTCTTTATGTTTGCCCGATACTGTTGCCCGTATAGCTAACCAGTTCTTTCAATGGAAATTGCAATCTTCTAAAACGGTAGACCGTCAGTATCGTAAAGGTTCTGGTCGGCGCCTTATGACTAGAACAAAGGATACTAGGGGGCGCATGATTCGAGCGTATCAAGATGAACAGGCTTTAGAGGATTTGGCTTTAATTGACACATTGCGTGCAGCCGCACCGTATCAACGATTGCGGGCCGTTGAAAGGGTAAAACAATTACAGGTAGATACCCCATTAAATGTAGTGGAGCAATCTGTTACATCGGAATGCTTATGTCAAATGGACCCACAAGCAGAGCGTCATGATTTAAAAGGGCTATCTATTGTAGTAAAACCTCAAGATTACCGCCGAAAGGCTCGGGAAAAGAGGATTGGTGCGTATCAGCTTTTCGTAGTGGATGCTAGTGGCTCTATGGCAGCTCGCCATCGCATGGAGGCGACAAAAGGTGCGATTTTGAGCCTCTTGCGTGATTCTTATGTTCACCGTGATTCGGTGGGACTCATTGTATTTCGCAAGGACTCCGCAGAGGTATTATTGCCTTTCACCCGTAGTGTAGAGCGAGCAGAACGACTGTTAGCTACATTGCCAACGGGGGGCAAGACGCCCTTAGCCCAAGGTTTACGAGTCGCCTATACTATGTGTGATAGATTGCTTCGCAGACATTCGGCGGAGCGGATTCAAATGATTTGTATTACCGATGGTCGTGCTACTTCGGGTGCTTCTGAGGACCCTGTAGGAGAGGCGAAACAATGGGCTCGTATTTTAGGGACCTTGCCAGTAGACTATATCGTTATCGATACGGAAACGGGCTTTATCAAGCTCGGCTTAGCTAAGGAATTGTGTAAATTAATGAATGGCAGTTATTATGCGATGGACTCTATTACGTCAGATAGTATTTTGCGCGTATCGCGGAGGTAGATCATGAGTCGACTCCTGTATATTTCTAATTTAGGAAAACAAATCCAATATATAGAAAAAGCTGTTGCTACTTACCCGGAACTCTTACAGGGCGAGGTGGACCTTTGCAATATGAAAAAGCCTCCTCAATGGGATGCTGACTTTGAAAGTCGCTTACGCGCTGCCGATGTAGTTCTGGTAACGAATATGGGGGTTGGTTTAGACTCGCCCTTCTTAGAACGTCTGGAACGCTGGTTATATGCACATCATCCTAAATACTGGATTGATGTAGTAGAACCTAAGAAAACAGATATTTTATATCGCAATTTGGATGAGGATAAACGGGTCCTTCTTGAAAGCTACCGCCGAACCAGTGGGGTCATGAATTATGTACGCTTAATCAATGGTGCTTTCAGTACAAAACCTACCTCTGAATGGGAAGAGCCAGATCCTATTCCTTGGCAAGCCATTATGGGTCGAGAAGGCAATATCTACGAAACTTATGATGAGTTTATGGATGCCGAAGGGCATCGAGATTGGCCATCTATAGCGGTCTACTTTTACCGTGACGAATGGATTATGGGGGATATTGAGTATCAACAGGCCTTATTTGAAGAGATTTATAAGCATCAGTACAATCCGATTATCTTTTATGGTCAGTATGGCTCGAATCCGCGCGTAGGCATTCCGAATATGAAGTTGTCCATGAACCATCTTTTTGGAAAGGATATATTCCCCTTTGATGTGCTCATAAATACTTGTAAATTCTCCTTCCAGTCCTTAGGGGCTCAAACCTTGGAGGAGTTAAAATTACAGGGCGTTCCTATCGTTCAGGGCTATACCATATACATGGATGAGAAATCTTGGATCGAGAATCCACAAGGTGTAACGCCTTTAGACGTGAATTTATCTATATCTCAGCCTGAGCTAGATGGGGTTATTCAAGGCGGTGTTGTGGCATGCCAAACCTATGATGAGCGTGGACACTATGTGTACTTGCCTGTGAAAGAACGCATCGCTGCTATTGTACAACGAGCTATTAAATGGTCTACATTGCGCCATATCCCTGTATCGGAGCGAAAAGTGGCCGTTATATTACATAACTATCCGCCTAAGAACTCCAACATTGGCTCTGCCGCAGGTCTTGATACACCTGAGTCGGTGCTACGGTTATTGCGAGATATGAAGGCGGAAGGTTATACCATCGACACGGTGCCAGAAACAAGTGCAGACTTGATGGATGTGGTAACGTCTCATATGACGAATGACCGCTCCATGCTCACCGATGAACTACTAGCCTCTGCAGAAGGTCGGTTAAGTAGCGATGATTACAAAGCATATTTTGCTACGCTGCCGGAAGATACGCAGGTGGCGATGATTAAATCTTGGGGCGAAGCCCCAGGGGATGTATTCGTCTACGATGATGACGTGATTATCCCAGGTTTCTCCAATGGCAATCTGTGGATTACGGTACAGCCACCCCGTGGATTTGGGGAGAATGTATCGGCCATTTATCACGATCCTTGCTTGCCTCCACCACATCAATACTTAGCGTTTTATCACTGGGTGCGCGATGTCTTTGAAGCTGATGCATTTATCCATGTTGGTACCCATGGCTCTCTAGAATGGCTGCCCGGTAAGGGGGCTGGACTCAGCGCTAGTTGTTATCCGGAAATCGGCATTTCCAGTTTGCCAAATATTTACCCGTATTGGACAACCATTATTGGGGAAGGCATACAAGCCAAGCGGCGTAGTTCGGCTTGCTTAGTGGGTCACTTGTCGCCGCCGATGACGACAGCGGGCCTCTATGATGAGTTCGAAGAATTAGAGGCCTTACTCGATGAACATAGTCATTTTGAGCGGGAACATCCTGAAAGTGTCTCTACTCTAGGTGAAGTGATTCGAGAAAAGGCCATGGAGTGCCATCTCATCGATAAAGAACGAGGTTCTACCATGACGGTGGACGATATAATTACAGAGGTCCACGAAAAGCTGAGCGACTTGAAACATATGCAGATGCGCAATGGTTTGCACATCTTGGGGCAAGGTCCTGAAGGGGAAGCATTAGAAGAGTTTATTACTGCTATTGTAAGCACTCCTCAAGGTGAAATCGCGTCAGGCCTTGCCACCATCGCAGAAGAATTAGGTTATGATTGGTCTTATATGGCGGAACATGCTGGCGAAATTCATTCAGATGGTATACGATATAGTGTTACCATAGATCGAATTTGGAATGAATTGCGTAGCTTTGTAAGGCATGTGATCAATATACCAGATTATACAGTGCCCGAACGGTTAGAACCTTTGGCGAATGCGATCGTTCGAGAGTATATTCCAAAATTAGGTGACACCAAGAACGAGCTAACCTCTATTTCAAATGCCTTACAGGGCAGATATGTAGAGCCCGGTCCTGGTGGAGCCCCCTCGAGTGGACAAGTCGACGTACTGCCTACGGGGCGTAACTTCTATGGTTTAGATGAAAGAGCTTTACCGACGAAGATAGCTTATCAATTAGGCATAGAGTTAGCAGATCAAGTTATCGCTGATTATATTTTGAATGAACAACGGTATCCTGAGACGATTGGCATCATCCTATGGGCTACGAGCAATTCTAGAAGTCATGGTCAGTGCTTGGGTGAGTTCCTTTACTTGTTAGGAGTTCGACCTAAATGGCAATCGGGCGGTCGCGTGTCAGGTTTAGAAGTGATTCCTTTAGAGGAATTGCAGCGCCCTCGCATCGATGTAATGGGCCGCATCAGTGGCCTCATTCGAGATATGATGCCTACTGCTATCGGCTGGCTCGACAAAGCCGTTGAAATGGTGGCAGAATTAGATGAGTCCTTGGAAGATAACTACGTGAAAAAGCATATTCACGATGATGTGGACTGGCTCGTTGAGCAAGGTGAGGAACCTCTATTGGCGACTAAAAAGGCTAGACTCCGCATCTTTGGCGATCCGCCCCAAGCTTATGGCACGGGTGTAGGTGCCTTGATTGAAGGCAAAAACTGGGAGTCTTTACAAGATATTGCTCAAGTTTACAGCAAGTGGAGTAGCTTTCATCTGCACAAGGACATTCCTCAGGACATGAGGCTGTTCCAGCGTCGATTAACCACGATGGATGTAACCATTAAGAACGAAGATAATCGGGAAACGCATATTATGAGTGCCGACGATTATTATAGCTATCACGGTGGTCTCATTGCAGCGGTGCGGACAGCAAAGGGCAGTGCACCTCGAGCCTATGTGGGAGATAGTTCAGACCGCAGCCGCGTTGTGATGAGGTCCTTAGGTGATGAAATTCGCCGCGTCGTACAAGGGGAAACGCAGAATCCTAAGTTTATTCAAGCCATGATGAAACATGGCTACAAAGGGGCATCGGACATGTCAAATGTAGTATCTCATAGCTTTGGTTGGGACGTCACTAGCGATGTCGTACCAGACTGGGTTTACGAAGGATATGCTAACAAGTATGCCTTAGATAAAACAGTGCAAGAATGGATGCGGAATGTAAATCCTTGGGCTTTGCAGCGCATTACAGAAATCTTGTTAGAGGCTTCTCAGCGTGGTTATTGGGACGCATCTCCAGAGATGTTACAAGATTTGCAATCATTATTTATTTCCATGGAAGGGGTTATAGAAGGTCGTTAGTATGAAGCACAGAATATCTATTATATGTACCATAGTAATGATGGTACTTCTAGTGGTCGGTTGTGGCCCTACGCAGACGGGGACTACGGGCACGACACATCAGGTTACGGATGGCACTGGTGTAACTGTTACGGTGCCTAGTGAGCCGAAGCGCATCGTCCCTATTGCTGCGAGTACAGAGGATATAGTGTTATCCTTGGTTGATCCGAGCCGAGTGGCAGCCGTTGGCACTGTGCCTAACAATGTGCCTGACGAGTCTGCCAAGGTGGGGACGCATGTGAAAGCAACTGCTGAATCCATGCTTTCAGTACAACCTGATTTAGTATTAGTTCCAAACTGGATATCTCCAGATGCAATTGGGGAAATGCGGAATATGCAGATTCCCGTTTACGTCTATAAGACTCCGACTACGGTAGAAGAAGCAAAAGCAGTTATCCATGAAATTGCAGGACTCTTACACGCTTCGGATGAAAAGATGATTGCTAGCATGGATGCAGATTTGAAAACTGTCGAAGAGTTAGCAAATAAACATACCGGTGAACGCCCTGTAGTAGCATTTTATACGCAATTTGGTTTAACCGGTGGCAAAGGGTCAACCTTTGATGATATGACTAAATATCTGAAGGTTACCAATGCGGCCGCCCAATTAGGCTTGGGGCCTTTTGATAATGGGACGCGAGAGGATTTAATTAAAGCGAATCCAGACATTATCATCATCCCATCGGTAGCTTATACCTCGGATGGCACTACGCCAGCAACGGCAGAACAACTCTATTCTGACCCTGCTTTGCAAGGGGTTAAGGCCATCGCCAATCGTCGTGTGTTCCTCGTAGATTCCTCGCAGGTCATGAGTTATTCTCAATTTATGACTCGTGCAATGGTTTCTATGGCACAAAATATATATAGTATGTAAATGTATGTGTGGAGGTTTTTATGAAAGTATCAAGAATGCAACGATTATCTATGTACGTAGGGTTAGCTCTCGTATTTGGTAGCACATTGAGTGCTCCTAGTGTATTAGCTGTTGACGCTAGTGATGCAAAGGAAGCGCATACCATTGTTGTTACGGCAACTCGTAGTGAACAACAGCTTTCAGAAGTGCCAGCTAGTGTAGGTGTAGTAACAGGCGACGATATTCGTGAGCGCCATGCTACGAATATGAACGAAGCCTTGAACATCGTACCGGGCGTAGATATTAATACGTATGGTGGTGGCGTAGGTTACACGAACTCCAATGCATTCCGCATCAATGGGTCTGACCAAGTATTGTATTTGGTAGACGGCATCAATATGGGGGCGGCTGGTGTGAATCCGCCGATGACTATTTTGAAAGATATGTCTAGCATTGATCGCATTGAAGTTCAACGTGGTGCAGGCTCTACATTGTATGGTTCCGGCGCCATCGGTGGTGTAGTAAACGTAATTACTGCAAAACCTGAGCAAGGTGTACAAACTAAGCTTCGCGTGATGGGTGGCAGCAATGATTTAGAGCAATACGCAATTACCAATGAAGGTAGCCAAAACAATTGGTACTGGCGTGTAGGCGTACAAAAAGATATCATTGGCTCCTACAAAGATGGTCATGGCGTGCGTGTTCCTCAACATGGCAACAGCCATAGTGCATCTTTCATGGTGGGCAATACAATTAATGATAAGAACGATGTAAAAATAGCTTACGACACATATCGTGGCGATGTAATGTACTCCGACCATTTGGGTGCCCTCAACCATATTCGTTATGGTAATGAAGCGAATGACTCCTTACGCGCGATTTGGAACAACAAAATCAGCAATCGCTGGAGCCATCAATTATACTTGATGAACAATCATTATAAAACAACATATGATGGGTACTTAACGGATGTGAAGACTCGTGGTATTGGTGATCAAGTTACGTATAAAGCAAAAGACCATACTGTAGTAGGCGGCTTTGACTGGAGACAAGATAAGGTGCTTAATATGGGCGGGGTGAAGCTTACGAACACATCATACTTCATTCAAGATGAATGGAAATTTGCTCCTAAGTGGACTGTAACGCCTGGTATCCGCGTTGACCATCATTCCTCCTTCGGCACCCATACATCTCCATCCATCAGCCTTGGCTATGATATAAATGAGAAGACAAATGTGTATGCTGCGTATAAAGAGTACTTCTTAGCCCCTACACCATACCAATTATTTGATGGCTTCAATGGCAACCGCAATTTGAAACCAGAAACAGGTCATGAATTTGATTTAGGTGTACACCACAAATTCGGTAAAACATGGAATAGTAATCTTAGTTTCTTCAGCCGTAGTACAAAGGATAAAATCGGTTGGGTTATGACAGATCCAGCAAACTTCACAGGCCAATATCGCAATTTTGACACTGAAAAAGCTCGTGGCATCAATGCGGATGTGCGTAAGCAATTGACTAATCACTTGTCCGCACGCCTTGGCTATACTTATACTCATATCGATGCGACACCAACTCGTAAAGCAAATCGCGATGGGTATGTACCAAAACATGCTGTTAACGCAGGTCTTGATTACAACGATGCTAAATGGGATGCTCATTTAGATATCCGCGGTATCATTAATCGTCCTGGCCCTGCAGATAATGTATTCCCACGTAAAACATACTGGTTGGCGGATATTAGCGCTAACTATCGTGTACGCGAAAATGTTACTATATTTGGTCGTATCAACAATATCTTTGATACATACTATGCAGAACAATCTAACGTTCGTTGGGGCAACCCTGGTGACTGGTGGACAGGTCAAGGTCGCAACTTCCGTCTCGGTGTAGAAGTGACTATCTAATGGGTATAACTACTGCAATGGCTAATAGATGTAACTACTGCAATAGTTCGATTATAAAGCTATACTAATAATTGACAATTACATCATAGTTATTTGTATAGCTTCAAAATGTAATCTATATCATGGTGAAAGGGCCTCTCGTTAGGCTCTTTCATTTTTATTATAATTTTTGATGATATATTGAGACCGCACTAAGCACCATGAGAGTTATTTTCAATAACCGATAAATTAGGTATAGGTAAATAAGTATATGTTATAAAACTATAGATTTTCTATAGTAAAAGCTCTATAATATTATGTATCTATCTATAGGTATTCATAGTTTTTGTTTTGTGATGTACTTGTATATTTGCTTGTATAGTAAGTGTTTTGTTACTTTCACAGTTATCAAAACCTTCCCATGGAGAAGGTTGATTTTTAGAGGAGTTGGATCGAAATGAAACAACCAGAATTATCGCCGTATATGATGGCTCGCAAGCCGTCTGGCATTCGCCTAGGACAAATTAAATTCTTGGAACGTAAGAACCCACCTATCTTGGTGAATGGTTCTATTGGCAATGTAATGCGTCCTATGCATCCCGCCATGCAGCGTAGGTTGTTTGATTTGGGTGGTGTCAATAGTCCGTTCCACAATGGCATTGTGCCATACGTACCAACTACGGGCACTGATGAATGCCGTGAAGCATTTCTACACATTTTACGCAGTCAAGGTTTTGATACGACAGGTCTTGATGTACTCGTGACAGACGGTGCATCCATGGCGATGGAAATTATCATGCTTGGCGTATGTGGTGGTGCCGGCGAAGAGGAACGCCCTCTCTTGATGTTCAACCCTTCTTATACAAACTATGATGCAGTAGGTCTTCGCATAGGCCGTAAAACTGTAACAGTAGAACGGGAGCTCAATGAAAATGGTGAGTTTGAATTGCCGTCCGTAGAGACTGTAGAGAAGCGCATTATCGACACAAAACCTGGTGCGTTGCTCATCATTCCTTATGACAATCCGACTGGTCAATTGTTTAGCAAAGAAACGCTCATTGAATATACAAAATTGTGCGTTAAACATAATTTGTGGATTATCTCTGACGAAGCGTACCGCGAATTGGCTTATGAAAAGGGGAAAGAAACATCTAGTATTTGGGCTTTAACCGATAAAGATGTGCCTGGCATCGAAGGCCGCCGTATTAGCCTTGAAACAGCTAGTAAGGTTTGGAATGCGTGTGGCCTTCGCATTGGAGCTATCATTACGGATAATAAATTATGCTATGAAAAATCTGTTGCGGAATATACGGCAAACCTTAGCGCTAACACCTTGGGCCAATATATCTTTGGCGCTTTGAAGCATGAGTCCTATGCGCAGTTGCACAACTGGTATGAGCAACAACGCGACTACTATCGTCAAATGATCTTTGAGCTCCATAAAGGGTTTAAAGAGGTAGAACCGGATTTTATCGTGTCTCGCCCTGAAGCATCTATTTACTTTGTAATCGACGTGAGAAAGGTGGCAAAACCTGGCTTTGACGGTGTAGAGTTCGCGTCCTGGTGCGCCGAACACGGTGCAGTGAGCCTTGATGATGGTAAGGAATATACACTCCTCATGGCGCCGCTCAATGGTTTCTATAGCGGTAAAAATGGTGATAATAACCCTGGTAAAACACAATTGCGCGTGTCGTTCTGTGAAAATCCAGAACTATTGCGCTTGGCTCCTGAGTTATTATCTAAACTATTCAGAGCTTATGAAGCACAACGAAATGTATAAACGTAAAGAGTGCCATTCCCAAAGGGAGGCACTCTTTTTGCATTGTAAGTTATCATTATGAGTTATAAAGATACTATGTATGGTATAGTATTACATAAAAAAGAGCTATAATATTCAAAATTATAGCTCTTTTCGTTTTTCCCTAGATATGGTAAGTAGGGAAGGGCTTTTATTTACTTTCTTCATCATGATGCGGTCCCTTAGTACGTATTTCGACTGCCAGTTGCTCGCTAGGTATGGAGCTTTCCTCAGTTGCTGGATATGAAGTGTCTTCTAAGATAACCGTTTCTAATAATTTGTCAATTTCGTCAGACTGTATGGATACTTCTTTGTTGTACCATTCGCCAAATTCGTGAATAACCTCTTCGTTGCGACGAAAATAGGTATATTGGTCGATTTTACGCGATTCTACAAGTTCAGCATTCTCTAAGATGCTCATAAATGTAGAAATAGAAGATTGCGATACACCGCAGCGCTTTTGGATACTCTTAACGCTCACACTATGAGGGAAATCGATAAGAGTGTTAGAGTGTACTTGTACACCGAATTCTTTTTCCGGGTGTTTTAGCCACAATATAATATCTAACCGATGCGGATTTGATAATGCTTTCAAGATTTTTAACGGGTCCATAGGGCCTCCTCTTAATTAAAAAATAACGAGTTCCCAACCTTGACCGTGGACTTGCATTATGCGGTCGTATTATACGCGTCTTGCTCCGTATAGGGTTTTTGCTACCTTTATCATACGCTACTTTCACCGTGAAAGCTAGGCTTACTTATAAATTTCACGAATTGATGAATTTTATTGCACTCATCTAGAAGGGAAAGTATACATTAGTATTAATATATAATGAGTATATATACAACATGTATAGACTTTTATAATATATTTCTGAAAAATATAGAATATATTCATCTTTCTGTGATAATTTTTAAAGGTATTTTGGTTCTAAATAGAGAAATATATATACTATATGAACTTATGTAAGTCTAAGCTTTCATTTAAAGGAGCTGAGTATATGGCAATTGATCGCAATGAAACATTTGATGTTATCGTTGTTGGCGCAGGGCCAGCGGGTTCTGCGGCAGCATTACGCTTAGCGGAGCAGAGGGTAAAAGTTTTACTTATCGAACGTGGGACCGCACCAGGTGCTAAAAATATGATGGGTGGACGCATCTATACACATTCTTTGGAGCGTCTTGTACCGGACTTTAGAGACCGTGCGCCGTTGGAACGAAAGGTAACAAAAGAGCGCATTTCTATTGGTACGGGCAATGAAATGACCACTATCGAGTACAGTTACGAAGATGGTGAACCTAATGAAGAATCCTACGTAGTATTGCGTGCTAAATTTGATAAATGGCTAGCAGAAGAGGCAGAGAAAAAAGGAGCTCTTCTCGTATCTAATGTACAGGTAACAGAGCTTATTACCGAAGGTGAAGGAAAACGTCGCCGCGTAATAGGGGTTCGCTGTCACGATGACGAAGTATATGCAAAACTAGTTATCATCGCAGAAGGTTCTAACACATTATTATTGGAACAGGCTGGTCTTACAGGTCCTACAGATCCAAGAACAATGGCTGTAGGGGTGAAAGAAGTATATAAACTCAAAAAAGAAGATCTTGAAAATCGCCTCATGCTATCTGGCGATGAGGGGATGGCGTGGCTTACTTTGGGCGATATGACCGATGGTCTATTGGGTGGGGGCTTTATTTATACGAATAAAGACAGCCTTTCCGTAGGTATGGTTGTAGGCCTTGAAGATATCGGTAAAGCTACTAAATCGGTAGATGATATGCTGTTAGCTTTCATAAACCATCCAAGAATCGCACCACTATTAAAAAATGGTCAATTGAAGGAACATAGTGCGCATCTCGTGCCAGAAGGCGGATTTAAAGCGCTGCCTAAGTTGGGTGGTAATGGGTATGTTATCGTCGGTGATGCAGCGCGCATGTGTATGAACTTGGGGTATACCATTCGTGGGATGGACCTCGCCATCGAATCTGGTATGTGTGCAGCGGATGCGGTTAACGTAGCCTTGCGCGATGAGAACATGGAGCGCGTTGCTAAATTGTATGAACGTCAAATCAAGAATTCTTGGCTATATAAGGACATGAAACTTTATAAAAATATGCCTGCCTTCCTCGCATCCAACCCTCGTATATTCAAAGAGTATCCAGCTCTTGTGAATCATGTGATGCGCGATGTATTCACTGTAAACGGTGATGGGGCAGTACCAATGATGAAAAAATTGATGAGTAGTGTAAGTGATGTAGGTTTAGTTACCTTGATTCGTGATGCTTGGAAAGGGGTGCGTTCCCTATGAAATTAGAAGAGCGCTTGGGCGCCAATAAATACTATGTAGATGAAACGTCTCCTCATATCATTGTGGATGGCGCTGGCTTTGGTCTGGAAGAGAAAATGAAACTCGTAAATGGCTGTCCTGCTGGTTTATATACATTACAAGAGAATGGCGATTTAGCCTTTGATTTCGCTGGTTGCCTTGAATGCGGTACCTGCCGTGTTCTCTGTGGCGAAACCATCGTAAAAACTTGGAAATATCCGCGTAATGCTAAGGGCGTAGAATTTAGACAGGGGTGAGTGTATGGAGTTATTAGTATGTATCAAACAGGTTCCAGATACATCTGAGATTAAACTGGATCCGGAAACGAATAATCTCATCCGCACAGGTCTGCCTAGTATTGTAAACCCTTATGATATGCATGCGTTAGAGGCAGCTCTTGCGGTAAAAGACCAATATGAAGGTAGTCGTGTAACCGTTGTCACTATGGGTCCTCCACAAGCCGAGGCGGCACTGCGCGAGTGTTTATCCCTCGGTGCGGATGATGCGGTGCTCATTACAGACCGTGCTTTTGGCGGTGCAGATACATTGGCGACAAGCTATACAATTGCCTCTGCTATTCGTCATATTCAACGCACCATGAATCGTGAATTCCAAATCATTTTCTGCGGCAAGCAGGCTATCGATGGTGATACGGCTCAGGTAGGGCCTCAAATTGCTGAGGAATTGGGCATGGCGCAAGCTACCTATGCTTGTGAATTATCCGTAGATCAAGTAGCCCAAAAGGCGATTGTAAAACGAGAACATGAAAATGGTTATGAAATTGTGGAAGTTCCATTACCTCTATTGGTAACGGCTACGGCTGAACTCAATGAACCTCGCCAACCCGGTCTTTGGAGCTCGATTTATGCTAAACGATACACGATTACGCATATTACATTGCGAGATATGCCGCATATTGATGAAAGTCGTATTGGCCTCAATGGCTCACCTACACGTGTGCGCAAGGTATACCAACCACCGCTTCGGGGCAAGGTAGAAATGCTTTCATCCGTGGACGAAGGCGCTAAGAAAATTCTTGAATTGGCCTATAATATCAAGCCAGAAAAGTTTTCTCATCTATTAGTACCGAGCGAAGAACCTGTGGATGAGCCTGTAGATAACAACGATGAGGGCGTAGATGTAAAAGATCCTGTGCAGCGGGCTGCCTCTGTTGAAAGTGTATCCTCCAGTGAGTTTAAGGTTTTAGCAGCTGTTAAAGGTGAAGAAGGTTCCAAAGGAGGTGATCGATAATGGGAGTGACAAATTTTGATGAATATAGAGACGTCTTTGTCGTAGCGGATACCATCGATGACGTAGTGCATCCAGTTACGTACGAACTTATCGGTCAAGCCCGTTGTATTGCCAAGGAATTGGGCCAACTCGTTCAAGTTATGCTGCTTGGTGAGAATGTTCAATCCGAGGCGGAGGAACTTGTGGCACATGGTGCCGATATTGTTCACGTTTTTGAAAGCCCTCTTTTGAAATACTATACAACAGACGGCTATACAAAGGTTTTGACGGACTTCTTTGAAGATCATAAGCCTAATATTCTTTTGATTGGTGCAACAAATAATGGTCGTGACCTAGCACCTCGTATGTCTGGTCGCATGAAAAACGGCGTCGTAGCTGACTGTACCATTTTGACCGTAGATACTGAAGAAGGTCTTGTAGAATGGACACGCCCTGCCTTGGGGGGAAATATTTTAGCTGAAATTATTTCCCCAAATCATCGTCCACAAATGGGTTCTGTCCGTCCTAATGTATTTAAAAAGCCTGAACGCATTGCAGATAGCTGGGGCCGCATTCAAATTGAACCATTTGACCTTAAACCTGAAGACATTCGCATGAAGCGTCTTGACTTCATTCCGTTCAGCAAAGCTGGGTACAACATTCAAGAAGCGGATATCATTGTGGCCGGTGGTCGTGGCATGGGGTCTAAAGAAAACTTTGATAAGCTTTACGAACTTGCCGATGCTATCGGCGGTGTTGTAGGTGCTACACGTCCTCTCGTTGAAAAGGGCTGGATTGAATTGCCATACCAAGTAGGCCAAACAGGTAAAACTGTAAGCCCTAAACTATATTTGGCATTCGGTATCTCTGGTGCTATTCAACACGTGAGCGGTATCTCTGGTGCTGACACAATTGTAGCTATCAATAACGATCCAAATGCAGAAATCTTCCAACACGCTAACTATGGGATAGTGGGGGATTGCATGGAAGTGTTAAATGATATGTTGGCGCATTTGAAATAAAACTATATAACTGATTACAAAGGATTACCGTTCCGAAAGACTCCATAGTGACCTAAGTCGCTTCCAGAACGGTAATCCTTTTTCATTTCTATGCGTTTTACCTTAAAATGCGTCAATATGTCATTTTGGGGAGTAGGAGCGTGTGGTACGCGTATCGCCCTAGAGTCCATTACATATTAAAGTGGTATAATTAGAATATAGATATAGTTCGGATTGATAAGGAGGTTTTTATGGCTCGTAATGTTTTTGTTACTGGTGCAACGTCTGGTATTGGTCTTTGTATTGCTGAGGCGTATGCAAAGTATGGTGATAATGTTTTGATTTCTGGACGTCGCGCTGAGGTGTTAGCTGAGGTACAGGGTCGTTTGTCTAAGGAATACGGCGTGCGCGTTGAGACTTTGGTTCTTGATGTGCGTAGTCGTGAGGATGTTGAAAGCAAGGTCCCAGCAGTAATTGAGGCTTTTGGTGGCGTTGATGTCCTCGTAAATAACGCAGGTCTTGCACAAGGTTTAGATCCATTCCAAGATAGCACTGTCGATGATGCGGTGACTATGATCGATACGAATGTGAAAGGTCTTTTATATGTAACAAAAGCCGTACTACCTTATATGATTGATAAAAATGCAGGTCACATTGTGAATATGGGCTCTACTGCTGGTATTTACGCATATCCAGGTGGCGCTGTTTACTGTGCTACAAAGGCGGCTGTTAAGATGTTGAGCGATGGTATTCGTATGGATACGATTGCAACGGATATTAAGGTCACAACCATTCAACCGGGCATCGTAGAGACTCCATTTAGTGAAGTTCGCTTTCACGGTGATGCGGAAAGAGCTAAAGCTGTCTATGTAGGCATCGATGCGATCCAACCTGAGGATGTGGCGGATGTTGTATTATACGTAACAAACCAACCTAAACGCTTGCAAATTTCTGATGTTACAATCATGGCTAACCAACAAGCAGCTGGGTTTATGGTGCATAAGAAATAAGATTTCCTATGATTTAATGTGAAAGCTGAGTAAAGGTCTCGTATGTTAACTAAGGAGGCAAAGCAAGTGCAATAAAGCCGAATCATCTTATTTATAAAGGAAAGGCAAAAAAATGAAAAAATATATCGTTATTACAGGAGCAAGTTCAGGCATAGGAGCAGCTACGGCAAAAGCTTTTGCACGCCGTGGAGAAAATTTGATCGTTATTGCACGTAGAGCAGAATTATTAGAAAATTTGAAAGGCGAGATTGCTAACATTTCGCCTGATTCAGACGTTATTGTAAAACCTTGTGATCTCTCGCGTAGCGAAAACGTTTTAGCGCTTTGGGATGACCTTAAAAGCTATGAGTTAAAGGCACTTATTAATAATGCAGGCTTTGGTGATTTTGGATTCATGGGCAATCATGATATTCAAAAAATGGTAAAAATGATAGATTTAAATGTAACTGCACTTGCGATACTTTCCAGTTTATTCGTGCGAGATTATAAATGTAAACAAACACAGTTGATAAATGTTTCCTCCGTGGGTGGATATTTTTTAGCGCCCGGAGTAGTACCATATTGTGGCACAAAATTTTTTGTAAGTGCTTTCACAGAGGGCTTGTATCATGAACTTGCACAGGATGTGGATGCTAAAATGCAGGCTAAAATCTTAGCGCCTGCTGCTACTAAAAGCGAGTTCTGCGATGTAGCTTCAGGTAAAAGCGGATTTGATTACGATGCTTCATTTGAAAAGTATCATAGCAGTGAACAGACCGCAGATTTTTTGCTCACCCTTTATGATAGCGATGCATGTGTTGGCGAGGTGGATTTAACTAGCTTTGAGTTTAAGCTCAGCGGGCCAAAATTTAATTACCTAGCTGCTGCCAAATAGTAGATAGGGATGGATTATATATAAACATAGATACTCCTGATGAGCGTCTTAGCATCTATTTTGAATATATGTTTGTATAGTAGCTAATATAGAACTCAGGATTTTATATTAAAAATAACTACTTGAAATTCCCTATCATTTAGGGTATAATTATAAAATAAGTTTTGATAAAGAATATTTTGTAAAATATATTTATAAATTATAATATTCTTAATACATGTGTTGTGTTTGTACAGATGTATATGTAAAAGAGCGGAGATTATAATCATGTTGAAGAAATTTGTATTGATGGCTGTTGCTTGTGCTTGTGTAGGCTCTTATACTGTTGCGGGTGCTCAAGGTACTGTTGATGTAAAACCAGATCAACCTAAATCTGTGGTAGCTGAACATGAAGCGCCAATGGTTGGTATGCCAAGCCCGTTTCATGAGTTTTCTACTGTAGATGAAGCGGCTAAATATATGAATATTACACCTCAAATGCCTAAGATATTGCCTGTAGGTTACAACATTGAATCTATAAGTACTATTGATAAGGATGTATTGCAAGTGGTTTATGTTTATCAAGCTGGTGAAGATGCTACTCGTAATCAAGCTGCAGGCAAACGCATCGTGTATCGCGTATCTAATGAAATAAAAGAAGATATTAGCGGCGATTATAGCGATTTTCGTGTAACAGCTAATGAAAAAGTAAACGGCACAAAGGTTATTTTTAAAGGTGGCAATAAAATGGTATATCTCATAGGTTGGACCAAAGACGGACAAACCCATGGGATGTACTTCGAACGGCCTGTAACTCGTGACATGGCTAAAGCCATCGTTGCTAATACAGTTGCACCAAATTTACATACAAAATAATATATAAAAGCCCAGGTCTAGTGGAATAGGCATGCGAGCTGTGGTGAAGCACTCGCATGGACACTGTAAGGGTTTTATATGGAACGGCTCCTCATATGAGGGGCCGTTTTTGTTGCTATGCAAAACTTTCATAATGATAATCGTTCTTAAGTACATATACATATATACAATGTCTTGATATAATAAAATAGGATTATTTTTATTAAAGAGGGCAGGTGATGTGTTGTATCGATTAATACTACAGCGTTTAGCGAGTATTGTAGGTATTTTATTGGTGGTTACTATCGGTACATTTGTATTGATAAAATTATCTCCTATCGACCCCGTGTCGATGAAGTTTAATCTTGTAGGGGCTACACCAGATCCAGTTGTGGTTGCACAGATACGAGAGCAGTTAGGGCTCAATGATCCTTGGTGGCGGCAATACTTACGTTGGTTAGGTCAAATTGTACAAGGGGACTTTGGTGAGTCCATTCTGTATGCTTTACCAGTAGCGACCATTCTTGGTGGCGCCTTGCCTAATACCTTGGGGTTAGTATCCTTAGCTCTTGTTATGGGGATAGTGGTGACCATACCACTCGGTATGTTATCTGCAAAGTATCAAGACTCATGGATTGATCATGGGGTTCGTCTCGTTACATTCCTAGCATTAGCAATCCCTGGATTCTGGGTCGGTTTATTATTACTGTACTTATTCGGTGTTAAATTACAGCTAGTGTCGGTAATGAATACCAATGGCTTTTCTGCCTATGTATTGCCCGCGGTAACCCTTGCTTTATGGATATGTGGTCTCTACATTCGTCGATTGCGCAATGCTATTTTAGAAGTGTCGCGACAGCCCTTTGTACAGGGGGCGCGAGCATTAGGATTGCCAGAATGGATGGTCTACACCCGTTACATATTCCCTCATGTGGGACTTATGTTGTTGCCTATGATGGGGGTAACTATGGGCGCTATGCTAGGTGGGTCTGCCGTTATTGAAATGGTATTCGCCATTAAGGGCATTGGGTACATGATGGTGCAAGGGATTACAGCTCGTGATTATGTATTGATGCAAGGCTATATTATTTGGATTACTATGGTGTTCATCGTGATTAATATTATCATCGATGTATTGAGCATTTGGCTAAATCCAAAACGAAGAGCCGCTATAAAAGGAGGCTCCTATGAATAGACGAAAGCCTTACACTTTATATGCTATGTTTGTATTAGCAGCTCTATGGATTGTATTTTTCCTATGTGCTCCTTATATAGCACCATTCGATCCGGAGACGACTAGTGTTGCAGACCGCTTACAAGACATAAGCAGTACTCATTTATTAGGTACTGACCAGTTAGGGCGAGATGTTTGGTCTCGGATTCTCTATGGCGGTAAAGCTTCGTTAGGCATTGCTTTTACCATTATCGGTATTAGTGGTGCTATTGGTATCGTTATTGGCGGATTGGCAGGATTCTCTACACCTAGCATTGACCGTTGGTTATCTCGCTTGATTGATTTGGTACTAGGGTTCCCGAACATGGTGATTGCCATTGCTTTCATCGGTATTATGGGACCTAGCATAACGAATGTAATCATTTCCTTGTGCATTACGAAATGGGCGGAATATGCCCGTATCACTAGAGGCCTCGTACAGATTGAACGCCACGCGGAGTATATTACCTTTGCTCGTATGTCAGGTGCTTCAAATCTACGAATTCTGTGGCGCTATATTCTGCCGAATGTATTGCCACCGTTGGTGATCGTTATTATTCAACATCTTGGGGATGTCATCATTTTGGTAGCCAGTTTCTCGCTCATAGGTATCGGTGTGCAACCGCCGGATCCGGAGTGGGGCGCTATCTTGTTGAGCTCCCGAGATTTTCTACAAACGGCGCCGTGGCTGCTAATTTACCCAGGGCTCGCTATTTTTATTACTGTTGTTTTATTTAACTATATTGGTGATGCGTTGCGCGATGCCCTCGATGTATCTCGTTAACCGTACTGTGTATAGATTTTTTTATAGTGAAAGCCTCGACGAGGCAATGTATTTTAAAGGAGATATTATGAAACGTTGGTTACTAGCGTGTCTAACTATGCTGTGCATGGTAGCTCTCTTGGTTGGTTGCGGTAGCGATACGGCTAAAGACGGCAAACAAGGGAAGCATATGAATGTTGGTTTGTATTGGTTTGGTGAAACATTAGATCCAACTCACGAGTGGGATGCGTGGACCTTGACTCGTATCGGTGCTGGTGAAACCTTGGCTGTTGTTACGCCAGACATGAAATTTGCCCCTCAATTGGCAGATTCTTGGGAAAATGTGGACCCTACAACTTGGAAATTCCACATCCGTGAAAATGTAAAATTCCATAATGGTACGCCTATGACTCCACAAAAGGTTAAAGAGTCTATCGAGTACACAATGAAACAAAGTGCTCGTTCCGCGAAAGCTGTTAAAATCGAGTCCATCACAGTAGATGGTCAAAACTTGATTATTAAAACTACAGAACCTAATGGTTCCTTGTTATCTAGCTTAACTGAACCAGCGTTCGTTATCATGGACACTGCAGATCTTAAAGACGTAGCATCTAAACCAGTTCTCACAGGTCCTTATAAAATCACTGCTTTCACAAAAGGTGAAACAATCGAACTCGCAGCCTTCGCAGATTACTGGGGTGGCAAACCAGGTCTTGATACTGTAACAGTAAAAGACATCGAAGACAATAATAAACGCGCTATGGCGTTGCAATCTAAAGACGTAGACGTAATTCAAAAAGTGGACTCTGCTAACCGCAGCTTGTTCAAAGACGGTTTCAATATTCAAGACGTTGCTGGCGTTCGTGTGTTTATGTTGAAAGCAAACCACACAGAAGCATCTCCATTACATGATAAAGCTGTGCGTTCCGCTATTGCTCATATTATTAACTATGACTCCATGGCAAAAATTATTGGTAACGGCTCCACACCAGGGGCTGCACCATTCCCTCCATCTGCCAATTTAGGTTATGATGCGATCGCTAATAAACCGATGACAGATGTAGCAAAAGCTGACCAAATCTTGACTCAAGCTGGTTACGCTAAGAATGCAAACGGCATGTATGCAAAAGATGGCAAGGAATTAGCGATTACTATTGCTATTTGGGGTAAAGATACAAGCTTATACGAAGAAATTCAACAAGAATTGAAAAAAGCAGGTATTGCTGTAACTCTTAAGAAATTACAAAGCCCTGATGAAGTAGATACACTTGGTACAGATGGTTTCGATTTAGTAGAACGCAATGTAGTGACTATGTCTACAAACGATCCTTACTGGTTCCTCAGCTTATTCTACAAAACTGGTGCGAAAGCAAACGTTGGTGGCTACTCTAACCCTCAAGTAGATGCGTTAATCGACCAATTGTCAGTAACATTTGATCAAAACGAACGCTCTAATATTGCAAAACAAGCGCAACAAATCTTAGTTGATGACGTAGCAGATATCTATTTGTTGTATCCAAGTGCAACAGTTGTATCTACTACAAAAGTTAAAAATGTACCAGTACATCCAATCGATTACTACTTATTAACAAAGGATTCTACTATTGAATAAATCTGATTGTATCGTATTTGATAAGGTTACAATTTCATACGGTGCGGAGCAAGCGGTGCGCGATGTATCCTTCTCCGTGCCCAATGGTGAGGTCTTTGCCATCGTTGGTGAAAGTGGCTCTGGTAAATCTACGTTAGTTCGTGCCGCCTTTGGCATGTTGAAACAAGCTAACGTTAGCGGCCAAATTTTGCTAAACGGCACCGATGTTTCTACATTGAGTGATGGTGATTGGCGACAATTGCGGGGTACGAAGATTTCCATGATCTTTCAAAATCCCAGCGCCTATCTAAATCCAAATCGAACCGTAGAAAATCACTTCAAAGATTTATTCCGTGCTCATGGTGAAAGTTATGATGTAAGCCGCGTTATAGATATGCTTAATCTCGTTCACTTAACCGACGGAGAACGTATCTTGCAGTCCTATCCGTTTCAGTTGAGCGGTGGCATGCAACAACGGTTAGCAATAGCCTTAAGCCTCATCTTGAAGCCGAGTATCATATTTGCTGACGAACCGACTAGTGCCTTAGATATGCTGGTGCAAGCCTCTGTGTTAGATCTCATGAAGGAGGTTACTCAGGCTCTTGGGGCAACGGTGATTATTGTAACCCATAATATTAAGGCGGCTGCTCGTATTGCCAATAGCATTGGGGTTATGAATAAGGGGCAACTCGTTGAAGTGGGATCCACCGAAGAGGTCATGGCCCATCCAAAGGATGAGTATACTCGCATCTTGTTAGATTCCGTAATGAAAGTGGTGTAGTATGATTCAACTCGAGAAAATCTGTAAACAATATACGAACCACAATCATACGGTCCGCGCCGTTGATAACGTATCCTTTTCCGTGGCTTCCAATGAACGAGTAGGCATTGCAGGTGGTAGTGGTTCCGGTAAAAGTACGCTGCTTAGGCTGATTGCTATGTTAGAAAAACCTACATCTGGCACCTTGCGACTCTTTGGTGAGGAAATCCATTCCATTCAAAATCATACAGAAATATATCGCTCTATGCAGATGATGTTCCAAAATCCCTTGGCGATGATTCCACCGAGGATGAACATAGAAGCATTTCTTTTAGAGCCGTATATCAATTATGGTCTTATGGATGTGGCGGCAGCAAAGGACGATATTCGTAAATGGATGCAACGAGTAGATTTGCCTGAGAATACGGTTAATAAATACCCTCATGAAGTCAGCGGCGGTCAATTGCAACGCGTTGTATTAGCACGAATTATGCTGATGAACCCAAAACTGGTACTCTTTGATGAACCTACATCAGCCCTTGATGCGGTGAACCAAAAATTAGTGCTAGACCTCCTACAAAAACTTCATACGGAACAACCCTTCGGCTATATATTTGTTAGCCATGACATCGGACTATTACAAGCCGTAACAGACCGAATTATCGTCATGAAAGACGGACAAATCGTGGAAACCATCGAATCAAAACGACTCAAAGAAGCGGTACATCCATATACACAAGCACTTGTGAAAGCGAGTGTGTGAAAAGAGCCCCTATGCTTTGGCATAGGGGCTTTTAATTATCTTTCATAATCCTCCCTTACGATAAAAGAAATCATATATTTCTTTCAGAAAGAGGGGTTAATTATGACAGCAGTAAAGCATGAATGGCGCAAGCACGAAAAGGATTTGTATTGTCCAAAGCAGCAGGCGGTGCAGGTTACGGTGTCGAGCATGAAGTTTCTCGTTTTGGACGGCGTGGGAAATCCAAATCATGCGGCCTTTGCCGATGATATCGAGGCGTTATATTCGTTGTCCTACGGGATAAAGATGTTGCCGAAAAAGGGCGTGACGCCGGATGGGTACTTTGATTACACCGTGTATCCGTTGGAGGCTCTCTGGAAGCAGATTGAGCATACGGAGCAGTTTGATAAGAATAATTTGCAATATCGGATGATGATCAGACAACCGGATTTTGTGACGCCTGACGTGTTAGAGGCGGCCATTGTTAATGTGTCCAAGAAAAAATCGTTGCCTCGATTTAAGGACGTGCGCCTTGAATCGATAGAGGATGGAGATTGTGTGCAGATATTGCATGTCGGGCCTTACGATGACGAACCGGAATCATTTATGAAAGTAGATGAGTTCTGTACTGCTCATAATTTGGAACGTGCTAATAATGAGTGGCATCGGGAAATCTATTTGTCCGATGCGCGAAAGGTGGAGCCTGCAAAATTGAAAACCGTGTTGCGCGTGCAAGTGAAAAAGGGATAATTATAGAGCGTCATAATAAACTTAATCGGATTTATCAAGGAGGCGCCTTATGGATCTGCATAGTTTTTTCTTATTGTTCCCCAGCATTTTCATGCTGCACGAACTTGAGGAAATACTTTTGTTTCCTCGCTTTATGGATCGGAATCCGCAATTGCAACGACGACTTTTATCGGGGGCGTTTACATCTTTCAGAATCAATGCAATCATCTATCAGGAATTCATACTCTTGTTGATTATACTGGGATTAAGTATATATTTTGAAAGCTTCGATTTTTATCTCACCATAATCATAGCCTATGTATACCATGTAATCGGGCATGTATTTCAAAGCATATTCCTGCGACAATATATACCGGGTGTCCTCAGTGGCATTATCACAGCCGGATATTGCACATATCAGATATATGATGCGGTGTCGGCGAACTACATGCTGTTAGCCTATTCGTTCCTAACACTGTTGATTATTTTCGTTAATATCGCCGTGAGCTTTAAAATGCTTCAACGGATGCAAGAAACGTCTGAGTAGACTGTGAAAGTAAAGCTTTCACAAATATATTGTTAATTAAATCGGCTCCTCCATGAGGGGCCGTTTTTGTATATAAAAAGGCCATCAACAGTGTGTTGATGACCTCTCACTAGGTAATATATTATTATTCAATTTCCGCTTTCAAATCGATAACGTGTTTACATGCCACGCATCCAGGACAGTCACAGAATTCAGCGCCTTTTGCTTTAATGTCTTTAGCGTGTTGCAATAGATTAGCAGCACCTTCTGCGCCAAGGATTTGTGTAGCGAGTTCAGAGCCGGCAAAGCCAATTGTTTCGTCGATAAGAGCAATGTTTTGCTCTGCAACGGATACGAGTTGTTTTGTAAGTTCTTCTTGCTCAGGTTTGCCTTCTGCATTGATCCAAGATTGAGCGAATTCTTTTAATGTAGGGTTGCTTGTAGGTGCATCTATTAAAGCTTGTACGAGTTGTGTTAATTGTGTATGTGTCATGATGATCTCCTTTTATAAACTACTAACTATAGCTTTGGAATAGTGCGTTTAGTATTATATGAGCACCTGTTCCTTTTGATGAGTTCATTATAGCACCTACAATAATTTTGAACAGTAGAATAATTTAGGATAGATACTATCAAATGTGATAGATTTGTGATAAATCCAGGTGAAAAATTTTGATATAATTTATGAATAAATGAAGACTGCTGTTTTAAATATCAGTCCTCTTGCTTTGAATAGCTGAAAAATTAATTATACTTTTATAAAATAATTTGAACGAGGGGATTCATCTAATATATATGGTGATAAGGCTCTGTCATATTAAATGAATTTGTTTAACTCGGATGTCCAATCTTTAGGTAGTTTCATTTTACGAGTAACTTCAGAATAAAGATTCGAAGGTAATTCATTTTCTAGTCTGTTTAGTTCATCAAATATACGACGTAGCAATTGTTTATAGTCTTTTTTTGAAAGGAATAAGCGGAGTAGTAAGATGATATCAAAAACTCCACCTTGGAATGCTGGTGTCGTGATACTTATATAAAAGAAGCTAGTTTGAATGGGTTTGCCATCCTTATTTTTAGCATAGTAGTCATAGAGTCGATCTTCATGTGCACAAACATTGCGAAATGCTTTTATACAGTTTATTGCACTCATAAAATCTTTTAAATAATTTTGAAGAGTGATTTTAGTTGCTGCTACATTGCAGTTGTTTTTGAATTCATAGAGTACTGATTTTAAAATTTCGATTTGGGTGGGCTCTTTTAGATTATAAAAAAGGTTACATGTTTGCCCCAGAGTAAGCTTAGTTATCAGTACCCATAGGGGAAGTTCTTTATGTTCATTAAAGTAGTGGTAAAATGGTCCTGACTTAGTGTTGGAGTCAGTGTTTTGCTTAGTTACCGATGATAGCGTTGCAATTAGTGAAGTCGTTTGCTGGTGGTTAGTATCTCTATAATTATTGATATTAAAATAGCTGAATGCTTCTTTTGGATGTTCTGAGGAGAATTGATAGGCAATTTTGGATTTTATAGAGTTTTCTGTCATAAGAATATACTTCATGAGAATATTCCTTAAGTTTCTATCGAATTCATATAGGGCATATATTTGTTCAAAAGTAGTTCCATTTTTATAGTAATCATCTTGTCGTTTCTTGCTTTCGACTGTATCTAAAAATATATGTTTGTAACCATTAATTAATTGGTAGTAGTTTTCTCTAATTAATATGGCCTTTGCTTTACTGCCATTAGTAATAAGAATGTTACGCTTACGGAGCATTTTTAGTTGCTGATTATGAGTTTGGAATGGTTTTGCCATAAAGTTCATCCCCCAATAAAAAAAGAGGCGAAGTAATCCGCAGATTGCTTCGCCTCCGTAATGTTCCCTCAGGTTCATTACTAACTCTTTGTATAGTTACTATAACAAATATTGCAATCTGTTGTCAATGTATGTTGTAATCCCTAATTAAAGTGCTGATATCTTATTTGTATTATACTACAAACATATGTGCTTTTCTAGGAAAAGGGCTGGTCTGGTGGTATTTTTACGAACTTTAATGGTAAAATTTAAATATTAAGTAAACTATTCTTATTTTTATATGATTAGTGGTCATTTTAAGAAGTTCTGAATAAACGTTAGTAGTTTTTTATGCTGTTATATATATGTACGGAGGTACCATGAGTTTAAGTAGTCGTGTGAATGAAAAAGCGTCCCTCATTTGGGCAATTGCAGATAAATTAACAGGTGTGTATAAACCACACGAATATGGAGAGGTAATTTTACCCCTTACAGTTCTAAGACGTTTTGACTGTATTTTAGCTGATACAAAACCTGCGGTACTTGATACATATAATAAATTAAAAGATCAGAATTTGGATTTATTAGATGGTTTATTGTACGAAGTAGCTGGTCATAAATTTTATAACATCAGTAAGTATACGTTTAAGACCTTGCTTGATGACCCTGATAATATTGAAAGTAATTTCAGAGATTATATCAATGGTTTTTCTGATAATGTGCAAGATATCATTAGAAAGTTCAAATTTGATAATCATATTACAACAATGGCCGATAAGCATATTTTGTATATGGTAATAAAAGAATTTACTACTGATAAGGCTAATTTGCATCCGAATCATATCAGTAATCTTGAAATGGGTTACGTATTTGAAGAGATTATCCGGCGATTTTCAGAAGCTCACAATGAAGATGCTGGTCAGCATTATACCCCTCGTGAGGTGATCCGTTTAATGGTTAATATTCTCTTCCATGACGATAATGCGATGCTAAGTGGACAAAATGTGGCTCGTACCATTTATGATTGTGCTTGTGGTACTGGTGGGATGCTTTCAGTAGCAGAAGAATATCTTGCGAACTTGAATAGCACATCTAAACTGATTTCATTTGGCCAAGAATTGAATGATCAGACCTTTGCAATTTGTAAGGCAGATATGCTCATTAAAGGCAATGATGCGGAACGTATTAAAAGTGGCAATACACTATCTGATGATCAATTTTCAGGTGAAACCTTTGACTATATTATTTCTAATCCGCCATTTGGCCGAGAATGGAAAAATGAAGAAGCCATTGTTAAAAACGAAGCTAAATTAGGCTTTGATGGCCGATTTGGCCCTGGTTTGCCATCAACAGCTGATGGACAAATGCTATTTTTAGAAAATGCTATTAAAAAGATGAACCCTCAAGGTGCTCGCATTGCGATTATTCATAATGGGTCACCATTATTTACAGGTGATGCGGGTAGTGGCCCATCAGAAATTAGACGATATATTCTGGAAAATGATTTATTGGAAGCTATCATTGCTTTGCCAAATGATATTTTCTACAACACTGGAATTGCAACCTATATCTGGGTGCTTTCAAATAAGAAAGCTGGTACACCTCGAGAAGGTAAGGTGCAACTCATTAATGCTAATGATTTATATGAAAAACGACGTAAGTCATTAGGTAATAAACGGAATGATATTCCTGAAAACGCTATTCAGGAGATTACTAAGATTTATGGTGAGTTCAGAGAAACGGAAATCAGTAAAATTTTTGATAATGAAGACTTTGGGTATACAAAAATTACGGTTGAACGACCAGTACTTGATGAAGATGGCAAGCCTGTATTAGTAAAAGGTAAGCCAAAAGCTGACACCAAACGTCGCGATACTGAAATCGTACCGCTTAAAGAGGATATAGAAACATATTTCAAACGTGAGGTATTACCTTTTGCTCCAGATGCATGGATTGATACAAAGAAGAATAAGATTGGTTATGAAATTCCCTTTACACGTCATTTTTACAAATATGTAGCGCCACGTTCAACTGATGAAATTATGGCTGAGATTAAGGCTTTGGAAAATGATTTGGATGGCGCTCTAGTAGAGGTGTTTAAATAATGCGAGAAATGAAAGATAGTGGTGTACCATGGATTGGCAATATGCCTGCAGATTGGGAGTTAGTTAGTGTTAAACGATTGTTCACTATAGGGAGAGGTCGTGTTATTGCACAAACTGAATTGGATGAGACGGGCTATCCTGTATATTCTTCACAGACAAAAGATAATGGATGTTTAGGATATATTGATACATATGATTATGATTATCCGCAATTAACTTGGACTACTGATGGTGCCAATGCTGGTTCAATATTTTTGCGTGATGGCTATTATAACTGTACTAATGTATGTGGTACTTTAAATCCTATAGGAGATTTAGTTGATCTACGATATCAAAAATATGCACTTGAGCATATTGCATATAATGAGAGACGTATAGATACAAATGGCTATAAAATTATGAATAATGAAATGGCTATTATAAAAACATTATTACCACCATTAAGTGTTCAGCATCATATAGCAGATTATCTCGATATTAAATGCACTCAGATTGATAATATTATTCTTACAGAACAAGCTGTTATTGAAAAGCTACAGGAATATAAACAGTCTATTATTACTGAAACTATTACAAAAGGATTAGACTCTACTACAAATATGGAATATAGTGGATTTAAATGGTTGGGCAATATTCCTATAAACTGTAATATTCATAGTTTAAAAAAAGTATTATTAACTCCAATTACAGATGGACCTCATGAGACCCCTACTCTATATGATGAAGGGATTCCATTTGTTTCGGCTGAGTCTGTTAAAGGTGGAATTATTAATCTTGATTATAAACGTGGATATATTTCTTTGAAAGATCATGAAAGATTTCAAAAAAAAGTGTCTCCTAGAAAAGGCGATATATTTATCGTAAAATCAGGTGCTACAACTGGAAATATAGGGATTGTTACTACTGATCAAGTGTTTGATATTTGGTCGCCTTTGGCCTTAGTTCGTGGTGATTCGAGTACTGTGGAACAAGACTTTTTATACTATCAATTACTTTCTAATATATTTAGAGTACAGGTAGAGCAAGGTTGGTCATATGGTACACAGCAAAATATAGGTATGAAGGTTCTGGGAAATATAAAGGTTTTGATTCCTCCGCTAGAGTCGCAAAAAAATATTGTTAAATATCTTGATAATAAATGTTCTAATATGGACACTGTTATACAAAAAAAACATTCTCTCATTGATAAACTTATTGAATACAAGAAGTCCTTAATTTATGAAGTAGTAACTGGTAAAAAGGAGGTGCCTCATGTCTGAATTTGACGTAAAAGAAAAGCGATTTGAAGATGATATTGCATCATTTTTATGTACTGCAGGCGGATATGTAAAAGGCAATCCTAAGGTATTTAATCGTGAATTGGCTCTTGATACTGAAACACTGTTGTCTTTTATAAAACAAAGCCAACCAAAGAAATGGGAACGGTATACGAAGTTATATGGAGACTCTTGTGAGCAGCAATTCTTAAAGCGCTTTAATGATTCTGTAGAGCATGATGGCTTGTTAGCTGTTTTGCGTCATGGCTTTAAGGATAGAGGCATTACCTTCCGAGTTGTGTATTGGAAACCAGAGACTTCCATGAATGAAACTGCACGAGTACAATATGAATCCAATATATTCCATTGCACTCGGCAGTTACATTATTCTGTATTAAATAACAACAGTGTAGATATTGTCTTGTTCTTAAACGGTATCCCTGTTGTTAGTATGGAATTGAAATGCCAGTTTACAGGACAGAATGCAACAAATGCGATTTCTCAATATAAGTTTGATAGATCTAACAAAGATCAAATCTTTAAGTTTAATAGCCGTGTGTTAGTTCATTTTGCAGTAGATTTAACACAAGTGCATATGACAACAAAATTAAATGGCAGTAGCACGTATTTTCTTCCATTTAATCAAGGTTCTAATGGTGCTGGTAATGTCGGAAGTGCTGGCAATCCTAATTCTGATACGTACGATACTTCCTATTTATGGGAATCTGTTCTTCAACGAGATAGATTGTTAGAAATTTTACAAAAATATATGCATTTATCTGTTGTGAAAGATAGCGCTGGTAATATAACTGATGAAATATTGATTTTCCCGCGCTTTCACCAATTAGATGTAGTAACAAAATTGTTAGAACATGTAAAAGAGAATGGTGCAGGGCACAATTACTTGATTCAACACTCTGCTGGCTCTGGTAAGTCTAATTCTATTGCTTGGTTGGCACATCGCTTGTCTGGGTTGCATGATAAGGATGATAAGAAGATTTTTTGGTCTACCATTATTGTTACAGACCGAAAGGTTTTAGATAGTCAATTACAGAATACGGTCTCTCAATTTGACCACACTCCAGGGGTTATACAACGTGTGGATAAAACATCTAAACAGTTAAAAGAGGCTATTGAAAGTGGTACGCCTATTATCATTACTACATTACAAAAATTCCCTGTTATTTATGAAGAGGTGAAAGCACAAAGTTGTAATTTTGCTGTCATTGTAGATGAAGCACATTCTTCTCAAACTGGATCTGCAGCTCGTAAATTAAAACAAGCTCTTGCAAATACAGAGAAAGCTCTTCAAGAATATGCTGAGTGGGCTTATGAAGATGAGGAAAATGCCTTAGATGAAGAGGATAAACTTGTTAAGGAGTTAGTCGCACAAGGGCAGCATGATAATTTGTCTTTCTTTGCGTTTACTGCAACGCCTAAAGCGAAGACTTTACAACTATTTGGTACTCGTGATGAAATGGGTGAATATCATCCGTTCCATATTTACTCTATGCAACAAGCTATAGATGAAGGTTTCATTCTTGATGTCTTAAAGAATTACATGACCTACAATACGTACTATAAAATAGCTAGTCTTGTTGATGTTGATATTGAATTGGATTCAGCGGCTGGAATGAAAGCTATTCGTAAATTCCAAACCTTGCATCCACATAATATTACACAAAAAACAGCGGTTATGTTACGCCATTTTATGGATGTAACTAGACATAAGATTGGTGGTCGTGCAAAGGCCATGGTTGTTACACCATCAAGACTACATGCAGTTCGCTATGTTCAAGAGTTTCGTCGTCAGATAGAGCAAATGGAACGTCCAGATTTGGAAGTGTTGGTAGCCTTTTCTGGTGAGATTGATGATAATGGGAGAACCTATACGGAAGAGTCTTTGAATATAGATAAAGAAGGCAATCACATTAAGGAAAAAGCCTTACCAGGCACATTCCATAACGATGAATATGGCATGCTTATCGTTGCAGAGAAATATCAGACTGGTTTTGATGAGCCTTTGTTGCATACCATGTTTGTGGATAAAAAGCTTTCAGGGGTAAAAGCTGTTCAGACACTATCTCGCCTTAATAGAACTATGAAAGGCAAACAAGATACATTTGTATTAGACTTTGTTAATAGTGAAGATGATATTTTGAGCTCCTTCGCACCATTCTATCAAGAAACTAAGTTAGATAAAGAAACCGATCCTAATACGTTATATGATGTTAAGTCAACTTTAGATAAGTTCAATGTTTATGATGTACATGATATAGAACAATTTGGAGAATTATTCTATCAAAGCCAAAATCAAACGATGGGAGATTTAGGGAAGCTTCAATCGTATATTATGCCAGCTATCAAACGCTTTGAATCGTTAGAGGAGGCTGATCGAGATATTTTTAAAGGGACTCTACAACATTTTAATCGTTTATATTCCTTTATCACACAGGTGTGTAGATTGTTTGATAAAGATCTTCATACCTTCAGTATCTATGCTAAGTTCCTTGCTATTCAACTGCCAAAAGAACATCAGGACCATGTCGATTTAGATGATAAGATAATGCTCGAATACTATCGTTTGGAAAAAGGCTCACATGGGTCGATTGACTTGGCTCCAGAAGAAACTGGATTGCAACCTATTACCGGAAAAGTAGGTCGTAAAAATAGCTTGATTACAACGATTAACGAGATTATTGAGGACTTTAATAAACGTTATGGCACTGAATTTACTGAAATGGATAAAGTGATATTGCAAATAGAACAAGATATTGCAAAAGATCCTAAGTGGCGTGACTATATTAATAACAACGGATTTAAAACCTTTAAAATATTATTTGACCAAGAGTTTATGGGTATTGCTGTTAAGCGATTTAAAGATAATGAAGAGTTCTTTAAGATGTTGTTAAAAGATAAAAAACTATTTGAGGACATTCGTGATGCTCTTGGGAGTGCTATTTATAGTCGAGTAGAAAATAATGTCATGAATTATGGCTTGCCGGATAAGATGATGCATGGGATGTTTGATTTGAAACAACCAGAAACTACGCAACTAGTAGCGGATAAGGAAGCTGAAAATTAGTATTGTAAGGGGAGACATGGTATATATGAGAAGAACCTTTTTTGACTTGTTAAAAAACTCGAAAGTTGATGTTAATTTTGAGTTGCAAAAGTTAAATAATTTATTTATACAAGAGTGTTGCTTCCATCGAAGGAAGTCGTATTCTTTGCATGATTTGGTTGCAGAAAATTTTGCCAAATATTATAAGCGAAGAGAACACTTTTTATCGCTTCAAGAATTACTCAGTACTATTTATTTAGAATGTTTTGATATTTCAGAGTTTGATAAATATTTTTTATATGCTGAAATGTATGTAGATTTAATCTCTATGTTAGATAACTTAGATAATCAAGAGATAGAAAGTCAAAAGAATATAATTAAAACTCAGATTGAAAGGGTTATTTCCTCTTTGGGATATAAGTTTATTGTTATTGACGATAGACAAATTATTGTAGAAAATAATGTATTTGCTAATGAGGCTGCACAGGCTGTAACAGAATTTGCTGATATAAAAGAAGCTTTAAGTATTTTGGAATATAATCACTTTTCTAATAAAGGTAATATTGAAAGAAAGAAAGAGCTTCTTAAGAAAATTGCAGATTTATTGGAGCCCTGGAGAAAACCACTTAATAAATCTAGTGAATTAAAGGATTTATTAAAAGCAAATAATGATAAAATTCAAGCTTTAGAGAAGTTGTTTTATATGTACAATAAATTCAATATTCGTCATAATAATGAGGATCAAATGCTTACGGGATTATCTAATCAAGAGATTGAATCTTGGTATGATAAGATTTATACTATGTCTCTATTTGTAATATTAGGAAAAGATGTAGCCCAAATTTTAGCTGATTTTAATAAGTTTGTGGATTAAAGACTTTATTTTAGTCTAAATATACCTTTTTAGAGTACAAAGGATAGTACGATGATAAAATTTTTAAGTGTACTTGTTACATTAGCTTTCATAGGTTCCATCAATGTTGCCTCCGCAGATGATTTGATGCGGTTTCGTCTTAATGGTAATTCTATTTATGACCAGCCCTATGGTGACAGAAATGAGTTTCCATGCCCTGACGGTCTAGGTAGTTGTACTATAACTGATAGCGATTATAAAAGCACTCGTAAAGGTCAATCTCTAGAGGTATTTGATACTGCATATGAGGCTAAGCAACATTTGAACTTTAAACCGCAGTTGCCAAGTGGAGTAGAGGGACTCCGCCCTGTACATGTATCTATTGTAGATCATGATGTACTACAAATCGTGTATGCCTATCATGAGCTTTTAAAAGGGAATTACTTTGACCGTGTAGATGATATGCCAAAGTATATTAAGTATCGTGTATCGACTCTATCAGGTAATATCGCAGGCGATTATAAGGATTACTTACCTCAAAAAACAGATGTTGTAAATGGGATGACGGTAACCTATCGAATGGTGGATGATGCTGTGTATTTGGCATCTTGGGAATATGAGGGACAGAATCATGTGTTTTTATTTAATGAGCTAGTTTCTGTTGAGCGGGCTAGAGAAATGATTAAGAGTGTAGATATTGAAAACTATTTTAAGTGTAGTATATTATAGATAGACAATTGATAGTTGTGCAATTAACTACAAAATCCCTCGGAGCTGTAACTCCGAGGGATTTTTTACATTATTACGCTAATGTTAGAGCGTTTTGGGCTAGTTGCTAAATAAAAGAGCTAGAAAAGCGTCTAACCACTTGCAAATGTAGTAGGCGAATACATTTAGCATGACGGCTAGCCAAAACAAATAAAATAGCTGCCACAAATACGAAATAGACATCGTAATTTATGACAGCTATTTGGCAGTACATGGTCAATCTTATAGTGTAATTATTTAGTTATATTCTATTTTTTAAAAGCCTCACCGATGGAATAAATCCCGTCAAATAAGAAGCCGAAAGCGATGCAATAGATAAATGCTTCACCAAAAGCGATCGGCTCGAATATAAGTAATAGGCCTAATAGTAAAAGAATTAGTGCAAGCCATTTTGCATTACGTCCCATGAGTGATACCATGCTGTCGGACTTTCTTGATTTAATGAAAATAAAGATGGCTTCAAATACCATCCAGATGCCGATTGTGATCGGGAATACTAACGGTAGGAATGCAAATCCGCCGCATACGAGAAAGATACCGAATAGAGCATTGATAATGCCGCTGATGAGATACCAGCCGCTACGTAATTCAGCCGGTAACATAAAATAATTTATAATGGAGCTGACCGCATTGACGAAAAAGATAATAGAAAAAAGCCAGGCAAAAGCCATGAGATTAATAACGGGGTTTAATAGTAAGAATATCCCCAGGATAATGCTTACAATACCCGATACAATAAAGAAGAATTTGCTTGAACCACTCATAATAATTCCTCCAATCATTGGTACTGCCTATTTTCAGTATGCGTGAAATCATGGGGAATGTCAAATTGTAACGATAAAACTGTGCTTTCACAAAACTCACATGTCCATCCTGTTGACACAGTTCTATAGAATGCCGTATAATACTTTTATATCTTAAATCAAGCGATGAACGGGTATAAAGGTTTACAAATCCTGCTTTCAGAGAGTTGCCGGCTGGTGCGAGGCAATAGAGGTTGTACGCTGACACTCTCCCGTGAGCTTTGATGGCGAATACAGCAGTAGTCATTGACGGTGGTTCCGTTATACCCGAAACGAGTCCCAATTAGGGTGGTACCGTGTTATGAATATAACGCCCCTTTGAGCAACGACAGTTGTTCTGAGGGGCTTTTTTATTTGTGAAAGTCTAGTAAGTCACAGATTATATATGGTGTCGACATTGGCGATTTTACAAACTTTCACTATGGATAGATATAATAAAGTGTTATGTTTTATGAGGATAGAAAAGGTGGCTATTATGGAACAGAATCGCGTATATTTCTTTGATACAACCCTTCGTGATGGGGAACAAACACCAGGTGTATCTTTACAAACTCCTGAAAAAATTGAAATTGCGAAAGGCCTAGTACGTCTCGGCATTGACGTTATTGAGGCCGGTTTCCCGGCGGCATCCCCTGGAGATTTTGAAGCGGTACAAACGATTGCACGCGAAGTCAAAGGTGCAACAATTTGTGCGTTGGCTCGTGCTAATGAAAAGGACGTACAAAAAGCGATTGATGCGTTGAAAGATGCGGAACGTAGCCGTTTACATGTATTCATTGCTATTTCCGAACTTCATATGGAATATAAATTAAAAATGACTCGCCAAGAGGTATTGGATAAGGTTAAATCCGTGTTGGCATATGCAAAAGGTAAGGTTGATGAAATCGAGTTCTCTGGTGAAGACGCGGCACGCGCTGATTTAGATTTCGCATGCCAAGTATTTGGTGTTGCAATTGCTGGTGGCGCTACAATTATTAACGTACCAGATACAGTAGGTTATATGAACCCTAATGAGTTCGGTGATAAAATCCGCTACATTAAAGAACATACATCAGGAATTGAAAATGCAATTATCTCTGTTCACTGCCATGACGACTTAGGCCTTGCCAATGCGAATACGTTAGCCGCTATTAAAGCAGGTGCACGCCAAGTAGAAGGCACAATTAATGGTCTGGGTGAACGGGCTGGTAACGTAGCGATTGAAGAAGTGGTAATGGCTCTTAAAACACGCCATGATTATTTTGATGACCTTCAAGTGAACATCGATACAAAACAATTTACGAAAGCATCTAAACTTGTGAGCCGTTTAACAGGGGTTGTAGTTCCTCCAAATAAACCAATCGTGGGTTCTAACGCCTTTGCTCATGAGTCTGGTATTCATCAACATGGCATGATGAGCAATCCTGAAACGTATGAAATCATGACTCCTGAGTCCGTAGGGGCTGAAAAAACAGACCTCGTATTGGGCAAACACTCCGGTCGTCATGCCTTTGCGGATCACTTGGCAAAACTTGGGTTCCAATCTTTTGCTGAGGAAAAAATCAACGATCTTTTCGCTAAGTTTAAAGAGTTAGCAGACCGCAAAAAACAAGTATACGATGATGATATCGTAGCCCTTGTTGTAGATAATCTTCACCACAAAAAAGCGTTCGAGCTCGTGGCTCAATATTACAAATTGGGTGAAAAAGGCTACGCATACGCTGACGTTCGTCTCATGACTCCAGATGGTGAAAGAGCGGATGCTGCCGTTGGTGATGGTCCAGTAGACGCATCCCTTAAAGCGGTTGAACGTGTTGTTGGCTTGCCAATCAGCTTAAAAGACTACCAAATCCGTGCTATCACAGCCGGTAAAGATGCCCTTGGGGAAGCAACCCTCAAGGTAGAATATAACGGTCGCTTGTACCATGGTCGTGGTATCAGCACAGATATCGTTAAATCAAGTGTAAATGCATATATTAATGCAGTAAACTCAGTATTCCTAGCTATGGAGCTAGAACAACAGGAGGAAGAATAATATGGGTATGACCATTACTGAAAAGAATATGGCTCGCCACGCGGGTCTTGATGTCGTTAAACCGGGACAAATCATCGAATGTCAGTTGGATGCGGTATTGATGAACGACATCACATTCCCACCGGCTCGTAAAGAGTTTTTGAAGATTGGCAAACCTGTATTTGATCGTCATAAAATCTACTTAGTGCCGGATCATTTTACACCAAATAAAGATATTCAATCCGCTACACAAGCGAAAGTAATGCGCGACTTCGTGCGCGAACATGGCATTACAAACTACTTTGAAGTCGGTAGAATGGGTATCGAGCACGTTATTTTGCCAGAAAAAGGTCTTATCGGCCCTGGCGAAATGATGATCGGTGCTGACTCCCACACTTGTACATATGGTGCGGTAAATGCATTCTCCACAGGCGTAGGCTCCACTGATGCGGGCGTTGCTATGGCAGAAGGTAAAACTTGGTTTAAAGTGCCTGAAACAATCAAGGTTGAGCTTATTGGCAAACCTAACAAATGGGTAACGGGGAAAGATGTAATTCTTGACTTGATTGGTCAAATCGGTGTAGACGGCGCTCGTTACATGGCTCTTGAATTCGCCGGCGAAGGCGTACAGCATATGACTATGGCTGACCGTCTTACAATTTGTAATATGGCTATCGAAGCGGGCGGTAAATGTGGCGTATTCCCTTACGATGCAATTACTGAAGAATACATCAAAGGTCGCGTAAATCGCCCTGTTGAGCCAATCACTCCAGATGCTGATGCGGTATATGCTCAAACGATTACAATCGACTTGTCCAAATTGCAACCAGTTGTAGCATTCCCTCATTTGCCATCCAACACGCATTACATTAACGAAATCGACAAGGATATTAAAATCGACCAAGTTATCATCGGTTCCTGTACAAATGGCCGTTACGAAGACTTGGTAGCAGCTGCGGAAATCTTCAAAGGTCGCAAGGTGGCTCCATTCGTTCGTTGTATCGTAATTCCTGGTTCCCAAGATGTATACGATCAAGCTATGAAAGATGGTTTATTGGACATCTTCATTCAAGCTGACTGTGCTGTGTCCACGCCAACATGTGGACCATGCCTAGGTGGTTACATGGGTATCATGGCTGAAGGGGAACGTACCGTTTCCACTACAAACCGTAACTTCCGTGGTCGTATGGGTCACGTTGATTCTGAGGTATATTTGGCAAGCCCTTACGTGGCGGCAGCAAGTGCTGTATTAGGCCGCATTGCAGGTCCTGAGGAGGTTTAATATGGATTTTGAAAGCAAGAAAATCTGGCGCTACGGCGACGATGTAGATACAGACGTAATTATTCCGGCTCGTTACTTGGCGATTGCCGATTGGAACGAATTGGCTGAACATGCGATGGAAGATATTGATACAACATTTGCTCCTAATGTGAAAGCCGGCGAAATCATGGTAGCTGGTAAAAACTTTGGTTGTGGTTCTTCTCGTGAACATGCACCGGGCGTTATTAAAGCCAAAGGCGTGCCTGTTATCATAGCACACTCCTTTGCACGTATCTTCTTCCGTAATGCTATCAACATCGGTTTACCAGTTGTGGAAATCGGTGAACAAGTTGATCGTATCGATGCAGGCGATGCTATAGGCGTAGACTTGTCTAAAGGTATCGTGTACAACTTGACGAAAAACGAACAATACCAAGGCACTGAATTGCCACAATTCATTCAAGACCTTGCGGCGGCAGGCGGTCTTGTGAACTTTGCGAAAAACCGCAAATAGGGGCGAGCCGAACACTCGTCTCAAGCCTCCACTGGCCAGGTCTGACTTCGGCCTGCGGCCTCCGCAGGGCCAAAGTCGTTTTCGACGAGCATTCGGCTCTCGGAAGTGTGAAGGCTCGGCACAGGCTATATAGACCTGAATAGTGCAATAAAGGCTGATGAGTTTGTGGTTCATTTATGAGCATTTACTATATGGAGAGGTAAGATGAGCGAAAAGAATATTGTATTGATTCCTGGTGATGGTATCGGTACTGAGATTATTGCAGCAGCGAAGGCTGTGTGTGATGTGGCTTTTGAGAAAGCCAATGTAAAGGTTAATTGGATTGATAAGAAAGCGGGCGGTGCGTCTATTGATGCGTATGGTGTGCCTTTGACTGAGGATACTATTGAGGCTTGTAAAGCGGCTGATGCTGTGTTGCTTGGCGCTGTAGGTGGTCCTAAATGGGATAATGTAGATCCGTCTATCCGTCCTGAAAAGGCAATCCTAGGCCTTCGCAAGGAGCTTGGTTTGTTCTGTAACTTGCGTCCTGTGAAAATTTATCCATCTTTACAAGAGTATTCTCCGCTTAAAAAGGAGCTCGTACAAGATGTAGATTTTGTCATCGTTCGTGAGTTGACTGGTGGTATTTACTTTGGTGAACGTGAAGAGGCACAAGGCGAAGGTGCTAACGAGTTCGCTTGGGATAAAGAAACATACAGCCGTTACGAAGTAGAGCGCATCATGGACATCGCCATGGAAACAGCTCGCAAACGTAACAAAAAGGTCGTATCCGTAGATAAAGCAAACGTATTGGCGTCTTCTCGTTTGTGGCGTAAAATCGCCCGAGAGAAGGCGGCTGCTAATCCAGACATCGCAACAGATTACTTCTATGTAGATAACACAGCGATGCAACTCGTTGTAAATCCTGCACAATTTGACGTTATCGTTACGACAAACTTGTTCGGCGATATCTTGTCCGACGAAGGCGCGGTTATCTCTGGTTCTATCGGGCTTTTACCATCTGCATCCATGGGTACAGGCACAGCATTGTATGAGCCAATCCACGGTTCCGCACCAGACATCATGGGCCAAAATTTGGCGAATCCATTGGGCACAATCTTGTCCGCTGCGATGATGTGTCGTCATTCCCTTGATTTACCTCAAGTGGCTGACGCTATTGAAAGTGCTGTAGAACAAGTGCTCGTTGATGGTTACCGCACTGGCGATATCTACCGCGAAGGGTTGAAACGAGTAGGTACAACAGAAATGGCGCAAGCCGTAATTGAACGTTTATAAAAGTAATGAATTAAGATTCCTGAAAGGTATTAACGTGAGTTACGTCATTTTTAAAATCGTATTATAAGCGTTAAGATATAGGTATTATAATATATTTGTCCAATTAAAAAAGAGAAGGTTGTAAGGCCCTCTCTTTTTTTGTAGGACACTAGCGGTATACGTAGTTGTTCTTCATATATTAGAGTGCTATATTGGTAGATGTATGGCAAAATATTCTTTAAGGAGGCCTTTATGAATTCTTCGATGTATCGAAATTTAACCATTACTGCTTTATTGATGGCACTAGCCATCATGATTCCTATCGTGATGCCTTTGAAAGTTGTGATTCCACCGGCATCGTATACATTGGCGAGTCATGTTCCTATATTCTTAGCTATGTTCTTATCTAGAAAGATGGCAGCTTGTGTCGTGATAGGTTCTACGCTCGGCTTCTTTGTAGCAGGGTTCCCACTTGTTATCGTTATGCGTGCTGCATCTCATATCATCTTTGCCTTGATGGGGGCTTACTATATTAAACATCATCCAGGCGTATTAACAGGGGCTCTATCCTTTGTTGCGTTTAACCTTGCTTGTGCTATCGTTCACGCTATTGGTGAGGTACTAGCATGCCTATTGTTCTATACTACCACTACGATGCCAAACATTGATCTCATCTACGTTGTATTTGTTCTTGTAGGTGGCGGTACCATCGTTCATAGCTTGGTTGATGGATATATTGCATTATATATCTATAAAGCTATCCCTGGACTATCTAAATCGGGTAATAAATAATCATATAATTACATATACTCGTAACCACTCATGGGAAATCGATGTGTACTAATGTACGGCATGTGATTACCTATGAGTGGTTTTTATAATAATTCTCAAATCTGTACCTACAGATACAGACTTAATTATGCGATATGATTATAATAAAACCATAACTAATGACCGATTTATGTTGTATTCATTGATACAACATGGGGCCATATATTGGGGAATACCGGTGAAAGTTGCTTCTCTCATCTGTGGGCCTTTATAGACTCATTAAAAGATATGAGGTGAGTATATTTACTTTCACAGAACATGGAGGTTATTATGAGAAAGCACATTAAAAACAACGTATCATGGGTTGGTAAAATCGACTGGGAATTGCAAGAATTTCACGGCTCTGATTACACCATTAATAATGGATCTAGCCAAAATGCCTATTTGATTGAAGAGGAGAAGACGGTCCTCATCGATACTGTATGGAAACCTCATTCCTCTGAGTTCATTGATAATTTGGAATCTGAAATTGATTTGAATACGATTGATTTCATCGTATGTAACCACGGCGAAGTGGATCACAGCGGTTCCTTGCCTGCATTGATGGAAAAAATCCCTAATACGCCTATTTATTGTACAGAAAATGCTGTTAAGTCCTTGGTTGGACAATATCATCACCCTGAATGGAATTTTAAAACTGTTAAAACAGGGGACTCTGTAGATATTGGGAACGGTAAATCCTTGGTGTTTGTGGAAATGCGCATGCTCCACTGGCCTGATTCCATGGCGACGTACATGACAGGGGATAATATCTTGTTCTCCAACGATGCATTTGGTCAACATTTCGCTGTAGAGGAATTATGGGCAGATAAGGCCGATCAATGCCGTCTATGGGAAGAGGCAATGAAGTATTACGCTAATATCTTAAATCCGTTTTCTCCATTGGTAAAAGCTAAAGTTGAAGAAATTCAAAAGCTTAACTTGCCAATCGATATCATAGCGACTAGTCATGGCGCGATTTGGCGTGAAAATCCAATGCAAATTGTAGAAAAATACTATGAATGGTCGCAAGCGTACCAAGAGGATCAAATCACAATTGTATACGACACTATGTGGGACGGCACCAAGAAGTTGGCACATAAGATTGCTGAAGAAATTGCGAAACAATCCCCTGATACACGTGTTAAGATTTTCAATATTAGTAAAACCAATAAAAATGACATCATGACAGAAGTCTTTAAGTCTAAAGCTATTGCTGTAGGGTCCCCAACAGTAGGTAATAGCGTATTATCTTCCGTAGCTGGTTGGCTTGATTTCTTGCGTGAGTTGAAATTCAAAAATAAAAAGGCTGCTGTATTTGGTACCTATGGCTGGTCTGGTGAATCTACAAAGGTACTCCGTGGAGAGTTGACTAAATACGGATTCTCTGTAGTAGAGCCTGAAATCAAATGTAACTGGAACCCCGAAGAATCCGACTTTAATAAAGCAGAAGCACTTGTAAGTGCATTATTAGTATAATTACATATAATAAAGAAAGATTCTTGTTATAAAGCCCCTATCTTCATGAAGAGTAGGGGCTTTCTTTCTTTGATCATATACATAAAATATTGGTCAATATAAATCATATTTGTCATGTTTATTCTCATAACATTCTCGTTATTGTCTTTTTGAGCATTGATTTGCATTGATAGATACTGCTACTATAGAAATATAAAATTATAATAAAATGAAAAGCTTTTGATTAAATATACAAAATAGCTTAATTCACATATAATTCATGAATTAAGTGTGAATGAGGTGTAATAAGGGTAAAAGGTATATTTTTCGTACTTATAAGGTGGTTATTTATTTATAAGTTATACAGTTTGTTACATGAGAAAAGTTTACAAAGTTGCGAAAAATTTAACTCATAAGGGAAAATAATGAGTAAAATTTATTTCACTATAAAGCTAGGAATAAAGCAGATTCTGATAGGTATAAAAACTTGTTAATTTAATTTGTGTTAGAAAAAAGGGTTGTGTATATCGTAAAACTTTGATATGCTATGCGGGTAATCGACAATATAAATTTTTCTTAAACTGATATAGGGGTATTTCTTTATGCTAATTTAGAATATTCACCTGTTCAGACCGAGGTGAGAGACGGAACATAGAGAGAATGAAAAATTGTATTGTAATTTGGATGATTTTTTAATTTAGTGAGGGTGTAAGATGAGAGAAATGAAACATTCCAAAAAATTAGCGTTTGCTGTATTGGCTGCTGTCACTGCTGTTGGTGCGAATGTTAATCCGGCAGACGCTGCTTCTGTTGTAATGGACAACACTAATGTTGTTACAGGTGCTAATAATGCAGTTGCGTATGGTAGCGGTAATACTGTAAAAGAATCTGATGCAAACTTCCGTGATCGTGATTACGAAAATGAGCCAGATGATGCTACAAAGAAAACTGGTGACTGGAAAAGTAATTCTGTCGCTATTGGTGTTAATAACACTGCAGCAGGCACCTCTGCATTAGCAATGGGTAATTCTTCCAAAGCGTTGATGAATGAATCTATTGCTATTGGTCATTCTGCTGAAGCACAACGTACATGGTCTACTGCTATTGGTACACGTGCAAAGGCTTCCGAAGTTCGCTCACAAGCTATTGGCTATGAAGCGTTAGCATCTGGCTATAAATCTAATGCGATTGGTTCTAGCGCACAAGCAACCAATAATCATTCTGTTGCTATGGGTTCCTCAGCCCTTGCATCTGGTGATCATGCTCAAGCATTTGGCGCTGGTGCACAGGCAACTAACGTGCGTTCTAATGCGTTTGGTTCTGATGCAAATGCTGCAGCTGACCATGCTCTTGCAATTGGTGATCATGCAAATGCAACACACTTAAACTCTATCGCTTTAGGTACAGGTTCCACTACAAGCGAAGCTACAGCACAAAGTAGTGCAACCATCGCTGGTCATACCTTCGGTGGCTTTGCTGGCGTAGGCTCTGCAGCTAATGGTTCCGTGTCCGTAGGTAAAGCTGGTGCTGAACGTCAAATTAAAAATGTTGCGGCTGGGGAAATCTCCGCTACATCTACAGATGCTGTAAACGGTAGCCAATTATATTCCGTAGCTAATGATTTACAAACACAAATCAACAATTCCACACCTGGTCAAATTAATAACAATATTAAGAACTTGACTAATCGTGTTGGCACTGTTGAAAGACGCGTTAACAAAGTAGGTGCAGGTTCCGCTGCATTGGCTGCATTGCACCCATTGGATTTCAACCCAGATGATAAATGGACAATTGCTGCTGGCTATGGTCACTACCATAATGCTAACTCCGCTGCGTTGGGTGCATTCTACCGCCCTAACGAAGATACAATGTTCTCTGTTGGTGGTACTGTAGGTACTGGCGAAACTCAATTGAACGCGGGTGTATCTATTCGTCTTGGTAAACGTTCCCCTGAATCCCGTTCCCGCGTAGCTATGGGGCGTGAAATTGCTGAATTGAACGCACGTCTTCAAGATATGGAAAACAAATATAACAACTTGTTACAAATCTTGACTCCACATGCAATTGATCCAAGCAAAACTGCTGAATTCCCAGACGTTCCTCGCAACCACTGGGCTTACCAATATATTAGCCAATTGGCTGGTAATGGTATCCTTGTTGGCTACCCTGATGGCACATTCAAAGGCGATGTTAAGATGACTCGTTACGAATTCGCTACAATGTTGTATCGTGCACTTCAAAATGGTGCTCCTATTGACGAAAACATGAAACGTGCATTGAATGAATTCGGTCCTGAATTACAAAATATCCGTCTTAACCACTTCCGTGTTGACCGTATTTCTGGTGATGATAACGATCGTCATAAAACTGAACGTGTTCGCGTTAATAACGAACCTAAAAATGAACGTGACGTATACGGTTCCCGTATATACAATAATCAATAGAATTAACTTTTCTAGAGTTTGTAAAAACTCAAAACAGGATGTATCTTTTGATACATCCTGTTTTTTTGTCTAAATTTTTTTGTGGTATTGTGCTTATTTTATAGGAATTCGTCAATTATGGTTAGACGGAATGAAATCATTGACTGAAATTTAAATTGTATTCTGCTTATTTTTATACAAATACTCTTTCGGTTGAGAATTTGGACCTTTTATTTATTTGATACTTAGTATGGTTGAGGGTTGGTCTATATATTACATTATTGCATATAAGATTTCCTTTATAGATATTATGATTTCATATAATATTTATGTAAATATATTGCAAATAAATACATATAGGTGTATAATTACTTTCACAAAGTGAATTAATATTCGTAGTTTGTGAATAAAAATATAGATATGAGGGAAAGACCATGAAAGAATTTAGACAATTAACAGTTGCAGACACAGCAGAATATCATAAGGTATTAATCGATGGTTACGCAGCTATAAAAGACTATCCCATTAGCTTCGACGCTATTGATTTTACGGAAGAGGAGTCTAAGGAGTGGATTGAAAATTATCCTGTATACGGCTTGTATATTGATGGGCAATTAGTTAGTTCTATTACGTTTTGTATGCCTTGGGTGAAATACTCAACGCCGGATAAATATCCGCATATTGCTCATTTTGTAACGGCACCAGCTTTCAAAGGTAAAGGATATGCACGGGAAGTCTTGGGCTATGCAGAGGAGCTTTTAAAAGAACAGTTTAAAACACATATTGTTACATTAGGAACGGCTAAGGAGCATCCGTGGTTGCCTAAAATGTATGAATCCTTTGGGTTTACGGCGTATGATAAGGTTCATTTTAGAGGAAAACAGCATACAACTATATTATTCAAGAAAGAATTAAATTAATTAAGAAAGCGTTATATTAATTACGTAAATTACCTTGTACTCTATTTGAGTGTTTTATGCTCTGATCGCAGATCAGGGACATTCACTAAATTTAGATACAAGGTATTTTTTTGTGTAAGATTATGACTATTCAGTATATAATATATACATATAACGTATCTTTATGGTTATATGTGTTATGGATGATTTGTAGAAAGGATGTGTCCATATGTTGATTTTGTCTGGTATTTTAGTGATGGTCATCGGTCTGATGCTGCGCTTTAATGCCTTGTTAGTTGTCGTAGCCGCAGGCTTTGTAACGGGCCTGGCAGGTGGTCTCAGTATTAACGATATCGTTGGTGCTATTGGAGAGGCCTTTGTTAAAAATCGTTATATGTCATTATTTATTTTGATTTTACCTGTTATCGGTCTTATGGAACGTCACGGCTTACGTGAACGGGCAGAAATTTTGATTGGCAAGATCAACGCTGCTACGGCAGGTCGTATCTTTATGATTTACTTATTTGTGCGTCAAGTAACTGTAGCCTTTGGCATTAACATGTCCGGTATGGTTGCTATGGTTCGTCCATTGATTGCTCCTATGAGTGAAGCTGCGGTAGCTCAAGGCCGTCCAGTATCTCAACGTACGCTTGATAAGGTACGTGGTGTGGCTGCTTCTGCAGATAATATAGGTAACTTCTTCGGTCAAAACTTATTCCTTGCTGCTGGTGGGTTATTACTCATCAAAGGCGTTATGGAACAATTAGGTTATTCTGTAGAATTAACAGATATGGTATTGTACGGATTGCCAACGGCTGTTTGTGCCTATATCGTTAACTTTATTCGCTTTATTATCTTTGATAAAACAATTCAAGCCTCTGTAGCTCGTGACGAAGCGGATATGAAAGCTGGTAAATTAGTACCTAATGAGTTAAATATTCTTGTTACACCAGAAGAATTGAAGAAGGAGGCTGAATAATATGTTAGAAATATTCTATAAAATGCAGCCCTTAGATTACGTATATCTTCTCGTAGGGATTATTCTATTTATCTTTGCTATTCAATCATTTCTAGATAAAGAACATAAATATCGTATTGGTACAGGCTTATTTTGGCTCTTATATAGCGTATCCTTTATCTTTGGTTCTTATCTCTCCAAGGAAATTAATGGCTGGCTTGTCATTGCTATGGCAGCTATCGTATTAGTAAAACAACTCGGCAAAGGCCATTACTTTGAATCTCCTATCGAATTCAAAAAAGGCGAAGCTGTTCGTATTGGCAATGTTATCTTTGTACCAGCATTACTTGTTGGTATTATTACATTCTTCATTGGTTTCTTTACTAAGTTAGGCGCTCTTGTTGGTCTAGGTATTGCCGCAATCATCGCTATGTGTGCTGCTCTTTTTATTACAAAGGGCGAACTTAACCAAGGTTTCCATGAAGGTCGTCGTCTTATCGATGCTATCAGTTGGACTGCTATTTTGTCCCAGTTATTAGCGGCTCTTGGGTATCTATTTAATTTGGCTGGCGTTGGTAAACTTATCTCCAGTGCAGTCGCAAGTGTAGTACCAGCAGATAATGTATTCCTCGTTGTTGTGGCTTACTGCATTGGTATGGTTATCTTCACAATGATCATGGGTAACGCCTTTGCTGCATTTGCGATGATTACAAGTGCCATCGGTATCCCAATGCTCGTTGTAGCTCATGGTGCGAACCCTGCGGCTGTTGGTGCTATAGCAATGCTTGCTGGCTATTGCGGTACTTTGATGACACCTATGGCGGCCAACTTTAACATCGTACCGGTAGCGCTCCTTGAAATGCGCGACCAATACGGCGTTATTAAAGCACAACTTCCAATTGCATTGATCATGCTCGTATTGAATATTCTATTAATGTATTACTTTATTTAACCCTTTTCTGTGAAAGCACGATATTCTTATGAGACTGTATGATATATCCTTCTAAGATTATGTATCATGTTTGATTATTCTAATGAACCATAAGATATCGTTATGAGGTAGTGTGATGAAAACAATTTTGATTACCGGTTTTGATCCATTTGGCGGTGAACCTATTAATCCGGCTTGGGAAGCGGTCAAAACAATGGATGGTTATACCGATGGTGATTACAAGGTAGTGACACAAATGGTTCCTACCATTCGTTATAAATCTGTTGATACTGTAAAAGCAGCAGCTGAACAGTGCCAACCAGATTTTATCCTGTGTGTAGGTCAAGCAGGTGGTCGTCCTGATATTACAGTGGAACGCGTTGCTATTAACTGCGACGATTTTCGCATCCCAGATAATGGGGGCAATCAACCGGAAGATGAGCCTGTTGTAGCCGATGGCCCTAGTGCCTATTTTGCGACATTGCCCATAAAAAATATCGTCAATGCGTTACATCAAAACGGTATTCCTGCTAAGGTCTCCAATACAGCGGGAACCTTTGTATGCAATCACTTGATGTATGGTGTATGTCACTATGCCGCGCAAAAGGGCAATATTCAGGCGGGCTTTATGCACATCCCATACTTGCCATCCCAAGTGGTGGATAAACCAAATCAACCAAGCATGGCTGTTGAAACTGTACGTGCCACATTGGAAACCATCGTTCATGTATTAGCTCATGGTGAAAGTTACAAGGCACAAGATATTAACTATACAACACCTCACGAATAAAAATATTACCAATACTAGTGTTTGTTTAATACACATAATTTAAATAAAGCTCGAGTTATATCTAGAAACGATATAACTCGAGATTTTTGTTTGTAATAGATATTATAAATTTTAAATACCCACTATTGACATAGGTTTTTAAATAATATAATATAGGCTTATATTCATATTAAGTTAGTAGGAATAATTGAGGAATATCACAGAAGCTTTCACCATGAAAAGTGGAATAAAGCTAATGGGGATGACCTTTATAAGGAGTATAGAATGAGTGAACACGTAGATATAAGTAAAATCAAGGATCCTACCATTGCGGCGGCTCGAAAAGAAGTTGAGTTTCAACGCGCTATGAATCCTTGTCCTATCGATTTTTCTGAGTTTCAATCTAGTAACCCTCGTTCTCAAGGGGAGCAGAAGGAGTATGAAGGTAAAGATGCATCGAATTTTAACCGTCGTCAAAAATATTCTGATAGTGAAGAGCCTCAATTCACAACACCTTTTGGCAGTGAACCAGGGTTTCTACCTGTAGAAAAGGACCGTTACCGCCTTGTATGGTCTAAGCATTGCCCTTGGGCTCACCGTATTGCTATTGCCATCGATTTGCTCGGACTAGATAAAGTGATTTCAAAAGGTACGGTTGATCCATTGCGTCCTGCAGGTGTAATTGCAGACTGGTTCTTTACCCTTGATAAGGATGAGAAGGACCCTGTATTGGGCATTCACTCCTTAGGTGAAGCGTACCGCAAAGGCGACCCTAACTACGATGCACGCTCCACAGTACCGGCTATCGTAGATGTTACAACTGGTGCTGTTGTAAATAATGACTACCATGCGTTGACTACAGAATTAGCATTAGGTTTTAAAGATTTTGTGTCCCCTGATGCGCCAGATATTTATCCTGAGGAATTGCGTGCCGACATAGATGCATTGAATGTAATCATCTACGCTGACTTCAACTTGGCTGTAAACTTGGCAGCTCTCGTAACAAACCAAAAAGATTACGAATACTACTATGATCGTATCTTTGCTCGCTTAGATTGGCTTGAAGAACGCCTTAGCAAGCAACGTTACTTGATGGGTGATACTATTACCGATCCAGATATCCGTATTTTCCCAACATTAGCGCGCTTTGACCTCGTGTTCTACCAAAAATACTTGGTGAATAAAAAACGCCTCGTAGACTATCCAAATCTTTGGAACTACGCGAAGGATTTGTATTCTAATCCAGCCTTCGGTGGCACAACAGACTTCGACTCCATGCGCAAACGCTTCTACTATGTAGACCATACGCCATTTGAAGATCTACCACGCCTTGTTCCCAAAGGTCCAGACGACTCCATTTGGTTAGAACCAAATGACCGTGCTGAAAAATTTGGTAAATAAAATAGATAGTAAATTCATATGTTGGATGAGCTGTATTTAGTAAATCTTTTACTATGAAATCTGATATATTACTGACGAATCGATCAATATATTTAATTATAGATAACTGAAAGGAAGGCTCCATGGATTCCGTAACACAGACGATTGTGAACTACATAGAACAAACGGATGTGGCGAACCGTGAGGACCTACTGTCAGTGGCTCGTATTGCCTTTCTAGATTATCTAGCATCCTTAGCACCAGCAGAGAACGAACAAGCCGTTCGAGACTTGGCTCGGTTCATAGGAGCTAAGTCATCTATAGGCTCGGATGTTGGCCGTCATATGAACTCCACTGTTTTGAATGGCAAGGTTATATCAGAGGGCAATACTGGCTTAGCAATAGAGAATGTATCTAAGGCGGATAAGGCTTTGTATTATGGTTTTGCTTCGCATTATCTTGATTTTGATGATGCCCAGGCAAATTTGGCAGGTCATTTCAGTACTGTTTTATATTCTGCTTTGTTGGCAGTGCTCGAGCCGCATGATACATGGCATGATTTCCTTCGTGCCTATATCATCGGGGCCGAGTTAGAGGGGATTATTGGTTCCCTCATCAATCCTGCCCATCGAACCCAAGGATGGCATTCTACAGGGACCGTTGGTGTCATTGGGGCGGCGGCCGCTATAGGCGCTTTGTGAGGTCTTCATGGTGAAAGTTTGGCTCAGCTCCTGTCTTTGGCTGCCACACAATCGGCGGGCATGTTCTTTCAAAGTGGTACAGATGGTAAGCCGCTCCATGCGGGACTGGCAGCACGCAATGGCGTATGGGCTTACGAACTGTTACAACATACATCACTTAAAACAAGCACAAAACCGTTTGACCCTGAACGGGGTTGGTTTAAAACTATCGGTAATATTACCGTTACATCAAATGACATCGCTGGCCGTTGGCTAGCACCAGGACAACTCATTGATCCTGGTCTGTGGATGAAAGTCCACCCTTATTGCTCGGCAGCCATTTGTGGAGCTGAAGCAGCAGAAATCGTAGCACATAGAATATATATTTCTTCATTGTCTGTGTCTAAGCACTGCAAGGATTCACCAGATGTAGATGAACAAGATAAACGTAGACTAAGTGCTATATCCGACTCACGGTCTGTGTTAGCAGATACAGAGAAAGAAGAGAAAATCAATCTATGTGCTGCCACCGATTTATTCCTTTGGAATGATATAGACAGAGTCACTGTTCATTTTCCACCTGGTGCTGATGCGGCATTGCGCTATACATCGCCAACAACAGGTCGAGAAGGGCAGTTTTCCATAGAGTACGTTGTGTACCAAGTCCTCGCGTATGGGGCGGTACAGGACGAGTTATTCAAGACGGATATCATAGACCAAAAGGTACGAGACTATATGTCACGAATTGAGCGTGTCTATGACTTACCGAAGGTATCCCAAACAGAGCGGATTACGAAAGTAACCATTACATTGAAAAATGGAGATACTTTCACAGAAACGGTGAATAATCCTAAAGGATCGCCGAAGAATCCTCTTACTATGGAGGATATACGCATTAAATTAGGCCTTATATTAAAGGCGGACCAAATAGATAGAATGATTGAGGCTTTCACCCATACAAATGAGGTAGAGTCATTCCTGAAAACATTGCGAGGAGAAGGAGTTTTACATGTTTAATACAAAGAAATTGACGAAATTATTTGCTATTGGCGCTTTGGCACTAGGCGTGCTTGTGGTGGCTGGTTGCGGCGATGATACATCTAAGGACGCAAAGGTAAATCCTGATGCGAAAGTAATTAACGTAGCTACACGCGGTACGGTTCGCCCGTATTCCTACACAGATGATAACGGCAACCTTACAGGTTTTGACGTAGAATTGTTGAAAGAAATTGAACGTCGTAATCCAGACCTTCATTTCAACTTCAAGCCAATGGCCGTTGATGCTGCCTTCGTAGCAATGGATGCAGGCCAAGTGGATATGATCGCGAACCAAATGCGCCGTAACCCAACTCGTGAAGCAAAATACTACTACACAAATGAGGTTAACAACTACTCTACACGTAAATTAGTAGTTAAAAATGACCGCAACGATATCTCTAAACTAGATGATTTGAAAGGCAAGAAAATCGCCGTTACTACATCCTCTGAGTTCAACGAGTTAGTAAAACAATTCAACGAAACAGCAAATCCTCAAATCGAAGTTATCTATACAGATAAAGCAGGTGCAGAAACATTAAACCTCGTTGCTACAGGCCGTGCTGATGCAGCAGGTGAGTACGAATACGTAATTAACTCTGCTATTAAAGACCGTGGCTTGCCACTCAAAGCCGTAGGCGATGTATTGGCAGTAGTACCAACTTATTTCTTGTCTAAACGTACAGATGACATGAAACAAGTAAACGAAAAAATTGATAAAACTATGAAAGAAATGCGTGCTGATGGTACGTTGAAAAAACTTTCTGAACAATATCTTGGTGGGGATTACACATTCGATCCAACACAAAAATAACGGATAGGCCGCCTTGGCGGCCTTATTCTATTATGTCTAGAAGCGAGGTGTTACTGTGGGCAAGTATTTTGATGTGTCCTACATGATCCAAGCGTTTCCACAGCTCTTGAATTATGTGCACGTAACGGTGCTTATCACCGTTATTTCTGCCATCTTAGGTGTTATTTTAGGCTCTATTATAGCCATCATTCGCCTCAAGAAGGTTCCAGTATTAAACCAATTATTTATCGTATTTATCTCCTTTATGCGGGGCACACCATTCTTGGTACAGCTCTTCCTTATATACTTTGGGGTGCCAGAAATTATGTCCCATATGGGGCTTAATATGAAAAATGTGCCAGGCCTCGTATTTGTGTACGCTGTGTTTACCTTACATATTGCAGCTTACAGCGCTGAAATCATGCGCTCCAGTATCGATGCGGTCTCTCCTGGTGAGAAAGAAGCCGCTAAAAGTCTTGGTATGACCGAGTTCCAAAGCTATGTGCGCATCATCTTGCCGCAGGCTTTCACCATGAGCATTCCACCATTGACGAACCTCGTTATCGGCATGTTGAAAGGGACGGCGCTCATTTTTAACGTTGGCGTTGTGGATATGATGCGTAAGGCGGACCTCATGGGTGGCAATAGCCAGCGCTATCTTGAATTATTTGTCGATGCAGCTATCATTTATGGCATTTTAATTATCATCGTGTCCCTCTTGGGCCGATTGCTTGAAAAACGTTTTACCGTTGCGGGCAAGGAAACGCAACGCATTTTGATCAGTGAGGAGTAGGGGCTTATGGGACATATTATTGATTCAACCTATATTTATGGCACCTTCTTTGCTGTCATTCCTTATGTGAAAGTCACCCTTATGATTACCTTCCTCAGCGTTGGTTTGGGTACAATCCTAGGATTATTAAGTTGCGTGCTACAACAAAATAAAGTGCCTGTGCTCAGTCAGCTCAGCTACCTATATGTATTATTGTGCCGTAGTATTCCGAACATGGTTCTCTTATACCTCGTGTACTATGGTTTACCAATTCTATTCCTCGCATTAGAGGATCAAACAGGGGTGCATGTGCCCTTTGAAAAGGTGCCAGCTACCTTTGTAGCCGTTGTAGGTTTAACCTTGCACACAGGAGCCTATTTGAGTGAAATCTTCCGGGCTGCCTTACAATCGGTACCGAAAGGGCAAATGGAAGCGGCTCAGGCCATCGGTATGACTTGGTTCCAAGCATTCTGTCGTATCGTATTGCCACAGGCTACAGTCTTTGCGTTGCCACTATTTACAAATCAGTTCCTTAACACCATGAAGAGTACGAGTATCGTATTTGTCATCACAGTTATTGAACTATTTGGCGCTGCAAAGTTATATACAGAGGAAAATTCACAATATTTTGAGGCCTACATCGTGGTGGCCGGTCTATTCTGGGTGATGGGGATTATCTTTGAATTTATCTTCCATCGTTTAGAAGTCTATGCAAGTAAGTATAAACGAGGTAATGCATTATGATAGATATTAAACAAGTTCACAAATCCTTCGGGAACCGTGAAATTTTAAAGGGCATCGACTTACATGTACCGACAGGGTCTGTAACGGTTATCCTTGGCCCATCTGGCAGCGGTAAGACAACGTTCCTTAGAACATTGAACTTCCTTGAAAAAGCCGATGCAGGGACGATGCAATTAAATGATATTTCCGTAGACTTACATAAAGCGTCTAACAAAGAAATTCTAAACATACGCCGTAACACATCCATGGTATTCCAGGCCTATAATTTGTTCTCTAATAAGACAGTAATTGAAAATATTATGGAAGGCCTTGTAACGGTTAAAAAGATGAAAAAATCTCAAGCTCGTGAAATTGCGCAACGCTTCCTCATGGAAGTAGGCATGGAAGGCTATGATGATTACTATCCGGTACAATTATCTGGGGGCCAACAACAACGTATTGGCATCGCTCGTGCCCTTGCGATGGACCCAGAGGTCATCCTCTTTGACGAACCTACATCTGCTCTCGACCCAGAACTCGTAGGCGAAGTATTGGCTGTTATCCGTAAGATTGCAAAAGAGTTAAAGGTAACGATGATTATCGTAACTCACGAAATTGGTTTTGCTAAAGAAGTGGCAGACCAAGTCGTATTCATGGAAGGCGGCGTCATCGTAGAACAAGGGGACCCTAAGGTTGTTCTTGAACATCCAAAAGAAGAACGAACACGCAAATTCTTGAGCCGTTACCTTACACTCGATAGCGAACAACCTCTCGATAGCGCAGCATTGTAATATAGTGTTATGCATAATTCAGCGTAATAAATAATATAGAGGAATAATAACAATACGTGCTATCCTAATAATATGGACATTAATGGCGACCTAATATCTTTAGAGTTAGGTCGCTTTAGACGAGGTATATGATGAAAGAATTTAGACAATTAACCGTAGATGATGCGGCTGAATACCATGAGGTGTTGATTGCAGGCTATGCAGAGAATAAGAACTATCCTATATCCTTTGATGCCATCAACTTTAGCCAAGAAGAGTCTCGCGCGTGGATCTTAAAGTATCCTGTATTTGGTCTCTACGTAGATGGTTCCTTGGTATGCTCTATTTCATTCCGCATGCCTTGGATTCCAAAGGCTACGCCAGACGTATATCCGCACATTGCACACTTTGTAACGGCCCCTGAACATAAAGGGAAGGGCTATGCTCGTGAAGTCCTCGCCGAAGCAGAAGACCTATTGCGCAACGTATATAAAACACCAGCCGTAACCCTTGGTACAGCCGCAGAACATCCATGGCTTGCCAAAATGTATGAAGGCTTTGGCTTTAAAGAATATAAACGAACACAACTACCTGGAAAGGTACATACGACCATATTCTTTAAGAAAACACTGTAATAAGAACTCTAATTTTAAAGTCCTACCATACAAATAGCGACTAGTTAAGATAATCAACTAGTCGCTATTTTATTTTTACATATAGTTACGTTATAATAAATGAAATTGTTCTTGTCTGTGGAGTGTGAATAGTATGTATGAAATCGTAAATGAACCAAATTTAACAATAGCTTTTGATATGGATGTAGAGTTATCTGAATTTGGTGTGTTTGGCGTATATATTAAACGAGGCTATAATATCTGTTCTGGCTATATTGATCCTAGCGATTGGTCTGGGATTCGTAAAGGCTATCAAGAATTAGTAAATTTGTATGAGAATTGCAAAGGGACAGAAACCTTTGCCTATGTATTAACTGGAGAAGGAGATACGCTTACATTCTCGTTAGATCAAAAGGGTGCTTTGACGATAGATGTTACTATCTGTACTACTTACAATTACAAATGTAATATGACAATTGAAAGTTTAGATCAAACATATTTGCCAAAGTTTATTGGATTTTTTAAAGAATTTTTGGAACGAGAGCCGAAATAAAAAGAGTCGCATCATCAGGATGTGACTCTTTTCTGTACCCAGTTTCTATTTACAATTATTTTGTAACAACTTTAAGATCTACAGGGATTTTAGCTTCTACAGCTTCGCCTTTGATAACTTTTTGAGCTGTATCGATAGCGATTTTACCCATTTGGTCTGGTTGTTGAGCAATTGTTGCAGCCAATGTGCCGTCTTTAACAGCTTTGTCTGCATCAGCAGTGCCGTCAAAGCCTACGATGAAGATTGTTTTGCCTGCGGATTTAGCTGCTTGGATAGCGCCTAATGCCATTTCGTCGTTATGAGCGAAGATAGCTTGTACATCAGGGTTAGCTTGCAGAATGTTTGTTGCTACGTTCAAACCTTTTGTACGGTCGAAGTCAGCACTTTGTTTTGCTACTACTGTTAAGTCTTTGTCAGCTACGTTGTGGAAACCTTGGCCACGTTCGCGAGTTGCGGAAGCACCAGGAATACCTTCGATTTCAGCTACTTTTGCAGCTTTGCCTACTTTTTCAGCGATAAGTTGAGCTGCCATTTCACCGCCTTTTACGTTATCGGAAGCGATGTGAGCTACTACTTTGCCTTTGTCAGCAGAGCGGTCAACAGTGATTACAGGAATGTTTTTAGCATTTGCTGCTTCTACGGAAGTAGAGATAGCTGCAGAGTCTACAGGGTTGATGATCAATACGGAAACGCCGCTTTCAAGCAAGTCGGAAATATCGTTTGCTTGTTTTGCTGGGTCATTTTGTGCATCAACGATTTTAACTTTAAGACCAAGCGCTTTAGCTTGAGCCTCAACGCCTTCCTTCATAGTTACGAAGAATGGGTTGTTCAATGTGGAAACAGAGAAGCCGATTGTGCCGGATTTTTTGTCGCCGCCGTTATCAGCGCTTTTACCACAGCCTGCTACAAGACCGATAACCATGATAGCCATCGCCAACAGTAACAATAGTTTTTTCATAGGAACCTCCTAGGCTTTCTTGCGGTCTGCAAGAACCGCCAATAAAATGACAATACCTTTTACAACTTGTTGATAGAAACTGGAAACGTCGAGAATATTTAACCCGTTGTTGAGGGTACCGATAATGAGGGCACCAATTAATGTGCCAACGATATGACCACGACCACCAGCAAGACTTGTACCGCCAAGAACTACGGCTGCGATAGCGTCCAGTTCGTAGCCTGCACCTGCTGTAGGTTGTGCAGAGTTAAGACGAGAAGTGATGATTGCACCAGCGATACCACAGAGCATACCCGTTAAGGCATACACGAAGATTTTAACGCGGTCAATCTTGATACCAGCAATGTAACTAACCTTTTCACTGCCACCTACGGCGTATGTTTTACGACCCAAGGAGGTGCGGCTCAATACGAACCAGAGGATGATGAAAGCTAGGAACATTGTGATAGCTGGAACTGGAAGGCCTGCGATGTCTCCTTGGCCAAAGCCGTGGAATAAAGGGTCTTGAGTAAGGCCAGAGATTGGATTGCCGTCTGTGAATACTAACGTCGCACCACGGTAGATGGTCATGGTCGCCAAGGTAGCGATAAATGGAGCTACGCGACCATAGGTGATAACGAGACCGTTAATACCGCCCAATACGAGGCCTGCACCTGCGGCTAAGACGATAGCCAATACAGGGTCAGTACCAGTTACGATGAGGTTGGCCATCACTGCACTGGAGAGGGCGAGGATGGAACCAACGGATAAGTCGATACCACCTGTTAAGATGACGAAGGTCATACCAAAGGCGATGATCGCATTGATGGATACTTGGCGCAATAAGTTACGCAAGTTAGAGAATTCAAGGAAACTGTCGTTCATGACAGAGATAATTACAAATAATAGGATGAGGCCGATGAGGGGGCCTAATTTTTTAATATATTGTAGAGCTTTGCTGTCCATTATTGTCCTCCTGTGGCTAATGTCATAATCGATTCTGGTGTTGCATCGCTGCGGTCCAAGATACCTGCTACGCGACCTTCATGAATGACCATAACGCGGTCACTCATGCCCAGCACTTCCGGCAACTCAGAGGACACCATGATAATGGACACACCGTCATTCGTTAATTCGTTCATTAAATCATAAATATCACGTTTCGCCCCAATATCGATACCCCGTGTCGGTTCATCCATGATGATAATGGATGGTTTTTTACCGACCCATTTCGCGATAACCACCTTTTGTTGGTTACCACCGGATAGGGACGATGCAGGTTCGTGAATAGATTGTGTTTTAACGCCTAGTTTTTTAGACAATTCGTCAGCAAAAGACGTAAGTTTGCCCTTATCTAGTACATGAGAGGGGCAAATTTCGCCAAGGTTCGGCAATGTAATGTTAGAACCGATGGAGAAATCGAGGATCAAGCCTTCGCTCTTTCTATTTTCTGTGATGAAAGCAATGCCAGCTTTGATGGCATCTTCCGGTTTTTTACAGTTGAGAACGGAGCCGTTAACCGTTACGGTACCGCCATTGTGTTTATCTACGCCAAAGATAGCGCGCATGATTTCTGTACGGCCAGCGCCCATAAGGCCTGCTACGCCGAGGATTTCGCCTTTGCGCAAGGAGAAGGAAATGTCGTTGTCAAAACCTTCTGGTTTGAGGTTATCCACACTCATAACCACTTCGCCTGGTGTTGTGGTGCGAGCAGGGTAGAACTCGTCGATAGAACGGCCTACCATGTGGCGTACCACTTCGTCTACAGAAATCTCAGCGGTTGGTTTAGTGATGATAGTGTGACCATCACGCATAACCGTTATGGTGTCACATTCGCTAAATACCTCTTCCATACGGTGAGAGATATATACGATAGCAACACCGCGTGCTTTCATTTTGCGCATCATGTTGAACAATGTCGCCGTTTCACGCTCTGTGAGGGCTGCTGTCGGCTCGTCCATGATGACAACCTTCGCATCTAACATCAAGATACGAAGGATTTCCGTCATTTGTTGGTGACCAACGGAGCAAAGGCCTGCCTCAGTCGTGAGCGGCAATTCGATGCCTAGTTCGCGGCATGTATTTTCTGCTTCAGCGAGCATCGCCTTTTTATCGAGCATGCCAAATTTATTTCGCTTTGGTCTCATTAAATATAGATTTTCTAACAATGTTAGGTTTGGCCAAATGTTGAGCTCTTGGTGGATGAAGGCCACACCGTTTAACTCGGCCTCTCTCGGGTTCGGGAAGGTGCGCTCTACGCCGTCGATGGTAATCGTACCAGCATCAGCCTTGTGAATACCGGTGAGGATATTCATGAGCGTAGATTTGCCGGCGCCGTTTTCGCCCATCAAGGCGTGAACCTCGCCCTCCTTGAGGGTAATACTTACATCGCGCAAAACTTGGTTTGTACCAAATGCCTTCGCAATGCCTGACATAACAATTTCCATAACTACTCCTATATGACTGGTGAAAGTATCTCTAATCAATTATTCTACGGACGATCGCTGAAAATACAATCGGCGCGCAAGATGATATTGGCATACGGAGATGCTTCACCAGTTCGAATGATGCACTTGCATTGTTTTGTGGCTTCTTTGAAAGCTTCGTGGCTCGTTTCAATCCATTCGTATTGCTCGGATGGGAAGGTAGACTCTAAGAAGGCGTAAGCCTTGGGATTGTTTTCTTTAATTTCTGTTGCCACATGAATCGCTTCGGATTTCATATGCTTAGCGATGATGGATACTACCTGCTCAAAGCTAGGTACACCAAAATCCAAGGCTAAGTCGATTTTTTGAATCCCTTCAGGTACCGGTAAGCCACAATCAGAAATACAAATTGTATCTGTGTGACCTAAATCTGCCAAAACCTTAGCGATATGGCTATTTAAAATGCCGTGTCGTTGCATAAATAACTCCTTATCTATTCTGATGACTGAGGCTATAAAGCCTCAGTCATTAACTCTCTCTGCTATATAGAGGACAGTTGCATTCATTGGTTGAAGAACGTATAGTTTGGATTGAAAGATCGGTTCAATCTATACGTGTTCTGCTAAGAATGCAGCGACCTCGTCCTTTGTTGGCATACCACCTTGAGCCCCCAAGCGTTGGATGGAGAGGGCAGCTGCTGCATTGCCGTAGTGTAGAGCGTCGGCTAAGCTTTTACCATTAACGATAGCCGTTGCAAAGGCGCCGTTAAATGTATCGCCAGCACCTGTTGTATCTACGGGTTCAACCTTAAAGCCAGGTACAATGTGAATTTCATCGTTATCGGCATATCCTACACCCTTGCTACCAAGGGTAACGATGATTTTGTTTTCGTTAGCTAGTAAGGTCTCCTCTGTAGATTGGTTAGGATAGAGAGCAGATAGCTCATGTTCGTTTGGCGTAATATAGGTTGCTAATTTTAACCATTCCGAATCGAGGTCGGCTGCTGGAGCAGGATTTAAGAGGACTTTCACATTAGCCTCGTGACAACGACGAACGATGTATTCAATAGTTGGAATAGGAATCTCGTTTTGCACCATCACAAGATCGGCTTGCTCGATAGCAGACCAAGCGTTATCTACTACGGACTGGTCTACCTTAGCATTAGCGCCTGCAATCACGATGATGCTATTATCGCCTTCAGCTAATGTAATGTGTGCTGTACCGGTTGTAGTGTTCGGTACCGTAACGATGTAATCTGTATTGATGAAATTCTCTTTTAAATTATCTAAAATCATTTGGCCGTATGCATCTTCACCGATACAGCCGACCATCGTGACCTCTGCACCTAGACGAGCCGCAGCCACCGCTTGGTTTGCGCCCTTGCCACCGTGAGCGATGTGCAATTCGTTGCCCATAATTGTTTCGCCTGCAGTAGGGCGTTTATCCGCGAGGACTACAATATCCATGTTGCAACTGCCAATAACAACAATGCGATTCATAATAACTCCTTAATAAGCCTCTGCCCTAACTGGGACTAAAAATGACTATCATTTATTTTTATACATAAAACTTAGGGTGTTTTATACAATAGGTTGCATATATAAATATAATTGATAATCTAAGAGGCATTTGCTTTCACATACCTATAAGTGTATATTAATCATTTATTAGTATAGCGTAAATACGTGAGTTTATCTATATAAATATCTATAAAATGTAGGAATAAAAAAGGTATACCCAAAATCTATGTTACATGAGTAAAAATGTACCGATTAGATTTAGGATATACCACTTTGAAGGGTATTTAATTTTTAAAGAAGCACTAGTTTAGTTCAAATGTTATAATCCGTTTAGTATATTTACATAATCCTGTCGTTGATCAAGTATAGAGATTAAATAAATAGTTCTAGTTTCCTCTACAACTGTGTAGAAAATAATAAGCTTTTCTAAAATCAACATTCGAAAGTCACTGTCATTAAGTGCTCTAATTTTAGGTGTAGTCCCCATATATGGATGGTTCATAAGATTTGAAATTGAATTTTGAATATTTTCTTTTACTTGTATAGCTGTTTCTTTTGAAAACTGCATAGCTATATAAAGTATTTGTTGATGTAGCTCTTTATTGAACTTTTCAGTAGGAATGATTGTGTAGGGTTGGGATTTCATAGAGTTACCCCATTTGATCTAGCATTTTATCGATACTGTTGAAAGCTTCATCAAGTGTAGTGGTGCGACCTTGAATGATATCGTTTTGTCCTTCTACAAGAGAGGATAATAATTCTATTTTTGACTTTAACATATTATATGTATTATAGCCGAGACTTACGGTATCTCCACGACCATTTACAGTAATAATGGCAGCCTCATCTTTAAGTTGTAAGGTTTTAGAAATTTCAGGATACTTATTTCGTAAATCAGAGGATGGACGAATTGTTTCGCGTAATATTCCCATAGTTATCTCCTTATAGTTTTAAAAGTATTTGTTCATCATTCTTATACTGTAATTATATCATTTAAACGATATAATTGCAGTATACAAATATATATATATGATATTTAATTCAAATGAGATTAACTAGATACTTTAATCATAAAATGATATATAAAAAGACTATCTTCAAGTGTATTGAAGATAGTCTTGTATTGGTATATAGTATTTTCTCTTTTTTACAAAATATTTATTTATATATTAGTGAAAGCTTGGTTTGTCATAGTGTGTACCTGGTTCACCTACACCGATGCTTGTGCGGTGGAAAGGCGTTTCATCCGCAGCGTGTAAGATATCAAAGATGGCTTTTACCACTGCTTCGCGTGAAACTTGGGCATCGTTGAATTGAGCCCCTTCAGGGATGAGTTCGTAATCGGTTTTTTCGGGATCATTGTAGAGCCATGTAAGGCGCAAGATGGTGTAATTTAAGTTGGATTCGCGCAATACGTTGCGTGCTTGGCGCTCACCTTGAACATAGCTAATCGGCAAGTTGTCGAAGGTCCATTTTTCAAGTGCTACAGGGAATTCACCAGAAAGTCCAGCCATGGATACACCGATAACACGGCGTATATTTTTGCGGCTCAATGCTTTCACGATGGACGCCATATCACTGCCAGACTCCATAGCACCTACAAATACAACCTCCGCATTTGTTACAGCTTGTTCTAATTTACCAGGATTTTGGAACGAACCTTCAATCACTGTAACACGTTCATGGTCGATAATCTCTGGAGGTATACGTGTTTTCAACTGACGACCATATAATGTAATGTGCATATCTGTATATGTTAATAGTGTAGCAGTCAACTTTTGAGCTATTTGGCCCGCAGCTCCTAAAATCGTAATATACTTATACATAAAAAAGACCTCCTATGTTCGGGCATAAATATTTAATGAAATTTTAACATACATATATGACAAATACGTGAGAAAAAATTATAAAAATCTTTGTATTATTTTCGTAATTTAATTGATGCTTAACATTTCATTTGTTGTTTTTAGCTGTGCAAATCGATTCCGCCAAATCTTTTCTTTGTAAAAGGATAGGATTGTATCGGCTGGTAGATACTCATTGTCAAATGTTGAGATAGCATCCTCGATGATGGTGATATTATAACCATATTCAAAGCCTACTTTCACAGATGTATCAATGCAAAATTCCACCTGCATTCCTACAAATGTTACATCGGTAATATTTTTTCGGTTTAAATATTCCTTTAATTCAGTGTCCTTGAAGATGCTATTGTAATATTTATTGAAAATCTTTTCGTTTTCTTGCGGTTTTAATTCGTGATAGACTTGCCAATTATCACTACCCGTTGCTAATAAGCCTTCATCTTCAGAATGCCTGATAAAAATGACTTCTATATTTTGATCTCTAAAATGTTGAATGATTGCTTTTGTATTTGAGATAAAGTTTTTCGCATTGTAAGGGGTTTCCTTAACTAAGCCTTCTTGAATATCGATTACGATTAATGCCTGTGCCATTATGAACCTCCCTGATAAGGTAAATGATGAGTTTATTATAATTATAGTGAAATACTAAATAATATATGGCGATTATAATAATTATATACCAAGATAGAGGAGGTATTTATTATTGCCTTTAGACTGGTTCGCGACGTAGTCGCGAATTATAAAACCATCCACTATGCGGGTGCGGCAACAAAAGTTATACAAAAAGTCACTTTGCTTAAGTAGAATGTAGGTGTTTAAGCCATATTATATGTAAAAGAAAGATGATCTTTCAATAGAGTAGAATATATTTAAGAAGTGGTATAATTGTATATATAAATTTTGCCTTTGTTTTGTGTGTGGTTGGTTATTTTGAAGGGAGCGACTGTATGTCAGATGGTCCGTTTTTAACACCAAGAGAACAGATAGAGCATAGTATATCTAAAGGTATTACTTTTAATAATATTACTGAAGCGGAATCAGAACAATATTTAGTAGAGAATAATAACTACTTTAGACTTAGAGCCTTTAGGAAGAACTTCTTAAAATCCACAAAATCTGGAAAATATGTAAATTTAGACTTTAGCTATTTAATAGATTTAGCATGTATTGATAATAGATTGAGACGAATTATGTTAGAGATGACTATTGGGATTGAGCATTTTTCAAAAGTTCATTTATTATCTATTTTACAGCAGAATAATATTGATCCCTATGATGTAGTTGAGGAATATATGAATCAGCTAGAGGAATCTAATCTTGAACAATTACGGCATGACTTATGGAAAAATAGTGGTAGCTTATATTGTGGTAATTTATATGCTAAATATATTGATGATCAAAATAAACGTTGCCCTGTATGGGCCTTTCTAGAAATGATTTCCTTTGGACAGTATTTATACTTCTATAAATATTGCGCAGATATATTGCAAAAGACTGAGATTACAGAACGATTATATTTAATGTATACCGTTAAAAGTTTACGGAATGCATGTGCGCATAATAATTGTATTATTAACGATATAAATTCTACACATAATAAACGTATTAATGCTGATTTACAACGTGAATGTGCTAAATTTATAAAATCGCCATCAAGCAGACGTAGACATTTGAGACATATTTCTACCTATCAAATCTTAACTACGATGTATGCTCATCAAAGAATATGTATTAGTACTGGTGTTCATAAACATATATGTGGAGAATTAGATGAACTTAAGAAACGCTTTTTCCGAGATAATGATTATAGGTTGAATGATAATATAAAAGCTACATTTGATGTGCTTATTAGAGCTATTGACACATGGTTCCACATAAGGTAATATTTAGGTACATAGAAAAACCACTTTTGGTTTCAAGCGGCAGCATCGTTAATTCGGTGTTGCTTTATTTTTTATATGGGCGCCCTCAGGGTGCTTTTTTGTTGTATTGAAGTCTATAAAAGTGGTATAGAGCTTTTGCTTGCAATGGTATAATACACATAACAACTGTATTACTTGAGGTGGCATATGGATAAACAGCAATTAGCAAATAAAATTTGGGAATCAGCCAATAAATTGCGCTCTAAAATTGAGGCGAATGAGTATAAAGATTATATATTAGGATTCATGTTTTATAAGTTTTTGTCTCAAAAAGAGGAAGAGTTACTACGTACACAGTATCAAATAGTAAAAACTGAATATAAATCTGTTTTAGTAGAATCAAATGTAGAATTGCGTGATGCTATTCGAGATGATTTGTACTATTTTATACCATATAAACATTTGTTTTCTACATGGATTCAGGATGGTAATCAGCTTGATGTAGGTAGAGTGCAAGATGCATTAAATTCTTTTGAACGATTATTGAATGATCAATATAACCGGATATACAAAGGTATCTTTGATACATTGCAATTAGGTTTAACTAAGTTAGGCGATAACTCTGGGGCCCAATCCAAAGCTATTCAACAATTAATCTTATTGATTGATGAAATACCAATGGATGGCTCTCAAGATTATGATGTCTTGGGCTTTGTATATGAATATCTGATTTCGAATTTTGCTGCCAATGCAGGTAAAAAAGCGGGTGAATTCTATACGCCTCATGAAGTTTCTGTTTTGATGTCAGAAATTATAGCTCATCATTTACAGGGCCGAAATGAAATTTCAATTTATGACCCTACAAGTGGATCAGGCTCTTTATTGATTCATATTGGTAAAAGTATTGCAAAATATAGAAGAGATAAAAATAGTATTAAATACTATGCTCAAGAGTTAAAAGAAGCAACGTATAATTTGACGAGAATGAACCTTATCATGCGTAATATTCAACCATCTAACATCATGGTTAGAAACGCAGATACATTAGAGGATGATTGGCCTTATTTTGATGAAGCAGACCCTCAACAAACGTACAATCCGTTATACTTAGATGCTGTTGTATCAAACCCTCCATATTCTCAACACTGGGATCCCAAAGGAAAAGAAAATGATCCTAGATACAGTCGATTTGGTTTAGCACCTGCTACAAAAGCTGACTATGCTTTTTTACTTCATGATTTATATCATTTAAGACCAAATGGTATTATGACAATCGTATTGCCACATGGTGTATTGTTCCGTGGGGATAGTGAAGGAGAAATTCGTAAGGCTCTTATTGATAATAATCATATTGATGCAATTATTGGTTTGCCAGCTAATATTTTCTTTGGTACAAGCATCCCGACAATCATTATGGTATTGCGTCAGAAGAGAGAAAATCAGGATGTACTAGTTATTGATGCTTCAGAATATTTTGTGAAAGCTAATAAGAATAACAAGTTGCAGGCATCAGATATTCGTCGCATTATAGATGCTTATTGTAAGAGAGAAACGATTGCTGGATATTGTACAGTTGTATCTCGTGATGAGATTATAGGTAATGATTACAATTTAAATATCCCTCGATATGTGGACACATCTAAAAATGATGAAATATATGATATATACGGTATTGTTCATGGGGGGATTCCATATAATGAGATAGAAAAATTATCCCTATATTGGAATGTGTTTGAAGGACTTGATAAAGAAATCTTTAAACAAGGTCAAGATGGATACTATTCATTGGTAGAGGGGGATATTGCTAAGATTGTACAGGATTATCCTGCTGTAAATGCATTTACAGACTCCTTGGGGTTAAAGATTAATCATTATATAGAATACGTCTCGCAGTCTGTTATTGATAATTTTAAAGTTGGAATGGATGAAACTGTTTGGCATACCTTGTCAAACGAGTTATTCGAACAATTTTCTAATATACCATTAATCGACACATATGATATCTATCAAATTATGAGTGATAATTGGTCTAAAATTACATTAGATATCGATAAGATGGGACATAATGGTAAAGCCTTGGTTGCTTCTGTAGAGCCCAATATGGTAATGAAAAAGAAAAATAATAAACAAGTAGAGGTTCAAGACGGGTGGAAAGGGGCTATTGTTCCTTTTGAATTAGTACAAGAATTATATTTGCAGAATGAACTTTCAAATGTAACGCATATAGAGAATGAACTTGAAGCGATTAAAGAGCGAATCGCTGAACTTGCTGAAGCTGTACCAATGGACTATCAAGATATGGAATTCCTGAATGATGATAGAACTGGGTTTGTGAAAACGCCATTGAACGCCGCTGTTAAGATTTATAAAGGTGAACCAGAATTATACCCATTATTAAAGGCTGTTAAAGATTTATATGCTGAAGAAACAAAATTAAAAAAATGTCAGAAAGAGGCTGTAGCTGAGTTAGCTGATGCTACAAAATATTGTATGGAGAATCTTACTGATGAACAAATAGATGAATTGTTATATCAACATTGGATTGTGCCAGCAATAAATGAACTAAAAGCGTATTCAAAAAAGGTCATCAATGATTTTGTTCAATGTTTAAGTGCTTTATCCAATAAATATGGAACTTCACTACAATCAATTGATAATGATATTAGAGTTGTAGAGCAAGAGTTGATTACATCATTGCGTGAGTTAGAAGCTAATGACGATATGGGGATATCCGCCTTATTAGAATTGTTAGGAGCAAAATGATGAATACTAATAAAAAAACTCCTAAGTTACGATTTAAAGGCTTTACTGATGATTGGGAACAGTGTAAGTTAGGGGAAATATTTGAATACCTACAAAATAATACTCTATCTAGAGACTCGTTAAATTATAAAATTCCTAATATAAAGAATATTCATTATGGTGATATTCTTGTTAAATTTAATGAGATACTAGATGGATCTAATAACGATATACCTTATATTAACCCTGATCTTGATTTATCTAAATTTAGTAAATCATTACTTCGAGATGGAGATGTTATCTTTTCGGATACAGCTGAAGATGATACTGTTGGTAAAGCAATTGAGTTACAGAATGTAAATGCGCCATTTATTCTAAGTGGTTTACACACAATTCCCTGCAGGCCATTGATTCCATTTGGTAAAGGTTATTTAGGTAATTTTTTTAATTCAAATTCTTATAGGCTACAGATTAGGCCATTAGTTCAAGGAATAAAAGTTAGTTCTATATCTAAATCTGCCTTGAAAGATACAATGATTAAATATCCAAAAAATCTAGATGAACAAGAAAAAATTGGTAATTTATTTCAAAGTATTACTAAAATGATTACCCTTCATCAGTGTAAGCTTGAGAAACTGAAATTAAATAAGAGTGCACTTTTACAAAAATTATTCCCTCAAAATGGATGTACGATTCCAGAAATTAGATTCAAGGAATTTACTGGTGCTTGGGAACAGCGTAAGTTTAGTGATTTATATGAGAAAATCTCTGAAAAGAATGATTTATCATATTCCCTTGATAAAATTATCTCTGTAGCGAATATGTATTATAAATCTGATGCAAAAGTATCTAATGAAGAATATTTAAAAACTTATAATATATTCCGATATGGTGAGATTGCTTTTGAGGGAAACAAGAGTAAAGATTTTGCTTATGGTAGATTTGTGGAAAACACTATAGGTGATGGGATTATATCCCATGTTTTTGAAGTATTTAGACCAATTGCTAAATATGATATTTATTTTTGGAAATATTATATTAATTATGAACCAATAATGGGAAAAATTCTTTCAAGATGCACTAAAAAAACTACCATGATGACAAACTTAGTTGCTAAAGACTTTTTGAAAGAAACAGTTTTAGTACCTACCTTAGCAGAGCAAAAACAAATTGGGACATTATTAAATGCTATCGATAAATTTATTACGCTTCATCAGCGTAAGTTGGATCGCCTTATATCAATAAAAAAAGGTTTACTTCAACAGTTATTTGTGTAGATTTAATAGATTAGGTGAATTATGATTTTTACAAAAGAATCTGATTTTGAATTAGCCCTTATTCAGCAGTTATCTAATCATGGTTGGGAAGCAGAGTGTATTGAATATCCAACAGAAGAGGCGCTTGTAAAGAATTGGGCAGATATTATTTATAAAAATAACTGTTCTCCTGACAAGCTAGATAAATATCCGTTGACTGATAGCGAGATGAATCAAATCTTAATGCAAATTAAGATGTTGAAAAGTCCCGCCATGATAAATGATTGGATAAATGGCAAAGTAGTTACTATTAAACGTGATAATCAAGATGATGCGATGCATTTGGGGAAAAATGTATCACTTAAAATTTTTGACCGTAATGAAATTGCTTCTGGACAAAGTGTTTATCAAATAGCACGTCAACCACAATTTAAAGGACTTAATGATGTTTCTAGAGATAGACGTGGAGACGTCATGTTGCTAATTAATGGGATGCCTGTTATTCATATTGAATTGAAACGTTCAGGTATTCCGGTTGATTTAGCAATTAATCAAATTGATTTATATAATCGTCGTGGTTTGTTCTCTGGATTATTTGCTTTAATACAAATTTTTGTGGCTATGACACCAGAAGAAACGGTATATTTTGCTAATCCTGGAAATGGAGAACCTTTAAAGTCAGAATTTCAATTTCATTGGGCTGATGTAAACAATGAAATTATAGGAGATTGGACTCAAATTGCCGGAACGTTGTTGGCAATTCCATTAGCGCATGAATTATTAGGGTTTTATACAATTCCAGATAGCTCTGACGGTGTCCTCAAAGTGATGCGTAGCTATCAGTATTATGCAGCAAGTCGTATTGCAGATATAGTTAGTAAAGCTGATTGGGGATATAGCAGTCCTTTAGGTGGATATATTTGGCATACAACAGGATCTGGTAAAACTATGACATCGTTTAAAACGGCGCAGATTATTGCGAGTGTAGGAGATGCCGATAAAATCGTATTTCTTGTGGACCGTGTTGAATTAGGAACACAGTCTTTGCAGGCATATCAAGGGTTTGCCGACTCTGCTACATCCGTAGAAGGTACAGAAAGTGGTACTGTATTACTGAAAAAACTAGATAGTATTGAACCAAAGGATATGATTATTGTTTCCTCTATTCAAAAGATGAATCAATTATCTAAAGATGATACACGCGATGATATGTTGAACCGTGTTAAAGGAAAACGGTTGGTTTTTATTTTTGATGAATGTCATCGCAATACTTTTGGCGATATGTTGAGAGCAATCAAGGAAACATTCCCTCATGCTTTATTATTTGGTTTTACGGGTACGCCAATTTTTAAAGATAATGCAAAGAAAACATTAGCGACTGCCGATTTATTTGGTGATGAATTGCATCGGTATAGTATTTCTGATGGTATTCGAGATAAAAATGTGTTAGGGTTTGATATTACATCGGTGCCAACATATAGTGATGAAGATTTACGTAATGCAGTTGCATTACGTGAGGTTGGCGCTAATACCGTTAGTGATGTTATGGAATCTCCTGAAAAACGAGAAGCCTATTACCATTTTATAAATGATGTACCTATGGTTCGAGATTATGAACATGGATATACAAGAGGTATTGAGGATTATATAGAAAATGGACATTATGATAATGATGACCATCGTAGAGCTGTAATTGCAGATATTCATGGTAAATGGTTGGTACAAAGTTATAAAGGATTATTCCATGGTATTTTAGCAACCCATAGTATATCTGAAGCGATTTCTTACTATCGATTGTTTAGACGGAGTGCACCTAATTTAAAAGTAGTGGCCTTATTTGACCCTACTGTAGATGGTGAAATGGATCCTACAACCGCTGTTATCAAAGATGAAGCATTGGAAGAAATCTTAGAGGACTATAATACATATTTCAATCAAAAATTTACTGTATCAAGTTATGCTTCATTTAAGCGTGATGTTTGTGCTAGACTTGCGCATAAGCTGCAATATCGTTCTAATGATGTAGAAATTGATACAGATAAATATATTGATGTTGTAATTGTCGTTAAACAATTATTGACAGGTTTTGACTCAAAATATGTAAATACGCTATATGTTGATAAAATTATGGCTTATGAAGAAATAGTACAAGCTTTCTCTAGAACAAACCGTTTATATGGTCCAGAAAAACCATTTGGTAGCATTAGATATTATCGTAAGATACATACTATGTCTCGTAATATTCAAGATGCTTTTAGGTTATATTCTGGATCGGTACCTGAAGGGTTATATGCAGATAAAAAAGATCAGAATATTCGCAAAATGAATGTTATAGTAGAGGATATTTCAGATTTATTTATATCAGAAGGCATAGAATACTATTCAAAATTACCGGATAATATAGCGAGTAGACATAAATTTGGACGCTTATTCTATCAATTGCGTATCTTAATGGAAGCTATTCGGCTACAGATGTTTACGTGGCAAAAGAATATTGATGAGAAACTAGGACTAAATTTAGATGAGGAAACGTATAACACATTAGCAGTTCGATATGGAGAATTATTTAGTTCTAGTACACCTGATGGTAAATCTAATCCAGTGATTCCTTTTGATATAACTGCCAAAGCTCATAAGCAAGAATCTATTCGGATTGATGCTGATTATATGAATAAAAATTTTGAGAAGTATATAAGAGCATATAATATTGATGACTTTGATAGTACTTTAATTGATCAATTAAGAATGATGCTTCATAAAAGCTTTGCTCAATTATCTCAAGAAGAACAACGTGCTGCTAGACAAATTTTGGTTGATATAGAACATAAGCGGTTAGTTGTTGACGAGAATAAGACATTGACTGATTATATCAATGAATATATGAATGTCGATTGGAACGCGAAGATACAGTATTGTATTAATTTGTTGGGTGTTGATGAAGCTAAGTTGAGGGCATTGTTAAATGCTCATGTTAATGAAACTAACATTGATGAATATGGACGCTTTAATGAGTTGATTTCTACTGTAGACATCGAGCGAGCTAAACAAAATTTAGGAATTGTAGATCAACCTCATTGGAAATGTATTATTAAAATTAAAAATATACTTAGAGAGTTTATTATTTATAATAAGCTTGATGGTTATAAATCGTAAATTTTCTTTAGAGTATATTATAAAAATAGCAGGATTAATCCCCTGCTATTTTTTGTTATGCTCTAAACTTTCACAATACCCATATAAATGTTAAAATAAATCCATATATATTTTTATAGAAATGAGGCTATTATGGAACGGATTCAGGATCTTGTGTACACACATGTGCAGGGTGGCCAGTTTAGATGGGTTACTGTTAGCACATTGATGCTCGCATTGGGCACAATTTTGCATTTGGTGAGCCCTAGTGTGGCTGGGGTAACGCCGAACTGGACGATTGCTACGTACTGCGTAGCTATTTTATTGACTCGTCCTAGTTTGAGTCAAACCTTGGGGATTGGCCTTGTAGCGGCCCTCATCAATGTATTGACGTCTAAGTCAGCGTTCCCTTATGGCAACTTATTGTCTGAGCCGGGTGGTGCTTTGACGGCGGCTCTCGTAACGCGCGCTATGTTGTCTGTGAAGTTCCGTAAAATTGGTGGTTTTGATTTAACGCCTGTCGTGTCTGGCTTCTTAGCAACTGTTGTATCTGGCGGTATCTTTGTTACCATTTTGTGGCAAGTGCTTGGTTTGCCAAATAATGTGTACATGTACGGCATGTGGCCATTGGTACTCATTGTAGGAGCCTTGAATGGTGCCATTACACCAATCTTGTATATTCCGGCACAACGTTTATTCTCTAAACGTGGCATGTTGCCAAATGCAGATCAATTGACATCTGATCATAGTCGCTTGACTATTTTGCCTGAGCGCCAAGCTAAAATATCCATTGAGCACGTAAATTACTATCATCCTAAGGCGACTACACCATCCCTCGAAAATATCAATCTCGATGTAAATGAAGGTGATTTCCTCGTTGTTACAGGCCCTGCAGGCTGTGGTAAAAGCACCCTTTGTATGGCGATGGTAGGGGCGGTACCTAAATTCTATGGTGGACGTCTAGAAGGCATGGTCTTCGTAGATGGTCATGCGACTACGCAAATGGAAATCCCAGAACTAGCGAACCATATCGGTGTAGTTCTAGCCGACTACGATACACAGCTCGTAACGATGACTGTTCGTGAAGAAGTGGCCTTTGCTATGGAAAACCGCGGTTATGACCGTGAAACTATTAAAGCTCGTTCTGAAGAGGTGTTTAAGCAAGTTGGCCTCGTAGGCTTAGAAGATCGCAAGATTACAAGTTTATCTGGTGGTCAACGCCAACGTTTGGCTATTGCTTCTGTATTGGCTACGAATCCAACCGTACTTGTTCTTGACGAACCGACAAGCTCTCTCGATCCAGATGGGACCGCTGAGTTATATCGCCTCGTAGGTGATTTGAACCAAAAACACGGTATCACCGTTGTCGTTATCGACCATGACTTGCATGCCGTATTGCCGTATGCTAACCGCATGGCCCTCATGGTAAATGGTTCTATCGCCTGTGATGACGATGTACCGACTACGCTTCGTTACATGTACGAGCACAATATTCATGTCGATGCATTGCCATCCGTTTTTACAACCTATATGGAATTGGAACAAGCCGGCTTTCACAGTGATGAACCTTGGCTCAGCATCGAGTCTGCTATCAAGGGCTTGCACCAAATTGAAATGGCTCATGCGATTCAAACCGAGGTGCATGGTGAAAGTAACTCTCCAGCTAATCAAAGGAATACAGTAGATAATCTTGCTGATCAATCTAATATAGTAGAAAATAGACAACCAGTTCAACGCGTTGATGATGTACCAGGAAAGGACGGTGGCGCTCATGCTTAAGGTTGAAAACATCCGCTTTGGCTATGTGCCATCCGTAGATATTTTCCGAGACGTGACTTTCACCATTGAAGGCGGCGAATATATCGCCATCGGTGGTCGTAATGGTTGCGGTAAAACGACCATAACTCGTTTGCTCGTAGGCCTTGAGAAGGCTAGCGAAGGTCGCATGTATTATAACGGTAGGGATATTACGCCCATGCCGCCGTCTAAACGGGGGCAATTTATCGGCTATGTATTCCAACAGCCAGATCGTCAAATGTTTAGACCCACTGTAGCCACTGAGGTTGCCTTTGGTCCTGAGTCTTTGGGTCGTACTAAATCCGAAGTGAAACGCATTGTTGATGAAGTATTGAAACGTACAGGTATTGCTCATTTGCGTGAAGCATACCCTCCGACATTGCGCCGCGGTGAAAAGCAACGCGTAGCCATTGCTTCCGCGTTGGCTATGAAGTCTAAAATCCTCATCCTTGATGAGCCAACAAGTGGTCAAGATGGTAAGGAAACAAAAGAGCTATTAGCATTATTGCGTCAGCTCAATGCGGAAGGTATCACGATTCTTCTCATTACACATGATATGGAAATCATGGCTAGCGAATGTAGCCGTGCTATCATCATGGGCAACCAAACCGTAGCCTTTGATGGCAGTCCAGAAGAATTATTTAAAAAGTCTACGGATGAATTGCAAGATTTAGGCCTTACGAAGCCGCCAAGTGTAGAGCTTTCACTAGCGGTACCATCCTTGGGCTATTGCAAATCTATGGATGAATTGAAATCTAAGTTAGTGGCTCAGTTGAGCGGAAAATAGGAGGGACATATGGAACGTTTAGTACCATTAACAAAAATCTTGATGACCCTCGCCGTATCCGTGTGGGCCATCCTGTTGCGCGACTGGGTATCTCTATTGGTATTAGTCGTAGTAGAACTCGGTGTATTGTTTGTAGCGGGTTTGTTGTTCAAACAACACAAAGCAGTGTTGGCATTAACTAGCTTTGCCGTATTTCTTGGTCTTATCCAATTCCTCGGCAGCGGCGATGTAACATCTGCCATTGTATCTGGCTTACGTATGCTCGCTATGACACTTGTGTTCATTGGACTATTGGCAACTACAAAATTGCAAGACCTTACGGCAGCGCTCGTAACACAATGCAAAATTCCTTACGAATATGCATTTATGTTCACTGCTGCTCTTCGTTTCGTGCCTGACTTTATTGCTGAAAGCCATGCTGTACAAGAGGCGCAAGCTTGCCGTGGCTTATCTCTAGAAGGCAACTTCATTAAGCGTATCAAATCCTATGCATCTGTTATTCAACCATTGCTATTAAAATCCTTGGGACGCTCCGAAACAATGGCGTTATCCTTGGAACTACGTGGTTTTGGTGGCCCTACACACAGCTTTGCTGCATCCGTAGGATTGAAAAGAATCGACTATACTGTTATTAGTGCTTTAATTGCTATTACAGTACTTTTATTTGTTATTGTGTAATTTTCTTATAAATCAAGTAAGAGTATAATTTTGCTCCTATAGAAATGTACTAGCTTTAATAGTCATAATAAAAAATATGATGATAGTATATAAGTAAAATAAGAGCTTTTTACTTATATATGCTTCAAAATGTATATGCTGAGTGGTAAAAAACGTTGTTTTTACCACTCAGTTTTGTTGTATTGGGGATATAGATGTAAAATATGTAATTCTTACCTCAAAAGATGGAGAAAAGTGAAATGGTATGTTATACGAATAGATCGTCCTTTTTCTTGCGTATGTGGGCTATTTTTATATATTATGTTAAATAGAAATAATATTTTTTAGGATACCTACAGTTTTGAGGAATACTTATGAGTGAATTAGTAATACGACCAATTACAAGGAATGATATAGCCCCTTGTTTAGATATTTACAACTATGAGGTTGTGAACGGCGTAGCCACGCTTGATCTTGAGCCTCGCACGTTGTCAGAGTGGCAGGAGTGGTATGAGTCTCATAGCGATGAGCACCATCCTATTGTGGTAGGTACGATTGATGGAATTGTAGCAGGTTATGCATCGCTTTCACCATATCGACCTAAAGAGGCCTATAAAAGTACTGTTGAATTATCTATCTATATCCATCAAGATTATCGCGGTAGGGGGATTGCTACACAACTGATGGCTCATATTTTAGAAATAGCAAAAAATGATCCGTTATTGCACAATGTGGTATCCGTTATTACGGCTGGCAATGAAGGTAGCACTAAGTTACACGCGCGATTTGGCTTTACCTATTGTGGTTTAACGCCTCAAGTTGGATTCAAACATGGTAAATATCAGGATACCGAAACATACGCATTATTGGTATAATAATTAGTATAGGAAAACATAGATATTAATACGATATACTAATAATGTACAGATTATAGATAAGGATTCGCCAAGGGGTAGGGCGAATAGGGGTGATTGAATGAATATGAAAGACGAAAGGCAGTTCGTTGGATACAGTAAGTATCGCAGCCGTCTTGTGGACGGTCATGTACATACGGAATTGTGTCCACATGGTAGTGGGGACCGAACTGCGATGATGATTGAAAAGACCATCGAGTTGCGTATAGAAAAGGTATGCCTCACAGAACATGCACCATTGCCAACAGCTTTTGCTGCAGAATACGGTGGTGATAAAAAGGCCTATGACACAGCGTCTTTGAAATTAAATGAAGTTGATACTTACTTAGAGTTGGGTCGTCAATTACAACGTGCGTATGGCACACATATCGATATTTCTCTCGGTTTTGAAGTCGATTATATTCCAGGCTTTGAATCAGACATTCAAGAGTTCTTGGATCGCTATGGTCCGTTGACGGATGATAATATTTTATCCGTTCACTTTATGGAAGGCGTTAATAATGCCTTTTACTGCTTAGACTACAGTCCTGAAGAATTTGAAAAAGGGTTCGGGCCGTGGATTGAAAAACAATATGAGTTATATTACAAATATTACTCCACCGTGCGACAAGCCGTGCGTGCTGACCTCGGTGAATATACACCTAAACGTATTGGGCACTTTGATTTAATCAAGAAATACCAACATCACTTTGGTTTTGAACGTCATTTAGATCGTCGCAATGCGCAGGTGGTAAGCGATATTTTGCATATCATGCGCGTCCAAGGTCGCGAGCTAGACTACAACATGAGCGGCTTCTTCAAACCAGATTGTCGTGAAATGTACCCAAGCCGCTTCATTCAAGGCATGGCGGCTATCATTGGTGTGCCATTTGTATTGGGGTCTGATGCACATAGCGTGGCAGATATAGAAAACGTTTGGGGCTAAATTGATAGAAAGGTAATTATGGATTTCGTTCTTGGTATTATCCTTCTTATATTAATCATTTACTCTTATGGTAGACATAAGAAGAATGGCCAATATGAGATATGGCTAGAAAAATATAATCAAGGTATATATAATGTGGGCCAGCTCTTAAATTGCGAGTATGAACAAGCTAAGTTTGTCATAGATCAACTCGGTCGTCATGCGGTTCCTGTTGATGTAGTCGTTGAGCCTATGTCTACTATTTCTATTCGTGGTGAAAGTATGAATGGATATGCCTTTTCTTATAATGAATTAAAAGGCTCTTTCACTCTAAATGATAAGTTTGAAATAACAAATTTAATTTATAATGATGTAGATCTTCTACATATGGGTGTAATTAAATAAATATATGTAGTAAATACATGAAATATTAACGGTTCTATTGACAATTCTATAGAACCGTTATATTATGATTTCATACTTTAGTAAAGTAAAGCGATAAAATAGAAAAGTATCGATATAGGTAAATTTTTTCTCATAGTAAACTGAATAGCTAGATGACTTAAATCGTCATATAACTTAAAAGGTTAATATAGGTATATAGTTTTCAAAAACACGAGAAATGATATGAATCAATTGATAGAAAGGATGTTTACGATGGTACAGCAGCAATTACCTACTGGTTTCCGCGATGATATAGGGATCGTAGCAGAGCGTAAGGATGATGTGAGTCAATATGTACTCGGTCTTTGTCGAAATCGTCAATACACAAAGATTTCTACGCCTCTTGTAGAGTACAAAGATGTATTCAATGGCTATGCAATGGGGCGCGGTCAACATATGTACGAATTCATGGATAGTTCTGAAGTGCCCGTCGTAATTCGTCCTGATTTGACAATGCCTATCGGTCGTTTCTTGGCGACAACAAATATTGAATTGCCTCGCACGTTCTACTATTTGGGCGATGTGTTTATGAAAAATAAAAAGCACCGTGGTGATGTTAACCAAGTGACGCAAGGTGGCATCGAGATGGTAGGCTACGAAGGGCTTGAGGCTGAGCAAGAGTGCTTCAAGATTATTAAAGAGGTGAACGAAGCTCAGTTGGGTAATCATTTGTTGCTCGAAATTGGGGATGCTCGTTTTTCTCGTGCTATTACCGATGCTCTAGGACTTAGCGATGATGAAAAAGCAGAGCTCTTAGAGGCGTTATTCACTAAATACTTGCCACGATATAACGAGTTGATTTCTGACTTTAAAAATAGTGCGCTATATCCATTCTTAACTGTATGGCCTCGCTTGTTTGGTACGGTTCAAGATATTAAGGATGAGCTAAATCAGATTATCTTGCCTGCAGCGGCGCAGCGCATTTTAGATAATCTCGTAGATATGGCAAATCAAGTGGAAGCAACGGGGCAACAGGTTCGCATCGATGTATCTACGGAACCGCTTCAATCCTATTACACAGGCCTTACGTTTAGAGGCTATGTGGACGGCGTGTCTCAATACATCGTCAGTGGCGGTCGCTATGATGGCTTGCTATCTAGCTTTGATGGTACGCCGATGCCGGCAGTAGGGATGGCTTTTAATATCGACGTCTTGACTGATGTTACCTTGCAGGGTGAAAGCAAAGCTCAAGATAACGATACATTGCGTATTGCTCTTACGAAGGGGCGCGTAGAAAAGGATTTTATTCCACTCCTAGAAGCATGTGGCATTGACTGCGAGCCATTACATAATAAGGCGCGCAAGCTCATTATCTCTTTAGGTGATTCTATGGAGGTCATCCTTGCAAAGGGGCCAGATGTAACGACGTATTTGAAAAATGGTGTTGTTGATCTTGGCATCGTCGGTAGCGATGTGCTCGATGAACAAGACGATACAAGCTATGAAATGCTAGATTTACAAACGGGTAAATGCCAATTTATCTTGGCATCCTTAGCGGGTTATGATCCTAAAGAAGGTCGCCGTCAACGAATTGGTACAAAATATCCAATTGTTACAAAACAGTACTTTGGAGCTCAAGACGTGGAAATCATCAAAATTGAAGGTTCCGTTGAGCTAGCCCCACTTGTAGGACTAGCAGATGCTATCGTAGATATTACGGAAACGGGTACCACTTTGCGTGAAAACAATCTAGAAATCTTCGATTGGCTACAGCCCATATCTACACGCTTAGTAGCAAATCCATTAGCATTAAAACAAAAGCGAAACACCATTTTTAAGTTCATAGATCAGCTTTCAGAAGCAATTAATAAAAATTAATAAATAAGATGTAGAGTGAATCATATATTTAACTAGCAATACGGATAGCTCAAATAGGAAGAAGGATGACAGATGAAAATATATAAGGAATCATTAGAGACGATGCTTGCCATTGTACGGAATTACACACAGCAAACCACAGATATGGAGATTGAACGTCGCGTGTACGATATCATTGCTGATGTCCGCACTAACGGTGATGCGGCGCTCAAAGCGTATTCTGAAAAATTTGACGGTGTTTCCATTGAAGATTTCAAGGTGCCTCAAGAGGAAATCGACGTAGCCTATGAGTCTTTATCTGATGAGTTGAAAGCCGCATTATTAAAGGCAAAGGCAAACATTACAGAATTCCACAGCCGTGAAATCGAGCAAGGTTTTGTAGATATGGATACACCGGGCATCATCCGCGGTCAAAAGGTCATTCCCTTGGCTCGCGTTGGTCTCTACGTTCCTGGAGGTACAGCCGCGTACCCTTCGACCATTATCATGACTGCTTTGCCTGCAAAGATCGCAGGCGTAAAAGAAATCGTCATGGTTACGCCTCCTCAAAAGGATGGTATTAATCCTGCCGTATTAGGTGCTGCAAAGCTTGCCGGCGTTGATGCGGTATATCAAGTGGGCGGTGCCCAAGGTGTGGCGGCCCTTGCTTATGGTACGGAAACGATTCCAAAGGTAGATAAAATCGTAGGTCCTGGCAATATTTACGTGGCAACGGCAAAACGCCAGGTGTTTGGCCAAGTCGATATCGACATGATTGCGGGACCAAGTGAAATTGGCGTTATTGCCGATGACAGCGCAAATCCAGTGCATCTCGCAGCAGATCTCTTATCCCAAGCGGAACATGACCCTCGTGCGCGCGCCATTATGGTGACTACCAGTGAAAGCTTAGCAAATGCCGTATCTGATGAGGTGGAACGTCAACTTAAACTGTTACCTCGTGAAAGTATCGCTCGTCCAGCTATTGAAAACAACAGTTATATTGCAATTATGAACAGCATTGAAGACATGTTCACGGTAATGAACGAAGTGGCGCCAGAGCATTTGGAAATCCAATTGCCAGATCCAATGAATTATATGAGCCTCGTGCAAAATGCAGGCTCCGTATTCCTCGGTGCCTATGCATCAGAGCCGTTGGGCGATTATTTAGGTGGTACAAACCACGTATTGCCTACTAGTGGCACAGCTAGATTCTCATCTCCACTTGGCGTATATGATTTCGTGAAACGCACGTCTTTCACACAATTTACGAAAGAACGTTTAGAAGAAGTGGCAAAACACATTACTACATTGGCTCGTACGGAAGGCCTCGAAGCACATGCTCGTGCCATCGAAGTACGATTTGAAAAATAGCTTATAAAACATATTAGAAAATAGATTTGGCATCTATATTTATATACATATTTAAAATATACAGTGAAAATATAGATTAGAAATATAGATTATAAAAATAGATTTGAAGTATAGAGGTCGCTATGATACGCACAGGTACGGTGCAACGCACCACTCAAGAAACAGATATTACAGTAAAAATTACCCTTGATGGGGCGCAAACGAGCTCCATCTCGACCGGAATAGGCTTCTTTGACCATATGTTGACGCTATTGGCGAAGCACGGCCGTTTTGGACTTGTGGTACAGGCAAAGGGCGATACATATGTGGACGCTCATCATACGATTGAGGACGTTGGACTTGCATTAGGTCAGGCCTTGGTGAAAGCCCTTGGCGACAAGGCTGGTATCGAGCGCTACGGCGACGCCTGGATTCCTATGGATGAAGCATTGACGCAAGTTGTCATCGATTTAAGTGGTCGTCCGTACCTCGTTTTCCAAGGGGAATGGAGTACGCCCGTTTTAGGTGGCAACTTTGAAACAGAGTTGGTGGAGGACTTCTTCCAAGCTCTTGCGATGAGCGCTGCTATGAACTTACATGTGCGCAATTTATATGGTCGCAATACACATCACATTATTGAAAGCATGTTTAAGGCTACGGGCCGTGCATTGCGCAAAGCAGTTACTATTAACCCAGATATTCAAGGCGTAAATTCTACAAAGGGCGTTATTTAATACAGTCATTTAATAAAGGAGAACCTATGATTTTTCCAGCTATAGATTTACAAGATGGGCGCAGTGTTCGCCTCTATAAAGGTGACTTCGCACAGGAAACGGTCATCAATCCTGATCCCGTAGACCAAGCGAAACAATATGAAGCAACTAAGGTGGGGGCCTTGCACCTCGTCGATTTAGATGGTGCCAAGGCGGGCAAGCCTGTAAATGTAGATATTGTAAAAGCAGTGCGTGCAGCTTTCACCGGCATTCTTGAAATTGGAGGCGGCATCCGAGATAAAGCGGCCGTTGACCTCTATTTAGGCTTGGGTGTAAATCGCGTTATCTTAGGCTCTGTAGCGCTTAAAAATCCGGAACTTACAAAGCAGGCTATAGCTGAATACGGTGCGGAGCGCATCGTTATCGGTGTAGATGGAAAAAATGGCAAGGTCGCCGCTGAAGGCTGGCTTGACCAATCCGACGTGCCGATGACCGATTTAATCGGTGCCATGGTTGAAGGTGGGGCAAAGTATTTTATCGTTACCGATGTAGACCGAGACGGTACGATGCAGGGCGCCAATGAAGAGTTACTTGGAAATTTGCAAAAAGAATTCCCTACAGCACGCATCGTTGCCTCTGGGGGTGTTCGTAATTTGGCAGATATTAAATCTCTTGAACAAAAAGGTGTTATGGATAGCATCGTGGGTAAGGCTCTGTACGAGGGCACGATTACGCTAGAGGAAATCGCCGAGTACAATCAGCAGAAATAATAGAAATGACTGTGATGCTCTCAAATTAATTATTGACCTCAACCAATGGAATATATTGAGTGACACTCGATGGAAAGGAGCTTTATGTTAGCGAAACGGATTATCCCTTGTCTTGATGTAGATGATGGGCGCGTAAAAAAAGGGGTTAACTTTGTAAATCTCATAGACGTAGGCAGTCCCGTAGACATTGCGGCCTCCTATGAGCAACAACAAGCTGATGAGCTCGTATTTTTAGACATTACGGCCACCGTTGATGCGCGGACTACTATGCGCGATGTGGTTCAAGAAATCTCCACACAAGTATTTATGCCACTCACCGTGGGTGGTGGTATCAAAAGCGTTGATGATATGACGGCTTTATTGAAAGCTGGTGCGGACAAGGTATCTTTGAACTCCGGGGCTCTCGCTAACCCTGAGCTCATCACAGAAGGGGCTCAAAAATTTGGCAATCAATGTATGGTGGTAGCTATTGATGTGAAAACCGATGAAGAAACTGGTGAATGGTATGCTTACACTCATGGCGGTCGTAAGCGTACAGAGTGGAAAGCTCTCGACTGGGCTAAAGAGGCCGTAGCTCGTGGAGCAGGGGAGTTGCTAGTGACAAGTATGGACAAAGATGGCACAAAATCCGGCTTTGATATTGAACTATATAAGGCTCTAGAGTCCGTCGTAAATGTACCTATCATTGCATCTGGAGGGGCAGGTAAGGTTGAGGATTTTGTAGACCTTTTTGAGCAAACCGGCGTTACCGGCGCTTTGGCGGCATCTATATTCCACTTTGGGGAAGTTAAAATTCCTGAACTTAAACAAGAACTACGAGCTCACGGAATTACAGTACGCTAAAACAGATTTAAAAAATTATTATCTCTCGTAAGTTCTTTACTATTTTATATGTCCAGAGTTAGTTAAATCATTTGTTCATAGATAAACAGAAAATAGAAATAGTAATAGATAGAGATACAAGCTGATATAGGATAACAGATTGGTGATTACTTTTAATAAAGGATAGAATATGAAACCGGATTTTGAAAAAGGAAATGGCTTGTTGCCGACGGTTGTGCAGGATGCAGAGACAAAGGATGTCCTCATGGTGGCGTGGATGAACGAAGAAAGCTTTCACAAGACACTAGAAACAAGGGAAACGTGGTTTTGGTCTCGATCTCGTGAAGAGTTATGGCATAAGGGTAGCACTAGTGGTAATGTGCAGCACGTGGTGAGCATGGCCCTAGATTGTGATGGCGATACCTTGCTCATACAAGTTAAGCCGAAAGGTCCTGCCTGTCACACAGGGCGCACAAGCTGTTTTTTTAATGAAGTAGAACGGAGTTAAACATGGCGCAGCAAACACTGAACGAATTATACGAAATTATTAAAAATCGCAAGGCACAGCCAAAGGAAGGTTCTTATACGAATTATTTATTCGACAAAGGGCTCGATAAAATCTTGAAAAAAGTTGGTGAAGAGACTACAGAGGTAGTAATCGCCGCAAAAAATGAAGATCCGCAAGAGCTGATTTACGAAACAGCAGACGTGTTATATCACTTGCTCGTGTTATTAGCGGAGAAAAATATTCCATACGAAGCCATTGAAGCAGAGCTAGCGAGCCGTGAAGGGGTTGTTAGCAAGACTACGGATCGCCCAGAAATTACAAATTTATAATGAATTTTCTATTATGAGCTCTGACATACGAGCTTTGGTGGAGTTCATATGTGTTTTTTATGTGTTATATAAGTTATATGCGTTAAGAAAATAGTTAGAAAGGATAGCCTATGAAAGAGATAATTCGCACATTGAAACCTTATATACCTGAGGAGCCGGCTGAAGTGGTGAAAGAGCGACTTGGTGTAGAGCGATTGGTGCGCTTGTCGGCGAATGAAAATCCTTACGGCACATCGCCATTGGTACGGGAGGCTATCCTTAGCTATGTAACACATAATGATGCCAACTATTATCCGGATGGTAATGCTACCGATTTGCGTATGAAATTAGCGAGTTACTGGCAGGTGCAACCTGAGCAACTCATCATCGGCGTAGGTCTAGATGAGGTCATCGCCATGGTCAATAAAACATTGATTACTGCTGGTGACTCCATCGTAGTAAGCGTGCCAGCCTTTTCGGAATATGCCTTGAATGGCCTCGTGGAAGGTGCTGAGATTCGCGAGGTGCCAGCTGATTTTGAAACGGGGCAGTATGATTTTTCTGCTCTCGTGAAAGCTGTAGATGAAACGACACGCCTCGTGTGGATTTGTAATCCTAATAACCCAACGGGCACCTATGAATCTGTTGAAGATATCCGCAAATTTGTAGCAGCTGTATCAAAGGAAACCTTGGTCATCGTAGACGAGGCTTATATCGATTTTGTCACTTCCGTAGCAGTTCCTACGGCACGTGCGCTCTTGGATGAGTTTCCTAATGTGGCTATCATGCGTACCTTCTCGAAGGCCTATGGCCTTGCCAACTACCGTGTAGGCTACATGATGACTCCTTTAGAATTGGCCAATTATATGCAAACCATTCGCTTACCGTACAATCTGAATACATTATCTCAAGTGGCAGCAGAAGCCGCTTTCGATGATCAAGAATTCTTGGCGAGAACGGTATCTCAAAATGCAGAGGAACGAGCAAAATGGGAAAGCCTCTTTGATGAGTTAGGCATTCACTACTATAAGAGCAAAGCTAATTTTATCTTCTTTGCATCACCTGATGCGGAAGGTCTTGCAGATGCTTGGCTTAAATCAGGTTACCAAGTGCGCCGAGGTCAACGAGAAGGATGGTTACGCCTTACGATTCCAATGCCTCAAGATGGGGATGTTATGCGCCAGATATTAAAAGAATTTATGCATTAATCCACATAGGGTATATCACAGATAGTATTAAGATTTGTTTTATGATATCGGATTTCATTTTATAGAATGGAGTTTATTATGATTGCCATTATAGATTATGATGCAGGGAATACCTTCAATGTCCAGAAAGCCTTAGCCTATATCGGCCTTGATGCAGTGCTAACTGCGGAGCCTGAGACCATATTAAACACTGATGGTGTTCTCTTGCCAGGTGTAGGCGCATATGCGCCGGCGATGGCAGTTCTAAAAGAGCATGGTTTAGTTGATGTCATTCATGAGGTAGTAAAGCGTGAAATTCCTTTATTAGGTATTTGTTTAGGAATGCAACTTTTATTTGAAGAGTCTGAAGAATACGGCCCAACTCCCGGTTTAGGCCTTATTCCCGGTATGGTGAAAGAAATTCCTAGCAACCTTGGTCTTAGCGTGCCTCATATGGGTTGGAATAAAAATGTAGTACACCAGCCTCATAGTACTTTTAATAATGTAGATGATCAATATACATATTTCGTTCATTCCTATTATGTGGATACAGATCCTGAATATATTACATCTACTGCAAATCATGGTATCGATGTACCTGGCATTGTAGAACGTGGCAGAGTGTATGGAATGCAATTTCATCCCGAAAAAAGTGGTGTTGTAGGTCTAAATTTGTTGCGTACATTTGGCAAGATTACAGAAGTTTATGGAGCGACAAAGAAATAATATAACTATAAAAGATATCAGAAAAGTACTTCATGAAATAGGTATTGTGGTAAGGCAATAGATAACTTTTATCAAAATAAAATAGTAAAGGCATTTTCTGATAGGTAGAGAATGCCTTTTGTTATGCTTTATAGTTATACTTAACTTTCAAAATGAGAAATTAATAATTGACACCTTGTTGATTAGTTATACAATAATGTTGTAAGTACTAACATTTTAGGAAGCCATTGTGGCATGGATACATAAGTTTTATCAGTAATATTCATATACTCCATGTCACGTGATTATTGGAGGTGTTTATATGGTTATGAATGGTATTTACTTAGTTATTGCCTCCGCGTGTATTCTAATTTTAGCGTACCGCTTTTATGGGGCTTTTATAGCGGCTAAGGTACTGACATTGGATCAATATCGCCCAACGCCAGCTATGGTTCACAATGATGGTCACGATTACGTGCCAACCAACAAATGGGTAACCTTTGGTCATCACTTTGCAGCAATTGCTGGTGCAGGCCCACTTGTAGGTCCTGTTATCGCAGCCCAGTTCGGCTATTTACCTGGTGCCTTATGGATTCTCATTGGCTCCGTATTAGCCGGTGCTGTGCATGATATGGTTATCTTGTTTGCTTCTGTTCGTTATGATGGTAAATCGATTGCGGATATTGCTCGCGAAGAAATCAGTAAACTAGCTGGTTTCGGTGCTATGCTTGCTACCTTATTCCTATTGATCATTACCCTCGCTGGTATGGCCGTAGTAGTAGCTAACGCATTGCATAACTCTCCTTGGGGATTCTTCTCCGTATTTGCTACCATTCCAATCGCTATTTTTATTGGTATTTATTTGAAATGGTTGCGTCCTGGTAAAATCCAAGAGGCGACTATTATTGGTGTAGCCTTAATCTTCGCAGCTATCGTCTATGGTCCAAATATAGCGGCTAGCGAATATGCATCTTGGTTCACATACGACTTGCAAACCATTGAAATTATGCTTGCTGTGTATGGTTTCTTTGCAGCTGCATTACCAGTATGGTTGTTACTTGCTCCTCGTGACTATTTGTCTACATACCTTAAAATCGGTACAATCGGCGCATTGGCACTTGGTATTATCATCGTAATGCCTGAAATTCAGATGCCGGCTATTACTCCTTATATCTATGGCGGCGGTCCTGTATTGAAAGGTTCCGTATTCCCTTACATCTTCATTACTATCGCATGTGGTGCGTTATCTGGCTTCCATACTGTTATTGCTACAGGTACAACACCTAAAATGCTTACTAATGAACGAGAAATTTTACCTATCGGTTATGGTGCGATGTTAACAGAAGGCTTCATCGCTATGATGGCGTTGATTGCAGCCACTGCATTGCATCCAGACGATTACTTCGCTATTAACTCCACAGTAGAATCCTTTAAAGCACTAGGTCTTCAAGTACATGAATTGCCAGCATTGTCCGCAATGGTTGGGGAAGACTTGATGCACCGTCCTGGTGGCGCCGTATCCCTTGCAGTAGGTATGGCTCATATCTTCTCCAGATTGCCTAACATGGATCACTTGATGGGTTACTGGTATCACTTCTGTATCATGTTCGAAGCCTTGTTCATCATGACTTTGATTGATGCTGGTACTCGCGTAGGTCGTTACTTGCTTCAAGAATTATTAGGTCATTTCCATCCTAAATTCAACGACCAACATTGGGCTCCTGGCGTATATGGTTGTGCAGCTTTAATTTGTATCTTGTGGGGCTACCTAGTTCTACAAGGTAACATCGGTATTATCTGGCCTCTATTCGGCGTATCTAACCAATTATTAGGTACTATGACATTGGCTGTAAGTACTACTGTTATTATGCGACTTGGCCGCAAACGCTATGCATGGGTTACAGGTATTCCGTGTATCTTAATGGCCATCGTTGCGATTGCTGCAGACTTTGAAAACGTATTTAATAGCTATATCCCAGCTGGTAAATGGATTCTAGTAGCATTCAGTGCTGCCATGTTCCTCATGATCCTTATCGTATTGGTAGAAGCAGTACGCAGCTGGATTCGCTTGTCCAATATTCCTCAAGATTATCGCACTCAAGAAGAAATTGAAGCTGAAAGTCTTGTAAAATACGGCAAAGGCGTAAAAGCGTAATTTCCTTAACTTGGGCGTCAATTCTTAAGCTATTAGCATTAGGTTGATGGGGCCCAACTTTAACTCGACATTTAAATTAAAAAGCGTTGTCTATACCTTCTTCGCTCCAAAGCGAGCTAAGTCGCTTATACGGTATAGGCTCTCCTTTTCAATCTAAGTGTAGTAATATAACAAGACCAATCAAAATAATACTTACATCCTCAACATGATATAATAAGGCTATGAAACATTATATACGTTCCTATTGGACAAAATATAAACAATTGTATAAGAAAGGCCTTAAAGGTATTGCTGCTTTTCTTGCCATAGGAGCCATCGTTTTCTTTGTGCTTGCCACTATTGCTAGTCGCGGGATGGGCGTTATCTTTAATGAGGTTATGGCCCGCCAGACCATGATGCGCGGTACTGTGACTGTAGAAAGTTTATCTGCCACGCCGTGGGGAACGCTATCCTTTACTGATTTAGTATGGACAGATCCCGATGGGCGAAAACTAGTAACAGTTCCTAGCGGTAAGATACGAGTTAACATGTGGGATGTGGTGACGCACAACTTTAAAGCCTCCGCTATTAATGGTATTGAGCTAGATGATGCGGTCATCGTCGTCGATTTGGATGAAAACAACCGAATCGATTTTGTTCCACCATCGCCTGATGTAAAGAAGCCTCTTAATGAGGTAGCGCCACGCCCTAAGGTACCTAGAAAGACTACTCAAGAGCGACAAGAGGAGTTAGGTAAGCGGGTGCGAAACTTTAATTGGGAGGGCCAACATTTAGATCTAACAATTAAGTTGCGAAACAACCAACTTGAGATTTTTGATCGCAATCGTCACTATGTGATGAAGGATGTAAATGCTAGGATAGTCCTAGATAGTAATCGTGCTATACATATTGATATGGAGACTGGTAAATTTGGCGGCACTGCTATTGGTGATGGACTTGTTTTAAAAGGTAGAGTAGACTTAAAAGATGTGCTAAAACATCGCATGCCTCAGCTGGATTTACAGTTTGATGTGAAAGGCGTAGATCCATCATCCCTTGGATTCGGTGAGAATATCCACGATGCCATGACCTTGCTCACAGAGGTGACGGGTGACTTTAACAGACCTTTTGCTAAAGGTCGGGTAACGATGCCTATATTGCGAATTCCTGCATTGACCTTTGATAATGTGGTAGGCGATGTGACATACCAAGATGGTATATTGAACTTCTCTAACGTCAATGCCAATGTGTTCAACGGTAAGCTAGAGGCAAAAGGTGTTTATAATTTGGACACTCGTGCCTATACGATTACTGGCGTAGCAAAGGATTTAGACAGCAGTGTAGCCCTTAAGACACCAGAGTTTCTTGTGCCTGTATCTGCTAATTTGAACTTTAAAAGCGAAGGCATGCCTCGTGATATGGAGGTGTGGGGTAATTTCTGGTCTGGTGAAGGTCACTATATGCTCATACCTATTCAAAGCATTACAGGGAACTTTCACAATAAGGGGCGTCATCTCTCCTTTAGTGATGTGAAAGTAAATACGAGGGTCACTACAATTTCCACGAATGCGTTGCGTATTGATGATGGGCAGCTCACGATGGGGCCACTCAATATTACGTCCCACGGGGGCAGTAATTTTATTCTCTATGATGAAGACTCATTAAATGAGCTGGATGAGAATATGGACCGAATTAAAGAGGGCATGAAGCAAGCTAGTGAAAATAGTAAGCGTGCCTCGGAATCGGCAAAAGGTCTTAAAGATGTCAAGGTTCCTGACGATGTAAAAGGATCCATGAAAGATTTGAAACGTCAAATGGATTCCGTAAAAGATAGTATTGAAAGAGTCAAAATTAATTGATAAATGAAATTTTAATGATGTTTACAACAGTTCATTGTGAGTTTAAATAACAAGTTTATAATAAATCTCCGTTATCAGTTTTTTTGATAATCACGCATTTCTTTTAGTACTTACTATGGAGGTTTTTATGAAAGCATCTAAACAATTATCTATCGTTTTGGCAGCCACTGTTCTTGCGTTTGGCGTAGCTACATTGGCACCTCAACAAGCGGACGCTTCTTATGGCTATAAATATACTGATTCCCAACGTCCACCAGTATCTACTCCAACAGGTTACGTTAATCCAGCTATGGGCTCTACTGTAACAGTTACAGATCCTGCACCTACTACAAATAAATTGACTACTCCTAAAGCTAGTACTACTATTGAAAACATTACTGTGACTAATGTTGCACCAAAATACTCTGATTACAATGATATTGCAGCATACTCTCTAGCAGTAGCTGACTATTTCATGGCGAAAATCATGGCTATATATGGTAATGGTAATACGGCACTTAACCGCTATGGTTTTGGCAAATAATTGATTTTGAAATAATCATTTCAGTTACATTTACAGAATAAAAAGGTCCCTTGTGGACTGTACACCCTAAGATTATATCTAATGGGGGAGCAGTCCATTGGGGACCTTTTGTTGTATGCCTAGGGATTAGCGATCTAAGCCATTTCGACGTTGGTATTCGGATTTTTTATTAGACTCTGTATCGCCTGTTGTTGTATCTTTAGCTAACGAATTTTTGATTTTAATAAGCGGTTTTTCAGTCGCTTTTGGATCTACTTTCTTTACATCCTTTTGGGATGGCGGCAAGAAGGTGCTGAGGTCGTTTTTGTGAGATACCTCTGTATTTGTAGTAGATGCCAATTGTGCACGTTGAGGGGCGATGAAGATTTCATCTTTTGTAATATTTACTTGGTTCAATAATAATTTGAACACTTGTGGTTTTACAAAGATAGTGCCGGCTACCTTACGTGCTGCTGGCAAGAAGGATTCAGATGTATCAAGGTTGATAACCTTTAATTTGCCATGGCGTACAACTTCTGCAGAATTTGGTTGAATTGCTAATGTAGCGATGTTCATATCTACCAACGCTGTTTTAGTAGGTTCGTCCCACGCTACTTTATAGCCCAATGCTTCAGATACTTGGCGCAATGCTACGAGCGGTTGACCATCTACATAGATTACATTTTGCTGACCATTAATAGGCTCAACAACCTTGCCATCTACATTGATGTGATGAGCAGTCGTAACAGATGCTGGCTTTTCAAGATTCATAGCGGGACCTGGACTCTCCATGCCAATAGCCGCCTGTGCAGGTTGTACCGTGCCAAATGTGAAAGCTAATGCACTAACGGCAATGCTAGATAAAATAAGCTGTTTTAATTTCATAAGTGACCTCCATAAGGTGTTATATCATTCTGAATGTATTAACGTTACCAAATGTATATGAATATTTTATTATAAATTTTAATTTTACACAATTTATATAAGTATATGTCTATATCTGGTATAAATTTTATATCTCAACCTACGACTAATAGTGTTAATATAATAGTAGATAATGATTTTTCTCATGGTGGAAAATATCTACTGGCACATAAGCATATATGGATTAATAATGTTGTTTGGGAATATTGGATTAATGATGAATGCGTTATTAAAGAGTCGGATTTAGATGTTTTTTTTACAATTCTCTGTTTAGAGGGGCATACAATAAGCGATATTTTTGCTAATGAATTATATGATGAAAAATCTTTGTTCATTTTTTTACTTTTTAAGAAAAGCAGATCCTTTGGCGGGAAAATAAAGCAATATTCTGTTGATTCTCAAAAGAAGCTTAGTAAGGAATATAGATGATAGAATTAAATATGATTTGAAAAAGGATACAGACAAATGATATTTAAGAAAATGAAGATATAAAAAGTATGAGAAGCGCTTGATAAGCGTTAGTATAGTATTGAGGTGAAAATGTTTTTAAAAATATTTAATTTAATCTTTTGGGGTGGAATGATTTTTTTCTTAGTAGGCATTACATTAATGCTTGTTATGGATCCTGAGGTTATAAGTGACGAGTTTTGGATATACTTCTATGGTAGTGCTTATATTATTAGTGGAGTATTTATGTTGGGATGGTACTTTATATATAAGCTCTTAAAAAAATGATTATATTTGAAGTGATTTTAAGATTATGATCATTTAAACCCAATAGGACGTTATGGTCTATCAAGAATTATCTAAATTATTTGCAAAAGAAAAACCTGATGTAGCTCAATCATTAAGTGCTCTACTAGGTGGTGATGGAGTCACAGCTGGAACGTTAGGGACGGGTGCGCCTTTATCGTATACTGCTAGTGTAGGTGTTAATATAACCTATGGTCTTTTTGTTGAGTATCAGAAATATAAATTGGTGAAGGAAAAAGAAGAAAGAGATAAGCATGTGGGGATATAAAGGGTTATTTTTATGTTGGTTTATTATAACTTTATGTATATATACAAAGATTTATATATTAGCTTGGACAAATAATAGAGGCTATAAAGAGATGTCTTTAAATATGTGTTTTCCAAAGCTATTTAAAACATTTATTGTCATTTCTTATTTTTATGTTGGGCTATTAGGATATGTATTTTGGTTTATAGATGATTTTATGATAATTATGAGTAGCACGATTTTAGGTGTAATTTTAATTTACTTATCAGGGATGATTATTACAATACAAAAAAATCTTCTCCACAATATCATAATGGTAAAAAATTAGCTCGATATATGTTGCTATATCCTTTTATCGCAATAGTTTTATATCTGTGGCTTAAGTATAATGGACTTTTATTCTAAGTATTATTAATTAATAGCAGCTTCTAAGTATTGGTTAGTGATTGGGAAGAGTTTGTGCGTGTAGAAGAATATGCTTTTACCTTTGATGAATTGCATGAGAATGTAGTGCTTTAGTTAATTCCTTATATGCTATAATTAAGTGTTACATGAATTATTCAATATATTTAATGATAGAGTTATAGAAGATATAGAAAGAGGTTCCTTATGGCATCCGGCAGATCTGAAAAAGAGTTACAAGGGGTAACGATGTTAGGTCACAAGACCGATTACCCTACTGATTATGCACCACAGGTGTTAGAGGCGTTTGATAACAAACATCCTGATAACGATTATTTTGTTAAATTTAATTGTCCTGAGTTCACTAGCTTGTGCCCTATGACAGGTCAACCAGATTTTGCGACAATCTATATTTCTTATGTTCCAGATAAGAAAATGGTAGAGTCCAAGTCTTTGAAGTTATATCTATTTAGTTTCCGCAATCACGGGGACTTTCACGAGGACTGCATCAACATCATCATGAAAGATCTCGTAAAGTTGATGGAACCAAAATATATCGAGGTTTGGGGCAAGTTTACGCCTCGTGGTGGTTTATCTATCGATCCATACGCAAACTATGGCAAGCCAGGTACCGAGTGGGAAAAGACTGCAAAAGAGCGCCTTCACTTCCACGATATGCAGCCAGAGCGTGTAGCATACCGTTAATATGGCATACGAATATTTAACAATGGTCACATCGTTTATAATGTTTTTTATGATCGGTGTGACCTTGTCTATACACCCTGCGTCGATTATGGTAGGGTCAAATACCTATATAGAATCACAAAGCAAATGGACTCGATGGAATGGCTATATTATTTTTGTGTTGCTCCTATTTGTTATGGACCTGTTCCTAACAAATGCTGTATATCTAGCCTTTTACGATATATACGGCAACCTTATGAACATAGGTCATCTTGATGTTGATTTTATGGATATTTTCTTTAGTGAAAGTTTCCAAGTCATTGTAGCTATCATGTTTTTGCTTGTGTTATTCCAAGTTTTGGGGCTTGTCGATGTAGCACATGGTGAAAGAAATCTATCCTTTTACTACAGCCAAGTAGAGTCAGGCAAGGATCAGCCATCTTGGATGGAGCGATACATGGAAGGTGAGAAAGGATCGCTGGGAGCAAGTATAATAGGACTCCTATACATGCTCTGGATGACCAAGAGGAGCATGTGGACATATATTGTCTGCGTTGTGTGGTTCAAGGTTTTAGCTATGCTAGTGAATGTACTAGTCTCACCCGTTATCAATTGCATTATGCATGAAAATAATGAGCTGTCTACGCATCTACTGCTAGATCCTTATATAATTTCCTATGTAGTAGCAGGCTTCTTATGGGGCCATGTAGCGTTGCATCATGATTTTAGCAAACTATCTGGTTTGGCTAAGAGCGTTGCCATATCCTTAGTTCCTCGTCTAAGTGTATTGGTGGGAGCCGTTCTTTTTATTGCTTTGGCTCTAGCCATCATATTGGTGCCTATCACTTGGGATATCGTGGTGGACATTCTTACAAGTAAATAGATGAACCTAGTTATTTCCTGTATTTTGGGGGTTTTAAAAGCTATTCTCATTCTCTTGACAATGGATTAATACAGATGATAGAGTATGGTTGTATTAATTAGAATACATAAACGGTTATATCCCGTGTATAGTGAATAACAAGGTGAAATATAATATCGTCCTTGGGATTTTCCTAAGGGCGATTTTTATCATCTATCGCTAGATGGAGGATTAGATGAGCATAGTAACAAACCAAACAACTGAACTTATCGGTAAAACACCGGTATATCAATTACCAAATACTAATATCTATGTAAAACTTGAGAAATATAATGTAGGTGGATCTGTAAAAGACCGTGCCGTACTCGGCATGTTGCAGGCTGCAAAGGCGCAAGGTCGCATTCACGAAAATAGTATTATCGTAGAAGCGACGAGTGGAAATACGGGGATTGCTCTTGCTATGGTAGGCGCTATTCTACATATTAAAACAGTGATTATCATGCCTGAAAGCATGAGTAAAGAACGTCGTGAACTTATTAAGGCTTACGGGGCACAACTCATCTTAACTCCAAAAGAAACTGGCATGAAGGGGGCTCTTGAACGAGCAAACGAAATTTTAGAGAAGTATCCAAGTGCTTTCACCTTGGGCCAATTTGTAAACCCTGAAAACCCAGATATGCATTACCGTACAACGGGTGCTGAAATCGTAGAACAAGTGCCGAACGTCGATGTATTTGTAGCGGGTATCGGCACGGGTGGTACTTTCACAGGTGTTACAAGACGATTGAAAGAACATAATCCTGATGTAAAGGCTATTGCTGTAGAGCCAACTGGATCTCCTGCCATCACCGAAGGCAAGGGCGGTCCTCACAAAATTCAAGGCATTGGGGCTGGTTTCATTCCTGAAAACTTTGACCAAAGCTTGATGGACGGCGTACAAACTGTGAGCGATGAAGAAGCCTTTAGTGAGGTGCAAACCTTTATGCGTGAAAACGGTATCTCTATCGGTCTTTCCGCAGGGGCGGCCATTGTAGTGGCAAAACGCATTGCTCGGGAAGAACCTAAGGCAAATATCGTTGTTATTGCACCTGATGGAGTAGAGAAATATTTATCCCTCTTGGACTTCGGCAATAATGAATACGTGAAGTAATCGATTTCGAATAGATGAACTAATAGTTTTATATCGATAAAATGCCTTATATATAGGAATATAGACCAAACATGTTGTATACTATATATATCTATTATATGAGTAGAATGAGAGTAGAGTAATTTGAGATGGAGTCACTATGATGCAAGGTTTGCGTGAATTATGGGGCAAAATTCAATATAATATTAAGCGCGTAATGGATTCTGACCCAGCTGCCACAAGTGTGTGGATGGTTATATGGACATATCCGCATATTACGGCGCTGTTCTGGCATTTTTTTGCCCATCGCCTTTATAAGACGGGGTGGCCGACCTTGGCTCGCCGTGTAGCACTACATTCTCGTCATGTGACGGGTATCGAAATCCATCCAGGTGCAACAATCGGTCGTGGTTTATTTATCGACCACGGTATGGGCGTTGTTATTGGTGAAACGGCTATTGTAGGGGATAATGTAACCTTGTTCCATCAAGTGACTTTAGGTGGTATGTCCTCTAAAAAGGTTAAACGTCATCCGACCATTGAAGATGAAGTACTTATCGGTACAGGTACAAAGATTCTTGGGGACATTACGATTGGGGCGCGCACGAAGATTGGCTGTAATCTCGTTATTAAACATGATATTCCTAAGGATATGGTAATTTTTGAAACAGACCCAGAAAATATGTATGTTCGTAAACCTAGTCGCAATGCAACTGCTGCACAAGCAGAGGAGAAGAAAATCCCTGATAATTACATAGAATACTATATTTAATATAGGCCAATATAAATACTATAAAAGAATATATACTATAGATTGATATGAACCTCTAACTATAAGGTAACTAGTAGTTAGAGGTTTTTTGATTGATAAAAGGCTCTATTGTTGTAAGATCTTTGGTTTATTGTTATTGTGAGTTATGTTTTGTACAAGACTGATACATTTCATCGAAATTTTATATGAAAATATTTGTTCATATATTGACATGGAAAATCATTATTGTTAGAATATAAACATAATCAATATTGATTATGAATTAAATAAACGAATTGATGGCATATAAGCCAACTGAGTTTGTTCTGCTTTTAGAATGAACTGTAATTGAGAATTAAACGATAAAAGGAGTATTATTATGAAAAACGTACAACAAGTAAATCAATATTTAGCAGATCTTTCCGTATGGAATGTAAAATTACATAACCTACACTTCAATGTAACTGGTCCGCAATTCAAATCTATTCATGAATACTTGGAATCCATTTATGATGAAGCCTTTGAATACTTTGATGCCGTAGCAGAACATGTGAAAATGCAAGGTCAATTTCCATTGGTAAATTCTGCAGAATACGCAAAATTGACTAAAATCGAAGAATTGGGACAAGAAGACATTCCTCAAGCAAAGGTAATTGATATCCTTCTTAAAGATTTTAAATACATGAATGATCAAGCTGTAGCAATTCGTGCAGCAGCTGATGAAGAAGGTGATTTCTTGCTCGTAAGCATGATGGAAGATCACGTTGCATACTATGTAAAACAGATCTGGTTCATCGAATCTATGCTGAAATAAGACGATTGACAATGCCTTATTGGGTATGATATGATTACCCAGTAAAGCATGGAGGATTACTCAAGAGGCTGAAGAGGACGGTTTGCTAAATCGTTAGGGCGGGTTACCGTCGCTAGGGTTCGAATCCCTAATCCTCCGCCATGTAAAGACCTCACATCACTCGATGTGGGGTCTTTTTGTATAATATAGTGAATTTATTATATTATTTATATAGGCCTAATTTGTGAGGATTCGAGTGAGTCCAAGGCCTTATTAGTATTGAATGACACAGGTGTGTAAGGTTATAGAGTTGACGTATGTCTAGGGGTTTCATATAATAGATTGTATAAAATGTAATTTTAAGGAGACTCTTATGAATACAAAACATACACGTCAAATGAATCGTATCCGTCGAGCGTTAGGCATTGGCACATTATGCCTCGTTGCGTCTATTGGGTTTAGTCATGCTGAAAGTATTGCCATCCCAAGTGCACGTCCTATGGTGGATGGTGTAAGTGCTGATGTAGAGACTGTTAGTAGTTCTAGTAAAGGACAACAGCATATAAACTCAGATGTTATTACGCCTAATGATTGGACGTATACAGCGTTACAAAGACTCATTAAACATGGTGCTATTACAGATACCCACGGATTTACTTTTGATGGTGCTAGCTACACAAAGGATGAGCTTATGCCGCTTATCGATGAGGTAGTCACAAAACGTGAGCAAATGAACGATAATGATCGAGAGTATGCACTGCGTATTTACCAAGAAAATATGCGTGATGTAATGGATTACCGTATTGCTCGCGATAAAAAAGCTACTGATGAGCGCCGTCAAAAACTAGATGAAAAGCGTGCTGAAAAGGCTAAAAAATCTGGTAAGACGTATCAAGTATCCAAGGATCAACAAGAGGCTCTTGATAAGGCTGGTGATGAAGTAGCAAAACCGGAAGAACGCGCTTTAACAGATGAGCAAATCAAAGAAAAAATGAAGAAATTCAAAATTGATGATTCTCGCGTTAAGGTAAATAATGAAGTGCGCATTCGTTACGCTGACTCCAAGGATAAAAAGTCCAAAACAGATGCTCGTATGCAGACGGAGATGACGTTCACTCTATAACTCTTGGTAAGGGGTTATAATGATTGATTTTTTAAAGAAACAGTTGTTTACTGTTCATCAAAACGGTAAGCAGCAGGTAAGTGAGGTCTTTAAATATATAGGACCTGGTATAATCGTAACCGTTGGATTTATCGATCCAGGTAACTGGGCCGCTAATTTGGCAGCTGGTGCTAGTTATGGTTACGAATTATTGTGGGTAGTCACACTATCCACGATTATGCTCATTTTATTACAGCATAATGTGGCGCATTTAGGCATTGTACGCGGGCAATGCTTGTCGGAATGTGCTTATGAGTTTTTACCGCGTTATGCATCTCGCTTTGTGCTTAGCACGGCAGGAATTGCGGCGGCAGCGACGGCCTTGGCTGAGTTTATTGGCGCCGCTATCGCCTTGAAGATGCTCTTTGGTATTCCTATCTTGATAGGCAGCATTTTGACGGCTCTTATCTGTACGGTCATGCTCATTACGAACTCCTATCGTAAATTAGAGCGAATCATTGCTGGCTTTGTATCCCTTATCGCATTGGCGTACCTTGTTGAGGTAAATATGGTCAATGTGGATTGGGCAGCGGCTGGTATCGGTTGGGTGGATCCTAATATTCCTAATACATCGATGCTCGTTATTTTGAGTATATTAGGGGCCGTAATTATGCCTCACAACTTGTTTTTGCACTCTGAAATCATCCAAAGTCGCCAGTTTAATACACAAGATCCAGCGATAATGAAACGGCAGTTACGCTATGAATTCCTCGATACTTTGTTATCTATGGGGATTGGGTGGATGATTAACTCCGCCATGATTATATTGGCGGCGGCTGTCTTCTTTGCTCATGGAATTGAAGTAACAGAGCTTGAACAGGCTGAGGAGTTGTTGCGACCACTCATTGGACCCGCAGCGGGTATTATTTTTGCGATAGCATTGTTATTTGCAGGTTTTGCCTCATCTGCTACGGCAGGTATGGCGGGGGCAAGTATCTTTGCAGGAATGTTTGGCGAGTCTTACGATATGAAAGACTTCCATACGCGATTAGGCTTGGCACTAACATATATTCCAGCATTATTATTGATCGTGTTTATTACAGATTCCTTCCAAGCATTATTGTTCTCTCAAATGTTCTTGAGCTTGCAATTACCAATCACCATCTTCTTGCAACTTTACATGACAAGTAGCCGCAAGGTCATGGGAGAATACGCGAACCGTAAATTTACAAATATTCTCTTATGGGGCATAGGTATCATCGTTACAATTATGAATATCTACTTATTGATTGTAGGTTAATAGAATATTCTTTGTTGGTTACCAAAAGGTTTATTATAAAATCAATATTAGAATACAGAATTAGAATACAACATTAGAATACAAGATTAGAGTACAACATTAGAATACAAGATTAGAATACAAAGGACCGCTATGGCGGTCCTTTTGCCATGTTGCTAACGTATCCATTATGTGAAACGCGTATCTTTGAATACCCAAGAGGGGTATAAAATATGGTACAATTAAAGATAGTATAATTAAGAAAAATATTTTTAAGAATAATATTTTTAAGAATAATATAATATCTGTTGAGAGTATCACTCAGCAGTGTGATATATGGAAAATTAGGAGGCCCTAATGGCAAAGGAAATCAACGTACAAGAGACAATACAATCTGATTTTAGTGTTGTGGTTAACGACATTGCTGAAGAGTTATTGACGCGCCTCAATATGGATGAGGATGGTTCTGTTATCGATATGTTCCAAACAGGCTCTTTTGATCCTTGGCAGTTATTCGTATTTTTTGGTGCTTTAGAAAAAGCCCTTATTGAGTTCAGAACGGATAAACGGAAGAAAACAGTTATCGTTCATGCACAACCTGAGGCTCTTATCGGCATTGGCCGCGTAGTGACACCTGTATCTACTATGCTTGAGCATGTGTTGATGTCTCGTTTGAACGATATGAGCGAAGGCCGCTTGGAAACAGGCATGCTTACAGTATCTGCTGAAAGCATCGATTATGAAGGTGTAAATCTTAAAGGTCGTCACGTGGTTATCGTATGCGACCTTGTAGATGAAGATTCTAATTACCTTAAAGAATGCATTAAATTATGTAAAGAATTGAAAGCAAGCCACGTAGTGGCGGTGCCTCTCATGTTGTGGAACCCTGAATTGATCGACAATTTGACAGAGGAATCTATTAAGGCGGAATTATCCCATGAAAATCGTCCTCTCTCCTAGTAAGACAAAAACGATTACCGATGTTGCTAGCAACGCTGAGGCAGTACATCATGCAGTCCGAGACGGTCAATTTCAGCCGAACATCACGAAAGAAATTGTAACACATGTACAATCCCTTGATGTAGCGGCTCTTGGAAAGGCATTAAAACTTAAGGATGATAAGGCACAGGCTCTTTTTGATTTTTATCAGTCCTTTGAGGCTCATCCCGTAGGTCGTGCCTGTGAAAGTTACGATGGCATTGCTTTCAAATATTTGGACTGGTCGAACTTATCTGACGAAGCCAAGGCCTTTGGTGAAAGCCATCTCGTTGTGCTGTCTGCATTGTATGGCATCGTTGAACCTAATATGGGGGTGCGCGACTATCGACTCGATATGGTCGATAAGGTGGGCATTAATCTATACGATACATGGCGTGAAGCGGTGGACGCATACTTTCACAAGGAAGATTGGATTCTAAACCTAGCATCTAAAGAATATGCAAAAATGGTGAACCATCCAAAGGTGGTAACCGTTGAATTTTGGGAATTACGGGGCGATACGTTTAAGCAGATGAGTACGTCCTCCAAAATGAGTCGCGGTGTGATGGCTCATGAATGTCTAACTCAACAAGTGAAACATGTGCGGGACTTGCCGCGCGAAGTTAATGGATTTACTTGTGTCTCTGACATTGAATCCATTACCATACCAAGCGAATCGATGACGGTTCGTTACGAAAGGAAGTGATTGTTTGCAAGTGCAAGACATTCTTGCAAAAGACCTCGTCGGCGATGAATGGCTGACCGAGGAGGAATTGCGATTTCTCATGTCTGTAACTGATGAAGAACAGTTGCAGTTGATATATAAAAAGGCCTACGAAGTGAAGGCAAAATACGTAAAGCCTGTAGCATACTATCGCGGCCTAATCGAGTTCTCAAACCGATGCATTAAGAATTGTAATTATTGCGGTATCCGTCGTGAAAATGATAAGACGGAACGCTTTGATATGAATCGTGAAGATATCATCAAGATGGCACAGTGGGCGTACGATCATGAATATGGTTCCATTACACTCCAATCTGGTGAACGCTGTGATGATGCCTTTGTAGACTATGTTGTGGATTTAATTCGCGATATTAAAGCCATTGGTGATGGTTCTCTTGGCATAACGATGTGTGTAGGGGAACAAAGCGAAGAGGCGTACCGCCGCATGCGTGAAGCCGGTGCGAGTCGTTATTTATTACGCATTGAAACAACCAATACAGATTTATACCATAAGATTCATCCTCGTGATGAATTGCACTCCTTCGAAACGCGCGTAGAATGCTTACGTCGTTTGCGTCGCGTAGGCTTCCAAGTTGGCACAGGTGTTATGATTGGTCTACCTGGGCAAACAGAAGATGATCTCGTAAATGATATCTTGTTCTATCGCGATATGGATATCGACATGATCGGTATGGGCCCTTATGTGGTGCATCATGATACGCCACTAGGTCAAGAAGCATTGGCAATGGGCATCGATGACGAAGCAGGTAAATTGCGTCGAGTTCAACTGGGCCTCAAGATGATTGCCTTAACTCGTTTATTCTTGAAAGACGTAAACATTGCAGCTACGACGGCGTTACAAGCACTAGATAAACTAGGCCGTGAAAAAGGCTTAGCCGCAGGTGCAAATATCCTTATGCCTATCATCACCATTCCTGAACACCGTGCAAAATATTTGCTATATGATAATAAACCTTGCGTGGACGACAATGCAGAACAATGTAAAGACTGCTTGACGCGCCGCGTAATGTCCATCGGTGATACAGTAGGTTGGAAACAAAATGGGGACTCCAAACACTACGGCAAACGGACGGGAAAATTTTAGTATTCTATGATTTACCTATATCTTTTAGTGAATTATATATTTACCACTAGTATTGCCTATATATAGATGGGGCCCCGTTACATAACGACAACTTAATTAAAAAAGACGGCCTATACTTGTTTGCTCCTCGTTCCTGATGTTGCGGCACAAGTACAGACCGTCTTTTTTATAACTTTGTGAGGACACTAGTCCCATCTATATATAGGATATACCGATAAAGTCTTATTAATAATTTAATTAAGTTTAGGATCTACATAGGAATACTAAAATTTTCTTTAGGGAAGATGGGAAGTATTTCTTATAGGGATTATTACATCAATTATCCTCTTTATTATTGGTGTTATTTTTATATTACTTATTGATGGATTTGCTTATTTGGTAGGTAGCTAATTTAGTATTAGTATATAATCCTCCTTTTCTAAGAAATTTTTCTCAGAAAAAGAGGATTTTTTTATTGTAGTGTCGAAATGTATTAGCAAAAGCCGTAATTTGCCATTAAGGAGGCGATTCCGATGAAAGAGTACAGTAGTGATAAAATTAGAAACGTTGCTGTTGTTTCCCACGATGGTGCAGGTAAAACAGCTCTTGTTGAATCCTTGTTGTTAACCTCTGGTGCGGTTGATTTCGTAGGTAAAGGCCAAGACAATAAACATATTATGGACTTTGAACCTGAAGAAATTAAACGTAACGTAACAATCCAATTGGGCATGGCTCCATGTGAATGGCATGACCATAAGGTTAACTTCGTAGATACTCCAGGCTATAATGAATTCCATGGCGAAGTTCGTGCCGCTTTGCGTGCGTGCGATGGTATGTTGATGGTACTATCCGCCACATCTGGTGTAGAAACTGACACAGTTCGCGCTTGGGATTATGCAGTGGAATTACAAATGCCACGCATGGCATTTATCAATAAAATGGATGTGGATGGTGCCGATTTCTTCGGTACTATTGAAAGAATGCGGGAATTATTTGGCAAAGGCATTATGCCATTGCAGATTCCTATCGGTGAAGGTGCCGATTTTGAAGGCGTTGTAGACGTAGCGAAAATGACTGCGTTTACTTATAAGGACGGCCAACCAACAGAGGTCGCTGTACCAGCTCACCTTATCGAAAAGGCTCAAGAAATTCGGGAAATGACCGTAGAAGCCGCGGCTGAAGGTAGCGATGAGTTGTTGGAAAAATATTTAGAAGGCGAAGAATTATCCTTAGAGGAAATCCGCCAAGGCTTGCGTGAAGGGATGATTAGTGGCCGTGTGTGCCCAATCATGTGTGGCAGTGCCACATCTCGTATTGGCTTAGATCAAGTATTGGATCGTATGATCCGTTACATGCCGGATGCAACTAAAAAAGTGATGACCGCAACTGATGCGGAAACCGGCGAACAATGTGTTGTACATGTAGATAAACCATTAACTGCATTCGTATTTAAAACATTGTTAGACCCATTCGCAGGCAAACAAAGCTTTGTACGTATCTTCTCTGGTGAACTGAAAGAAGGCGATCGCCTTTATGATGTAAACCAAGGTGTAGAAGAAAAATGGGGCAAGATGGTTACCCTTATCGGGAAGCAACAAATCCCTGTATCTGCTGCAAAAGCTGGCGATATCGTAGTGATACCGAAATTGGCCAATGCTAAGACCGGCGATACATTAACGGCTCCTGACTTTAAAGTGACATACGATGCTATCCGTTTTCCTCAACCTCTATACACTGTGGCTATGGAGCCAGTGAAAAAAGGTGAGGAGGAAAAATTAGCTAGTGCTGTTCTTAAAGTGGCAGAAGAAGATCCTACTTGCGTAGTAGTGAAAAATGCTGAAGCTCGCCAATTACAAATTGATTGTATGGGTGAAGTACATCTTGAGCATATCCTCAATAAAATGGACCGTAAATACGGCGTACAAGCTAAACTTGTGGCTCCATATATTCCATACCGCGAAACCATTAAAGGCTCTGCTGAAACCGAGTCTAAGTATAAGAAACAAAGTGGCGGTCATGGTCAATATGGTCACGTTAAGATTCAAGTGGATCCATTATATGATGGTAGCGAATTTGCATTCGTAGACAAAATTTTTGGTGGTGCTGTACCTAAACAATACATACCAGCAGTGGAAAAGGGTGCCAAAGAAACCCTAGATAAAGGCCTAATTGCAGGATATCCTATGATTGGCGTGCAAGTGACACTCTTGGATGGATCTTACCACAGCGTAGACTCCTCAGAGTTAGCATTTAAAGTAGCTACGTCACAGGCTATCAAGGATGTGATTCCTAAGGCGAAACCAGTCCTATTAGAACCAATCTATGAAGTCAACGTGTTTGCGCCAGATGCTTTCATGGGCGACATCATGGGTGATTTGAATAGCCGTCGAGGTCGTGTGTTAGGCATGGAACAAAGTGAAAGAACAGGTATTTCTGTTGTTAAAGCACAAGTACCATTGGCTGAAATGTCCGATTATGTGACTGCATTGCGCTCCATTACACAAGGACAAGGTGTATTTAACCGTCAGTTCTATACCTATGAAGAGGTTCCACATAAGCAAGCGGAAGAAATTATCGCTGCTTATAAAACCCAAGAATAAGGTAATGACCACATGCTGTATCTAATACAGTTTGAATCACTACAACTGAATAGACAATTGCATAATGTAACAATTTAATACTGTAACAATTTCATAGTGTAATAATTGACGTAAGTCATAAATTTGAATAGTATTTTACTGAGGCCCTCCATATATGTAGCGTATGGAGGGCTTTTACATAAGAGAATAGCTAGTTCTTTATGTATATATGTGCTAACATAAAAGGTAATATAATTGGTTTATTGTGGTGCCATATCCATAGATATTGTGAAAGGATTGTGTATGTTTTTCTCTAGTATTACCGCAGATTATACAAAAATGGGCTATCCTAAAGCCATCGTGCGTGCTTTGGATTTCTTGAAAAATACAGATTTGAAAGTGTTGCCTGGAGGGCGTCATGCCATTGAGGGCGACATGATGTATGCCAACGTAGACGATGTAGAAACAAAGCTATTTGAAGCTACAAAACCGGAATCGCATCGTAATTATGTAGATATCCAATTTATGGTGAGCGGCGAGGAAAACATGGGCTTTTTCGTAGATAAAGGTCTCGTTAAACCTGTGGAGTCCTATCCAGATCGAGATTGCTATTTTTATCCTAATGAAGCGGTTGATGAAGGGCAAATCCATTGCCCAGAAGGGTACTACACTGTATTCTTCCCCTCTGATGTTCATCGGCCTTTGCTTGCTGTAAACGATAAACCTATTAAAATCCGTAAGGTGGTTGTGAAAGTTCACGTATCTTTGCTCGGTGACTAGCATGAAACAATATGAAGTTATTGGTGTTATTATAACTCTATTAGGGGCTGTTTTATGGGGCGTATCAGGTGCATCCGTACAGTTCTTAAGCAATTTTAGAGATATGAATTTGGAATGGCTAGTAACTATGCGATTGATTACAGCAGGTTTACTAACTGTTATTTATGCATGGTTTAGATTTGGAAACTCTATCTTTAATGTATTTCATAGTATAAAGGATACGCTAGGGCTCATTGTTTTTGGCGTATTTGGAATGGCATTATGTCAATATACATACTTCAGATCCATTGCTTTAGCTGGAGCTGGCATTGCAACGGTATTACAATATCTGGCGCCGTCTATGATTATTATTTACCTGCTGGTTCGCTATGGTAAACGACCATCCAAGGGGGAAATGGTTTCTGTTATACTGGCCTTAGTGGGGACCATTTGTTTAATGGGGAATGGTGATGGTCTTTCTATTGAAAGCTTCCCAATGGCGGTTCTCGTATGGGGGCTTTTATCTGCTGTGGGTGTAGCCGTATATAGTATTTCTCCTGTTGATTTACTCTACAAATATGGCACATTGCCTATTGTAGGGTTTGGGATGCTTATTAGTGGTATTGTAGCCGCGATATTATTCCATCAACCGAATTCATATGCAGTGTGGGACGTATGGACTGTTATTGGTTGTTTCAATGTCATATTCCTAGGGACGATAGTATCTTTTAATGCCTATTTAGAAGGGGTTAAACGAATTGGGGCCGTACCAGGCTCTATTTTGTCATCTATTGAACCTATTTCGGCGGCTTTCTTTGGGTGGGCTTTTTTAGGAAATGAATTTAGTCTATTAGGGCTAATTGGTATGGCTATGATTATTGCTACCGTTGTTATCATTGCTTGGGATAGACAACGAACTATTAAACGAGAGGTACTGACAAAACTGAATAAAACAATATTAGAATAAATTGATAAGCACACATATATCACAGAAAACGTTTCGTGGTATATGTGTTTTTTGTTATAACATACAGTATATTTTAGATACTGTATACATGCCCCATTTAGTTGACTATTTACCTATCTATTCATATAGTAAATGTATACGTGATTATTAGTTTGTTAAGGAGGTATTTATGTCTGTAAAAGATTTCGTACAACAACGGCGCGATGCGTTAATCGCTATGCGTCGCGACTTTCATATGTACCCTGAGCCTGCTTGGCTTGAGTATCGATCTGCTGCGAAGGTGGCGAATACGCTTATTTCTTTGGGCTATGATGTGGCGTTAGGGGCGGATATACTTGATTTAGATTCTCGCATGGGATTGCCTAGTGATGAGGTTATGAAAGCTGCTATGGATCGAGCCATCAAAGAAGGCGCAAATCCTGAGCTTGTTGAAAAGATGGGCTATGGTAAAACGGCCATTGTTGCAACTATGAAGTTCGGCGGCGAAGGCCCTGTAGTAGCATTTCGTGTAGATATGGATTCTAACGATGTTATCGAAGCTAAAAAGGATAGCCATGTGCCTACAAAGGAAGGATTCCGTTCTTGTCACGATAAAGCGATGCACGCCTGTGGTCATGATGCACATATGACGATGGGGTTAGGTCTTGCCGAATACTTGGCTACTCACAAGGATGAATTCAAAGGCACTATTAAACTTATATTCCAACCAGCAGAGGAAGGCGTGCGCGGTGCTAAAGCGATGGCGGAAGCGGGCGTAGTAGATGATGTAGATTTGATGTTCGGCATGCATATTGGGTTTAACGAAAAATTATCCAATTGCTTTGCTTGTAGCGATCATGGCTTCTTGGCCACTACAAAACTTGATGTGGTGTTCCACGGTTATTCTGCTCATGCCGGGGGCTCCCCTGAAAAGGCACAAAATGCAATGCTCGCCGGCTGTACAGCGGTTCTTAACTTACAAGCCATCGCTCGTCATAGTCAAGGGGCCTCTCGCATGAATGTAGGTGTTTTTGAAAGCGGTACAGGCCGCAATGTGACGCCTGATGTGGCAGTTCTTAAACTAGAAACTCGTGGTGCCACTACAGAAATCAATGACTACATGATTGAACGGTCGAAGACTATTATTAAAGGTGCTGCAGAAATGCACGATTGTACCTTTGAAATCACAAAACAAGGAGAAACTCCGGCAGGTCGCATCAGCGATGATTTAGCTCGTGAAGTACAAGCTATCGTGGAACCACTTGGGATCTTTAAAGAGGTTCCCTTCGATTACAGCGGTGGCGGTAGTGAAGACTGTGCGTACTTCTTGAATCGTGTCATCGATCGCGGTGGTAGAGCGACCTATATGGTTGTGGGATCTGCCATTAAAGCACCGCATCACAATCCGCTCTTTGATATCGATGAAGAAGATATGTTAAACGGTATTGTAGCGTTAGGTACCATTGCAGCTCACTATTTAAAATAAGCTTTATATACTAGCATCATATGGTTTGTCAGTAATTGATGTAATAGATTGTGAGGTGTTACATGATTCAACGAGAGCGATTGGTTAAGGATTTTGAGGCTATGGCCCAATTGACGGCTCCTGGTGAGGGCATTAATCGCCTTGCTTTCACCGATGCAGATTGGGCAGGACGTCAATATATTATAGATCGCATGACTGATGCGGGTTTATCCGTTGAAATAGACGATTTTGGTAATGTCATTGGCTATAAGATTGGTAAGAAACCAGATTTACCAGCTGTTATGGTGGGGTCTCATACGGATAGCGTGCCCAATGGAGGCAATTACGATGGTGTGGTCGGCGTGTTATCTGCTATTGAAGTAATTCGTAGCATGATCGACGATGGTTATGAACATGATCATACCATCGCTGTAGTGGACTTCATGTGTGAAGAGTCTGGTCGCTTTGGGAATGCTACACTAGGCAGTAAGGCCATGCGCGGTGAATTGACATTACAAGACTTACACCACTTGGTAGATAAACAAGGAATTTCTTTGTACGAAGCCTTGAAAGGTCGTAATTTAAACCCCGATGGGATTGAAACAATGGCATATAAACGACCTGTAAAGTCTTTCACAGAAATCCATATAGAACAAGGCAAGGTACTGGAGCACGAGCAGAAAACGATTGGTATTGTGACTGGTATTGCCGCGCCAGAGCGATTCTATGTGACCATTCGAGGCAATGCCGATCATAGTGGAGCTACGCCGATGAACTTGCGTCATGATGCTCTATGTGGAGCCTCAAAAATCATCCTCGGCATCGAGGAGATTGCATCTATGCAAGAGGAACCACCCGTGGTGGGAACTGTTGGCGTTGTGGAGGTTACACCAGGGGCGATGAATGTCATTCCTGGTGCTGTGAAGCTAGGGGTAGATATTCGCAGTATTTCTAAGGTAGCTCGTAATTCTGTAGTTACTCTTGTTAAAGAATTTATTGACATTACTGCCGAGAAACGTGGATTATCGTATACAATTGAAACAATTGCACAGGACCATCCAGTAGAGATGCACCCGGCGATGATTCGAGAAATCGAAGAAGCTGTTAAGTCTGTCGGTGTGGAGTACATGACAATACCGAGTGGTGCCGGTCATGATGCGATGCATTGGGCGGAGGTAGTTCCGACGGGAATGATCTTTATTCCATGCCGTGATGGCATCAGTCATAATCCTGCAGAATTTGCTGAAATGGATGATATTGTAACGGGTGCAGCGGTGCTTGACAAGGTACTTAGAAAACTTAGCTTGGAAGAAACAAAGCTTGTTTAATATACTTCTTTATGTATTTATGTAGTTATATAGATAAGTAGTTATATAGTTATATAGTTATACTGTATATAATTAAGTGATTACTTTTACTATAGTTAGGCCTATTAGGTGTAAGACATAGATAGGACTATTGTATTTAGTGTTGTTAGTTTGTGTATTGGGTGTAAAGCGTTTATAGAGGGGATATAGCTATCTTGCATCCTATGTACACGGATAGGAGGGTTATGGTTATTACAGGTATTGTTATCGTAGTAGCGACGTTTATCGCTATTATTAAACAGTTTGAAACGCGGCTCGTTTTACTATTATCGGGCTTACTGATGTGCTTTATTGGTGGGCAGCTTGGTGCTGGTACGACGGCCTTTGTGAAAGAACTTACGAATCCAGGTCTTGTACCAACAATCTGTACGGTGTTAGGTTTTAGCTATGTTATGGAATATACAAAATGTACAGAGCACATGGTGTATTTCATTTCTGCAGGCCTCAAAAAGATGACGAAAATCATCATTCCTGGCGCTGTTATTATTACGTTCCTGATCAATATTGCATTGCCTACAGCGGCAGGCTGTGCTGCGGCCGTAGGTGCACTCTTAATTCCTGCCCTCATTCGTTCTGGAGTACATCCAGCGATGGCTGGTTCTGCTATCTTCTTAGGTACATGGGGTAGTTCCTTGAGTCCAGGCCTTATGTTCAACCCTCAAGTGGCACAACTAGCGGGGGTAGACGTAATGACAGTTATTGCCAGCTTCTCCATGCAAGCAATTATCGGTATCGTAGTAGCCGCTATTTTGCTTAACATCGTAGCTATCGTTAAGAAGGAGCATACAGGGTATGTAATGAAAAACGATACTGCAGCGGAAGGTAAAGAATTCAAAGTAAATTATTTCTATGCAATCATTCCCATTATTCCTCTTGTATTACTTGTATTAGGTAGTAAACAAGTTGCGGTTATCCCAGAAATCTCTGTTCCTGTATCTATGCTCATCGGTACTGCTATTGGTATCATTGCCGTGCGTCCTAATGTGACAGAAGCTGTTAAGAAGTTCTTCCGTGGTACTGGCGATGGTATGTGTGATGTCGTTGGCCTTATGGCTGCAGCAGCTTGCTTCACAGCAGGGATGCAACTCATCGGGCTTACTAGTGCGCTCATCGATGGTATGAAGAACTCTCAACAAATTGCTCAAATAGGGGCAGCATTTGGTCCGTTCTTATTGGCTGTTATCTCTGGTTCTGGTAATGCAGCAGCTCTTGCCTTTAACGGTGCTGTCACACCTCATGCAGCAGACTTTGGTTATGGTATTATGCAACTTGGATCCATGGCTCAAATCGGTGCTGGTATCGGTCGTAGTATGAGCCCTGTAGCTGGTGCAGGTATCATCATTGCGGGACTGGCAGGTATTAACCCTATGGAAATGGCGAAACGCAATGCTGTGCCTTGTATTATTGCGACAGTAGTCATCATGCTATTGTTACTCTAGTCTAATAAAACTATATTGTAAAAGAAAACCCTTCTAACACTGATTAGATTGAGTCATATGCGTGAGCATATAACTTTTACCAATCAGATACATAGAAGGGTTTTCTTTTGCTTTATGTATGTATTATTTAAGTTTTAAACCAATCCAGAGAGCGGAGATTATAAATAGACCACCGCTTACCCAGAATAAGGTAGTGAAACCTAGCCAAGCCATTAGGCTTGCACCACCGACAGCACCTAAGAAATAACCAAGAAATAAACTTGATTGATTGTAGGAGAATACTTGTCCCGTAAACTCACGAGGTGTTTTTGAAGAAAGATAGGTATTTAATGCCGGCAACATACCACCTAGGCCGAAGCCTTGTAAAAATCGAATGAGTGCTAGTTGGTAAACATCAGTCACATAGGCTTGAGGGATGTTAAATAAGCCCACATAGATAAGAGATACGACTAATACTTTGCGAGGACCAATTTTATCAACTAATTTACCGAGAGGAGAACTACTTATTAATTGCGCAATACCCATAGCTGAGAAGACAGCGCCTGCAATAAATGCTAGATTTTCAGTATTGCTCGGAACAATGCCTTTGATATATACGGAGATAACAGGTTGTAAGGACATGATGCATATAGCATAAATAAATGATGCTACACACAATGTTACAATACTATTAAATTCAGGGATTTGTTCTTTTAGCTTGCTAATAGACAGTTTCTCAACATTAGGCTTTGGTACATAATTTTCATGGATAAAAATAGTAGCTAACAAACCGGCGAAACCCATGAGAATGCCAACTAAGATGAAGCCATTACGAATACCTATGGTATCAGCAATATATCCACCTAATAAAGGTCCAATTAGAGAGCCCGCTAGATTGGCCGAAGCTAATAGGCCAAGTGCCCAACCAGTTCGTTCGATGGGGGACTCTGAGGCAATTAATGTGATGGTTGCAGAATAAAAACCATTCACTAAACCTTGTATGAGACGAATGATTACAACCCCTTCAGGCGTTGTTTGAAAGGCGAGCAATAAATTACATAAAGCCATACCAAAACTAGATCGTATTAATGTGATTTTACGACCTTTCTTATCTGCTACACGCCCCCAAAAGGGTGCCACTAAACATACGACTAAATAGGTTGCACCAGTTGCTAAACCTGACCAGAGAGACATAGCCGATGGCGTTTGAACACCTAAATCATGAAAATATAGAGGGAGAATAGGTGCTAATTGGCTCACCCCGAAGGATGTACAGAATACACATATTAAACTTATATACACCGTACGTTTCCACGTTTCCAAATTATCTCTCCTTCACTAGTCTTAGTACGATTTATAGTATCAGAAAATTAGTAATTCTATATCTTTTTAACTTCATTCCTAATATTAAGTCAGGAAGTTTGTCATTTGCAATGGTATCTTGAATCCAGTACTTGATAGGTAAACTAAAAACTTAGGCTCTCTTTTCCACAAAATAATTAGTGGGAACTGATAACATATGTAATTTCAGTATACTATTAGTGCTTAGCGTAAACAATATAAATATTTTAGACCATAAGGTTAATATTTTAATATACATATATTTATATTAGAATAAAGAGGATTAGAAAATTGTTATGAGAGCGAAGAGAGAATTTTTTAATGTGGCTAGATAATGAAATTTCACTATTTAAACAAAATATAGAAATGTTACGAGTGAATCAACGCATAGGCAGATTAGCATATTTGTGGGCTGTGTGTGGATTAATGGTTAGTAAATTTTTAGCTTACCTTATATTCGTTTTGTTGATAGGGATTATTCAAGGGACTCCACTTCAAGGTAGTCAGTATTTGTCTTATATTTATTTTGGAAGTCTACAGATTATACATATAATTGCAACTATTTTTATACTTAAACGTAGACTAAATGATTGTGGTTCATCCTTGTGGTATATGATCTTGGTTCCCATAGCATATCTAAGTTTATGGGTGTATTGGGGGATGAGTTTTAGTTGGGCGTCTATATCCGAGACTATTGTAAATGCAAGCTTTTATTGGGATGGGTTCTTTTGGCAGTATTTCATCTTAGCTTGCTTTGCCTTGCCTCTTAGCGTGCCAGATTCTAATAAATATGGCTTAGATGAAGGTCGTGATAGATATAATAACTATATTATTGCCTACGATAGAAGCTCCATCATTAGTGAAGATAAGGATGCTAGAAGATTTGACTATATGTGTAGTTGTGTATGGGATGCTTTATTTGCTAAACTCGTTGATGTTAATGGCAGATCCTCTGTATCAGCCTTTTGGGTTGGTCTTACAGGATCTTGCATTTTTATGGATATCATTATGTATATGGCTATTGCTGTAGTTTCGTTAATTGTTCATCTTGGCATCTCTCTTTATATACCTCATTGGGGCTTTATGATTATCCTAATATGGCCAGTCATCGCAATGATTACATTAGGTATACGTAGACTTCACGATTCTCTATTAAGCGGCTTGTGGATGATTGGCCTTTTTATTCCGTATATCAATATTTTTGTTAGCTATCATCTTTTGTTTAAAAAATCGTGGTATATAGATAATTAAATGAAATTTCTTGGTTGTGTTGGTTGTTAATGAAGGAATAGGAGATTTATATTTGAGAAGTATGATATTTTTGAATAATGTAAATATTATACTTCTTGCTATATGATAAAGAGCAATGAGACAGCTTTTATATTCTGAATTAATAAAATTTAAACTTGAATTATTAACATTAGTTCAATGTTTCAAGACAATTAAATTATTTACAATCAATATACAGACATACCTTTCTATAAACTTATTGGTGTTTATTGGTATAGGAATAAATATCTTTATTTTATCCACTCTTCCGGAGATAGTATATACTCAAGGAATTTATGACATTATATATTATGTGGGCACAGTTATTTATATTCTTTTTGTAGCTTTTACAAATTATGCTAGCTTGAAATATTATAAAAAAGAGCGATTTAATTGGTTAAATATCATAATTACTGTATTTTTATTATTGATATTATTGGGTGGAAAGCATTTTGACCTTTCTTACGGAAAAGCTATTTTTGAGTCCAACAATATTATATTATGGGGCGTTGATGTGCCAGATATATTCTATCCATGTCTTTTGTGTTCAATGTTGTTGTTTTCTGTAGTACCTAGGAAACTTTGGTTACGAGATAATACTGTTGAACTTAAGGGAATCATTTTTGGTAATAAGGTTATAGATGTACTCTGGGGTGAGCGTAATGATTTAACTACGTCTCAAATTAAAGCTATAAACTCTTTTTATAGTCGCCAAGATAAAAGGTCTCTTTTAACAGATCTTTATAAAAGCATATTAATTGATAGTCTTTGGCTTAATGGACGAAGCACAGTTCGCCAATGGAATCTGTTCAATGTATATTTAGCGTTTATAATATACAATATGATATTAAATTATAATATCGAAAACTATGCTTTGCGATATGTTCTATACTTTTATCTTATATATACTATTATTGTAATGATCTGTAGACGTTTGAAAGATAGTAATAGTAGTATATTTTGGATTGTTGTCCTGTTTGTTCCTATCATCAATATATATGTATTGTATCTGCTGTATAATAAAACCTCTGCGTTATATGATAAAGAAAGTAATAGTATTTTTTATTATGCATTATAATACATAAAATATGATATATAAGATTGTATGTTAAAGATCTTTTTATGGCTGAACAACAATCAGAAATTAAAACTTCTTGACTTTCATTCTATAGAAACATTATAATCAGATTATAATTTTATACTCGCCTGAAAGAAACCGATGAGGTGGAGATAAAAATAGGAAATGCACTCACAGAGAGCGGGATTAGCTGAGAACCCGTAGTATGCAGCTTATTAAATGGACCACCGAGGGCGCATGGAACAGAATGAACTTTCACAGTCATTCCTAGTATGGTGCGACGTCACACGAGCGTTAGTCGTGAGGGATATGTTAGTATCCTGCGAAAGGGGAATGCACTGCATTCAAACAAGGTGGTACCGCGATTTATAGCACATACAATCATATTGTAATAATAGAACTATAAACTCGTCCTTGACGTTATATTGTCATGGGCGAGTTTTTTTATTGGCAAATGCCAGATGGAGGTTCTCATGATTTTTCCTAGTTTTGACCGTGTGAAAGCTATCGCACTAGGCTACGATATCGTGCCTGTATATATGGAAATTTTATCCGACGTACGCACGCCGATTAGCGTGTTGAAAGCGTTAAAACAAGTGAGCAGTCATACGTACTTGCTTGAAAGTGCGGATAATAGTAATCATTGGGGCCGTTACTCCTTCTTGGGCTATGATCCTAAGATTGAGTTATTCTGCAAAAACCATAAAATGACTATCAAAGACGGTACGACTCGTACCTTTGAGTGTTCTGATCCTGCAGTAGAGATTCGCAATATTTTGAGCCAATATAAAAGCCCTAGATTGGAAGAACTACCAACCTTTACAGGTGGATTTGTAGGCTACTTCGCATGTGAATATATTCGCTACATCGAGCCAACATTGGATTTCCCAACGCCAGATGATGACTCTGCGATGGTAAACGATGTAGACCTTATGCTCTTTGATAAGGTTATCGCTTTTGACCACTACAAAAATAAAATTTACTTGATTGCCAACATCAGCACAAATGATTTAGAACGCAACTACAACAAGGCTGAGCTCGAATTGAAAACTCTTGCTGATCTCGTTATAAACGGCAAAGAGGCAGATGTTCCAAAAGGCGTTCTTAAAACAGAGTTTACCTCTGAGTTCACAAAGGATGAGTTTGAAGCCGTTGTTAAAAAGACACAGCACTACATCAAAGAAGGGGATATCTTCCAATGTGTTGTATCTAACCGCCGCGAAGCCGAGTTTGAAGGGAGCTTGTTAAACGCATACCGCGTATTGCGTACCTTGAATCCATCTCCGTACATGTTCTACCTATCCGGTGGTGATGTAGAGCTCACAGGGGCATCTCCAGAAACCTTGGTGAAACTGACAGACGGTAAAATGTACACATTCCCAATTGCAGGTACGATGCGCCGTGGCAAAAATGAAGCAGAGGACCTTGCTATTGAAGAAAAACTTATCAATGATGAAAAAGAATTGGCTGAACATAATATGCTTGTTGACCTTGGCCGTAACGATTTAGGTAAAATCTCTAAATTTGGTACTGTGAAAGTAGAGGCGTTACATATGTTGCAACGTTTCTCCCATGTCATCCATATTACATCTACTGTAAGTGGTGACATACAAGACGGCAAAGATGCACTCGATGCAATCGGTGCTACACTGCCAGCAGGCACGTTGTCTGGGGCGCCTAAGATTCGTGCTATAGAAATTTTACACGAACTTGAAAAAAGCCCGCGTGGTGTATACGGAGGCGCCGTAGGTTACATAGATTTCTCCGGTAACATGGATGTATGTATCGGCATCCGCATGGCTATGAATAAAGGCGGTAAGGTCTATGTTCGCGCTGGTGCAGGCATCGTTCGAGATAGCGTTCCTGAAAGCGAGTTTAATGAAACCTTGATCAAGGGCCAATCCATGATTTCCGCAATTACAAATGCACAGGAGGTAGAATAATGGTACTCCTTATAGATAATTACGATAGCTTTTCCTTTAATTTATATCAATTAGTAGGCTCTATCGATCCAGATATTAAAGTCATCCGCAGCGATGAATTAACAGTTGAAGAAATCCGTGCGTTGAAACCAGACTATGTGATACTTTCACCAGGTCCTGGCAGACCAGCTGATGCGGGCGTATACGAAGACCTATTGCGTGAATGCAAAGGGGAATTCCCAATCCTCGGTGTATGCCTGGGACACCAAGCCATCGGCGAAGTATTCGGCGGCACCGTATCCTACGCAAAACAAGTGATGCACGGCAAACAAAGCGTGGCGAAACAAGTACATCCATCCAAAATCCTTAAAGGTTTGCCTGAACAATTCGAAGTCGCTAGATACCACTCCTTGGCAATTATCGACGAAACCATGCCAAGCGAACTCATCGTCACATCCATTACAGACGACGGCGAAGTAATGAGCGTAGAACACAAAGACTACCCGATTTATGGAGTGCAATTCCATCCGGAATCCATCATGACACCAAACGGGGAACAAATGATTCGCAATTTCTTAGAAAAATAACCACTGTTTAATTTAGGTATTCGATGGGCTATTTATAGATCCTAGAACGATAGGGCAGAAATAAGGTCTCTCGGAACTCCAAGTGGCCACCGCCCCACTACGTGGGGCCGCCAAGTCGTTCCTTAAGACCTTATTTCCTGCCAACTCAACCTTGGCATTACCTACTTAATAGCCCCTCTACAATATATATATCGAACAGTAACTATATTTTCTAAAGAAATATGCGAATCAGAACCCCTAATATAAGAGAAAGTGGTGCGTAGCACCACCATTCCCACTCTCCCTATAAAGGGATGACCTGTGCGTTACTCCATATAATGCGCAGGATCATTTAAGAGATATTGAATTGTTGTTCATTTTATTGTGTGTGTGACAGTGAGTAGGGCATAAAAAAGATTAAGTGTCCTAGTGTTTATGTGAGTTCACGGGGTTCTAGGCCCGACTTTGGCCCTGCGAAGGCCGCAGGCCGTAGTCAGACCCGGCCAGTGGAGGGCATAGGTCCACGTGAATCACATGTAGCATTAAAGTAGGTATATGCCCTATTAACGTTGAACCAAAGAAAATGAACAACAAGTAAGGAGCTATAAAATGATTAAAGACGCATTATATGCAGTAACGCACGGTCAGAATTTATCCTACGACCTTGCTAAAGATACAATGAACAAGATTATGAGCGGTGATGTACCCGAGGTTCCTATGGCTGGTTTCCTGTGTGCTCTTGCCGCAAAGGGCCCTACTGTAGATGAGGTTACGGCGTTTGCTGAGGTTATGCGCGAGAAGGCTGGCTCCGTGCCTCATAATGGCACCGTTGTGGAAATCGTAGGTACTGGTGGTGACGAGGCTAATACATTCAACATTTCTACTACATCTGGTTTCATCATTTCTGCAGCAGGTATTCCTGTAGCAAAGCATGGTAACCGTAGTGTATCTAGTAAATGTGGCGCTGCAGATTTAATCGAAGCGTTGGGTGCTAAATTAGAGCTTAACGGCGAGCAAAACGAGGCGGTGTTGAACAAAGCGAATATGTGCTTTATGTTTGCCCCTGTATATCACCAAGCTATGAAATATGCAGGTCCTGTACGTAAAGCGTTGGGCGTTCGTACAGTATTCAACATCCTTGGACCTTTGGCAAACCCAGCAGGTGCTACTGTAGAATTGATGGGCGTGTATGATAAATCTTTAGTAGAACCATTGGCTCGCGTATTGGCTAATCTTGGGGTTAAACGTGGTGCTGTGGTACACGGCTTTGACGGCCTTGATGAGATTACGGCTAGCAATAAAACGTACGTATGCGAAATTAATAATGGTACTTTCACAAGCTACGAATTCGATCCTAAGGAATATGGTTTCGAATACGCTGATAAAACTGAGCTTGAAGGTGGCGATGCTACGGTGAATGCTGAGATTACTCGCCGCGTTCTCGGTGGTGAGCAAGGCGGTAAACGCACTGCGGTTGTTCTTAACGCGGGTATGGCGATTTACCTTGCGAAAGACGGTATTACATTGGCAGAGGGCATCGAAGAGGCGAAGAATATGATCGACTCTGGTAAGGCGCTTGCGACAATGGAACAGTTTGTGAAAGCAACCCAAGAGGTATGACCATTGATTTTAGATAAGATTATAGAGGCTACCAAAATTCGGGTAGCCCAAGAAAAACAGGTGGAATCTCCAGAGTCTGTGAAAGCAGCGGCTGTGGCATTGCTTGCTGATAGAGGATTTCCTTTTGAAGTGGCCCTTCGTCAGCAAGATTTCAATTTCATTTGCGAAGTAAAGAAGGCCTCTCCATCTAAGGGGATAATTGCTGAGCACTTCCCGTATTTAGACATCGCCAAAGAATATGAGGTAGCAGGTGCAGCGGCTATCTCTGTATTGACGGAGCCAGGCTTTTTTAAAGGTGACAAAAAATATTTACAAGAGATTGCTAGTACCGTAAAAATCCCTGTACTTCGTAAGGACTTCATCATCGATGAATACCAAATCTACCAAGCGAAGGTGTGGGGGGCTAGTGCCATCCTCTTGATCTGCGCATGCCTTGATGTGCCGACGCTGACAAAATTCCGTGAACTAGCAGATTCGCTTGGCTTATCGTCCTTAGTAGAGGCGCACGATGAGCATGAGGTACAAATGGCTATCAATTGCGGTGCGCGTATTATCGGTGTTAACAACCGCAATTTGAAAGACTTCACCGTAGACGTACAAAACAGTGTGCGCTTACGCAATCTCGTGCAAGACGATGTGATTTTCGTATCTGAAAGCGGGCTAGAAACTCCAGAGGACATCCAAGTCTTGCGCGATAACAATATCGGAGTAGCTTTGATGGGGGAAACCTTCATGCGTTCTCCTAACAAGGTGGAGAAATTAGCATATCTTTATGGTTCAACCTACTACACACCAAAGGTTAAGATGTGCGGAATCTCAAAGGTGGAAACAATCCCTGCTGTAGTAGAGGCAAAACCAGACTACATGGGCCTTGTATTTGCACCAAGTAAACGACAAGTCACTGTAGACCAAGCTAAAACATTGGTTGAAGAACTACATAAGCAATATACTAAAAGATATAACAATGGTGCTGAACAGTCTAATAATGATGAGATTAAAACGGTAGGTGTTTTCGTCAATGAAACGCTAGATAATCTCGTTAGCATTGCTACAGAAGCCAATCTTGATGTGGTGCAATTGCATGGCGATGAAGATGAAGCTTTCATCCAATCCTTAAAAGAACGTACTAATGTAGAGGTTTGGAAGGCTGTTCAAATCCGTAGTGCTGCAGATGCAGAGGCGTGGATCGATAGCAGAGCAGATATGCTATTATTTGATGCATACCACAAAGACGAGCGCGGTGGTACGGGGGAAGTGTTCGATTGGTCTTGCTTAGACGAGTTTGAACGACCATTTATGCTGGCTGGAGGTATCGATAGCACCAATGTGGCGCGTGCCATTCGTACGGTTCGACCGTACGGCATCGATATCAGTAGTGGTATTGAAACAGATGGCGTGAAAGACGATGAGAAGATAAAAGCTTTCACCAACATTGTGAGAACAATAGCAATGCCATAATATGGCGTGCTAGCAGGAATGGAATATAGAAAGGTAAGTTATATGAGTGAACAAAGACATGGTTATTTTGGCTCCTTTGGGGGTCAATTTATGCCAGAAACATTGATGAATGCAGTCATCGAATTGGAAGAGGCGTACAACAAGTACAAAGATGATCCTGATTTCGTACACGAACTTGAGGATTTACATAAAAAATATACAGGTCGTCCATCCCTTTTATACTATGCAGATCGCATGACAAAGGACCTTGGAGGCGCCAAAATCTATTTAAAACGTGAGGACTTAAATCATACTGGTTCTCACAAGTTGAATAACGTAATCGGCCAAATGTTATTGGCAAAACGAATGGGTAAGACTCGTGTTATTGCTGAAACCGGCGCAGGTCAACACGGTGTGGCAACGGCTACTATCGCTGCGTTGATGGGCATGGAATGCGAAGTATACATGGGTGCAGAGGACTGTGAACGTCAAGCACTTAACGTATATCGTATGGAATTGCTAGGAGCTAAGGTACATCCTGTAACAACAGGTACTAGTACATTGAAAGATGCGGTTTCCGAAGCGTTGCGCGAATGGACAAATCGCATGTCCGATACGCATTACGTACTGGGATCCGTTATGGGTGCTCATCCATTCCCTATGATTGTACGCGATTTCCAATCCATTATCAGCCGTGAAGCGCGTGAGCAAATCCTCGAAGCAGAAGGAAAATTACCAACAGCTGTTATGGCTTGTGTAGGTGGCGGCTCTAATGCGATGGGCATGTTCTATCACTTCATTCCAGATGAAAGTGTTCGTCTAATCGGTTGTGAAGCGGCAGGTCGTGGCATCGATACAGAAGAACATGCGGCGACAATCGCAAAGGGTTCCGTTGGTATTTTCCACGGCATGAAATCGTACTTCTGCCAAGACGAAGATGGACAAATCGCTCCAGTATACTCTATCTCTGCAGGCCTCGATTACCCTGGTATCGGCCCTGAACATGCGTACTTGCACGATAGCGGTCGTGCTGAATACGTGCCTGTTACAGATGACGAAGCAGTCGATGCCTTTGAATACTTATCTCGCTTGGAAGGTATTATTCCAGCCATTGAAAGTGCTCATGCGGTGGCACATGCACGTAAAATTGCTCCTACTATGAGCAAGGACGACATCATTATTATTTGTTTATCCGGTCGTGGCGACAAAGACGTGGCGGCTATGGCGAAATACAGAGGGGTGGATCTTCATGAGTAAAATTAAAGACGCTTTCACAAAGGGCAAGGCATTCATCCCGTTCATTAGCGCTGGTGACCACGGTATTGAGAATACAGAACGTTATATTCGTATTATGGTGAAAGCCGGTGCGGACATGGTAGAAATTGGTATTCCCTTCTCTGACCCAACAGCGGAAGGCCCAGTTATTCAAGAGGCAAGCACGCGTGCGCTTTCTACAGGTGTAAAAATCAACGATATCTTCGATATGGTGCGTCGTTTGCGTACAGGTGAAGAGGCAGTAACAGTGCCACTCGTGTTCATGACCTATTTGAATCCTATTTACGTATTCGGTCGTGAAAAATTCTTTACCCTCTGTGAAGAGGTAGGAATCTCTGGTGTTATCGTGCCAGATATGCCATTTGAAGAAAAAGGCGAGCTCGCTAGTGTGGCTCATAAGCATGGTGTTGAAGTGGTATCCTTAATTGCACCAACATCTGAAAATCGCATCGAAATGATTGCTAAAGATGCAGAAGGCTTTGTATACTGTGTATCTTCCCTTGGCGTTACAGGCATGCGCAGTGAAATCAAGACGGATATTAAATCCATTGTTGAAACGATTCGCAAATATACGGATATTCCTGTAGCTGTTGGTTTCGGTATTTCTAAGCCAGAACAAGCAGAAGCTATGGCGCGCGTATCCGATGGAGCCATCGTAGGTTCTGCTATCGTTAAAATCGTAGCAGAACATGGCGAACATGCGGACCAAGCGTTGTTTGATTACGTACAATCCATGAAACAAGCTGTTCTAAAGGCTGGCGCATAACATAATAACTCATATAGCCTTGGGAAAAATTATATAGGGGATAACACAAAAGGACGTTATACAATGTATAACGTCCTTTTCATTGGTTGGTTAATTTAGTTTTGTGTTTTTAGGGCTAGTAATATGTATTATGCACAAGGCTTAGTCATTAGAGGATTCAGAACGTTGATGTTGTTCACTGCGTTTTGCTGTTGCATTTTTATCATGCTTTTCACGTTCAGATATTCTATGCTTTCTGTGCTTTTTCTTTTTATCATTTACTTTGTACCATGGATGAGCGCTGCTATCTACTGTGCCATCATCATTTTTTACCATGCGATGATTTTCACCGATTTTGAAGTGGTAATCTTTGGCTTGGGCTACATTGGCACCAATACCAACTGTTAAGAAGGCACCTAAGCTAGCCAAGGCTACTGCTTTCATTAATTTAGCTTTCATAATTATCTCCTGTATAATTGATTGTACGAATTTTAGTTGTAAGAAATATATCTGTAGTATAGGCATATTTCGTGAACAAAAAATGAATCAACTAAGTTGATAAATCATAGTATAATAGGAATATCTATATATGTTTATTATCTAAGATTATGGTAGGAGTTTTATGAAACAGAGAGTATACGAAATCCTCTATCGTGAGCTAGTGGAAAACTATGCGAACAGTAAGGGACGTACCAATACAGCCGATTTTTGGCTCACCATAAGTGCTATATCCTTTGTATATGGCTTAATTATATGTATTACAGGTCTTGCAACCTACATACCGTACGGATTTCTTTATGTTGTCTCTATCGGTGGCGGCGTATTATTTGTACTGTCCATCCTGTTATGCTTGCCGAAGATTATGTTAATGGCAAGACGGTTACGAGACTCTAATAATGATCCAATGTTGATGATTTTACTATTGGTTCCTTTTTTAGGCTGGCTTGCATTATTGTATCTGTTCTGTAAGCGCACATCGCCTATATCTAATGAATCAGAGGAAAAACGTTCCGTATCGGGCCTCTTTATTGTGGCCATATTAGTATTAGGATGCCTAGCCACTAGTGCAGGTAGTACAATGATTAATCATAATTTTATGGTAGAAGAGACTGCTTATGGCAATTTGGAACCTAGTTCGTTAACGAAACAAGCAAATCGTCTTTTACAAAGTGAAACGGCTACAACAGAGGGGCGTACTGTGGTAAGTAATTATTATGAAGCCCTCAACAAAAAGGATTATCATGGTGCATATCGTTATTTGAGCGCTCGTGCTATGGAACGATATGGTACCTTTGAACTATGGGAACAAGCCATGGCTAAGGACGAGGTTCATAAGGTGAAAGCGATACAGCTTGACTATGTTTCCCAAGACCAAGATGATGATATTGTTGTAAATTATATGGGCTTTACCGTTACCTTTGAAGATAATCTAGAGCCTCTATTAGTTCGTTTGCATAATGAAGGCAAAGGCTGGGGCATTGTTGCTATTGAAGCCGCGGAGGAGGATTAGGTTATGTCAACCATAAATATATATGATTTGAATTATACTGATGCCTTCAAATTAGGCATTAGAAATTATGCTAATTTTAACGGCCGTGTTAGCCGTAGTGAATATTGGCGATTCGTGGCAGGCGTTACCTTGATACAAGGATTACTTGGGATTTTAGCTTTACTTTGTAGTACCTTGGGCTTTCCTAATTATGAAACACTTATTGATAATGTTGCTGTAGGGGTATCTCTTTTCTTTATAATTCCCAATATAGCTATCACAGCGCGGCGTATGCATGATATTGGTCGGAGCGGTTGGACACAGCTAATCTCATTTATTCCTGTTATAGGATTCTTTATATTCCTCGTTTACGAATTGCGTCGTGGTGATGAAAGAGAGAATTCATATGGTGAAAGAACCGGATATACACCTATTACTCCTGAGGTTAGCAAGGCTACAGGACTAGAAGAAACTCCATCCCGTCGTCAAGATTGGGCGATGGGGATTGCCATCTTTATTATCCAATCTATTATTATTGCCGATATCATTAGAGAGATATTATGGTATGGTATTAATGGGAATGGATACATATAATAATCACCTGTATTTATTAACAATCTCATTATTTTATTTTATAAAAGTTTAACATCTCCTTTATAGACAATATAACACTTTATAGTAAAATGAATTTCAGATGAATTTAAAAACTTAGATATTAATAAATAAAGAATATCTTAGTTGTTATATGTGTTAAGTACAGCAGGACATCGTAATCTTTGCTGATTTCTGTTTGTAGCTAGAAGGAGTTTATTATGAAATCTTGTCCCTATTGTGGACATGCAGTGTTGAAAACAGATTGTTACTGCCCAGAGTGTGGGCATGTTAGTAGACCACAAATCTCGTTAGATAAATACAATCTAGGCTTGATTGAAAACTTTAAACAATGTTTGGTTTATAAATATGCTGATTTTGATGGTCGTGCAAGTCGTAGTGAATATTGGCATTTCTTGTTAGTTTATCAATTGTTGTTTGTGGCCATTCTATTTACTTGTGCTTTTTTGAGCTATATTAGTCCACTATCTAGCGTAGTAGGCGTAGGTTTTGGTTTGGTCATCCTTGTCCTCTTGTCCGTGATTATGGTTATCCCTGGCGTGGCTGTTTCAGTGCGACGTTTACACGATCAAGGCCGCTCAGGGGGCCTCGTATTTATTGGATTCATCCCTGTAATAGGGACTATTATCCTGTTGATCCTTATGGCTCTGCCTGGTGAAAGCCAACCAAATCGCTTTGGTCCCCCTACAGGTCAAGTGGTCGTAACAAAACAAATGGCCCGTGAATTAGGTCTTATTGATACTACGCCATCTATGGGACTAACTGCAGGACTATTCTGCGCTATCTTTGTACTCTGGTTCTTGGTAGATAAACTACTTATGACTAGTGCGATGTAAAAGAATACTATATAAAAAATAACCTTATTATAAAATGCACCCCAAAATTGGATACAATTTTGGGGTGCATTTTATAATAGTAGGATTTATTTATTATTAGTTAACAAACTATCATCAAATGTGATTTTATCAATAATGACAAGATTGTGGTTAGAACCGATAGCACGATTACCATATTTATGGAATTTTGTTTCTAATTCAATCCGTCTAGCATTTTGCATTTGCTTTAAAATATCATTAGTTACATCTGGAGATGTTTCTTTTTTATATCGAATACCATTAATTAATAAAGTATTGTCTTTTTCGATATATCTAATGATTGTACGACCTTCATCGTAGCTGAGTTGATTTTTATACTTATTTTTTTCTTTATCATCTTTTTCATTTTTGGGTGTAATCTCTTTAGCTGTTGTTGTTCGAGAGTCTTTTTGAAGAATAAAGTTGATGTTATACGTATTATTGGCTTGCTTTACACTATCATCAAATGATGGGAAAAGGCTTCCATGGGGTTTAGGATAGTTCTTCTCTGATTTATAAGCTAGTTTATCTTCTGTTACCATATATTCTTTGCCATTTTCTTGGAATGTTATACGGTACATAACATTGTTGCCATCATAGCCAACCCAAGTTCCTAAATACTTGTTTTCGTTTTCACTTTTGCCGCAGCCTACAATAATAATAGTAGATAACAGCATAACCATAATTAAGCCGAGTTTAAGAATGTATTTCATATGCTATATCTCCTTATTTGGGGGTATCTAAAATAGAATCATTAAAGGAAAAATCAAATTGAATTGTTGGCTTTGGTTTGAAACTACCAAATGTATCTTTTTTACGTTCTTCCACAACAAGTTTTTTCATATCTTCTTTTAAGTCTGGTAAATATGCTTTAACAGAATTATCATCAGATTGTTTTTTGAAGATTACTTTGTCGAAAACTAAGGTACCATCTTTTTCATTATAAATAATAGGTTTCGGACCTACGTCTAATTTATTTTCATTGGCAGAAATAAGCATGTTGTGTAAAGAATCATTAGATTTTGTTAAGATGTAATCTGCATTAGCTGGAGCTGTATCCCCACCGCCTTTAGTGCTGTCGGCTTCATCGAGTCCACTAGAAAAGTAATCCATTAAAGGATAATAGGAGTAATCATATAAAGATACCAATAGTTGTCCATCGATATTTTCAATGATTAATTCTTGAATATCATCTTTATCATCAGTTTTATTATAAGCAATCCAAGTACCTTCAAATTTGCTGTTAGCATTATTGTTTTTGTCATTATTATCACTACCACATGCAGTTACGAAGAGCATTGTAAAAGTGAGTAATAGTGTAATTATAAAGTTACGTTTCATATAGTCTCCTTATGCTGCATCGCCATAATATTTACGACGTAAGTAGAAGATGTATCCACCACCAATGACAGCAATGATAGCTACGCCGATGCCAATATAGAATAACCAACTGTGGCTTGGTTTAAAGATAAAACGAATATGACTATTTTGAGTGAAGGTAACAGTGTTTTTATCTGTTAATGTTCCAGTTTGAACACTTACTGGATCAATTTCACCAGATACGGTAACTGTCGTTTTGCCTTGAGAAGTTCCTAAATCTACAATATAACTACCAGAAGTTGTTTTTTCTAAGGCGAGTAAAGGCCCTTGATTTTTATTTCTCAATGTCATGGCATCTCTAACTTTATTGAGTTCTTCTACGTTGTTGAACTTTGATTTAACGGTCCAAACATTATAAGGTGTTTTGTCACCATCATCTACAGTAATCTCTTTTCCTTGATCGTCAAGAGCCTTGATTGTATAGTCTTGAATATTGTATTCGTTTATAATCTCCGTAATAGAGTCTTTCGGCAACGGGCCAGCTTGTGATTTTACTTGAGCGTTCCAAGTACCGCTACCATCACTGTCAATTTTTACATCTGAATCTATTGTGGCACATCCAGATAGTAGTAACATACATAAACTTAGAATCATAAGTGATAATTGTCTCATAGTATTCCTCTCTTTCACACTACAAATTTTAACTATCTATAAAATGCTAGTCGTGATATATTGTACATTAATTATATAATTATAGGCAATATATAGTGCGGAAAGGGTTAATGAAATGTTAATGAAGTTTAAACAACTTGGGATTGCAAAAAGTATACTAAGTATTATGGTGGTAATTGGCGTACTTGTGAGTGCTGGATATGGATTGTACTATCAATTTGTGTATAAGCAATCTCCAGAATATTCGCTTCAAGTACTTTATAAAGCAATTCAAGATGGGGATACGAATACATTTTTTACGATGGTTGATGGTGAAGGAATTTTGCATAAGGTATATGATCCGTATATTGAAAAATTGTTAAAAGAATCTGATGGACGGAATATATCTCAAACTAATTCAAAAGGAGAAACTAAGATTTTAAATCTTGGAGAAGCGTTGTTGTTTACAGCAATAGATAGTTATTATTTAGATGTAAAAGAGGTATTACTTAACCAAGATTTAAGAACACATATACCTCATAGAGCTGACCCCAAAGATCCATTTAAAGATAATTTACAGACGTTAAAAGAGATAGGGCGATATGAATTAATTTCTATAGAAGAAAAAAATAAGAATGATGGAGTTGTTAATATAGAAATTCGTGCATTGGATACTAAGACTAATGAAACTAAAGTATTTCCGATAGAAATGACTCAAATGGATAATAAGATGTGGCGGATTACTGGATATGATTATAAGACGTATAGTTTACCATATGATGGATTTGATAGAATTTAATTAGATGACGTATTCTGTTTTGAGATGTTTGATTGCTATTGATAAAATTTAATTGTTATCTTCTTGATGAGTCATGGTTTCCTAGTTGACAATTTCCCCGTTTGAGTCCTATAATTATCTATTATATGAATATTGCGTTGAAAAAGACGGCATGTCTCAGACGGATTTTGTAGAGACCAAACTCATGGGCTGAAAGGTTTGGAAATCTAGAGATGTGCGGATCACTTTGGAGCAAGCGGCAACGCCGCCGGTGAACACCGTTATATGTTTAAGTGGCTTTCACAATATGAGAGATGAGTTGCGTCTTATGTGTTACAATCATGTGCTAGCATGGTGTGACAATCGCAGAAATGCGGTGGCGTTAGCTTTCACAAGTAACGAGAGTCAGTAGGGTGGTACCACGGATATGACGTCCGTCCCTTCGGGGGCGGGCGATTTTTTTTATGTAAAAGGAGCACATCATGGATTACGGTAAGACGTTACATTTGCCTGAAACAGAATTCCCAATGCGCGGCAATTTGCCTAAGCGCGAACCAGAAATCTTAAAGTTCTGGGAAGACAATAAAATTTATCAAAAACGTTTGGAATTGCGTAAAGACGCAAAACCTTTCATTTTGCATGATGGCCCTCCATATGCGAACGGTAAATTGCACATCGGTCATGCCCTCAATAAAACGTTGAAGGACATTATCATGAAATACAAGACTATGACTGGTCACTATACGCGTTATATCCCAGGTTGGGATACGCATGGTTTGCCAATCGAGCATGCGGTTATCAAAAACACAGGTCTTAACCGTCATGAAATGGCGCCATTGGATTTGCGCAATAAATGTAAGGAATATGCATTGGAGTGTGTAGAAACACAAAAACAAGACTTCATTCGTTTTGGTGTATTAGGCGAATGGGATCGTCCGTATTTGACATTGCGTCCTGAGTTCGAAGTTAAACAACTTGGTATCTTCGGCGAAATGGCAAAACGCGGACACATCTATAAAGGTCTTAAAACTGTATACTGGTGTACTCACTGCGAAACTGCATTGGCAGAAGCAGAAATCGAATATGCTGAGAAAAAATCCTTCTCTATCTACGTAAAATTCCCTTACGTATCCGAGAAAAAGGTGACATTGCCAGCTGGCGTAGATCCTAAACAAGCATTTGCTGTTATCTGGACAACTACTCCTTGGACAATGCCTGCCAACGTAGCTATTTCCGTTAACCCTGAGCTTGAATATGGCTGGGTGAAAGCTGGCGACGAATACTACTTGATGGCTACTGAACTTGTTGACGCAGCTATGAAAGATATTGGTATCGAAGACTACGAAATTGTAAACCGCTTCTCTGGGGCAGACTTAGAATTGGCGGAATTCAAACATCCATTCGTAGAACGTACATCTACTGTATTATGCGGTGACCATGTAACACTTGAAGCCGGTACTGGTTGCGTACATACAGCGCCTGCACACGGTGAAGACGACTTTAACATCGTTATGCGTTATAACAAGGAAGGTAAAACTGAGCTTCCTATCATTTCCCTTGTTAACGAAACTGGTAACTATACTAAACAAGTAGATGACAACCGTTATGGCGATACTGAATTCCCATTGGCTGGCGTGGAAATTCACGATGCAGAGGTGCCTGTTATCAAAATCTTGGCGCATAATAATGCATTGCTTCACAAATCCAGCTTGCGCCACCAATACGCTCACTGCTGGCGTTGTAAAAATCCTGTAATCTACCGCGCTACAGAACAATGGTTCTCCTCTGTAGATGGGTACCGTCAACAAGCTCTTGATGCAATCGACAATCAAGTGCAATGGATTCCTAAATGGGGTCATGACCGTATCTTCAACATGGTTCGCGATCGTGGTGACTGGGTAATTTCCCGTCAACGTATTTGGGGCGTGCCAATTCCTATTTACTATTGTGAAAGCTGCGGCGAGCACATCATTAACGATGATACTATCAAAGCATTACAAGAAAAAGTAGCTGTAGAAGGCTCTGATGCATGGTGGGCTCATAGTGCAAAAGAATTATTGCCAGAAGGTTTCAAATGTCCTCATTGCGGTCATGATGAGTTCAAAAAAGAAACAGACATCATGGACGTATGGTTTGACTCTGGTTCCTCTTGGGCTGGCGTGCTCGAAGTAAACGATCTTGATGTACCATGCGCTATGTACCTTGAAGGTTCTGACCAACATCGCGGTTGGTTTAACTCTTCCTTGTTGACTGCAGTAGCCACAACAGGTAAAGCACCATACAACTCCGTATTGACTCACGGCTTCGTTGTGGACGGTGAAGGTCGCAAAATGTCTAAATCTGTAGGTAATACAGTGGCTCCAAGCGACATCATCGATGTATACGGTGCCGATGTAATGCGTTTGTGGGTATCTTCTGCGGATTACCAAGCAGACGTACGTTTGTCCAAAGACATCGTAAAACAATTATCCGAAGTATACCGTAAGATCCGCAATACATTCCGCTTCTTACTCGGCAACTTGGATGACTTCAATCCAAATACCGATAAAGTGGCTTACGCAGATATGTCCGAATTTGATAAATGGGCATTATTGCGCTTAGAAGAAGTACGTCAAAAGGTTACTGATGCGTACGAAAACTATGAATTCCACATGTTGTACCATGCAATTCATAACTTCTGTACAGTAGACTTGAGTTCCATCTACCTTGATGTAATGAAAGATACAATGTATGCTGAAAGCAAAGATAATGTAGCTCGTCGTTCTGCTCAAACAGCGATGTACGAAATCTTGAAAACATTAGTAGCTATGGTATCTCCAGTACTTTCTTTCACAGCGGAAGAAGTTTGGAAATACATGCCTAAAGAAGAGGGCATGCGCGAATCCGTTATGCTTCAAGATTGGCCACAAGGTCATCCAGAACACTTCAATCAAGAATTGGCTGACAAATGGAACCAATTGTTAGACTTGCGTACATCCGTACAAAAAGCATTGGAACTTGCTCGTCAAGACAAAACAATCGGTCATCCATTGGATGCATCCGTTACAGTATATGCTGAAGGCGCTGCATTCGATGCATTGAACGCCCTTGGTGAAGAAGGCTTGGCTAAACTTGTTATCGTATCCGAAGCTCACATCGTGAATGGCGCTGCACCAGCAGAAGCTGTAAAAGACGAAGAAACTGGCGTTGCCACAGTTGTTGTTGCCTCTGGTCTCGAAAAATGTGAACGCTGCTGGATCCACCGCGATACAGTAGGTCAAGATAGCGCACATCCTACACTTTGTGCACGTTGTGCCGATGTTGTAAAAACACTATAATAAAAAAAGACCATCCTCTGAACTTCGTTTCCAAAAATTGGATACAATTTTTGGATTGCAGTTCACTGGGGATGGTCTTTTTTATGTTTGTAAATCCTTTGGTACTGTTAACTGTTTCCAATTATCTAGTTCAGGGATTTCCAAGGTATTTATCGTTTTTTGAATCCAATAGTTTAAGGACACTTCGTTCCCCACATATTGTTCGAATAAGTAGGTCTTACCAGGCGTGTCTTGTTGGTTTCCATCATCATCGATGGTATGACGGGCGGACTCTTTCAGATAGAGCTGCACTCTAAATGGGGTCGATTGCTTGCCTTTAAAAATGAAATAGGATGGGCCTACAAAGTCATGGGTACGAATATTAATTTGTTCGTACTTTTTCTCTTTTAATCCTTGTAATGCAGCTTGAATCATAGCGTTTGCATCATCGTATTCCTCTAGCAAAAACGGCTGTTGATCCACATCGAGCACGTAATGCCAGGTCGGCTTTTCTTCGTTCTTTTCGATAGTCCAATTACCCTCGATGCTAGGCACTTGATGATTATCGTAAAGCTCTTTCAATAGGCTTATGGTATTCTCTTTGTCGTAAATGGACTTGTAGATAATTTCGTGTCCTTCTGATGGATCATAACCATGTAGCCTTATTTGATAGTGATCTCGTAACATCCGTTTTACATCGACCTTAAAGATATTACGCAACGTATCTGGAACGGATAGGAAATGATTGTAAAAGCTGAGCTTCATTTCTTCTTGTGACTCTAAGGCTGTTTCAATGGTTTGCCAGTCGTACAAGGTCGTATCCCAGAGGAAGTCGTCCATAGTTACAGATAAGCGGGCCGCATTTTGAGGCCAGGTGGTAGGTGCAGGGCGCACCGTAGTAGTTGACTCAGTAATACCTTCCTTGTACTGCCAATGACCATCGACCTCCTCGAAGGCTGCTAAGCGTTCTTCTGCTTCATCATCGATAGGAATATCCTTTAGCTCCGGATCCAAATTGGTTTTGTGCGACAAGATATATTGATGGGATTGTTCGTAGTAGGATACGGCTTGAGTTAAATCTGGCTTGCCTGTTACATAGCCTTTTTCGTAGGCATAGCCCAAGGCAACACGTGTTAAAGCGCGCGTAATATCGTAGAAAAGAACGCGATTCTCCTCTTCAAAGGCTCTTTGCTCCTCATCTAAGACTCGCAGTAACGATTGTACACCGAAGCGAATGTTTTTCGTCACCCCTAAACCGTGGATTCGCATATAACCAATATAGGGCAAGGCGAACATAAAGCGATCTTTTGTAGCCGCCATATGTGTTAAATCTGCAATGAGTCCCCAGTCGAGAGGCAGGTGGCCTATGTGAAAGATGTAGCCAAAGGCTGCCTGTAAGGCGGTATATCCTGCATCACTAAACTGTTTTGTTGCCGCACGGCGGTAGAGGCCAATAGCCTTTACCGGATCGTAGGGAATCGTAGAACGTAACACTTTAGCATCATAGAAATGATAGTAATAATCCGCTAATTCTGCGATACTTTCAGATTGACCTAAGGAGGCACCTTTAGTGAACCACGTGAAAGCATCCTCGAATTTACCGTTTTCGTGGCAGTCGAGGCCTGTATATAGCATCATGGCAGGGTTGCCAAGTTCGGCCGCAGTCCTAGCAACACGGCGCGCATTGCTGAAATCGGCTTCGTCGATATAGATATTGCGCAAGTTCCCTTGGAACATAGCAAGACCGTTATCGAGGGCCTTGTTAAACCACTTTTTCGCAAGGTTAGATGCATTTTCTTGCAATGTTTCGTCTGGTACAGTGCCTTGCAAAGCGGCGATGCGATCCTGCACAGAGTTTGCTGTAAGGCTCCTTTGAATGCGTTTAGTCCAGCTCATGGGCGGAGGTGTTAGCATAGCTTCAGCGGAGTCGATGCGATTATCATCGCGCCAGAAAAAGACATTGCCTATAACATATTGGCAATAGGTATCGCCTCGATTCGCATGGTCATAGACAACGCGGAAAGCATCATCGAAGGAGATTTGCATATCCTTCTCCACAGTAGGCGTGATGGAGCCTTTAATACGCAAGGCTTGTAATGTGCCGATAGGGCTACAGCGGCGAATGCTATCATGCAAGCATTGATAGGTGCGCATATTATCCTCTGGGAAGTTAGATTCTTCCCAGGTAAAGCGAGGCCCTGCATAGACGCGCGCCAAGAGGGCATACGTATCACCTAGCTCTCGAGCCTCTGGATCATTGGCTATCTTGAGAGCGTCCTCTTTAGTGTCTATATCACTTTCAAGACGGCTTGTCTTGTCGTTTCGCAAGGCTCTATCTTTTAGTTGATTGGAATTTTGCTGATTATTGACGATGAGCTCCAATTGACGTAAGCCTTCTTGAGCCATGTTTTGATTATAGGATGTAAAAATCATGTGGAAGACCTTTTGCAGGCGTTCCGTAAAGTACTGTGCCATTAGGCCTCCTTTTATACATGTATACAGTAAATACATATTTATTATATAACGAACGCGAGGTACCGTAAAAGAGAAAATACTAGTATATCTGTATGTTCTCTATTGATATCATATTGCTATCGGTTACCTGTTCTCACAATATACTAACCTATTTCTAATTTATATCTATGCATAATACAGAGTCTTCAGCATGTATTGGATTCAAATGATAAAAAATCCCCTCTGAAGAAAATCTGCTGTCACAAATTTTATGTGATGTCTGCAATCTTTCAGAGGGGTTGTTATGTATTCTAGTTCTTAGGAATACATATTATTTTTTGTTGTAATCGCCGAACCATTTGTCGTAGATTTTTTGGTAAGTGCCGTCTTCTTTAAGTTCTTTAAGAGCTTTGTTAACAGCTTCTTGTAAAGCTTTGTTGCCTTTTTTCACGCCAAGTACTGTGCCAGGGGATTGTGTAGGCTCACCTACGAGTTTAAGGTCTTGGTCAGCACCTTGTTTGAGGTAGTACATAGCCACAGCGTTATCGATGATAGCACCATCAATTGTACCAGCTTTTAATTCCATGAAGATATTAGCATTGGAATCGATTTGTTTTACTGTTGTATTAGGAATTTTTTGAGCCATTTCAACAGGGATTGTGCCGATTTGAACCCCTACAGTTTTACCTGCTAATTCATCCATATTGTGGATAGTAGTGTTGTCTTTACGCACAACTGTGATGAAACCGCCTTGATCAAAGTATACATCGGAGAAGTCCAATACTTTTTCGCGTTCAGGAGTAGCGTTGATACCTGCTGCGATCATGTCGATATCGCCAGATTGAACAGCTGGAATCAAAGCGTCAAAGCCCATGGATTTGAATTCCATTTTTAAACCAAGTTTTTTAGCAATTGCTTCGGACAAATCAACGTCGAAACCAACGTATTTGTCGCCTTCAGTGAATTCGAATGGTGGGAATGTAGTTTCAGAACCTACACGCAATACACCTTCTTGTTGTGTCATTTTAGGTTTGTCGTTGCCACAACCAGCCAATAAACCCATTGCTGCTACCGCTACGAGGGCGATGGCTGTCAATTTTTTGAACTTAAACATAGTATCCTCCTCAAACATCCATATACATGGTTTATACATTTCTGTTTATATTGTACGGAATTTTACACCAATAGGCAATAACATTGTATAATTAAGAGTAAACGAGTTTTCTATTCTTTATTGTAGAGTATCATAATCCTTTACAATAATGTGGTTATATACATGGAGGCAATATGTCCCTTACAACTACTTTTGCTGATCTTTGTAAAAGCTTCGCACCTGATGCGTTTGCCATTAATTACACATTAGCCAAGAATCCTGAGATTTCCAGTCAGGAGTTTGAGTCCGTCAAAACCATAGGCGCTGTTCTCGAAAAATATGGTATGGACGTAACCTATGAATTCTGTAATTTGCCGACTGCCTTCAAGGCGTCGGCCGTGGAAGTAGATAATCCCAAAGGGCGTTTAGCCATACTTTGTGAATACGATGCACTACCTGAGGTAGGCCATGCATGCGGTCACTCCGCCAGCGGTGCGATGAGCGTGTTGGCTGCATTAACACTACATAAAATGCAAGAAGAGAGCGTAGCTTTCAACATGGACATCGATATTATTGGCACACCAGACGAAGAAGCGATGGGGTGCAAGGTGGATATGTGCAATGCAGGGGTGTTTAAAGAATACGATTTTGCCATCATGGTGCATCTCGACGGCGAGGAAACACGGCCTAATTCACAATTTTTGGCACTTGATTGTTTCCGTGCTAAGTATCACGGTAAGCCAGCCCATGCAGCCGGAGAGCCTTGGAATGGCATCAATGCGGTAAATGGTGTGCAACTCGCCATCCATGCTATGGATATGATGCGCCAACAAGTGCGCCCTGAAACGCGCATCGGCACGTGGATCATTGCTGGAGGTACCGCATCTAATGTGATTCCTGCCTTCGGTGAATTAGAGGTTACCGTGCGTCATACGGAGCGTGAGTACTTGAATTGTTTATCTGAGCAAATCAAAAACATCTTTGAAGGGGCTGCCCTTTGTACAGGTACAACTGTGGATGTAGAATTTTATGGCAATCCGTATGATGATATGAACCAAAACAATCGTGGCACAGCGCTTATCGAAGAGGTAATGGCCGACATGGGCCTCGATTTTGAGCCCGGTCCAGCAGCCCTTGGAGGTAGCTCAGATATTGGCAATGTAAGTTATCAATGTGCGGCATTCCATCCTAAATTGCGCTTGGCCGGTGAGCCAAAGGTGTGCCATTCTAAAGAATTTGCTGCTGCCATGTTAGAGCCTACCATTGAACAAACTATTATCGACGGTGCAAATATCATTGGTGGCACAGTATTGCGATTGGTAGAACACCCAGAAATCTTAGAAGAAATTGTAGCCGAATTTAATAATTCTAAATAGAAGGAATAAAAGGAATAGAAAGAATAGAAAGAATAAAGGGAATAGAAGGAACAGAAGGAGGATGTATGGCCACGACTGAAACATTAGAAATAAAAGATTATATAGGCCTTACTGGGGATAAGCCCATTCGATTCATCGCATCTGATGTAGATGGTACCTTAGTAAACGATGCAAAGGCGATTCCTGAGGATGCTATTGAGGCGATTCGTGCCGCTCGTGAAAGTGGCATTCGCGTAGCCATTGCTTCTGGCCGTGCTTGGAATGAGATGAATGATGTTATCGAAAAACTGCCGTGCTTGCGCTATTTCATGTGCACCAATGGTGCTTACGTGATGGATAAGGATGAAAACCGCAGTCTATTCCACGTAAGTTTTGATAAAGAACAAGCATTACATTTATTGCGCAAACTATTAACCTATGGTGTCTATGTAGAGGCCTATGTGAAAGACCAAATCTTTGGCATGTATCCTCCATCTAGATGTATTACACCTGAACGTTTAGGAGTATGCGCTAGCGAGCGTACTGAGGAAGATAAAAAGACTGTACATGGCATACTGGATAACCATCTGCCTAATACTAAAAATCAGATTTCCGGTACAGGGGACACTCGTCTGCCTGGAGCAACGTACGATCACTATGCATTGGCGGAAGGCAACGAAGCAGCAAAGGTAAAGATGTCTGAATGTGAAATAGAGCAATCTAATTTCTTCTTTAGACCTAATATTCGCCCATTTATCTTGGCTACGCGGACCATGGTATGTGATTTGCTAGCTCATATGGAATCCTTAGACGAAGGGCCTGAGAAAATTCAAATCTTCTACGGTGATGAACCGATGCGTCAACGTATCTTGCAAGACTTGCGCGATGAATACCAAGGTTTATCCCACGACGGTACAGGTCGTGAACGATTCTATGATGTGCTGCTCTCTAGTGAAGGCAATTTAGAGTTTGTATTGCCCCACACTACAAAGGGTACAGCCGTAGAAGCATTGGCAAAACATTGGGGCTTAAGTCCTGACGAGGTAATGACATTAGGGGATAGCGAAAACGATCTATCTATGCTACGCTTTGCGGGCGCTGGCGTGGCCATGGGCAATAGCAAGCTGAACATTAAAGAAGTGGCACGATACGAAACGACAGACAATAACCACCAAGGCGTGGCAAAGGCAATCTATTCCGCTATTGCGTATAATGGTGAATTAAATAAGAAAAAACAATTATAATAGCTGTTCTTGTATTGAAATATTTTGAATATATTCTTGAGCTAGCGTGATGTTTGTGATCTTATATATTTAAAATATGAATTCTACTATTTAAAAGTAGATAATATTAAGCTTGGCACAGATAAAGAATGCATAGGAGGTGATGTATATGGGAAATCTAAAGTTTAATATTGATGACACTTGCGTTAAGTGCGGTGCTTGTGCTGAGGATTGTCCTGTTCAATGCATCACCGAAGGGAAGACTCGATTTATCATTGGGAAAGGTTGTATCAGTTGTGGCGACTGCTATTCTATCTGTCCCGTGGGGGCTGTAAAAATGTATAAACGAGAGGCCCCTAAAAAGTGATAACTAGATATCTTTCGGCATTGTTAGCAAATTGACTTACATACGGAAGGGTCCAAAAGAGTAATAACTAGAAATCCGAACATTAAAGATTTATTTATAATCTACATACGGAATATATGGAGTCGTTATACATCCTATGGTATAATAAAATGTAATGAAAAATTAGCGTTTGGCTCGGAAAAACGCGCCCCCAGTACAGATATGTACGGGCATAATAAATAGTGAATATACTTTCACAAATAGATGCATATGGAGGAAGGCATGGAAAACAAGGAATTTGTAATTGTTGTTGACTTTGGTGGTCAATATAACCAATTGATCGCGCGCCGTGTTCGTGAAAATCACGTATACTGCGAAGTATATCCATACAACAAAGCGCTGGATAAAATTAAGGAATTAAAACCGCAAGGTATCATCTTCACAGGCGGTCCTAACAGCGTGTATGAAGAAAACTCTCCAAAAATTGACAAAGAGATTTTTGAACTTGGTATTCCTATTCTTGGCATGTGCTATGGTATGCAATTTATGGCGCATACATTGGGTGGCGAAGTTAAATCAGCGGATAACCGTGAATTTGGTAAAACACCTACTAAAGTGGACACTACATCTCCATTGTTCAAAGGCTTGGAAGAAGACCAAGTTGTTTGGATGTCCCATGTTGACTATGTAGCAAAAGTTCCTGAAGGCTTTGAAATCGTAGCACATACTAAGGATTGCCCTGTTGCATCCATGCAAAATAAAGAACGTAAATTATATGCTATGCAATACCATGCAGAAGTGTTGCACACTGAACATGGTAAAGAAATGCTTCACAACTTCTTGTACGAAGTATGTGGCTTCACAGGTACATGGACAATGGCAAACTATGCGAAATCTGCTATTGAAGACATCCGCAAAACCGTTGGTGATGGTAAAGTATTGTTGGCTTTGTCCGGCGGTGTAGACAGCTCCGTTGCGGCAGCTCTTATCTCTAAAGCTGTGGGCGACCAATTGACTTGTATCTTTGTTGACCATGGTTTGATGCGTAAAAACGAAGGCGACGAAGTTGAAGCAGCTTTCAAAGATTCCGGCATGCATTTCATCCGCGTAGATGCAGAAAAACGTTTCTTAGATAAATTGGCTGGCCTTGAAGATCCAGAAGCGAAACGTAAAGCTATCGGTGAAGAATTTATCCGTGTATTCGAAGACGAAGGCCGTAAAATCGGTTCCGTTGATTTCTTAGCGCAAGGTACAATCTATCCTGACGTTATCGAGTCTGGTACTGGTGAAGCGGAAGTTATTAAATCTCACCACAACGTAGGCGGCTTGCCTGCAGTTGTAGATTTTAAAGGTCTTATCGAACCATTGCGCAATCTCTTCAAAGACGAAGTGCGTGAACTCGGTTCCGAATTAGGCTTGGCTGATTACCTCGTATGGCGTCAACCATTCCCAGGTCCTGGTCTTGCTATCCGCGTAATGGGCGAAATCACTAAAGACAAACTCGACATCTTGCGTGATGCGGACTACATCTTCCGTGACGAAATTGCAAAAGCTGGTCTTGATCGCAGCATCAACCAATACTTCGCAGTATTAACATCTACACGTACCGTAGGCGTTATGGGTGACTTCCGTACATACGACTACACATTGGCATTGCGTGGCGTAACAACAACAGACTTCATGACTGCTGACTGGGCACGCATCCCTTACGACGTATTGGATACAATCTCCCGTCGTATCGTAAACGAAGTACAACACATTAACCGTATCGTGTACGATATTACATCTAAACCACCTGCTACAATTGAGTGGGAATAGTCAAAACCTACTACTTGAAAAATATGTTCGAGCAAAGATTCTTAATTCTAAGTCGACTATTCTTGATGAGTTGACTCATGTTCTTGTGGTTATTGGGCTTATTCAAAAAATGCCATTGATACCGCACGAGCTGAACTTGATTTTATTCCCAGAAGTGCCTTGTATGAACTTCCTTTAGTTGAGAAGGACAGGCTTAAGGGTGTAATCACATCGCCTCCCTACTGTAATAGGTATGATTACACAAGAACTTACGCATTAGAGCTTGTGTATCTTGGTCTTGGTGAAAATGAGAACAAAAAAATGCCTCAGAGGCTTTTATCTTGTACCCTTGAAAGTAAGTCAAAAATTGATGACCTAAAAGACTTTTATTCTTCAATTGGTCAATCAGAACGGTTTGACTACATCTATACGACGATTAGAGAAAATAAGGCTTTTTCGGAAGTAATGGCTGCATTAGTAAAATGAAAAGACAACGGTGATCTAAATAACAACGGTATCATTCGCATGGTGGAAGGCTATTTTACTGAGTTAGTCTTTATCTATGCCGAGCTTTATCGAGTTTGCAAGCCTGGGGCTATGGTGGCGTTTGTCAATGATAATGTCCGATATGGAGGAGAGGTTACTCCAGTCGATTTTCTAAGTTCCTCGTTTGCAGAACAGTTTGGATTTAAGATTAAAACCATTTATGCATTGAAACAGCAGAAAGGCAATAGTAGCCAACAGATGGCTAAGTTTGGACGAGTTGCACTTAGAAAAGGGATTACTGTCTGGACAAAGGAATAAAGGAAAAACAAAGTCAATTACCACCCTTAAAAAATTGGATTGTATGGAAACGTAGATGCAGTGCTGCTTACCGTGTAGGGTGCTGATCTCAAAATTGATTGGTCACGAGGTATTGGACAAATTATGAAGGGGGATGGAAAATATAGTGATTAATAATTATGAAGTGCTGGAGGATGTCGTAAGGGATTCTTACAGTGGAGTGGTCTGGTCGCATAAAATACAAGAAAAGCAATCAGATATTTATGCGGAAAAGTTTAAGAAGATGGAAACTATAAATATTGGTGCTGCTTCCCTTACATCAGTAGGGATTATTGCCATGGTTTTTACTGATCCATTGTGGCTGAAGTTAGTTTCGGCGTTAGTCTCGTTTGCCTCAGTTTATATAACTGCATATTTCAAGTCCTTTGATTTGCAGAAGCTAATTGCTTCACATAAAACAATCGCAAATAAATTGATTTCTGTCAGAGACCAGTACAAGGTGTTATTGACTGAAATTAGGTTGCAAAATGACTCCGTTGAAAATCTTCTCAAAAGTTATAATGAGTTGGTAATAGAGACAGATACTATTTATTTGGAGGCACCGAGTACAACTGATGAAGCTGTTGACAGAGCAAGAGAAGCATTGAAGATAAAAAAAGATAACACCTTTTCAGACGATGAGACTGATTCATTTCTTCCAATCTCGCTAAGGAGGGGAATGAATGGATAATAGAGTTCAAAAGTACGGAGAAATAATTTCTCAAAGAATCAGAAGCCTTGTTTCTCTCCGTTACCATACTATAACAAAGGCTATTAACAACGAATTTTGGAATTCAACAAGCAATACTTTGCATAGTCTTTACGTAGGTAGCTACGGAAGAAACACTGCCATTAATACGAGCGATATTGATATTCTTGTAGAGCTTCCAAGCGACCTTTTTGACCGATATAATAACCTAAGTGGTAATAGTCAATCAAGATTATTGCAAGCAGCACGAAATGCGATTATTAATGCATATCCAAGAAGCGATGTTCGCGCTGATGGACAAGTCGTAAAAATTGCTTTTTCAGATGGGATGGATTTTGAAATTGTCCCTGCATTCAAAATCTGGGATGGAAGTTACAGGTATCCTGACACCAATACTGGTGGGAGTTGGAAGTCAACAAATCCAAAGGCTGAGCAAGATGCCATGGCTCAGAAAAACAAAAGCAGCAACGGACTACTCTACGATACCTGCAAACACATTCGAAATATTCGTGACAATAGCTTTTCGAGTTATCATTTGTCCGGGATTGTAATAGATAGCTTTGTCTATGAAGCAATTGGTAATTGGAGATGGCTAAACACCGGCGAATCCTCTTCTCAGCCAAGTGGAACTTACGAACAAGTCTTGTTAGATTACTATAATCAGCATGGAATTTTTGGGAGATTGAGTATAAATGCTCCAGGAAGCAATGATATTGTTTCTACGTCATCGAGCTACGAATGCTTGGGGAAAGTATTAAGAAAAATGGTCTGAAATAACCAAATGAATGACCAAGCCAGAAGCGATCAACTGTAAGAAGTTGGTCGCTTTTGTTTTACCCATTATTGCGAAAGGAGTTGACTCGATGCTCAATGAGAAATTGGAAAAGCTTAAGTTAAGGAATACATTCAAATATGAACAATCACAAACCTATATTGTTGAAAGCAAAGAATGTGACAATGATAATCTCGTCTTTACAGTTGGATAAAGTTTTATTTTAGATAAAATAGATGAGCATTTTGGAAAGTTAAAGAGTAGTTTAGTGCTTGCAATATGCTTGCAAAAAATCGGATAAACAGAAATAAAATGGATAATAAGACTAAATCTGATAACAAAAAACTTGATTTTATGCCCTTTATACAAAACAAAATCAAAGGACATATCGAGTAGGAATAAGAATAACAAATAACTTTAGTTATTACTAAGCTAAATAAGTCTCTTATCTTTTGATGGGGGCTTTTGTATTTTTTATAAAAATTGGTATACTGATTTTAAGTTATAGATTTTGGTTTAAATAGTTGTTTGAAAATAGAGGTCCTATGAAAACTACAAAATCTTTTGGCAACCATTCCAAATATTCTCTCCATGATGCAAGGGTACAGAAAATAGAATATGCAGATGATAATTTGATCCTTACATTTGATTACATTTTTTCTTACGAAAACGGTATTGAACAGACTCATAAGGCTCAAGTTGTATTTGAGACGTGTGATATAGATTTTTTTGAAATTCTCGTGTTTAATACTACAATTCTAGATACTTTCACAGGTAAAAGAATTGAGTTACCTCAGTATCAACAGGATTATAGGGAAAGCGAATTTTAGGTCATTACGGAGACCTATAATTGGGGGCACGCTGTATTGCAAGGTTGGTTATGGACCGAAGGAAATCCCGTACACTGTATAATGAACATATACTTTAAAGGTGATATGGTATATGTAGTTGATGAGGACTAATATGAGCGATTTAGGTTTTACTATTTGCTGCATAGTTACATTCTTTAGTAAGAAGAGAACAAGTCCACCGAATTTAAATTATGGAATGTACTATCCTCATATCGTTATAAAAGGCACTGAGGAATATCTTAGTATCAATTTTATTGATGGTGAAGATGTCATCTTTGATAAGCCAATTCAAGCGAATGCTTTGCCAGTATATGAAACCGTAGATTATTCTGCTATACGAGCAGGTACTGAGTTCTTTATCATGGAAGGCGGAAATATTGTTGGTGAAGGGATTGTAAAAGAAATCTTTCAACATAAACCGTATGGAGTAAATAACTATGGGCTATAAAAATGTATGTGTAAACTGCCGAATCTCCTTGTCGGAGGGCACAAACTACGAGTTGTTTAACAGAAATAAAACCTGCCCTACCTGTAAAGGTAAAATGTACTTTGTGAATGAGAAGTTCAAAGCCCCTAAAAAATCTAATGACAAAGAGTGGAAGATTATAGAGTATTTGTTGTTGAGCGGCTATGATTTCCGTAATCCTTATTGTGGACATGAGCAATGTATTTATTTTGAGTTCCCTAAGAATCTGCAAGAGGCAGAAGAGTTTATCCGAGAAATGAGGAATTTAGACTAAGTCAGGAGGTTTCGTATGGTACTGCAAGTTATCGATTTTTCGTTCTGGAATGAAATGTGGAAACAAAGTTATTATGATCGTGAGAAAGGGATTCGGGCGAATCCATTATTAGAGTATTGGGACAAGCGGGCCAATGATTTTTCTCTTATGCGTAAAAGCAATGACTACGACTTTGGACGGAAGGTGTATGCTGCTTTAAGTAGTGTCTTAACACCTGATTCTAGTATGTTAGACATAGGTGCTGGTCCTGGTTCTTTTACAATTCCTTTTGCTCAACATATTAAATCTGTTACTGCTATTGAGCCGTCAAAGGGCATGGTGGCAGTCCTTAAAGAAAATGCCAAAGAATTAAACGTTGAGAATATTAACATCATTGAAGAATTGGTTCAGGACTTACCCCAAGATGGCTCTCCAGACTTTCAATTTGATCTGGTAACCATATCTCTTGTGCTTTGGATGTTCCCTGATGTGTGGCCTCGGCTTTTACAAATGGAACAATATTCTAAAGGCTATTGTGCAATCGTAGCTGGCATTCCCGATTGGAAGAATCCTCGGGAAGCTAGCAAATCTGATGTACAAGAGTTTCAAATTCTGTATAATATGTTACTTTCACAAGGGCGCTCACCTAATGTAAGCATCATTGATTATAGATGTGAACGTACTGTAGAAGATGAAATCGAGTGCCGAAAGATCATATACGAACAGTACTATGGAGACTTAACGCCAGCAGCAGAGGAACAAATCAAAAAAGAAATCATAGCAAAATCTAAGGACAATAAATGTTTGATTTCCTCTCGGTCTGCTATAATTTGGTGGAATCCTAAGGAAGTTGTGTCACACACCTAAGATATAGTTGATAAATGGATTAGAAAAGGCAGTAGCATGATTAATATCGTTAAGGGCGATAGGGCGATTACCTATACCGAAGAAAGAAACTTTACCCCTCAGCAGGTAGCAGAACTGTTTTTATCTGTTCGTTGGGTGGTGGGCAAGTATCCTGATAGATTGCACAAGGCACTAATGAATTCATCGCGCGTGATTTCTGCTTGGGATGGAGATCGTTTAATAGGTCTTATTCGTGTCATGGATGATAGCGAACTTGTGTGCTTCATCAATTATGTGCTAGTTCATCCTGATTATCGGGGCCGAGGTATTGCAGGGCACTTGCTAGAAATGGTGAAAGACGCTTACAAATCGTATTTGTACATCAATGTTATGATTGGTGAAAGCAAGAATGCGACTTTTTACGAGAAGCATGGTTTTAAGATTAAAGACGATTCATTGCCGATGCAGTATCGCAATGTACCTAAATATACGAAAAAGTAAATTTAGTAAATATAAGATTCAGCAGAAAAAGGCTACACGTAACATCTCTACGTGTAGCCTTTATGGCGTAAACCATTTATACTAAAAATGATTTATTTTAGCTGACTCATTTTAAAATGTGCTCTATACAAATACATAAGTGCATAAGTACATAAAGAAGGATATTAATATGTTAATACGAAAAGCGACAACCGCAGATTTAGATGTAGTTACATATATCGAAGCAACTTGTTTTCCTCCTGCTGAAGCGGCACCTCGTGAGGCTTTTAAGGAACGATTAGACCGTTATGCAGGGCAGTTTTTAATTGCCTTTGACGGCGATACACCAATTGGTTTTATTGATGGCTTCGTATCTGATGATGAAATCTTAACGGATGAGATGTTTGCCGATGCTTCTTTGCATAACCCTAACGGTGCATGGCAGATGATATTTGGCTTAAATACATTGCCAGAGTATAGGAATCGCGGTGTAGGTGGTAAGTTAATTGGGGCGTTTATCGACCTTGCGAGAGAGGAAAAACGTAAGGGTGTTATTCTAACCTGTAAGAAAGAAAAGATACCTTATTATGCCAAGTTTGGTTTTGTAAATGAAGGTGAGTCTGAGTCTGATCACGGCGGTGCCAAATGGTATCAAATGCGCCTTGAATTGTAGAGAAAAAGTTATTAATCGATAAAAATAAATTATAGAATTTGACGGACATTTTTACAGATTGTCCTAATGAGAAACTAAAACTCCGCTTAGTGGTTGAGTTTTAGCTTCTTTTTTGCTGAAAAGTATAGATTTTACAAGAATAGCTGTACCCCTATATGTTTATTGACACTGTATATCCCGCATGCTACGATGAGGAAAATCACATATGATTGGGTTAGGTGTCTATTGACTTAATAGAGAATTTGGTACAAGCCAAAGCGGTCACGCCACTGTAACAGCGAGGTACTTTGCATAGAGGGTGAAATGCTCTCGGTCACTGAAGTTTTTGGGAAGGCGCAAAGTAACGTTAAACTGGAGCCAGGAGAACTGCCTAATTAACAATTGCCAATTGACCTGCGAGAGACAGGGATGGGGATTGATATAGATGAATTTATACTAGCTATGCATAGTTGAAAGCTCATACTATATGCTAGCTTATTAGGCGTGGTAGTTAGTCTAACTGAGATGACAGCCCGTTTCCTCTTCGTGGGGAAACGGGCTTTTTATGTGCACTTATAGTGATAGTTTTAGTTGAGAGAAGAGGGATACTTATGTTCAAACAAAAGAAGTTTATGGCTTATTTAGCCACGGTTTTCCTCCTAATTGTTAGTATGCTCATCGCTGCATGTGGAGGTCCTAGTGAGACAAAGAAAGATACGGCGCAAAATAACAAGCCAATCGAAATCACAGACGTAACAGGACGTACGGTAACGCTCAAAAAGCCAGCAGAGAGAGTTGTTTTACAATGGAGTGGTGCGGGTGGTCCATTCTTTACGATTTCCGCACTTATGGGCAAGGATACACCGAAGGTCATTGCCGGTATGGATACATCCTTACAGGATTATAGAGCGGATATGTGGAAGCACTTTACTGCAGAAATGCCTGAGTTAGCTAAGATTCCTGTAGTTGGTACCATCGGTGATAAAACATTTAACGTGGAGCAAGTTATTTCCTTGAACCCAGATGTTATTTTCATTCCTGTTGACTTGAAAGAACAATATGAGTCCGATGCTAAACCAAAACTAGATGCAGCAGGTGTACAAACGATTTACATTGACTACCATGCTGAAAAACTTGAAAGTCATCAAAAATCCATCGAAGCCATCGGTAAGGCTTTGGGTAAAGAGGAACGTGCCGCAGAAATCAGCAAGTTCTATACGGATCGTGTGACAAGGGTTCTGGACCGTGTTAGTAAAATTAATAAACCAAAACCAACAGTTTACCTTGAAGTTGGTATGAATGGTCCGGAAGAATTTGGTAATTCTTTTAGTAGTAATTACTCTTGGGGGGCATTAGCTACTATGGCTGGTGCTGATGTCATCACCAAGGATGTTATTAAGAAAACGTCTCCTATTAATCCAGAGTTTATACTTGAAAAAAATCCAGATATCATCATGATCATGGGTTCTTACTGGCCTAAGAAACCAACTTCTATGCGTTTAGGTTTTGAAGCAACCGAAGCATCATCTCAAGAGTTGTTGAAAGCTTTCACCACAGAGCGTCAAGGTTGGAGTGATTTGAAAGCCGTTGAAAATAAACAAGTTTATTCCGCGCATCATGGCCTTCCACGCGAAGTATTTGATGCGGCCGTATTCGAATATTTAGCAAAAACATTCTATCCTGAAGAGTTTGCGGATGTAGACCCAGAAGCTACACTTAAAGAGTTTTATGACAAATTCTTGCCATATTCTTACAGTGGTATCTGGTTTATGCATATGAATTAGGGTTGTGTTGTGCGTGAAGGAGCTGATGATGTAAAACCCAAATAAATGCTGTTATATATTGTGTTTATTAGAACTTATTAAGTTTGGAATCGAGGTATTCTATGGTTAAGAAAAAGAAATTTATGGCTTATTTAGCCACAGTTTTTCTACTGATTGTTAGCATGCTCCTGACTGCATGTGGTGGCCCTGGGGATGCAAAAAAGGATGCAGCTCAGACTGGTAAATCTATTGAGATTACAGACGTAACTGGTCAAAAGGTTACGTTGAAAAAACCAGCAGAACGCGTAGTAGTTCAATTGAGTGCTTCTGGTGGTGCGTTCTTGACTATGGCTGCGTTGCAAGGCAAAGATGTGGCTAAGACTATTGTTGGTATTGACCCTTATTTAAGCAAATTGCGTACAGATATGTGGGATCGCTACAAATCTGAAGTGCCAGAGTTGGAAAAAATTCCTCTCATTGGTAACGTAAATGATAAAACATTTGATGTGGAAAAAGTAATTTCCTTAAACCCAGATGTTATTTTCATGCCTTTATATTTCAAAGATCAATATGAAGCTGATTACAAACCTAAAATTGATGCAGCTGGCATCCCTACTATCTATATCGATTATCATGCGGAAAAGCTTGAAAATCACCAAAAATCTATCGAAGCTATCGGTAAAGCATTGGGTAAAGAGGAGCGTGCAGCAGAAATCAACAAGTTCTATACTGACCGTTTAACAAGAGTTATGGACCGCATTAGCAAAATTAATAAACCAAAACCAACTGTTTACATTGAAACAGGTAACGAAGGTCCAGAAGGTTTAGGTTTTGCGTATAGTGGAAACGTAGCATGGGGCGCATTGGCAACGCAAGTTGGTGGCGACCTTATTACAAAAGATGTAGTTCAAAAAGCAGGTCCTGTTAACCCAGAATTTATTTTGGAAAGAAATCCAGATATCATCATGATCATCGGTTCTTATTGGCCTAAGAAACCTACATCCATGCGTTTAGGCTTTGATACAAATGAAGCAAAATCTCAAGAGTTATTGAAAGCTTTCACCACAGAACGTCAAGGCTGGCCTGAATTGAAAGCCGTTCAATCTAAAAACGTATTCTCTACTCACCATGGTTTACCTCGTGAAGTATATGACGTTGCAGTATTCGAATACTTAGCTAAAACATTCTATCCTGAGGAATTCAAGGATGTAGATCCTGAAGGCACACTTAAGGAATTCTATGATAAATTCCTTCCATTCTCTTACGGTGGCGTTTGGTTTATGCATTTGAACTAAAAAGGAGTTTTTCGTAGTGACAGAAACTAACAATCAGTACGATTATAAGAAACAGAGCTATAAAAAGCTCATGTTTATTATCATTGGTCTGATCATTTGTGCGGTAAGTTTTGTTACCGATATTATTGTAGGTCCTGCATCACTTACGTTAAGTGATGTATGGCTCGCATTAACAGACCCAGTAGAGGTTTCCAAAAACGCATATGTTATCATTTGGTCGATTCGTATTCCGACGGCCATTATGGCGTTGCTCGTAGGTGCTTCTTTGGGCATTGCTGGTGCTGGCATGCAGACTATCCTTGATAACCCGTTATCTAGCCCGTATACACTTGGTATATCCGCAGGGGCTGGTTTCGGTGCATCTCTCATGGTCGTTGTAGGCGCTAGTGCATTAGAGTTTTTAGGCGTCTTTATGGTTCCATTCGGCGCCTTCGTATTTGCTAGTTTGACGAGCTTCTTTATCTATTCCATCAATAAGATTAAGAATTTCTCCTCTGAAACGATGATTCTCGCCGGTATCGGCATGATGTTCTTGTTCCAAGCGCTTCAATCCTTGATGCAATATATGGCATCTCCTGAGGCCCTTCAAAACATCGTATTCTGGACGATGGGGAGTTTAGCTAAGGCAAATTGGGTGAACATCTCTATTGTTCTTATCGTGCTAGCAATCATGCTTCCGCTTATGATGCGTGAATCTTGGCGTTTAACAGCATTAAAATTAGGCGATGAAAAGGCTTCCGGTCTTGGTGTTAATGTTGAAAGCTTACGAGTAAAAGTGTTTGTTTTCATCTCCATCATTACAGCCGTTGCTGTTTCTTTCGTTGGAACCATTGGTTTTATCGGTATTGTAGGACCACATATTGCACGTATGCTTGTGGGTGAGGATCAACGGTATTTCTTACCTCTCTCTGCAGTGTGTGGTATGGCGATTTTGTCTCTCGCATCTATTGCGAGTAAGATGCTCGTTCCTGGGGCGATGTTCCCAATCGGTATTGTGACGGCAATCATCGGTGTACCTTTCTTCTTCTCGTTGGTATTGACTAGGAAAAGGAGCTATTTCAAATGATTGAAGTTCATAATCTAACCTTTGGTTATTCCGCTACGGAAGACGGACAAATCTTAAAGGGCGTTGATTTTGCTGCTAAAACAGGTAAATTGACTGCGCTCATTGGTACTAACGGTGCTGGTAAATCTACACTTTTAAAAACAATTATGGGTATCTTGAAAGGCAAGGGCGAGATTTCCGTTAATGGTAAACCTGTATCTCAATATTCTACAAAGGATTTTAGTAGTACAGTGAGCTATTTGTCTCAAGATAATGACTGTAAAGTCAATCTATCTGTTTTTGAAGTCGTTATGCTAGGGCGCATGGGATCCATGTCCTTCCGCGTAAGTGATGAGGATATTGCAGCCACACAAGAGGTATTGGAACGGTTGAACTTACAGCGCTTTGCATCGCGCAGCATCATGGAGCTCAGCGGTGGTCAACGCCAACTTGTGTTCATGGCACAAGCCCTTGTAAAAGAACCTAAAATCTTAATTCTTGATGAACCGACAAGTGCTTTAGATTTGCACAAGCAATTTGATTTGTTAACATTGCTAAAAAATCTGACTCAAGAAAATGATTTTACAACACTCGTAACATTGCATCATCTTGATCTGGCGGCTATGTTCGCAGATGAAATCATCGTGCTCAAAGAGGGTAGAGTATACGCTCAGGGCGCACCGAAAGACATCTTTACAGAAGCCATGATGGAAGATGTATATCGTGTTAAAACAAAAATTTATATCGATGACAATGGGCTACCTCATGTTATTCCATTAGAAGCTATTATTAATTAATAGGATTCTTTGTGATTGCGTTGAGCTTATTATAGTGTTGGTACTATCTGTTATAGATAGTCATTGACGTGAATCCAGTTATTAATAGGATGTAAGACTATTAGTTAAAAATAAAAGAGGCTGAAATCTTTGCAGAGCAGCATTGATTTCAGCTTCTTTTTGTTGGGAAAAGTATTGGTATTGTATTTAAATAATCTCTTTAACCTGTGCTATACCCTTATCAGTAAGCACGTAGTGTCCATTTGTCACATATAATAGACCTTGTTTCTTTAGCTGTGAAGCAGCTTGATGCGTATAGTCAGGTCTCCAGTTCAAATGCTCGTGAATGGTACCGATGCCGTTTTCAACGTGCGCAATAGGTGTATCCATATGCGTATAAATGTGGCACAGCATCATCGTTTCTCGATAGTGACGACGCAAATGACGTTGACGGCGGTATGTGGCGATATAGCCTGTCTTTGGTGTTGCAATAACAGCGATAATCAGTGCGATACCGATGGTGGTTGCAATAGAACCCGCGATGGATACGTCCATGGTGAAAGATACTTCCGTACCGACGACAGCACAGATAATACCGATGATGATACTGCTAGTAAGCATGGCTTTCACAGAGTCCGTCCATAAATAAGCGATGACCGCAGGCCCAATCATGAGGCCGATGACGAGAATGGCACCTACCGCTTGGAATGAGGCTACAACGGTGAGGGATACCATGGTCATCAGCACGTAGTGGATGAGGGCAGGCATAAAGCCGAAGAGCCCTGCTAGTAGCGGATCAAAAGTAGATAATTGCAATTCCTTGTAGAATAGCATGACTAAAATTAAATTGATGAGCGCCACGCCTAGAGAAATCCATAGTGATACAGGCCCCAGGTCGGTGCCGTTCACAATCCATCGATCAAAGGGTGCAAAGGCTATTTCGCCGAGCAATGCGGTATCTACATCGAGATGAGCGTTACCGCTGTATAGGCTGACTAGAATGATGGCGATAGAGAATAGAAGCGGGAAGATGATGCCGATAGACGCATCTTCGTTGACAAGCCCCGTATTGTGTATCATTTCTGTAAGCCATACGGTGCCTACACCAACCAAGGTAGCCCCGACGAGTAGAAATGGAGAGTTTAAATCTTCCGTCATAAAGAAAGCGAGCACGATGCCAAGGAATACGGTGTGCGTAATGGCATCGGCCATCATGGACATGCGACGCAATACGAGGAAGACCCCAGGGATGGCACATGCGATGGATACCGCAATGGCAATGAGCAATATCTCTGTATGAACTGTCATGGGGCACCTCCTATGCGAGGTTGTGCGTCCTCTGCTACGTAAATACTTTGCTGTGCCTTGGATTTGGGAGCCCTTGTGGTTTCTAACAATAATGCGTGCTTTGACTGTCTATTTTTGCGGAACTGCCAGAGCATACCTCGGTTAGGAGCAAAGATGAGGCTCAATAATACGAGAATCGATAAAATGACGATGATAGCTGGGCCTGTCGGTAATTTTGGGACCGATGTACTCCAGATAGTACCGCCAATGGCGGATATCATGCCGAAACATCCTGCTAATATACACATGGTGCCCAGTTTATTCGTCCACTGTCTTGCCCCAACGGCGGGTGCAATGAGGAGGGAGCTAATTAAAATAGCCCCTACCGATTGAATACCGATGATGATGGTCATGATCAATAATGAACGATATAAAATAAGGGTGAAAGTGACGGGAATTTGTAGTGTTTTAGCGTATTCTACATCGAAGGAAATGAGCTTTAGCTCCTTCCAGAATAATGCGGTTAACACGATGATGATGAGCGCTGCTGCAGATGTAATGTACACGTCGCGCGCCAATATGGTGGCTGCCTGTCCAAATATGAATTTTGAAAGCCCCGCCTGACCAGCATTGTTTAAGCTTTGTACATAGGTGAGCAATACCATACCGAGCCCAAAGAAGGCGGAGAGTATGGTGGCTAAAGCGCCATCAAATTTGATTTTGCTATTTTCTACGGTAATGCTAATGAGCCAAGCCGCAGTGATAGAGGATAGGGCAGCACCGGCAATGAGAACCTCGATATCTTTGATGCCTGTGAGCAAGAAGGCGATGACCACACCGGGCAGTGCCGCATGAGATAGGCCATCACCGATGAGGCTTTCCTTGCGAAGTACCGCAAAGGTGCCCGCAATACCGCTAGCGAGGCCTAAGAGCGCCGTGCCAAGTAGTACCATCTGCGTCGTATAGGATTGGAGTATGGTCATACAATCCTCCCCTTGCCGTAGGTGCGCTCAATAGCTTCGTCCGTAAATGTATCTGCTACGGGGCCATAGGCGATAGTTTGTTTGTTTACCATTGTTACCCAATCGAAATATTGGGGCACCGTATTTAAATCGTGGTGGACGACGATAACCGTTTTGCCGCGAGCTTTCATTTCTTGTAAAAGAGAAATAATAGCGTGTTCTGTGGTTTTATCGACGCCCTTGAAGGGTTCGTCCATGAGGTAAATATCTGCCTCTTGGACGAGGGCTCTTGCGAGGAAGACGCGTTGTTGTTGTCCCCCTGAAAGCTGGCGAATTTGTCTGTCTACATAGTCGCTCATACCCATTTTTTCAATCATGGAGAGGGCGAGTTCCTTATCCTTTTTGCTAGGACGCTTAAACCAACCTAGATGACCATAACGACCCATGAGTACTACATCTAGTACGGTAGTGGGAAAGTCCCAGTCTACGCTACCACTTTGAGGGACGTAGGCGATTTTCTTGTAATCATTTTTGTCCATCGCTAAGTGGTGATCGATATAAAATTTTACACTTCCTGAGATAACTGTTAGTAGGCCGAGCATGGCCTTTAATAATGTGGACTTACCGGCACCATTAGGGCCGACAATGGCCGCTAAGGAACCGATGGGTACCTTCATATCTACGTCCCATAATACGGGTTTTGTCGTATATGCTACGGTCATATCTTCAACTTCAACGGCCCATTCCATGGAAACCTCCTTGTATTAATGAGTGCCACTAGCTAATATTGCTAGTAGCACATGTACTTACAATAACAAAGTAAATTTGAGTCTATTTAAGTTAGTATACGTAAATTTAATTTGTCTTATTTAATTAAGAAAATCTAGCAATTGATTATTTAAGTGCTTTGGTAATTGTATCAATATTGGCTTTTACCATGCCGATATATGTACCGCCTTCAGTGCCTTCGGAGCCGAGAGAGTCAGAGTATAATTCGCCGCCGATGGAGACGTTCCAACCTTTAGCTTTAGAAGCTTCTTGAACGGCTTCAATTGTTTTGTGAGGTACAGAAGACTCTACGAAGATAGCTTTGATTTTGTGGTCTACGATAAATTGAACGAGGTTATTCATATCTTGTGTGCCTGCTTCGGTGGCAGTGCTTACACCTTGCAAACCTTTTACTTCAAAACCGTACGCGCGAGCAAAGTATTGGAATGCATCATGAGCTGTTACAAGTACGCGAGATTCTTTCGGAATAGATTCTGCTTGAGCTTTAACGTACGCATCAGTTTCATCTAACTTAGTAAGATATGCGTCATAGCGTTTTTTGTAATCTTCTTTATGAGCCGGATCGGCTTTAGCAAGACCTTCGTATACTGCTTTTGCTGCCAGTTTCCAGTTAGCAACGTCAAACCAAATATGAGGGTCTTTTGTTTTTACACCATCTTCTTCGTCAAAGTCGAGCAATGTAGCTGGATCAATGGCGTCAGATACGCGGATGGTCGCTTTATTTTGCTTTGTTAGGTTATCGAAAATGGAGCCCATTTTACCTTCCAAGTGAATGCCGTTGTATACTACTACATCCGCTTTAGACATAGCTGTTACATCGCCTGCACTCGCTTGATATAGGTGAGGGTCTACACCAGGTCCCATGAGACCTTGAACGGTTACATGGTCACCGCCGATTTCTTTTACTAAATCCGTTAACATCGTCGTTGTAGCTACGATATTAAGTTTTTTCTGACTATCTTGGGCTGTGTCTTTTCCGCAGCCTGCAAGGGCAAATACTATAAGTGCTAATGATACGACGACTAATAAAATTCGATTAAATTTCATAATAAGCCTCCTTTTTAATAGATACTAAATTTAAAAACATTAATGACTTTGTTTGAGGGAAATATTTTGTTCTAATAATGAAATAATTTGAAGAAGGAAAATATCTCTCTGAATCTAAACGGAAAAATAGCCGCTACTAACGTAGCGGCTAGTGGCAGTTATACGGTCTTCTGCTAAGGTCAAAATAATCTAGGGAATAAGTGCTTGTAGATGGCTAGGCCCAATGAGGGCAACGATACCAAGTACCATCATGACCTTCATTTGAATACGCTTTCTACGTCTCATGATGAACCTCCTTTGTGTAGTTTTTTGTCATATCAACTAGATATGTGAGTTCGAACAGTTATCTTGAATTCAATATATCATAAATGAGAAATTTTATCAATAAGAATTTATTCTTTTAATATTCATCTTTATTTAGTATGATATTATGCATAGATAAAAGGTTAATAAGGAGGCTTCTTATGAATAAATTATTCCGATACGCTGCTGTAGCAGTACTCGTTGCATCTTTTGGCATGGTAGGTGATTATACAGCTGATGCAGCGAAGTTTTTAGAATCTCCAAGGGAGGTTACTATTGTAAAACCTGAGTTGCCTGAAATCCCTCAAACCGCTACGGTAGCGCCTGATATGCGCGTACGCTTCTTGATTGATAAAAAAGGTAATGTTAAAAATGTTTTCGTAGAGCGCTCTTCTGGATATGCTCCTGTTGATGAAGCAGTAAAAAAAGCAATTTTGCAGTGGAAGTTTACCCCTGCTATTGGCACAGATCAAAAGGCACACGAATCCATTATTGGGATGACAATTACTCTGCCTAAGCAAGCTGTGAAAGCTAAATAAGGAGAAAATGATGAATAAAGTGTTGCGTTGTATTATCTTAAGCTCATTGTTTGTAATGAGTATGGTAGCTTCTGTGTTGGCAGCTCCATATGATCCACCAGTAGCTATAGCTACACCACCTATTGACCGAGCATTGCTCGCTGCCTATGGTGAAGCTGCTCATGGTGCAGATATACGTTTTACCATCAAGGAAGATGGTTCTGTAGGGGACGTTGAAGTTGTCTCATCTAGTGGCTCTAGTGCTCTTGATGCAGCCATTGTTGATACTATTTCTAAATGGAGATTTAGTCCTGCCACAGATTCTAATGGTAAACCTGTAGCATCTTCTAAAACTGAATATATTGATTTTAAAAACTAATCAAAGGCACTCATACAGAACTGCACTCCAAAAATTGGACACAATTTTTGAAGTGCAGTTTTTGTATGCCAAAATATTCTAAAAAATAAAGTAAGGTTATTCACTTTCATAACATTGGATTCGTAAATTTTAAAAATAAATCAAAATTGTATCTGTAGCAACTGAAAATTACTTTCAAAATGGTATAATAAAAATATAATTATAGATTAGCCCGTGGAGGTATAAGCATATGAATCCATTAAAACAAAAGCTAGATATTAACAATGAACGTTACAGAATTATTGTGTCCATTAAAGAAGATTATTTAGATGGTAAATTGTCCTTAGAAGAGGGCAATCGCATTTTAAAAGAGAAACTAGGTACTTGTACACCTGATGAGTTTGCCTATGCAGAGCAAAGCTTGAAAGGTGTTTACAAGGACGAAGAAATCCTAGAGAAAATGGATGATCTCTTAGATCTATTTGATGGCGTTTTGGTGCGTGCTGAAAATGAGTATCCTGAGAACCATCCGTTGTGGGCGTACTTGGAAGAAATCAACGCTGTTGAAAAGGTAGCCCTTGAAGCAGACGAATTGTTGAAACAAGAGAAGTTTATCAAAAATCCGTGGCTCGGTGTTTTTGATTCCTTAGCAGAGTGGAGAACTCATCTATCTCGTAAGCAAAATCAACTGTATCCAATGCTTGAGGACCACGGTTTTGACCGCCCAACGCGCATTATGTGGACCTTTGATGATGCTGTGCGCGATGCTATCTCTGCATCCTATGCATTGCTTCGGGAAGATAAGTATGAAGAATTCCTAGCGTCTGTGCCAGAAACTTTGGCGAAATTACGGGATTTGAATTCTAAAGAACTAGAAGTTTTACTGCCGACTTCTTATAAATTGTTGAGTGACGAAGAGTTTGTTCGGATGAGTAAAAATGACCATGAAATTGGTTATGCTATCATCAATGCGCCAGGCTTATATGTAGTGCCAGGTATCAATGATTCTGCGGCGCAATTGAATGGTAATAATTCAGCTCAAGGTGGTGCTGTATCTAACGAATTCTTAAATGATTTAGCCGGATTGCTATCTAAATATGTAGGCCCTGTTGGTGCGGCGCCCGCTGGTAAGGATGCAGTCCTCGATGTAGCAACGGGTAAATTGACATTAGAGCAAATTAATTTGTTGTTCCGTCATTTACCGGTAGATTTATCCTATGTAGATGAAAATGAACTAGTTAAGTTCTACAGCGATACGGCACATCGTATTTTCCCTCGCAGTGCGAACGTTATCGGCCGTGAGGTGAAGAATTGTCACCCCGCAAAATCCGTTCATATAGTAGAGGAAATCGTAGAGAAGTTCCGTTCTGGCGAACAAAGCCAAGCGGAATTCTGGATCAATAAACCAGGCTTGTTCATCTATGTTATCTACACAGCGGTGCGCGATGAAAATGGTAAATTCCGCGGTGTATTGGAAATGATGCAAGACTGTACTCATATCCGTGAACTTGAGGGTTCTCGTACATTGTTGACTTGGGATAAAACTGATTTTGTAGGCGATGGTGGTAAGGAAAAATCTTTGGCTCAAGAGGCAGCAGAAGAGGTAGAAGAAGAACCATTAACAACTGATGCAAATGGTCGATTCCATATCGATGCAAAAACAACATTGTCTAATCTAATTAAACATTGTCCGGATATTGTAGATCATTTGATTTCTTTAAATCCTAAATTCGAGAAATTAAAAACACCTATGGTAAAAGTAATGGCCAAGGTGGCAACAATTAAGATGATGGCAGAACGTGGCGATTTTGAGGTAGATGATCTAATTAGTAAAATCGATGCATTTATCAATAAAGATAAGAAATAGTTGTACTTTCAAACGTGAAAGAGGCAAGTGCTTAGGACTTTGCCTCTTTTTCGTTTTGCTATTTGACTAGTTGATTTGTACATATAACTAGTTACTTTGTAACTCTGTCTAGTTTTTAAGGTGTTCCATTGCATACTAATAGTTTCATGCCGCTAGGTATTAATTTATTACATTACAAATGTGTTGCACTAATTCAAAATAAACATACATTAATTTCCTATAAATCATCTGTTTTATGTATACAAATTTGATTGAACAGGGTAAAATAGAAAATAATGAAAGTATTTGCCTTAGCAGTGTTTTCATGTACAACATTACTTTTACAAGAGAAATTACTAATATATTTAAAGGTGAGGATCTAGATACTATGTCGACAAGACGCGTTTGGAAGCAAAGTGAAATCAAAACAAACCCATTATTTTCTATGATGCGCAGTACAATTGAAACTGCATTCTATGGGAACAATGTAACTCCTGTAACATCTGTGGCACAAGCGTATCAATTAGCCTCTGAAGAGCCAGGTGTTATCGTCCTCGATATGCCAGTATTTAAACCGTTAGAGCAAGGTTTGCCAGCTGATGCAAAGGTTCTTGTTACAAACGATGGTAAAACTACTGGCCGTTATGCTAAAGCTCGCCGCATTATTGGCGATGAAGGCATAGATGAAGTTGAACTCGCTAACATTGCACGTGACGCAGTATATGATAGCCGCAATAAAGAGTGGATTTCTGCGGAATCTATCGTTGGTCTTGATAAAAAATTCACAGCTCGTGCTCATTTGATGATTCCAAAAGATCACGCGTCTATTTTATATTCTTGGCTTATGAACTTTAAGTTCTTTGATGCGGCTGTAAAAGAATTCTACAACGATAGTGTAGACATTCCGGAAGGCGATATCTATATTTACTCTGATCCTGACTATGTTGTGCCAGGTCATCCAGGTGGTCTTGCTATTTTTGACCCTGCTCATAACTGTGCCATGATTCTTGGTATGCGCTACTTCGGGGAGCATAAAAAAGGTACGCTTACACTTGCGTGGTCCTTGGCAAACCGCTTTGATTATGTTGCATGCCACGGCGGTATGAAACGTTACAACCTTGAAGGGGGCAAATCCTACACTATTGGTGTATTCGGTTTGTCCGGTTCCGGTAAATCCACATTGACTCATGAAAAACATGATGGTCGTTATGATATTTCTATCTTGCATGACGATGCGTATGTTATCAATACAAACGATTTGAGTTCTATTGCTCTTGAACCTACATACTTTGACAAAATGCAAGATTATCCTGTGGAACATCCTGCTAACGAATTCTTGTTGACGCTACAAAATGTAGGTGTAACGATGGATGAGGATGGCCGTAAGGTTGTACTGGCCGAAGATGTGCGAAACAGCAATGGACGTGCTATTAAATCTCAATTCTGGACAGATAACCGCGTAAACTACGTAGGTGAACCTGTTAATGCGATTGTATGGCTTATGAAAGATAAAACATTGCCACCAATCCTTAAGATTTCTGATCCTGTATTGGCTTCTACAATGGGTGCAACCCTTGCGACTCGTCGTTCTACAGCAGAAAAACTTGATGCTCACGTCGATCCAAATGCGCTTGTTATCGAACCATATGCAAATCCATTCCGTACATATCCATTGGTTCGTGATTATGAAAGCTACAAAAAATTATTTTCTAAATGTGGCGTAGAGTGCTACATCATGAACACCGGCTTCTTCTTGGAAAATAAAATTCCTAAAGAAGTTACTCTTGATTTATTAGAGCGTTTAGTAGAAGGTACATTAGAATTTAAACCGTTCTGTGAATACGAAAATCTTTCTTATGTAGAGGTTCCTGGTTTTGAACCTCCATTCGAAGTACGCGAGTATCATCACCAATTGCACCAAGCTTTTGAGTTCCGCTATGATTATGTAGAAAAACTTAAAGGTCATAAAAACGAATTACCTCAAGAAGTATTGGATGTACTTAAATCTTTAATGTAATCTAAAAATTAAAAAGGGCTGTAATAGAATGCGGTTTTACCGCATACTATATGTAGTTCGTTTAACTTATAAGACATACCAAGAAATTTAGGTTTGTAAGGCACTAAATTTCTTGGTATTTTTTTATTTTCCCCATGTATATGTAACGTATATTTTAGTAATATATAGTTATAATAGAAATAATGTTTTATTATAAGACTTGTATATGTACATAGTTATAAGGACTCGTATATGGACATAAAAGACATTAAATATATTAGTACCATCGTTGAGATGGCATCATTTTCTAAGGCATCTAAAAAGTTATATATTTCTCAGCCGGCGTTGAGTCAGGGAATTCGTCGTATTGAAGCAGAGCTAGGAGTTACGTTGTTTGTTCGTGATCGTACAAAAGTCGTGCCAACGGCTGCGGCATTACAAATTGCAAAAGAGGGCATGCCGTTAGTTTTAAAGGCGGAGGCTTTAACGCAATCTATCATTAATCAAGGCACAGATGTAGCCTATCATGTGCGTATCGGCTTGTCTCAATTTTATGGACATCATATGCTCGGGAAAACATTGAAAAGCTTTCAACAGATTGAACCGTCTTGGGAGTTCCATGTTGTAGAGGGTGAATCTCACTTCTTGGAACAGCAAATTTGTGATGGTTTAGTAGATGTAGGGTTATTCCCAACGCCGATTTATTCTCAGGATCTTGAAAGTTATCCCGTTTTAGATGAGCAGATTTTATTGGCCATTAGTGTGGAAAATAAGAAGGCTATAGCCATTGCAGATTCTCTCATGACTGGTGATGGAATTCGAGAAATTGCACCCTTTGGAGCATTTCCGTTTATTTTGCTAAGAGAAGGACTCAAATTACGGACGTTGGTAAACCGTTTATGCCAAGCGGAATGCTTTGTGCCCAAAGCCGTCATTGGCTCTGAAACTCTAGATTCATGCCGGTCCTTGGTAGAAGATGATTATGGTATTACATTCTTGCCGAGCACGCTCAATAGAAAGGGGGATGACGATAAGGTTAAATTCTATCCTCTTGCATCGAAACTTTGTTTCCGCCAATTAGTTCTTGTGGCGAGGTCTGATCGGGCAAAACGTTTCCATTTATCTGAAGTAGCACATATCATGCTGCAATTTTTGTAGTGTATAGGTATAAAGATAGTTAGGTGGCATATCCTGAGGGGTGGATCATATTAATAAATTAATAATTAATATATAAATTAATACGTAAATCAATCAATTAATCAATAAAATAAAGAGACTAATTCCTGTAAAATTTAGGAATTAGTCTCTTTTTATTTATGAAAAGAAACTGAAAAAATCGAATTAAATAAATATAGTAATTATCATATTCTTAGATATAGATGCGTCAAAAATTTCTCAAATTCTAATTGACAAATGTCTTTTCAGAAAATATACTTATAGTAGATTAAAACATATTTAGGAGATAGGATTTAAAACCCATCATTGTAGTGGATTTAAAGTGAATTAAAAGTAGAATATGTTTTTGTTTTTATTGGTTGGCCTATGTAGGCCCCTAGGAGGTTTCAAATGAGTAAAGATGTGGAAAATAAAAATACCCATGAACACAATCATGGTGAACAACATGGTCACGACCATAATCATGAACATCATTGCCACTGTGGCGGTCATGATCATCATGGTCACGACCACGATCATCAACATGACCACGATCATAGTCATGCAAAGGCTCTTCCGACGGATAAATGGGTGCCACACACTCATGAACCAGGGGTACCTCATGAACATGGTGTAAATGACTACATGAAAGCTGTTGCTGAGTATCGTAAAACATGGCCTACAAAACAAGATGTAATTGAACAAACACCAGATCCTGCTGTGCGTGAAATGATTCTTCGTATGGAGCAAATCGGTTGTGATACGGTATTTGACCGCTTTGATAAACAACAACCACAATGTACATTTGGTATTGCTGGTATATGTTGTCGTATCTGTTTCATGGGCCCTTGTAAAATTACACCTAAGAGTCCTCGTGGTGTCTGCGGTGCGGATGCTGACCTCATCGTAGCTCGTAATATGACACGTGCTGCTGCAGGTGGTTTGACTCAACATGGTGCACATGCTCGTGAAATCTTGATTTCTTTGAAAGCTGCTGCTAATGACCAATTGGACATTCCAATTTTAGGGGAAGAAAAAATCCGTACTGTATGTAAGGCTTTCAACATCCCTGAAGAAGGTCGTTCCTTGAAAGAAGTGGCTAATGATTTAGCAGATGTATTGCTCGAAGATTTGAGCCGTGCATTGCCAGGTGAATATAAAACAATTACAGCTATGGCTCCTGCAGAGCGTCGCGAAGTTTGGAAAAACTTGGATATCTTGCCTGTTTCCGCATACAATGAAGCCTTTGATGCATATCATCGTACAACCGTAGGTACAGATGGCGATTGGGAAAGCAACATGAAACAATTCTTACGTTGTGGTCTTGCGTTCACATTCACAGGCGTAGTGGCCGCAGATATCGCTACTGATGCATTATTCGGTCAAGGCGGTCGCCGTACATCCAAAGTTAACATTGGAGCCTTGAAAAAAGGGTATGTTAACATCGCTGTTCATGGTCACTTGCCAACATTGGTTTCTCAAATTTGTAAGATTGGTGCGTCCGAAGAGTATTTAGAAAAAGCAAAAGCTATCGGAGCTAAAGGTATTCAATTCTATGGTATTTGCTGCTCTGGCTTATCCAGTATGTACCGCTATGAAAATGTTATTCCATTGTGTAATGCTATCGGCGCTGAGCTCGTACTTGGTACAGGCGCACTCGATTGCTGGGTAGCTGACGTACAAGACGTATATCCTGCTATCATGGACGTAGCACGTTGCTTCAACACAAAGGTTATCACTACATCTGATGCAGCTCGTTTACCAGGTGCTGAACACATCGGCTACGATCATCATCACACTAACTTGGCTGAAACAAAAGATTTGGCTCGCAAAATTTTGGATCGTGCTCTTGAAGCGCATGAATTGCGTAAAGGTATGCCTGTATTCATTCCGCCATACGAAATCACAGCAGAAGTTGGCTTCTCTCCAGAATCCACTGTTAAACATTATGGTTCCTTCAAACCATTGGCAGAGGCTTTAAAATCTGGTAAAGTTCGCGGTATCGTTAACGTAGTAGGTTGTTCTAACCCTCGTGTTATCTATGAAAAGGCAACTGTAGATATTGTTGATACACTTATTAAAAATGGCTGTATCATCCTTACAAACGGTTGTGCATCTTTCCCATTGATGAAACTTGGCTATTGTAATACAGATGCTAACAAGAAATGTAGCCCTGCATTGCAAGAGTTCTTGGGCGATGATCAACCACCAGTATGGCATGTGGGTGAATGTGTAGATAATGCGCGTTCCTCTGGTATCTTCGGCGGTATTGCTGCAGAACTTGGCCTTAACTTACCTCAATTGCCATTTGCTATGTCTAGTCCTGAATGGTCTAACGAAAAAGGTATCGATGCATCCCTTGGCTTCCGCCTAATGGGTATTAACTCTTACCACTGCGTTGAACCACCTACACAAGGCTCTGATGCTGTAACAAAATGGTTGAAAGAGGACACTAAAGACATCTTAGGTTCTGTTATGTATGTTAATACAGATCCTGCTAAAGTAGCTGAGAAAATCTTGGCAGATATCGATGAAAAACGCGCTGCTTTAGGTTGGGCTGAAGTAAAATAGTAATTAGTAAATTATAGTTTATAATAAGAAACGCTCAAAAGCGTAATGGTTATCGTATTTCCTTAAGCTTTTGAGCTTTTTTCTTTATATAAGAGTATAGTGTTACTTGTTAATTCGTGAGTTCTTACAAACCCTTTACTATTAACCCTTATGGTAATATGTATATAGACTTAACAATATGTATAAGTTTATGAAGCAACGAAAAAAGGACTCTATATAGAGTCCTTTTTTCATGTAAGGGGAGTGTTAGTATTAATATCAAATGAAACATGTATTTAAACAAGTAGTAGGTTTGGGGTTAGTATTACTTGTCGGGAGATAAATACACGTACGGTAACCAGGGAATTGTTACCTTTGTCTATCATTTGACATTATCATTATAGGAAGGGTAAATGAGTTAAAAATGAAGAAATTTAATAAATTTCTTTAAGTTTCTTATATTTGTAAAAAACATGGTAATTAATTTTAATTATTGTTGATAAATATGGGACAATTTTGGTATTATATAAAGGAGAAGTTGTATATTTTATAAAGGTTTATCCACATTAAGCTTTTATAAAATATACAGCTCGATAGCATGAGAGGGGCAGTCATATGAGTAAAATATTCACCATATTAACACTTTTGTGGCTACTCAGTATAGGGGGGACTACTAACGCAACGGACTGGTACTATGTTGGACCAGATGCATCAGGAAACCAATTATTTATTGACAATGACAGTGTACAGAAGAGTGATTACGATGCACTTTTGTGGCTGCGAGTTAATGAACTGGGTGGCGACGAATTGCGATATAAAGTTTATATCAGTAGATATAATCGAACCATGGAAACATTGAAGGTAGATGCGTACATGTCAGACGGGACGCCGTATGAGAATGTAGAATTTAATGAGAATCCTGAGCCCATTGCGGGTAACACAAATGGTCAAGCCATTTACATTTTATTATGGAAATAAAAGAACCATCTAGTACAGCAAACTAGATGGTTCTTTTTATGTGTAAAATATTTATAAAGCATTAGGGAATAATTTATATACTACATCCTCTAGATATGGAGAATGGTATATATGAGGTTTTTAGACTTGAGCTGTATTGCGAGTCAACTCCAAGTCTTGAATCATTTGGAGATCGTCTTGAGGTGAACGACCGCCAGTGGTTAAGTAGCCACCAACCATGATACCGTTTAGGCCACCTTTTAGAGCATAAGCTTGTAAGTCCCGTAGATTTACTTCGCGACCGCCTGCAGTACGAATCAATGCATTTGGCAAGATGAAACGGAATACGGCGAAGGTACGTAAGATATCCAATGGACGTAAAGCTTCGTTGCTTTCAAATGGAGTCCCTTTAACAGGATTCAAAATGTTTAATGGCACGGAGTCAATATGTAAACGTTTAAGTTCGAACGCCATTTCTACGCGTTGTTCTAATGTTTCGTTAAGGCCAAGAATGCCACCAGAGCAAACACGGATGCCTGCTTTTTGTGCATTATCTATGGTAAACATTTTATCTTCGTAGGAATGTGTAGTACAAATATCTGGGAAGTGACTAGGTGCCGTTTCGATATTGGAGTGGTATCGAGTAACACCAACTTCTTTTAATTTGAGTGCTTGTTCGTAAGTTAACAACCCAAGAGAACAGCAGATTTCAAGGCCAATTTCGTTTTTGATACGGCCTAATACGTGGATGATTTGATCAAATTCATCAGGGTTATTAGTATTACGACCACTTGTTACGATGGAAAAACGAATGGCACCAGCCTTTTTAGCTTTACGTGCTGCTTGGAGAATGCTTTCTTCATCCATGAAAGGATACTCCTGAACGCCTGTGTTGTGGTGTGCGGATTGAGCACAGAATTTACAGTTTTCAGGACATTTGCCGGATCGAGCATTAACAATGGCGCATACATCTACAGAATTATCATTGAAATGTTGGCGAATTTTATCAGCCATAGCGAGTAGAATCATAGTATCATCATCTGAAGTATGAATTAGCTCGATTGCTTCTTCTTTTGTAATTTCGCCGCCGTTCATGATGCGGTTTGCAATGGTAAGTATTTTTTCGTATGTACCCACTTGGGATGGTTGTTGATCTATAGGCAAAGCCATAATAGCCTCCAGGAAATTGTTAACTTAATAAAAACATAATATATTGACAATTTGATTGTAAACGTTCGCGTATAAATTGTCAACTTAATACATGAATTGGTTAACAAAATAATAACATGTTATGGTTCATATCTTATGAGAAAAGAATATGAGCTTATCTTATAATTTATACTTATTAATAGTTAAGAGAAGTTTAGTTTAACTATATCTTTTTGATGCTAAATGATAGTTATTTTTAACTTATCTTTAAGGTTTTGTAGTATAATAAACTATTGTAATTACTATATATAACTATAATAAAAATATTAATGGAGGAGTGGATATAGATGCAGCCGTTTCGATTTATACACTGTGGTGATCTGCATTTAGGGGCACCCTTTCAATATGCTACAGGTATTAGCAATGCTGTTGATCGCGCCGTAAGTGAAGCAACCTATGTAGCCTTAGATAAAATTATTGATACTGCTATTACAGAACATGTGCATGCTGTCGTAATAGCTGGGGATATTTATAATAGCGAAGACCATAATTTAGAGGCTCAAGTCCGTTTTGTGCGCGCCATGTATCGCTTGGCTGAGCATCGTATTGATGTTTATATGGTACAAGGTAATCATGATCCTGCTGAAAGCTGGAGAGCGCAACTGCAGATGTCAGATAATGTCCATATATTTTCTAGCGAACAGGTACAGCGTTTCCCGCTCATCGTTAATAATATAGAAATTGGTGGCGTATATGGCATTAGTTGTGGTCATGGTAATGAAAGCGACAACTATGCTCGTCAATACAGAGCTTTTGAACGGGATGAGTTTTCCCTTGCTGTCATGCATGGTACTGTAGGTTCTAGTGTAGGCTCTGAAAATCATAATGTAACAGGACCTTGTAACTTAAGTGATTTAACAGAGGCTGCCATGGATTATTGGGCATTGGGCCATATTCATAAATCTCAAGTTCTTAGCGAGGAACCTCTCGTAGTTTATGCGGGTAATTCGCAAGGATTGCATCGTAAAGAACATGGACCTAAAGGATGTTATCTTGTATCCGTATCTCATAATGGTCATTGTGATTTGAGATTTATCGACACCTGTGCTGTCCGGTTTGAGGAAATCAAAATCGATATTGCTGGCATGCAAAATGAAACAGATTTCTTAGAGATTTTGCGCCGTAAAAAAGAAAACTTGCGAAAGCAGCATAAGAAAAACATCTTGCTATCTATCGTTTTGTCCGGTACAGGACCTCTACATCGCCTATGTACGCAAGAGGGGATTCGAAAACTATGGTTGCAAGAGTCTCAAAATGAAGAGAAAGGTAAATCTATATTTGTTATGCCTTACCGTATCATTTCTAATACAAGACCTAGTATTAATCTAGTCGAACGACGTCTATTAACAGATGTAGTAGGTGATTACTTGCGTGCTTATGATGATATGGTAGATGGGGATGCGATACAGACTGCGCGCCAAATCATGGCGGATCGTCCTGAATTTAAGCGCTTAGGCGCATATGCAGATTTATTAAGTGATGAATTATTGGCACGAGCTTTGAAACGTTGTGAAATTGAAGGTGTTACTGTATTGATGGGGGCTAATGATGAACATTAAACGCATACGATTTGATGAATTTGGCCCGTATCGCGACTGGTCTTTCACTACGGGTGACAATGGGGTTCAACTCATGTATGGCCCTAATGAAAGTGGTAAGACATCCTTGCTCGAAGGGATGCGCACCTTGTTGTTTGGTGGTACTCATAAGGCTTATGGTCCTATGACGGGGGCCCTTGATGTGGACCGTAATGGTGAAAGCTACTATATCGGTCGTAAGGGTAAGCAGTTAGACTTTTACAGTCCTGGTAATCCTGCCATCCATGAAGAGCCGGCTCAATATTGGTGGCATGGTATCGATAAAAAAACATATAACCGCATATTTGCGTTAACATTAGACGACCTACAAGGCCTTGATGTATTACAAGAGGTAGAGGTTCGTTCCCGATTCTTTGGTGCCGAAGGGGGAGAACACTTAGGTGGCGCTGTTAAGGATGTTGAAAAAGGGGCTACAGACCTACTTGTAGCATCCTCGAATGGTAAACGTCGCATCAATGTATTGATGGATGAGCTTAAAGAAAACCGCCAAAAGCTGAGTCAGTTAGCGGAGCATGAAGCGCAATATGTAGAATTACAAACCGTCTTTCACAGTACGGAGCAAACCGAAATGGAATTGCAAAATCAGTTGAAAGAATGGAAGGAATATCGGGATGGTATTGATGTAGTATTGCGTGCGTGGGATACGTATCGTCGCAGTGAAGAGGCACGTATGCACATGCAGCAGTACAATAGTGAGCTCGCCTTGAGTCGTGATGAGTTTCTTCGCCTTGATGAAGAAATTAAACGGGCTCGTGACAATATGCAATTATGGCAGGAAAAGGAAGCGGCATTGATGCCGGCTAACTTTAGTCCTGATAGCCCATTTGGAACTTATGGCCAAGATATTGAAGATCTTATTCAACAAGGTGCTAAATGGGAGCAATTACGCCGTGAGTGCGAAGAAGGCGATGCGTACATCCGTAAGGTTAGAGAACAATTGGAGTTTTCACGCACCCTACATTCTGCGTGGCGTTATGATGAGCCAATGGCAGAAGACATCAATTGGTTTGATGGAGAACGTTTGGCAAGTCGTTTGCGCACCGCAAAAGAACAACTTTTACATTGGCAAGACCGCAAACCTGCAGAGGCTACCGATGAGGTGCCGACGGCGAACCTTGAAGGGGCATCCTTACCTAACTTTAGTGAAGAAGAATTAGCTAAAAAAGAATATTTAGAACGTGAATTAGATCGTATCTTAATGGATATAGATCGAGTAGAGGCTAGACGGAATAGTTCTGGTTCAGATGCACAGCCTACAATTCTGCCAAAATGGCTACAACGCATTAGTGGTATAGGTGCTGTTATTGCTGTATTGGTAGTATTAGCAGGCCTGTTGGTTCTTGAATCTGCATTATATACTATAGGTGGTTTTATTTTCTTGATTCTATCTATGGGGCTATTCTGGTATGCTACCTGGAGGCTTCATAATGGTAACTCTGAAGTGTCTAAATTAAACTATGAGTTACAAATTTTATCCTCCCGTAAATCCGATGTAGAGCATCAGCTAGAGGCTTTGATCAAGGCTGCTACGCCTACAGCGAGTCCTGTACCATCCTTAGAAGGGGTGGCACATCTTGAACGTTGGATTCAAGAAGGTCATACATTACAAGGCATTTACGATGAAGCTCTCGCAGCATGGCAAAACTGGTTACCACAAGGGGCGGCTAAGAGTCTCGATGAAGATGATTTCTTTGGCCTCAAACATGAATATGATCAATATCATGAGCAACTACGTACTATAGAAGGCTATGAAAAGCGTTTAGCGGAGCATAAAGAAGGCCTACGTATTATTGAAGACCAAGCGATGGCTTTGTGGTATAACCTTGGGATAGAGGCGCCAGTATCTCCAACAGAGCTAAAACGCATTTATAACCAATATAAGAACTTCCAACAAAATAAGATTGTATGGGAACAAAAGGAAGCACAACGTAAAAGCTTCCGCAATGAATACGATAATTGGCATCGCAAGGAAAAAGAGCTACTCCTTCGTCAACAAGAACTGCTCCATAAAGCTGGTATGGAAAGCTCTAACGAGTATCGTCAACATCTTATCGATGAGGACCAATATAAACAGTGGCAAACCATCTATAAGCAAAGTCAGGTGCAGCTTGATTTACTTGCTCCTGATGCGGAGAACAAAGACTTGTTCTACCGTCGTTTGCGAGAAGGGAACAAGGATAACTGGTTGGATGAATTGGCTCATTCTGAGCGTGAAATAGCCTCTATCGAAGATAAATTGGCTACCTTGTACGAGCGCCGCGGCCAAATCGTTGAAGCCATGCGTACACTTGGTTCTGACCAGGAACAACACCAAATGTTGCAAGAACGAGAGGCTTTACAAAGTGAATTAGAGTCTGCTCTTGAAGATTGGGCTACGCAAGTATTGATAAGCCATTGTATGGATAAGGCTCAACAATCATATGAACAAGAAAAACAACCTCATATGTTAGAACTTGCATCCTCTTATGTTGAAAGACTAACTGGTGAGAGGTATACACTTGATATTCTAGGTATCAATAAAGGGGTAGCACTTATCAACAACAATGGGGAACGACTAGAACTTAAATTCTGGTCTAGTGGTCTAGCTGACCAAGTATACTTGGCATTGCGTCTTGCCCTAGCAAAGGTATTCTCTTATCAAGTAGAATCCTTGCCGATTATTTTGGATGATATTTTGGTGCGCTTTGACGAAAATCGTCAACGTAGTGCCTTGGAACTGTTGGCTGAGCTTGGAAAGAATCAACAGATTTGGCTCTTTACCTGTCAACGCTCTGTATATGATATGGCTCAATCTATTATGGGTATCGATTGCCATAGATTAAGTCGTAGTTAAATGAATTTCGGACTTGAATTAAAGACTAGTTGAATTAAAGACTAATTAGATTAAATAGATATCAACGAGGTAATGAAATAATCCCTGTGGTCGCCGCAAGCTTTCACAGGGAATATTAATGGCATTGTTGTGTGTGATTGTAACCAAAGTAACTGTTTTAGTTACCATAGTGTGTTAGTATACATTTAGAACGAAAGGGGTTGAGTACTTGAACACAGCTTATTTGGACATGATCCAAGGGAAGAACCCTGGTGTAACGCCTGTGTGGTATATGCGTCAAGCTGGTCGTAGCCAAGCGGAATATCGCAAAATCAAAGAAAAATATACTTTATTTGAAATTACAAAAGAGCCCGAGTTATGTGCTCGTGTTACGGAATTACCTGTTAAGGAATACGGCGTTGATGCGGCGATTCTCTACAAAGATATCATGAGCCCAATGGTGGCTATGAATGTAAATGTTGAGCTGAAGGCCGGTGTGGGTCCTGTGTTTAGCACGCCTATCCGTTCTATGGCTGATGTAGAGGCTCTAGATTCCTTTGATCCTACCAAGGTAGAGTATATCGGTAAAACGATTACACTCTTAACATCTGGCATGCTCGACGTGCCACTCATTGGTTTTTGCGGTGCGCCGTTTACGATTGCATCCTACCTTATCGAAGGGGGACCAACGAAGAACTACAATAAGACTCGTGGCATGCTCATCGGTGCTCCTCATGTGTGGAATGCATTGATGACTAAACTGGCGGACATGTCCATTGCGTACTTATCCATGCAAGCCGAAGCGGGTGCCAATGCACTTCAAATCTTCGACTCTTGGGTAGGGGCTGTTAATGCAGATCAGTATAAACAAGGGATTTACCCTCATATGGAACGAATCATTAAGGCTGTAAAAGCTAAATATCCTCATTTACCTATAGCGATGAATGGCGTTGGCACTGACCATTTGGTGTCTATTTGGTCTCATTTGCCATTAGACGTCATTGCCCTTGATTGGCGTAGTTCCATTGTTATGGCGAATGAACGGGGGGTAACGCAAACCGTGCAAGGTAACTTGGATCCAGCGTATCTGTTCGGAGACGAAAAAACATTGGCTCACGAAGTAGATCGTATTTTGCTCGAAGGAGTTCGCTATGGTCGCCATATCTTTAATTTAGGTCATGGCGTATTCCCAGAGGCAGATCCTCAAAAACTCCATTGGCTAACGGACTATGTGCATGAACGTAGTCGTGAGATTTGGACTCAAGAGAGGTAAATTAGTGAAAGTAGAAAAAAAAGGATTATTATTCCTGTCTTATGGTAGCCCTTTAAGTAAGGATGATTTAGTACCCTATATGACGAGTATTCGTCGTGGCCGTGTACCAACGAAAGAAGAGATTGCTAATCTTACTAAGCGTTATGATACAATCGGTCAATGGGAAAATGTTGAACTTCAAACTATGGCAGAGTGCCAATATAAAACCTTGCTTACTCTGTTGCCAACTATGCCTTCCGCTATCGGGTTTTTACACATGAAACCGTCCATTGCAGATGCAGTTGACTCCTTAGTCCAGGAAGGAGTGGAGCATATTATCGCTATTGTAACGGCTCCATTCTTTACCGCTCTCGGTACTGGAGCTTATGAAAAACAAGTACAAGCAGCTATTTCAAATTATGATAATGTGACATTCGATTTTATCCGTTCCTGGTGGGACCAACCAACTTTTAAGGAATACTGGGTGAAAGCAGTTTCAGAGTGTGTGAATAATGATAAATTAGAATGTATAGATAGTGTTAACGCTGATTGTGTGAATAGTGTTAAATCAGTGTATGTAGATAGTGTAAAATCAGAGTGCGCAGTTGTAGATACGGACTGTAAAGATGTATTCGTTATTTTTAGTGCGCACAGTATACCTCTTATCAATAATCATGATGGCGATTCGTATGCGTTGGCTTTAGAGGAAAGCGCTAAAGAGATTGCTGAATATTGTAAATTACCGAACTGGACTGTGGCATGGCAAAGTGCGGCTCCTCATGGCCAATGGTTGGAACCTACCGTAGAGGATGCAATCAATGAAGCTTTACAAACTGGTGCTACTCGCATTGCTTTTGTACCATTTGGATTTGTAAGCAATCACGTTGAGGTACTGTACGATAATGATGTGGAGTGTAAAGAACTCGTTGAAGCAAAGGGCGCAACATATATGCGTGCACCCATGCCAAATTGTAATGAAACATTTTTACAAGCAATGGCGAGTGCAATAATAGAAAGGATTCATTCGTGAATGTAACAATTGTGGGCGGTGGCTTAACAGGGCTAACAGCGGCTTATTATTTAGGCCATGCAAAGCCGGAATGGACCATTACTCTTTTCGAACAAGCACCACGATTTGGTGGGAAAATACAAACGCAACGTGTGGATGACTTCGTAGTGGAACTCGGTCCTGACTCCTATTTGGGGCGTAAAACAGAAATGACAGATCTCGTGCATGATCTTGGACTAGGTGATACCCTTGTGTCTAATGAAACAGGTCAAGCCTTTGTATATGATAAGGGCTCTATCCACCCAATTCCGGGCGGCTCCATCATGGGCATTCCTACGGAAATGATGCCCTTTGTGAAAGCAACACTCATTTCATGGCCTGGTAAATTGCGTGCTGGCCTAGATTATTTTAAGAAACCATACCAACTCGATAAAAATGGGGATGTATCCATTGGTCATTTTTTCAAATACCACTTAGGACAAGAAATGATGGATAAACTCATCGAGCCCCTATTAGCGGGTATCTATGGTGGCGATATTTATAAAATTAGCCTATTGTCGACATTCCCTCATTTTATTCAAGTAGAACAAAAGTATGGGAACATGGTAAAAGGTATGATGGCTGCTAAGATGAGTCATTCCAAAGCAGGTGTCTCTAAAGCAGCTAAAGATGTTGTAGCAGAAGGCGATGTGCCTCGAGCTGGTAAAGGCACTATGACGGACCGTCAATTTGAAAGTCACGAAGCTAAGACTAGTCAAGATACTTCTGCTGGTAATAGTGTAAACAATTCTAGTCAAATGACAAAGACTAGTTCTAATCATCAGTCTGCTAAGACACAAGCGGATATGGAAAGTCGAAAGGGTACTGCTGCTCAATCCGGCATGTTTCGTCAATTGACAGGTGGACTTGAAAGCGTGATTACTGCTATCGTCAAGGCTATGCCTAGTAATGTACACTTGCATACAGGTGCGCTAGTTTCTGATATTCGATATATTGATGGTGTATATGCAATCGATGTAGTGAAGTCGTGTAACGATTCTTGTGGCTGTCAATCTACGGCAGACCATGTGATTATCACTACACCGCCGGCAACATATACTCAATGGTTCAAGGATGATGCGGGTTTTGATTTCTTGCGATCCATGGAGCAATCTAGTTGCTCCATTGCTATTATGTCTTTTGATAAAAGTACCTTTGATGGTGATTTAAAAGGATCTGGTCTGCTTATTACCCGTAATACGGATACACCTCTTACAGCGTGTACTATTCTTAATCAAAAATGGCCTCAAACTACCCCTGATGATAAGGTAGTTTTGCGCGTCTTTATTGGTAAGCCAGGTAATGATGTAGTAGAACGACTCAGTGAAGCGGAACTTTCAGAATTGGCAGTCAAAGAAATTCAGCATATTATGAATTTTTCTGCCAAGCCAGAGTGGGTGCGCATCAATCGTCTCATTCACTGCATGCCTCAATATAATGTAGGCCATCGTGCAGGTATTAAAGTCGTACGTGAACATGTAGCCGAGCAGTATCCAAATCTACACCTCATCGGCACACCTTTTGATGGAATCGGGATCCCTGACGGTGTAAAACAAGCAAAAGAACTCGTAGAAAAACTTGTGAATGACAAGTAAAATAGTGACTTGCTTAAAAGAGTTAGTACAGTATTAAGCAACATAGGATTATCTCAGCCTAAAAGCAGTAATTTAGTCTTAACTAAAGAATATACTAATAAAAAATCTCAATAGAAACTAAATTGAAAAGACTCTATATGCTATAATAGTAAGTGGAGTCTTTTGATTTCCGTAATTATAGATATACATTATTATTTTGATATAATCACCATAGATAGGAGTGATCATAATGGGAAAAGCAATCCCTACAGTAGAAGGTTGGCATAGCCAACACATGGTATTCGCCATGGATTTCAGCGCATGGAACTGTTTCACAGAGGATGAAAAAGCAGCAGCGCGCAATGAATTAAAAGCATTCTTAGCCGACCTTGAAGCTAAACATCAAGCTAAAGAAGGTAGCTATGCATTCTATGATTGTAATGGAGCAAAAGGGGATTTAATCTTATGGATTCTCGGTCCATCCCTTGAATACTTGGCTCAAGTAGAACGCAAATTCCGTCGTTTAGCTATTGCAAGTGTGTTGGTGCAAACTTATTCTTATACTTCTGTAACAGAAGTAAGCACCTATGTTAAGGCCAAGTTAGATACAGAGGAGGTTAATCAAAAATTATATCCTCATGTACCTCGCGATAAATATATCTGTTTTTATAATATGAGTAAAAAACGCGAAGGTGATGACAATTGGTTCATGTTACCACCGCAAGAGCGCGGTGCTTTGATGAAAGCTCACGGTGAACTTGGTAAAACATACTTGGATGTATTATCTGAATTCACTACTGGTGGCTGTGGCCTAGACGACTGGGAATGGGGCATTACCATCTTTAGTAATGACGACATTCAATTCAAAAAAATCGTATACGATATGCGCTTCGAAGTAGCCAGTGCAAAATACGGCATCTTCAGCGACTTCTACGTTGGTACCATCATCGACGATGCACTACTAGAAGAAATTTTTGGATAATAAAAAGGGACTGCTTGGCAGTCCCTTTTTGTTATTATTTAATTCATATATATCGATAAATAACTGCTTATTGTATCGTATATTCGTTCGATTTATAATGTTCTTAAGGTAGTCGGCGAGGTTGGGTCTCTCTTCGTTATAGAAGGGGGTGAGCTTATGAGTGACTTTGAACTTATTACAGTTATCATTGGAATATTGACATTAGTCGTTTCCTTTGGAGCACTTATAGCGCTTATTTGCCTCACAAAAAGCAAATAGCCCTCCGTTACCAAGTGTAATTAGATAAACAGAAAGGCCATTTCCTAGATAATTAGTTTTTGAGATGCGCCTGACGTTCCTACTCGTCTGACTATCTATTTATATTATAGAGATAAAGATATATATCGTCAAATTAGAATGAATGGACTGCTTAGCAGTCCATTTTTTTCCCTCAAAATGAAGGCTATAATTTTGAACAGAAAATTTTGTATACGTACTGTACTGTGTAAAATATAATTCACTATATTCGATTATCTTATTCATGGCTATATTTTTATAAAAGAGAACCCCGCATCAATCCGACTTACGAGGTCAAGGCCCTAGGCCGCAGACCTGATAAGTATGGAGGAAAGATGCGGGGTTTCTTTTATCACTTAGTTTATGAAAGTGAATTATATTTTGTAGTACCGTCGAGTGAACGTAAATTTTCTGTTTCCAGAAAATTATACGTTCATATTTGCACCTTTACGCACATAGAACCAGTAGCACACAGATACAGTTACAAGGTTGAACGCAAGTAATACAGCAAAGGCTGGGTGAATATTGCCGAACATGGAATATACAAAGCCGAAGATTTTAGGAGTAATGAAGGCACCGTATGCAGCTACGGCAGCAACGAAACCTGTAATTAAAGAGGAAAGCAATGGATTGCCAAATACGTGAGGAATCATACGGAATGTAGCACCAGTTGCGAAGCCACAGCATACGAATGTCAACACGGACATAGCAAAGAAGAATGGGAAGTTGTGCATATCTACGCCAACCGCAATTAGCGCTGTTGTTGCACATAGACCGAGAAGGCTTACAAAGGTAACTTTTGTACCGCTGTTAATTTTGTCTGCTAACCAACCACCTACAGGGCGAAGTGCACCTGCTACAAGTGGACCTACGAATGCGATAGAAGCAAATGGTACTTCTGGGAATTCTTTACCTACTAATAGACCAAGTGCTGCTGCATAACCAGAGAAAGCACCGAAGGAACATGTATAAAGTAATGTAAACGCCCAAGTGTGTTTGTTCCCAAAGATTTGTACAAGATTTTTAGGATTTGGTTTTTCTAGTGGTAAGTTATCCATGAAACGTGTCATAAGTGCAAGGATAACAACGAGTGGTACGATCCACATGAAAGCTGCATTGGCAAGGTATACTGCGTTACCTTTGATGATAGCTGGTGTTACACCAAATACACTACCTAGTGCAGTAGAACCCATAGCAAATGGAGCCAAGAAGTAGATTACAGAAACACCAAGGTTACCAACGCCGCCGTTGATACCAAGAGCAGTACCTTTTTCGGATTTAGGGAAGAAGTTGCCAATGTACGCCATGGAGGACGAGAAGTTGCCGCCCGCTAAACCGATAAGGACAGTCAAAATCATGAATGTCGTATAAGAAGTTGTTGTATCTTGAACGGCAAAGCCAAGCCATACAACAGGAACTAATAAAATAAGTGTGGAAATAAATGTCCAGTTTTTACCACCAATCAATGCTGGCATATAGGTATATACAAAACGTAATGTAGCACCTACAAGACCTGGCAAGGCAGCTAATGTAAATAATTGATCTGTTGTGAAATTAAAGCCTGCGCCGTTAAGTTGTGCTGCAATGGTTGCCCACAAGTACCATACGCAGAATGAAAGTGTTAGTGCGATTGTAGAGATAACCAAGTTTTGTTTAGCAATTTTCTTACCAAACTTTTCCCAAAATTCTGGATTTTCTGGTTGCCAATTAGCTACAATTTCGCTACGGCTTGCCCCTACTTGAGGCATTTTTAGTTCGCTCATTTTGAACTTCTCCTTACTGAAAAACTATACATGCAATGAAGACAAGGGAGATACAACTAGGGTTCTTTGTATATAAATATTGTAATCTATAATAAAAACTATAGAAAATATTCGATTAAGTGAAAGAACTGAGTTATAATTATTGTATCAACAAAATTTGCAATGTCTTATATCACAAATATATTATATATTGTAAAAATTTTTGTGAATGTGACATAAAACACACATATTCTGAAATTAATAAGTTATAATAATCTTGTATATACAAAAAAGTATATAATACATGTACTTTTGCTATAAATAGATTAGTATAACTAATGGATTTTATATTAAAAGTACAATGGAGTGGTGATGGTATGGATAAAAATTTAATTAACCAATTGCTTGCTTTGCCGGGCGAGGAACTCCATCTTAAAAAAGGTGATTTTCTCTTCCATGAGGGGGACAAGGCAGAACACTTTTACGTAGTAGTAAAAGGTAGAATGAGCATTAAGAAGTTCGAAGCTAGTGGGCACATTTTTGCATTGCGTCTAGTAGGGCCGAATAATGTAATTGGTGAGGTTCCGTTGTATGAGGAGAACACAAAAACATATGTGTTCAACGCCATTGCTCGGGAGGATTGCTCTGTTTATTCTATTCGCTATGATTTGTTAGAGGCTGCTATTGCAAAAGACCATTCATTGGCCATTGCAATGATGAAAATCTATACATTACATATGCGACGTCAACAGGCAAAATACCGAGACTTGCTATTATATGGCAAGAAGGGAGCATTTTATTCTACCTTGTTGCGCTTAGCCAATAGTTATGGTGTAAAGCGCGAGGATGGTATCTTTATCGATATCGCCCTAACAAATCAAGAGTTGGCTGAATTTGCTGCCACATCAAGAGAAAGTTTAAATCGCATGCTAAGTGAGTTGCGTAAGTTGGGCTATGTAGCCTATGATAAACACCATCTAGTAATCTGTGATTTTGACGCTTTAATCGGATTGCTTGATTTAGAGGTTGACAATATAGACCCTAATATTAGTAATATCGAATAACAGGATTCTCTCCCTTGTGTTAGCTCAGCTAGCATAAGGGATTTTTTTGTAGTTTTGAAGGAGGACACGAGATGAGCTTGTTGTCTCAAAAGTTTAAGTTTCTTCGCAAGAAGAACGTATCTCCAAGCGGCCATCAAATAACTGAAGATGGCGGTCGCGAGTGGGAAAATTTTTATCGTGACCGTTGGTCTTACGATAAAGTTGTCCGCACAACGCATGGCGTAAACTGTACTGGTTCTTGTAGCTGGAATATTTACGTTAAAAATGGTGTTGTTGCATGGGAAAATCAGGCTACTGACTACCCTGAAACACCAGATGATATGCCGGATTACGAACCACGTGGGTGCCCTCGTGGTGCGACATTCTCTTGGTATCTCTATAGCCCATTGCGCGTAAAATATCCTTATGTACGCGGTGAGTTGGCTGAGCTTTGGAGAGAAGCGAAAAAGCATGCTAAGAACCCAATCGAAGCTTGGAAATCTATCGTAGAAGATCCTGAAAAAGCGAAAAAATACAAATCTGCCCGTGGTATGGGTGGCTTTGTGCGCTCCACATGGGATGAAGCAACAGAAATTACTGCTGCATCCTTATTATATACTGCGAAAACATACGGCCCTGACCGCAACGCAGGCTTCTCTGTAATCCCAGCGATGTCCATGTTGTCTTATGCAGCAGGTGCACGTTTCCTTAACTTAATGGGTGGTACACCATTGTCCTTCTATGACTGGTATGCCGATTTACCACCTTCCAGCCCTCAAGTTTGGGGTGAACAAACAGATACTCCTGAATCTGGTGACTGGTACAATGCTGGTTACATCATGACTTGGGGTTCCAATGTACCATTGACTCGTACCCCAGATGCTCACTTCTTAACAGAGGTTCGTTACAAAGGTACAAAAGTTGTATCCGTATCCCCTGACTATGCGGAATCTACAACTTCTTCCGACGCATGGCTCAATGTAAAAGCCGGCACTGATGCGGCGCTTGCTATGGCAATGGGTCACGTTATCTTAAAAGAATATTACATCGATAAAGAAACTCCATACTTCAAAGAGTATGCAAAAGAGTTTACTGATATGCCATTCCTTGTACGCGTTGAAGATATCAATGGCACTGTACAACCAGGCCGTTTCTTGAATGCTAAGGACTTAGGTCGCCAAGAAGAAGGCGCTGACTTCCAAATGGTATTGATCGATGAACTTACAAATGAAATCGTTGTTCCTAATGGTACGATGGGTGAACGTCACACGAACCCTCAAAAATGGAATTTGCGTCTTGAAAACCGCGATACAGGGGCTAAAATTGACCCTCGTTTATCCGTATTTGATCAACGTGAAGATGTAACTGTTGTTAAGTTGCCATACTTTGGCGATGAAGAACACGAAGGCGTTATTGAACGTGCTATTCCAACGATTACAGTACAAACTGTTGATGGTCCTGTAAAAGTAACTACTGTATATGACCTCATTCTTGCTAACTATGGTATCGATCGTGGTATCGGCGGTGAAGTGGCTAAAGCTTACACTGATGACACTCCTTACACACCTACATGGCAAGAAAAAATCACTGGCGTAAAAGCAGATATCGCTATTGCTACAGCTCGTGAATTTGCAGATAATGCAGAAAAAACTAAAGGTCGCTCCATGATTATCATGGGTGGTGGTATTAACCACTGGTACCATGCAGATATCATTTACCGCACAATCTTGAACCTCATCATGTTCTGTGGTACAGAAGGTGTTAACGGTGGTGGCTGGGCTCACTACGTAGGTCAAGAAAAACTTCGTCCTGTTGAAGGCTGGGGCGGTATCATGACAGCTAACGACTGGAGTAAAGCTCCTCGTTTGCAAAATGGTACATCTTGGTTCTACTTTGCTACAGAACAATATCGTTCTGATTGCATCGATTTGGCAGACCGCGTGTCTAAATTAGCTAAACCTCGTTACCGTCACCCTGGTGATTACAACGTATTGGCTGCACGTTTAGGTTGGTTGCCATCTTACCCTACTTTCAATAAAGGTAGCCAAGAATTGATTAACGATGCTCGTGCAGCAGGTGCTGGTACAGAAGCAGAAATCAATCAATATGTGGCGCAAGCATTGAAAAACAAAGAATTACAATTCTGCGTAGAAGATCCAGCGGCTAAAGAAAACCACCCACGCAACTTGTTTGTATGGCGTGCAAACCTTATCGGTTCTTCCTCTAAAGGCCATGAATATTTCTTAAAACATTTACTTGGTACAAAACATGGTGTTCTTGAAGATGATGATGCACCAGTAAAACCAGAAGAAATCAAATGGCGCGAAGCAGATGAAGCTGGTAAGCTTGACCTCTTAATCGATATCGACTTCCGTATGGCTTCTACAGGCTTATACTCTGATATCGTATTCCCAGCTGCTACATGGTATGAAAAAGAAGACTTGTCTTCTACAGACATGCATCCATATGTACACGTATTCCAAGCAGCTGTTGATTGCGCATGGGAAACTAAATCTGACTGGGATACATTCCGTACCCTTGCAGAAACAGTATCTCGCGTAGCGAAAGAGTCTGGCTTCACAGAATATGAAGATATCGTAGCATTACCTCTTGGTCATGACAGCCCAGGTGAAGTGGCACAACCAGAAGGTAAGGTTCTTGACTGGAGCAAAGGCGAATGTGAACCAATTCCTGGTAAAACAATGCCGAACCTTGTTCATGTAAAACGTGATTACAGTAAAATCTTTGAAAAATACATTGCGTTGGGACCTAATATCGAAAATAAAATGGGTGCTCATGGCATGGCGTGGGATGTATCTGATGAATACAAGACATTATATGATCAAAATGGTATCATCGATAATCCAGAATTCATTTCTCATGGCCGTCCTAGCATTTACGAATGTAAGGAAGCTTGTAATGTTGTATTAACATTATCTTCTTGTACAAATGGTAAATTGGCTGTTCGCTCTTGGAAAGCTATGGAAGAAAAAACAGGTCTTTCTGGTCTTGAAAAGAACGCAAAAGGTCGCGAACAAGAAAAAATTACTTTCGATGATATGGTTCGCCAACCACGCTTCATCATTAGCTCTGTAACAAGTACTGGTAAGAACGATAAAAACCGTCGTTACTCTCCATTTACAACATCTACAGAAGATAAAGTACCATTCCGTACCGTAACAGGTCGTCAATCCTTCTATTGTGACCATGAAATGATGCGTGATTACGGTGAAGCTATGGCGTTGTACAAACCTGTATTGTCCTATAAACCAGTACAAGGTGACTACAAACAAGAAGGTATCCCTGAAATCACATTGAAATACTTAACACCACATCATAAGTGGTCTACACATAGTATGTATTTCGATAGCCAACAAATGTTGACATTGTTCCGTGGTGGTCAAACAATTTGGCTCAACGAAGATGATGCAGCAGAAATTGGTGTTAAAGATAACGACTGGGTAGAAGCTTTCAACAAAAACGGTATCGTTGCAGCTCGTGCTGTAGTTTCCCCACGTATTCCTCGCGGTATTTCCTATATGCACCATTCCCAAGACCGTCACATCAACGTTCCTGGCGCGAAGGTTAAGAAACAACGCGGTGGTACGCATAATGCACCAACTCATATTCACATGAAACCGACACACATGATCGGCGGTTATGGCCAATTGAGCTATGGCTTTAACTACTATGGCCCAACTGGTAACCAACGTGATATGACAATTGTGGCTCGTAAAATGAAGGAGGTAGATTGGCTTGAAGATTAAGGCTCAAGTATCTATGGTCCTAAATTTGGATAAGTGTTTGGGTTGTCATACATGCTCTATCACTTGTAAAAATACATGGACGAACCGCGAAGGCGCGGAATATATGTACTTCAATAACGTGGAAACTCGCCCAGGCGTAGGTTACCCACGTCATTGGGAAGACCAAGAAAAATGGAAAGGCGGCTGGACATTAGATAATTCTGGTAAATTGGCTCTTTCTACAGGTTCTAAAACAAACCGTTTGATGAAATTATTCTTCCATCCTGAACAACCAGAATTGAAGGATTACTTCGAACCTTGGACATATGACTATGAAACATTGATTCATGGTGGTCGTAAAAACAACCAACCAGTTGCTCGTCCTCGCTCTCTTGTGACTAAACAAAAAATGGAAGTTACTTGGGGCCCTAACTGGGATGACGATTTAGCAGGTGGTCAACATGCTCGTTCCGATGTGAACTTGGCTAAGATGGGCGAAGATATCGTATTTGACTACGAAGAAGTATTCATGCGTTACTTGCCACGTCTTTGTAACCACTGCTTGAACCCTGCATGTGTAGCTGCATGTCCATCTGGCGCAATCTACAAACGCGATGAAGATGGTGTAGTTCTTGTATCTCAAGACGTATGTCGCGGTTGGAGACATTGTGTTCCATCTTGCCCATACAAAAAAATCTTCTACAACTGGGAAACAAATAAAGCTGAAAAATGCGTATTCTGTTACCCACGTTTGGAAAATGGCTTGCCTCAAATCTGTGCTGAAACATGCGTAGGTCGTATGCGCTACGTAGGTGTTGTATTCTACGACATGGACAAAGTCGAAGAAATGGCAGCTACAAAAAATGAACAAGATATTTACGAAAATACAGTAGAGTTAATCTTGGATCCTCATGATCCTGAGGTTATCAAAGCAGCTCGTGCAGAAGGTATCTCCGAAGCATGGATTAAAGCAGCTCAAAAATCTCCTGTATACAAACTTGTAAAAGAATGGGGCGTGGCATTGCCATTGCATCCTGAGTACCGTACATTGCCAATGGTTTGGTATGTGCCACCACTCAGCCCAATCTTGCAACGTGTAACATCTGATGTATACTTGCCAGATGCACACGAAATGCGCGTGCCTGTACAGTACTTAGCTAATCTGTTTACAGCAGGTAACACAGAAATCTTAGCTCGTACATTGCAACGTGTTCTCGACATGCGTGAATACATGCGCCGTCGTGAAACAGGTGATGGTCCTATCGAACACAAAGTTGATTTAACAGAAGATCAAATGTACGCTATGTATAAATTGTTGGCATTGTCCAAATACAATGATCGCTTTGTTATCCCATCTGATGTTAAAGTATCTCGCGAAGGTCGCCTAGAAATGCAACAAAATCGCGGCTTTGCTTGCCCTACAGGGGGATGTCAATAATGAAGGATGCTCAGAAAATCGCTCTTATTGCGTCATTTCTTCTACGCTATCCTGATGAACAATGGTATAACGAATTACCTGAATGGAGAGAGGACGCCCAATCCGTTGGGCATCCTCAACTTCGCCAAGGTTTATTAGAATTCTTCGACTATGTAGAGGAATCCGATAAAAAAGAATTTGAAGACCAATATGTTCGTACCTTTGATTTTAGTCAAAATACAACTATGTATTTATCGACGTATGAGTTACAAGGTACAGGGGAACAAGCAGAGGAACTCGTTAAATATAAAGCCTTCTTCCTAGAAAATGGCTATGATTTACCAAAGGAGATGCCTGACTATATTCCAGCTATTCTAGAGTTATGCGCTGTTATCGAACCTGAAAAGGCTCGTGAAGTGTATGATTATTGTAAACCAAAGCTAGAATATATTAGGGATCGATTGATCGAAGCAAAACTGACCTATGCATTCTTATTTGATATCATATTGTCGGTTGCAAATGGATTGGAGGACGGTGCACGATGAATCTATTTTTATGGGGCGCTTTGCCATATATTGCGTTTACCTTCTTAATCGTAGGCACACTTGTTCGTTTCTTCTACTTTGAAAGAAACTGGACTACAAAATCAAGTGAATTTTTAGAGAAAAAACAATTACGTATTGCCAATCCATTGTTCCACTTTGGTTTGCTATGCGTTATCGGCGGTCACGTAGTAGGTGTATTAGTACCTAAAGCTTGGACTGCAGCTTTGGGTATCAATGACCATATGTACCATGAAGGTGCATTATATATGGGTGCTGTAGCGGGTATCATCTTCATCGTTGGTTTCTTGCTTTTGATGAAACGTCGCTTTACTGTACCTGCTATGAAAGTAAATACATCTGGCCTTGATAAATGGTTATATTTATTCTTAACATTAGCTATTTTTAGTGGTATGGCTGGTACATTGCTTAATGCATCTGGCTTTTTTGACTACCGTGTATCCATCGGCCCATGGTTCCGTAGCTTATTATCCTTTATGCCTGATCCATCCTTGATGGAAGGCGTGCCATTCATGTTTAAATTCCACATGTTGGCATGGATGGTGGTTGCTATTATCTTCCCATTCAGCCGTTTGGTACACTGCTTGAGTGTTCCACTCAACTACTTAACACGTCCGTTCATCGTATATCGTAAACGGGATCAAAAATAATTAGGATGATGATTAACTTGTATGCCTATATATAATAGGATTCATTAATCTATGGCCCCTTGTAGTGGTGAAAGCATATGCTCACAACTATGAGGGGCTTTTTATTTACCGATTCTGTATTAGTAGATTACAATGTATTCCCTGTAGAGAAGAAATTTATTCATTGTAATAAGCTTAGAATTACCATAATAGATATTTTATTTTAGAATTATTCTTATAATAAATACTATCTATCTAATATAAGTAATCTACAAAATTCGATTTAAATGATAAACTATATCGTATAGATTAATTTTTAGATGTTATTTAGAGAGGTATATGATGGATCAAGTAACAACAAAACAGCAAAAAAGTATTTACCATATCTTTATATGGATTGCTGTATTCTCCTTAATTATGATCGGTTTATTAGAGTGGGGTTACATGGTTGGTGGCCGTGCTTTTGGTAACTACAAAGTTTACACAGGCCTTGTGCCATGGTGTGTATGGATTGTTATGACTTATTTAGCGACTCGCCCTAAATGGTTTACAAGCCGCTATAATTTAGGTGACATGTATAAGGTGCACCGTGCATTGGGTATTGCTACTGTAGCTGTTATTGCGTTCCATTTATACCTTTATTTTGGTAAAGCTGCTAAATCAATCTTAGGTTGGTGGGGTGGTTATGTAGCTCTTACTTCCTTTAGTATCGCCACTATTTCTGGCCTTGCGTTCTTAACGCCAAAACTTAGAAAAGTTACCGCTTCTGGTCGTAATATGGGCATTTGGCTACACCGTTTAAATCTTGTAGCATTAGTTGCAGCAGATATACATATTCATGGTTTTAATCGCATTTCCAAAATGGTACCATTCTTACAAGTATTTGATATCATTACATACGGACTTGTGCTTTACTGCATTTACTTGATGTTAAAAAAGAAATAATATGAATTGATAAAATCCCTTCTGTGTTATACAGAGGGGATTTTTTTGTTATATTTTTAGTTTCTAAGGAATTCAATATTCTATATTATCAGTTTGATGCATAAATGATTGTGAGATTGATATACATTTTCTATTTACTACCTTAATGAAAATTGATATTATCTGTATGTTAAATATGATAATGATAATCAGAGTCATATATTCATTATCTATTCATTTTATTTCTTGTTATTATTCGTGTGTGAGGTTTATTATGATTAAACGTAAAATGACTAGTGCTTTTGCAGTAGCAGCCATGATGGGTGTGGCTACAGCCTTTGCTGTTAACCCATTTTCTGATGTTCCATCTGATAGTTGGGCATATCAAGCTGTAGATCAATTGGCTACAGCAGGTATTATTAATGGTTATCCTGATGGAACTTTCAAAGGTCAAAATAACATTACCCGTTATGAAATGGCTCAAATGATTGCAAAAGGTATGGCTAATCAAGATCGTGCCAATGCAGAACAACAAGCTATGTTGAATCGCTTAGCAGATGAGTTTTCCAATGAATTAAATACATTGGGCGTACGTGTAGCTAAATTGGAAGACCGTGTAGGTAATGTTAAAGTTACTGGTGATGCTCGTATCAACTACATCGGCAAAGAGGGTGGCGATGGTTATGATTACGAAGATAAAATCACAGCCCGTGTACGTTTAGGCCTAGATGCAAAGGTTAATAAAAATACATCTGTGAAAGCTCGTATTACAACAGGTGCTATCGAGTTAGGTGATAGCTCTAAAACAGCACAAGCTAATTGGGATTTAGCTTATGTAGAGCACAAATTTGGTAAAAATGTTGTAGTTGATGCTGGTCGTTATACCCAAAAATTTGGTGGTGGCTTGATTTATAGTTCAAACTTTGATGGTGTAGGTGCTACAGCTAAACTTGGTAAAAAAGTTACTTTGAATGGTGCTTATGGTTATATGACAGCAGGCCGTTTTGCAAAAGTTTCCAAGGAAAATAACGGTGATGTGAGCATTGTGAATGCTAATGTGGCTGTAAATAATCACTTTAGCTTTGGTGGTATGCTTGCTCATGTAGGTACAGCGAATGTACGCATGGGTAATGGCAAGAAAAATAATGACTTTGATAATGTATATGGCTTCAATGCGAAATATAATGTAGGTAAACTTGATGTTCACGGTGAGTGGGTTAAAGCATCAGGCTTGAGTGATTCTGATATTTGGAATGTAGGCGCTAAATGGGGCAACTACAAAATTGATAAAAAGAATTCTTGGGCAGTAGGCTTAGATTACTACGATCAAGCTAAAAATGCACCGATTTTCAAAACACAAAAATACGAATCTAATGATTTACAAAAAACAACGCGTTTTGAAGGTTATAAGGCGTGGGAGTTGGGCGCATCTTATGCACCAGAGAAAAATATTGGCATTAATGCATACTACGGTTTCAATGCTAAAACACAAGAAGGCAATCGCGTAAATGATTACTATCGTGCGGATCTTAACTTCAAATTCTAATGTAATAATTGGATTCTAATTTAATCAGTAATTAGTTCTAAGTAGAATGCTATAGGGTGAGAGTGTTTTATTAGCATGCTACATTAGGCCAAACTAGATGTATACTTGTAGATCGTATAGGACATAGAGAGGTTTATTATGGCAGAAGTTGTAAAAAAACAGTTTAAGAGTAAATACCATATTTTAATTTGGATTGCAGTTTTATCCCTAATATTTATGGGTATGGTGGAATATGGTTATGTAACAGGTGGTAGACCATTCGGCAACTGGAAGGTTCACTTAGGACTTATTCCTTATGTGGCATGGCTTGTATTAACATACATTGCAACAAAACCAAAATGGTTTATCAAACGATATAATCCAAAAGAAATGTTTGAAGTTCATCGCATCGTAGGTATTGTTAGTGTTGTTCTCGTATGTGCACACTGGTATGTATACTTCTTGAAAGCTTTGAAATCCTTCTTAGGCTTCTGGGGCGGCTATATTTCTCTTGTGGCTATGTTTATTGCTCTTATCTTTGCGGTATTATACTTAACACCTTGGGTAGGCAATATGGCAAAATCTGTATCCCGTAAAAAAGCAATCTGGATTCATCGCTTGAATCTAATTGCCATTATTGCGGCAAATATCCATGTTCATGGATTTGGCCGTTTATCTAAAATGGTACCATTCTTGCCTGTATTTGACGTAGTAACTTATGCGCTTGTTATTTACTATATTTATTGGATGTTCAAACAAAAATAATATATCGTAGGCATCTCTTTCTTTAGTAAAAGTAGGGGAACCACATGATAAAAGAGACCATCTCTGGCCCTAATGGGTATAAGCGATGGTCTTTTTTTGTCGTTTGCGATACAATAGAATCATAAGTATATATTCTATGGATTTATGTAAATATATGCTATTGCATTCTTTTGAGGTAAGAGTAAAAATCTGTTCTATAAACATTTTTTTGTATTATAGTATACTTTAGCTCATATCGATATGTATATTACTACCTTTATAGGTAATTTCAAATAGGAAAGAAGGATATTATGGATTCTTCTTGGAAACGAATTATATACCTAATCTGTACTATACAGGTTGGTGGGGGTATAACAATTATCGGTGTATTATCCTTCCTTCCGTTATTTTTAGCTGAGCTAGGTCTTCATGATCCAGGAGAAGCGGCCATGTGGGCAGGCCTTGTATCAGGTGTAACGCCTTGTATGGTGGCTCTTAGTGCTCCCTATTGGTCGCGTAAGGCAAATCAGCTTGGTCCGCGTAAGGTAATGATGTTTATCTTGTTTACCCTGATGGTTACGGTTGGTGCCTGTGCTTTTACACAAACACCATGGCAGTTATTGATGTTACGTATTTTGCAAGGCGTGGTGGGGGATATGTTCCGATAGGCTTGGCTATTATTATTCTCATAACCCCTGAGGATAAGGTGCCTTGGGCGATGGGCTTATATCAAGCCTCCATGGTTATGGGCCTCGTTTTTGGACCGCTTATGGGTGGTTTGGCAGCGGACTTGTTAGGTTATCGCGCGCCATTTGTTATGTTCTCAGCCTTAACAGGGCTTTGTATGTTGGGAATTTATCTATTCATGCCTAATCTACAGTTTGAGCATAAGGTAGATGCTAGAGAGTCGCAGCTGTCTCTAATTAAATCCTTTTTGGTCATACCTCGTGTTCGCCTCTTGGTAGGGCTATTGTTCTTATGTAATTTTGGTATTACCGGTATTGGTCCTATTTTACCACTATACATTAAGCACTATATGCATATGAATGATGAGTTTGTAGCCACCATTGTTGGTATAATTATTTTTGGCGCCGGTTTGTTTAGTGCTTTAGCTTCAATCTCCATTGGCAAGATAACAGAACGTTTAACCATGCCTCGTATTGTTTTTACTGCTACATGGGCTGTAGGGTCTTTGTTTATACTTCAATATATAATGCCTAGTATATGGGGCCTTGGCATATTCCGTGCCATTGCAGGATTCTTCATGGGCTTTATTACACCGATTGCCAATACGCTCATATCCAAGGCTGTTCCTATTGAGCGCCGAGGTATCGTATTTGGTGCGGTGTCGAGTGTAGCCATGATGGGAAATGTATTGGGGCCTGTCCTTAGTGGTATGATTGCTCGCGCCTTTGGGTATGGGGCGGTCTTTTGGTCTACAGCAGCTATATTCTTTGTAGCGGCCCTGTTTATTTATCGTAGTTTAGTTATTCCTAGTGAAAGTTAATCATCATAGCTGATCTGCTTTCACCGTTTTAGACATAGTTAAATATATTTAGTATTATGTAGAGAATCGATAGATACTATAGATTCTATGTAAGATACTATGTAGAGAAAACGTATAGCAAACTCCAATATGGGGCTATATGTTGCGAAATGTTTCAAAGGTATTGATTTGTCTAATCCGTAAGAGAGATGAGAGTGCATCGTTATGTTATTAAAACAATTAGAGTATTTTGTATGTGTAGTAGATAATAACAGTTTTACACAAGCTGCAACAGAGCAATATGTATCTCAATCTGCTATATCTCAGCAAATCAAGGCTCTTGAAAATAGCCTTGGTGTTGAATTAATGGTTCGAGAGAAACGAAGCTTTCATCTAACACCAGCAGGACAATATTTATATCGATCTGGTAAGAAGTTATTAGAACGGTTCCATGATATTAAGGTAGAAACGACGCGCATTGGTACAGATGCACGGGTGAGTTTGCGCATTGGCTATTTGAACCGTTATAGTGGGATTGCTATGCAGCAAACTGTGATTCGCATGGCAAAGCGTTATAAAAATTTAGATATTCGTATGTACAGCGGCAGTCATGAAGAGCTATATGGCATGCTCAGCGATCGTCGTGTAGATGTAGTATTTAATGATCAATGGCAAATTTTGTCTGATGATTTTGAAAGTCATTTAATTGATAAAGCCACTACATTTATAGAGGTACCACAAGGATATACTAATGAAGATTGTGTAGAACTAAAGCATATCGATGATTTACCACTTATTTTATTGTGTCGCGGGAAATATACCTTGTCTGAAGAGGAACACTATCGTAAGGCCATAGGTTATAATGGTGCCTTCGCTTATGCTCGTACGTTAGAAGAAGCACGATACCTGGTTGCAGGGCAGCAAGGGCTATTACTATTAGATTGTTTTAAATACTTAACAGATCCTATGCCAGGTATCGAACGTAAGGTGTTGACGAATCATAGTAAACCTATGGAACGCCACTACTACTTTATATCGCAACGAAATCAAAATAATTCGTATATTGTAGCTCTTAGAGATATGTTCCGGCAGGTACTTGAAGAATTATAAATGAGATTATAAATGAAAAAGTCGTTAGCAACTTGCTAACGACTTTTTTCTTTTTTGTACATCATCTATTTGTATTTTTCTTATATAGTTATGATGGTATTAGTGATTTAGACTTTTCTTTGTATCTATGACTATAACCTTACAAAAAGTCTCTTAACATCATGAAGCCATCAATACATAGTTTGATACCGTAAATGACGAGAACCGAACCACAGAAACGGTTAATCCATGCCATATGAGTAATTTTAATTTTTTTAGCTAGTAGATGCATTGTAGTAGCTAGAGAACCAAACCAAATTGGTGTCATAACTAAGAAACCAGCGAAGAAGTGGTAGATGCTTTCTTTTGGAATATTAGCTTGAAAAGCACCGAGCATCATTGTCGCATCTAGAATGGCTTGAGGATTGCCCCATGATACCGCAATGGCTGAGACAATAATTTTTCTAATTGGAATATGTGTGTCCACATTGCGCATGTCTGGTTCAGTTTTAAATATATTAAAGCCCATATAAACAATGAGGAGGCCCCCAAAGAGGAGAACTATGAGCTTTGTGAGTGGCCACATTTCAAGAACGGCACCAATACCATAGAAGGCGGCAGCACTTAAACTCATGTCAAAAAACGCTAGTATGATTAGCGTCAATATAATGCGACGGACAGGTTGCACCAAGGCCGTATTAATAATGAAGAGGTTTTGCATGCCAACAGGGGCAAACGTAGCGAGGCCGACAAGAAGTCCTTGTAAGAAGTACATATTAACCCTCCTGACTATGGTATGATAAAGTACTAATAAGGTGAATAGTAGCACGAAACCCCTCCATTACTGGAGGGGTCCTTACTATTCTATTCATATATAATTATAACATAATATACAATATATGTATATTTTCTACCATAAACCTATCATATGTTGTGCCATAAGGCTTACGGCAGAAATAGCAATCCAGCAACAAGCACCTAAGGTTAGAGCAGAGCCGCCGGATTTTAATAATTTTACAATATTTGTATTAAGGCCGATTGCTACCATAGCCATTGTAATAAAGTATTTGGAAATTGTTTTGAAGATACTCAAGAATTGAATATCTACATTAGCATAGGATAATGCTGTTGTAATAAGGGAGCAAAGTACAAAGTATAAAACAAATCTTGGGAAAATCTTAGCAATACTAACGTTTGCACCATCTGTCTGAGAGGCATTTTTCTTGGCTTTGTATACTTGATAACTAGCGAGGCCTAAACATATAGGAATAATAGCTAGGGTACGTGTTAGCTTTACGATAGTAGCATATTCCAAAACTTGAGTGCCCGTACCTTTCATACTATCCCATACAGCAGCTGTTGCTGTTACAGAAGAAGTATCGTTAACTGCAGTACCAGCGAACAATCCAAAGCCCATGTTAGAGAGCCCAATGGCGTCGCCTAATTGAGGGAATACGAAGGCGGCTACCACATTGAAGAAGAATACAACAGAGATTGCTTGTGCAATATCATGATCCTCTGCTTTAATAACTGGTGCCGCTGCAGCAATAGCGGAACCACCACAAATGGATGAACCAACACCGATGAGAACAGCTGAGTTAGAGTCAATATGGGTTAATCGATAAATAACATAGGATACGATTAACGATGTAGCGATGGTAGAAATGATGACAGGTAAAGAAATCCAACCTACATGTAGAATCTGTGTAATGTTAAGACCAAAGCCCAACAAAATAACGGCCCACTGTAAAATCTTTTTGGATGTAAATCCAATGCCAGCACCTGTTTTTTCCCGTTTCCAAGAGGTGAAGATAGAACCGATAATTATACCTAAAATGATGGCAAAGATTGGACTACCTACTAGATGAAATTGCTGTCCTAGTAGCCAACAAGGAATAGCGAGAATGGCACAGAGCAAAATGCCTGGCAACGTTTTTTGATTGATACCCATTATAAAACCTCCTTACTGTACATACAGTTCACGTCATATGCGGTATCATGTGGCGTTTGCTTTCTATAGTGTTAATAGTACCATAGGAAGGGTTTTAAAATCTACTATATATGTCAGAATTATACAGAATATTCATCGCATTTTTGAAGTTTTTATATGATTAATATAAATAAAAACAAATTATAAGATAGGAGTTAATATTATTGAGTTAAAGATTTTATATAATCGTAAAATTCATAATAATAATTTATAAGTTGAAATTTAAACTTGTTTTGTGATGAATAAGGTGTATATAATGAATAGAATCTATTTCAGGTGGAAATAGAGTATATAAAGTGAGGACCCTTATGATTGATATTACAAAAATAATTGAAACCAATAAAGAATATGTGAAACAACACCCTGAGCTACCAAAGGCGGGGCTAACAAGCCATCCTACAAAAAAGTTAGGCATCGTAACTTGTATGGATACCCGCTTAGTAGGTATGCTAGAAGAAGCACTAGGCTTTAATCGAGGTGAGATAATTGTCATCAAAACTGCAGGAAATAGTGTAACACAACCTATCGATAACATAGTGCAAAGCTTGCTCGTTGCTACCTATGGTATGGAAATTGAAGATGTGCTAATCATCGGTCATGAAAACTGCGGTATGATCGATTTTTCTGCTACTACATTCATGGAATCTATGAAAGCGAAAGGTATCAGTGAAGATGCTATTCGCATGATCGAACCGGGCCTTATCGACTGGATGGATCGATTCCATATCTCTGAAGACAATGTAATTTATACAGTTAACTTCCTACGCCACCATCCACTATTTCCAAAAGGGATGGGTTTCTATGGGGGCATGATGGATCCTGATACAGGCGAATTCCGCTACCTTGAAATCTAGGCTAAGATTTGATGGGGCCCAAGTTGATTTGTACATTTAGGTGAAAAAGAACGATAACTAACCTCTACGCTCCAAAGCGAGCTAAGTCGCTAATCGGTTAGTCATTACTCTTTTTATAACTGTATTTGTGAACTTGTCCAATCGAGTCTATCCATAAATCAATAAAACAAAATTCCCTTTCTCTTTTCCCATATAGCCAACCTATTATTATCGTATTCAAAATAGCGGTCTGTGACTCTATGGGACTAATACTGCGATAATGTTATAAAAAGCTGTGTTCCTAATCGAAGTGCGACTTAGTTTACTATGGAGCGCGGAGGTTAGGGACACAGCTTTTTAGCTAAAATGTAGCGATGTATTCGGGCCCCATAGAGTCATAGAATCGTAAACTTGAACAGTAATAATAGGTTGACTATATATTCCTTTTCGCTGTATATTGTAATTAGATTGTAAACTTAATCATATACATTAGTTAACCTATGCGGCAGTAAGTATTCGCTTGAGAGGAGCTTTGTATGAAGCAGTTAGGTATTTCTATAATTGGTACAGATACAGATGTAGGTAAGACGTTTGTGACAGGGTTATTGGGGGCGATGGCTGTAGACGATGGCTTTGCTGTTGGTATGGTGAAACCTGTGTCTTCTAGTGCAGTTCCTTTCCCTGAATGTGTGACGATGGATGAGGATAATTATAATATTGGCCTTGAGAGTAAAGATGCAACACATTTGATGCGCTCGGCAGGTATTCCTGAATCTCGTCGTCATGAAGTGAATCCTTATGCTATTGCCGGTGATTTTTCACCTCGCCTTGCAGCGGAATTGGCTGGTATCGAGATTGACTATGATGGCCTTGTAGAACATACATTAGATGTAGTGAGTCGCTATGACATAACCTTTGTAGAAGGTGCAGGCGGTATCACGACCCCTCTCTATGGAGATAAAACTTTCACAGATTTTATGAAAGATATCAAATTACCAGCAATTGTTGTAGCAGATGGTCGTCTTGGATCTATTAATCGCGCCGTTTTGACTTGCGAATATGCTAAGTTGCATGGTATCGAGGTGAAAGCTATTATCGTAAATGATACAACAGCTGTAGATCTGTTTTTGTTGAAAACAAATGTGGCAGATATGAAGCGTTACACAGGTGTTCCTGTAGTAGCTGTAGTGCCGCCATACCAAGGTCCGGATATTCAAAAGGTTCAACTTGGTTGGGCTCGATCTTTTATTGATTCTAAGGAATTATGGAACACAGTATTAGGTCTATAAATAATAATTGGCTGATTTTATATTAGCTATAGCAATTTTATATATGTTAGAAGTGATATTGAGTACATGTTAACAGTAATTTTGAGACGTATTAAATTTGTAATTTAGCATACCTTAGATTGGGCAACTTAATTTAGTTTATATAAGGTATATGTGATAGAGAGTTATAGTTTGTAAACTTAGTAAGTATGAGGTGACGAAATGACAGAGAAACAGCTTTCACAAGCAGCACAATGGGACCACGAGTTTGTATGGCATCCATTTACACAAATGCAAGATTGGCTAGCACAAGAACCAGTAGTAATTGAACGCGGTGAGGGGGTATACCTCATCGATGAGAACGGTAAAAAGTATTACGATGGCGTATCCTCCTTGTGGGTTAATATTCATGGTCACAACCATCCTGTATTGAACCAAGCATTGAAGGATCAAATCGATAAAATCGCGCATAGCACGTTATTAGGCCTCGTAAGTCCTCCGTCTGCACAATTGTGTAAAGAGCTTGTAGAGCTTGCTCCAGAAGGCTTAGATAAAGTATTCCTCTCTGATGATGGCAGTACGGCTATCGAAGTGGCTATTAAAATGGCGTACCAATACCGTCAACAAGTAGGGCAAACGAAAAAGACTAAGTTTATTGCCCTCAATGCAGGATATCATGGGGATACATTAGGTACTGTATCCGTAGGTGGTATTCAATTATTCCACCAAGTATTCCATAATCTATTATTTAAACCATTAACATTGCCAAGCCCTGGTGTGTATAGAGATTTGGCAGATCGAGATAAAGCCTTTGAAGAGTCGTTGACTGAATTGGAACGCATCCTTAACGAAGAAGGTGATGAAATCACAGCTCTTGTTATGGAACCATTGGTGCAAGCAGCGGCAGGCATGCTCGTAATGCCTCACGGCTATTTGAAACGCGTTCGTGAATTAACAGAACAACACGATGTATTCCTCATCGTTGACGAAGTAGCTACTGGCTTTGGTCGAACTGGCAAATTCTTTGCTTGCGAACATGAAGGGGTATCTCCAGATTTTATGACCTTATCCAAAGGTATCACTGGTGGGTACCTTCCATTAGCGGCAACATTGACTACAAAACGCGTATTCGATGCATTCCTCGGCACCTTTGAAGAAAAGAAAACATTCTATCATGGTCACTCCTATACTGGTAATGCCTTGGCCTGTGCCGTTGCGTTGGCTTCTTTGAAAGTATTCCGTGATGAAAAGGTAATTGAACAATTGCCTGCTAAAGTAGACGCTTTCACAAAGGCTCTAGAACCTATTAAATCTTTGAAACATGTTAAAGAGGTTCGTCAGCGGGGCCTCATCGTAGGTATTGAACTTGAAAAAGATGTGTCCACCCACGAAGCGTATCGCCCGAATGATGCGGTAGGTGCTAAGGTGGCAATCCTTGCCCGTGAACAAGGTCTTATTTGCCGCCCTATTGGCGACGTGGTTATCCTCATGCCTCCATTGGCATCCGCTGTGGAACAATTAGAGGACATGGTTCGTATTGTAGGTGAAAGTATCCAACGTGCCACTGAGGAAGAGGGGATACTTAAAGATATGCGCCCAATTATTTTATAATGCTAAATTAATTATTGAAAAGCTACACCTATTGTCTTTTGTTAGTAGTTTAAGGCAATGGGGTGTAGTTTTTTTGCATAACATATCGAAATTTCGTCATATTTTAAACTATAGACTATACATTGCCAAAATTCGATGATTATTTAGCATATCTATGATACTATATATGTATAAAGGAGGTCATCGTATGGACATTTATGTAATTATGCAAGTTATTATTTTATTTGGTGCCATCTTCCTCGGTGTTCGCCTAGGTGGCATGGGCATCGGTTACGCTGGCGGCCTTGGGGTTGTGTTGTTAAGCCTTGGTATGGGGATGTTTCCGGGACAGATTCCATGGGATGTAATTCTGATTATCATGTCTGCTATCGCAGCCATCTGTGCCTTACAGTTAGCCGGCGGTCTTGATTATTTGGTGCGCATTGCTGAAAGTATTTTGCGTAAAAATCCTAAGCATATCAACTATTTGGCACCAACTGTTACGTATTTCTTAACTATTCTAGCGGGTACTGGTCATACAGCATTCTCTATGATTCCAGTAATCGTAGAGGTGGCGAAAAGTGAAAACATTAAGCCATCTGTGCCATTATCTATCGCCGTTGTAGCAAGCCAAATTGGTATCACAGCGAGTCCTGTATCGGCAGCAGTAGTTGCTATGAGTGGGTTCCTTGAGCCATATGGTGTTAACTATCCTACATTGCTCGCCATCTGTATTTCCACAACATTTGTAGGGGTTATGATTACGGCATTTATCATGTCTACCTTTGCGAATAATGATTTATCTTCTGATCCAGTGTATCAAGAACGTTTGGCGGCAGGTCACGTGGCGCCACCTCGTGAAAAAAGCACTGATTTCCACTTAAAACCTGGTGCAAAAACTTCAGTATTGATTTTCTTGATTGGTATCATTTGTATCGTATTCTACGCAACAGCAATTTCCAAAAACATTGGTATTATTAAACCAGTTATCTTTGGTCGAAATGATGCTATCATCGGCTTTATGATGATTATTGCGGCTGCTATCACATTCTTCTGTAAGCTTGATACAGCAGAACTTGTTAATACAAGTACATTCAAATCCGGCTTATCCGCTTGTGTTTGCGTACTAGGCGTAGCATGGTTGGGTGATACCTTTGTAAAAGGTCATATCCCTGAAATCAAAGCGCTCGCTTCTAGCATGGTAACAGCATATCCGTTCCTATTGGCGGTAGCGTTCTTCTTTGCAAGTACATTGTTGTATAGTCAAGCGGCAACTACGCAAGCTTTGGTACCAGCTGTAATTCTAGCTCTCGGTATTACACCAGAGAACACAGGATCCGTTTATATTATTATCGCATCCTTTGCAGCTGTATCTGCACTCTTTGTATTGCCTACATATCCAACACTTTTGGGGGCTGTACAAATGGACGATACGGGCTCTACACGAATTGGTAAACTCGTATTTAACCATCCGTTCTTCATACCTGGCGTACTTGCTATTGCCATCTCCGTAGCACTCGGTTTCTTAGTGGCTCCGTTGATGCTGTAATTGGTGAAAGCTAAATACGGTTAATTCCAAAGTATACGCTAAAACGTTAAAGGACGTAACTACAGTGTTACGTCCTTTTTGTTATTTATTTTTATCCTTACAGTTTCTACAGATTCCAGCAATCTCTAAGTGATGTTCCGTCACAGTAAATCCTGCTTTGCTGAGTTCTTTAGGCATTTCTACGACAGGACAGGTATGGAGTGGTATCATAGCACCACAGCTCGTACATACAGCATAGTGGCGGTGTGTATGAGGGGTGATTTCATAATATGCCATATCACTACCCATGAGCGTGGTACGTGTAACGATACCCTTAGTTTCTAATAGTTCAAGTGTACGGTAGATAGTAGACATCCAAGTAGTGCTACCGTCACCTAAGTGTTCTGCGATTTCAAGGGCTGTAATGGGTTTATCTGTAGTTGTTAATACAGACCAAATGGCTTCGCGCTGTTTGGTCTTTTTTATGCCTTCTGGCCAAGTTGTTGTATTCATAGCTCTCTTTCGATTCTATTTTAATACTAAACATGCTATACACCTGTATAGTTAAATGACTTATATGGCTAATAGAATATCAAATATGCTATCGCATTTGGTTAGATATATTTTTATATTTAACTAGTTATATTTTTTAATCTACTAGCTGTATTATTTGACTCTAACTAGTTATATTACTCTAACTAGCTATAATATTTATGCCTAAATATATAAATTATTGTTTTAGCTTATCTACTAAACTGAAAGCGTCGTATGATGGTGCGAATATTTTTAATGACTAACACTACCAATAAAATACCTACCGACGTTAGGGACACGAAGCCACCAGGTGCTACGTTAAGGAAGTAGGATCCAAAAAGTCCGATAATCATGGCAAGTAAGCTAAATCCAATGGAGCATAATAAAGTTATTTTAAATCCTTTTTCTAATTGTAATGCAGATGCTACTGGTAATGCAATCATGGCACTCAATACGAGAACACCAACGATTTTAATAGAAATGGATACGGCGGCAGCCATTAAGATAGCAAAGATATAGTTGATAAAATCTACCTTAACACCTGCTACACGAGCCGCTTCTTCATCGTAAGCGATGTAGAGTAAGGAGTTATACAAAAAGTATAGCGTTAATACTGATAAAATGGTGAGCACTGCAATACTAATCATATCGGTTGCGTTTACCGTTAGGATGCTACCAAAGAAGAATACATTTGCGTTAGCCTTTAGTTTGCCTGAGCTAATAAGTGTAATAGCTGTACCGATGCTGAGGGATAAGATGATAGTAAGAATAAGATCGAGATGGTGTGAAAAATATTTTCGCAAGAACTCGATGAGTGCACCGCAGATGGCAGTGAAGATAAAGGCTCCTAAAATTGGATTAGTATTCGTTAATAAACCTAGTGTAATACCTGCTAGCGATGCGTGACTCATGGTATCGCCAATCATACTGGAACGGCGTAGCACCATGAAGATACCAATACATGGACATAAAAGAGAAATACAAATTGCTACGAAGAAGGCATTTTGCATGAAATCATAACTAAACATGGCGCACCTCCTCAACTGTGGTATCATCGGCCTGAGCCTGAGCCTGAGCCTGAGCCTGAGCCTGAGCCTGAGCCTGAGCCTGAGCCTGAGCCTGAGCCTGAGCCTGAGCTTCTATTGTTACATCTGTGAAACAGGAGCAGTTTTTGTGATCTATTGGATTGCGACCTGTACTGTGCATGATTTCACTAGCATATTGCTCAGGGGAGCAAAGGTGACCTTGACCATTTGCAATATGGTAGATATTGGTAGAGTTGGCGAGAGCCATTTCGATATTGTGCTCAACAGAGATAATCGTAATATGGTGCTCTTGGTTCAAATTTCGAAGTAGAGCATAGATGCCCTCTTGGCTTTTTCTATCGATACCTGTTGAAGGCTCATCGAGGATGATGAGGTCAGGCTTACCGATGAGGGCGCGGGCGATAGATACACGCTGAGCTTGTCCACCTGAAAGTTTGCTGATGAGACGGTCTTTAAATTCCGTCATATGGGTAAGCTCTAATACGCGATTGACTTCCTGTTTATCCTTAATCTTTAAAAGTTTACGGTAGGAATCGAGGATTTCTTTTACCGTAATAGGAAAGCCTGCGTGAGAGAAGTCATTTTTTTGAGACACATACCGAATATTATTGGTGCTTCGCTTGATAGAGCCTTTTACAGGGGTAAGAAAACCTAAAATGAGACGGAGCAAGGTACTTTTACCACACCCATTATCCCCAACGATGGATATATAATCACCACTGTGAATATGTAAATTAAGGTCATTTAACACATAAGGCGGTTGACCTTGATAGGAAAAATAAAGATGTTCTATTGATAACATATGAAAACCACATTTCTGATTGACAAAATTCTAAGTAAGTTTATACTATAACTATATTACAAATGCAACTGAGTCGCAACTGCAACTAAAGAATGGTTTATATTCTGTATAGGCATAGCGATCAGGTTTTTACAAAGGAGGACTACGATGATCAAGAAACTGATTTTGTTAGTTGTAGGTATTATGATGGCTGCTTTATTTGCAGGTTGTGGCAACGATGCACCGAATGCACAGAAGGAACAAGCAAGTAAAAAAATCCAAGTGGTAACAAGCTTTAATGCAATGGCTGAGTTTACTAAGGCTATTGGTGGTGACAAGGTAGAGGTATCTACTATTATACCAGATGGCGTAGAACCACATGATTTCGAATTGAAGCCTGAAAATATGAAACAATTGGCAACAGCTCAAGTATTTGTGTATAACGGTTTTGGTATGGAGCCTTGGGCAAAACAAGCTATCGAAGCAGCTAAAAATGATAAACTCGTATCTGTTGTAGCTACTGAAGGTGTTGAAGCTATTAAAAATACTGACCCAGAAGAAATTAAAGAACATGGTGCAGAAGATCCTCATGCATGGTTATCTTTGAAAAATGCTAAAATTGAAGTGAAAAATATCAAGGATGCCCTTGTAAAAGTTGACCCAGCAAACAAGGATTATTATGAAAAGAATTATACTGAATACGTTGCTAAATTAGATGCAATGATTAAAAAATATGAAGAGCAATTCGCTAAAGCTCCGCATAAAAACTTTGTTACAGGCCATGCAGCGTTTGCGTACCTATGCCGTGATTTTGGTTTAGAACAAAACAGTGTGGAAGATGTATTTGCTGAAGGTGAACCTAATGCAGCACAATTGGCTAAACTCATCGAATACGCTAAAGAAAACCATATTACTACTATCTTTGCAGAAGAAATGGCTAGTCCAGAAGTATCCAAAACTTTGGCACAAGAAGTAGGCGCTAAGGTAGAAACTATTTACACTATCGAAAGTAACGAAGATAATAAAACATACTTAGAACGTATGGATGAAAACCTTACAAAAATTGCAGCATCTTTGCAATAAGATAAACGAAAAGGCGGCCCCTAGTGGGGCTGCTTTTTTGCGTTATAATAGGTTAGAATAATGTCTTAAAATTTGAATTATATAGTATAATATATTAATAGATGAAATAAAAAGGAAACCTAATATGGTTATCATTAATAAATCAGGGGTTGCTGATGAAAGGGCTTGACCATAGTTATTATTTTGAAGGGGCAAGTTACCTATAAGCAATTTGGTCTAAATCTTTGGATAACGGGAATTTCTTTTTACATAATATCCTTCATCTTTGGTGTGGGAGGTATAATGTTGTCCATGACGGTTTAAATATAGTTTGTGTTACGATTAGAAAAATATAGGTGTTTTGGAGGTTCTATGGAAACAAAATGGTATTCAGATATTTGGCAGCTTGTGGTAGCTCCCTTTAAACGCGGTATTCCACAGATTGTAGAGCATGGATCTTGTCGAAAAGGGTTCTATGCTACAGTAGCTTTGGCATTGGTGGCATTCGTATTTTCAAATATTCTACCTACTTTTTTGAGTATGATATTTGTGGATAAACTTAGTGTTGCACTTACTGGTGCGGCGGCTCTTTCTGGGGCCGGTATATTAGGCCTAGCGGTTGGCTTGCTATTTGCTTTTATTGGTATTGCTATTTATTCTGCGATTTTCTCTTGGGTCGCCAATAAATTTGATGCCCATACTACATATGAGTCTGTGTTAAAAATCATGTGGTACGAACAAGCTTATAATCAGATTATGGGCTTAGTATATTTCATTGGCTTCCTATTACTATCATTGCCATTTTTGTTGCTACTAGGCTCTAATCCTGACTCTATAGTAGGTAGTATTGTATGGATAACTATTATTATATTCGCAACGATAGCTTTTGCAGTCTATACATTCTGGGTATGCTTAACATTATTGAGTCGCCAAATTAATAAATCCCATTTAGCAACTTTTGGCATTTCTATTATTACGAGTTTAATTCCTGTAATCATTTTAGGTATCTTGATTGGTATGGTAGTACTTGCTAGTTCCAGATAATTACATAACATGAAAAATATGAAAGGGGCTGTAATAAAACAGCCCTTTTCTACTAAAAAGCTATTAGCTGATTATATATAATCTTCTAATAGCTTTTCTCTGTATTTTATAAGGAAAAAGGCTTGAAAGACCCATTACATTGGGATAATTAAAGTATGAAAAGATATGTGTTTTGTGCTATAATGATGAACGGAAAATGAAAAGGAACTATTTTTTATAGTTCCTTATTGTGTGTTGTATGTTATAGTATTCAAACTTAAATGTTGTGTATGTATATTGTGTAAAAGGTGGTGATACCTATGATGGTGGGTTTAATGCAGTTTATCTATCGTTTATTAAACCCTATTGAAGAGAATAATCCTCGTATGTATCACTTTGATATTGCCTATGGGCAACTCATAGGAATGCTGCTATTAACACTCATATGTTATCAATTTACTATTGTAGGTGAAGGCGTATATTTAGATGCTATACGTGCGTTTATACGCAATTCTTCGTTATTAGTAAGGTGGGAATCGCTATCTCTTCCAGTAGGTCAACATGAAATACAACTTTTTTTGGAACAGATGGGTAGTCCTAGAGAATTTTGGAATATGGGTCGCTTTGCATGGGTAATCGGAAAAGTTATTTTCATGGCATGTATCATTATAGTTTATGCGGTTGCTCAACAGCGTAAATTTTATGTTCGAACTGTTACAACCGGTATTTTGCATATCATGTCATTTGCTCAACTTGTTGTGGCATTGATTACTTTTACAGCAGGGATTATGCTGATTTTAACTTCGGTACCATTAATACTGCAAGCAATCATTGGCTTCTGTATGATTGTGCTATGTGTTTTAAGTACCGTATTATTGTTACAAACTATGGGACGTATTGTGGGAGCATGTATTAATGGGACCCCTTATGAAGGTTTGATTCTAATGTTGATTGCTCTTTTGGTAGCACACGTGTTTGAATGGATTTATATGTTGACTCGATAAAATACATATGATATATCTAGGACGAGACATGGCTCGTCCTTTTTTACTAGTTTTAAACTAAAAGGAGCATTTATGACATGGAATAAGGATATATTGCATTTATTTACCAGGCTTAGCGAACAATCTTTTCAGAATATTATCAATTATGGATCTCATACAAGAGCCATTCTGAATCTAGTCGTATCTACTATTGTATTATATATAATGACCTATAGCTTACCGTTTATGGTGAAAGTTATATCTCCAATGCTCGGAATTAAACGGATTACTGGGTTAACTCATTTTGATGTAATTAGTATTTTAGCAAGTTCTGTATTTTTAATTTTTCAAATTATCATCGGTTCATTTGTTATATGGCGCTTACTTGTTTTATTAGGTGGTCGTGGTACTTATGGTGGGGTATTGCGCAATTATATATATGGATTAGCTTATACAAATGCACTTCGCACGGTTGTCTTAGTATTAATTCATATACTAGGGATTATTTTTTTCTCTTTGTCTCTTCAAAAATATGTAGGGGATATGGCTTATCTTATTACGATGTTCAGCCAGTATTATGCCGTGTTCATTGTAGCCCAATTAATGAGACGTTATGTTGAATTAGGTATCATTAAAACCTATATTGTTATCTTTATTGTGGCATTATTATCTGTCTCTGTATTACCTCAATGGATTCGCTTTGTTCATACTTTCTTCAAATGATGTATTATAATAAGACTTAAAAAAACCGCAAGATAAAATTCTTGCGGTTTTTGTTCACTCTATAATAAGTTGGGCTTCGTAGTGTTGTAATAATAGCGCCACATTATCTTCGTCGTATTCGATTTGTTGTGACCATCTAGCAATTTGTTTTAATGGTTGTCCCTCTAAGGCGCTGGCTATAAGTATATAGTCAGTACCATCCTTTGCATAGGCTAAGATAGATTCCAAGGAATAATCTGATAGCATATCGATTTGGCGATACAATATATATTGGTACACTTTGTTAAATAGGCTCATATCCTCTTGCTGTATATAGGTCTGTACGGATGCGATGAGTTGGTCTAGTTTACTAGATAATGTATTAACTTGTGCTGTCCAATTCTCATCGATGGGTTCCGTTTGTTTATATAGGTCTAATAGTTCTTTGAAAGACTGCTTTGAGGGCTTTGGCGTATATTGGAATAGATTAGGATCTAAATCAAAGGCTAATAATTCAAAAATATTGTGGAGTGTTAATCGCTCCTCAGAGTTGAATTCATTATGGTCATCTTCAATTGTAAAGAGGAGAAAGTCCATCGGTTCTTGTTGGGCTAATAGTTCAACCGATGCTTCACAAGATAATCCAACGCCACATAGTTCTAAGTCTTCAATGTATTTATAAAAGCGTGGATGCATATGACAGGTGTCACAAAGTCCTTCTTCTCCTAATTCAAGAACTACTTTGCATAGACCTTTTTCATTGAGTAAGGGACACATAGGTTGTGCTTTAGAAAAGATAAAATGACTGCCTTCATCATCAACAGTGATGGCTTGGCGTAAGCTTTCACCAAGAGAGCCAGTCATAGCATGGTAACGTTTAGCAGTAGGCTCATCTATATCGATGGTCCACAGCTGACAACATGTATTTTCGCATTGATCGGCCTTGCATTGAAATGCGTGATATATAGTGGGGTAAATTGAAATCATAGTTAGCTCACATGTAGTTACAAAAATGAATCTATGTGCATTGTATCATAGGGCGTAGGTACATGCACTAATTATATAAATAAAGATTATAAACCGCGTTGATTTAGTGTATAATTGTATATATATTGTTATGATAACTGTTTGAGATATGGAGGAACCAATGAGATCATTTTTTGTAAAAGGTAGCCTTGTATTGGCCTTGGCAGCGGCATTTGGCATGCCAAATGCAAGTGCAGCCCCTTTAGTAGCTGTAGAGCCAACTGTGGCAGTTGTTGATGGCAACCATGCGGCAATTGTAGGCGCTAATGGTTTATTGAATGCCTTTATCCAAAATCATCCAAATGCTGGAATTACGGAAATCGCCTTTGATGCAGATGGAGGTCAAATTAAGTATGATGTAGAAGGTTTTGATGAAACTGGCAAATATGAGTTAACGTATATCTATGCTACTAATCAAATCTTTGAAAAACGCGAAGGGGACTTCCATAAATCGTTAAAGAAAAAATCTTTTGATCCACGAGAAATTTTACCTCCTGCAGCAGTGGTGAACTTTGCTTATGCCCAAACAAAAGGCAAAGCTGTGAGCCTCAACGAATGGGCTGTGGGCTATGATAAAGATAAAATCGTGTACAAAGTTAGCTTTGGTACAGAAGATAATAAAGAGGTACATGTACGTATGGATGCAATGAACGGTAAATTGCTATCTGTTAAATTTGATGACTAATATATGATTGACTAGTTATTATATCTTAATAGTGCTTAGTTATTTTATTCTGAATATAATAATTAAATACATTAATACTGTTTTTCTTAAAAAAATAACTAGTATTGAAGTATTTTTTGTGAAAGTTTGCTCATGAATGTGAATTTTTAGATATCAATACGTGTATTTTGAAAGCCGTTTATCCCTTATATATGGGGTAAACGGCTTTTGATATGTTATTCATGGAATTTTTAAGTATAAAGTAAATCCCATAGGATTTTATAGGAATTATATATAAATTCATTCTAAACTCACTATAAAATAAGCATTTAATGGTTCTTCTACATTTTGACTTCATAGACTATCGATAGTATGTGTACCAGTCGAAAGACAAACTCAACTATATCTGAAATTTCCAAACTATATATCTACAAGTCCATGCTAGATATATGTTTTGGAACTTACATGATGACATTGAGTTGACTGGAAATATACATGCGTAAAGTTGCATGTATATGAATTAATAAGGAGGACAATATGAAAAAATCTATTTTAAAAAGTAGTATTGCTTTAGCAGTGGCTGGTGTATTTGGTGCCACTGTAGCTGTAACAGCAGCTGAACCAGTAACTCCAATGCCTGTTACGCAAGAAACAGCGAGTACAGCGACTCCAGCACAACCAGTTACTGATCCAGTAGTTCCTACTGTAGCGGTGGCTCCAGATGTGGCTACTACTGCAGTTGCACCTAAAACTCCGGTAGCTCCTGTAGCAGACGGTAATCAAGTAGGTACAGCAGTTCGTAATACTACACCAGTTCCAACAGCTACACAAGATGTTAAAACACCAGTAGCTCAAGAAACTGTAGTACCTAGTACAGAAAATCCTGCAGCAGCAGTTCCTACTATTGAAACTGCATCTGTAGCTAAAGCTCCTAGTGAAACAAGAGTAGTACGCGGTGGCGATAAAAAATCTGAATCTGTAGCAAAGCATGATAAAGAAGTTAAAAATACTAAAAAAGCTGCAGTAGACAAAGCGCCTAAAGTAAAAGTTGTGAAAGACGAAAAAAAGGCTGATAAAGAAGAGCCTACTAAAGAGGAAAAAAAAACTCTAAAAGTAGAAAATCACAACCTAGCACAACCAATCAGCAAGAAGGCGTAGTAGACCAAAATAGTATTTTCGTAGTTGGTGCTAATTATTTAATTGACCAATTCGAAAGTAAATTTGGAAACTCCAAAATCACTAATGTATCCTTCAAAACTCAAGGTAAAACTGCCATCTATGAAGTAGCTGGTTTTAATACTAGTGGTGCTCATTCTATGACTCTAGATGTGGCTACTGGTAATGTAACGGATGGTACTCCTAAAGCATATGACGCATCTATGGAAGCTAGTGCTATTGATGCCGGAACAGTAATACCTCCACATGTGGCAATTAATGCAGCTTTTGTACAGTCTGGCAAGGTAGCGACTGGTATTAATGCGTGGTCTCTTGCTAATCAAAATGGAAAATCACTATATACCATAGAGTTCCATGATGCACAAAATAAACCGATATCCGTTGTATTGGATGCTAAAACAGGGACGGTAGCAAAATAAGTTGATCTCCTATTCTATAGCGCTGTAAAGTAAACCCTTTCAAAAACGAACACTAAGCACTCAAAACTATACACACATAACATAAGTACACTTACACACACATACACAACACATAAAACACACAAAAACACACAATAAACAACACACACATTAAACAATTACACACAGCCCTCTGGATTGGATAGATAAACATTGACTCTCTCCTATGCCGTCTATCATTCAGAGGGCCCCTTATGAATTGTGGTTCCCTCCGAATCATAAGATTATATACTTGGTATATATACTCTCTCTCACAATAAGAACGTAACTGCTTTACAGCACGCTGGGTATAGGAGAGCAAGAAAGCCCGTATCACATGTAGAATTCTACATGTGATACGGGCTTTCTTTATTTTACATAGGTTAAATATATTGTCGTGGTACGCGCTCTGAGAATCCACAAAAAATCTCATAAGGAATTGTGGAAGCAAGGGCTGCAATTTCTAAAGCAGAAATGCTTTCATGACCTTGGGAACCTAGAAGAACCACCTTATCGCCTGGCTTTACGGTAATTGTATCTGGAACGGCGACCATGAATTGGTCCATACAAATGCGACCTACTACGGGGCAACGAGTGCCATGAATCAGTACGGTGCCTCGATTGGATAGACTACGAGGATAGCCATCCGCATATCCTACAGGAATGGTAGCAATCGTCATTGGCTCAGCTGTGATATAGGTAGATCCATATCCAATGCCTTCGCCAGCAGGTATGTGTTGTACATGAACAACTTCACTATGGAAAGATAAAACTGGTTTTAAGCCCAATCGATTTGGCACATCAAGGGATGGCATGATACCGTATTGAATAATACCAGGACGAGCATCTGTAAATAAACTGTCTTTGACAGATAAGAGCCCTGCACTGTTGGCGAGGGAGAAACGGTAATCTGCTTCTGGACGGAATGCTCGTATTTCATCTACCATGTGATGAAATTTTTGCGTTTGGCTATGGGCGTGTGATTGATCCGCCGCATCAGCATTGCTCATGTGGGAGAAGAATCCATCTATTTCCAAATTTTCGTAGGACTCAATGCGTTTGATAAACTCAATGGCATCCTCAGGCTTGATACCGATGCGATGCATGCCTGTATCGACGGCAACAGCAACGCGAATAATCATGTCGTGATTATCGGCTACTTTATCGAGTGCTTCCAAGTCTGTAGATTCACAAACAGCAGGAATGGAATTCGTATCTGCCACAAGCTCAAAAGATTGTGGCCTTGTGAGACCTAATAGATAAATAGGCACCATAATACCTGCGTTGCGAAGAGGTACAGACTCTTCCGGAATAGCAACGGCTAAGGATTCGTAACCTTCCTCCACAGCAATACGGCCCATCATAACGCTGCCGTGGCCGTAGCCATTGGCCTTGATAACAGCTGTAGATGTGCTCCACTCAGGCAAACTATCTTTAATTTTACGCAAATTCTCGCGAACGAGACTTGTATTTATGGTCAAATAGGTGGGTCTCATGGTATTCCTCAATTCTATATAACATTACTCTTATTTTATAACTTTTGGGGAATTACACAATACTTTTGTGAAAGTTTTATACAGAAAAATTAGTTATATTTCTAATTTTATAGCTCTTCTGCATATATTATATACAATAATTGTGAAAGAATACTAATTAGTTGTGAAAGTATATTAATTGGTATAGGTAGTTGATATATAATGGAAGTTATTTTAGTATAAATTTATATAAATAATAGTATAATTTATATAGAAGTAGTATTACATATATTTAAAGCTATTCAATTTAGGAGGTTCTCATGAGCGAACGTGTAGTAGTGGTAAATGCAGGCAAAATGAATTATGACCATGCATTGGATTTCTCCATATTATCTAATGATGTGCAGGTCTACGAAGATAGTACGAATGCTGAGCTTATTGAACGGATTCAAGGTGCTCGTGTTGTGGTTACAAAAGAATTGCCTGTAAGTGCCGATCTGCTTTCACAATTCCCTGATACTGTAGAGCTTATCGTAGAAGCAGGTACTGGCTATAATAATATTGACCTTGATGCAGCAAAGAAAAAGGGCATCACTGTGTGCAATATTCCTGCGTATAGCACAGAGCGTGTAGCACATACAGTGATCATGATGATCCTCAATTTTGCTTCTACCATGCAGCAACAAATTGGTATGCTGGCTAAAGGTGATCGCAGCAATTTCACGAAATACCTTCAAGTGAGCCATACAGAAGTGAATGGTAAAACCTTAGGTGTTGTCGGAGCTGGTCACATCGGTATGGAAGTCATCAAAGTTGCAAAAGCGCTAGGTATGAACATCTTAGTGCATACACGTACACCAAAGGCTGATGGTGATGGCATTCGTTATGTGAGCCTTGATGAACTGCTAGAAAATAGTGACTATATTTCCTTACATTGCCCGCTAAATGACCAAACTAAACATCTTATTAATAAAAAAACAATCGGTAAGATGAAGCCTAATGCGGTCATTGTGAATACGGGCCGTGGACTTCTCATTAATGAAAGGGATCTTTGTGAAGCATTAGCCGCTAAACGTATCGCTGGGGCCGGTCTCGATGTACAAGAGGTAGAACCACCAGTTGAGGATAGCCCTCTTTATACCCTAGATAATGTTATCATTACTCCACACATGGGTTGGAAAGGCCTTGAAACACGTCAACGCTTGGTAGGAATCATTCGTGACAATGTACAAGCCTTCTTTAAGGGTGAACCAATCAATGTTGTATCCTAATAGATTTAAAATAATTATATAATAGGTTCTATAACGGCATGAAAGTAATTGTCTAATTCTGTAGGCGATTCTTTCATGCCGTTTTTTACCCACCATAACACCATTTCCACAAAACTACCTGAAATATGATTGATAATAAAGTCATCTGGTAGATTTGTATTTGCTTTACGGTCTTGGTTGATAAAATATCCTTGTACCAACTCATTTAGATGATCCCTGAAATAGCGCAAAAAGATTTCGTTATTATCACTAGCTAGTAGCTCTAGGATTTTATTTTCATTTTGCTGTAAATGTTGTAATAAATGACCAAATACTGAGACTGGGTAAATACTTTGTTGATAAAGCCCATGAGCATGAGGTAAATGATTAATACTATCTTTTATATGTAAAAATAAGTCTTCGCAGAGTGCTTCTAGTAATGCTTCTTTTGTGTCGAAATGAGCATAAAAGGTGGTGCGGCCAATATCTGCGGCACTAATGATTTCTTGAACGGTGATTTTGTCATACGCCTTATTAGATAATAATTCGTTAAAAGCTATAAATATGGCTTTGCGAGTTTTTTTCTGTCTACGATCCATATTAACTCCTATCGTTCTTTTAGTACAGAATAGCTTATATGTTCCGTAATGAACATATAAGATGTTTTATATATTGTATTAAAACTATAGGTTGATACAATTAAAGTGAACAAGGTGTTCGCTATCGTAATTATTGTACTGTAAGTGTAGTCATAATTCAATTCATATTGGTAGTGAAAGTTTGATAAGGGGATTGTTGTATGGTACATCGAATACATGATATATTATCTGGTTTATATATGACGATTTTAGCGGGGCTATTTTTACTGCTTGATGGGATTCCGCATTTGATAGAGGAGTTTGGTGGACAGAGACCATTTCAAAATATATTCCCTTTTGAACCTTCCTGGATTACCGTTATTATTTGTGGTTTTCCTCTTGTATATTTATCTATACGAAGGATTGTATATAATAAGGGAATTAGTAAAATCTCATCAGCTCTATTGATTTCCATGGCTATGTTTGCAGCCGTTGCCATCGGAGATATATTTGCGGCTGGTGAGGTAGCGTTTATTATGGCTTTAGGCGCTCTCCTTGAAGAATCAACTACCGAGCGAGCAAAAAAAGGGTTGAAGAAGTTAATTTCATTAGCACCTGTTAAGGGTCGTAAAATACAAGATAACAAAGAAATGATGGTTCCTGTAGAGTCTATACAAAGTGGTGATTATTTACGAATCCTTCCGGGCGAAACGATACCTGTAGATGGACGCATTATTAATGGTGAAACAACGGTAGATCAATCCATTATGACAGGCGAGTCTATACCTGTTGATAAAATAATTGATGATGATGTATTTGGCGGAACGATTAACTGTTTTGGTGCCATAGATATTATAGCTACTAAAGTGGGCGAAGATAGTTCTATTCAAAAAATGATTCAACTTATTAAAAATGCGGAACAGAAACAGGCTCCGATTCAGCGTATAGCTGATATTGTTGCTAGTCGATTGGTTCCTATTGCATTGATGATTGCATGTATAGGCTATTTAATAACTGGTAATATCATCGTCGGTGTTACTGTGTTGGTAGTGTTTTGTCCTTGTGCATTGGTGCTCGCTACACCTACTGCAGTTATGGCTGCTATTGGTCAAGCTACTAAACATGGAGTTATTATTAAATCTGGTGAAATTCTTGAAACTATGGGAAAAGTAGATACTATGGCATTTGATAAAACCGGCACATTAACACGTGGTCAGTTAGCGGTCCAATCTATTTTAGCCGTTGATACAGATTATAGTGAGACCGATATTCTTCAATTAGCTGCATCTGCAGAGGCTAAGAGCGAGCATCCTATTGGTAAAGCTATCGTTTCTCATGCCATAGAGCAAGATTTAGAAATACTTGATACTACTTCGTTTACGATGTTCGTAGGTAAAGGGATTATAGCCGTAATAAAAGGTCGAGAATTATATTGTGGAAATGAACGATTCCTTGAAGAGCATAATATTATTGTCAGTGAGTCTATTCAACAAGCCATTAATGTATATCGAAGTGAAGGAAAGGTATCTGTCATTATTGCAGATAGAGAGCATATTATAGGTATCATTACATTATCTGATACAATGCGAAATGATGTGATAAATATGATATCTGCTATCTCAAGCTTAGATATGACAACAGTATTACTTACTGGTGATAGTAAAGCAGCAGCTACATATATTGGAAAGAAATCTGGCGTTTCCGAAATACATGCGGAGCTTTTACCAGGAGAAAAAGTAAGTATTATCGAATCATTGCAAGGGAAACATCATAAGGTTTGTATGGTTGGCGATGGAATTAACGATGCACCGGCTATGAAGACTGCTGATGTGAGTATTGCAATGGGGACTATTGGTAGTGATATTGCCATAGAAACAGCAGACATTGCTTTGATGAGTGATGACCTTAGTAAAATTCCTTATATTAAACGATTATCAGATGCTACGATTAAAACTATAAAATTTAGTATTGCTTTATCAATGGTCATTAATTGTATCGCTATTATTCTCTCATTGCTTGAGGTTTTGACGCCTACTACAGGTGCATTAGTGCATAATGTGGGATCTTGTTTAGTGGTCCTCATCGCTGCCCGTTTGTATGATAGAAAGTTTATTTAAATGCAATAAGAGCCGTCCCCGGTTGTATGGGGGCGGCTCTATTGATTAGGGCTATCATAGATCAAGTCTTGGTATATATATTTATATATATCAAGGGAGGTAGTTATCCTCAAACTTGATTATGATTGATGTTGTGTTTTGATGGGACTCCACCAATGGCGTCTATAGGCCTTGATGCCTTCCACCACGGTTCTTGTCGCTTTAGCTGCAATATCTTTCGTTGCAGCTGGGATGCCCTCTAGGCGATAGGGAATACCTAACTCCTTATATTTAGCAATACCCATAACGTGATAAGGTAAGCAATCAACGGCTTGTAAATTTTTCAGAGATCCTAGGAAAAAGCCTAGACGATAGTGACGATCGGCATTATCTGTAATCGTAGGGACTACTACGTGACGAACCCAAATCGGAACTTCCACGTCTGCCGTCAATCGAGCAAACCCGAGAATGGGCTCTAACGGTTTACCCGTTAACCATAAATGCTTGGCTGGATCGATTTCCTTAATGTCTAGGATGACGAGACTAGTTACACTGAGTAATTTACGGTATGCCACCTCTTGGTGGGGGTCAAAACAAATTCCACTTGTATCTAAACAGGTATGGACGTTTCTTTCACGGAAATATGTGAAAAGCTCAATAACAAAGTCGATTTGCATAAGAGCTTCCCCACCTGTGACGGTGATACCACCATTAGTATAAAATTGGCGGTTACGTTCGTACTGGTCCCATAATTCCTTTACGGTCATGAATTTAGCATTATCGCTAGTTTCATCCCATGTATCAGGATTATGGCAATAAGCACAGCGCATGGGGCATCCTTGAAGAAATACCACCATGCGCATGCCTGGACCATCAACCGTACCCATCGTTTCAACCGAATGAATACGTCCAGTCATAGGAAACCTCGATTAGATACGTTGATGGAATGTACGGGAAATAACTTCGTCCTGTTGTTGTTTTGTCAATTTGTTGAAGTGCACCGCATAACCGGATACACGAATCGTCAATTGAGGGTACAACTCAGGATGTTTTTGAGCGTCTAACAATGTTTCACGAGTAAACACGTTAACGTTCAAATGATGGCCGCCCTTTTGGGAATAACCATCCAATAACTCTACCAAGTTATCAACTTGTTGGTTGCTCATGGGTATAACCTCCTTTCAACCAAGACTAACACTCGTATCGGTGCCGGTGAAAGCAGTCCGATACTGTGGAAGATTTTATTTATCTTCCTTTATAGTAACATTTGGTTCGCTGCATGCGAAGTTTGTATTGCTGTTAGGCAATTGAGAAGGGTCTAACTCAATATCAAAATCGCTGACGGAAACAAATGTTTCACCAGATTTACCTAATGCGTCCGGAATGATAGAGAAGGTATTAGAAATACCATCGGAGCAATCACGCCATGGCATTTTAGCTACGGATGCCAACGAGGATACAGCACCGTGAGAATCACGACCGTGCATTGGGTTCGCGCCAGGAGCGAAAGCTTCGCCAGCTTTACGGCCATCTGGAGTAGAACCTGTAGCAGTACCATATACTACGTTGGAAGTAATTGTTAACAAGCTCATAGTTGGAACGGATTGACGATATGTAGGATGTTTACGAATCTTGTTCATAAATGTGGAAACAACCTTTGCTGCCAAGCTATCTACACGGTCATCATCGTTACCATATTTAGGGAAGTCACCTTCGATTTCGAAATCAACAGCGATGCCATTTTCGTCACGGATAGGTTTTACCTTAGCATATTTAATAGCGGATAAGGAGTCTGCTACTACGGATAAACCAGCGATACCAGTTGCAAACCAACGAGTTACCTTGCGGTCATGCAATGCCATTTCTAGTTTTTCATAAGCATATTTATCGTGCATGTAGTGAATGATGTTCAAGGCATTTACATATACGCCTGCCAACCATTCCATCATGTCGTCGAATTTTTCCCATACTTCGTCAAATTCTAAGTATTCGGAAGTGATAGGGCGGTATTTAGGACCAATTTGTTTCTTCAACTTTTCGTCAACGCCACCGTTGATAGCGTAAAGCAAGCATTTCGCCAAGTTGGAACGAGCACCAAAGAATTGCATTTCTTTACCGATACGCATTGGGGATACGCAACATGCGATGGCGTAGTCATCACCAGAGTTAGGACGCATCAATTCGTCATTTTCGTATTGAATGGAAGATGTTTCAATGGATAATTTCGCACAGAAACGGCGGAAACCGATAGGCATGCGAGGGGACCATAATACAGTGAGGTTTGGCTCTGGAGCAGGGCCAAGGTTAGTCAATGTATGTAGGTAACGGAAGGACATCTTAGAAACCAATGTACGGCCGTCAGTACCCATACCACCGATGGATTCAGTGGTCCAAACAGGGTCACCTGTGAACAAATTGTTGTATTCGTGGATACGTGCGAAGCGAACCATGCGCAATTTCATAATGAAATGGTCTACGAATTCTTGGATTTGTTCCTCTGTGTATGTGCCGTTGCGAAGGTCTCGTTCCGCATAGATATCGAGGAATGTGGAGTTACGACCAATGGACATAGCAGCACCGTTTTGCTCTTTAATAGCACCAAGATAGCCGAAGTAAATCCATTGCATAGCTTCACGAACATCCTTAGCTGGTTTGGAAATATCATAGCCATAGGATGCTGCCATCTCTTTCAATTCTTTCAAAGAGCGGATTTGATCTTGTATTTCCTCACGGTCGCGAATGACATCTGCTAGCATGTCACCCATTGTAATGCTAAATTGTTCTTTTTTATCTTCAATGAGATAATCAACACCGTAAAGAGCGATACGACGATAGTCACCGATAATACGACCACGGCTATACGCATCTGGCAAACCAGTTACAATGTGAGCGGTACGTGCAGCACGCATTTCTGGAGTATATACATCAAATACGCCATCATTATGAGTTTTGCGATGTTTCTTAAAGAAGTCCTCTGTTTGCGGATCCATTTTGAAGCCGTATTCTTCAATAGCGGATTTTGCTGTGCGCAAGCCACCATAAGGGAACATAGCGCGTTTTAAAGGTTTGTCAGTTTGTAAACCAACGATTGTTTCAAGTTCTTTGTCGATATATCCTGGCGCATGGGCAGTAATGTGTGTGGCCACGGAAGTATCAGCATCGAGCATGCTGCCTTTTTCACGTTCTTCTTCATAAAGCTTCATTACTTGTTCCCACAATTTTGTTGTTCGTTCTGTAGGACCAGCAAGGAAGGAATCGTCCCCTTCATAGGGGATATAGTTTCTTTGAATAAAGTCGCGTACATCAACGGCTTTATCCCACACACCTGTGTTAAAATCTTTCCATGCAGTATGTTGCATTTTGCACCTCCATAAAAGGATATAACTATAGATTTCTATGCCTATAGTGTACAATGTTTGTAACAATTCCACAATGAATAGATGATATAGATTTTCAATACATACTATGCGATTTTGTGAAGTATCTTATAAATTTCCATAAGTCGAATTATTGAATTTTACTTGTATATAGAGGATTATATAAGTTTTTTCTTTTTGTGATCTCACTTGATGCATACATAATAATATGAAATTGCATATCAATATTATTTAGGGAAATAAAAATTTCATTAAAGAGGATGAAGGCGGATTATTCAATAGTATGATCGGATAGTTTATATTTGTGTACTGTTCGGAGGCCGTTTATATCTTGTACAGAATCAGCCTGTAAGTCTTTATAAATGCACACATATTGCAATGCTACGGAACGTTGCCGGCAAGGAAAACAAGCGTTTCTTTTCTTCAATGACATCATATACTATACTCTGAGCAGCTCTTGTTGAAGAGTAACTGATATTGCCTAAAATAGGAGGTTACATTATGAATTTTAATGAAAGATTACGGGAGTATAGAAAACAATCTGGATTATCTCAAGGAAAATTAGCTGAAACGCTCAATGTGTCGAGACAGGCCATAACAAAATGGGAATCGGGCAGTGGGATGCCGGATATTTCAAATTTAAAGGCTCTTTCAGTTGTATTCCATGTCTCTGTGGATGAATTGCTTTCAGAAGAAGCGGTTAAAACGCGATATCCTTATGAAAGTATTGTAGAATACGATATCGATGAGATAAAACATTTCGACATTAAACTGGGTTCTGTTAATCGCGTAAAAATGAGAGCTGGAGAGGGTGAGAAGATAAAGGTTCAACTGGTCAGTGATACTATTGAAAATTTGACGGAACTGGTGAAAGTAAAAATCGATGATATCAAAAGGCGTATCGATGTGGATGTAAATCGTTCCAAATCCTTATGTGAAGAGCTTGTAAAAGAACATCTGTCGATTTTTATAAATTTGCCTGAAAAATATATGGGAGATACGGAGCTAGCGACCCATTGTGAAAAGCTAGAGCTGTTTGATATTATTAGTGAAAAGTTTGAGCTAGATGGAGAGGCTAAAGAAATTTATATTGCCGGCGGTAACAGTCATATAGAGCTGGATAATAACTCTCCAATGGAGATATATGTAGCAGATTATACGGGGCGAATTGATGTGAATCAGATATCGGCGAAATCTCGTCTATATGTCTCTCATGAGTATGCTTTCAAAGCGGTGAAAAAAGGTATTCGTACTAAATTGCTCTTTGAAAATCGTGGACATCTTGTAGACGATTTTTCTGTGTCTGAATCAGAAAATCAAATTGAAATCAATGGAATCAATAGTGAACTTACAATAGTCAAGTTAAGTGAATAGTTGCATTAACTACATAGACATATCTGCTACATAGTTTTCATAAAGCGTTATTACTTGTTCCCACAATTTTGTTGTGCATTTTGTAGAACGAATAAGGAAGAAACCGTTTCCTACATAGGAGGTAAAAGGTATAATAGATTGTATAGGCGAATGCTATTGAAAGGTGGATGTTAATGACAAATCGAAAGAAAGCACTTTTAGGTGCTTCTGCTACTATTGCGGTGTGGGCTACTGCATTTCCTTTCAGTAAAATCGCATTACAGTCAGTAGATTCGTTGACATTGTCTGTGGCAAGGGTCATGGGTGGCGCTTTACTTATGCTAGTAATCGGCGTTGTAAAAGGGCTACATATACCGACAACATGGCGTGAGTGGGGACTATATATTCTGTTAGGCGCTACAGGGAATTTTGTTTACCAAGTTGTTTTTAATGAAGGCTTGCGCACAATTCCAGCGGCCACATCCAGTATTATTATGGCCTTGACTCCGATGACGACAGCACTGATGGCCACGATTATTTATAAGGATACAATACGACCTATAGGATGGCTATTTACCATAACTGCATTTATAGGTGTAGCCATAATTATTCTATGGAATTCCGCCCTTACTATTCCTGTAGGAGCCTTGTGGACTTTGTTAGGGATGATACTCTTTGCAGTGTATAATATTCTAAATCGTGGACTTAGTTTAAAGGGACATAAGCCTATTACCATTGCTATGTGGTCTATGTTTACGGGGGCTATTATGGCATTGCCCTTTGCGGAACATGCTATTGAATTGATTGTGGTGGCACCGATTAGTGCAAAATTTGCTATGGCCTATTTAGCATTCCTATCTAGTGCGTTAGGCTTTGTATTCTGGAGCTATGCCTTGGAACATGCTGAAAAGGTTTCTGATGTAACTAATTTTATGTATATCTCGCCTATAGTGGCAGCTATTGTAGCAGCCTTCTTATTGGGGGAAATACCTAATATGGGTCTCTATATAGGGGCGCCTGTCATTTTAGGATCCCTATATCTCTTTAATCGATATAGATAATTTATTTTTGTTAGTGTTTGAATTGGTTCAGCTTGATGTAAAAAAATAAAATTAGATAAATAGGGATGTGAACCCTTATAAGATAAGAGCTATATAATAAAAGAACCTCAACCTTTTAACTGGTGAGGTTCTTTTTTGGTTTGACAGTCCTTATAAATTGTAGTAATCTAAGTACATAATTAAATCATACCTTATAGATATGTTTTAAATTTAAAATTAATTCCTACTGAATTGTAGGAAAAGAGGTGGTACAGTGATTGCTATACGAAATGTAACGAAAGAGTTTGATGTTAATAAGCAAAAGGTTACTGCATTATCTGATGTAAACTTTACCATAGAAAAAGGCGACATATTTGGCATTATTGGCTTTAGTGGAGCCGGTAAATCTACACTGTTACGCATGATTAATGCTTTAGAGGTACCTACCTCTGGTCATGTTGAAATAGATGGTGTGAATATCAATGGTTTAAGTTTTAACGAGCTCAGAAAGGTTCGTAAGCGCATCGGCATGGTGTTTCAACAGTTCAATTTATTGAATGCTAAATCTGTGTATGATAATGTGGCGATTCCATTAATTCTAAATAAAGTTCCTAAATCAGAGATTGATAATAAGGTTAAAACCTTGTTAGACTTTGTTGATTTAGGTGATAAAGCAAATGCCTATCCAGGAGAATTATCTGGTGGTCAAAAGCAGCGCGTTGGTATTGCTCGTGCGTTGGCTACAGATCCATCAATTCTGCTTTGCGATGAAGCAACAAGTGCTCTTGATCCAGATACAACAGAGTCTATTCTTCAATTATTAGAACGCGTTAATCGTGAACTAGGGGTAACAGTCGTTATCGTAACTCATGAGATAGATGTAATCCAAAAGATATGTAATCACGTTGTAGTTATGGAACATGGGAAGCTTATCGAGAGAGGTTCTGTACTTGAGGTGTTTAGTAAACCTAAGCATGAAACAACAAAACGATTTGTTAGGACTGTTATTCCTGATGAAATCCCATCTACAGTTAAACATACCTTGGCTTGTGATAAAAGGCCTTACACAATACTTAAAATGCACTTCTTAGGAAATAATACAACTGATAATGTGCTATATCATATTAATAAAACTTTTGATTTAGAAACGAGTGTGTTGTTTGCTACGGTAACAGAGTTAGAGCATACGGTACTTGGAATTTTCATCGTTCAGTTCATTGGTGATGATCTTGAAGTGGGCAAGGTAAAAGAGTATCTTGTGACACAAGGCATTGAATGGCAGGAGGTGGCACTATAATGGATTTCTTTATGCAAGAACTTGGCGTTCCCGGTTCGCAGTTATTACTAGCTGCAGAACAAACATTATATATGGTGTTCCTATCTCTATTCATTGGTACAATACTAGGGTTAATTATTGCAGTTACACTGGTGGTAACAAATCCTAATGGGATTGTTAAAAATAGTGTTGTTTATACCATTACAAATACAATTGTTAATATCGTGCGTTCCGTACCATTTATCATCTTGATGGTGTTTATCTTACCGTTGACTAAGATGATTGTTGGTACTCGTGTGGGCACAACGGCGGCTATTGTACCGCTTGTTATATTCATTGCGCCTTATCTTGCTCGACTCTTTGAAAACTCTATTTTAGAGGTCAATAAAGGCATTATTGAGGCTGCACAGTCTATGGGGGCCTCTCATTTTGAGGTGATTTGGCATTTCCTTTTACCAGAGGCAAAGGGATCGCTTATCTTATCCATTACAACAGGTACTATAGGTCTTATCGGTGCTACTGCTATGGCTGGTGCCATTGGTGCAGGTGGTGTAGGTGACTTGGCTCTTACCTATGGTTATGAACGGTTGAACTTCCCATTGATGCTATTTACCGTTGTTATTTTAATTATTTTTGTTCAAATTATTCAAACAATAGGTAACTACTTTGCACGTCGTGCGCGTCGTTCCTAATTTGATGAAATAGATTTTAGTTATATGGATTGTGAAAGTATAGGAGAATGTACTATGAAATTTAAAAAATTCCTTGCCCTTGGTATGGCATTAGTATTTAGCGTAGCTTTTATCGCAGGTTGCGGCTCTAATAATAGCGATAATGGTGCTAAAAAAGAATTAACCTATAGTAAATCTCAAGGCCCTTATTCTGAATTGTTTGAAAAAGGTGTAAAACCAATTTTAGAAAAACAAGGCTATACCTTCAAAGGTGTAGATATGTCTGACTTGGTACAAGCAGACCAAGTATTGAGTGATGGTGAAGTTGATTTTAATGTTGAACAACATACAGCATACATGAAAAACTTCAACGAAAAACAAAATGGTCATCTTGTAGCATTGACCCCAATTCCAACAGTGCCAGCTGGTATCTTTAGTGGTTCTAAGACATCTTTAGATCAAGTAGCTGATGGCGATACTATTGCAGTTCCTAATGATGCGTCTAACATGGCTCGTGCCTATGCGTTGTTGCAAAAAATCGGTTGGATTAAACTTGATCCTAACAAAGATTTAGCAACAGTAACACAAGCTGATATCATTGAAAATCCTAAACATCTTAAATTTACTGAAATGAAATCTCTTACAATTCCTTCTGTACGTACTGATTTCGACTATATTGTTATTACCGGTGCTATCATTTATAATGCAAAAATTGATCCAAAATCAGCGTTGGCTAACGAAGATGTATTGCCACAATGGTTGTTACAAGTAGTAGTTAACGAGAAAAATAAAGATGCACAATGGGCAAAAGACATTGTAGCAGCTTATCATTCTCAAGAATTTAAGGATTACATGGAAAAAAATAATAACGGTTTATGGTTTGTACCAAAAGGTGAATAAATAAGAGAACCACCGATAAGTTGCAGCTTATCGGTGGTTCTTTTTTCCTATAATTCTATTGTATGGTAATACAAAAAATAAACCAATTAACAGTCAATAACGTCCAATCAAGCGGACAAATGAGTGTTAATCAGTTTATGATTAACAATAGTATACTAAACGAAAAAGATTTAGACAAGCTTCAAAAACAATATAATTATCAGTACTATCAAGCTGCGTGTCATGGGTCGTCACATGATTTTGATTTGTTTGATTTAGGTGCTATTAGGTTAACTACGGAACAAGGTTTGAATAAAATAAGGGTTTCACCTAATGATTTTAATTTATATGAAATTATATATTATAATAAAAAGCAGAATTACTGCTGCTGCTGTACATAAAGGTACAGGTAGTCAGACCAGTAATTCTGCTTCTATGGTTACTATATATGAAATGACGAAAGATATCAATGATGGATATGGAACCCTTCACATTGATGTTAATGGCAATCCTGAATTTTATATACTTATTCCTGCCACATAGTTTTCGTATAGTTCTTTATAGTGACCACCGCGTTTGATGAGTTCGTGGTGTGTTCCTTGTTCTGTGATAGTGCCGGTAAAAATCCAAGTATCTTGCAGTACCATGCCTACCGTGTTGTGTAAGCTTTCACGAGATACGTCGCGAATATCTACGCCATCGTTGATGATTGTGGCCGTTAAGGTTGGTATATATAATGTGCCTGCCACGGTGAGTAACGAAAGAATGGATACGATAATGACTGGAAACCATAAAGATTTTATATAGCGTATAAAAGGTTTCATTTAAATCCTTTCAGTAATTTTAGTTAAATTAATAATTTTCGATATTTATATTGTATTGTATAAAACCAAAAATATCTAGTAAAAACTATTACTAAAAGTTTAGTATTAATCAATAAGTATTATGACGAATATTATATTCTCACTAAAAAAATTCTGCTATACTGTATTAGCAATTTTGCAGTTTTATTTTTAGTAAGGAGTGTTCTTAATGAAGTTGAATTGGAAATTATTTGCACCGCTTGTAGTAGCTATTCTTGTATGGCTCATCGGTGCTCCTGAAGGTCTTAGCGCAAATTCTTGGATTTATGTAAGTATTTTTGCAGGCCTTGTGGTGGGGTTGATTTTAGAACCAATGCCACCAGCTTTCATCGGTATCATTGCTGTTACCGTATCTATGTTATTTAAGGTTGGTCCAGCACCTATTATAGACAAAGCAACTGGTGTAGCAAAGGCTATTACGGATGCCCAAGCTATCAGCTGGGGACTTAGCGGTTTCTCTAATGCTATCGTGTGGTTGATATTCGCAGCATTTATGATCGGTATCGGTTATGAAAATTCTGGTCTTGGTCGACGTATTGCATTGTTCCTCGTAGCCAAGCTTGGAAAGTCCTCTTTAGGCCTTGGGTATGCTATTGCTATTACTGACCTTGTGTTGGCTCCATTTATTCCAAGTAATGCGGCTCGTTCTGGTGGTACGATTTATCCAATTGTATCTAGTATTTGTCCGATGTTCGATTCTTACCCCGATAAGAATCCTCGTAAAATTGGTTCCTATTTGAACTGGGTAGCATTGGCAACAACTTGTGTATCTAGCTCTATTTTCTTGACTGGTGCGGCGCCAAATCCATTGGCTCTTGAATTGTCTGCAAAGTCGGGTATCGTAGCTGCCAACTGGGGCACATGGTTCCTAGCATTCTTGCCAGTGGGTATTATACTATTTATCATCACACCATTATTGACCTATGTATTCTGTAAACCGGAGGTAAAAGGGTCCCCTGAAATTGCAGCATGGGCAAGGGATGAATATAAGAAATTAGGTTCCATGACACGCAGTGAAATCTTCATGGCCTTGATTTCTGTATTGGCTCTTGTGTTGTGGACTGGTGCTTCTACATTTAAAGTGAACCCAACTACAACAGCTTTGATTGTTATTATCTTGATGATTTTCACCAAGATTATGACATGGCAAGACTTCCTTGCTAACAAACCAGCATGGAATGTTTTGACTTGGTTCGCTACACTCGTACCTATGGCTGCGGGTCTTAAAAACGTAGGCTTTTTGGAGTGGCTTGCTAAATCTGCAGGTGGTTCTTTAGTATCCTTAGATCCCACAATGGCAGTTCTTGGTTTGTTATTAGCATTCTGCTTGCTTCGTTACTTCTTTGCTTCTGGCACCGCTTATGTAACTGCCATGGTAGGCTTATTTGCTACTCTAATTCTTCAGATTCCTAGTGTTGATCCAGCTCAAGTTATGTTGATTCTTTTAGTACCAATGGGTATTATGGGTATCCTTACACCATATGGTACTGGTCATAGCCCAATTTGGTTTGCTAGTGGTTATAATAAAGGCCCTGAATTCTGGAAATTAGGTGCTATCTTTGGGATTATCTACCTTGCGATATTTATTGTGGTGGGTATTCCATGGATTCAGTTCGTAATGCCACTTTTAGGATAGGCTTTCCGCCGCCATATGTCTCTCTGCGCTCCATTCGCTGCAAGTCGCTGGACAGACATATGGCGGCTTCTTTTATCCTGAAATGGCAATACTCACTTTGGGAAAAGCAAGTCGAGCTTACAGAACGCTACGAGGGGCTTCCTTTATATCCGAAAATGGCATAGCTCACTTCGGGAGGGCAAGTCGCTGGACAGACATATGGCGGCTTCTTTTATCCTGAAATGGCAATACTCACTTTGGGAAAAGCAAGTCGAGTTTAAAGAACACTACGAGTAGCTTCCTTTATATCCGAAAATGGCAAAACTCGACAGAACTCGACAAATCTAAAATAATAAATATAATATTGATGTGATAGTAAATATCTTTTTTGGGTTTTCTGATGGAGGTGGTTTATTATTATGTCTGCTACAGAGCGTGTTGTACAGTCGATTTTATATGAGCTGGGCTGTGTTTTGATTGGCTGTTTGGTGATGCAGTTTGTTCCGCATGAGGGGCAGCCTTTGGTCTTGATGATTATTTTTTCCTTGTTGGCGATGGTTTGGAATTTTGTGTTTAACTGGATATTTGATAAACTAGTACTAGGTGACCGATTAGCGCGAGGGCCTGTAATCCGCACAATTCATGCAGTGTTGTTTGAAGGTTTGTTTATGCTTGCCACAGTGCCTATTATTATGTACATGATGCATATGAGCTTTTGGATGGCCTTTGCTACAGATATAACGATGACATTAGTCATATTAGGTTATACTTATATTTATAATTGGGTATATGATCGAGCACGTCTATATTTTGTAGAGGCTTAATTTTGAATGTGAGGTAGGTACCTCTTGTAAAATCTATATCGTATAGTAGGAGGTTCTTATGTCTACAAAATCTATTACGGGCACAGGTCTCTTGTTGGCCGTTGCCTTATTGGCGCAAAGCTTGCGCCTTATTTTCCCCTTTATTCCTAATCAGGTGAGCATGTTCCTCATCGGTTCCATTACGTCTGCAACCTTTGTACTCGCCACATGGCGCTATGGATGGAAGAATGGTCTTGTTATTGCTTGGATTGCACCAGTAGTGGCGCATTTACAAGGCATGTTGCCGTTGCCACCGTTCATTTTGATTACGGCCCTAGGAACGACAGCGTATGTATTCGTAGCCCACTGGTTACAACATAAACCAAAAGCATTGCTTATCATTGTGGCGGCTTTGGTAAAAGCCGGCGTACTCTTTGGAGGGTACTCCTTGTTCTTCTCCTTGTTCCAATTTCCACCAAAGATTGTAAATACCATGCTTTTTGTAGCTAGTTGGCCTCAATTGGTAACATCTTCTTTAGGTATTATTTTGGCATTACTTATTACAAAACGTACTAAAAATTAGTCTAACTTAACTTAGAGTTATGACAACCCATTCAAAATAGATATGACTTTTTCGGGGCACTCAGGCAGTATGAGTGCCCATTTTTGTTGACCTTAGTCATTGTCTACTTTTATAATTAACATATTGTATACAAATATGAGGAGTTGATAGGAATGAAATTTAATACAAAATGTGTTCACGGCAGTGGTAAACCAGATAGCACTGGTGCAATTTCCCCTGCAATCTATATGTCTAGTACATTTTCTCATCCAAAGTTGGGGGATACAACAGGTTATCAATATTCGCGCGAGTCTAATCCAACGCGCGACCGTTTGGAACAATTGATAGCTGGCCTTGAAGAAGGTACAGATGCATTGGCATTTTCCTCCGGTATGGCAGCTGTGGACGCAGTATTCCACCTATTCTCTCCTGGAGATCACATCATCTTAGGTGATGATTTATATGGTGGTTCTATCCGTATGTTCACAAATATTTACGAACAGAACGGCATTGAGTTCACTTATGTAGGCACCTCTGATCTTGATGCGGTGAAAGCTGCTTTTAAACCGAATACAAAGGCTGTTTATATTGAAACACCGACAAATCCTATGATGGAGATTACCGATATTCGTGCACTCTGTGCATTGGCGCATGAACGTAATGCGCTAGTGATTATCGACAACACATTTTTGAGTCCATATTTCCAAAAGCCATTGACCTTGGGTGCCGATATTGTCGTTCATAGTGGTACAAAATTCATCGGTGGTCATCACGATGTAATTTCTGGTTTTACTATTGTAAAAGACGAAGAAATCGCCGCAAAATTGCGTTTAACGTACAAAACCGTAGGTGCATGTTTATCTGCTATGGATAGCTGGCTCGTTATTCGCGGCGTAAAAACATTGGCACTTCGTATGGAGCAACACCAAAAGAATGCCATTGCTCTTGCGGAATGGCTAAAGACACAACCTAAGGTAACAAAAGTATTGTTCCCAGGACTTCCTGAACATCCGGGCTATGAAATCAATAAAGCTCAAACAACAGGCTTTGGCGGCATGTTATCCTTCGAAGTAGATAGCGAAGAAACGGCTAAACAAGTATTAGAAGGTATTGAGCTTATTCAATTCGCTGAAAGTCTTGGTGGTACAGAATCCTTGTTGACATACCCTGTAACGCAAACACATCCAGATTTAAAACCGGAAGATGCAGAACGTAAAGGTATTACACGTCGTTTGTTGCGTTTATCTGTAGGGATTGAAGATACAGAAGACTTGATTGCAGACTTGGAACAAGCTTTTAATAAATAAAGGAGTTCCTATGGGACAATATAACTTTGATCAAATTTTAGATAGAACGCACACGAAATCTTTAAAATATGATTTTGCTGTAAAACGAGGCAAACCTGCGGATGTGTTGCCATTCTGGGTAGCGGATATGGATTTTGAAATTCCCCCTGAATTGAAGCAAATTTTATTAGACCGCGTAAACCATGGTGTGTTCGGATATACCGAGTCCGACGACGAATACTTTGATGTGTTACAAAATTGGTTTAGCACTCGTTTTAACTGGATTCCAGAACAAAAATGGCTTGTTAAAACGCCTGGGATTGTATTTGCTTTGGCGATGGCGGTGCGAGCTTTCACCAAGGAGGGTGAAGGTGTGCTCATCAACCAACCAGTGTACTACCCATTTAGCATGGTTATTGATGACAACAATCGGCATCTTATCAATGTGCCGCTCATCAAAGGCGAAGAGAGATATACTATCGACTTTGAAGGCATTGAGCGAGCTATCGTTGAGGAAAATGTTACATTATTCCTCTTGTGTAACCCCCATAATCCGGTAGGACGCGTGTGGACTGAGGACGAGTTGAAACGCCTCGGCGATATTTGTATTAAACATAATGTGCTCATTGTGAGCGATGAAATCCATGCAGATTTTGTATGGAAAGGGCATACGCATAAGGTCTTTGCCGCTCTTGGTGAAAGCTATGCAGAACACTGTATTGTATGTACAGCACCTAGTAAGACCTTCAACATTGCAGGCTTACAAGTAAGTAATATTTTCATTCCTAATGATTCCTTACGCCGCCGTTTTATCAAAGAAATCGATCGTGCTGGTTATAGCCAATTGAACACGATGGGGATTGTGGGCTGTGAAGGGGCCTACAAAGTAGGGGCTCCTTGGCTTGATGAATTGAAAGAATATATTCAAGACAATATTCAATTTACCATCGACTATATAGCAAAATATATGCCAAAAATCCATGTGTATCGGCCTGAAGGGACATATCTCATGTGGCTAGATTGTTCTCAATTGCCGCTGAGCCCTAAAGAGCGAGATGAATGGATCGTTAATGATGCCAAGTTATGGCTCGATACGGGTTCTATGTTTGGCATCGATGGGGAGGACTTTGAACGCATTAATGTTGCTTGTCCTCGTAAAATATTAGAAGAAGGGCTCGAATCTTGGCGCCGTGCCTATGAGGCTAAGGGCTTTTAATTAGATTAGGTTATCAAATTGTAGAATATGTAGAGGTGACATTATGCCTATTAAAGTAATAAAAAATTTACCGGCCATAACGAAATTAGCTCAAGAGAATATTTTCGTTATGGATACTGAGCGGGCGGAAAATCAACAGATCCGACCTTTGCAAATTTTGCTAGTCAATTTGATGCCTACTAAAGAAGTGACGGAGACGCAAATTTTGCGTGCTCTCAGTAATAGCCCATTGCAAGTTAATTTAACATTGTTGCATACCGCATCTCGTAAGGCTAAAAATACAGATGAACAATATTTAGAAACTTTCTATCGTACTTTTGATGAGGTAAAAGACCAGTTCTTTGACGGTATGATTATTACCGGTGCTCCTGTTGAGTTAATGCCTTTTGAAGAGGTAGACTATTGGTCTGAACTCGTAGAAATCATGAACTGGGGCGAAGAACATGTATATTCGACCTTCTATATCTGTTGGGGGGCTCAAGCTGGTTTATATCATCACTTTGGTATTAACAAATCTATTATGGATGAGAAATTATTCGGTGTTTATGAACACGATATTTATAATGATCGACCAGTGCTCATGCGTGGATTTGATGAAAAGTTTTGGATGCCACATTCTCGTCACACTACAGTTTCTTTGCAACAAATTAAGGAAAATCGTGACTTGGAACTTTTGGCTGGGTCTGAACCAACAGGTGCTGCTATCGTTCGTAGTTTAGATAATAAGCATATCTTTGTATTTGGTCATGCCGAATACGATTGGGACACACTTAACCGTGAGTACGTGCGGGATATCAAAAAAGGTATGGATATTGCAGTTCCTGAAAACTACTTCCCGGATAATGATCCAAAACAACGTCCCATCGTGCGCTGGCGCTCTGTAAGTACACTATTATTTACAAACTGGTTGAACTACTATGTATACCAAGAAACACCGTACATCATTGAACAAATCCAAAAAATGAAATTTGAACGGGATAAAAATTTAGGCGCTTACATCTAAATGTAAGTACTTATTTCTAATCTATTGATAGTAATATGTACCCCTAATTACTTCTAACATTTCTCAAGGGAACTAGTTCTTTGGAAGTAATTAGGGGATTTTTATTTTTCATAAAATGATTTAGTTCGCATTAGAGTCTTTGGTAAAAGTTTTTATCGTCCTTTGCTTACCATAGTTTAAAGTTATGGAGAAGACCATATAAAAAATAGTAGACATATTTTTTAAAACATAGTACTATACTAGGCATAAAGAATGAACTCAATTCACAGTTAATATAAAGGAGTTGTTATAATGAGCAAACAATACAGATTTGAAACATTACAATTACATGCTGGTCATACCGTGGATCCAACAGGTTCTCGTGCAGTACCTATTTACCAAACTACATCTTTCGTATTTAAAGATGCAGAAGAAGCAGCAGGCCGTTTTGCATTGACTAATCCTGGTGGTATTTACTCTCGCCTTGGCAATCCTACTACAGATGTATTGGATGCTCGTGTAGCACAACTTGAAGGCGGTGCAGCTGGTATCGCAGTAGCATCTGGTTCTGCAGCGGTTACGTACTCTATTTTAAATGTAGCAGATGCTGGTGATAATATTGTTGCTGCATCCACATTGTATGGTGGTACTTATAATTTGTTTACTGCTACATTGCCTCGTTTGGGGATTCAAACTAAATTCGTAAATCCGGATCATTTGGAAGAATTTGAAGCAGCTATCGATGAAAAGACTAAAGCCGTTTATATCGAATCTATTGGTAACCCTGGTATTAATCTTATCGATGTACAAGCCATAGCTGATATTGCACATAAACACAATATCATCTTGATTGTAGACAATACATTTGCATCTCCATACTTATTCCGTCCATTAGAACATGGTGCTGACGTAGTTGTACACTCTGCTACTAAATACCTTGGTGGTCACGGTACAACATTGGCTGGCGTAGTTGTAGAATCTGGTAAATTCGACTATAAAGGTTCTGGTAAATACCCTGGCTTCTCCGAAGGTGACGAACACTACAATGGATTAGTATTTGGTAATTTGCCAATCCCATTCACTGTAAAAATTCGTGCTCAATTACTTCGTGATACTGGTGCATGCATTACTCCACTTGCAGCATGGCAAATCTTACAAGGTATTGAAACATTGTCCTTGCGCGTAGAACGTCACGTAGAAAATGCTCGTAAAGTAGTAGATTTCTTGAGCAAACATCCTAAGGTAGCATGGGTAAGCTATCCAGAATTAGAAGATAGCAAATACAAAGCATTAGCTGATAAATACTTCCCTAAAGGTGTTGGTGCAGTATTCACATTCGGTGTAAAAGGTGGTAAAGAAGCAGGTATTAAACTTGTTGACTCCTTGGAAATCTTCTCCAACCTTGCCAACGTAGCAGATGCTAAATCTCTTGTTATCCATCCTGCATCCACAACACATGCACAACTTAACGAAGAACAACAAAAATCTGCTGGCGTAACACCAGATATGATCCGTGTATCCATCGGCCTTGAAAATATCGATGATATCATCGAAGACTTGGCACAAGCTTTAGATAAAGCATAATTTTCGTACCTCTTGTTTGGAAAACTATAGATCAAACCTTTAAAACTTACAAATGACATCCTTAAGCTGAACTTTGCTTAAGAAATAGAACACATAACTATCAAACCTATAAAACTTATACAAAAGGCCTCCCGCAGGGAGGCTTTTTTGTTATTAGTGTGTTGTTGTCTTTATAAGAATGAAATGTTGTGTAGGTGTAATATAATCTTGATAGAATGGGCATAAAAAGACCTTGGATTTAATGATCCAAGGTCTTTAAGGGAGTATAGTGTGTGTAACGTTTGGTCTGTGGTGTGTGAGCACAGACCGTTTTCCTATTGTGTGAGATAGGATTTAGGGAGTCCGTGGTTAGTGTTACGGGCTCTCTGAGAGTGTGTTAGAGAGTGTATCCAAAGGATACAGTGTGTATAGTATGTGTGTTATATGTGTAGTGTGTCATCTAAGTGGGTTAGGATAGGGTTTCACTTGATGAAATGAAAATCTTAGTATTTTGTGTTTTTAACTTTAGCGCTAATAACTTTACCGGATGTAGCGTCTACTTTTACTTCAGCATTTTTACCGCCGCCAGTTGTCATATCGAATTCATATACAACTCTGCCGTTTTCACGTTCAACGGTCCAATCCATAGTTTGGAAATCAGAACCAACTTTTTCCATAGCTTTTGTTTCAGCTACTTCAGGAATGATGATGTTTTGAACGTTAATTGTTTTAGAAGCTTTGGAGTAACCTTTTACTTCTTTACCAACGATTTGACCAGATGCTTCGTCTACTTTAAGCTCTACTTCACGGTTGCCATAATAACCTTCTACTTCATAGTAAGGATTATGTTTTGCGTCATAAGAAATAGATTTTACAGTAGCGCCAGGGAATTGTTGTTGGAATACTGTAACAGCGCCCATATAGTCAACAGAATAGTTAGCTTGTGCGGATGGAGCAACGCTACCAACACCATTCCAGTTGCTATGGTTGTTGTAACCATGGTTGCTAGCTGCACCAACTACACCTGCTAATAATACTGTACTAACGCCAAATGCACATAGTACTTTGGATACTTTCTTAACATTTTTCATAAGCAATGCCTCCTGATACCAAATTATAATTTTCGTTTAGTTACGATTTTGTGAAAGTAGATTTTACTCAATCTACTTATGTATAATTTAATCTTGTTATATGAAAATAAGGTGAAATTAGATGATTTTTGTATGAAGATGAGTATATCTTTTAGTTATTATGAACTATTGATAATAACTATTAGCTATAGTCAAAATTAAAAAGTACTAAAAACATAGTATATATAGTATTAGACTATATAGTAAACTAAAAGTCAACCATTATAGTTGACAATTAAAAATACAAGTGCTTTAATTTAGATAGTTAGTAGTTTGTTTCCGTGTTATCTTGGACTTTTATTCTCCATTGATAGCACAAATTCCTGCTTAGGTCTGTTATGAATGGAGGTATACCATGAGCTCTACTGTATCAAAACAAACTCGCATTACCACCCGTCAGTTAACGATGACAGCACTCTTTGTGGCGCTAATCGCGGTTGGTGCTTTCATACGGGTCCCATTACCGAATTGTCCGTTTACATTGCAAATCTTATTTACTACATTAGCGGGCATTGTTTTAGGTAGTCGTTTAGGTGCCGCTAGTGTTGGCATTTATATTGTACTAGGCCTTGTTGGGGTTCCTATTTTTACATCTGGTGGTGGTCCTAGTTATATTTTGCAACCTACCTTTGGTTATTTAATTGGCTTTATGGTTGGTGCGTATGTAGTAGGACGCATTGCAGAGACAATGGATACACTATCGTCTAAACGTTTGCTAGCCGGATCTATATTAAATCTGTTAATTGTATATGGTCTTGGCATGGTGTACCTATACTTTATTATGAATCTGTATTTAGGTAAGCCGATTGGTGTGGAAGCTGTCATTATTACTTGCTTCCTAATCCCAGTTGGCCCAGATATTTTCTTGTGCGCTGTAGCAGCATCTCTTGGCAAGAGAATTATTAAAGAATTACAGTACTAATAGAACGTTTTAATAACTATTTTTTAATAACTATTATAATTAGAATAACTAGAAAAAATATAATAAATATAATAACTATTATAAGGAATCAATCTATTGTAGATTCATATAGATATTGAATTATGAAATATACGTTATTTTATTCAACAGAATCATTCCTATTAAAAACGAGGCGTTAAGCCTCGTTTTTTTGTAATTCTTAAGGGTATACATAGCCTAATATAGGTTCTGCCGATTTGATTTTTGTAATCTCTACATATGGTTGTTTACGACCGTGGAAGTCTCGGGTAGAAACCTTACCTTCAATCGATACCCATTGTTCATTTTGTAAGCTATCACCGTCTGTCTTATAGGCTGTCATGCCAATAGGGGCAACGTCAGCAATACAACAAGCCATAGCCATACGAGAAATAGTAAATTCGTTAGATTTTAATGTATTATCTTCGCGGTTCACATAGCCTGTCATATAAACTGTGTAGTCTTTATATTGATCAGCATTTGATCCAACTTTTACAATGGTTTGATAGAAATTGTCTGAGTTCAAAACGATTTCTTTTTTGTCTTTGGAAATTCCTGGCTCTTTGCTTTCACTGTTAACAGTGACAACCTCTCCAATAGCATCGTTTGTAAAGTCAAAATTGTTAGTATCATCGTTTACACGAGCGGCACCATGAACGCCTGTTGATGGTACAAGAACGGGAGGAACGATGAGCAACATAATAGGAATAATAATCGGAACGATAGATTTCCAGTTATGCTTGTAGTATTTTGAGGGTGCCCAAATAATCGTCGCTAGACCACCTAAAATAAGGGCAACGCCACTAATACCTAGTAAAAGTTCATAACGCGGTGCAATATAGTTCAAATAACGACCTGTCACAATGAGGTAAATACAACAGATACCTAAGATGAGATACAATAGACCTTTCACGATAGAAAAGCGATCTTTCAGTCCTAATGTCATGAAATCATCTCCTTTTAATTAATTAAGAACTGAGATAATGATTATAAAAATTTGTAAATTAGCTAAGAAAGAATTTGAATACTAATGCTGCCATATAGGACATAACAGCAATCGTTATGCTTAATCGTATGATAAATGAGGTAGGCATATATTGCTTTAATATATATACGTTTTTGATATCTAGCATCGGACCTAAGATGAGAAAGCCCATTACGGAGCTAATAGGAAATAAGGTGCTCAAGGATTTACCGATGATGGCATCTGATGTAGAGCAGACTGAAAAGAAGAATGCTAACATCAGCAAAATTGGAATGGCTGTAAATTCTGGCAAGGTTAATCCTGCGTTGAGAAGCCAAGGCTTGCCATACACTTGAACTATAGATAGTACAGTTGCCGCCATGGAAAAATAGAATAAGAGTTGAGAAAACTCTTGTTCCATATGGACTAACAATCTTTTTTTATCGATATGTTTAGTTTTAGTTGTTTCTAAAACGATTTCTTCGTAGCTAAGATTCTGTGGTGTTCTTGCTTTCAAAATAGATGTGGCTGGAGGCCAGAATCGGAACGATAGGGCTACTAACAAGGCAACACCTAATCCTAAAACGATACGCCATACGGAGAGCATGGGATTGTCAGGAAACGCATACCATGTAGAAAGAATGGTGATAGGGTTGATAATCGGGCTAGCGAGCATAAATAAAAGAGCTACTGATAAAGGGATGCCTCGATCTATTAGCGCCTTGAATAAAGGAATGATGGCACAGTCACAAATTGGCAAGGCAAAGCCACTGACCATAGCAGCTCCATAGCTTTTCAAAGAATGATCACCTAACAGTTTTAGTAGCACTCGTTGTGGCACGAAATAGCGAATAATCGTCGAGCCTACCGTGCCTAATAAAAGGAATGGAATGGCCTCGATGATTAGGCCCGTGATTATGGCGAAGCATTGGTGAATGGAATAGGGGATGTCATGGCGAAAAGCTGTGACCAACAGTATATAGGTTGTAATACCAATAACTAATAGATTAGGAATGAGTCCCCATGTGGAATTCCGGCACAGTTGTTCTACTTTTTCTGGTGTAGGAGCTGTTATAATTTTAGCCTCTCCGTTGTAGGTACGTAGTAAAGCGTGATGTGTATTGGATTCTGTGATAATACAATCTGAACTATACAATTGACTCATTACATCATTACCTAAACCAGGGAGTATGGTTGAAACAAATTGATCGGTACAAATATACAATACCTTTTCTACTTGTACTAGGTGGCTTAATATATCGCTATATAGTAAGGCTTCTAGTTGATGAAAGCTTACCATGCCATTCCACTCAATCCATAGCTCTTTTGGCTGTAGTCGTTTTAAATAATCCCCGATTTTACAGGCTATCAATTCGTAAGACTTGATATCGCTAGGAACGATGGCACTGAGTTCATCCGCATTGAGTTGTAAGGGCTCTTTGATGAGGCGTTCACTGCCTTCTTCGGCGCTGATTATTGCGGTACCGCCTAGCTTTTTACGGTATTGTAATTGTTCGTTTATGAACGTGCTTTTACCGGATCCAATAAACCCTGTAACGATATAAACAGGTATCATGATTGACACACTTCGTTATGTACCATTGGTACATTAAAATCTGTGCCGATAACGACTAAACTATAGTCATTAGTTTCACTAGGTGAAAGCGAACAGTAATGAGTGCCGTATTGGAGTTCGTGAGGACCTTCCGTGGTTGGTACAATCCCTTTGGCACGAAGCACTGTATCAGGCATGCCTTCTAAAATGGTTTTCCATTGTGCAAGACTAAGGGTGCGCAAATCCTTAAAGGTATGACTCATAAATAAATGTTCATCGTGTAAGCAGTGATCATCATGACAATGATACAGGCGCTTGATGTAATCACGCAAACCAATGGTATCCCATGCTTCTTCATGAATTGGTGTATGTGGCGCGAGGTCGCGAATCATACGTTTTGTAATGCTTGTCTGTTGAATATCTTCTGTATGGCTCAAAAAAATCGCATCACTATGAGTGATTTGATCCTTGAAGAAAAGACCAAAATTTTTGATAAACATTGGTGCTTGCATAGCATCGACAGTCGTTATTGATGCGTGAATGTAAGCAGATTTTGCAATGTCCTCGTCGTTACAAGTATGGATGATTTCACTGAGCTTGCTAACACCTGATGGCTCGATGTAGATCATATCGATTTTGTAATTTTGCAGAATATCAAGTAGTGCTTGTTGGAAATTTCCTTGTAAGCTACAGCAAATACAGCCAGATGTTACTTCACGGACTGTGGCCCCTGTTTTTGCAAGATTAGCAGCATCGAGGCTAGTTTCACCAAAATCGTTTTCTATAATAAGAATTTTATCTTTCGATGTATGTTCTTTTAGTATATGTTGTAAGAATGTTGTTTTTCCAGAACCTAGAAATCCGGATATGATAACTATTGGAATCATATATACCTCCTGCGTAATGTAAACACAGTATACACCTATAGGATAACACAGAAAATACTCTATGGGGTATATGGAAACTAGCAAGTTTATCAGAGTTTAACAGCCTTCTCTGAAATTTATAGATTATATACTATATATGAGTATACTGGCACATGTAGTTGATATTCATAATTATTTATAAATAAAACGATGCATTCCATGTTGTTCATATATGAAAGAATACTCCTGTATGAATAAATATTTATTTATGTAGTTGAAAAATTTTTATGAAAAAAATCCCTCCTACAAGATAATTCAGTTGGAGAGATGGCTGAATTACTTGTAGGAGGGTTGGAGAGTCACTATTACATGGGTCTCGTAACTTGATGTGTTATTTGCTTATAGTATAACAAATTATACATCAAAAATATAGTAATTATTTATTTTATTGTAATTTTGCTAATAATGCTTTGAGGTACACATATACATTTTCAACAGAAGGTAAATGAACGCGTTCTGATGGTGTATGAGGACTTACGATAGTAGGCCCAAAGCTAATCATTTGTGTATTTGGCAATACGCCTTTTAACAAACCACATTCGAGACCTGCGTGAATAGCATTTACATTAGCTGGTGTATCGAACATTTCGTTATGCAAGGAAATCGCTTGTTCTTCCAATTTTGAGCCTTTGTCGTATTCCCATGCTGGATATCCACCTGTACGCTCTGCAGCTACGCCAAGTGCTTTTGCAAGAAGCATCATTTTTTTCGTTAAGAATTCAAGACTATTGCTATTGGAACTACGAATAGAAATGAGTATTTCAATGGTATGTTGATTTTCACGTACGATAGCAATATTATTAGATGTTTCTACAAGGTTTGGGATAGACTTACTTACAGAATGAACCCCATCTTGTGCAAGATAGATATATGTAATAAGTGCTTCTGTTGTGTCTTCTGCATATACTATTTCAGGAGTAGGAACATCTTCAACTACAAATGTAAGGCCTGGATCCTGTACGCTATATTCGTGTTGGTATTGTTTTTCTTGGTATGCGAGCAATGTTTTAATGGCTGCCACATCTTCAGAGCGTACGGATAGTACAGCTACTGCCTTAGACGGGATTGCATTATGTTTTACGCCACCTTCGAAAGACGCTAAGCTAATAGGATATTGTTGTTGAATATCATAGAGTACACGGGTTAGTACTTGGTTTGCATTAGCTCGTTGCTCGTTGATTTCGATGCCGGAGTGCCCCCCTTTAAGACCGGTTACTGTAATGGATAAGCCCGCATCATAGCCTGGTAAATTGTTTTCGCGTAACAATGGAATTTTTACATGTACGTGGCAACCGCCAGCACAACTAACGGTGAAGTCATGTTCTACCTCTGTATCCAGGTTGAGTAAGTAGTCACCAGTTACTTGACCTTCTTTAATGGCAAAGGCACCATCCATACCAGTTTCTTCGTTGGTAGTGAATAATAATTGCATTGGTCCATGTTGTTGGCTTTCATCTTCAAGGAGAGCAAGCATCATAGCAGCACCCATGCCATTATCAGCACCTAATGTTGTATGGTCTGCGTGCATCCATTCGCCTTCGATGATATTAGCAATTGGATCTTTAGAGAAGTCGTGGTTAGAGTCATGGTCTTTAACACAAACCATATCAATATGACCTTGTAAAATGATGGATGGACGGTTTTCATAACCTGGAGATGCAGCTTTTTTGATAACTACATTAAAGATTTCGTCTTGATGAACTTCAAGACCTAAATTTTTAGCAAAGTTCACGATGTAATCGCTGATGCCTTTTTCATTGCCGGACTCACGAGGGATTTGGCTCATTTCTTTAAAAATTTCTAATACGCGTTTTGCTTGAACGATTGTTTCCATAATGGTACCTTTCATTCTCATGTAAAATAGATATGTATGTATTATTGAAAGCTTTTAAAACAATATAAAATAAAATATTATAGCGTAATGGTCGCTTGTTTTACAGTCTAGACTAGCTTCTTTCATACATACGAACTATATAAATTATTATTGTATATATATAGTTATATCACAATAAGGATTATTAGGATAGCTTATGATAGGTGCTAGCTATATAGGAATAATATTGTATAATGAGGGTATACGAATAACGAATAACAATTAACTAAATTTCTATAGATTTTAGAAGGTTGGTGAACTAATGCAACATGAAAGCCGCAATATTAGCATGCTTATGGATTTTTATGAGATGACTATGGCACATGGCTACTTTACAAAATTAAAAAATGTGGATCGCGTCGCATTTGATGTTTTCTTTAGACGTAATCCAGACAAGGGCGGTTTTGCTATTTTTGGTGGTCTCGAACAAATCGTTGAGTACATTTTAAATTTACACTTTGATGAAAGTGATATCTCTTATTTACGGAGTCAGGGTATTTTTAGTGAAGAATTCTTAGCATATCTAAAAGATTTCTCTTTCACCGGTGATGTATATGCCTTCCCAGAAGGTTCTATCATCTATCCTAATGAACCTGTAATTACAATTGTGGCGCCTCTCATAGATGCACAAATCATAGAAACTGCAGTACTTACTATGATGAACCATCAATCTCTTATCGCCACAAAAGCTAATCGCATCGTTCGCGCTGCGGATGGGCGTATTGTGGCTGACTTTGGTGCTCGTCGTGCACATAATGTAGACGCTGCTGTATATGGTGCAAGAGCCGCTTATATTGGCGGTGTTCAGTCCACTGCAACCGTTTTGGCAGGTCAACAATTTGGCATTCCTGTCAGTGGGACTATGGCGCATAGTTGGGTCATGTACTATGGCTCTGAATACGATGCTTTCAAAGCCTATGCCGAAGTGTATCCAAATAATGCAGTATTCCTTGTTGATACCTATGATGTGTTAAACTCTGGCGTGCCCAATGCTATTAAGGTAGCAAAGGATGTATTGGAGCCAATGGGGAAACGCTTAAAAGGAATTCGCCTAGATTCTGGTGACCTTGCGTATTTGGCTAAAAAAGCACGGCGCATGCTAGATGATGCAGGTTTAGAGGATTGTAAAATCATGGCATCAAATAGCCTAGACGAGTATACAATTACATCTTTGCTAATACAAGGTGGGCCTATTGATATCTTTGGTGTAGGGGAACGCCTCATTACTTCTAAGAGTGACCCCGTATTTGGTGCGGTATATAAAATTGCTAGCATCGAGAAAGATGGTATGTGGGAACCTCGTATCAAGATTTCTGAAAGTGTAGAGAAAATTACTAATCCAGGTCTTAAAAAGGTATATCGTGTTTATAATGATAAAGGTCGTGCGATTGCAGATCTATTAACATTGTTGAGAGAGGTACCTGATACAGAGGAACCATATCGTTATATCGATCCTGAGCAACCTTGGCGTGAATTATATTTTGAAAATTGTACTTTTAAAGAGATGAAGCAGCTTATTATCAAGGATGGTAAATTAGTTGTGGACTTACCAACACTAGAGGAAATTCGAGCATATGTGCAAGATCAATTAGCTAATGAAATTTGGCCTGAAGAGCAACGCTTTGAAAATCCACATCGTCACTATCTTGATATGAGTCCTAGCTACTATCAATTGAAGATGGATTTATTGAACCGTATTTATCGGAAAAAGTAGGAGGGCCTATGTTAGAAAATCCACAAGCTACAAAGGATGCCCTCATTCAATGGATTCGAGATTATTTTGGTAAAAATGGTCCTAACTGTAGTGCTGTAGTTGGTATTTCAGGTGGTAAGGACTCGACTATCGTGGCAGCTCTTTGCAAAGAAGCTCTCGGTGCAGATCGCGTAGTTGGTGTTCTTATGCCAAATGGAGTGCAATCGGATATTGATGATGCTCAGACAGTGGTAAATCATTTAGGAATTCCGCACATGACGGTCAATATTGGTGCTGCCTATGAGGCGCTAACTCATGCTATCGTTCAGGCTAAGGGGTATGATGTTGTAACGGGGAGAACCGATTTATCTAAAGATGCTGCCATTAATACCCCGCCTCGTCTCCGGATGGCAACTCTCTATGCAGTAGGACAAAATTTACCAAATGGTGCTCGTGTAGCAAATACTTGTAATGGATCTGAAGACTACGTAGGATACTCTACAAAATACGGAGATAGTGCAGGTGATTTTAGCCCTCTCGCACAACTCGTAGTAGAAGAAGTTCGTCAAATAGGAAAACTTCTTGATATTCCATTGCACCTAGTTGATAAGGTGCCAAGTGATGGTCTCAGCGGTCAGTCCGATGAGGATAAATTAGGATTTACCTATGCTGTATTGGATCATTATATTAGAACTGGGGAAATTGAAGATCAAGCAACAAAAGAGCGAATCGACCATCTGAATCGAATTAATAAGCATAAATTAGAGTTGATGCCGTCATTTGACCCAAACCTTTAATTGATAGGGTGAAAATCTTGATTTATAGTGGAGGCAATATGGAGACAAAAATCGCTTTGATTGGTACTGGAGGAACTATTGCTGGAAAAGGTACTTCAAATACGGATTTAACAGGTTATACGGCAGGGGTATTAGGCCTTGACGAAATTTTAGCCTCTGTACCTGGCACAAAACCGTATGGTCCTTATACTTATACTCAGTTTAGTAATATTGAAAGCTCCGATATTACCGTAAATCACTGGTTAGAACTTTCTAAGTTGGTGCAAAAATTGGTTAATCGAGATGATATCGGTGGTGTTGTCATTACTCACGGCACAGACAGCATGGAGGAGACAGCATATTTTCTGAATCTGACAGTTCATACAGACAAGCCAATTGTTATTACTGGATCTATGAGACCTGCAGGTGCTATTAGTGCAGACGGGCCAATTAATTTATTGCAAGCTATCCAAGTAGCGAGAACGCCATCGTCTGTAGGTAAAGGTGTGGTAGTCGTATTAAATGGCTATATTGATGGGGCAAGGGATGTATCTAAATGCAACACTACTAATGTAGCGACTTTTGATAGTCCATTAGTGGGACATCTTGGTATTGTACAAGATAGTATTGCCCACTATTATAAAGCGTCTACTCGACGCCATACGCAAGACTCTGTATTTGATGTGAGTAAATTATCTGAGTTGCCTCGTGTAGTTATAATGACTTGCTACGGTGGTATGGATGATATGGTGCCTATGAGTGTAGTTGCTACAAATCCTGACGGTTTGATCTTAACAGGGCTTGGTCATGGTACAATCCCACAAAATGTACGTCAAATCACACAGAATACAAAGTTTCCAACGGTACGTGCTTCTCGTACCGGTAGTGGCATGGTATCTGCAGTGCCACAAGATGCACTGGCAAACTATCTCGTATGTGATACTTTAAGTCCACAAAAAGCTCGTATTCTATTGATGTTAGGGCTTACAAAAACTAAAAATCTTAAAAAGTTACAACAATTTTTCCATGAATATTAAAGACACATAATACTCATGGAACGTATGAAACATAATAATTCTTTGAATCTAATAATAAATTTGAAAAATTTGAGAAGATATCTCAAAATTTAATTTGATATTCATTTTCAAGAATTATACTGTGTTTAACAGTTTTATATGCAATAAACCGCACATTCCGATCGCCTAGGATGTGCGGTTTTTCATTTGTATTATATTTTTCATATATGAGTGGGGTATTGACTGATAATTTTTGGGGTATCATTCTAGATATTTTTGTATATTACAAAATAGGATTATTCAGCGCCGATAGCATTTTCTAGTGCTCTTTGTACGCCTACATAGACAGCCTTGGCTAAGGTATCTCCAAATAATGAGAAGGAACCAGCATCTGTTAAGATATCTCCATTTGTATCGATGGTGAGGATGATACCATCTGTAGAGGTACCTGTGGCAGATGTTTTGCGTTCTTTTGTGATTGCGTCAGGAATGTCTTCATTAATAAACGGATGAAGTCGTACGCTTTCAACATTCCAATCTTGTAGGGCTGCGGTTTTTGCTTCGGTAATAGTCATAACAGCTTTTACCATAGCGCTATCTGTTAAAGCTTTATTTGTAAATACGAGGATATTGATTGTGCCTGGCACTATGAAGTCTCCATCACGCTCTTCGTAACAATAGCCTGTACCTGCGCGATGTGCCGTTTTTTCATAGCCTGCAGTCACGATAGTTTCCACAATAGTATCATGTTCTTCAACTTTGGCATAGGCGTGTAGATGCATTGTGGCAGACGTGAGAAGTGCTGTACTAAAATGAACAGGAGTATCAATATGTTCAAATTCTTGAGCCAAATAATCGGCTACAGAGCCACCGGGTAAATCTTTTTCTGTTTCGATTTGATATGTTAGCTGTTGGTTGCGTACCGCTAGCGTATGGTGATAGCCACCATTTAATTGTCCGCTCGAAAGAGAATAGTGGATATCGTCAAAGTGTACCGTAACGGAGTGTAACTCTCTAGTTACATAGCCTCCAGTAGCAAGCTCTTGGGGTGCTTCGTATAGATTTTTGAACATGTAAGTCTCCCTAGTTTTATGATTGTTATATATGGAATATAACGATATAATATCTTTATTATCGTATTGCAAATGCATATGTAAAATTATAGCATATATATTTACCGTTATTATATTGCTATTATGTTGTGATAGATATTTGTTATTGTATCGATTTATATTATGGATGGTTACTATGGCTAATTTCTTAAGTGCTGTTTCTGAATTTCTTTTTAAAGACGCTAATATATTAATTCAAATAAGGGACTGGTTTTTTGCACAAGCTGGAAATATCTTATTAGCATTAATTTTATTTTGGATTGGGCGATATGCTATTAAATGGGTAAAAGCATTTGCGGTCCGCATTATGACAAAAGCTTCCTATGACTCAGCAGCAATGAGCTTTATCACTCAAATTATTAATTATGCCTTGCTAGTAGGGTTAGTATTGATTTGCTTAAACCAAATCGGTATTCCTACAACATCCTTTATAGCTGCTTTTGGTGCGTTTGGTTTAGGTATTGGTCTCGCCTTACAGAATAACCTTTCTAACTTAGCATCTGGTTTATTAATTCTTATCTTCAAACCTTTTAGAGCGGGTCACGTTATTCAGGTAGGTGATGTAGTTGGCAGTGTTAAATCAATTCAATTTATGTATACAGTTATTACTACAAAAGATCAAAAGAATGTATACATACCTAATTCTCTTCTTACATCACAAGCTGTAACTAACATTGTTTATACTACAGAACGGGTTATCCCATTTACGTTTGACATTGGTTATAATAATGATCATCATGAGGCAATAAAAATCTTAAAAAATATTTTTGCAGCAGATAAACGTGTCCTTAATCCGAAGAATATGGAAATAGGTATCTCTGAATTTGGAGATAATTCTGTACGAATCGCCGCTTATGCTCGTGTTAAGTCGAATGATTTTCTCGATGTTCAATATAGCATTATGTCTGATGTAAAAGATGCCTTTGATAAATATGGTATCGATATTCCATATCCTCAACGTGTAGTATATATTCAAAATGTAGATACATCGACAGGTGAAATTAAAGGGACAAAAAAGAAAGCAACTACTACAAATGTAACACTAGATGATAGTCTTGAAAGTTAAGATACTGGAAGGTAGAACGAGAGTGATGACACTTTTAACGACGAATATTCATATGTTTTATAAGAAATTGGTATTGGCCATAACTTTTATAGGAATCATATTTATAGGTGCTAGTGTTGCTCAAGCTGCATACATTGCACCTCCTTCTACTGTTGGTGAGGCCGTAGTCCTAATTGATGCAGATACAAAAGAAATTTTATTTGCAAAGAACCCAGATAAGTGGATGCATCCAGCTAGTACTACAAAAATGGTCACCTTGTTAACTGCCTTAGAATTAAAGGGCACACAGCTTGATGAATTAGCTACTATAAGTAGCTATGCAACGAGCATGGAAGAATCAAACCTTGGGGTTCGCGTAGGCGATCAGATTACATTGGAAGGTGTTCTTGAAGGTATGATGGTTGCTAGTGGTAATGATGCGGCCGTTGTAGTAGCCGAAAATGTAAGTGGTTCTGTGGATAAATTTGCTAAAGATATGACTCGCATTGCTGCAAAAGCGGGGGCAAAGAATAGTGTGTTCTTGAATCCTCATGGATTAACACAAAAGGGTCACCATTCTACGGCTCGTGATTTAGCGATGATTGCCGCGTACGGTATGAAATATCAAATGTTCCGTGACAAGGTTGCCAATGATTACTATAAGGTGCCGTACCAAAACCGCGCACCAGAAACAATTCGTACTACAAACCACTTCATTCGCAACAAATATCCTGGTGCAAATGGCTTGAAAACAGGTTTTACAAATGCAGCAGGAGAATGTTTGATTGCGTCTGCCACACGTAAGGGCCATACTATGATTGTAGTCATGTTAAACGATGATAACCGTTGGGATGAAGCGGTGCAATTCCTTGATTATGGCTTTAAACTCTGTGGGGTAATTTAAGGACCTATTGTGTAATGGGGGATATATGAGTTCATTTTTTGCATTTTTAAAACGCATGCGCTTTATCAATCGATGGAGCCTCATGCGAAATACGGAAATAGAAAATATTCAAGAACATAGCCTTGAAGTGGCTATGGTAGCCCACAATTTGGGAGCTATAAAAAATGAATACTTCGGTGGAAATGTAGATATTAATAAGGTAGCTGTCATCGCCATGTATCATGAGGTGAGTGAAATCTTTACAGGAGATATGCCGACACCAATCAAGTATTTTGATCCAAAGTTGCGTGAACTGTATGGTGAGGTTGAAACTTTGGCGCAAGAAAAAATGCTATCAACCTTGCCAGACCGGTTACAATCTGTTTATAAGCCTATACTTGTTGATGCAGAGGCTAGTCCAGAATGGCCTATTGTTAAGGCTGCCGATACAATTTCAGCCTATATGAAATGCGTCAAAGAGCTCAAGGCAGGAAATGATGAGTTTAAAGAGGCACATGACTCTATCTTAGCCAAGTTGAAAACTCTAAATATGCCTGAGGTAGATATGTTTCTTGAAATATATCTACCTGCTCTTGGTAAAAGCTTGGATGAGTTGAACTATTACGAAATTAAATAACTACTAAAAGAGACGACTTCTTGAACTGTACCCCAAAAATTGGACACAATTTTGAAGGTATAGTTCATTTGGGCCGTCTTTTTTTGATTTTAAAGATTTGTAGATTATGTTGCTAATGCTTTATCAAATTTTGTTAGTTTGTTTAATAATAATTATTATAAGCGTATTTGTTAATTATTATGCCTTATTGAATATTATAGTTTGCTTTTTCTATCTATAATCTCTTGATTTCTCATTAGTATTTTTTTACCTCGCCACGAGAAGGCTCGATGACCGTATTTTGCTTTGAATTCTTTGTTCGTTAGTGTTTCTAGTTCGTCTATATTAATATACGGTTCTATCTGTTGGAATTCTGGGATGGGCGTAGTTGGAATATCTTTGTTGTGAGGACACACCTCTTGGCACACATCACAACCAAATACGAGTGGTGTTTTAGCGAGAATCTGCTCCTCTTCATCGGTGAGTTCTCCTTTTTTCTGAGTTAAGTAGCTTTTACAAGTCGCGAATTTAAATTCGTCATGGCCCAAACATTGGCCTAAGCATGCTGTAATACAACGATTACATCCTATACAGGACTGCTCAAGAGGGGCATTTGGTTTGAGTTCTAGTGTTGTTAAAATCGTACCAATAACGACATAAGAACCCCATTTAGGGCTGATAAAACAGTTGTTCTTTCCGTAAAAGCCGAGACCTGCTAAGTAGGCCATGTACCGATCTGCTAAAGGCGAGGTGTCACAATGAATGGAGAACTGAGCCGAGTCATCAATTATTTGTAATCTTTCAATAAGACGTTCTAAATATTCATTAATGACCAGGTGATAATCTGTTGACCATGTATAGCGCGATAGATTGGCATGGCCTTTGTGTTGTACATGGTACGGGAATAGACAAACGATGGCACTTTTGGGCATAAACTGAGTCGTTCCTAGTAGTCTTGCCTCCACATCTTCCGTAGTAAAGGGGCATGGATTGCTTTCAAATAAAATAGTTTTGGCCTGTTCAGGTAGTGGCCATGAGGCAATTCCAAATTCATAAATATGTAATTCTTTGCAAATTTCCTGTAAATTTATATCTTTCATCGTAGATTTAGTGGTAAATAATTGGTAAAATAAAAGTATAAGAAATGCACGAGATTTTATAGTTTTTTGTTAAGTTTGTAGTTTGGTGAGAACTGTATTTTTATAGTTAGCACCGTAATTCTGTTAGTATTAGTATACCATTGAGAGGACAGATTATGTTAGCATTTATGAAAGTATTACAACCGAAGACGGTGGAAGAGGCTTATGAATTAGCCACAAAGAACAAAACTGCTCCTATGCTAGCAGGCGGCTGTTGGCTGCGTCTAGGACGACGTACTTGGCCATCAGTGATTGATATGGCGAGTCTTGATTTGCGTTATGTTCGTGAAGAAGATAAGGAGTTTGTAATTGGCGCTATGGCGACACAAGGAGATGTGGAACGCTTTGAGCCTTTACAACAATTCTGCGGCGGTGCCGTAGTTAAAGGCGTTAAGGAGATTCTTGGCGTTCAATTTAGAAATACTGCTACCATGGGCGGTTCTGTAGCAAGTAAGTTTGGCTTCTCTGATATCATCCCTGCGCTATTGGCAGTGCATGCAGACATCGTTACCTTCAAAGGCGGTCGTATGTCCATGCAAGATTATATGGCATATAGAGAACGTGATATTCTCATGGAGATTCGCATCCCTAAGGTAGATGTACCTGTAGCTGTTGAAGCCCTTCGCATTTCTCGTGGTGATTTCCCGTTATTGACAGGTGCTCTTCGCCATGATGAAAAAGGGGTTGAATTGTATATCGGTACAAGACCTGGTGTACCTCAATTAGCTGTTAAAGCAAGTGCCTTGCTTTCAGAAAAAGGATTATCTGCCGCAAAAGAGGCAGGTCAATTGGCATCTGAAGAACTGGTGTATCAATCTAACTCTCATGCGTCCAAAGAATATCGCATGGAAATGGTAAAAGCAATGGTTCAACGCTTAGCTAAGGAGGTGGCACAATAATGGAACTCGTACTTAATATTAATAACAAAAATGTAACCGTTAATGTGCCAACTGATGAGATGTTGCTAGATACATTGCGTAATCTTGGCTATTACAGTGTCCGCTGTGGCTGTGACACTACAAACTGTGGCCTTTGCACTGTATGGGTGGATGACGAAATTATTTTGTCCTGTGCATACCCTACATTTCGTGCGCCAGGCCATAAAATTACTACATTAGAAGGCTTACAAGAGGAAGCTGAATTATTAGCGGCTTGTATCGCAAGTGAAGGCGCAGATCAGTGTGGTTTTTGTACAACTGGCATGATGATGAGTGCTATTAATTTGAAACGCAAAAATCCAAAGGCTAGCGATGATGAGATTCGCGAATACCTCATAGGTAACTTGTGTCGCTGTACTGGTTATGAATCACAACTTCGAGGAGTTCGTAAATTCTTAGAAGGAGGCCTATAATGATGAATAAGCATATTGGAAAATCCTATGACAAAGTTGACTCCAAAGGTATTTTGTCTGGTAAACCGTCTTATACTGGCGATTTTGTTCCCAAAGATGCGCTCGTTATTAAGGCTCTTCGTAGCCCTCATGCTCAGGCGCGCATCAAATCTATTGATACATCTAAAGCTAAATTGATTCCTGGCGTAGAAGCTATTTTTACTTATGAAGATGTGCCTAATACGCGATTCACATTAGCAGGCCAAACATATCCAGAGCCATCCGCTTATGATGCGCTCATTTTGGACCCTGTAGTTCGCTATGTTGGAGACGAAGTAGCTCTTATCGTAGCAAAAGATGAAGCTACAGCGCTTAAAGCAATGCCGCTTATCAAAGTTGAATACGAAGTACAGAAACCTGTACTTGATATGCACACTGCTATCGATCATGAAACTATAGTACATTCTGAAGATGATATTCATAACAATATCCCTGTAGGTCAAGATTACAAACGTAATATTTGCGTATCCTATCACAAACGGGTAGGAGATGTGGAAGCAGAACTTGCTAAATGTGATTACGTGGCAGAAGGTACATATTTTGACCAGGCCACACGCCAAACAGCGATGGAACCATTCCAAAGCTTTGGATATATAGATGCGCTAGGTCGTGTAGTTATCGTATCCTCTACGCAAATCGTATTCCATGTACGTCGTCACATCGCTCGTGCACTCGGTATTCCGGCTACAAAAGTCCGTGTTATTAAGCCTCGTATCGGCGGGGGTTTCGGCTCTAAACAAACGGCTTGTACAGAAATTATGACAGCCTTTGTAGCGTGGACATTGAAAAAACCTTGTTATCTCTTATACGATCGTACAGAAGCACAAACTTGCTCCACTACACGTCATGCTCGTGAATGGAAAATCCGCGTAGGTGCTACAAAAGATGGCATTATTAAAGTTATTGATATGGACTCCATCACAGCCGCTGGTGCACATGCAACTCATTGCTTCACTACTACAACGGCTGGTGAACATAAATCTGTACCGTTGTACAACAAAGCGACTGCTGTTCATTATGGTACAGAGGGTGTGTATACTAACCAAACTCCTGGTGGTGCTTTCCGTGGGTATGGTGCAACAGAAGCATTGTGGCCATTAGAATGTGCAGTAAACCAGTTAGCTGATAAGATGGGGATTGATCCAGCTGAATTACGTCAGAAGAACTTAATAGCGGAAGGTGAACAAAGCTTAGTATATGCTCCAGATGAATATCTTGATTCTGGTCTTTTCCAAGATACTGTAAATCGCGTAAAAGAAATGGCTCGTTGGGATGAACGCCCTCATTCTTGGGACATTGATGAGCGTTATCGCGGTGGACTGGGCATGGCGTTAGCATTACAAGGCTCTGGTGTCGCGAATATCGATGTGGCGTCTGTTGAAATTCGCCTTGGTGACGATGGTAATTATACATTGTATACTGGGTCTTCTGATATGGGCATGGGGTCTAATACCGTATTGACTCAAATGGCCTGTGAAGTAATCGGCTGTCCTATGGAATATATGACTGTTATTGAATCAGATACAGATATCGTACCATTCGATCCAGGGTCTTACGCATCTAGTACAACCTATGTAACAGGTACTGCTGCTAAGATGGCGGCAGAAGAATTGCGCACTAAGATTATTGCTAAATTCGCTCAATTCTTTGAAACTGACGTTGAAAACGTTGACTTTGACGGCGTTGTAGCTACCACAAAAGATGGTGCTAAAACAATGGATATCCATCAATTGGCACCAAAATTATTAGTTGGTGTTAATGCGGAGCAATTGTCTGGTTTTGCTACATGGGGGAGTCATACATCCCCACCTCCATTTATGGCATCTATTGCTGAGGTGAAGGTAGATAAACAAACAGGTAAGGTTATTCCTCTTCATTTCTATTCTTGTGTTGATTGCGGTACTGTTATCAACCCTAAATTGGCTCGCGTTCAAGTTGAGGGTGGTGTGGTACAAGCTATTGGCATGGCTTTATATGAAGATGTACGCTATTCCAATAATGGTCGTTTAGAAACAAACAATCTTATGTCTTATAAAATCCCAACCCGTCAGGATATTGGTGAATTACATACAGACTTTGTAGAATCTTACGAGCCTACAGGTGGCTTCGGAGCTAAATCTATTGGTGAGGTTGTTATCAATACGGGGTGCCCTGCTATCCAACATGCCATTAAAAATGCAGTTGGTGCGGATATTCGTACATTACCTATGACACCTGAGAAGGTATTTATGGCTATGGACGAGAAATATAAAGTATAGAGATTTCTAGTTCCTTTTACTTTCTAAGGAGGCCTGGTTCTATGACATCACAAACATCCTATTGGAATCGATTGATTCAGCCGGGAATCGTTGCCCTTGTTGGGGCAGGCGGTAAAACGACTGTGCTTTCAAAACTAGTAGAATATGGACGGCTGAAAGGTCAGCCTATCGTAGTTACGACTACGACTCGACTTTATGAGTCTCAGGTGGCTCATTATGAACTGATTTATACTCGTAATATTAATGAAGCTGATGAGTATTGTACTGACCGACTTTTACATGGCTATTGTGGTGCGTGGTTCGCTGGAATTACAGGAACAAAAGTAGACTCCTTAGATTGTGATCTTATCGATGGTTTATCTAAGTTACATCCTAATTGGCAAATTGTTGTAGAAGCAGATGGGGCGAAGGAAAAATGGCTCAAGGCACCTAAGACGACTGAACCTGTCATTCCATCTCTTACAAAGACTACGATTGGCCTCGTGAATCTACAAATGCTAGGGGCCCCATTAGATGATGAGCACGTACATAATATCGAGCTTGTTCAAGATATTGTAAAACGCGATATGGGGGCTATTGTAACTCCTCGTATGTTGGCTGATCTTGTTTTGCATAGGCAAGGTTTATTCCAATACAGTAAAGGTAAGAAAATATTATTCTGTACTGGTTATGAAACAGTGCAACATCGCATTATCGATGATTTTATTGATCATATTGTTGATAGTGATATTACGGCTATCATTTTGGCTGATGGATATAAAGCAAGTTGTGAAATCCGTCGCATTATTCAATGTCGGTAGGTACTCATGACTATTATGAAGGCAAATTGTAACACCGCTTTTAGTCCCATGAGAGACCCCATAGACCGTCATCCTTTGCATATTGGTATTGTCCTCCTTGTGGGAGGACAATCCAAGCGTATGGGATGTAATAAGCAACTCTTGCCCTGGCGTGGTAAGACTGTTCTAGATGCGGTCTGTGGGGCTCTTCAAGGTGGATGGGGTGGACAGGTGGCTTCTACTGTATCGTGTAAGCTACCTTTTGTGGCGGTTACTGGTGATGATCATGAGAAATTAGAACCAATTGTCACAAACTATGGTTTTGAAGCCATTCGAAATGACCATCCTGAACTAGGGCAAGGAGTATCCATAGCGATGGGAGTACGTCATTTGATGAATACGTCATCCTTACCGCTAGACGGTATTCTCTGTTCAGTAGGAGATCAACCACTTCTGACGAGTGCTGTTGTACACGAGGTCATTCGTGCGTTTAATGAAAACTTTCATCCGAAAACTATCGTCGTTCCACATTATGGGGCAAATTATCACTCGGGAAATCCCGTTCTCTTTGGTTCTCATTGGTTTGATTATTTACAACAGATTCAAGGGGATCAAGGGGGGAAGACCATTATTCATGGTGATGGTAAAGCCCATGTCGTGAAATTATGGATTAGTGATGATATTGGCGACGATATCGATACACCCGATGATTTTGAGCGTTTGAAACATCGTGAAAGTGAGGCATTATGAAACCATTGGTACTCATGCGTGGAGGCGGAGACATTGCTTCCGGCGCTGTATATAGATTGAGACGGGCGGGCTATCCCGTTGTAATTAGTGAAATAGCGATTCCTACCATGATTCGCCGCGAAGTATGTTACGGTAATGCGGTTCATCGTGGAGAAATGATTTTGGAACGTTTTGTTGCTCGTCATGTGTCTCTTGGTGAAGTGAAGGATACATTGGCACAGGAAATCATCCCCGTTGTCACTAGCTCATATGAGGAATTATTGGACACTTTAAAACCAGAGATTGTAGTCGATGCTATTTTGAGTAAAAAGAATCTTGGTACAAAACGGGATGATGCAGATCTCGTTATCGGTGTGGGCCCTGGATTTACTGCTGGAGAAGATGTAGATGTGGTCATTGAAACGATGCGTGGTCATTCATTAGGTCGCTGTATCTATGATGGACCAGCTCAACCTAATACAGGTATCCCTGGAAATGTAGGTGGCTACACTCATGAGCGCGTTATTCATTCTCCAAAGGCTGGACTATTTACAGCAAAACGTCATATTGGGGATTCTGTACAAGCTAATGAAGTAATTGGTTATGTTGATGAAGAACCAGTAAGAGCAAAAATTACAGGTATTCTACGAGGCATTTTAAAAAGTGGGCTTATCGTATCAGATCATTTTAAGTTGGCTGATGTGGATGCTCGTTGTGAAGAGTCTCATTGCTATAGTATTTCAGATAAATCCCTTGCTGTCGGTGGAGGTGTATTAGAGGCTGTTACCGCTTGGGATTATGAAAGGAATCTAGATGGAAACAATTTATGATGTGATGAAAGATCGTCTACAGGTTACTGAAACTACTGTGATGGTTACTGTTCTATCCGGTCCTCGTCAAGGGGATAAGACTATTTATGCTGAAGATGGAAGGGTTCTATACGGAACTCCTATTGAAGGATTTACTGTAGATAAAGCAAAACTAAATTCTCTCTGTATGGTAGGCGAAATGGAGTGTTTCGTACAACCTGTAGAAAATGATCCGTCAGTTCTCGTATTAGGTGCAGGTCATGTTAGCCGAGCTATTACAGATTTGCTGTTGTTTATTGGCTGTCGCGTTACAGTCGTAGATGACCGTCCAGAATATGTAGTGCCTGAATTCTTTGATGAACGTGTTACACGTAAGTGCTTACCTTTAGAAAACTTCAAGAACGATTTACCTCTTGATGAATATACTGGTTTTATCATTGTGACACGTGCTCATGAGTACGATAATATATGCTTAGAACAATTACGAGGGTACTTGCCTACCTATATGGGCGTTATGGGCAGCCAAAAACGCATCCATCATGCTTTTGAAGTGTTGCGTGAGCAAGGATGGACTCAAGATGAGTTAGATATGGTATATGCGCCTATTGGTCTAGATTTAGGAGCTCAAACGCCTGAGGAAATTGCATTATCTATCGTTAGTGAATATTTGGCAGTGGTGCGTGGTAAAAAAGGCGGCTCATTGCGGAAAGGTAGAGTGATCCATGAATCGTGAGTTTATTGAATACCTTAGTGAACGTAAAAACGAAACCTTAGCAGTAGCCACTATTTTATATACCTGTGGATCCACACCTCGTAAAGCTGGTACATCTATGGTTGTATTTCCTGATGGATCTATTTTTGGTACTATCGGCGGTGGCCGTGCGGAAAATGAAATCCGCCTAAGTGCGGTGGACTCTTTGAATAAAAAAGAAGCTCACCGTCGTATCGATGTTCATCTCGATGATGACGTAGCTGTTAAAGAAGGCATGGTTTGTGGGGGCCAAATGGATGTTTGGATTGAAACACAAAACATCTAATAAAAATCTCATTCAGCGTTTGTTTATAAATTTACAGTACTCTCAAAATGAGTTAAAATATAAGGTACAGTCAAAGAATTGATTGTACCTTATTATTTTGTATAAGGAGCTATTTTTATGCATATTGACGCACTTATACATACCTTTAGGCTTCTTGATATCGTTGATATCATAATCGTTGCTATTGGTATTTACTATTTATATAAATTGCTTAAAGATACACGGGCCGTTTCTCTTTTAAAAGGTCTCGTTATGTTGGCAATTTTAAATTTATTGAGTCATCTGTTAAATCTATACGTTATCAACTGGATTTTGCAACAAAGTATGACCGTTCTTCTCTTTGCGTTACCCGTTGTATTCCAACCAGAATTGCGTCGTGCTCTAGAACAATTGGGGCGTGGACGAATCTTCAGCAAGGCACAAAATGTAAACGAAGAAGAAATGGATATGGCCATTAATGAAGTGATGGCTGCGGCTCGCGTTATGTCTCGCGAACATACGGGGGCACTTATCGTTTTTGAACGTGAAGTAGGTCTCAATGACTTTGTAGATACTGGTATTCTTATCGATGCTGTATTGAGCCGCGAGTTGATTAAAAATATCTTTGTTCCTAGTACACCGCTTCATGATGGGGCCTTGATTATTCGTGATGGGCGAATTCGTGCAGCGGGCTGTTTGTTACCGTTGACTGAGGACCGCACATTGAGTACTGAACTAGGTACACGTCACCGTGCAGCTATTGGCTTGTCTGAGCAAACTGACGCTGTCGTAGTCGTTGTTAGTGAGGAAACAGGGACCATTTCTTATACATATGGCGGTCATATTTATCGCCATTTACCAGAGGATCAAATTAAAGAGGCATTGCGTACCTTTATGGAACGCCCTCGTCAAACCATTACTAGTATGTGGAAATGGAGGGCAAATAAATGATGATTCATTTGAAACGCAATTGGCCTGCTAAATTATTATCCTTGTTAGCAGCTATCGTCATGTGGTTCTTTATTATGCGCGATCAGAACCCTGTGATGGAAGTAACCTACATAATACCTGTACAGGTTCAAAATCTCAATTCTGGCTATATCATAGAAGATGCACCAGATGTGGTCCGTGTTGTTCTGGCTGGCCCACGTGATACCATTATGTCTATGAAATCAGATAATTTACGGGCTTATATTGATGCATCTGGTGTAAAACCAGGTCAAAATAATGTAACTATTAATTTTACGCCTCCTGCAGGAATGAATCTTGTAGAGGTTAAACCAGATACCATCACCATCAATGTTGATGAATATGCAGAGAAAACGATTCCTGTTGAAATAGTTCCAATCGGCAAGTTCTCTGATGATATTGCTTTGAAATCGGTAACGATTGTGCCGAAAGAGGTAACTGTTTCTGGTCGTAAGCAACAAGTTAATGCAGTGAGCAAGGTTGTGATGAAAGTCAATGTGGCTGGTCAAACGAAGAACTTTAGCGCTGTTAGTACTTTAGAAGCTTGGGATACGGCAGGTAATGTACTGGATGTACATATTAATCCAAACCAAGGCCAAGCACAATATGAACTTAACTTATTACGTAAAGAAAAGGCGGTTCCTATTACTGTTCCGACTGTTGGTACAGTAGCAGAAGGTTATGAAGTTAAATCCACGTCTGCTACACCAACGCAATTAACAGTTACAGGTCGTGAAGAAATGATTGATTCCGTTACAGAAATACAAACGGAACCTATCGATGTATCGGGTGCTACTGAAACTGTACAGGGTAACTATAATTTAGTATTACCGAATGGAGTTAATAGCAATACTACAACGGTACGGGTGAAAGTAGAAATACAAAAGAAAGTACTTAATGGATGATAAGTTTTTTGTGAGGCTTTGAAATCTTGCGACAAAGACCCTAATAGAGCGAATATTTCTCTATTAGGGCCTTTTTATGATTTATATATTAGCTTTTATAGTAGTGTTGTATAATAAAGATGTATGACTATTTTTTTACTGGTCAAGTGGTAAAGAATTTTGGTCAAAGATTAAAGAAGTAGGCTCACCTAAAAGGGAGGCTTTAATAGGAAAGATATGATTAGAATAATAAATCTCCGCGTGGCTGTTACGGTTAAGTCGGATATCAAAAGTATTGTAGAAAAGAGATATCCCCCGTTACGTGGTGCTATCGAAACGATTCATGTTGTTCGACGTGCCGTAGATGCCCGTAAGAAGCCAAACATTGTTTTTGTATATACCCTATTCATTGAGGTTCATAATGAAGCTCAAGTCATGAAAAAACTTGGTAAAGAAAAGGATGTATCTATATTTGCTGCAGAAGATCCAGAACCTATCGTTTTGGGGTCTGTACCCTTAGCACATCGTCCTGTTGTTATGGGCTTTGGCCCTGCGGGGATGCTGGCAGCCTTTTACTTAGCTCGTGAAGGCTATCGCCCAATCGTGCTTGAACGCGGTCAAGATGTAGATACACGTAGTCATGATGTAGAGACATTTTGGAAAAAGGGCATATTTAAGCCTGAGTCCAACGTACAATTTGGGGAAGGTGGCGCAGGAACTTTTTCCGATGGTAAGTTGACAACTCGCATTACTCATCCGCGTTTACATGAAATATCTAAATACTTTGTAGAGTTTGGTGCGCCTGAAGAAATCTTATATAAACATAAACCTCATGTAGGTACTGATAAATTGCGTACCATGGTAAAAGCCATGCGTGAGCGCATCATCGAATGGGGCGGTGAAGTTCGCTTTGGTTCAAAGGTAACGGATTTGTTTATTGAAAATGACCGTATCGTAGGCGTTGAAGTTAATGGTAGTGAGCGTATTGATACGACTGTTGTTTTGTCTGGTGTAGGCCATAGTGCACGTGATACATATGAAATGCTTTATAAACGCAATGTGGAAATGACGGCAAAACCATTTGCTATCGGTGTTCGTATTGAGCATGATCAGGCTGTAATTGATGAGTCCCAATATGGTGTAGAACCATCTAGTTTGGGCCTCGGTGCAGCAGAATATTCTCTCGTATACCACGATAAAGAATCAGGTCGTACTGCATATAGCTTCTGTATGTGCCCAGGAGGTCAAGTAGTAGCATCTGCCTCTGAAGATGGTGGCGTTGTCGTAAATGGCATGAGTTTATACGCTCGGGATAGCGGTGTTGCTAATAGTGCTATCGTAGTCAACGTAGGTCCAGATGACTTTGGTACTCATCCTTTAGATGGCGTCGCATTTCAACGAGAATGGGAACGCAAGGCCTATGAGTTGGGCGGTTCTAACTTCCATGCACCTGCACAAACTGTAGGACAGTTTTTAGGACTTTCACAAGCACCTAGCGTACAAAATAGTATATATAGCTACGAGCCAGGTGTTGTAAATTGCGATTTACATGATTGCTTGCCATCATTCGTCACATCCGTATTAGAGCGGGCCTTGCCATACTGGGGGCGTCGCATCCGAGGATTTGATGATCCTGCGGTGTGTATGACAGGTGTTGAAACGCGTACCTCTGCACCGCTTCGTATGGGACGCAATGAAGAACGCATTTCTCCTACTGTAGGAGGTTTTTATCCTATGGGTGAGGGGGCTGGCTATGCAGGGGGAATTATGAGTGCTGCCCTTGATGGTGCGGAAACGGCCATTTTATGTATGGCAAAATATGCAAAACCTAATTAATGGGGAATTATACTGATGAATTGAATTACAGTATAGATTCATACTATTTATGTAATATAGATGTGACTTTATAGTAGGTATGCTTTCTATATTATGATATAATACACAACAGTAATTATTGAAAAGATACACACGGTAGATATATAGACTTGTGAAACTTTCACAAATCCTTAGAGGAGGATAATTATGGCTCGTTTATTTGGTACAGATGGTGTACGTGGTGTTGTTAATGAGTTTTTAACGCCGGAATTAGCCTATCATTTAGGTCGTGCGGCAGGAACGCATTTTGGTAAGAAAAAGGATCATCCTACGTTCTTGATTGGTCGCGATACGCGAATTTCTGGTTCTATGCTTGAAAGTGCATTAGCGGCGGGCATTTGCTCTGTTGGTGGTAATGTAGTAATTGCAGGCGTTATTCCAACTCCAGCAGTAGCGTACCTTGTACGGCAACAAGGTTTTGATGCGGGTGCTGTTATTTCTGCATCTCACAATCCATATCCAGATAATGGCATTAAATTCTTTGATGGTAATGGCTATAAATTACCTGATGAAGTGGAAGATGAATTAGAAAAATATGTTCGTCAAAGCGCAGATAATGAATTGGCTCGTCCTACCGGTGATGGTATTGGTAAAATTGAGTTCAACAGTAACTTGGCTCATCTCTATGCTCATTTTGTACGTCACACAATCGATACGTCTCTTGAAGGGTTGACTATCGTTTATGATGGCGCCAATGGTGCTGCGTCCAGTGTAGGTCCAGAAATTTTGTCTGGACTAGGGGCAAAAGTCATCAATATTAATGTAAATCCAGATGGCTTGAACATTAATCATCACTGTGGTTCCACGCATATTGAAGGCTTGCAAGTGGCTGTGCAACAACATAATGCAGACCTTGGTATTGCTAATGATGGCGATGCTGACCGCTGTTTATTGGTTGATGAAAAAGGTCAAGTCCTCGATGGTGATCAAATCATGTTGCTATGCGCCCTTAAGTTGAAAGAAGAAGGCAAACTTAAAGGTGATACCATAGTTGGTACCGTTATGAGTAATATCGGATTCCATAAAGCAGCAGAAGAACTTGGTATGAAAACGGTTTCTACTGCTGTTGGTGATCGATATGTATTGGAATATATGCGTGAACATAATCTTTCCGTTGGTGGTGAACAATCTGGTCACGTAATCTTTTTAGATCACAACACCACTGGTGACGGCATGTTAACAGCTGTTCAAGTGGCAGCTCTTATGAAGGAGAAAAAGCAACCTCTTTCTGAGTTGGCCGGCATTATGACAAAATACCCACAAGTTCTTGTAAATGTTCGTGTAGCTACAAAAACTGGCTGGGAAGACAATGACCTCATCAAAGCTGCTATCGTAACAGCTGAAGGAGAACTTGGTGACGAAGGTCGCGTACTTGTACGTGCCTCTGGTACAGAACCACTCATTCGCGTTATGGCAGAAGGTCCAGACCAAGAAACATTACAATCATTATGTGAAGAAATCGCTGATATTATCGGTAGAGAACAAGGGTTAGCTGAATAACTCTTGATGAGTAGTTTGATACCATTCCGTTTGGTTCCATTCTACAACTTTTATATTAAAGGTATACCCTCCTATATATGTCCCTTTGCTCCGTCCTACGTAAAGTCACTGCAGGAACATATATAGGAGGGTATTTATTTTATATTTATTTAGGATGGTTACCGAATGGAACCATCACTATATGTTATTATAGCTATATAGTTTAAGTCTTATTGGTAAATAGTTAAGGTGTCGTATGAAGATTGTAAATCAACGGGAACTTGGAAATCTCCTTAATGAGTGTCCAAATAGTGTAAATTCTGCTTGTGAGCTTGCATATGCTGAGTCACAATCAAGGAGAGAAAGAAATTCACAGCTTATATTAGAGGCCTTCTTAGAAAAATATAGAGATAAATTGAGTGATGTTGAAAAAGCTAAAGTTTATACCAATCTAGCTTTTTATTATAGCGATGAGGAGAATATAAAAGAATATAACTATCTATCTGCAGCTGTAAAATTAAAGTCTCCATATATAGAGACTTACAGAGGGTTGGCTTTATATCATTTTTCAGCTTATAGAGAGAAGGGTTCTGTAGAGGAATTAAAGAAAAGTTTACATACCTTTGAAAAGGGAACAACAGTATCCGATGATTATGAAATGAACTTTGGCTATGCAGTGTGTTTGTTTGAGCTTAAGGAATATGAGAAAGCAAAGACTACTTTTGAAGAGTTATTAAAAGACTACCCAAATAGAATGCGATTATTACTCTCTATTGCTTATTGTGATGTGTATTTGGGCTATAAAGATCAAGCGATGAATCGTTTAAAACAAATTAAGCTTGGTCAGGATGAACAATATAAAGACAAATATTATGATTCTGACATTATTCATGATTTTCAAGTATATGAAGCTTATTATGTATTAGGTGAGTATACCTTATTTCTAGAGGAATGTGAAAAGGCAAAAGTAGATTGTATTGTTTCTGGACCTCCGTATTACTTTGCTCTTTGGCTTAATAATCAGCATGATTATTTTAAGAAAGAAATTGCTGAAAAGAGAGAAGAACTAATATTGTCTCTTGAGGAAACAAAAGTAGATGAAGATTTCTCTAATGAAGAAGAAAAACAAAACTGTATAAAAAGTTGGGAAGAGGATATTGAAGATTTAGATATATTGGTGTATAAGATTAAAAATGAAAATTTTATACCTATAATTGAATTGCAACTATGGCCAGAATATGGATGCTATTTGATAGACCGTTTAACTCATAACTTATAATACGCTAACTTCATAGTGATAGGGCTAAAGAATATTTATATAGTTGAAGTTTTATAGTTTTGATTGAAAAAGAATAGCACTACTTTGGATTGGAATAATTCAAAGTAGTGCTTTTATTATTATTTATCAGCCACAACGAGTTTGTATCCATTTAAGTGAATGTTACTACCTGTTGTGTCTTCGTTGTTCAAGGATTTTACATAGCTGTCGCCTGTTAATATCCAATTGGAGTCTTTGCTGAGTTTCACAGTTACTTCTTTAGCAGCATTGTCTGTGTTTACAGCGCCTACAAGACTAGATCCATTTGTCATGTCTAGTGCGATGGTACTGATTGAATCAGCCATAATATTACCGCTTAGTTCTTGATTAGATGTGCGGAGTGTAAGATGACCGCCGTTCTCACCAGTTTTTCCCCAACGGGAGTCGGCAGCTGCTTTCACTAGGGTAGAAGTGTTCGGCATAGAGATGGCATTGTTAGACAGGTCTACTTCAGCAGTAGTGTTGTTTACATAGAGGAACGCACCCGTAGCGTGAGTTGTAAGTGTATTATTCTCTGCTTTCAGACGAGCAATACCGCTTTCAGCATCACCAGAGAAGCTTTGATATAGCATGAAACCATTATCTTTGTAGCCTGTTACATTGGAGTTTGTAAGGGTAATGGAGTTCTTACCTTCTACGACGCCAATTTCACTGTTATTCGCTATGCCGTTGACATTGTTCACTATAATATTACCCGTGGAGTAGATAACAGGGCTGCCTTCGCCAGATGTCGTAAGTTTGGCTGCTTCTGCGTTGATAGTGCCTTCTCCGCGATCTGTAGCAAGTGTGGCAGAATGAGCACCTTCAGTGGTGATAGTTAGATTTTTGCCATTTACAGTGCCTTTGTAAGTGGCATCTAAGCCACGAGAGGAATCGCTTTTTGTGTGAATATTAGTGTTTTCTACGTTGATAACAGAGCCTTCACCAGTGGCAAAGACTGCGTTAGAGCCTTTAGAATTAGATGTAATATTGCTACCTTTGATGTTAATTTGGCTACCCTCGATACCGAGGACTACTGCATTTTGACCGCGGAAATTGCTGTTGTCATCGCTTGTAGTGTCGCCTGTTTTGTCGAAAACGCTATTTTCAATATCAATTACCGCTTTATTTTTACCGATGAAAGCATTCTGATCGGCCGTTGTGTTTGTCATCAACTCATGTGCAATGGATTTGTTTTCTGTAACGATAGTTGTGCCTTTGAAAGTACTAGGATCTACATCAGCTTGTGGTGTCATCCCATTAGGGGCTCCATTCTGCATAGCTGTTGGAGGCATATCGTTAGGAGTACCAGAAGGTGGAGTCTCATTTGGAGGCATTTGGTTAGACGTGCCTGTAGGTGATTGACCCGCAGGTGCTTTGCCGTGAGGTGCGCCGTTTGGAGGTGTGCTTCCTTGTGCAGATGGTACTGTTTTAGTTTGTTCTGTTGTGGTTACAACTGCTACGTTGGTATTAGTTTGAGTCTCTGCAGCTAATGTTGGGATAACTGCTAATGTCGATAAAGCGGCACCAAGGACTGCAGGTAACACCCAACGACGTAATTTTCTATATGATAAGCTATTCTTTTTAGTTTTATGTTGTTTCTTTATAGTTGTTTTATTCATGATTAATATCTCCCAAATTATATACATACATTTTGAAAATACAACAAAATCTAATTGCGTAAAATTTAGAATGATAGAAGTATAATTTCTTACAATGAAAAGGATGTGAAGCATAGAAACAATCTTTTTTATTCCTTTTGAATTATCTGAGGTGGTTTACTTTTTATCGATTTTTTTAGTATAATATACGTCAGTACATATTTTATTTTGTACTGATTCTGCCATATATCACAGAAAGGAATTCCGAATTCGTAAAGGCGAATAGCGCAAGTACCCGCGAAGGCAGTCGTTAGGGTAGACGAGGTGAAGAGTGATCGAGTCATCAGCGGATGCTCTTCCGGCATATTCATGTCGTAACAGGTATTAAAAAGCCCATCGGTAACGATGGGGACAAAGTATATCTGAATGAATTGTATTGAACTAATATTTAATACATTAAATAGAATATTAATCTAGAACATTAATTAGTTAGCCTTAGTTTTTGCTGGGGCTAGAAATACCCCCAGTTATAGGAGGATATACGTATGTGCGGTATCGTAGGATACATTGGCTTTAATCAAGCATCTGATTTCTTGTTGGACGGTATGGCAAAGTTAGAATACCGTGGTTATGACTCTGCAGGTATTGCTGTTATCGGCCCTGAAAATGTAATTAAAATTCAAAAGAAGGTTGGCCGTCTTGCTAATCTTGAGGCAGTTGTGAAAGCAGATCCTAATGAGGGAACTGTAGGTATTGGTCATACACGTTGGGCTACACATGGTCGTCCATCCGACATGAACGCCCACCCTCATGCATCTGAAGATGGTAAATTTGCTGTTGTACACAACGGCATTATTGAAAACTACATGCCTTTAAAAGAAGAGCTTATTACAAAAGGGTACCATTTCAAATCTGAAACTGATACAGAAGTTGTAGCTCATTTGTTAGAGGATATGTACGATGGCGATTTCGTGGGCACAGTACGCCGCATGCTAGCTCGTGTTGATGGTGCGTATGCTCTCGAAATCATCTGTGCCGATGAACCGGATAAAATCATTTGTACTAAAAAAGAAAACCCATTGGTTATCGGCCTTGGCAAGGGTGAAAACTTTGTAGCATCCGATATTCCAGCTATCATTAACTACACACGCGATACATACATCTTGAGCGATGGTGAATTAGCTATCGTTACTCGCGATAATGTATCCGTATTTGACCGTGAAGGTAACCCTGTTGATAAAGAAGTATTCCATGTAAACTGGAATGCGGAAGCAGCAGAAAAAGGTGGTTATGAGCATTTCATGTTGAAAGAAATTCATGACCAACCTAAGGCTGTACGCGATACATTCGGTACACATATCTCTGAAGATGGTAAAACAGCAATCTTTGATGAGTTGAATTGGACTGCTGAAGATGTGGCAGCTTTCAATAAAATTCTCATCGTTGCATGCGGTACTGCATACCATGCAGGTCTTGTAACAAAACAATATATTGAAAACTTGGCGCGTATTCCAGTTGATGTGGAAATAGCATCTGAATACCGTTACAGCAACCCGTTGACTGATGATAAAACATTATGTATCGTTATTAGTCAATCTGGTGAAACATCCGATACATTGGCGGCTTTGAAAGAAGCTAAACGCCTTGGCGCCAAATCATTGGCCATTACCAATGTTGTTGGTTCCAGCATTTCTCGTGAAGCAGATAACAAAGTTTACACATGGGCTGGCCCTGAAATTTCTGTAGCGTCCACAAAAGCGTATACTACTCAATTAGTAGCGGGATTGTTGTTCGCCGTATACCTAGGTCAATTAAATGGTAAATTAAATCCAGCCTTAGCCGAAGAAATTCTTAGCGGCGTTAAAAACTTACCATCCTTGATTCATGAAATCTTTGAAGTAGACGAAGATATGAAAGCCTTTGCTAAACATTATGGTTTCAAATCTGATGCATTCTTCTTGGGCCGTGCTATCGACTATGCAGTAGCGATGGAAGGTGCTTTGAAGTTGAAAGAAATTTCTTACATCCACGCTGAAGCATATGCTGGTGGCGAATTGAAACATGGTACATTGGCTCTTATCGAAGAGGGCGTACCTGTTATCGCATTGGCTACACAAGAGGATGTGTACGATAAGATGATCAGCAACATCCGAGAGGTAAAAGCTCGTGAAGCTATTGTAATCGGTATTGGTATGAAAGGTGACGAAGAATTATCTAAACACGTAGACCATACAATCTATGTTCCTCGTGCGAATAAATTCATCGCTCCAATCTTAGCAGTTGTACCATTGCAATTATTAGCGTACTATGCAGCGATTACACGCGGCGCAGATGTAGATAAACCACGTAACTTGGCTAAATCTGTAACCGTAGAATAATATATATAACCAACAGTGCTTTGGCACTGTTGGTTTATTTCAATATAGGGAGACTATTATGGCAGTTATATTTTCCGGCATCCAACCAAGTGGGGAGTTAACACTTGGTAACTATTTGGGGGCTTTACGTAATTTCTTAGATTATCAAGATACTGAAGAATGTTACTATTGTATCGTTAACCAACATGCGATTACGGTACCGCAAGATCCAAAAGAATTATTTCAAAACACTCGTAATTTGGCTGCATTGTACCTTGCGGTTGGCCTTGACCCTAAAAAGGTAACATTGTTTGTTCAATCCGAAGTACCTGAGCATGTTAAGCTCGGTTGGGTTATGCAATCTATTAGCTATGTTGGCGAATTAGAGCGTATGACTCAGTACAAGGATAAGTCTCAAAAGCAAGGGGATTCTATTCCAACTGCATTGCTTACGTATCCACCGTTGATGGCGGCAGATATTTTGCTATATGGTACGAATTATGTTCCTGTAGGGGAAGACCAAAAGCAACATCTCGAGTTGACTCGTAATTTAGCAGAGCGTTTTAACCGTAGATTCGGTGAAACTTTTGTAGTACCTGATATCAAGGTCGGCGAAGGTGGCGCTCGCGTTATGAGCTTGCAAGAACCAACTAAGAAAATGAGTAAATCTGATGATAACCAAAATGCTACAATCCGTCTTTTGGATGCACCAGATTTAATCGTGAAAAAGTTGAAACGAGCTCAAACTGATTCTGATAATGCAGTTCGCTATGATAAAGAAAATAAACCAGGCATCTCTAACTTGATGGGAATCTACCGTGCTATTACAAAAGATAGCTACGAAGCTATCGAAGAAATGTACGCAGGCAAAGGTTATGGCGTGTTCAAATCCGATATTGCCGACCTTTTAGTAGCAACCCTTGAACCAATTCAACAACGTTACAATGAATTGATTACAAGCCCTGAACTGGATGTAATCCTTGATGAAGGGGCTGCTAAGGCGCATGCTAAAGCAAGTGCAATGTATCGTAAGGTAGAACAAGCTATGGGCTTGTGCCGTAAATAAAATCATATAGTAGACTTTCAATTTGTGAGGTAAGCCATGACGAAACAAGAGGCGATGGAACGCTTTTCATCAGGTGCCGTACAACAGAGCTTAGAAATACATCGCGGTATACAGTGGACCGGTCGCATCATCGGCCTAGTTGTGTGTGCGTTGATTGTAAAATATATGCCCTCAGACTGGGCGGAACGTGTATGGTATTATCTGTTGTTGCTCGTGATATTATGGACCCTTCATAGATTAGGTGAAAGTCAAGCTTTTATCTGTGAAAAGGGCCTCGTGTTAAAACGTAGGCCTTTTTCTGTGAAAGAATACTTTCACAGTTTATTCTATGGGGATGAATATTTCGTCTTTGTTGATTATGAGCATATTATTGGATTCACCGAGGAATGGCGTGAGTTGCAAGCAATGAATGGTCATGGTGGGATCTATGTGATACCACTTGATCTGCATCAGGTGGCGTACAAGGATAAAATGGCGATGATTGAGGCCATTCATAAACATACGCAGTCATAAAGTATAAGTACGTAGCGTCATACAATATAGGCATACAGAAATATAAATATAGGACTACAGAAACATAAAGCAAATGAATCTAGAATCATAAACTATATATGTGGAGAGTCTGTAAAATAAAAAATGCAAAATTCATCGAATTAACTATTTACAACTTTAATGAACTAAAGTATAATACAATCATTAAGTACAGAATCTAAATCTGTATTGAACATATTATTAAGTAGTAAATGGGCGATAATCGCCGTGGAGGATAGTTATGAATTGGAAAAAGATGATGGCCGTTGGCCTTGCAGCCGTGTCTATGATGGCATTTGTAACAGGTTGTGGTGGTGACGCTAAAAAAGCTAATACAGAATTGCCTAAGAAAGTTGTTATCGGTTTAGATGATAGTTTCCCTCCAATGGGCTTTAAAGATGAAAAAGGTGAAATCGTTGGCTTTGATATCGACATGGCTAAAGAAGCAGCTAAACGTGCTGGCATGGATGTAGAGTTCAAAGCTATCGACTGGTCTAGTAAAGAAGCGGAACTAAAATCTAAAAAAATTGATGCGTTGTGGAATGGCTTAACAGTTTCTCCTGAGCGCGAGAAAAATATTTTGTTCTCCAATACATATATGAAGGATAAACAATATGTCATTGTTCGTAATGACGATGATTCCATTAAAGGTAAAGCCGATTTAGCTGGTAAGGTAGTAGGCGTGCAACAAGCTAGTACTGGTGAAGCAGCATTGCAAAACGATCCAAGCGGTAAGACTGTTAAAGAAACAAAATCCTATGCGGATTTTGTAAGTGCCTTCATGGATCTTGGTATTGGTCGTGTTGATGCGGTTATTGCTGACGGTGTAATCGCTCGTTATCTTATGACAAAAGAACCTGGTAAATACAAAATCGTAGAAGGTACTGACTACGGTGTTGATAATTTCGCTGTTGGCTTCCGTAAAGATGATACTGCTTTGCGTGACAAAATTAATGGTATCTTAGCTGAAATGAAAAAAGACGGTACTGCTGATAAAATTGCTGAAAAATGGTTAGGCTCAGGCGCAGACTTAGATAAGAGCGATGCTAAATAGTACAATTCGTGATATACTAATAGTACTATGGTCAGTAGGTACAACTGATAATTAAAGAACGAAATGTACACTAGAGAAGCGGCCAGATGGCCCTTCTCTAGTCGTGGTTTGAAGGAGTCTTTCATGTTAGATTATTTATTGCAGATTATCCCAACCATCGCTGATGGCTTAAAGGTAACCGTATCGCTATTCTGTATTGTATGGATTTTATCTATTCCTGGTGGCATTTTAATGGCTATGTTACGTCTATCTAAATTGCCTTTAGTAGATAAGTTTGTTGATGCTTTCGTGTATTTGATGCGGGGCACACCGTTGATGCTACAAATTTTATTCGTCTATTATGCATTGCCAATCATCACAGACGGTGCCATTCAAATGGATGATGCGACGGCAGCAGTTCTTACCTTCGTATTAAACTACGCAGCGTATTTATGTGAAATATTCCGCGGTGGTATTCAATCTATCTCTCGTGGTCAGTATGAAGGGGCAAAGGTTCTTGGTTTTACCTATGCACAAACTATGCGTAAGATCATCTTGCCACAAATGTTTAAACGTGTATTGCCTCCTCTTGCGAATGAGACGATTAACTTATTGAAAGATACATCTCTCGTGTATGTATTGGCGATGAATGATATCTTGCGTATTACAAAATCTATCGTACAACGTGATTTTGATATTTCTGCATTCCTCGTGGCAGCATTATTCTACTTAATCTTTACCTTTATTTTGACGAATATCTTCAGCTACTTAGAACGAAGATTTGCTGTATACGAAGATTAATCTAATTCTATGGTAGTTTGTCATATGTAATGATGTAGCTAGTTTTATAGGTGAGATACTTTTATTTGATGTCTATAGATGCGATTTTATAGATGAGATATCTTTACTTGAGGCGCTAGTTATATACTTAATATGACGATGTAAGAGGTACTTATGACATTTGTAAATATGGAGCGTATTGAAAAACGCTTTAATAATCAAACCGTATTGCGCGATGTGTCGCTCAAAATGAATAGAGGAGAAATTGTTTCTATTATCGGACCTTCTGGTTCTGGTAAATCCACGTTTTTGCGCTGCTTAGGTCAGTTAGAAACGATTGATGGAGGCTCTATTACCGTTGATGGTACGATTCTTGCTAGTACTGAAAATGGGGTTGTAAAATACGCTTCTCCTCAAACTCAGCATGAATTATTGCTCCGCATGGGTATGGTATTCCAATCTTTCAATTTGTTCCCGCATATGACGGTATTAGATAATATTATGATTGCTCCACGTATGGTAAAAGGTATGAAAGATGACGAAATCTCACCGATTGCAGAGCAATTACTCAATAAAGTAGGATTATGGGAAAAACGAGATATGTATCCATCTCGCTTGTCTGGCGGTCAGCAACAGCGTGTAGCTATTGCCCGTGCGCTAGCGATGAATCCAGAAATTATGCTCTTTGATGAACCCACATCTGCTCTTGATCCTGAGCTTACTGGTGAGGTTCTTAAGACAATCAAACAATTAGCGGACGATCACATGACGATGATTATCGTAACTCATGAAATGAACTTTGCTCGTGAAGTATCGGATCGTGTTATCTTTATGGCTGATGGTGTTATTCAAGAAGAAGGAACACCAGAACAAATTTTTAGTCATCCGCAGAACGAAAGAACGAAAGCGTTCTTGGATAATATGTTATAGGAGGTTCTATGAAGTTACGTTTATTTGCGGCAACCTTAGCTGTCATGGCTTTGGGAACGACTTCTATTATGGCAGAAGATTTACAGAAGACGCCTGATACACCTTTATCTATTGTGGAATCTCAGAAGGATTCCGCATCTATTTTGCCAGAACAATACAAATCCTATGCTACTAAGATGAACACGGTGGTGAAGGATTACAAAAATGGTTATATGTTCTCGATTCCTTGGCGTGTAGCTGATGGCGTTATGTTAGATATGGATGTGCGTAGTGAAAGTGAACATATTCAAGGGTATTCCTTCAATTTAGCGGGCCCTACGCAAGAGGATTCCTATACAGTATCTTTTACTAAGCGCAATAATACACCACAAGAAGGAATATCTCAAAAAGAATGGAATACGACTTGGTATGGTGTACCTATTAAGGGCATGTCTAATGAGGAGTATTTAAATATCTGGCGCCAACATAGCAATAACTTTGAGCATAATGATATTGTTGGTGGGTTCTTTGCTAAGAAAGGTGCAGTTTCCGCACGCTGGGATAAGAGTACACCAAAATCTTATGCAGATATGACATCTACAGAGCCGGTTCAGTCTGTATTTGAAGCAGAATTTATCATGGAGAAAGATCCAACTCATCGGTACAATTTGTCTAGTACGTATGCACCTGTTCGTGCAGAGTTTATGGAGCTAGGTTTGATGGAGCATACAATTCCATCCTTTGAATTGATCAATAAGCGCGGTTCTAATGCTATTAAAGGGGTAAAAAAAATATTAACCGGCACAAGCGATATCAGTGTTGCAGAAGGTATCAAATTTACCTATCCAAAAGGTTTCACCCGTCTTAATGAAAAGGGTAAGATTGCTTTCACTAAACATAATATACGCCTCGACATTGAGTCCTTTACAATCCCAGTACAAGCTGTCAGCTCCGGTATGCCGACAATGATGGGCAAGCAAATGCTTGGTGACTATTATCTTAAACAATTGGTTGATGTGAACAAGGCCACGATTACTCGTTATGAAACGCATATCATTGACGGTAATGTAATGTTCTATTTGGCGGGCCATATGAAAAATCCAAATACGTCTGATACAGCTGTAGCGGAACCAGTATCCTTTGGCGCAACAATTATTCTTGGCAATGAAGGTAATGTAGCAGTAGCTCGAATGATTGGTCCATCCGGTAGTAATCTTGCTACTCAGGAACTTATAGATGTATTAGATGGTTTTAGATTGACTACTACACTTAATACAAACCAATCGTCTCAGGTTCTTTAATATACGCATAATATTCTTTTATTTGTATAATTCTGTACGATTTGTGCTATAATGTAATAAATCCTCAGAAAAAAGAGGAGTTTTCCTTGATGGTCTAGAATATATTAGTATAGGCTAAACGATATTTGATCATATCCCCTTTGAGGGATTAGGAATAGGAGGGGTTATTATGGTTACCTACAAAACTATTGTCGTACCTACTGATGGTTCTGAAAATGCTAAACGTGCGTTGGAACATGCTCTCGCTGTAGCGGATCGCAACCAAGCTGAATTGATTGTTGTTCACGTTGCAAATATTGTGTCTGCTATTTCCAATTTTGATCAAACACCAATTTCTGGTGGATATGTATCTGAGCAAATTGCTGAGGATATGGAAGAAACTGGTAAGGAAATTCTTAATGATGTAGTGAAAGAAATTCCTGCAGGCGTAAAAGTTAAAAGCGTATTTGAAGTTGGCTCCCCTGGACCTGCACTACTTGCAGTGGCAAAAAAATATAATGCTGATCTCATCGTAATGGGTAGCCGTGGTCTTGGCCCTTTGAAAGGCTTATTCATGGGTAGCGTAAGTAGCTATGTAACTAGCCACTCCACTTGCCCTGTATTAATCATTAAATAATTTATATCTTATATAGATATGATAAAAAAAGAGACTTTGGTTTCTCAAAGTCTCTTTTTTATGTTAAAAATGATATAATGTCTATATGTGTGCCATACATATTGGTGTTATACGTTAAGACGTATCGATTAGTGACATAGAAGAGCTACAAAAAAGAATGGATAGGATTAAAAAAGGGGGATTATATGACCGACAAACAAGAATCATTGCTGAAGCTAGCAGAACTGTTTAAAATCTTGGGTGATCCTACACGCCTTAAAATAGTAGAGCTATTACTAGAAAATGAAATGTGTGTTAATCACATTGCAGAAACCATGGAGATGGGACAATCTGCTATTTCTCATCAATTGCGTGTATTGCGCCAAGCACGTCTTGTTACATATCGTAAAGATGGGAAAACAGCATATTATTCTCTAAACGATGATCATGTTGAATGTTTAGTTCGCATGGGGATGGAACACGTAGCTCATCAATAATTTAAATTTTTTATAATGAACACATTTCGTCCTACTTAGGATGAATTGTGTTTTTATATTTTATATATTTTATTTGAGTTGTATTTGATTATGGAGAAGTATATAAAGTGAATCTGTTAATGAAAAATATAGGAATATTAGTGGTGTTTTTAGCTACTGTATTCTTATCAACAAAATCTATATGGGCAAAACTAATTTATTTAGATTCACTGAGCCCTTTGAATGTTCTTGTGTGTAGGGCTGTTTTATCATTACCTTTTTTTCTTATACCAATGATTCGCTTTGATTGGAATAGCGTGAATAAAAGTAAGGTTTTTAAATACTCATTTTTGGGGGCTATTCTTTATGTATCTTCATCTATAACGGACTTCATAGGATTATTATATATATCTGCCTCATTAGAACGTGCTGTTCTATTTACATTTCCAATTTACGTTTTTCTGTTATCATCAGATTTATCACGCATTACATTTTCAAAAGTAGTTTTAATTGTATCTACTGTGCTAGGATTAGCAATTATGTTTAATCCTACCGTTGATAACCACCTTACAGATACTTTAATAGGCATTTCACTAGTCTTGCTTTCTGCAATCTTTTGGGCGTTGTTTATTATTTATAGTAAGAGGGCTGTTTCGAATATTAGTTCTACTATTTTTACCAGTACTTATATGTGTATAACTACAGTACTTTTACTTCTCGGCTTTATAATTGATAGCAAAAATTTTACTACATTTTCAACACTCCAAACGCATACTATGATTTATTTAGTATTTTTGGCCATTTTTTGTTCTATCATTCCTTCATACTTGATGTCTTTTGGTCTTAAAAGAATTAATGCATCTCTTGCAGCCGTTATTAGTGCAATGGGACCAATAGTTACTTTAGCTTTAGATGTAGTTATTCTTAATCATAATTTAGCCTTGAATGAAATTATTGGTGCTATAATTGTTACAGCTTGTGTAACTTGTTTAACAAGGCTAAATGCTAAGGCATAAAAAATCACTCATAGTCATATGGCTATGAGTGATTTTTTATAACTATGATTTTTTATTTTAATATAATGGGAATAGATAATAGGCTATAGTAATAAACAGTGGCATTGTTATAGCGGATAAAATAGTTGTGCCCATTACGATTTGTGTAGCATATTCTGGATTATTCTTCATTTCAATAGCAATAAGAGACATATTGATAGCGGTAGGTACGCTGTAGGTTATGATGATAGTTTGCGCCGCTATTGGATGCATAGGTCCATAGAACATAATGAATAATATAGTAATACCAGCTGCTAGGAGTGGACTCACAACGAGCCGTAATGTGGTAGCAAGCATGACATCCATCTTAAAGAAGTTTAGCGGTGTTCTATTAATTTGAACACCCAAGGCAATCATAGCGACGCCAACGAAGGCATTGGCAAATATATTGAGCGGTGCAAAGAAGAAGAGACCGTGTAAATCGAAAGGGAGTAGGTGGCAAAGTAGTGCCAGTGGGATGGCATATACCATAGGCATGTGGAATACGACTTTTAGTGCATCCCGAGGGGTTAATCGTCCTGCTCCCGCTTGGTAGAAACCGTAGGTATTACTGCTAATAGTTTGTATGATCATGATAGATACAACACTCACTAAACCTAGATTAGCATAGGGGGTAGCACCATCGATGACATATGGAATGTTAGTAAATACAAAGATAGCAAGGGCGACACCCATATTCCCAACGTTATTAAACATAACGCAGTTTTTTAAGGTTGCAATCTTAGCCACATCATATCCTTGTATCTTACCTACCACATCTGAAAGGATGGAGTTTAGTATGAGTACACAGAGCGCACAGAATACAATCTCCAAAGTACCTGAGTTAAGTTTAGCTTCATACATCGCTCGAAATATAAAGGTAGGTAACAATATATAAAAGTTTAGTTTACTCAGCGTATATAGATCGAGTTTAAATTTTCTATCTAATATAAATCCCACGCCTATAAGTACTAAGATAGGGACCATAGAATTCATAAAAATATGGCCTACTAATTCGAATAGATTCATCATCTCACCTAGAGTTTTTCTTTAATATATTAGTTAATATATAAGGCATAATTTTAGTTTATCGTATAACTATATGTAGTAAATATACAGTTGTTTTATATAAGCTGTAAGTGAATAAGTTTTCTAAAATATTTTTATCCTTTATAGTATTATCATACCATAGTATCTATTGTTTGGGGCTTAAAAATTTATTGATTATTATTACTTATCATAATCATCAGAAATATCTATGTAGAATGTGATTTTAGTATACGATTTCAATCATTGATTTATAGTATAATATGTATATGTTGTATATGTTGTATATTTCAGTTTGTTAGTACGCGAAGTGTCTCTAGGTATTACCATGGCGTTTACAGTATGGCGTTTTAAGGGATGCACAGGAGGAATTATGAAACGAATTTTATTAGTATTAATAAGCGTTTTCATGCTTGCTTTTTTAGTAGGTTGTGGTAATGATGCAAGTAAACCAACTGAGTCAGCTAAACCAAGTACATCTGAAAAGATTACTGTACAAGCTGCAGCAAGCCTTAAAGGTGCTCTTACAGAATTGGCTGATGCTTACAAAAAAAGCCATAACTTAGCGGATGATCAAATCGCTATTAACTTCGCTGGTTCTGGTACATTACGTCAACAAATCGAACAAGGTGCACCAGCTAGTTTATTTATTTCTGCTGACGAGAAAAATATGAAAATGTTACAAGAAAAAGATTTGGTAACTGATGTAAAACCATTCGTAACTAATGAACTCGTTCTCGTAGTTCCAAAAGGTCAACCTAAGGTTGAGCTAAATCAAATCGCTACAGTAAAGCGTATCGTATTGGGCAATCCTGAAACAGTACCAGCTGGTAACTATGGTAAACAAGTATTAACAAAACTAGGCGTTTGGGAACAGGTAGAACCTAATGTAGTATACGCTAAAGATGTAAAAGCTGTAACAGCTTCCATTAGCCAAGGTGCTGGAGATGCTGGTTTCATCTATAAAACTGATGCTATCGCAGCGGGCGATGCAGTTGAAATCTCTGCAGTAACACCGGCTGATTCCCATGATCCAGTTATCTATCCAATTGGTATTATTAAAAAATATGACAACGCATTGGCAAAAGACTTCTACCAATACGTAATGAGCCCAGAAGGCCAAAAAGTATTAGAAAAATACGGTTTCTCTACTTCTAAATAAGAGTAAAACGCTAGCTTTCAGGGCTAGCGTTTTCTTATGATACAATAGAGACATTATTGGTATTACTAATAACATTATTTCGAAGGGTATGCTATTTTTAACTGTATGTAATTTCTAGCTCATTTGTAGTGATGACTGTTAAATAATCTAGTATATGATATGATTTTAGGCATATAATTTGCTTAAAAATATTTTGGGATTAATGGATATAGCACATATTGTAGAGTTGTTGTGTATAGAAAGGGGGCGTGACATGAGTCCATTCTGGCTATCATTATGGGTAGCAAGTATAGCTCTTATCATAGTGATTGTAAGTGGTTTAGCCGCATGTTATTGGATGAATCGCTGTAAATGGAGTGGCATGGCTATTATTGATGCACTTATTACCTTGCCGCTTGTATTGCCACCAGTTGTTGTTGGCTTTGCTCTTCTCATGGTGTTTACGCCAGGCTATGCCTTTGGTGCATGGCTTGAGACGCATGGTATGAGCGTTGTGTTTGCGGCATCTGGTGCGGTGGTAGCATCTTCAGTTATTGCGTTTCCATTATTTTATCAGACGGTGCGTTCTGCATTACAATCTGTCGATCATAATATGGAGGACGTAGCGCGCACATTGGGTGCTTCAGAGTTACGTATCTTTTTTACTATCTCCGTACCACTCGCTTGGAAAGGCATTTTGACGGGCAGTATCTTAGCCTTCTGTCGTGCTATGGGCGAGTTCGGTGCTACCATTTTGATTGCAGGCAATATTCCAAAGGTAACGCGCACCATGCCACTTGCTATCTACTCTTACGTAGAGGCAGGACAGTACATGGATGCTTTTGAATTAGTTATCTATATTTGTGTGCTCACATTGGCATTGTTGAGTGGGATTCACCTCATCACAAAGGGGTCCTTGTTCCGTCACATTGATAATAATTAGGAGGTCCGATGATTACATTTTCCTTTACCGTAGCTAGACCTTCTGTGACTGTGAAAGCCGATGGGGTACTTCCTTCTGGTATTACCGTTTTGACAGGTCAATCTGGCAGTGGTAAAAGTACTTTCATTAAATGCATTGCAGGACTGGTAAAACCCACTACAGGTAGTATTCACTGTAATGAAACAACGTGGGTGGATCGAGATAATAAGATTTGGGTTCCCGCTCAAAAACGTCAGGTAGGCTATATGCCACAAGGCAATATCGTATTCCCGCATTTGTCTGTGGAACATAATATTACCTATAGCAAACGAGGCACACCTGACATGTGCAATAGTTTATTGCAGCGTTTAGGCCTTGAGAAATATCGCAAAACGAAGGCTGGCAGTCTGTCTGGTGGCGAACAGCAACGAGTTGCTTTGGGACGTGCGCTCTACTCTAAACCGACTATCTTGCTTCTTGATGAGCCTTTATCTGCTTTAGATTGGAACTTGCGAAAGCATGTGCGCGAAGATTTGGTGTCCATTATTCGCGAGTGGGATGTACCTTGCGTATGGGTTACCCATGATGAAAGCGAAGCCGAAATGGTTGGAGATCGGCACTGGACCTGTGAAGAAGGAATCATTACAATTCCTAAATAAGGAGAAGTCTAATAAAAATATAAAACACCTTCATAAACGTTATCATATGATATATGCTATTCAACTTGAATAGGGTCTCATTTTGATGACTATTTGTGAAGGTGTTTTTGCTATTACTATAATCTTTATTATTGATTTAGTATATGTACATTACGTTTTGGTTGTTGTTACTGTTTAATTCCTGCAGATGTGTGTGCTGTTTTACTTATAAATCCAATGATAGCTGTAACGATAAATGCCATTGTAAAGGTTGGTAATGTAGCACCTATTGTGCTTTCACTATGTAACATATAGTGGTATAAACCAACAGATACCGCCCAAATAAGACCTCGTACGAGATAAGCCGATAGTGTTTGTACTTGTTGGCGATTGATAAAGTAGTCCGCCAATAAGATGGCAATCATCGGCGCAAATACAGAGCCGATGAGGTATAGGAAGTCTGTAATATCGTCCATCGGATACAAGATAGCTGCAATAGTGCCAACGATTGTAACAATAACTGCAATGCCCTTACTAGATGCACTATTATAGATTGTGGTGCTAGAAACACCTGCAGAGTAAGCGTCCATAAAGGTTGTAGTGACAGTAGAGAAGATAATTACGAGGAGCCCTGCTAGGCCAAGGCCTGCATTCATCATAATGGTAATAATAGAGTCTCCACCACCAAAGATGGCCTCACTAAGACCTAAGGTATACATGACGATACTTGTTATAGTGTAGATTGTAGCACTTGTAAGTGATGCGGTGAAAGGATGTTTACTTTCACGCGTATAGTCACTGATGAGGGGCAGCCAAGATAATGGCATAGCAATCGATAATTCGAGGGCGGCTATAAAGCTCATTGAGCCATCTGAAACAAGGTTGCTTTCACTAGGCCATTGAGCGATCATATGCATCCCCATATAAAAGGTAAGACTTAGTAATAAAAGAGATACGATGGCTTGCACATAACCCGTATTATGGAGGCCGATGAAGAGCCACAAAATGACGAGGGCTCCGATGGCAATGGTCCAAATCATAGGTGATAGAGGTGCCAGTGCTTGTAAGGCTAACATGGCATCGTAAATCATGATGCTGGTCCAACCGATGAGTTGGAGCATATTTAAAACAGCAAAGCCCTTTGCTCCTAATGGTCCAAAGCTAAAAGCGGTAGTATTCATACTACCTTGCCGGAGCCGACCACCGATGAGACCAGCCCCAAAGAGTAATATGCCGCCGATAATATGACCTAAGATGATGGCATAGAGACCTTGTGTAAGTCCTAAGGGAGCCAGATAGGTACCGGTCATAATTTCTGCAATCGATAGAGCGGCACCGAACCATATCATGGCAAATTGTGGTTGCGTGATGTGTGTATTTTTCATACGTCCTCCTTGCCAGGAAGTCATAGAAAAAGCCGAGCTCACAGGAACTCGGCCATTAATCCTCTATGTTCCCTACGTTGGCATTATCCAAATCAGGTTATGGGTTAAAGCTTTAGCTTACTCTCAGCCCACTTGTGTGAGCACCCCATTATGGCTTCATTATACGAGGTGCTACGGGAACCGTCAATTATTTTGTTGCATAGATTGTATAATAATGTTATAACTAGATTATAAAAATATATTGCCACTAGGGGTGCTTTTGCTGAGATTGACCATTCAAAACCCTAGACCTGATCCAGATAATACTGGCGTAGGGAAGTGGAATGAAACATGATACCAAACTATTACGAGACCATTCCATTTGAGGTGGTCTCATTTTTATTTACTTGGAGGTATTATGAAAAAAATGATTATTGCTAGCATATGTGTGGCCTTAGGTGTCGTCTTATCGACTACGTCGATACCTATTGGCCCTGCTCGTATTTTTCCATTTCAACATATGATAAATGTAATCTTAGCCGTTATAGTTGGGGCGAGATTCTCTGTAGGCGCTGCCTTTAGTACTTCTTGCTTACGTAATGTACTAGCACTAGGTTCTCCCTTAGCCTTTCCAGGTAGTATGATTGGCGCTTGGTTATCTGCGTATTTATATAAAAAATACAACGCCATCTGGGCAGCGGCTTTAGGCGAAATCATTGGCACTGGACTTATTGGTGCTCTTGTAAGCTATCCAATTGCTCATTTCCTACTAGGCAAACCATTGGCATTGTTGATCTTGATTACATCCTTTTCTATGAGCTCTATCGGAGGTGCTTGCATTGGCTTCGTAGTATTACAAATCTTATCTCGACGTAATCTGTTACACAAGGAGGCATAATGAAACTACATACTGCATTAACAATTGCCGGTACCGACCCTAGTGGTGGCGCTGGCATTATGGCCGATTTGAAATCCTTCCAAAGCCGAAATGTATATGGCATGGCCGTTGTTACTTCTGTGGTGGCTCAAAATACAACGGGGGTGCACCACGTAGAACATCTATCGCTAGAAAGCATAGAAAAACAGTTACACGATGTATATTCAGATATTACACCACAAGCCGTTAAGACGGGCATGATTGCTTTACCAGAGATGATGGATCTCATTTATCCGTATGTGAGTAAGAACATCCCTTATGTGATGGATCCAGTTATGATTGCCACCAGCGGTGATCGACTTGTATCGGATGAGGCTGTCGATTTCTTAAAATCTAAACTCATTCCGGTCGCTACAGTCATTACACCTAATCGTAGCGAGGCAGAGGTGTTAGCGGACATGTCTATCTCTTGTAAAAGTGACATCACAACAGCTGCTAACCGTATTTTACGTGAATTAGGACCTCAAGTGGTCATCATTAAAGGTGGGCATATTGGAGATGATGCAACGGATTATGCTTTCACCAAAGATGGAGATGTGCGTACGTGGACAAGTCCTAAATATGATACTGTTCATACTCACGGTACGGGTTGCACCTTCTCGGCGGTTATTACGGCAGAGCTCGCCAAAGGGCGTGATGTAATGGATGCAATTGGCATTGCAAAGAACTATATTTCCCTTGCGATTAAGCATAATCCAGCACTTGGAAATGGCTGTGGACCTGTTAATCATATGGCTTATGGGTTATTGGTAAATGGCCCTCAAACGATGGATGAACTTTTGAAAAATGACTAGAGGAGATAGTTATATGACCTACAACAATCCAAATATAAATGGTTCAAATTGGTCCGAACTGAATATATTAGAGTCTCTACGCAAAAAAAATCCTCTTGTTATTTGTATTACCAATGATGTGGTGCGGACCTTTACAGCTAACGGTTTGCTAGCCATCGGTGCATCACCCGTGATGAGTGAGTGTAGCGAAGACTTAAAAGACCTTATCGTTCATGCTTCTGCACTGCTCATCAATATTGGGACCGTTACACCAGATAAGGTTACTTATTACAAAGAGGCTGTTAAATTAGCGAAGGCTCATGAGGTACCCATTATACTAGACCCTGTGGGTTGTCACGCCGGGGCTTATCGATTATCTGTTGTTTTAGACTTGATTAAAACTGGTGCTATTTCGTTGCTACGAGGGAACCAAAGTGAAATTAAAGCCATCTATGATGCTCTTAATACAAATCATAAGATTGATAGTTCTCTTTCGGGTAAGGGTGTAGATGGAGAACAAGTTGAGGATAGCGCAATTATAACGTATCGTCTTGCACGCCAAATTAACTGTCCTGTCGTCGCAACGGGGGAAGAGGACTACGTTTCTGATGGAACTCGCGTATTTGCAGTTCCTCATGGTCACTCAATCATGACAGCGGTAACAGGGACCGGCTGTCTATTAGGAGCTGTCTTAGCTGCATTCTTTAGTTCCTATTATCCATTTATGGATAACCTGTCTATCGGTGAGTTTCTTGCGTATGCACTGGCTTACTATGGACTTGCTGGTGAAAGTGCGGTTAAGGTGAGCGGTGTAAAACCTGGCATCTTTAGTGTGGCATTTATGGATGCCTTATATGAATTCGATGATGCGATGCTTTTATCTAAAAATCGAATACGCCCCGTAGTTGTACCTGATCAATTAAAGGTATATTTTATTAGTGGTACACAGGATGTAGGATTTAATGAAAGACATTTATTGGACACTGTTGAAGCTGCTTGTCGGGGTGGCGTTACATGCTTTCAGTTTAGAGAGAAGGGCATAGGAACATTAGAAGGACAACAGAAACTAGAATTAGCTCAGCAGTTAAAAGAAATTTGTGCTATGTATAATGTGCTTTATATTATTAATGACGATGTAGACTTAGCAGTGGCTGTTAATGCTGATGGTGTTCACGTAGGACAAGAGGATATGCGTTTAGAAGACGTTCGTAATCTTGTAGGAAATAAGGTTGTTGGTATATCCATTCATTCTGTGGAGGAACTTCATAAGACTGATGTAGTGTATGCAGATTGTGTCGGTGTAGGTCCTATGTATGCTACAAGTAGCAAACCTGATGCACAAGAGCCATGCGGACCAGATTGTATTACTGAGTTACGAGCAGAAGGCTTAACATTACCTTGTGTTGGTATAGGTGGGATTACGTTAGCTAACGCAACGCCTGTTTTGCAAGCTGGTGCCAGTGGAGTAGCCGTAATATCTGCTATTGCTCATGCAGATAATCCATATGAAGCAGCAGAAGAATTTAAAAATTTAGTAGACAAAATAAAAATCTAGCAAAAGAATGCAAAAAAAGACGATGACAAACAAATGTCATCGTCTTTTTGTTAAGGAAGTTGTCAGTACTTACTGTAAGTTTAGATTGTACTTACAGGTATAGTTTCATTAAAATCTGTACTTACAGGCTATTAATCTAGTTGGTGTCGCACTTACAGATTAGATGGATTCAACGAAACGGTGGAAGAAAGCTTGTGGGTGTGCACATACAGGACAAACTTTTGGAGCTTCTTCACCAACGTGTACATAACCGCAGTTAGCACAGATCCAAGCTACTGGTTCGTCATTGTGGAATACTTTGTTACCGGATACTTGAGCGGCTAATGCAAGGTAACGAGCTTCATGACGAGCTTCAATTTTACCAACTTCGCGCATTTGGAAAGCGATTTTAGCAAAGCCTTCTTTTTCGGCTTCGTCAGCGAATTCTTTGTACATTGTAGTATGTTCGTAGTTTTCACCAGCTGCTGCATCGCGAAGGTTAGCTTCGATATCAGCGGAAATATCGCCACCATGAAGAGCTTTGAACCACAATTTAGCATGTGCAGATTCGTTGTGAGCTGTTTCTTCGAAATAGTCAGCGATTTCGTTCATGCCAGCTTTACGAGCTGCACTAGCGTAGAATGTATATTTTTGAAATGCTTGGGATTCGCCAGCAAATGCTGCTTGAAGATTTTTTTCAGTGTTAGAACCTTTTAATTCTGCCATTTTAATACTCCTTTGTACTTACGATAATTTTCAAAATTGTTACTTAACGTATATATTCATAACCACTTGGTTGTGAATGCAATGGAATAGAATACTTATTCTATCAATCTCGAGGGCGACTTCGCCTTAGTAAGAAAACTTATTCTTAGATCAAATAGACACTTGCCTAACTCTTAAAATAGTACTTACTTATTTGTGTATTTCGGCACTTGCCGTCTTAACAGTTTTATATACAATGTGTTATCCGTATACTTAACGAATAATCATTGTTGACTATATTGTAACATACTAAATGAGAAATGCAAGTCTTTTTGTAAAATTTATTTCGAAAATTTTCTAAATGATAAATATTATCAATGCAGTAAAAATGTGGGTTTATAAAGATTGAATAGTATGGGATTTATAAAAAATCTCTATTTTGATATTGAGAATGATAACTAAATGAAAAATCATTATTGTTTAGTTATTAATGTTGATTTTTTTAGATGTATTAATATTTCCCTATAAAATATAATGATTAAGCTAAACATTTTTGTGATCTTTTGGTGATTATATAATACTATTTTTCTTGTGTTATGGTTTTAATTATAAGAACAGCAGACATATCAAATCTGTACATTATATATTTAGGGCGAAAATTTTATGGTTATATAATAGACGATTGAACTATAGAATCAGTATATATTTATAGAACCAACTATTTTATGTATAATAAATATATAAATACTGACAGAAGTTAAAGGAGGCGCCATGGCATTTGTTAGATATTACGTAGGCGATGTAGTGAAAATGAAAAAATCACATCCTTGTGGCAGTGACGAGTGGGAAGTTAAGCGAATCGGCACAGACTTCCTCATCGTATGTAATGGCTGTGGTCATCAACTTTTGATGCCGCGCCCTAAATTTGAAAAGGCTGTTAAGAAAATCGTCTCTCGATTGCCGGAAAATGAGTAAGGAGAAATTATGGTACGACTTACTGATTATGTGACAAGTGGAGGCTGTGCGTGTAAGATTGGGCCTCATATATTGAACCGTGTGCTAAAAGCTGTAACACCCGTTACTAACGAACATGTTCTCGCAGATATGACTGGTGCCGATGATGCAGGTGTATATCAAATCTCGGATACCTTTGCATTGGTGCAAACCTTAGATTTCTTTACACCTATGGTTAATGATCCTTGTTTATTCGGTAAAATTGCAGCTGCCAATGCACTAAGCGATGTGTATGCTATGGGTGGAACTCCTTTAACGGCGATGAATATCGTAGGCTTTCCGGTTCCTCTCGTCGAGCAAGGTGTTTTGACGGATGTGTTAAATGGGGCTGGTTCGATTGTAGCCGAGGCTGGTGCAGCCATCGTAGGTGGACACAGCATTGAAAATAAGGAACCTATCTTTGGGATGTCTGTGACTGGTCAAGTAAATCCCCATCAGATTTGGAAAAATAAAGGTGCTCAAGTAGGGGACGTGTTGGTACTAACAAAACGCATTGGTACAGGTATTATGAATAATGCGTTGAAAGCAGATTTATTCCCTGTAGGCACGGAACAGGCCGTCACTAGTATGAGTACTTTAAATCGTGCAGCAGCTGAGGTGGCACATAACTTTACAGTTCATGCTTGTACAGATGTTACGGGTTTTAGCCTCATGGGACACTCTGTAGAAATGGCAAGTGCTTCTGATGTGACGATTCATATTAAAGTTTACGATATCCCTCTTTTTGATGATGTCATCGAGGCGGCTCAAATGGGGTTAATTCCGGCTGCATCTTATGGTAATCGCAAGGCTATAACTGAAGTGCAAGTTGATGAGGCCTTGGATCCTGTATGGACGGATATTGTATTTGATCCTCAAACCTCTGGAGGGCTACTATTCTCTGTTCCTGCTAGCGAAGGTGAGCCACTTGTTCAGGCCTTTCATAAGGCGGGTATTGACTGTGCTGCTATTGTGGGGACTGTTGAAAGCTTCAGTGGTTTAGCGGTACGCGTTACAGAATAAAATTATAAAAATCAGGTCTATACTATTGAGGATAGATATTTAATTAAATTATTAGCTGATAGCTGATACTTTCACAAATTATATAATGTATATAGAGGTGTATGATGAGCAATACAAAGGAATTAACGGTAGATGTGCGCGGTAGTTTATGCCCAAAACCTGTTATTGAAACTAAAAAGGTAAGTGATGCGAATCCGAGTGCTATTATTACTACTATTGTAGATAATGAAGTGAGTCGCGACAATGTGGCGAAGTTCGGGAAGTCTCGTGGTTATGGTGTAGCTATTCGCCAAGATGGCAAGGATTTTTATCTTACTATGACACCAAATGCAAATCCGGTAACGGAAGTAAGTTGTGAACCTATGAACTATGGAAATCGCGTCATTTTGATGACGAAGGATTATCTTGGTGAAGGTAGTGAAGAGCTCGGTAGAAATTTGATGAAAACTTTCTGGGTGTGCATGGTAGAAGCCGATGTGAAACCATCTAAGATCTATTTCATTAATAGCAGTGTTAAGATGGTAACTAACGATTCTGTTCATTTGGAAAATATTAGAAAGCTAGCTGATGCAGGTGTTGAAATTGCAGCATGCGGCATTTGCCTTGATTATTTCGGTGTAAAAGCTGAGCTGGGCGTAGGCAGTATTACTAATATGTACGCTATTACAGATGCAATCCTTGGAGATAATATTGTTAAGCTATAATATTAGTATTTTATTTCGATATATCGGTTTAGAGCTACTGATTTAAAGTAGATTTCTTATTTCTAGAATGAATCATTGAGATGAAAGACATTTAATCGTATCTACTTTGGTAGGAGGTGAGGCATTGGAAAATAAAAAATTACTTGTCGTTTTTACATCCTATTATTTTGGTGATAAAGCGGATAAAGTATTAACCGAGTTAGAGGTGCCTCATCAGTTGATGGCCACCCCTCCAGAGCTTTACGATATGTGCGGTTTATCTATTGCAATAGACTCAAGTATAGTGGATCAAGTAAAGACCATTTTAAAAGAACATAAAATTAGTACATCTGGCTTCTTTTGGTATGAAAAAGGAGAGCTAGCCGTACCGTATAAAGTCTAGACGTTGTCTAGGCTTTTTTTACTTTAGTGTCCATCTTCATATAACTTGAACGATGAGTGTGGTACTATAGAAACATGATATATTTTATCAATTACAGATATTAATTATGGAGGTATATATGAGTAAATATGAAATAGAAAATGTAAAATTAACAGCCCCTAAATTTGATCGTAAAGATTTAGAATATGCTATGACATATCGTTACGCATGTAAGAAATTTGATAGTACTAAAAAGATTTCTGATGATGATTGGCAAGGTATCTTAACAGCGGCGCGCTTGTCTCCAACCTCCTTAGGTTTTGAGGCTTACCAATTATTAGTTATTCAAAATCCTGAAATCCGTGAAAAGATGAAATCTTATGGTTGGGGTATTCAAGCTAGTCTTGAAGCGAGTCATTTCGTGGTGTTCTTAACACGTAAAAAGGTGGATTTGGAATTTGATTCTCCTTATGTACGCTATATTCAAGAAGAGGTGAAACAATTACCTGCTGAAGTTGATGCTATTTATAAAGAAAAATATGCTCAGTTCACAACTGAAGACTATAAAACATTTGAGTCTGATCGTGCTGCCTTTGATTGGTCTTCTAAGCAAGCGTATATTGTAATGGCAAATATGATGACTATGGCTGCTTATGAAGGTCTTGATTCCTGTGCATTGGAAGGCTTTAATCAAGATAAGATGACCGCTTTTTTAGGTGATGAACTAGGGCTCTTTGATACAAAACATTTTGGTATTGCCGTTATGGCTGCTTTTGGTTATCGCGATGAAGAACCGCATCGCAATAAAACACGTCGCACAATGGATGAAATTGTTACAGTAGTTTAATCGATTGCGACTTTTATATCTATATCGAATTTCTTCATTTAATCTTTAGAAATGCATGTTATATTATAAATATACATATTATTTATAATATTTATAAAGTTCGTTTTTTTGTAGGATATTATAAATATATTGATTAAATAGGAAGGAGTGATCGTATGTTATGGTCAATTATTGTTGGTGGTTTTATCGGTTTTCTTGCAGGAGCCATCACTAACAAAGGTGGAGCAATGGGCGTTATTGCCAATGTTGTTGCTGGTTTAGTTGGTTCGTCTGTGGGTCAAGCAATATTTGGCACATGGGGTCCTAGCTTAGCTGGCATGGCATTAATTCCTTCTGTTCTTGGTGCTGTAATTGTTGTTGCTGTTGTTTCGTTTTTCTTCGGGAAAAAGGGATAGTAATCTATTTTTAAAAGTATAGCTAACATAGCTATAAATGATTTTATATGAAAGGATCATAATTATGGCATTAGAAGATAAATTAAATCAAGCTAAAGGTGCATTAAAAGAAAATGCCGGTAAATTAACTGATAACAAAGAATTGCAAGCAGAAGGCGCTGTAGAAAATACAGCTGCAAAAGTTAAAGAGGCTGCACATGATGTTGCTGAAGATCTCAAAAAAGCAGCTGAAGATGTTAAAGATGCTGTAGATGGTGCGATTAGTGGCGTCAAAAATGTTCTTCATAAAGACGATAAATAATATTATATAAAGGTTATAATTAGTAATAAAAAAACCAGTAAATCCTGAGATTTACTGGTTTTTGTTATATAAGTTTGTTTATACATTGAAGCGGAAATGGGTTACATCGCCGTCTTTCATAACGTAGTCTTTACCTTCAAGGCGTACGAGGCCTTTTTCTTTAGCTGCATTTTGGCTACCACAAGCTTGTAAGTCATCAAAGGATACAATTTCAGCGCGGATAAAGCCTTTTTCAATATCCGAGTGAATTTTACCAGCAGCTTGAGGTGCTTTTGTGCCATTTACGATTGTCCAAGCACGAGCTTCCATTTCACCAGCTGTGAAGTAATTGATAAGACCTAAGAGTGCATAACTTGCTTTGATAAGTTTTGTTAAGCCAGACTCTTCAAGACCAAGATCTTCAAGGAATGCAGCGGATTCTTCTTCGGATAACTCTGCAATTTCGGACTCGATACGAGCGGACACAACAACGATGCCAGCGCCTTCGTTTTTCGCATATTCCTCTACGCGTTTTACATATTCGTTGGAAGCGTAATCAGATACTTCATCTTCAGAAATATTGGCTACATAAAGAGATGGTTTTGCTGTAAGCAATGTTAACTCTTTGATCATTTCCAATTCTTCTTCTTCAAGACCTTGTGCACGAACAGGTTTCGCTTCGCCAAGACCTTCGATGATGCGTTCTAATAATGGTAATTCAGCACGTGCATCTTTGTCGCCAGATTTAGCAATTTTTTCAATACGTTGTTTTCGTTTTTCTACGGATTCAAGGTCAGCTAGGCAGAGCTCAGTATTAATGATTTCAATGTCGCGAATTGGATCAATAGAGCCAGAAACGTGAGTGATGTTAGGGTCATCGAAACAACGAATAACTTGTGCTATCGCATCTACTTGGCGGATATGGCTAAGGAATTTATTACCCAAACCTTCGCCCTTGGATGCACCTTCTACGAGGCCAGCAATATCTACGAAGCGCATAGCAGCAGGGAGGATGCGTTTGGAACCGAACATTTCAGCCAATACAGCTAAACGATTATCTGGAACGTCAACGACACCTACATTAGGTTCAATTGTACAGAATGGATAATTGGCAGCTTCAGCGCCCGCTTTTGTGATAGCGTTGAATAATGTACTTTTACCAACATTTGGAAGGCCTACGATGCCTACTTCTAAATTTGTGCTCATGGTACCACCTTTTATTAACAAATTGATTTCGTTCTTTGTGAAAGTTTATAGCAATAGTTTGTTATAAACCTTATCAAATAAATATTATACCATACTAATAGGATGGAATTACTCAATAAATATAAAATAGATTATTTCAAAGTGCTATAATATAAATAGAGTTAAATATATTACTTAAATAATGTGATAAGTTCATATTAAAATATAGGATTAATATAGATTTTTATTCGCCGTAACTATATAGATATAATTTATAGGTGTATATATTAATAGGGTATGGAATATATCCAATCATGTTAATGAATATATTTTTAAACCTATATAGTGAAAGCTAATAGGAAAGGAAGTTCAGTATGTTTTCCAAGCTATTTGATAGTTTCTTAGTCCATTATTTAGAACGCTTTAATGATCATTGTTTTACCGTAAAAATTGGAGATAATGAATATACAATCGGTGACGGAGAATCCGAGTTTACCGTCATCGTTAATTGCGATATTCCCAAGAAGGATTTGTTAATATCCGCAGAACTCGCCCTCGGTGAAGCGTACATGCGTAAAGATATCGAAATTGAAGGGGATTTGTTTAAAGCCCTTTGTGTAGTCCTTGGTCATGTAGGTAAGGACTCTATCAATCGTAAGGTACTTAGCTCGCTCTTTAATGCAGGTCTTAAAAAGAAAGATCAAAAACAACAAGTAGCTTCCCATTATGATTTAGGCAATGAATTCTATAAATTGTGGCTCGATGAAACCATGAGCTATTCCTGTGCGTATTTTAAGAATGAGAATGATAGTCTCAAAGATGCGCAATATCAAAAGGTTCATCATATTCTCGATAAATTGTACTTAAAAGAGGGAATGACTTTACTTGATATCGGTTGCGGATGGGGATTCCTTCTCATTGAAGCGGCTCGTAAATATGGGGTTAAGGGCTATGGGTGTACTCTTTCCGAAGAACAATGGAAAAAAGGACAGGAACGCATTAAAGAATATGGCCTTGAAGGACAGGTTGAGATTGAACTTATAGATTATCGCGACGTAGCAGCTTCCGGGCGTACCTTTGACCGTATTGTCAGCATCGGCATGCTTGAACATGTAGGTCGGCCTAATTTTCCTCTGTATATGGAGGACGCATCGGATATGCTTAAAGATGGTGGTTTGTTCCTGCTTCACTACATCAGTGATCCCTCTGAAAAGGAAACAAGTGCCTGGATTCGTAAATATATCTTCCCGGGTGGATGTTTGCCGTCCCTTCGCGAAATGGTCAGCCTCGCTTATGACTATGATATGAATGTCATCGATGTTGAAAGTTTACGGTATCACTATTATAAGACTTTAATGCATTGGTATAACAATTTCCAAGGCGTCCGTGAGCAAGTAGAAGCGAAACGAGGCAGTGAATTCGTACGCATGTGGGATTTGTATCTTTGTGGATGTGCGGCAGGTTTCTATATCGGTAATATGGACTTGCATCAAATTTTGATGACAAAAGGTGTTACGAACGAGCTGCCGTTAACACGTTGGTATTAATTAAGAGTAAAAATAGACTTATAGGACAAAAAAGAGACCATCTTAAGATGGTCTCTTTTAATGTGTATGAAAAAGGCCCTCATCTATTAAGTCTATGAGGACCTCACTCTATTATAGAGAATGTGCTCTTAATTCTTCAGCAGATTGTGTGGAAATCCAAGCTGGTGGAATGTCGAATACTGTATAGCAACCTGTGCCGCCGTGTTTAGCAAGTCGGTAGAGACCACGAGCGTAAGTAACAAGTGCAGAGCCTGTAAATTCAGGGTTAGAGTCAAGTTTCAAGGAGTACTCAATAACGTGACGTGTGCCTTCTGTACTTTCACCAGAGCGAAGAACGAAGCCACCATGTGGAATGCCTTTATGGTCGCGATCAAGTTCTTCTTGGGAAATGAAGTTGACTACAGTTTCATAGCCTACGAAGTAGTTTTCCATAGTTTTGATTTCGTTTTCAATCTTAGCTTTATCAGCATCAGGAGCGGCCACTACATAGCACTCACGAAGGTGACCTTTGTAGCCATCAACGTCAGGAGTTTGACCGTTGCGGATTTCGTCTAAGTATTGTTCTTTAGGAACAGTATATTGACGAGCGTCAAGAACACCATCGATACGACGAATGGCATCGGAATGGCCTTGGGATACACCGCGGCCCCAGAATGTGTAGGATTTACCTTTTGGCAAGATTGCTTCCGCGTAAACGCGTTGTAAAGAGAACATGCCTGGATCCCAACCACAAGAAATTAATGTAGCAGTTTTGGCCTCTTTAGCTACTTTATCTACATTAGCGAAGTGTTCAGGAATACGTGCATGTGTATCGAAGGAATCGATACAGTTAAAGTATTTTGTTACCATCGGTGTTTGTTCGATAAGATCTGTTGCAGAACCACCACAAAGAACCATTACATCGATTTTGCCTTTAAAGTTAGGAATATCTTCCATCGTGTAAGTAGGTACACCAGATACAGTTTCAATACCTTGACGGCGAGAGAATACGCCGATGAGCTCCATATCAGGTTGTAACTGAACAGATGCTTCTACGCCACGAGCTAAGTTGCCGTAACCAACGATACCAATACGAATATTCATATTAGCCTCCTATATAAGTTGAAATTTAATAATTAACATATTTATTATAGCATAAAATTAATAGCTTTTAATATTTTTCTATAGAATTTTTTAGATGGTATAGAAAATAATTTATATCTAATTTAAACAAGTAATTTGTGCTCAACTATATCGATACATAGCGTGTTGTTATAGGGGACAAATAAAAAATCATATGAGTATAAATTGACACATATACCCCGAACCTAGATACAATTAAATTGGTTATGTTAGCTAGTTATGTTCATAGTTGAAATGTTAGAGGAGGTATAACATGAGAAGAAATATAAAAGCTGCTGTTATTGCTGCATTAATCGTAACAGGTGCTAATGCTTTTACCATGGTATCAGCCACAACTGTGGAAAGTCATACAGACGGAAAATCTATTGGTCTTAATTTGTGGGGGGAAAAGAGACATTATACAGATGACTTAACTGTTAATGTATCAGGCTTAGGTGTGAATGGTACAAAATATCATAATAATGTTACAGGTATTTATGCTCTTGATGGGACACAAGTCGCTATCGATAAAAATGTAACTGTAACAGTTAAAAATCCAGCACCTGCAGAAAGTGGTGCGAAACGTAGACCTGATTTGGCACATTATTACATGAGCGGTATCTATGCTGGTTATGGTGGACTTACTAATGATGGAAATAACGATGATACTCGAATTACCGTAAAAGGAAATGCTAAAGTCGATGCTGTTGGCGTTGGTTTGCAAGCTAATAAAGATGGATATATTCGGATACTAGGTGGGGCCGATGTAAAAACATATCCTTTAGATACCTCTGATACTTACTCTGCATTATCTGAAGAAGGTTTTGTTTATGTAAATACGGGTATGGATGGCTTACATCCGGGAACTAATGATGTGAAGATGTACGGTAATATAGGATTTTTAGATAAAAACTATGGTGGCGACAAGAATCCACATAACCATGGCTCACATATTTCATTAGGCTTAACAACACCAAATTCTAAATTAATAGGTGGTGTGTTGAATGAATTTGATGAAAGCAATAATAATCCGTATCATGGTGGTTTGCGATTGTATTTACAAAATGGTGCGACCTGGCGCAATGAATGGTTAGGCGCTGAGCGCGTATATCCTACACAAGGTCGTCCTAATAATGCAAACTATTTATATACAGGTAGTCGTGTGGAGCATTTTATTGGTGGTAAGGATATAGCGAGTCAAGGTATTATTCAACCGGTAGACGCACGACCAATTACTATTAATAATTATGCAGGTCATACCGCCATTGATTACGAAAAGGGTGCTCCTGCAGCTGCACAAGGTAAAGGCGAAGTTGTTATCAACCATGCTGATAAGGGTTCTTCTGTGACTATGCGCAGTTCGGCAGATGCTCTTAAAGGATATGTAAATGCAAACAACCCACGTAGCACTTTGCAGCAGTTGGCTAATAAGTTAACATACACTGGCTTTACTAAGGGTGAACGTAATTTAAATGTGAATGTTGAAGTCCATTCCGGACTGATTAGTCCTTCATATTCTACTAAGCTTGGTATAGAAAACTTTGCTGTTGACGGTAAGGCTAGCGTTACGGATAAAGCGGTCGTGACAACTCGTGAAAGCGAAGTTGTATCTGGTGTTAAGAGTGCGTTAGCCTCCTCTGTGATGCAAATGAGAGCCGATACGAATGATTTACAACGTCGCCTCGGTGATGTGCGACTCAACTCCAATAAGCATGGTGTATGGGGAAAATACATCGGCGGTAAATCTAAGATTACAGACAACGCCTATGTAAACCAAACATACAATATGGCGCAAGTTGGCTATGACACATTGCGTGGAGATTGGACCATTGGTGGTGCTTTGCTATATGGTACAAGCAATAGTGATTACGCTCTAGGCTCTGGGTCCGGTAAAACCGCAGGTTTAGCATTATACGGTGCAAAACAATATAATGATGGTCGTTACTTAGATGTTATTGGTAAAGTAAATCGTTTGAAAAATGATTTTACCGTACGTAATAGCTTGAGCACAAGCTTGAGCGGTGATTACCGCAATACAGGTACCTCCTTGAGCGTTGAATATGGTAAACGAATCAAGAAAGACAATGGTTTTTATATCGATCCTAACGCAGAATTGACGTTTAGTCGCTTGTCTGGTGTAAACTTTGATGCTCGTACAAATACGGGCAGCATAGTACACATTAACTCTGATGCGGTAAATTCCGTTATTGGTCGTATTGGTGTAGGCATTGGCAAGGAAAGTAAGAACAGCAATCTTTTCCTCAAAGCAGCATTAGCACATGAATTCTCTGGTAAAATGAAAGCTACTTATAGCATGGCCGGTGAGCCAACCACAGGTAGTGAAGTGAATTTGAAAGACACATGGCTTGATCTTGAACTAGGTGGCTCATGGAGCGTACGTCCTAATACATATATTTATGGGACTTTCACTAAAAACTTTGGTGCTACCGTAGACAATTCCTATCGCATTGACGCAGGGATTCGGCATAACTTTTAGGTAATAGTAAATATAGTAGAGACAAATAATATGGGGATGTTATTTGTCTCTACTATGGTGTTAAGGAATACTAGAATTAAATATTTATATATGTAAGGGTATATAAAAAAGACCGATTACATTCCTATTGAAGGACTGTAATCGGTCTTTTGGTCTAATGTATAAACACTATTTAATTAGACATTACAAATTCATTGTAATCTAAATATGAGTCTAAAAGTAACTCTAAATATAGATATAGCTAAATTAGAATTGTAACGTTTTGATTCTTTCAACGGCACGAATTGTATTTTCACGGCTACCGAATGCTGTTAAACGAAGGTACCCTTCGCCGTGAGGTCCAAAGCCAGAGCCTGGTGTAGATACGATTTGAACTTGTTCGAGCAAGACATCGAATAATTCCCAACTAGTCATATTACCAGGCGTTTTAAGCCAAATATATGGAGCGTCCACACCGCCATATACAGTAAGGCCGATAGATTCAAGACCCTCTTTGATGATGCGAGCATTTTCTTTGTAGTACGCAATGTTTGCACGTGTTTGTTCACGTCCTTCTTTTGTGTATACTGCTTCTGCACCACGTTGGATGATGTAAGGAACACCATTGAATTTAGTGCATTGACGACGGTTCCACATAGGGTTTAGCGGTTGGCGTTCACCAGATTTAGTTTTGCCAGTGACCTCTTTAGGTACTACTGCATAAGCACAACGTGTACCAGTGAAACCTGCAGTTTTAGAGAAGGAACGGAACTCGATAGCCACTTCGCGAGCGCCTTCGATTTCGTAGATAGATTTTACAGTATCTTCTGTGCTGATGAAAGCTTCGTAAGCGGAGTCAAACATCAAAATCGCATCATTATCTTTACACCATTTGATCCATTCTGCCAAACGAGCACGGCTTAAAACAGTACCAGTGGGATTGTTAGGCGAGCAAAGATATACGATGTCTACGCGTTCAGACGGGAATTCTGGAGAGAAGTTGTTTTCAGCGTAAGTAGGGAGGTATACAACCTTTTGGAAGATGCCTTCTACAGCTTCGCCAGTACGACCACCCATAACGTTGGAGTCTAAGTATACTGGGTACACAGGATCTGTGATAGCAATGATGTTATCTTCGCTGAATAACTCTTGGATATTACCAACGTCAGACTTTGCACCATCGGAAACGAATACTTCGTCAATAGCGATATCTACGCCCAATGGTTTGTAATCGCCATCAATAATAGCCTGACGTAAGAAATCATATCCTTGTTCAGGGCCATAACCTCGGAATGTTTCTGCTTTTCCCATTTCTTGAACAGCTTTACTCATAGCATCGATAATTGCTGGAGCAAGAGGTAATGTAACATCGCCGATACCAAGACGAATAATATCTGCATCTGGATGAGCAGTTTGGTATTCATTTACCTTTTTAGCAATATTAGCAAATAAATAAGAACCTTGAAGGTTTAAGTAGTTTTCATTGATATTAGCCATGATGACTCCTTTTTATAATCAGATTTCTCTATATATAGTAAATTATATAGAATAATGACGCAAGGATTTTCTATAGAATTTCTGATTTATATAAATATTGTTTAAGTCTATGACTATAAAAGGTCGTATTATGAGGACTTTATTAGTCATACCATTTGTTTTATAATTTCTTTTAGAAATTCTATTTATGTTGTATAATAAAAAAAAGAGAGCCATCGACGTGTGGTAGCGTTAGGCTCATCTTATAAACATTTTTTAGGATTGCCTAGTGTGCGAGTATTTTGTATACTCTGTTGCGTTAGGCTTTTGTCTTTATACTATTTGAATAGTGCAAAGAGTGATATTACTATAGACCAATTTTTGCGTAGTATTTTACTACGCTTTTTTATTGAAAAAATCAAAACTTTATATAGCATTAATTTTATTTCTGATATAATCTAAATGAATACATATTATAGTGCGGTTTTATATGAAAGTGGTGTCTTTATGCTGACGATTAGCAATAAGGGATGGCTTTTTACGTCTATATTAAGTGCTTTGATGGCGTTTACATCGTTGTCTACGGATATTTATTTGCCAGCTATGCCTGAGATGGGGCGTGACCTCAATGGTGATGCGGAGCTTACGTTGACAGGTTTCTTAATTGGGTTTGCGCTAGCTCAGCTTTTTTGGGGCGCCGTTAGTGATAAAATTGGTCGTAAGAAGCCACTGATTATAGGGATAGTCTTATTTATCATAGGGTCTGTGGGCTGTGCCCTAAGTTCGTCTATGCTAGAATTACTAGCTTGGCGTGTGTTTCAGGCTTTTGGTGCCTGTGTAGGACCGATGTTGTCACGGGCTATGATTCGGGATTTATATGGTCGGACTGAGGCGGCTAAAATGTTGTCTACATTGGCCATTGTTATGGCTATAGCGCCTATAGCAGGCCCAATGTTAGCCGGACATTTACTTGTATGGTATACATGGCATTCTATATTCTGGTTGCTTGTTGGTATAGGACTTTTAATGCTCGTTGCCGTATTAGTGCTTCCGGAAACACATCCCGTAGAGAAGAGGAGCAAAAAGTCCATAGGTCATACCTATAATAACTATTGGATTTTATTACGCAATAAAGGTTTTATGAAATATACCCTATGTGTTAGCTCATTTTATATTGCCATTTATGCGTTTTTAACGGGATCGCCTTATGTATATATAGATGTGTATGAAGTGCCCAAAGAATATTTTGGTTATCTCTTTTCTGTTAATATTATTGGTGTTATGTTGTTAAGTGCCATTAATCGTCGTATTGTTAGTGCTATACGCCTTGATAGACTATTGAAATATGCCACACTATTTGCTGCTGTTTGTGTATCCATTGTTATGGGCTTGATGTTCTTAGGTTACCATTCATTGTGGTTAATCGTTATTGGTTGTTTTTTATTCTTCTCCATGAATGGTATCATTGCCGCTGTAACTAATGCATTAGCTTTAGATAGAGCAGGTAGAATGGCTGGATCTGGGGCGGCACTATTAGGTGCCATGCAATATGGTAGTGGTATTGTGTCATCGTTGATACTTACCTTTTTACCAAATGATACGGCCTATCCTATGATGGGGGTAATAGCCATATTTGTAATTATCTGCGCTATTATCGCCTTTCCTGAGGATGAAAAATATAATCGTATATAATATTGGTAAAAGCGAGGGTTTTAATTTGAATCCTTGCTTTCATCATTTTTTTAGGTTATAATAGTAAGGCTTATTGATGGTAAGCACTTCCTACCCCTATGTGTCGATAGGGGCATTAGTCCGAAAGAGGAGGTGATTTTGTATGAACAAATACGAAGTCATGTTTATTGTGAAACCAGCTGAAGAGGAAGCAACTAACGCTGTTATTGAAAAAGTAGAAGCTTTAATTGCTCGTGTAGGCGGCACAGTAGAAAAGGTAGATCGTTGGGGCAAGCGCCGTCTTGCTTACGCGGTGAAGAAATTCACTGACGGTTTCTATGTATTGATCAACTTTGAAGCAGCTCCTGCTGAAATCAAAGAAATCGATCGTGTATTGAAAATCAACGATGAAGTCCTAAGACATCTAATTGTTAAACACGAAGCATAATTAAAGCCTGGAGGAAAACATGAACTCTGTACAAATTCTAGGTAATTTAGCTCGTGATCCTGAAGTACGCTATACCAAAACTGGTCGTGCTGTAGCAACTTTCACAGTAGCTGCCACAAACACCTATATTGATTCCACAACAAATGAGACGAAAGAACAAACTGCTTTCATCAACTGCGTTGCTTGGGGTAAACTTGGTGAAGCGGCAGGCAATCTTCGTAAAGGCAGTCGTTGCTTTGTAGAAGGTCGTTTGCAAACTCGTTCTTACGAGACTCAGGACGGTCAAAAACGGTACGTTACTGAAGTGGTAGCGAACTTTGTGGGCCAATCCCTTGATATGAATACTAATTCTTTCGAAGGTGGGTCCAATTTTGATAGTTTCAGTACAGGCGGCGATGACGAAAACATCCCGTTCTAGTGTCAGGGACTCCTACTAATTCGAAAAGGAGGATTCGCAATGAGAAGAGATAGAGGCAGAAAGCCAAGAAGAAAAGTATGCGTTTTCTGTGCAGACCATATCGATCAAATCGACTATAAAGATGTTGCTAAACTTCGTCGTTTTACGACTGAACGCGGTAAAATCTTACCTCGTCGTATTTCCGGTACTTGCGCAAAACATCAACGCAAATTGACTACATCTATCAAACGTGCACGTGCAATTGCTTTATTGCCATTCACTGCTGAATAATTGATGAATCAAGGCGGTACAACCATTTGGTTGTGCCGCCTTTTTGCGTTTGGTCCATGATTCACATGGAAGTGTATATCTTTGAATTTATTTAACTGGAGATGTTAGAAGGCTATATTAGGGATTGAAGCTTATTGTATAGATTGTTGTATAAAAGTATAGAATAAAAATAGATAGGACCTATGCATTTAGAGCATAGGTTCTATCTATTTCCTTTTATTCTCATTAATTATCGTAGTTACTTGTTGTAATAAATATTCATAAAAATAGATATGGTTATTTGAAGTTAAAAATTTGAATAATTTAATAAATAATAGGTTTTATATGACTAATCTATATAGATTAGTTAATCAATCTTATGCATGCGATTAGAAATATTTATACTATAATACAAATATACATATATAGCTGTAAAGTTCAGTGAAAGGTGGTAAGTACATGGGATTTTTGAAAAAGGATATATCCCGTCGCCAGTTTATTGGTGGTGCTTTAGCTCTAGCGGCTGCATCAGTAGTGCCGTCGTTTATACGAGGTGCTTATAAGCCAACACAATCTGATTCGTTACAAGTATGGACTTGTGGAGGCTTGTCAGAAGCATTTCTTGATTTAAACCAAGTCTACACGATGCACACAGGTCACAATATTCAGTACACCGGTGCTTTTGCAGGGGCTATTGGTAAATCTTTGTTAGCAGAAAAAAGTCGCACCGAAATCTTTGGAGCTCGCGGATTAGAGTTAGCAAAAAATATGCGCAAAAAAGGGATAAGTATCGCTTTTGAGCCGCTATGTTTTACAGACTACGTCATAGTCACACCTAAAGGTAATCCTGCCGGTATTCGTGATCTTAAAGATATGGCGGAGCCCGGTGTGCGTGTCATGTTACCATTGGGGGCATCTCCTCCAGGCAGTGCCTCTGTAAAGGGGATTATGAAACTGTCAGGATTGACTGATAGCATTATGAAAAATATGATAGCCGAAAATGCTTGTGTTATTTCCATGATGTGTGACCTTGTAGAAGGTAAAGCTGATGTATCCATTATTGAAAAACGCCTTACTACTCATGATCGATTCAAGGATCGCATTGAATACTTCTCTATACCACCACAATTTGTGCCGCCGGCACCGCTTACTTTTACTATCAATACGATGAAATATGTACAAGATCGTGCATTGGCTGCCGACTATATTGAATTTACACGGTCCCAAGAAGGGCAACAAATCTTAGAAAATCATGGATTTACATCCGTTCATAGTGCGAGAGGTCTCGATTTGATAGAAAGGTTTGGTGTAAAAGATGTGTAGTCATTGTCCGTCATCTACAACCTGTGGATCTCAAGGGGGATCTGGTGTATCTGGGAAACAAGCCCCTAAGAATCTAACGCTTTGGCGTCGTATCGTGCAGTTTATATTCCTTTTTATCATGGGAAAATGGGTATATTATGGTATATTCCGATGCCCGTATATCGTGCCGTTTGTAAACTGTGAAAGCTGTTCCATGATTACCTGTTGGGGCCGTATTACGACGTATTTCTATGCTTGGTGGATTGTTTTGCCTATTATGGTCGTATTCTTTGGCCGTGCATTTTGTAGCTGGTTCTGTCCAAGTGGATGGGTTAACCAAATGCTGGGAAAAATATCTATGGGACCACTAAGGAATCGTAAACATTACATGCGATACCTTCAACTCGGCATGGTAGCCACTATAATTTTAGGTCTTATTGTGTATTTCAAATTTGGTAATCCTCGTATTATGATCCCAATACGGACAAGTGATGAATATTTTAATGCCGTTATTTTATCTATGCAATTTTCCGACTGGTATTGGGCGGCTCGTACTATAACTGTAGTTTCCATCATTGCTGGTTCCCTTATTATTGCTAATGCATGGTGTCGATTTGTATGTCCTTTCGGTGGCATCATGGAATTGCTTCGTAAGATTTCTATTTTTAGAATTTATAAAACGAATGAGTGCGACAACTGTGATGCGTGTTTACGCGTTTGTGAAATGGGGACACGACCAAATGAAATGAATTGTACCAACTGTGGTGATTGCTTACATGTTTGCCATAAAGATGCTATTAGATTTGGTCGGAAAGGTTAATTATGAAAGAAATTCAAGGACAAAGTTTCCTACAAAATCATCCTTGTTACAATAAGGCCGCTTCTGCTAATTGGGGTCGTCTACATTTACCAGTAGCGCCGAATTGTAATATTCAATGTAATTATTGTAATCGTAAGTACGACTGTGCGAATGAAAATAGACCAGGCGTGACGCAACATGTATATACGCCACAAGAGGCAGCTGCCTTTGTGCGCAAGGTGTTTGATGCTCGTCAGGATATCTCTGTAGTAGGTATTGCAGGTCCTGGGGATCCTATGTGTGATGCAGACAAGACACTTGAAACCTTCCGCCTCGTGAAAAAGGATTTTCCTCATGTCATGCTTTGTTTATCTAGTAATGGTTTGGCAGTGCCTGATTATGTTAATGACATTGCTGACTTAGGAATTACGCATGTAACGATTACGGCTAATGCTATTGATCTAGAGATTGCAAAAAATGTATATTCCATGGTTCGCTATGAGGGTAATATCTACAAAGGAATCGATGGGGCCCGTATTTTATTAGAGCGTCAGGCTGAAAGTATCCGAAAACTAAAGGAAAAGAATATTATCGTTAAGATTAATACTGTAGTAGTACCTGATGTAAATATGAATCATGTACCAGCCATTGCTAAACAAGCGGAAGCATGGGGCATCGATTTGATGAACTGCATTGCTATGATTCCAGTTCATGATACGGCCTTTGAAAACTATCGAGGACCGAATGCAGAAGAGATTGACAATATGCGTCAATTTATTGGTCACTATGTACCACAGATGACGCACTGTAAACGTTGTAGAGCTGATGCTATCGGTCGTTTGTGTGAAGCGTAGAAGTATAAAAGGCTATATACCAAAGTATATAGCCTTAACGGTGATAATTATTATTTAGTATTTTTCAGGATTGTATGTAGTGCAGATAATGCCATATCTACCTCTTCAAGTGTGTTGGCATAGCCAAAGGAGAAACGCACAGTTCCCTCAGAATAGGTTCCTAGTGTTTGGTGTGCTCGCGGGGCACAGTGGAGTCCAACGCGCGTCATGATGTGATAGGTTGATTCTAGTTCGTAAGCAACGCTCGCAACATCAGCTCCATCAATTGTAATCGATACGGCAGCAGTTCTGTTCTGAACATCTTGCTTGCCAATGATGTTAATGCCATCTATCGGTCGTAATCCTTCGAGGAAGGCTTCTGTCAAAGCGAGCTCGTGGTTGTGAATGCTTTCCATACCCTTCGACTCAATAAAGGTGAGACCTTTGTTGAGACCTATGATACCTGGTAGGTTTAATGTGCCTGATTCAAAGGCGTCGGGCATATTAGTAGGCATTGTTTCCAAATGTGAGAAACTACCTGTACCACCAGTAATAAGAGGGGTTAAGGTTTGAGCCATTTCTTTGGTCAAGATCATGCCACCAATACCTTGGGGTCCCAATAATCCTTTGTGACCTGTAAAGCAGAGGGCATCTATTTGAGATTCTTTTACATCGATAGGTATGACACCAGCCGTTTGTGCTGCGTCTACAATAAAATGTAGATTATGCTCTTTGCAGAGTATACCGATTTCTTTAATGGGTTGTATGGTTCCACATACATTGGACGCGTGATTAATAATTATAGCTACTGTATTTGGACGAATGAGTGACTCAATAGCGTCTAATTTGATAGAACCTGTAGTATCACAAGGGATAGTATCAAAGGTAATATCTTCATTGAGTAGCTGTGTGAGCGGTCTCATGACAGCATTATGCTCCATAGAGCTAACGAGTACGTGATCACCGGATTTCAATAGGCCTTTGATAACCATGTTTAAGCTCATCGTCACATTTTGTGTAAAGATGACATGTGATGGATCATGGCTGTTGAATACGTTGTTTAGTCGTTGTCTTGTTGTATAGATAATATCCTCTACATCATAGGCGAGGGCATAGGAGCCACGGTTGATGTTGATACCGTAGTTCGTTAAATAGTCTGACATGGCATTAGCCACATTTGGAACTTTGGGAAATGTGGTGCTCGCATTATCTAAATAGATATACTTCATAGGTAATCTCCATGAATAACAAGATGTATTTATGGTTATTATATCATGAGTATTGTGCTTGATCGGGTAGGAGCACATACTTATATAGTTTTAGTTCTTGTAGTTTGAAAGGAGTTTATTATGAGTGGGTCTCATGAAAAAAGAAATTTAATTATTGCAGGCCTTATAATTGGTGTTATTGCAGGTTTTCTCGTATTAGCCGGAAATCCAGGTAACATGGGCTTCTGTATTGCTTGCTTTGTTCGTGACACCGTAGGTGCTCTTGGTCTACATCGTGCTGCACCGGTACAGTACATTCGTCCAGAAGTTATCGGTCTTATTTTAGGGGCCTATGTATTGTCCATGATTCGTGGCGAACACCAAAGTAAAGGTGGTTCCTCTCCAATTATTCGATTTATTCTTGGTTTCTTTGTTATGATTGGTGCTTTGATGTTCCTCGGTTGCCCAATTCGTATGATTTTGCGACTTGGTGGCGGTGACTTAAATGCTTTGTTCGGTATTGCTGGTTTTGCTGGTGGTATTGGGTTCGGTACAATATTCTTGAAAAAAGGCTATTCTTTACAACGAACTTACGCATTGAGTAAGTTAGAGTCTGCTATGATGCCTGCCATCCAAGTTGGGCTATTAGTGTTAGTAGTAACTGCTCCGGCATTTATCTTCTTTAGTCAAAAAGGACCAGGCGCTATGCATGCACCTTGGTTAATTTCATTGGCAGCAGGCCTTGTGGTAGGTGGCTTATCTCAATTTAGTCGCCTTTGTACCGTTGGTGGTTTTCGGGATTTATTCTTGTTCAAAAAATCCATTCTTATCTTTGGTTATTTAGCGGTTCTCATTGGTGTATTCGTTGTGAATATTAGCTTTGGTAATTTCCATCTTGGCTTTGAAAACCAACCAATTGCACATACAGATGGATTGTGGAACTTCCTAGGTATGGCGCTTGCAGGTTTCTGTAGCGTATTGCTTGGGGGCTGTCCATTACGTCAATTAATCATGACTGGTGAAGGTAATTCTGATTCCGCTGTTACAGTGCTTGGCCTTGCGGCTGGCGCAGCATTTGCTCATAATTTCGGCTTAGCTGCCTCTGGTGCTGGTCCTACACTAAATGGTGAAATTGCTGTAGGTGTTGGCTTTGTGGTAGCGTTCATTATTGCTGTACTTAATACAAAACGTTCAAATGCTTAGCCTGCAGATGGTTAACTTGGAAATGTTTAGATCATGTATGGTATGATCAACATATAGTATGAATGTATTTTACTATTTTATTCGTTATTGATAGCTAGAATTGAGTGTCTATGAAATATATTGCCACTTTTTACTCTCATTTTGGAGCGATTCGCTTCAAGCGTGAAGCCCCAGAAGGGGTAACTAATATAGAACTACGTCCTGTACCACGGAATCTTAGTTCGTCCTGTGGAACGAGTGCTTCCTTTGAGGCTGATGAAAGTTTTACTTTCACGGAGGATCCTACAGAGGAAATTGAACAAATAGTGGCTGTTACAGTTGAAGGTTATAGAACTATATTTGAAAGCTCAAATGAGTAAATTATATAGACTGTTTGGTTCAGTATTGCTGCATAGTTGGTATGATTCGAATTCTCTTTCTTAGTTTATTACGATAGCCATTAATCTCTTTGATAAAATAGTAGAAGTGCATTTTGATGCATTGTTAAGTGTGGTTTATAAATATATAATTTTTATAGATAAATATATATAATTTCTTAAAAGATTATAGATTTTTTTCGAATAGGACTATAAAAATTAGATGAAGTATTATATAATAATATCTACAGTATGTATTACAGTAGAACAGTAAAATAAATCCATTGATAATGTACGCTACTATTGCAGTATTATACAATTAGTATTAATGATAAGGGAGATTGTAAGACTTTGAAAAGAGTATTAACCTTAACATTAGCCGTGGCCATCGTTGCCGGTGGCTATATGTTTGAGGCTAATGGGGCGGGAGAACAACCTTCTAAACAGGCACCATCTATATCTGAGATAAATATATATACGCCAAAAGAGCTTAATGCACGTCAGAAAGACTTGGTTGAAATTGGCCGCTATACTGCGTCTGGTGATCAAGGTGCATTAAAGAGTGTAATTGCATCTGCTATTGAGCGAGGCACGTTGACGCCACAAGAGGTGAGTATTGCCATTCGTCAACTTTACTCTGCTGCTGGCTTGAAACAAATGAATGCTGCTTTAGCTACATTTGATCAATTACGTGATGAACGCCCTGAGTTTGGCGATGAGTACGAAAAATTGGTACCAAAGCAAACAGGACTTAGTGCTTTATTGGGGAATGGCACTAATGGGGCACCTTTAACAAAGCCGAAAGCTGAGGAAACAAAAGAGGGGGTTCAATATAATACGTTCCGTATGAAAAAACCAAAACCTCAAAATCGTAATCGTTCACGTTTAGGTAAATTGGACCGTGAATTGGTCGCTGCGGCAGCACTAGGTACTCGAGTTGGTAAAAATAATCTTTTTACTGCAGCTGAAAAGAGTTTATCTGAACTTGGCCTAAGTCAATATCAAATTGAAAATTTAGAAGCTATGATTTTCCAATAAAATGTAGACCTACTTCTTTCGGAAGTAGGTCTTTTTTTATGGCTTCTACTTTCACAGTTTTAATGATTAGGATTAAATCCATAGAATGTAATTGACGTTTAAGGTCCCCTTTTCTATAATTAATAAGATAGGTATATGACCTGTAATAATAAATATAAACAAATATAAATATATTATTAAAAATAGATGTAAGGAGAAAGTATGCGCCTTCGTAGAAAACCATGGATTGATGAAGCTATCCACGAATATGACTCTCACATCATTTTGTCTGGACAAGAAGAGTTTAAAGGCAAGTGGCGTGAATTATTTGAACATCCTGAGTACCCATTATATATGGAACTAGGGACGGGGAAAGGTCGCTTTATTGCGGGGATGTCTGAAGCGTATCCAAATGCTAACTTCGTAGGTTTTGAAGTACAAATGGGTGTTATCTATTATGCAGCACAAAAAATCTTTGAAGGAGAGCGAAACAATGCAAAGGTCTCTCTATTTGATATTGCAGGTATCGAAGAGATAGTGGCACCTGGAGAAGTTGATCGTTTCTATATTAACTTCTGTGATCCTTGGCCTAAGGCTAAACATGCAAAACGCCGCCTTACATATCACACATTCCTCGATCGTTATGCTCGTCTTTTGAAAGATGGTGGTGAAGTCCACTTCAAGACGGATAATGAAGGATTGTTTATGTTTTCTCTCGAAGAATTCAAAGAATGTGGTTGGGAGCTTAAAAATGTAACGTATGATTTACATAGTACGGATCTTCCAAATGTAAAGACTGAATATGAAGAAAAATTTAGTGAAAAAGGTCAACCTATTTTCCGCTTAGAAGCAATTAAGCCAAAAGTTCAAAAGGAGGCTTAACATGCAAACACCGAATAAGGGGGATAGTCGGTGGGGCTCACTCTTTAAAAATGACTTACAAGGTATGCTCTTACCTATTCTTCTCATTACAATTATAGGCAGTGTAAATATCTTTAGTGCTACGTATATCAGCTCTATCTATGAAAATACGGGATTATTAGGATACTTTTTAAAACATATGACATTCTTGCTTTTGTCTATGGCGGCAGGTGTCATATTGTATCGTTACGATTACCGTCAGTTACAGAAGCCTCACATGTTGCAAAGAATTATGATTGCTACACTAATTGGTATGATTTTGGTTCTTGTGATTGGTGCAGTCATTAATGGTGCACGTCGTTGGATTGTTATTGGGCCTGTATCGATTCAACCTTCAGAATTTGCGAAATTGGCTGCCTTGATATGGACGTCGGCTAAATTGAGCACCATGCGGAAATGGGGAAAACCAAAGCATACTAACCCTCTCATTAATTTACAAGGTTATTTTAGTGAACGTATAAGTTATATGTTGCCAATGTTAATATGGCCAATTATATTTGCAGGCTTAACAATCTTGCAACCAGATATGGGCACGACCGTATTGATTTTTGGCTTTTCCTTTGTGCTCATCTATTTAGCGGGCTTTGATGGAAAATTCTTTGGCGGAGCTTTTGTGATAGCTGGATTTCTTGGCTTTATTGCAGCTCGTATGTCGCCATATCGCTGGGAACGTATTCAATCTTGGTTTGATCCTTGGCCTCATGCGCAGGATATGGGGTATCAAACAGTTCAAGGGCTGTTGGCCGTAGGTTCTGGCGGTATTTTAGGCGAAGGCTTTATGCAAGGTACATCAAAGTATTTTTACTTACCAGAAGCACATACGGACTTTGCCTTTGCTGTATGGGCCCAAGAAATGGGTTTCGTTGGTGCAGTGTTTGTTGTCGTTCTGATTGCAGCTTTTACCTATTTTGGGTTCCGCATTTCTAATAAGGCTCGTGATGAATTCGGGAAATGGTTAGCAATGGGAATAACATTGCTTATCAGTGGTCAGGCCTTGTTTAACATCGCCATGGTTTGTGGCATTATGCCTGTAACAGGTGTACCTTTGCCATTTATTAGTTATGGTGGTTCCTCATTGTTGATGAACTTTATGGCTATAGGCTTGTTAGCTAGCGTTGGTCGTCGCAATGTAGAAGGTGTAAAACAAGTTGGTACTGCTGAGGCTTTGCCATCTTTACGCGAGGAAACGCAAAGCCGATTCAAACCGGCTGCTCCTAAGAGTACTCAAAAAACGGAAATGCCTGGTCCATTTAGACCGAGAGAGACTAAAAAGCCTACTCGTAGAAGATCTAGGTCTGAACGTTGATATTTAACTTATGTAGTATAAGGTGAATATATTTAGTGTGGATTTATATAGCATCTCTTAAGAGGTGCTGTATAAATACAACGTACTTGTATTGTGTGTGAGGAGAAAAAATGAAGGATTATATTGATATCCAAGAACGCCCGTCCTGGGGTCGAATGTTGCCACTTAGTTTCCAACATTTATTTGCTATGTTTGGTTCTACTGTATTGGTACCATATTTGTTAAAAGTAGATCCGGCAACAGCTTTATTTATGAATGGTATCGGTACATTACTGTATTTATTTGTTTGTAAAGGTAAAATCCCTGCATATCTCGGATCTAGCTTTGCTTTCATTGCTCCTGTAGCAGGCGTATTATCTGCAGGTCTCGGTTATGAGGCCGCAAAGGGGGCCTTCGTTGTATTTGGTCTATCCTTTGTGATTTTATCTATTCTCGTTCGTTATATTGGTACTCGTTGGATTGATAAGTTATTCCCTCCAGCAGCGATGGGGGCTATCGTAGCTATTATCGGATTGGAATTAGCGCCAGTAGCGATGAGTATGTCTGGCCTTATTGGCAATCAAGATTTAGGCATGAGCCACAGCCAAGCTATTTTTATCTCTATGTTTTCCTTAGTTGTTACCTTGCTTGGTACTGTTGTGTTCCGTGGCTTCTTAGCTGTAATCCCTGTTTTGATTGGAGTTGTTTCCGGCTATATCTTGTCTGCCTTCATGGGCGTTGTTGATTTCTCTGGTGTAGAGGCTGCTCCTTGGTTCTCTTTACCACAGTTCTATGGCATGCCTGTATTTGATATTAATGCCATTATTATGATTATGCCAGCACTCTTTGTAGTATTTGCTGAGCACGTTGGTCACTTGGTTGTAACTAGTAACATCGTTGCCAGAGACTTGATGAAAGAGCCTGGTCTACAAAGATCCTTGCTTGGTGATGGCCTTGCAAATATTCTTTCTGGTTTCTTTGGTGCTACACCAAATACGACGTATGGTGAAAACATCGGTGTACTTGCAATTACTCGTTGTTTTAGCGTATGGGTAATTGGTGGTGCTGCAGTTCTTGCGATGATTATATCCTTTGTTGGTAAAGTGGCAGCACTTATTCATGCTATCCCAGTACCTGTTATGGGTGGGGTTTCTATTCTCTTGTTCGGCATTATCGCAGCATCTGGGTTGCGTATGCTTGTAGAACGTAAGGTGGATTATACAAACCCTGTTAATATGATTCTTACATCCGTTATCCTTGTGGTAGGTCTTAGCGGCGCAGAACTTGCTGTTGGACCTGTAGTATTAAAAGGGATGGGTCTTGCCACTGTAGTAGGTATGGCTATGAGCATTAGCTTGTTAATCCTTCAAAAAACAGGCGTTGGCAATGACCAATTGAAAAAAACAGAAGTATAATATCATGGCTCTTTAAAATCTTGGAATATAACCTTGAGATCATAAAGTAAATTGATTTGTACTCAGTATAATAAACGACTACTGAATCAGGTTGTACCTGCGCAAGTAGTCGTTTTTATTTAGTGTCTTTATAATTTATCCTCAATATTGTATAATGAACATATCAGTTGTATAAAATTAATTTAAGAGAGGAGGCCCTATGGAGTTTTTGATATGGATGGCTATCGGCGTTGCCTTGATGGCGGTAGAACTCGTAGTACCAGGCGGTATTTTAGGTCTTATCGGTTATTGCGCATTCCTGTGGGGCGTTTATGTAGCTCTTGGGGAAGGCACAGTAGCATTGTATGCCGTGCTAGGATTAACAGCCTTGTTAATTGTCATTATCATCGTGTTCTTTAATCACTTTGAAAAGACTTGGATAGGCAAATTGTTTACCTTAGGGCAACGATCTACGACAAAAGCTGGTTATGTATCTAATGATGTATTAGAAGATTTGGCTGGCAAGGAAGGTGTAGCTCATACAACACTACGCCCTGCAGGTATTGCTAAGATTAATGGTAATTTGGTAGATGTTGTAACCGAAGGTGACTTCATCGATGCCGGTTCACCTATTGTGGTCCTTCGAGTTGTAGGTGGCCGCAATATTGTTAGAAAGCGAGATTAAGCTTTCACAACATCGTCGTAAATCATGGAGGTTATTATGGATGTAGGTATTTTAATTTTGATTCCCATTCTGCTGATTGGTATTATGGTATTCTTATATGTTGTGCCATTAGGCCTTTGGGTATCTGCTTTAGCAGCGGGCGTTAATGTTGGTATTTTTACACTTGTAGGTATGCGCTTACGTCGCGTAAATCCGTCTCAAATTGTAATGCCGTTGATTAAAGCTAATAAAGCGGGGCTTGATGTGAATGTAAATCAGTTGGAAGCGCATTATCTTGCAGGTGGTGACGTTGACCGCGTTGTAGATGCTTTGATTGCCGCTGAACGGGCATCCATTCCGTTGACCTTTGAACGTTCTGCAGCTATTGACCTTGCCGGTCGTGATGTATTGGAAGCGGTTCAAATGTCCGTTAATCCTAAAGTGATTGAAACTCCAATTATTTCTGCGGTAGCAAAAAATGGTATCGAATTGAAAGTTCGTGCTCGTGTTACTGTACGTGCGAATATCGATCGCCTCGTTGGTGGTGCTGGTGAAGCCACAATTATTGCCCGCGTAGGTGAAGGTATCGTAACGACTGTAGGTTCCTCTGAAGAACATACAGATGTATTGGAAAATCCAGATCACATTTCCCGTACTGTATTGGGTAAAGGCCTTGATGCGGGTACTGCATTCGAAATCTTGTCCATCGATATTGCTGACGTAGATGTGGGACGTAACATCGGTGCTCAATTGCAAACTGACCAAGCGGAAGCAGATAAGAAAATTGCTCAAGCTCGTGCCGAAGAACGCCGTGCAATGGCGGTTGCGACAGAACAAGAAATGCGTGCTAAAACACAAGACATGCAAGCTAAGGTTGTGGAAGCACAAGCTGAAGTTCCTAAAGCATTGGCAGAAGCTTTCAGAAACGGTAATCTAGGTGTTATGGATTACTATAATATGAACAATATTATTGCAGACACTAAAATGCGTGAAAACTTAGCAGATGGTGAATAGGAGTAGCTATGGACTCTATTTTGTCTTCAGTGCTATCCATCTTTTCGCATAATCCAATCTTTGTTTTAGGTATCATCGCGTACATTGCTTTTTCCATTATAAAAAATAAGAATACTGAAGAGTCTGAAGAATATGATGAGTATGAAAGCTCTGGTGGCGGAACTTGGGAAGATATGGAGCGCGAATATGGCATCTCCATAGAACGCAAGGTAGATGAACCGTCTACGGGTGATTTGTCTAAGGTTGATGACTTTTATCGGGATTCTTATGAAGATAAACCGATTGTAACTCAGCAACCAGAAGCTCCATCGCAAACTATGGAGGACATACATTTCAATGAAGAGGCTGCAGCAACTCAACGAGATATTGAAGCCTTATCAATGAAAAGTTCCAGTAGCAATCCGAGTTATACTACCAGTAAGACTCGCTTAGATAGAGAAGCTGTTACGGGGCCGACCTTAAGTGAAAGACTAGCTGAGTTTAAACGAGATAAAGCAGCTAAAGAGGGACAAGTTCTTGTTGAAAATGTAGGTATTACAACTGCGCCTACTGCTCTAGCTGCGACTTCAACTCGTGGGCGTAAATCTAATCATGCTTTAAAAGAGGGCATGAAATGGTCGATCATTTTAAGTAAACCTAAAGCTCTTGAACGTAGATACCGCTAATGAAGCAATCTATTTATAAGCGTATAAACTAATTATGGTTTTATTAGAACATAAATAATAACGGATTGTGCACTGATGTGGTATAGCAACCATACTGTCACATATCATAATGTGGGGCATATAATTACATATTGAAAGAGGTTCCTATTGGTCACCTATGTGACTATTAGGAACCTCTTTTTTATTGTTTTTTCTTAGTGAAACTTTCACAATAATAGGGGAAGGAGTTCGTTCATAAGGAAGGGCAAAATTATGTATCGAAATGTGCGTGTTATACCAAAACAGCTGTTGCAGCAATTATATATAGAGAAACAATGGAGCGTTCGCGATGTGGCGGATTATTTTCAATGTAGTGTTGATACCATCATGCGCCGTATGAAAGCGTACGATATCGAACGGAGGCCTCTGAAGAAAGAAATCAATATGGTTCATGTACAAGCTTTGTATGAGACCGGTAAGTGGTCGCTCCATTCATTAGCAAAGCGTTATGATGTGTCTATTACGACGATGGCGAATCGCTTGAAGGAATATGGATTGGCTTGTCAGCAATCAAATAAAAACGTCTCTATAGATGTAGTACGTATATGTAGAGCTTATAAAAGTGGAAATAGTACAGATGCCATTGCTCGTATGTATGGTATATCGCGATGGAAAGTTCACCATGTATTGCGGCATATGGGAAATTGCTTACTTCCTAAAGCGCGAAAGCCTATGCGCGTAGAGGAGATGGCTTATTTATATATTCATCATCACATGAGTACAGATGACATTGGATTGGCTTATGGGATACGTGGTTCTACAGTGGCAATGTATTTGCGAGAGCAAGGTATAGAAATAAGGGCAAATACTCTTGATCTAGACGAAAATAAGATTAAAAAACTCCGTGCACAAGGTTATGGAGTTGCAAAGATTGCACAGGTGATGGGATGCTCTACCTCTGCTGTGCGAAAGCGTCTAGCTATGAAAAAATATATCTCTCCTTGATGTAGTGTGGTAGATACTATATACTTAAATTTATACAATGATGGGAGGAATATTATGCTCGAAATTATATCTGCTTTAACACCGTTTTTATTACTGGGCTTAGTGGCTGCTGGTTTATCTCGCCTTTCTGGGGTAGCCTTATCTATGGTTGTAGTACCAACTTTATTGATTTGGGGTGCAACTGCGGTTGACGTAATCGCCTTTATGTTGCTCTTTGTGGTGTACAACAACTTCACTATGGAAACACAAGATATTTGTTTAGATTATAAAGATCTTGTCTTATTCCCTAAATGGCGCTTGTGCATTCCCTTTATTTTGAGTTTGGTGAGCGCTTTCTTTGTTCCTGCTGCAGGCATTGCTGTTTTTATGGCTTGCTTTGTTTTAGAGTTATTGGCTACTGTGTATAAACGCATTCCTGAAAATAAACGACCTCGTTTACAGCGCGTAATAGTGGCATCGATTTTGAGTGCTGTTGCAACAGCTGTAGGTGCTTATATAGGTCCTAAAATTCCTAGTGAATTCTACTTTGTCTGTGTAGGCGTAGCCATTTTAATCGTTACGGACTTTGCATGGTATGCCGGCAAGCATAGAGATGCTTTTAGAAACGTATGGGATAGCATTTGGGCTGGTTTTAATATATTCTTAGGCATGTTTGGCATAGAGGCTTCATATTATCCAGCTGCACTTACGCGATCTATTCCAAATCCAATGGATCGCATGTTGCCTATGGTTACTGTAGTAGGTGGCTATGCAGGCCTTATGGTAGTATTCGGCTTTTATAACATTTTTTCTATACCGTCTTTAATTACGGCCATCGGTGCTGCTATAGGGATACGCCTCTTTGGTATGTATGAATTCCCTCGAAATGGCAGTTTCTCTTATTTGGCAATCGGTTTTGCCGTGGCTGCTGTAATTTGCTTGTACCTCGTATCTCCGACACCAGTTGGTTTTGATCATATTAATACCTTGGTTTCTCAACCAATTGGTCAATAATGATAGATAATGTAAGTCTGTTGATATATTTTAATAAGTTCTTTAGTTGCTTTTACATAGGAGCCAATTGGATTATAATGTGTGATGTATCTCATATATTGTATTGAAAATTAAGTTCATATTAGAATGTGAAAGGAGTTGATGCTATATGGCAGAAACAATTGAAACAAGACCATTCCCTCCATTCTTACCAAAGAAGGCAACAGTCATGATGATGGGCACATTTCCTCCAGAACAATCAAAACGGGCTATGGAATTCCATTATCCAAATTTCCAAAATGATATGTGGCGTGTATTTGGCCTCGTATTCTTTGATGAAAAAGATCATTTTAGAAATGGTGAGGAAAAAGCGATGGATCCTGAGAAGATCAAAGCCTTTTTGTCTGAAGCTGGAATTGCATCTTGTCCTACTGTTTTGAAAGCTATTCGCGAAAAAGGGAATGCATCTGATGCATTTCTTAAGGTCGTTGAACCAGTTCCACTTGCAGACGTACTGGAGCAAATCCCTGACTGTAAGCATATTGGTACAACAGGCGGCAAGGCTACGGAGATTTTATTGAGCCTTTTACCAGAAAAGGTTAAATTACCTAAAACTGGTGAAACAATTCCTTTTGTATTTAATGGTCGGGAATTGACATTGACACGTTTGCCATCTACATCACGTGCCTATCCGTTGAGTCTACCGAAAAAGGCTGAAGCGTACAAGAATTTCTTCAAAGCTTGTGGTCTAAAAACAAAATAAATATTTAAAGTAGCACCTTTAATAGTTGGCTTTGAGTCTTTTGGTCTCATCTGTCGCTATTGAAGGTGCTTTTATATCGTAAAAATATATGAGGTATTAAAATGGAAATTAATGCATATTTATTGTGAATATGTAGTTTGTTATAAATAAAATTGATGAGATATATAATATTTTAATTCTTGTTTTTTATAATGAGAGGTTTATAATTAACCGTTGTCGCAAACTGGTTGACAATAATTTAAAAAATGGAGTTGATAATATGGATAAGGCTAAGGAGGCCTTGTGGACAAAATCCTTTGTCCTTGATACTTTGATTAATTTCTTAGTATTTTTAATTTATTATTTATTAATCGTTATTATTGCGGTTGTAGCAAAAGATAATCTTCATGCTACGGCTAGTCAAGCGGGACTTGCTGTTGGTATATATATTATTGGCACCGTTGTAGCCCGTTTGTTGGCAGGGCGGTTTATCAGTATCCTAGGGTGTCGCAAGATGCTCTATTTAGGGTTATTGATTTACTTGATTTCAACGGCTATGTATTTCTACACACCTAATTTACTAATGCTTGATAGTGTTCGTTTCTTAAATGGTTTTGCTTATGGTATTACATCTACTGCTACAAGTACTATCATAGCTGCTATTATTCCTACGTCACGCCGTGGGGAAGGGATTAACTATTATGGTTTATCTACCTCTCTTGCCGCTGCAGTAGGGCCATTCTTAGGTATCTTGATGCTTCATAGTCTTGGTTATGATTTCATCATCGCATTCTGTGTTGCACTTATCATCCTCTGTGGTATTGGCTCAGTAATCATGAAATTTAATGAACCTAAACTTGGTATCGAATCTGAAGCACATAAGGGCATTAGAATCTCGGACTACATTGAACCACGGATGAATTCAATCAGTCTTGTTTCCATTCTAGTCGGTTTTGCCTACTCTGGTGTTATTGGCTTTATGGCAGCCTACACAAAAGACCTAGATCTTATTATGGCAGGTACCTTCTTCTTTGTTGTATATGCTGTAGTTATTACTATAACAAGACCATTGCTTGGCATTGTGTTTGATATGAAAGGGGAAAACTTTGTTCTTTATCCTTGTTTTGTATCCTTAGCACTTGGTATTTTCTTATTATCCATCGCTCACTCCACATGGCTTGTGCTTTTATCGGCTGTGTTTGTTGGTCTTGGATATGGTACATTTATGTCCAACGGACAAGCTGTTACTGTTAAAATAGTACCTGTTCATCGTATTGGTGTTGCTACATCCACATACTTCATTGCCTTGGACATGGGGCTAGGCTTTGGCCCCTATATTTTAGGTGCTGTTAAAGAGGTTGTAGGTTATACTAGTATGTTCCATGTAACCGTTGTTGTGGCGCTCCTTGCACTAGTTGCTTATTATTTATTATATGGTCGTTATGTGGGGACTGAAAGAGATCTTTCTTTAAAAGCTCGCGCTGAAGAGGAAGAAATTAGAAATCGTAAGCGTAATAATAAGCTTGCGTAATATGTAAATTAAAAGGACTATACGAGCCTAGGCTCGTATAGTCCTTTTGGTTATCTACTACTGCTTTGCTAATGCTATTATTTTTCAATATTTACAATATTAACGATAACTTCAACAGCTTTTTTCATATCATCGATACATGCGAATTCATGACGGCCATGTAGGTTTTCTACGCCTGTAAAAATATTTGGTGTAGGAATGCCCATGAAGGAGATTTTGGATCCATCTGTGCCACCGCGAATAGGATCACAAATAGGTGTAATCCCAGCTTTTTCCATTGCTGCTTTGGCTACATTTACACATTCCATATTATCTTTGATGACATCGTACATGTTGTAGTATTGGTCTTTTACAGATACTTCACATACTTCACGACCATATATTTCGTTCAATGTTTGACCTGCTTGTAAGAAAAATGCTTTTTTCGCTTCAAACAATTCCTTATCATGGTCGCGGATAATGTAGTTCATTTTACCGGTATCTACTTGTGTTTCCATGCTCATGAGCATAAAGAAGCCTTGGCGACCGCAGGTGTGCTCAGGAACAGCTGCTCCTGGCAATAAAGCGTCAAATTGCATAGCTAGTTTAGCACAGTTGATCATAATGCCCTTGGCTGTGCCTGTGTGAACAGAAACGCCTTTCAGGGTAACAGTACCGCCAGCTGCATTAAAGGTTTCGTATTCAAGTTGTCCTAGACTTTCACCATCGATAGTGTAAGCATAGTCTACAGGAAATTGTTTAACATCGAAGTGGTCCGCACCAGTACCAATTTCTTCGTCTGGACCGAAAGCACACATGATTTTACCATGTTTGATTTCTGGATGAGCTACGAGGTAGGTGAGAGCTTCCATGATTTCACAGATTCCAGCCTTGTCGTCTCCACCGAGGAGTGTTAAACCATCGGTTACAACTAAGGATTTGCCAATATAATTTTTTAGATTTGGGAAATCTGCACGTCGGGTGAAGATTTGGTGCTCTTCGTTGAGGCAAATATCACTACCATCATAGTTTTCTACGATACGAGGCTTAATATTATCTGCGTTATAATCAGCTGTATCCATATGGGCAATGAAGCCGATGGAAGGAGCTTTCTCATCAGTGTTAGCATGTAATGTGCCGATGACAAAACCATTTTCACGATTATAAATAACCTCATCTAAACCTATTGCCTTTAAATCGGGAACGAGCACATTCGTAGCAAAGTCTACTTGAGTTTGAGTACTAGGAATGGTTGTACTTTCCTCATTAGACCGTGTATTTATGCTCGTATAGCGTACAAAACGTTCGACCATTGATTCCATAATGAAGCCTCCTCGTAAGTAAACATACGTGTTATACAGGGCAGTATACGATACCGTTACATAATAGAGATTCTTAATATACTTTCATTGTAGAACAGGGACGCCAAAAATGCAAAATAATTATTTATAGGGGGTGTGTTGTTTTATTCGCATAGTGCATAGAAAACCATTGAACCATGTGTAGTACCGTGTTAGTATAAAGGTGAATAGTTATACGTTTGTACTTTTTCTGTTAGGAGGTTTTATTATGTCGGACGAGGTTCGTTCCATTCCGCCCATAGAACCGGTGTTAGATCCTAAGAAAGATTACGTAGAGATTAACTCATATGTAGTATTCTGGGGCTTGTTCTATGCGGCAGTTTTCACACTGGCTGTTGGCTATTTATGTTTGAAAATCGGTCAAACAGTAGATGCTTTTGCACCAGTATCTGTACTTGCTATGGGTACAGCAGTTATTTTAAAGCGGCAAAATGCTTTTGCCGAAACGGTACACATTCAAGCTATCGCTAGTTCTAGTACGAACACATTGGCAGGGGCTATGTTCTTCTTGCCAGCTCTTTACATCTGGAATGTAACAGATGTATCCTTTGTACAAATGGCGATTCCTATCATTCTTGGCGGCGTTTTAGGTGTTTTATTATGCGTTATGTTCCGTCGCTATTTCGTTGAGGAAATGCACTATGTGTATCCGTTCCCAAGTGGTCGTGCTGCAGCGGAAGTATTGATGAGTAATGAAGGTAGCAAAGCAAAACTCATGCTTGGCTCTGGTTTAATTGCTCTTGTGTATGACTTTATTCTCAATAGTTTGGGGTGGTGGCAAGAGGTTATTCGCACTGCTACCTTTAAGTGGGGGGCAGCCCTTGCAGATCAAACTAAGCTAACCGCAGCGGTAGATACTGATGCAGCATTGCTTGGCCTTGGTTATTTTACGGGACTTCGCTATGCGGCTATCATTGCAGCCGGTTCTTTCTTCTCTTGGTTTGTATGTATTCCGATTGTGTACTATTTAGCGCCTGAACATATCATGCAAATTGGCGGCCATGCAGTTCCATTAGGGGAGGCCCCAATTCGCAAGGTATTCCTTGATTATGTTCGTCATATTGGTATCGGCATGCTCGCTATGGCAGGCATCATCGGTCTAATTACAATGTCTAAAGTGGTAGCAAATGTTGTTAAAAATGCAGTGCTTGACATCTTTAGTTCTAAAACTGTAGATGTTAATTTGCTTCGTACACAACGTGACGTACCTACATCTTGGATTGGTGCTGGTATCTTGTTATGTACAGTTTTATTTGCAGCATATTTCCATTTTATGTATGCTGAAAGCTTCGGACAAACAATTGTAGCGTTCTTAATCGTTCTTATTATGTCCTTCCTATTGTCTGTAGTGGGGATTAGCTCCATCGCTTATACAGGTACAGAACCGGTTTCAGGTATGACAATCTTTATGATTATTATCTCCGCTGTATGCTTAACCGCAGCAGGTATGACTGGTAAGGTCGGTATGATAGCAGTCCTCATGATGGCATCCTTTATTGGTACTACTATTGGGATGGCTGGTAACTTCATGTCTGAGCTTAAGGTGGCACATATGACAGGTGCTACACCTAAGAAAATGGAACAATGGCAAATCGTTGGTACTATTCTTTGTGCCGTACTTTCTGTAGGTGTTATGATTCTTTTGAACGATGCTTATGGATTTGTAGGAGATCACGCATTAAATGCACCTCAAGCGAACGCTATGGCTGCCATCATTGAGCCAATGATGACTGGTGGTAGTGCTCAATGGCCTCTATACATGGCTGGTGCATTATTTGCAATTATCTTGTGGATGGTAAGAGTTCCACCGTTGGCATTTGCCTTGGGCACATACTTGCCAATGGAAATTAATACACCATTACTTATCGGAGGTTTGATTGCGTATCTTGTACAAAATAGTACAAAAGACAAAGAATTGGCAGATCTTCGCTTCTCCAAAGGTAGTACAATTGCCTCTGGTCTCGTAGCTGGTGGTGCTATTGGCTCCTTGTTTAGTGCAGTGCTTCGTATTGCAGGTGTTGATGTATTTGCTCAAGCTTGGGTAGAAACACCTGAAGCGACATATCTCAGTATCGTAATGTATTTATTACTCTGTACGTTCTTGTACAAGGTAGCTATGTATATAAAAGCTAAACATGCTAAATAAATTACATACTATATATCCTAAATGAATTGAATAGCTTATTTATTCTATAAATAACCAGGAATCCTCCATTTTGGAGATGACCGCCTTTATCAAGTTTCATCTATGCTTGGTAAAGGCGGTCTTTTTATATACTTAGGAATGTTATTTTCGATATAGCTAAAAACTATATCAATTCAATACCTATTGGTATAGTTGGATTTATTGACCCGTACTATATCGAATGTTATCATAAAACTATAATACCTTTAGAGGTATTATTTTTATTATGCTCATAAGTGTAAGTATAGATATATTAGTTGATTAAGAAGAACTCTGTTTCTAGATAGAACAGAGAGAAGTAAGGATAATAATATGAAATTTAAGAAAATAGCAGCTCTATTAGGGGCTTTCACCATTGCTAGTAGTTTATTAATCGCAGGCTGTGGTCAGGAGGGGAATAGTCAGAAGGCATGGCGCGTAGGTACTGATGCGACCTATGCACCATTTGGTTTTAAAGACAAAGATAGTGGTAAATTAGCTGGATTTGATATTGATATTATCAATGCGATTGCAAATGAAGAGGGTATAGAAGCAGATATTCAAAATCTAAACTTTGATGCGCTTTTACCAGCATTACAAAGTAATACCATCGACATCGCTATTTCGGATATGACTATTTCTGAAGAACGAGCAAAATCCGTTGATTTTAGTAAACCGTACTATATTGCAGGTAATGGTCTCGTTGTGAACATAGATAACACCAATATTAATAGCTTTAAGGATCTAGAAGGTAAACGCATTGGTGTATCCATCGGCTCTACTGGTGCAGAGATTGCTAGCAAGATTCCCAATGCCGATGTACATCAGTTTAATATAATTGTCGATGCGTTCTTAGAATTGCAAAATAAAGGCGTCGATGTAGTTATCAATGATACGCCAGTAAACGAATATTATGTTAATGGTAAGGGCAAAGGTATCGCAAAGGTTACTGGAGAGGACTATGATGCGGCACCACTAGGTATTGCTGTGAAAAAAGGTAATACAGAGTTGCTTAACAAAATCAATGATGGTTTGGCAAAGATCAAAGCAAACGGTAAATATGCAGAAATTTATAAGAAATGGTTTGGTAAGGAGCCTCCAGCAGAGGTATTAAAATAGTTTGTAGATAGTACCAGAATGTATTATTTGATATAATATGCTAGGTAAGCCTCGTGTTATATGAGGTATGTATAGAATGGGTGATATGATGGCTAAACGAAGTGCATTTTTAGATATTATTAAGGAAAAGGGAGCCCTCGTCTTAGATGGAGCTTTAGGGACCGAATTAGAGCGTTATGGCTGTGATATTCAACATAAGTTGTGGTCTGCTAAGGTTCTCATGGATCAGCCAGATATCATCAAGAAAATACATATTTCTTATTTAGCTGCGGGTGCCGATATCATTCAAAGCTCTGGCTATCAAGCGACAGTAGCAGGCTTTAAAGGTTTAGGTTATGGAACGGAAGAAGCGATAGAGCTCGTTAAACTATCTGTTCGTTTAGCCGTGCAAGCTCGTAATGAGTTTTTAGAAGCAAAGGCGAGTGGGGCACTTACATTGCGTGGAATTACGCTTGGTGAAGAGACTCCTAAGGGAATTAGATATTTTTCTGAAGGTGCGTTACCTAAACCGTTGGTGGCAGCTTCTGTAGGTCCTTATGGCGCTTTCTTGGCGGATGGTTCTGAATACCGTGGGTATCCTGATGTACAAACAGAATATCTAGAGGTATTCCATATTCCTCGATTAGCGTTATTCTGTGAAGAAAATCCAGATATATTATCCTTTGAAACCATACCGTCTTATGCTGAAGCGATCGCTATTGCGAGAGCTATGTCTGATCCGTTTACATCCAAAGGTATTCCTGCATGGATTGCTTTTTCCTGTAAAGATGGGCACCATGTTTCTAGTGGTGAAACCATTATTAAATGTGCACAAATGATCGATAAGGTACATCCTATTACGGGGATTGGCATTAATTGTAGTAAACCGGAATATGTAGAATCCTTGATAAAAGATATCCGTACCGTTACAGATAAACCGATTGCTGTATATCCTAATCTTGGTGAAAGCTATGATAGTAAAACTAAAACTTGGTATGGCGATGCTGCATCATTTGTAGACTACGTTGAGGTATGGCGAAAAGCTGGAGCTGAAATCATTGGTGGCTGTTGTAGAACAACACCTGAAATTATCGGTGATATTGCAAAGAAAATTCACAACTAATATATTGTGATATACAAAAAGCTATTCGAGTATAATTCGAATAGCTTTTTCTTTATATGCAAATAAAAAAGCAGTGCGAAAGCACTGCTTTTACTATGGCGGAGAGACAGGGATTTGAACCCTGGGTACGGGATAACCGCACACATGATTTCCAATCATGCTCCTTCAGCCGCTCGGACACCTCTCCATGTATTCTGTTGTGTAACAGGTACTTGTATAGTATATGAAAAAGTTAGATTTATGTCAAGCAAAAAAATAGTAGAATTATTGCATATTTACAAGGCTTTTAAAATATAGTATTTGATTTCAATAAATGGATATAAATCAAAAAACATAGCCTGGTTTTAGGCGTATAAAATCTGGTATATAAAAAGAAAAAGCCGCCTAAATAGGCGGCTCTTGTATTAGAATACGTCTTTAATTTCAGCAGCTTCAATGGACGCTTTTATATCGTCTGCCATTTTTTCAATTAATGGAAGATCTTCTTCTTTCAAAGAGGATTTGATATCTAGTGGTTCGGAAACGATTTCAATGTCTTTGAAGTCATTTTCGAAATGGGAAACCATTGTTTTCATAGCAGCAGAAGCCCAAGAGTGGTTACCGATGATGGATACCTTATGGTTTTGGAAGTTAAGGGCTTTTAATTCATGGATAAAGTTTTCCATAGTAAGGTATAGATTCAAGTTATATGTAGGTGCGATAGTTACCAAGTTAGTATATTTCCAAGCATCGGAAATGATGTAGGAAGCATTAGTTTTGGAAACATCGTAAATTCTGATATCTGTAACGCCACGTTTAGATAGTTGTTTAGCCAATTGTTGAGCAATAGCACGAGTATTGCCGTACATGGAACCAAAAGCGATAACAACACCTTTTTTCTCAGCTGTATAGCTGGACCAATGTAAGTATTTGTGCGTGATATATTGGATAGATTCAGGGGTGCGCCAGATTGGACCATGAAGTGGAGCAATCCGTTTGATATCAAGGCTAGAAATTTTGCGAAGCGCATTTTGTACTTGTGGTCCGTATTTACCAACGATATTTGTATAGTAACGGCGAGCTTCCTCTTCGTATGTAGCTACGAAATCGGTTTGATCAGCAAAGATATTACCATTAACTGTACCGAATGTACCAAAAGCATCTGCAGAGAACAATGTGCCTGTAGATTTTTCGTATGTACAAGTTACTTCAGGCCAGTGAACCATAGGCATAGTGTAAGAAACTAAAGTATGTTTACCTAAACAGATTTCATCGCCTTCTTTAATTTGATGGTATTGTTCTGGTTTTGGAGTGTTATAGAATTGCTCAAACATGCGGAATGTTGTAGCATTACCTACCATTTTACAATTTGGATACCGTTCCAATGTTTCCAATAATGTTTGGCAATGATCAGGTTCCATATGGTTTACGACGATGTAATCAAGTTCACGACCATTTAAGAGGTGAGTCAAGTTGTCGAAGTACTCTTCACGAATTTCAGCATCTACAGAGTCTACCACACAAGTTTTTTCATCGTCGATGAAATAGCTGTTATAGCTAACACCATTTGGAATAGGAAATAAGTTTTCGAAACGTTCTGTTGTCCAGTCATTACTACCAATCCAGTAGATATTATGAGTCATTTTCTGAGCACAATGCATAATAAAATCCTTTCTTAACCCACACTAGGTATGTATAGCTTTACATGAGAACTCATGTCTGTAAATATAGTATCAATTTATAATACTAATATTTTCGAAAAAAATCAATATTGAAAAAGCCTACTTGAAGAAGTAGGCTTTCACATGAAAGTTCATAGTGACCAATTATTTGAAGTATTTTACACCAGATGTAAAGATTGGCATTTCTAGTTGGCCAGGAATATTTTTGCTAATGCCTGCACCACAGCGTTCGGAGTGTGCCATTTTGCCAAATACGCGACCATCAGGGCTATAAATACCTTCGATAGCAGCTACAGACTGGTTAGGATTGAAGCGACTATCCATGGAGGCGATACCATCAAAGTCTACATATTGTGTAGCAATTTGGCCAGTTTTATTGAACTCTAACACTTGTTGAGGAGAAGCTATAAAGCGACCTTCGCCGTGAGAAATTGGTACCGTGTAAATTTCACCTGCCTTGGCATCACTCATCCAAGGGGATTTTGTAGAAATAACTTTCGTATTGACCATGCGAGATAAGTGACGACCAATAGTATTGTATGTCAATGTAGGATGATCTGCAGTTAACGTTTCAATATGTCCACCAGGTAATAAGCCTAACTTGATGAGCGCTTGGAAGCCGTTACAAATACCTAATACAAGGCCATCTTGTTTGTACAAGAGGTTTTCTAAACCTTCTGCAAGGTATGGGTTGCGGAAGAGGGTGGCTATGAATTTACCAGAACCATCTGGCTCATCACCGGCACTGAAACCTCCTGGAAACATAAGAATTTGAGACTCTGCTAATTTAGCTTTGATTACGTCGATAGATTCTTTTAATTGTTCTGGAGTTTGGTTGCGGATAAGCACGATATCTGTTTCTGCACCAGCCCGTTCAAAGGCGCGAGCAGAGTCAAATTCGCAGTTTGTGCCAGGGAATACTGGAATAAGAACTTTTGGTTTGGCACCTAGGGAGGCGCTGCGAGGTTTAGCGTGTTGATCATGAATGTAAGCGACTGCTTCACCAAAGCCGTTTGGTGCATGCATTGGGAAAATATCGTTTAGAGGTGCTTCATAAGCATCTTGTATTTCTTTGAGAGAAACAGATTGTCCCTCCCATTCGATAACAGGTGTGGCTTGGGTTACACCGATAACTTTCACATCAGGTAACTCTAAAAGATAATTAACAGCCGTAATATCTACTTCAACGATGAAGGAACCGAGAGCTGGTTGGAAGATACCACGTTCAGCGTATTTATCGAATTTAACACCAATATTGTTGCCAAGGGCCATTTTAGTGACTGCTTCAGGAATGCCGCCTTGATCAACTACATAGGCAGAGTAAACGCGACCTTTTTCAATTTGTTCTTGTAGTGTATCGCAGTTTTCTTTGAATCGATCCCAATCAGGGGTGTCATCGTATGTACGAGGTACATCGAAGAATACGAGACGGTGATCTACGCCTTTAAGGTCTTGGCTCACAATATTATCTACATGAGCTGTACCAACCGCAAAGGATACGAGGGTAGGGGGAACCGTAAGATCCATAAATGTACCGCTCATAGAGTCCTTGCCGCCGATAGCGCCGATTTCAAGTTCTTTTTGTGCCTTATAAGCACCGAGAAGTGCAGCTACTGGTTTACCCCAAGATTCTTTAGAGTTGAGGCGTTCGAAATATTCTTGTAATGTTAAGTATGCATCTTCTCGGCGACCGCCAAGAGCTACTAATTTTGCTACAGATAAAAGCACTGCATATTGTGCACCATGATAAGGGCTCCATGCAGATAACTCGGGTACAAAGCCATGAGTCATGATACTAGCCGTTGTAGTTTCACCGTTTAGAACAGGTAATTTAGCCACCATGCCTTGGGTAGGTGTTTTTTGGAACTTACCACCGAATGGCATGAGCACCGTATTAGCACCCACAGTGCTGTCAAAGCGCTCTGCTAAGCCTTGTTGGGAGGCTGCATTTAAATCGGATACAGCTGCGAGCCATTTTTCTTTGAAGTTATCTGCATTAGCAGAACCGCGCAAGAAGTAAGAACGATCTGCTGGAGCTTTTACGATAGCTTCTTGTTGTTGACTAGCACCATTTGTATTTAAAAAGTCGCGGCTAATATCTACAATTGTTTCGCCATTCCAGTTCATAACAAGGCGATTTGTATCAGTTACCTTAGCTACAACTGTGCACTCCAAGTTTTCTTCGTCGCAGTATGCTTTGAATGCCTCTACATCAGAAGCAGCGATAACACAGGCCATGCGCTCTTGGGATTCAGAGATGGCTAACTCTGTGCCATCGAGGCCAGCATATTTTTTAGGGACTAAGTCGAGATTGATTGATACACCATCAGTTAGTTCACCGATAGCGACAGATACACCGCCTGCACCAAAGTCATTACAACGTTTGATAAGTGTCGTTACTTCGCCACGACGGAATAAACGTTGAATTTTTCGTTCTGTGAGGGCGTTGCCTTTTTGAACCTCTGCACCGCATGTGGATAGAGAATCAACGGTATGTTCTTTAGAGGAACCTGTAGCGCCGCCACAGCCATCACGACCAGTTTTACCGCCCAGTAATACTACAACATCACCGGCAGTCGGCTCTTCGCGGCGAACTTGGTTGCGAGGTGCGGCACCGATAACAGCACCAATTTCCATGCGTTTCGCTACGTAGCCAGGATGGTAATATTCTTTTACTTCACCTGTAGCAAGGCCAATTTGGTTGCCGTAAGAGGAATAACCACGAGCCGCTTCTTGGGTGATTTTCTTTTGTGGTAGTTTTCCTTCTAACGTATCTTCAAGGCTTGTATGTGGATCGCCAGAGCCTGTGATGCGCATAGCTTGGTATACGTAAGCGCGGCCACTCAATGGGTCGCGAATACAGCCACCTAAACAGGTAGCTGCGCCACCAAATGGTTCGATTTCGGTAGGGTGGTTATGGGTTTCGTTTTTGAACAATAACAACCATTCTTCGGTTTTGCCGTTTACATCGACAGGTACGATGATGGTACATGCATTGATTTCATCGGATTCATCGAGATTTGTTAGGACGCCAGCGTGGCGTAATTCTTTTACAGCCAATGTAGCCATGTCCATGAGGGAGCGAGCTTTTTTCTTAGTCTTGTAGAGCTCGGTACGGCCATCCATATATTCTTCGAGGGCTTCCTTTATAGAGCCTGTGAAGCGGCTGTCTTCAATGGTAATATCTGTTAACTCAGTCATAAAGGTAGTGTGACGGCAATGGTCAGACCAATATGTATCGAAGAGGCGAATTTCTGTAATCGTAGGATCGCGGTGCTCCACCTCTGCGTATTGTTGTCTAATCATTTGAAGGTCTGCTAATGTCATAGCAAGGCCGTATTTTTTGATGAGCGCTTCTAAATCAGTATCGCTCATTGTAGTAAAGCCATCGATTGTTGCCACTGGCTTTGGATCTTCTAAATCGAGAGCTAATGTATTTGGTACATCAAGGCTCGCTTCGCGGGAATCAACAGGGTTAATGTAGTATGCTTTGATGGCATTTTCCTGTTCTTTAGTGAAAGTACCTTCGATAGCGTATACGCGAGCGCAACGTACGATGTGGCCAGATGTAAGGGTGAGCATAGAAATACATTGCTCTGCACTGTCAGCACGTTGATCGTATTGACCTGGCACATATTCAACAGCGAATATAAAGCCTTGAACACTTGGAACTTCTTCTAATACTGTATCTACAGGAGGTTCAGAGAAAATTAGATTTTTTGCAGACTCTAGATCTTTTGCATCTAAATGTTCGATGTCGTATCGTTCATAGATAGTTACACTGGTAGCAGGCATAGATAATTCCTGTTGTAAGGTAAGTAACATGCGTTGTGCTTCTTGGTTGAAAGATTCTCGTTTTGTTACGAATAATCGTTGTATAGCCATTGTAGCCTCCTGTAATGTATATAATTCCCTATGGGATATTGACAAATTAAGTATAGTCGGTCTAGACTTATAAGTAAAGATAATCTTACTAATAAAAAGATTAGAAGTACTAATAAATATGAAAGGTTCATGAAGGTCATAAGACCTAACTTTCATGAAGATTTCTACATATTCATTATATATTGAGAGTCTATACTTATAATAGAGTAATGATATGTATATTTAAAAGTAAGACGTTACTATTAGTATATAACAGAGGTGAATAAAATGGCAGTATCTGCAGATTTATATAGAACCTTTTTAGGGGTAGGCTTATATTTATCTTTTTCCCGTGCCGCAAAAGAATTAGGCGTGTCCCAATCCGCCATTAGTCAAAGTATTAAACAATTAGAAGGGGAACTTAATATGCCCCTCTTCGTGCGTACTACAAAATCTGTAGGGTTCACGCCAGAAGGCAAAGAGTTGTTTGATACGGTAGCTAAAGCTTTCTCCATTCTTGATAATGGAGTTACCCAATTACAAGAACGTGTTAGCCAAGCTTATGAAAGTTTAAATTTGGCTGCCACAGATACTTTGTGTCGCCATTTCTTATTGCCTTATTTCCATAAATGGCAATTACAAGAAAGTGAAATTGGCTTACATATTATCAATCGTCCGTCTCCTGATTGTGTAGAATTGGTACTCAATAAAGAGGCGCAATTAGCTGTGGTTAATGATTATGAGGGATTGAGAGATAATCCTCAGTTAGAGGTAACTACGCTAGCTACAATTCAAGACGTCTTTGTTGGCGGTCCTGACTATAAAGGGGCGGGATTCTTTGATCAAGGGCGCCTTCTTAACGAGCCTATTTTGCTCTTGCATAAAGGCTCTGCTAGTCGTACATTCTTTGACGATGTGACTCATGGCGCTTGTCGTAAGCCTCGCTTTGAATTAGGTAGCGTCGATGTATTACTAGACCTTGTAGAAATCAATATGGGTATTTCCATGTTGCCTAATCATGTGGTGCAACAAAAAATGCAAGAAGGGACGATTGTGCGCATCGATACAGATATTCCGGTACCAACACGGGACATTGTGCTTGTGCGCTCACGCTTGGTTCCTCAATCTGAAGGGGCTGCGAGATTTACTTCCTTGCTAGTTAATCGTGAAAGTACTCGAGATAAAATTTTATAAGAAAAAGGCATGTTTAAAGACATACTTTAGGAAACTTTCTTAAAGTGTGTCTTTTTATATATTAGTGTAAGTTTTGCCGTGCTATATTATATTCTTATAAAGCAGTTGAGTTATATAATTCATATACAAAATATTTAAGTCATATTTGCAATGACATTTATGGGTTATATTATAAGACTTTTACTAGATATAGGTTGACCCTAAGGGGTTGTTTACGTTAAAATTTAAAGATAGTTATGCGGAGGTATGAGCACATGGAATTATTAAAAGAACGCATTCGTGAAGAGGGGATTGTCCTCAATAATCGGGTGCTAAAAGTAGATGGTTTCTTAAACCATCAAATCGATCCACAATTGTTTAAGGCAATTGGTAAAGAAATCGCGGATCGTTACCGTGATGCAGGTGTACAACGTATTGTTACCATCGAAGCATCTGGTATTGCGTTGGCGTTGATGGCCGCGCTTGAACTGGACGTGCCATTGGTATTTGCGCGTAAGAAAAAATCCATCCTTATGGTAGATGATGTATATCATAGTGTTGTGTACTCTTATACAAAAGAAGAGAATTATGATATCACTATTTCTAAAAAATTCTTGCCAGCGGGTGAAAAAGTGTTGATTATTGATGACTTCTTGGCATCTGGCGAGGCTGCTATGGGCCTTGCTAAATTGGTTCAAGACGCAGGTGATGAAGTGGTAGGAATGGCGATTGCTATCGAAAAATCCTTCCAACCTGGTCGTGAACGCCTCGAAAATGCGGGCTACCGTGTAGAGTCTTTAGTTCGCATTAAAGAATTCAAAGATAATGGTTGTGTGTTTATTGAAGACTAATTAGTCTGATTATTGTTTGAGGGAATTATGAATAAAAAAGCAGAAAAATTCGACTTACTCGTTGCTGATCTTAACAAAGGCGGCAACACTTGGTTTACTAAGGAAGAAATGACAGACGATCTTAATACAGTTGTATATCATGGTCGTTTGGATGTTCATGACCATAGCCTACCTGTGTTCATCGTTGTAGACGACTCCGCGTTCACTTATGCACGCATTGCTATCACAACAACATCTATTGATGAAAAAGTGATTCCTGCCGTGTTGAAAGAGCTTAACACGTTAAATCAAGATTATAAAGTGTCAAAATATTATGTGAGCGTTGAAGACAATAATATTTATATGGATGTGTCTATGCCATGTTTAAATGAACAATTTGATCCTACTGTAGTAGTAAATCTTTTGCTCGAAGTAATTCAACCGCATTTAGATGCTGTACATAAAGATATTCTTAAAGTAGCTGGTTTAGCTTAATAGAGGTTGTTATGAATCCTAAATCCTTATTATTTGATAAGTTCTTGAAAGAAGAAGAAATCATATCTTTTGAACGGAAGGATTTTGATGATGAAGACGGTACAGTAGTATATCGTTCTTATATCAAGTCTCCTTTATGGGATATGCCTTTATTCGTCATTCTCGATAAAAGTATTTATAGTGTAGTTCGTTTAGTGTTAGGACCTGAAAAGGTAACAGCACAAAATATGAATGCCTTAAATGCATTAATTAATCGTGACAATGCGACATATAAAAATTATAAACTATATATTGATGAACAAGATTCTAGCCTGTACTTGGATTGCGTATATATGTGTGGTGATGATGCGTTCGAGCCTGCATTGATGTATGCGTTGATGTCTTCTATCGTAGATTATATTCCAGAATCTGTAGGTGAATTAAAAACTGCCTTTGAAAGTGGTACTCACTAATCAATAATAGATACAAGTTGAGTGGTCTAATGTTCGGAATTATGAAAAGAGGATAACCTGTTTATAAACGGGTTATCCTCTTTTTGTATGGATAAGAAAAAACATATAAATATTTTGATCGATAGAATAAGTTTGTGTTGTTATAAGATTGAAAAGGCAGTATTTTATTTTTCAGATTTATTTAAAATTAATTTATATGATGCAATCTATATTTTTGTAATAGTTCGGAATATAACGAATAATAAAAATATTTAATAAAAAAATATTCGAAAATAGTATTGATTTTGTAAATGTTAGGTGTTACAATTTGAGTACAAGAAGGAGGTAGCACCGTGAACTATGCAAATCAACAAACTCAAAGCAAGTCTACGGAGGCTATTTGCGCGTATTTGTCCCAGTCTGTTTTGGCTGGGCTTTTTTATTAGGAGGATCTATGAAGGTCGGTATTATCATGGGCAGCAAGTCTGACCTGGACACAATGAAAAAAGCATCTGCCGTACTTGATGAATTTAACATTCCCTATGAAATGGTTATTGCCTCAGCTCATCGTACCCCAGAGGCTGTGAAGAACTTTGTCACACGACTTGAAGATGAAGGGGCTATCGCTTTTATTGCTGGTGCTGGCGCGGCGGCTCATTTACCTGGTGTGGTGGCGAGCTTCACTACATTACCTGTTATCGGCATTCCTCTTAATGCAACGGCTCTAAAAGGCATTGATTCTTTGCTTGCTATCGTTCAAATGCCATCTGGTATGCCTGTAGCAACTATGGCTGTAGATGGTGCTAAAAATGCAGCGCTCTTTGCAGTACAAATTGGAGCAGCTTTCAATAAAGACCTGAAAGAACAATATCAACTATATCGTAAAGATATGGCTGAAAAAGTCTTAGCAGACAATGCAGAATTACAAGGTGCTATTCATATTTAATCATGTAAATCATCGGCGATTAAATATTGGTTAAGAAAAACAGTTTATTTAGATATCTATTACATAGTTTGTATCATTAATTAGTTTGTATCATTAATTTATGATAAAGGAGAAAGATCATGGCTAACATCGATTTGGAAAAATTAACATTATTGTACGAAGGCAAAGCAAAACAAGTATATGCAACAGATAACAAAGATGAGTACATCGTTCATTACAAAGATGATGCCACTGCATTTAATGGCGAGAAACATGATACCATTCTTGGAAAAGGTGTTTTGAACAATAAAATTTCCTCTTTCTTCTTTGAATTGTTGAAAAAAGAAGGCGTACCAACTCATTTCGTTCGTCGTGAAGATGATCGCAACCAAACAGTACTTGCATTGAAAATAGTTCCTCTTGAAGTTATTGTTCGTAATATTGCGGCTGGCTCTATGGCTAAACGCTTTGGCATTGAAGAAGGAACTCCACTTAAACATCCAATCCTTGAATTCTGCTACAAAAATGATGAATTAGGCGATCCATTTGCCAATGAATCCCAAATCACAGCACTTGGTTGGGCTACTCAAGAACAACTTGATGTAATTTCTACAATTACTTTAAAGGTAAATGATATATTGAAGAAATTTTTGGCTACTAAAAATGTGACCCTTGTAGATTTCAAGGTAGAATTTGGTACCCATAATGGTGAAGTTTTATTGGGTGATGAAATTTCTCCTGATACATGCCGTTTCTGGGATGCTACAACTGGTGAAAAACTTGACAAAGACCGTTTCCGTCGAGATCTTGGTAATATTGAAGAAGCATATAAGGAAATGTTATTCCGTCTTACAGGTGAGCGTGCCTAATAGGGGGAAGATGAACTACGATTCTGTTTTTGACAAATGGCACGAAGAGTGTGGTGTATTCGGCATCTATGATAGGACCGTTGATGTAGCACGCTATGTATATTGGGGGCTATTTGCTCTCCAACATCGTGGTCAAGAAAGTGCGGGCATTGCTGTTACCGATGGTCATGATGTAGAACTGAAAAAAGGCATGGGCTTGTTGACCGAGGCTATCAAAGAATTACCATCTTTGCCAAGCTATATGGGGACTGGTCATGTGCGGTACTCTACGACCGGTTCCAATAATCCGCGTAATATCCAGCCTTTGGTTATTCACTACCAAGGCGGTCAAATTGCGGTGGCTCACAATGGAAACTTAACGAATGCCTTATCTATTCGAAAACGTCTTGAAGCCGATGGTTCCATCTTTCAAACGACGATGGATTCTGAGGTTATCGTAAACTTGATAGCCCGTTCTAAAGCAGAAACACAAGCGGAACGGATTGCCGATGCGGCGCGTCAAATTGAAGGGGCGTTCTCTTTAGTCATTACTACGAACGACTCTTTAGTAGGTGTACGAGACCCTCAAGGATTTAGACCACTTTGTTTAGGTAAAACTGAAAATGGTTATGTGCTCTCTAGTGAAAGCTGTGCTTTTGATGCGATTAAGGCAGAGTTTATTCGTCATATAGATCCTGGTGAAATGGTTATCATCGATGACTCTGGTGTGCGTAGTACAATCTATGCGGAACCAGAAAAAATCGATAAAAAACTTTGCGTCTTTGAATACATTTATTTTGCACGTGGCGATAGTCATATCGATGGTCAATCCGTATATCAATCTCGGCTAAATATGGGCCGCGAACTATATAACGAAACTAAGTATGATGCGGACATCGTAATGTCCATTCCGGATTCCGGTACAACAGCTGCATTAGGTTATGCTCGTGCATCGGGTATCCCTTTTGCAGAAGGTTTAGTTAAGAACCGTTATAGCGGTCGTACCTTTATTAAACCAAATCAAGAGGAACGAGAATTAGCTGTTCGTATGAAGCTAAATGCATTGCCACATATTGTTGGAGGTAAGCGTATCGTCCTTATTGATGATTCTATTGTGCGCGGTACTACGAGTGGTATCATTGTAAAAATGCTAAAAGAGGCTGGTGCTAAAGAGATTTATATGTGTATTAGTTCTCCAACTATTGAGTATTCCTGTCACTATGGCATTGATACATCGGTGCGTAAAGAACTTATAGCAGCTACTCATACAGTGGATGAAATTAAAGATTTTATCAAGGCTGATAAATTACATTACTTGTCTCGTGAAGGCCTATGTCGTGCTGTATCTGATGTAAAGCCAGATGATTTATGTTTTGCATGTTTCAATGGTGATTATAGTGTAGCGGTTCCTGCGGATCAAGAGGAAGGGGTCAAATATGTGCTCGAATAAAACTAGTTTAACCTATCGTGATGCAGGTGTTGATATCGATGCAGGTAATCGCGCCGTAGAACTGATGAAAGAATCTGTTAAACGCACGTATATACCGGGTGTTGTTGGTGATTTAGGTGGTTTTGGGGGACTCTATTCCTTAGCTGGTCATGCTATGTCTGATCCTATGCTCGTATCTGGTACAGATGGGGTGGGCACCAAATTACGTCTCGCTATTATGATGGATAAACATGATACTATCGGTCAAGACTGTGTAGCTATGAGTGTTAATGATATCCTCGTACAAGGTGCTACACCTTTATTCTTCCTTGATTATATTGCGGTTGGCAAACTAGAGCCTGTAAAAGTGGCGGATATCGTACGCGGTGTAGCTGAGGCGTGCGAAGAATCAGGCTGCGCCTTACTAGGCGGTGAAACTGCTGAGATGGCAGGTTTCTACGATGATGAGGATTATGATGTAGCTGGTTTTGCCGTTGGTATCGTAGATCGTCCTAAATTGATTACTGGTGAAAGTATTAAAGCTGGTGATGTGATTTTGGGCTTGCCATCTTCTGGAGTACATTCCAACGGCTTCTCCTTGGTTCGTAAAATTGTATTCGATCATAAACAGTTGTCTATTGATACAGAAATTCCAGAATTTGGTAAAACTTTAGGCGAAGAATTATTAACGCCTACTCGTTTATATCCTAAAGCTGTATTACCGTTGATTAAAGAAGATTTAATTAGAGGTATGGTTCATATTACGGGCGGCGGTTTCTATGAAAATATTCCTCGCGTCTTACCGGCGGGAGTAACGGCAGAGATCGATTGTGATACATGGCCTCGCCTTCCAGTTTTTGAAAAGCTACAAGAATGGGGCAATGTAGATTGGCATGAAATGTACCGTACTTTTAATATGGGCATTGGCATGATCCTCATAGTGGACACTGCGGATGTGGATCGAGTAAAGGCAAATCTTGAAAGTCGTAATGAAGCGGTTTATGAAATTGGTCATATCGTTAAAGGCGAAGGTCCAGTTGTTGTAAAAGGGGCGGTATTTAATGACTAGTTCCGTAGCTAGAAAACGTCTAGCTCTATTCGCAAGCGGTAGAGGCTCCAATGGGGAAGCCCTTTATAAAGCCATGCAAGAAGGATATATTAATGGTGAGTTTGTAGTTATCATTACAGATCACGGTGATGCAGGGATTGTTGAACGTTCTAAACCTTGGAATATTCCACTCATTGTCATCGAGCGTAGCGACTATGATTCTAAAGCTAGCTTTGAACAAGCCCAGTTAGATGCGTTAGAGCCCTATAAGGTAGATGGTATCGTTTTGGCTGGATATATGCGTATTGTAGGGGCTCAACTTATTGAGCACTATGAGCATAGAATTTTAAATATCCATCCTGCCTTGTTGCCATCTTTTCCGGGACTACATGGGCATCAACAAGCTATCGATGCGGGCGTAAAGGTAACTGGTTGTACGGTACACTTTGTTGATGCCGGAATGGATACAGGTCCTATTATCATGCAGAATACAGTTCCTCTATTACCAGACGATACAGAGGATACCCTGAGTGATAGATTATTGCCTATTGAACATAAAACATATAAAGAGGCGTTACGACTATTTTGTGAGGATAAGCTCACTATAAAAGGTCGTACGGTTTATATTGAAGATTGATATGTGTAAGCAAATGGAGAGGTTACATGATTAAAAATGCACTGCTTAGTGTTTCTGATAAAACGGGTATTGTAGATTTTGCAAAAGGTTTAGTTGACTTAGGTGTAACCATTTATTCTACAGGTGGTACGCTTAAGGCCATAACCGAAGCAGGTATTCCGGCAAAATCGGTAGAGTCTTTGACAGGTTTTCCAGAAATGATGGATGGCCGAGTAAAAACTTTACATCCTAACGTGCATGGTGGTATTTTGGCTATCCGTGATAATGCGGAGCATAAACAAGCTATGGCAGAACATGGTATCGAACCAATCGACCTTGTTGTGGTGAATCTTTACCCGTTCCGTGAAACCATTGCAAAACCTAATGTATCCTTAGAAGAGGCCATCGAAAATATCGATATTGGTGGTCCTACGATGGTTCGTTCTGCCGCAAAAAATCATGCGTACGTAGGCATCGTAGTAAATCCAAATCATTACGATGAAATCATTACGATGCTCAAGGATCAAGGTGAATTGACTAAGGAATATCGCTTTGGACTTGCCAAAGAAGCCTTTGCTCATACAGCGGCTTACGATGTGGCCATCGCTAATTATATGAGTGGAATCTTGAATGAAGGTCCTACACCTCCTGAATATCTGAGCGCTTATGAAAAGGTAACAAATCTTAGATATGGAGAAAATCCGCATCAACAAGCAGCATTCTACAAAGAAATTGGTACAGCTCATGGCATGGGGGCTTTAAAACAACTACATGGCAAAGAGCTTTCCTATAATAATATTGTAGACATGGAAGCGGCATGGAATATGGTATGGGAATTTACTAATCCAGCTGCATGTATCATTAAGCATACGAACCCATGTGGTGCAGCTACTGCAGCTACATTACATGATGCATATGTAAATGCTTATGAAGCGGACTCCGTATCTGCCTTTGGTGGCATCGTAGCCTTAAATCGTGAAGTAGATGCAAGTACAGCGGAGGAAATGAGCAAAATTTTCTTAGAAGTTATTATGGCACCTGCTTTCACAAAAGAAGCATTAGAAATCCTTGAAGCTAAGAAGAATATTCGCCTCATCGAGCTATCTAAGCCGGAATCTGGCCAAGTGACAGTGAAAAAGGTGTCTGGTGGTTTATTAGTGCAAACAGAAGACGATCTGGTAGAAGACCGCGCCAATTATAAAGTTGTTACGAAGGTACAACCGACAGAGGAACAATGGAAAGCCCTAGAATTTGCATGGAAACTTGTAAAACATGTAAAGTCCAATGCTATTTTGATTTCTAATGAAAAACGTACCCTTGGAGTTGGGGCGGGTCAAATGAATCGCGTAGGCTCTGCAAAAATTGCCCTTGAACAAGCCGGGGAAGCCGCTAAAGGCGCTGTTTTGGCATCCGATGCATTCTTCCCCTTTGGCGATACCGTGGAAACAGCGGCAAAACATGGCATTGCAGCTATTATTCAACCAGGTGGCTCTATTCGCGATGAAGAGTCTATCAAAGCGGCTGACGAAGCGGGTATTGCCATGGTATTTACAAACATTCGTCACTTTAAACATTAATTGGTTAAGAACTATTAGCGGATTGTTAAACACTATCAGGGTAAAATATCTATTGTACGGTCAAGAATTTTTGATGCTTGGGGTGGCCCCGTTATGTGTTTATATTATTATGAACTTGATGGCGTTTAGGCGCCGATGGAGGACTTATGAAAGTATGTGTAATCGGTAGCGGCGGCCGTGAACATGCATTGGCGTGGCGATTGTCCATCAGCCCTAGCGTAACAAAGGTATATGCTATTCCTGGTAGCGCGGCTATGTCAGATTGTGCAGAGCTAGTTGGCATCGATTGGCAACAAAGCGATCATTTAATTAGCTTTTTGAAAGATAATCAAGTTGATTTAGTTGTTGTTGGGCCTGAGGCTCCTTTGGTAGCAGGTTTAGCAGATGTACTCAATAAGGTGGGTATTCCTGTTTTTGGTCCATCTAAAGCCGCCGCTCAATTAGAGGGCTCAAAGGTGTTTGCCAAGAATCTCATGAAAAAATACAACATTCCAACTGCTGCGTATGGTGTATTCCACAAGGTAGATGAAGCGAAAACTTTTATCGCTCAAATAGGAGCTCCTATCGTTGTTAAAGCTGACGGTTTGGCGGCAGGGAAGGGTGTTGTAGTAGCTATGACCGTCGACGAAGCGAATGAAGCTGTGGAAGATATGCTCAGCGGTAATCGATTCGGAGATGCAGGCAGCACCGTTGTTATTGAAGAGTTTATGGAAGGTGAAGAGGCTAGTTTATTAGCCTTTGTAGATAGCAAGACCGTTGTTCCCATGATTGCCTCTCAAGATCATAAACGCATCTTTGATGGGGATAAAGGGGCTAATACTGGTGGCATGGGGACTTATGCACCGGCACCAGTTCTTACGGATGCATTGCGGGACGAAGCGATGAAAACTATCTTGGAGCCTATGGTAGCGGCTATGGAAAAGGAAGGTATGCCGTATGTAGGCTGCCTCTACGCTGGGCTTATGATTACTGACGAAGGTCCTAAGGTGGTAGAGTTCAATGCACGATTTGGAGACCCTGAAACGCAAGTTGTATTGCCTCTACTAGATAGTGACTTAGGTGAGATTATGATGGCCTGTGCTACGGGCATATTAACAGTTGATATGGTGAAATGGAAAGACTCCTCAGCGGCCTGCGTTATCCTTGCTTCTAAGGGTTATCCTGAAACTTCATCAAAGGGCGATGTCATCAGTGGGGATATTAAACAATATGACACAACCATCGTATTCCACTCTGGTACAAAGCTTGTTGGTGAAAACTATGTCACTAATGGCGGCCGTGTGCTCGGTGTTGTCGGACTTGGCAAAGACCTTAGAACGGCACTTGATAGAGCCTATGGACGTATAGAGCATATCGACTTTGAAGGCATGCAATATCGTACAGATATTGGGGCTAAGGCTTTTAAATAAAGTAACAACATTTTGAATATAATGAAAACCTCTACATTCATGCACGACGCATGCGGTGTAGAGGTTTTATTTTCTACCTTTTAACTGTTACCTATGATATAATAAATTAGATATAAAGAGGGCCCATCGACGTGTGATGGCGTTAGGCTCATCTCAAAAATTTGGAAACTGATTGATGACGCCTGACGTGTAGAAGCAAATCTTCTACACGTTAGGTGTTTTTACTATAGTCTATTTTATTTCTTAATAGCGATATATAACTATGATATATAATAAAGAACCGTTAGAACTGAATAGTCCGGTAGCCTTTTGGTTGAATTTTCCAAACGAAGAACGCGTATTTTGGGTGGATCGTCAAAGTGACCGCATCGTTGTAGGCGCTAAACGTTTGGCGACGGTCAAAGATGATGAAGATCGCCATAATTACGCTTACGTGTTTTATGGAGATACTTTTTTTGAGAACTCCAAGGAACCCAAATGGGCTGGCATGGGTCATGAAATGATTGCTTTCACCCATTACTACATCGTAGAAAATGGGGAGTCTTTCTACTTGCACGCTGGTGAAAGCGTCCCTATTACGGATTTCGAGGTGCCTCGAGTTCGCCATAACTACAAGGAAACCAGTGATGATAAGGCGGCTTGGGATATTTTGATGAATGCTATCGCTGATGGTATTAGTAGTGGTGAAGTGACGAAGGTCGTTTCTTCTCGAGAGGTACAGTTTACTAGTAAAACACCATACAATGTAGCAAGTATTTTGGCAAATTTAGTAGATAATAATCCAAATTGCTTTATCTTTGGTTACGAAAAGGATGGACGCACCTTTGTGGGTGCATCGCCAGAGATTCTAGTTCGCCATCGAGGTAGTGAAATTCTTAGCTATGCCTTGGCGGGGACAGCACCTAAACATGGACCAAATGCGTGGACTAAGGAACAACTGTTAACAGATAAGAAAAATCTCTTTGAACATAATATCGTCCGTGACCGTATTGTGGATATCATGAAATCTATTACTCCGGAGGTTATAATAGGTGAAACGGGTATCATGGAGCTGGCGCATCTCTATCATTTGCGCACCATTATTACTGCAAAGGATAGCACAAAATCCCTCGTGGAATGGGCAAAGTTGCTCCATCCTACACCGGCTCTCGGCGGTGAACCGCGAGAAAAGGCGTTGGCATTGCTACAAAAGTACGAAGCTCATGAGCGCGGCATGTATGCAGCACCTTTTGGCTTTATGAAAGATATGGGGGACGGCATCGTCATCGTTGCTATTCGATCTGCCCTCATTATGGATAATGTTCTTTATGCCTATGCAGGATGTGGCGTCGTAGCCGATTCTGATGCGGATGAAGAGTACGCAGAAACTAATAATAAAATGCGCACCATTTTGGATGCGTTATAATAAATTTCCAAACCCTTAGGAGTTGTTGAAAGGGAATATAATGAACGAATATATTGCTGCCTTGGTAGATGAGTTTTACCAACTCGGCGTCCGGCATGCTGTGTTTAGCCCTGGTTCTCGTTCTACGACGATGGCTATGCTTTTCACGGAGTATGAAGGCTTTGAAACATATATGAATATAGATGAGCGCTCTGCTAGCTTTATGGCACTTGGCATTGCAAAGGCTTATAAAGAACCAACTGTGTTAGTTTGTACATCTGGTTCGGCAGTGGCTCATTATTTGCCCGCTATTTTAGAGGCTCAATATAGTGGGGTACCTCTTATCGTATTGTCTGCTGATCGACCTCATACCTTGTTGCATGTAGGGGCTCCACAGACAGTAGATCAACAAAAGATTTTTGGTACAGCCGTAAACTATTACGAAGAATTAGCGGTGCCGCAAGAGGACCATTACTACACATATCCACGCCAAGTAGCTCGCAAGGCGTATATGAAAGCTATGGACATCAAAAAGGGACCAGTTCATATCAATGTACCCCTCTTTGAGCCATTAGTGCCTGAACTAGATCGTAAGCACTTTGAAGCGGGACGTAGCCCTTACAAAGTATTTAAACCTAATTACGGTGATGTATTTAGCTATCAGAATAGAAGTAATAACACAAGTAATCCAAGTAACGTAAGTAAAGCAAGTAACGTAAGCTATACTAAAAATACTACTGATAATAACACTAATAACTCTAATCGATTGCTTGCGCAATATAAGAAAGTTCTTATTTTAGCTGGTCCACAAATCGATGTAAACGAAGTTGAATCTATTCACTCCTTTGCGGAGAACTTACAAGCTCCTATCTTGGCGGATCCATTGTCTAATGTAAGACGCTGGCATAAGGCTGGTGCTATTGATGACAATCATGGAGTTGCTAGCAATCGTAGTAATGAAACAAATATGACTCAGGATAAACAAGTCTCTGATGTTGTGATTTCCACATATGATGCATTTTTAGCGGATAAAGAATTATGGCCTGTACTAAAGCCGGATTGTGTGATTCAGTTTGGCCAAATGGTTGTGTCTAAACGCGTGCAACAGATGGTGGCAAGTTGGGATAATGTGGAGTATATAGAGATAAATCCTACAATGGACTCCATGAATCCAACGGGGAAAACCACCATACACATGCAAGCAAGCATCGACATGTTTACGCATTTGTACGCTGTAAAGAACGAATCTAATGCATATCTTAATAGTTGGCAAAGTTTAGAAGTAGCTGGCAAAGCTCAACTAAGTACAGCCATAGAAGAACCAAGTTGTTTTGAAGGTCGCACGATACGCGAGTTGCAACAGCATATTCCTGATAATAGCCAAGTGCTAGTGGCAAATAGTATGACCATTCGCGACTTTGATTACTTCTGGTTCTCTGGTGAGTCCGATGCCGTTCTTTACGGAAATCGTGGTGTTAATGGTATTGATGGTACCGTTTCAACTGCACTAGGTCTTGCCACAAATGGTCAGCCTACATATCTCGTAACGGGTGATTTGTCTTTATTCCATGATCTAAACGGTTTAGCGGTCGCTAAAACGCACAATCTAAATTTGACGATTATTTTGCATAATAACGATGGAGGCGGTATTTTTGAATATTTACCGCAAAAGGGAACGAAGCATTTTGATTACTTGTTCTCTACGTCACAAGGTTTAGATTATAGTGGGGCCGCTAAACTCTATGGCTGTGGGTACACTAAAATCTCTAGTCCTGATGAATTGGTCTCTGTATTAGCTAAAGTTAGTAAGGAATCTGGTGTTCATATTATTGAAATACCAACAGACCGGGAATATAGTCGTCAGTTACATAGGAAATATACAAAAGTTTCAGTTGATATGGAGGCATTACTATGAGTCAGTATTTTTGCAGTATTGTAGATAATGCTTTGTGTAATCCAGCTCAGCGTATGTATTTTGACTTGGGAGAGTATCGCTACGGTTTGACTGTGGTAGGTGAAGGGGAACCTATTGTATGTTTCCACGGCTTCTCTGAATCAAGCTATACTTGGGATGCTATTAATCTGCCGGGGTATCGAGTGGTTCGTATTGATTTAATCGGACATGGCGATTCAGATATTCCTGATGAGAATCAGGCTTACACCATTCCTCAAATGATAAAGGACTTACACACAGTTATCTATTACATGGTTGGTGAAAGCTATTACCTCATGGGCTATTCTATGGGGGCTCGTATTGCACTTTCCTATGCGTTGGAGTATGAACGTGAAATCAAAGGTCTTATTCTTGAAAGTGGCTCGGTAGGCATCGCTTCTGACGCTGAGCGAGCAGCACGCTGCAAGGCGGATGAAGACTTAGCAGTTCATATCGAAGAGCATGATGGTGCTTGGTTTGCTGCACGATGGGCGGAAGCACCTATTTTTGAGAGTCAAAAACAGCTTTCAGAGGGGGTAGAAGAATTAATATACTTACGCCGTTCCAATAATAGCCCATATGCATTAGCCAGTACATTACGTGGCTCGGGGCAGGGTGTAATGCCTTATGTAGGAGATAAATTAGAAAAGTTCTCTGTTAAAGGTTTATATGTGAGTGGCGCATTAGATACAAAATATACTACAATAGGAAGAGATGTATTTGGCAAGTTGCCAAGTTTTAATCATGTCATCGTCGACGGGGCGGGGCATAATGTACATATAGAGAAACCGCAGATTTTTGAACAAGCGGTATTGGATTTTTTACAGAAGAAAGGTTAAGTCCATGAGCAAATTTGATTGGAAAGTATTGGATCGTAATTATGAAGATGTAATTTACGAAACATATAATGGCATTGCAAAGATTACTATTAACCGTCCAGAAGTGCGCAACGCATTCCGGCCTAAAACGGTAATGGAGTTAATTGATGCTTTCACAGTAGCTCGTGAAGATAACGAAGTAGGCGTAATCGTATTGACTGGTGCTAACCACGGTAAGGGCGAAGATAAAGAGGCATTCTGCTCCGGCGGTGACCAAAGCGTACGTGGTCACGGTGGTTATGTAGGTGAAGACAATGTGCCTCGCTTGAACGTTCTCGATTTACAACGCTTAATTCGCGTCATCCCTAAACCTGTTATTGCAATGGTTAATGGTTATGCTATCGGTGGCGGTCATGTATTGCACATCGTATGTGACCTTACAATCGCTTCTGAAAATGCTAAATTCGGTCAAACTGGTCCTCGTGTAGGCTCCTTCGACGCTGGTTATGGCGCAGGTTACTTGGCTCGTATGATCGGTCACAAACGCGCTCGCGAAGTATGGTTCTTGTGCCGTCAATACACAGCAGCTCAAGCGTATGAAATGGGCATGGTTAATACTGTGGTACCATTTGACAAATTGGAAGAAGAAACAGTTCAATGGTGTAGCGAAATCCTTGAATTATCTCCAATGGCTTTGCGCATGTTGAAAGGTTCCTTCAATGCCGACACAGATGGCCTTGCAGGTTTACAACAATTCGCAGGGGACGCTACATTGATGTACTATACAATTGATGAAGCGAAAGAAGGTCGTGACGCGTTCAAAGAAAAACGGAAACCTAACTTCAAACAATTCCCTAAATTCCCTTAATCGGGAGTCGATACAGTCCTATATGACGGACTATATTAACTGTTAAAACGACAAGTGCGCCTCTATAGGAGGCGCCTTTCTTGTAATATCTCTTTATTTATCATATTTCAATTATTACTATTACTTATTACTTATTACTTATTACTTATTACTTATTACTTATTACTTATTACTTATTACTTATTACTTATTACTTACTACTTATTGGTAAATGGTAATTAGCATTTAGTATTTAGTGATTACTTATTAGTCATTAGCTTTAGATACGAGGTGAGATGATGGAGTGGTTACGTTATGGTGCACAGCACTATCCTAATTGCATATGCATAAATGAATACACCTATAACGATATATACCGTGGCGTACTCCATGTAGCTCGTAATTTAGTGTCTTTAGAAGCCTCTCGAGTAGCCATCTTGTCTGATAACTCTGTGAACATGGCAATGTATGTGTTGGCTGCTATGCTAGTTCATAAAGAGGTACTTTTACTTAATGTACATCTTAAGCCAAAGGAAATAGAAAACCAATTGGATCAACTAGGTGTTACCACCGTATTACATAGTAAAGAACGACGTAATCAATTATCTCATTTCGTTGATTCGAAGGCCTCTAATTCAGTTGTTGCAATTGAGTTTGAAACTCTAGAAAGTATTCTATCAGATTTATCGGTCGAGGACTTCTTTGATTGGATATTTACGGATGCAGACATTGCTGCTATCATGAATACGAGCGCTACTACGGGGCAATTTAAGTCTGTGCCGCTTAGATGGGGACAAATTAAAGCTCATGTACAAGCCTCCCAAGAGGTACTAGGAAAAACAGAGCAGGATAATTGGCTAATGGTACTGCCTTTATTCCATGTGAGTGGTTTATCTATTTTGATGAGGTCTCTTTTCAACGGGACGGCTGTCACTATTTTGCCTAAATATGATGAAGCTCAAGTTCTTAAACTTATAGAATCTGAAAATATTAATATGATGTCTTTAGTGCCTACCATTTTGACTCAATTAGAGCCACATATTACACATCATACGTTACGCGTTATCTTGCTCGGTGGAGAATTCATTCCCATGGCGCTCATCGATGCTTGTGAAAAGAAATCTCTGCCTATCTATAAGACTTACGGTATGACGGAAACCTTTAGTCAAAGCGTGACCTTCTCGATATTGGATTATCCTCATAAACGAGAATCTGTAGGTAAGCCATTGCCTGGCATGCAGGTTCGTATCGATAATCCTGATACAGATGGGGTAGGCGAAATTCATTTGATGGGCCCTATGGTTATGACTGGTTACATCAACAAGGAACCTATTGATGGAGACTTTAATACAGATGATATTGGTTACATCGATGAGGACGGTTTCGTTTATATTTTGAATCGTCGTAAGGATCTCATCATTTCTGGGGGTGAAAATATATACCCTAAGGAACTAGAGGATTTGGTCTATACGTTGCCATCGGTAAAGGAATGCGCCGTTGTGCCTGTACCTGATACTAAATGGGGACAAGTGCCAGCCCTCTTTGTGGCCTTTCATGATGGTAAAAGTCTGCCACCAGAGAATATTCTAGCCTTTATGACAGACTTTTTAGCAAAATATAAGATTCCGAAATATGTAAAAGTATTAACCGCATTGCCTCGAAATGGAACTGGCAAAATATTGCGTAATGAATTGAAATTAGAAAATTGAGGCGCCTATGAATGATATTTTAAACTTTAAAAGTATAACTACATATCGCCTTAAATTGCCGCTGAAGTTCAATTTTAAGACTGCCAAGGGCGAGGTGAAAGAAAGAGAGACTATCGTCGTTCGCATTGAAGACCAACAAGGGTATGTAGGATATGGGGAATGCGTAGCTTTCACAGAGCCATTCTATACATTTGAGACCGTAGAAACCTGTTGGAAAACCTTAGTAGATGATTATATCTTTAATCTGCGCTTGATGCGGCCTAAGCCACTGATGACCTATGTACGACAATTACAATTTTGGCGCAATCGAGACAATATGCCTATGGCTATTGCGGCTCTAGAAAATGCGCTTATTCATCTTCATTGTGAACGGATAGGTGTAAATTCTGTTTCCTACATTATGGATCAACCTTTACAAGAGACAATTGAAAGTGGTATCGTCGTCGGTGATGTGCCAATAGACCAATTACTTGATGTTGTAGCGCATCATGTAATAAATGGTTGTAAGCGGATTAAATTAAAGGTAAATCCTATAGATGGTTATGAACGCGTAGCTTTAGTTCGCAAACATTATCCGGATTTAGTTTTAGCGGCTGATGCAAATCGAAGCTATTCATATCAAGAAATAGATAAGGTCCGTCAGTATGATGATTTAGGTCTAGCTTGTATTGAAGAGCCCTTTGCGATGGCAAACCTTCAATCTTATAAAGATTGGAAGTGGGAGCGTCTTGAGCATGGTGATTGGAAAATCTATACGCCAATTTGTTTAGATGAGTCCATTTTAGGATATGATGATTTGTCCTATGCTATCGAATATGGTTTGATTGATGTGCTTAATATAAAAGTAGGGCGCATGGGTGGGCTTATTCCAACAAAAGCAGCTATTAATCTATGTAGAGAACGTCATATTCCCTATTGGATTGGTAGCATGGTAGAGTCAGGGGTTTCTAAAATGCTTCATGTCCAGCTATCCGCTTTAGGGGATTCCTATATGGCAGGGGATTTGTCCGATTCAAATCGATATTTTGAACAAGATCTTATTTTCCCAGATTTAACCTTTAAAGAGGGTATTATGCAGGTCCCTGATGGTGATGGACTAGGTGTAACAGTCTTTGATGACCGGCTAGAAGCCTATTGTATGGAGAAACGAACACTATGAATTTAATTGAATCCTTACAAATCGATGTACCTCGTATGACGAGCGACACTACATGTATTGCAAAAATGAATTTAAATGAATTTCATAAACAACCGCAAGGCTATTTAAATGGTGGTGCTACCTTAGCTTTTGCAGAAATTATTGGAGGCATGATGAGCAATGAGCTGGTAGGTTCTCATAAATTTGGCGTAGGCCAGTCTGTAACTGCTAATCACCTACGTCCTGTAACATGCGAAGGAACTTTAACAGCATTAGGAACACTACTAGTGAAAGGCAAAACATCCCACGTATGGCGCTTTGATATGATAGATGATGCACAACGCCTTATTTCACAAGTGACTGTAACCTTGGCTATTGTAGATTTTGATAGATAAAATCCCATTTTTAAAGGATTTAGTTATATTTGCTAATTAAGTTATGTATAATTTCGTCTTACATGAGAACTTACGATTGTTAAGATTATAGGATAATAAAAGGACAGTATATACTTTTCGGTAGATACTGTCCTTTGTTGGTTTTATAATGTAAATAGCTCATCTAGAAAAACGACATAACTCTTTTTTATATTTTCTAAGATCTGCAATTTAAAATGTTAGAAAAGACGAAGATATTTATTTTCTGGTGATGGTATATAGATCCTCGATATCAGGAATATCGTAAATAACCCATGTTCCATCTCCTAAATGACGCATCAAAACTTTTATATCTTTTGTCATATTCTTTTTATTATTTTGTATCGTTACAGTCACAGTAGCCTTATCACCATTATCTTCTGACTTTAGGTTTTTAACCTCTACATCATGTTCCTTAAATAGGCGACCTTCTACAAGACGATCTACCATAGACTTATTATCATCATTTGCTGTAGTAGTATTATTGGTAGGTGATTCAGATTTAAAGCTGTCAGGATCTTCGATATATGTTCGTATTACGTCTTCGAGAAGAGCTGGTCCAAATGTTTTGGTAGCTGCTATTGTAGCTTTGCCAAGTGGGGTAGATGTATCGACATATTTATTGCCTTCTCGTTCTACAATGTTTTTTACAATGGATTTTATATCTACGTGGCGCAATGCTTCGTCTGCATCTTTATCTTGTACTGCTTGGTGAATGATTTTTAATGTGTAGGCTGGTGTATGTGGTACATACCATAAAAAGTACCATGCTGCGGCCATCGCTCCTACAATAGCTATGATAAGAGCGATAATAACACCTTTTGAATTGAACTTATTCATAGCGAATCCTTTCATATTTCTATAGAGGCATTTTCATACTGAATATATACATATTGTAGCATATTGAGTAAAGAATAGGATGATTTCTAGTAAAGGGTATACCTAGTGAAGCTTATAGAGAAAATTGTACTATTGCGAAAACTGACGAATTATGACGATAAAGGGTGGATTCCTGTAATATAATATAGATATACTTTTATAAAAGCTATAAAATAACGATTATCAAATATAATCAATTATTTTCATAGATTTGTAATAATATTTTTTAAAAAAATAGTTGCATTGCTCTAAAATCCATGATATTATGTACAAGTAGTCAACGCGAGTTGATACGCGGCCCCGTGGTGTAGCGGTTAACATGTCGCCCTGTCACGGCGAAGATCGTCAGTTCAAATCTGATCGGGGTCGCCATTTTTTTTTACAAAAAATCATGCCTCGGTAGCTCAGTTGGTAGAGCAACGGACTGAAAATCCGTGTGTCGACAGTTCGATTCTGTCCTGAGGCACCATTTGTATTCCATGCGGTTGTGGTGGAATGGCAGACACGCCATCTTGAGGGGGTGGTGAGCTAACGCTCGTGCGGGTTCAAGTCCCGCCAACCGCACCAAGCCAATAAAATAAGGGTTTACAGGTAATTCTGTAAACCCTTATTTTTGTTTGACATCATAAAGTCTTATGGGGATTGACATCATTTTGACATCAGAATATTTTAGAAATGCGTTCCACGATGTCATCTTCCATTTTAGGCGTGACGTGTGAATAGGTATCCATTGTTTCTTGAAACGAAGCATGGCCTAGGCGTTCTTGTATAGCTTTCATATTTGCCCCATTTTCAATGAGAAGTGTGGCGTGGGTATGTCTTGTACCGTGCATAGTAAAAGTTGGCTTACCGATTAAATTGGCGTATTTCTTACATAACTTACTGACTTCATCAGGGCAGCGAGGAGCACCTTTAATACCAGGAAATACTAAATTATTATTAATCCAGTTCATCGTCTTGATTCTGCGTTTATCTATGACTGTTTTATGTTTTATAAGTTCTTGGAGTGTGTCTGTATCAATGGCTATTATCCGTTTTGATGACGTAGTCTTAGTTGTATTTGATATAACTGCAGTGGATCCAATCTTGAGTGCTGTTTGTGAAATGGATATGGTCGATTTCTTAAAGTCGATATCAGACCATCTTAGGCCTAACAATTCAGAACGGCGCATACCAGTTGCAAATGCTAATTTAAAGAGTGTGTGATGCTCAGAGTTAGATATATTAGATAAGAAGCTCTTAACTTCATCTGCAGACAACGTTACCATATGGCGGACTTTAACCTGTTTTGGCCGATCTATGTTTTTCATGTAATTTTTAGGGATAATGTCATCTTTTACCGCCTGCTCTAATATGGATCCTAGAATTGTCATGGTGTAGGATATAGTCCTTGATGACAATCCATCCATTGATTCAAATACATACCGTAATGTATTAGGTTTAATTTCGGCTAACTTTACGCCGCCGATTTTATCTCTGATATAGCGATTGATAATTCCTGTATAGCTTTGATATGTGGCAGGGGTTATAGTCTTTGCTTTTAGTTGTAACCATATATTAATCCATGTATTTAATGAGATGGTAGCATCGAAATTGGCGCACGATTGGTTAGCATTTACATATTTCTCCATAGCTTCCGTAGCAGCTTTCTTAGTGCTGCCATAGAAGTATTTACGCTTACCGTTTATCATCTTTGATACTTGGTAGCGTCCATCGGTTCGTTTTTTTGCCATAAAAATAACCTCCTGAGCATAATAAATAAGCCTTAGAGGATTTATGATATAATTATATTGGAGTAAAAATGAAGTACCTCTAAGGTATGTAGTTTTTAATGGCCCTCACTGCGGTGAGGGCTTATTTTTTTACAATAAAAAAGGCCCTTAGGAAAACCTAAGAGCCTATTGTAACCTTAATGGTTACTCATCATTTGTTTGATAGCTTGGTGCTACCTCGTATTTACATACTATCATAGACTACGGTTTTTCGCAACTAAAATAAAGAAATTTTAATTTAGTTTCTAAATTATTTAACAATTCATCGGGTAAAATTATATTTGTAAGAACATCTGTGGTTCGAACCGGAGCTTTTATTCGCTGTTTGCTTATTGTTGTTATTTGTCCGATGTCAGCCATGCTTTCTGATTTTAGATTATCAAGATAGCTTAACACGGCCATAGCATCTTTATGTTGCTTTCTAAGTTTTATTACTCGTGATTGTAAAGATTTATCTGTTCTTATAACATCAATAGGATACTTTTTGGCTAAATCATCTGCTTCTTGATTAAGTGCCTTTACCATGGCCTTAGCTTTATCATCGATTAAATCCGATAATACACCTCCTAATGGCACCATGTATAAATTTTGATATGATGTATTTTTGTCCTTCTTACTTCGCAAGGGGATAACTGTGAGGGTCGATGTATTTTTACTATTTTTTATATCTAATACAATTGCATAGTGCAACCCGCCTAATTCTTGGCCTACTCTAAATCCAAAATTTACAAATACGATTTGACCCCGTTTGTATGTAATTAATTGCTTTGGCTTAAAGGTTTTTTCGTTTTTTATATAGCCGAGATAATCCCTAAGCCAATAAGCAAGAATAGCCGCTTTTTTATAATCCTTTTGCATGAGCTCCTTTACATAGTTTTTATATCTATAAAGGAGCTGCTTTTGGAATTTAATAAATTCAAGGATATTTTTGGGATCTTTAAAATTCATGTAAATTTCCTCCCTTATTAATTACATTAGAATATAGAATCTAGCGCAGTATCATGCCGGCGTTATTTTTTTATATCCCAAATATCCCTCTTAAGATGTCTCGATTACGTTCATGCTTAGCTTTCTTTTCGGCAGCTTGCTGTTCTTCAATGCGTTTTTGTTCCTGAATCTGCGCTTCATTTTCTTGCTGATTTTTATAATCTGTTAATTTAGCGTCACGACCAACTAACCCTTTTACAGAAGCAATAAGTGCTTCACCACCACTTCCAGGGGCTGGAGTGCGAGTGGCATTTACTGCAGCCTCTTTAACAACTGTATCAGAACCATTCCTATAAACATAATATTGTATGATTGTAACAGAAGAATCTGCGAAGTGAATATTGTATTCTCTTAATTCTTGAAAACCTCTAGTTTGTATCCAGACAGCCCACGCTTTAGCAGTATCAGTAGCTGGGTCATAGGAGAGTGTGTTTAAATCGACTTTCCCTGTGTAATCAGAATTTGAATAAAACCATTGCCAACGTGCGTCATTGAATTCTTTAGCACTAACCATCATTGTTACGCATAGTACAAATATTGTTACTAATACTAACCCTTTTTTCATATTGTCATCTCCCTGTGTTAAATTATGTGGTGATAGAAATCGATTCCGTTAAAGTCCCCATTTTCAATTTGAGACATCCTTACCATACGTTCGACTAAGTTAACGTGATGTTCCACATAAAAGTCATCACGAATAATATGACTTAACTCATGTTTAATTTCCTCCCTCATGCGATCATGGGGGAGATTTTTATTTATGTAGATATTATGGGTATCCACATCTTCACATTCCTCCGATACCGCATTAGTATGTGGTAAATTGCAATAAATTATATTAACTACCAATTACAACACCCTCCCTTGTGTCGACTATTTATGTTTAGATCTGTTGAGCCCGCAAAAAATCTAGTTTTTCTTTGTAAGCTTTTGACGAAGGGGCCATAAGTACGTCTTGCATAAACTCGCTAATTACTGGTATGTATTCCTTATAAATCATACTAAATACATCCTTATCAATAGCTTGTGTGAAATTAATAAATGCATTGTTCGGTAATAAATATTTAAAAACAATGAGTAATTTAAAAATATTGGTAATGTTATCTTGATATTCAAATTGAAAAGTAGTGGTAAAGTCGACAAGTAATGGCAAGCTTTCTTTTAACTTTGGGTAATCATGGTTGATAAAACTTGAAAAGTGGGCACAGTCATTACGAACTTGATTTAAAAATAATATACTTGTACGAAGTTGGCTTGGAGTCATATGGAAAAATGATGAAATATTATCCTGAATTTTAAGAACTTCATAGAAGTGTAGCATTTCACCAAATGAAAGATTATTAATAAAAATCCATATAGGGATATGTCCATGTTTTGTTCGATAGTGAGTAAACGGCTTAAATGTAGTATCCTTGTATATCTTTTTTAATCGTTTTATTAATAACTCATGCTTTAATTCATTTTTCTTTGTCTTTAGATTTTGTGTGTAATTTGATTCATTTAAATATGGTTCTATGTAGTGACAATCAATGCTATCACCATCAAATGGTCCGTAAGCTTTTGCAAACTCATAAGATATACAAGTTTTTAATCGTTGCTCGATTTGTAAAATAGGATAAAATATAAGGTTTTTAATTCTAGCATCAACTTGTTGGATACTGAATAGTTTAAAGAAATCGATATCATCAATATATTCATCATTAGTTAGAAAAGGCTTATTATATTGGTTGATAATATTGTAATATCCATATGTTTGTAGCAAATCTTTCACATACGATTTAGAATTTTTGAGTATGGTCATTCTAATATCACGATCAGAGGTTGGATGTTTAAATGGATTGTGAATATGAATTACAGCTGGACCTTTTATATCAGGGGAAGGTGATTTATTAGTATATTTAGGTAACAAACCAGAATTGGATAATATATCTATTTGTTCATCGTAAGTTTTAAATGATTTCATAATAATAAAAAGGCCATGCACACATAAGTGTACATGACCTTTTTCAGGTTGCAGCTTTTTGCAAAGCCTCCCCAGATACCATGTACACAATATACCATTGCAAGAACTCTTTGTCAAACTCCTTTCTTTTATATTGATTCTGATATTGCGGACAATTATTTATATTTAGATTTTAAAAATTCAATATATTCCACAGCTTTTTGCATATCCTCCTTTGAAATTCCACGTGATGCGGAGAATAATAAACGTGCAGAAGGACGGGTGCGAAGGTATTCAGCGTATTCAGCTGTTTCAGAATCAAGGTAGTAACCTTGTGGAGTATCATCCTTATCCCAACCGATTAACCATTCTGGATTTACTTCTAATATGGGAGCCAATCTATTAATAAAATCAATAGAAACACTAGCGATTTTACCAGATTCATATCTTTGCATATTACTTTCACTAATACCTAATCTTGCTCCTAAGTCAGCTAATGTTATGCCTTTTTGCTTTCTAATGGCTTTTATTCTTTCTCCTATTTCTTTGTTTATTGCATTTCTTTCATCGGTACTCATAATATGCCTCCAAATAAGAATCGCCCTTACAAACATATATTACAATAAACTTGAATAAAATTCAAGAAAAATTATAAAACTTTTATAAAATCTTGCATATGATGGTTGACATGTTTTTCTAATAGGCTTATCATGTAATCAGAAACTTGCATAGTGTGCAAGAAAAGTGAGGTGAAAAGATGAAATTAGAAAAACTGAAAGGATTGTTGGTAGAACATAAGAAAACATATGCAGATTTAGCAGAGTTGTTAGGCGTTTCTATTACAACTATTAACAGTAAAATGAATGGGAAAACACAGTTTGATGTAGTAGAGGCTACAATGATTAGTGATTGGCTTGGATTAGACTGCTCTAGTCGAGTAGATATTTTTTTACACAATAACTTGCATAATATACAAGTTATAAGTTAGAAGAGGTGAAATTACATGAAAAGCCCATTACAGAGACACATGGATAACCTTGGGAACAAGACGGAAGAAGGAGGAGAAACAAGTATCACAAAAAAAGAGCCACATGATGAGGCTCAAAAAAAGTGGATTATATTTAGATATTTTAATGCTTTGAAATATAACAAAGACCAATCACTAGAGGAAAAATTACAAGACATAAGATATTGCACAAGAGTTAATTTGGGACTGTTTGTGATTGCAGTGATCCTAACGATTCTAAATATTACGAGAATATAAAGGTTAATATTGCAATTATTATTGTTGTAAATATACCAATGCCAGCTAACCATGCAGCAAATTTACCATATTTAGCAGATTCCTTTGAAATACGAAGACTTTCTTCTGCAAGTTGTAATGTATGATTTTCTTTTTCCAACTGATGCAAAAAATTTAAACCAGATACAGTTAGTTGAAATTCATCAGAATCATCAAAATAATAAGGGGCAAAAAAATCTTTTGGTATAGTTACAAGTTTAAAGTAGGAATGTATTAGAGAGGTAGTATTAGAGATTGCAGATATACGTTCAATAGAATAAAAGGGTGGTTCAACTTTCTTTTTGGGAGTATTGGATAAATACAATTGGAGAGTTGCATCGTTCAATATTGATACTTCTGCTTTTAATTCAGCGTAAGTTTTTGACTTCCTATTAATGAATAATATTAATTTCTCTAAATTTTCATTGGTTAGAGAATGAGCGTGTGAATCAAAGGAATCAAGTTCTTCTTTATAGTTTAAATACTCTTGTTCAATAGAATTTTGCGATAACTGAAGATTAGAAATAGGTAATGCCTTCATAATCCCTATATTTTTTTGGATGGCATTACTAATAGCTTCAGATTTTTTAATAAGTCGCTAGTGGGTTTCATAAAAGACCTCCTTTCAGAGTAATTATAGCACTAGGGAAGGCGATACGAAGGAGAAACAAATGAAAGAAATTAAAGAAAAATTACATCAAGTAATTTTAAAAAGATTAGACATGACAATGAATGAAACAAGTTATACAGATCCATATATTGTTCCATACATTGAATTATATTAACGCTTAGAAGAAAAGAGTGTTCCACACCAAGAAGAACACTCTAAATAGTTAATTAAGAAAGGAATTATGAAATGGATACCACAGAATTGGCATTAATTATTTCAGCAATGGCATTAGGAATAGCTATAGCTAAATTAATTCTACAATAGCATAGAGTTATTTAAATATAGAAATTATGACTGCTATAAATGAAAGAAATAAAGCTAGATTAGAACGACATGTGGCATGCTTATCTATCTTACGTTGTTCTAACACTGCTTCATAATATGATCTTCCACTTGGAGTTATTTCATAAGTGTTATTAGAAAGAATACCTTCTGAATCACTATGAAAACCATCGGTATTGGTAATGAAGTTTAGTTGTAATAAGTAAGATAATTCAAGCGCCATGTTATAGGCTGATAGACCAGTAATACCGCTTAATTGTTGTGGAGACAAATTTCGCTGATAGAACTGTTCTAAATAAGAAAAACTTTTTTTATCCAAAAGATATAAGTCCATATACTCACCTCCTTTTGAGATGAGTATAGCATGAGTGATAAAAATTGAAAGAGGTGAAATCACATTTTACAAGGTAATTACGGAAAACCGTAATGCAGCGAATGTGAAAATAACAAAGGAGCGATATGCGAACCATTTATTAACACAGAAAGGAGATTGCGATGAAAATCATTATAGAAGGTACTGCTGAAGAAATTTGGGCATTAATGGAAAAAGAGCCCTGCTGTGAACAGAGCTCTAGTAATCAATGGTTTCCTGAAGACAGTAATCGGAAATATTACGAAAAATCAACAAGTGGTCCTAACCTGAAAAAATAGTTTCGTTGATATATTTCCAAGCCTCCTTTGGTAACCAACCTTGGGTATTATTTATTACTTCTATGACCAGTAACCTATCATTGCTATCTAGATATTTGGTTATTTTGTCAGATACTTCTTGGGCTGATTGATAATTAGATCTAATTAAATAGGACGATTTCCAATATGTACACCAAGCTCCATCACTTGCCGATTTGATTGCTTGGATAACATTTTCATAATCTTGTCCCGCTTTATTCAAATCATAAGTAATAAAATAACGTTTTTTCATTCCACTCACCTCCTTTCTATATCCATTATAGCAAACGCGGAGGTGAGGGAAGTAATACTAATAAACAGATGAAGGGGGTGTAGAGATGAAGAACCCTGTAGGGGGGATTTATACAAAAGAAAATGGAGAACAATTTAATTATCAAAATAAATTTATAAGAGTTGAGCCAACAGGGGGTGATTTTTGGGACTACTTTCCATTTATTGCTGTAGTGGTTTCCTCTGTTTCATTAGGCGTATCCATAGCATTTTGGGTGCTTAAAATTTTATGAAAATTAGATAAATTGTAATGGACTTTATAGAGCTTAAATTTTTTTCTATTAGATGTTGATAAAGGAGAGCGATGCCATGGTAGCCAAGCATATTGAGGAATTTTAAATTCAATGCAGATTCCCTCTTTAATAGAAATATTTTTATTAAGGATAACCAAGATAGGTAACTCTAAACAGCTGCCTGATGTAATTGGACCGCAGCGTGATTTAGGAAGATCAATAATAAAATTTTCTAAGGCCTTTGGCCCAAATGGACTAATTAATAAAGAGGGATTGTCTCTTAGCCATGGAACGCTAGATAAAGTGCAAAGAAAATGGTTTTCATTTGTTTTAGGGTTATAGGCTCGTAAATCAAAATAAGAACTATTGGTAGTGCTGGCATTCACAATGATTGCGGTTGTAAAAATTGCATATTGATTAGTTGAATTTTCAAAAACATTATCATGGGCTTCTATATTTTTTGTAACATCTAGTGCAAAGCAATTGGCATCAAAATCAACAGTTATTAATCTTCTTTCTCGCAAATATGATAGTAAAGAAAGCAATAAAGCCGCCAATGAAATGATTATTGGAATAAAATCCATAATTTCACCTACCTTCTAAGGGGATTATACAAATAATTATTTAAAAATACACAAAATATTCATGAAAACTTTATGAACACATATAAAAAGATATAAAGGAGGATTATTGTGGACAGGAATAAATTATGCATTACAGTTGCTGAGGCTGCTGAACTAGCAAGCGTTCCTCAGGATGTGATTCGCCAATGGGCGGCCGATTTTGATTTCCCGTCGATGAAAATAGGAGCCCGAGGTGGCAAACGATTGATTCATTTAGATTCGTTTAATGCATGGCTAGGGAAACGATGCCAGGCACGAATAGGAGAGTAAGGAGGTAAAAGACAAGATGAGTGCGATGACATACAAAGAAAAACGTGAGTTTAGACGTGCTGCTATGGCGCCACAATTAGCTGATGTTATAGAGGGTTTTATTGTCGGAGCATGTTTTTTATATCTAGTAGTAGGTATTTTCTATTGGTGGATTACAGGGGAGATATTAGTGAAATGGTAAAACGATGTTATCACTGGGGATATAAATTCTCCGGATGTTAGAAAGGATTAAGGAGGGGATAAAAAATGAAAGATAAAAGAGAAAAGGCACTAGATCTACTAAAAAGATATTTAATGTTTGATGATGAAGAAATGCAAGTTTTAAGGGAACACATTACATCAATCAGCGTAAGCAATAAAAGTGCAAGTTTAGACTTTACTATTCTTGCTAATGGATGCGCTATTTTTGTTAAGCGAAAGACAGGGGAATATGTATTACGCATAACAGGTAAAGGCCCAATTAAAGAAAACAAAGTATATCTTGCATTAAGGGCAAGAGAAATACTGCTTGATGCGGTGATGAATAATGAGTAAACACTGCAGCATATGTGATGAGTGCAACAAAAAAGGCCATGCCTACATTCATTGTAGACAGGCCAAAGGAATAATCTGCATGGAACATTGCGATACATGTCAATATTTAGAAATAGAAAAAGGAGATATGCATTGTAACTATCCAAGGCAAAAAGAAAAGGCCACTAATTAAAGTAGCCTAATCAAGCACGTAATTACGTACCAAACCTAACGTAATTATATCACACATGGGCATAAAAGACTAGGGAAAAGCTTATTTAAAGGCTTTTCCTTATTAACTGGATATAAGTATTAAAAAATCAACCATGGGGTAATTACGAGATGAGGAAGCGTAAAAAAGTCATATCTAAAAACATGATAGAAGTACTTGATTATCACACATCAAGAACATATAGAAAGAATGGCAAGCGTGTAAAAAAGAAAAACATCACACCAGAAGCACAGAAAAAGCAAAATGAAAAACAAGCGGAAGCAATGCTGCGTATGTTGATTGATAATAACTTCACTACAAATGATTGTTATATCACACTCACATATAAGGAACAGCCAGCCACATGGGAAGATGCAAAGAAAGACATTCAGAATTTTATAAGAAGGCTAAAACGCAAATATAAAAAACTGGGTAAAGAATTGAAATACATTTACATAGCGGAGGGAAAAACAAGAATACATTTCCACATGATCATCAATAATGCAGAACTATATTCAGATGAGTTGAATGAACTTTGGCCACATGGCATGCATAAGTTGATGTTGTATCAAGGAAGAGCAGAAGATGCAGTAAAATTAGCAAGCTACTTTGTGAAAGAAAAACGGAGTGCATGTTATTCAGATAAAGAAGATGCATTTAAGCGTAGGTGGAACAGTAGCAAGAATTTAGAAAAACCAAAAGTAAAAACAGAAATATTGAAGCCAAGCGAATGGAGAGATTATATCCAACCGCCAAAAGGCTATTACGTAGAGACGGACAGTGTAGTTGAGTCTGTATCAGAAGAGGGATATCCTTACAGATTTTATAGACTAATAAGAATTGAGGAGGTCAAACATGGCACTACTAGGAATAGGCATTGTAGTAGGGGTAATACTAGGAGTATCAATAATAGCATTATGCGTAATTAGTAAAGAATGTGAGGAATGGGAGGAAAAAGTAAATGATAAACGTAAATGAGGTATTTTTAAGTGGCAACGTAGTAGCAGATGCAGAACTACGTTATACAAAAACAGGAAAGCCAGTACTCACATTTAGAATGGCAACCAATAAATATGTGAATGAGCAACAGAGTACACAATATCACAACATTGTATGTTGGGTTGATGCGGAACTTTATAGTGGGTTACGTAAAGGTGATTTTGTAGCCGTGAATGGCGAGTTAAGAACTAGATCATATGACAAAGACGGAAGCAAACGATATATCACAGAGATTATAGTGAAAAATCTTACATACGGCCTTAAACAAAATGAAAGCGCTGCAAGTAACTTTGATAATGGGTTTGCAGACAATGATGAAAATATCCCATTCTAGGAGGAAATAAAAATGAGAAGAGGTAGACCAAGAAAGATATGCAGTCATTCATTTGGACCAGCTAAGAGCGGTGCATTATGGGTAAAAACATCTTGCCCTAAAGGGAAAACATCAATTAAAGTCTTTAGAGGCAAAACAGCAGGCACATTATATTGGCTAAAAAAAGAGGAATGTGAAGATTGCCCTGCATATAGTCCGACAAAGATTTATGCAAAATAGGAGGGAATATGCAAAACACAAGCATGGCAGGTGTACCGATTAATTGAATAAACTGGTTAGCACTAGGTGCAGTAGTGTACGGTGCAATGGAAAAGAAAAAAGCACTAAGAGTCTTAGGATTAAAAGAGCAATATAAAACAAATGATTTAATCAAGTATGCAGAAGTAAAAGCATTAGTTAATAAAGGGATAAGTTACAGAGAAATAGCAGAAGAGTTAGGGGTAGGCTTATCAACATTTAAAAATAAATGTAAAGAACTAGGAATAACATCTAAAAGGGGTAGAAAAAGTAACAAACATTGATGCGGTTGCGCTAGGGGGCAGACTATGAACCATGTAACAACACTATTCAATAGTAATGAGTTTGGGGAACTTAGAACCATCATTATTGAAAATGAAGTATACTTTGTGGCCAAGAGCGTAGCAACTGCACTTGGATATAAAGATACTGCAGATGCAATAAGAAAACATATTGATGAAGAGGATAAGCTGCGTTGGCAAATTGCCGACACAGGCCAGAAGAGGGAAACATATTTAATCAATGAGTCTGGACTATATTCCTTGATATTGAAATCAAAGATGCCAAGCGCTAAGAAATTTAAACGCTGGGTAACTAGCGAAGTACTTCCACAAATTAGAAAAACAGGTAGCTATGAGTTAAATATTCCAAAGACACTACCAGAAGCATTGAGATTGTATGCAGATGAAGTAGAAGCACACAACCAATCAAAGGCAATCATTGAACAACAGAAGCAACAAATAGCCGAATATGAGCCAAAGGTTGATTATGTGGATAAAATTTTAAGCAGTACAAACGCGATGACAGTAACACAGATTGCTGCAGATTATGGACTAAGTGCGAAAGCATTAAACAAGATATTACATGATGCACACATTCAACGTAGTGTAAATGGACAATGGATTTTGTATAGCGATTTAATGCGAAAAGGATATACAAAGACTAAAACACACACATACATGACTACAGATGGAAGATTGGAGTGCAAAACATCTACACGTTGGACACAAAAAGGAAGATTGATGATACACGAGTTATTAAAGAAGTTAGGAATCAATGCAGTGTGTGAGGAGGTAGCATGAAGCCATTAATATATAAAGGCCTAAGAAAGAACTTAAACAGGTCAGAATGGGTAATCAGTGATGAAATAAAGCAAAGCTATTCACAAATCAGACTACTAGCAATAGAAAATGATACATATGCATGGGTACAAATTGAGGACGGAACACTATGCAGAGGAAGCGAAGCAAAAGACACGCTAGGGAAAAGGATATATGAAAAGGACCATATAGAGTTTGATTGCAAATCAATACAAGAAAAACCAATGGTAGGGGAAGTATATTACAGCGTTGATAAATACCAATGGAGATGTAAGGCAATTAACCAGCAAAACAAACAAAATGATGCGGTACTAGATTTTGACTTAGCATTTGTAGTGAATAATGGAAATGCAAGAGTAGTTGGTAATAGATTAGAGGGATATGAGCATGAATGATAGATACAGAAATGTATGCAAAAAGCATGATCTAATTGTAGCGGAGATATAAGATATGACGGAAGAAGAAATACAAAAGAAGTTAGGAAAGCATTTATTTTTAAAGAATATAACTATTCCTAATATAACAATGCATGGAGATGGGAAAGGGGAATATGAAGCAGATTTAATCTACTTCAATCTTAAAGCTAGAGTGGTTACTGAAATAGAAATCAAGGTAAGCATTCAAGATTTTAGAGCAGATTTTAAGAAGAAAAGATACCATGATCATTTACATGTAGGCTATTTGTATTATGCAGTCCCACAAGACTTGTATGAAGACCATAAGGATGAAATAGAAAGTTTATTAGGTGATGCGGGATTAATAGTGGCCAATATATCTAATAATAAAAAAGAAGATGTTAGATACATTAAAAGGGCAAAAAAACGCAAAGATGTAAAGGCATTAAATGAAAGTGAAGTTATTAACTATTTAAGGATTGGATGCATGAAATGGGTAAATAGATAGTAATTAGGGGATATTTAATTTTGATAAAGGCGTTATTATGAAAATACCATGTAGGGACTGCAAATTTAGAGAAGTAGGATGTCACAGTAAATGTGAAAGCTATAAACAATATAGAGCATCATTAGATAAGCTTAATGAAGAAAAGAATATGCAAGGAGATGCCTATAAATATGTTGGAGATAACGTAAGGGCAATTAGGCATAGAATGCGAAAGCTTAAAGGATATAGCTGCACTGTGAGTGATTAAAATGAAATTAGATTTATGGGTAAAGCTAAATATAACAATGGTTGATGATAGCAAGGTAAGTGGCTGGACACAGATTTATGGGAAACATGGGTTAGCTATGTACAATAAACCATTTAAAACATTAAAGCCAATTGTTAATGATCACATAGATAAAATGAATTGGTTAGCTATTTGTAATAGGTGGGGTGAAACAAATCAAATCATAGAAGTAAACACAAGCAAGATAAAGAAATATGTTATCAAAGAGTGTGTACAACCATATGATACAGAAGAAGAATATTATGCAATTAAAGAATGGTATAGAAACAATATGAGAAGAAGAACATTATTAGAAAACAATGGATAATAAAAATATTTTAGATGCATGCTGCGGTTCAAGAATGTTCTGGTTTAACAAAAAAAATAAAAATACTGTTTATATGGATAATAGGACGGAAGAAACAATGCTTTGTGACGGTAGGAAATTAATTGTTAAGCCAGATATAATGGCAGATTTTAGAGAAATGCCATATAAAGAAGAAACATTTCACCTTGTTATATTTGATCCACCACATTTATTAAGAGCTGGTGATGAGTCATATTTGAAATTGAAGTATGGACGATTAGGGGAAGCCTGGAAAGAAGATATAAAGAAAGGGCTAGCGGAATGTTGGAGAGTACTTAAAACGAATGGAACAATGATATTCAAATGGAATGAAGAGCAAATAACATTACCACAGGTAAAAAAACTATTACCATGCGAGCCAATTATTGGGCAACGAAGAGGGAAAACAATATGGTTAGTGTTTTTCAAATAATAAGGAGAAGCAATTCTTAGAAATATTCAAAGAAGTTTATAAGAAAGGAAAGTAAAAATGGAAATACTAAGTGTTGCATTTGGAGAAAAAAAGAAAATTAAATATGAAAAAGCAAATAGTACTGGGGTTACTGAAACATATCAACTAATTACAAAGGATGAATTTAGGCCAGAGATATTAGATGCATATGTAAAGGCAAGGATTGTAGTAATTGATACATTTAAGGCTTTCAAATTTATTAGAGAAGAATGGTTAAAGATTAAATCAATTAACTTTAGGTGGCATAAAGAACTGCCAAGAGTAATTGTAGCAGCAAGATATGTACTAGAAATTACAAATAAAAAAGGTGATAAATGCACAATAAGTACTTCATGGCTACCAATAGCAGAGGAAACACAAGAGAAGTTAATTCCATTGGTAGAAGAAATTGAAATGTTTGTACGTGGAACAAGAGCGCAGGGGAAATTATGGGAAGAAGAATTAGAAGATGATGCGGTTGAAGGAGAAACATTTCATATTAATGATCTAGTACAAGAAGGAGAAGCGGATGATTAAAGACCAATTAATTTATGTAGCGCATCCATTTGGAGGCAATAAAGAAAATAAATTTTCCATAGATACAATTATGAAAAATCTAGTAATGCTAGATAAGAACAATACATACTTATCGCCTCTTCATAATTTTAGTATGGTGTACTTTGAGGATGAGTATGCAAAAGGTTTGAAGATATGTTTGGATATGTTAAATAGATGTGATGCATTGGTATTATGTGGTGACTGGGAAACATCAAAAGGATGCATTGGAGAATGGTCCTTTGCAATAGCTAAAGGAATGCCAGTATATACATGGGAAGAATGGACCGATAAATTAAAAGAACAGGGGAACCAGTATAGATGACAGGAAGAGAATATTTAAATCAGATAAGAGATACTGATTTGAATATTAAATGTAAGGAAAGAGAAGTATTTAGGTTACGGCAAGATATACTTTGTTTACAAGCCATAGATTATAGTAAGGATATTGTAAGCGGAGGAAAACCAATAACTATTGCGGATAAAATTGCAAATCTTGATGCGGTTACAGAAGAGATTATGAAAGAATGGAGTGATTTCTTACAGGAGAGAGAGCGAGCAAGATTTATGATCAATCAAATTTGTAGTACTAAGCAAAGGATTGTATTAGTAGATAGGTACATTAATGGATGTACATGGGAAAAGGTTGCAGAACTAATAGATTGTTCAAGGCAGAATGTTCATAACTTACATAAAAGAGCAATTAAAAATTTTGAGGAAATTTACAAAAAGGTTGCTATTATTTGACACTCAATATATGAGATACTGTATGTGGGCATGGATGAAGAGAACACTTTCAACAAGCCTACTAGAATATCCACATACTATTAAGGACTACATCATACAAAGGTCACACAACACAGTATGATGCGGTCCTTTTTAGTTTATAAGGAGAATTTGATGAAACACAAAAGAATTACATCAAAGAAAACAATTCAAGAAATACGGAAGCAATATTGTGAGATATGCGGACAACGTACAAATATTGAACCGCATCATATTAATACACGTGGTAGTGGTGGCGGAGATATTAAGGAGAACTTAATACAACTATGCACGCAATGCCATATCAATACACACAGTGGGCAATATCCAACAAAAGACGATTGCTTAAATAAAGTAGCAGAGCGTGAAGGTATTACATATTATGAAGCATATGCAATTAATCGTAGAGCAATGGGATATGATGTATGACAAGAATAAATTGTAATAGGGGCAGATGCTTAAATAATAAATATGGCATCTGCACTGCAGATACAATTGAATATGAGGGAATATGTCAAACCTATATAACACACGACCAAGCACACAAAAGTAATTGTGGATTATGAACTCGTTCTCATGGCAGATTTAAGAGAAACAGCCGTGATGTATTAAGATAGCTTGGGTGTAGTGTCCGTACTAAATAATAAAAAATAAATTTAAATTATTACACGATTTGTTGAGTTTTTGAGTAAATCTTTTGTGGGTCCTTCTGGAGAAAAATGAAACCGTGCGGTGGCCGAGACCCCAAAATTTGCCTAGATTTTAATTTTTTTATGGCCTTGCTAGTGATACAGGTAATGAAAGGAGGCTGATTGATAAGTGAAAATTACAGATGATTTGAAAACAGCAACGGCCTCTCAGTCGAACTTGGCAAAAGCACTTGGGCTCTCGCGTCAACGTGTTTCGCAACTGCTCCAAGAAGGAGTTTTAGCAACGGATGAAAAGAACCAAATTCTGGTTATCAAATCCGTTATCAATTATGTCAAATATAAGGGCCAATCTTCTGCTGAAGAGGAAAGCAGTTCCGATGATGCGATATTCGAGGTTGAAAAGGCCAAGAATGAACGTGCGAAACGCAAGATTGCTGAGTTGAAGCTAGCCAAAATGAACGGCGAAGTGTACTCAGCAGATACTGTAGAACAGGTAATGACAGAAATGCTCGTGAATTTGCGTACACAATTGTTAGGATTGCCAACTAAATTGGCGCCACAATTACAGAACGTAACAAAAGAGGAAGCATATAACTTGTTAACTCAAGAAATTGAGGATAAATTATCTGAATTAAGTGAATATACGCCGTCATTATTCATGGATAGCGATGAATTAGACGATGATAAAGCGCCAAATTAGGTGCTTTTTAATGCAAAAAAAGGAGGTGATAGCATGAAAACGGCAAAAGAATTGTGGCAATATGCCTCTAAAATGGGCTTAAAACCACTACCAAAAACCAGTGTTAGCCAATGGGCTGATGATTATCGCATGCTATCACAAGGTATTTCTGCGGAACCAGGGCGATGGAAAACAAGTAGAGCTCCATATCAAAAGGATATTATGGATGCATTTACGCAACCTGGTATCAATCGGGTAGTGGTTAAAAGTGCCAGTCAAGTGGGAAAATCAGATATCATGAATAATGTACTAGGGCGATACGCTCATCTTGACCCATGTGCAGTCATGATGATTCAACCTACTATCGAATTGGCTCAAGATTATTCGAAGTCTCGTATTTCTCCGATGATTCGTGATACGAAAGTATTATCACAAGTGTTTTACGAAACAAAATCGGAAGACGGAGCTAAGACACGAGACGGCAAGAACACAATCTTATCTAAACTCTTCCCTGGTGGTCGTCTCATCATGTGTGGTGCGAACAGTCCGGCCGGATTGGCATCACGTCCTGTGCGCGTACTACTTGCGGATGAAGTAGACCGTTTCCCAGATAGCGCCGGCACAGAAGGTGACCCTGTAGACCTTGCTGCCAAACGTATGACAACGTTCTGGAATAGGGTAATGGGGTTATTCTCCACGCCAACTAATGAAGGGAGCTCCCGCATCGATGTAGAGTATCAAACAGGTACGCAAGAAGAGTGGCAACATGAGTGTCCTAATTGTGGTGAGTATCATTTGATACGACATACTGAGATGGAATGTGAGACAAAGGAACATAAGGACGCTAAAGGCCGGAAGATTATAGTAGTTAGTGATGTGAAATGGCGGTGTCCAGATTGCGGATCTACATTCTCTGAAGACGAAATGCGGAAAGTCCCTCAAAAGTACATATCGAAAAACCCAGCTGCGTTGCATAATGGCATACGCAGTTTTTTTGTGAATGGATTCACGTCTCCGTGGCTCACATGGAATGACATAATGAGGGAATGGCTAGAGGCAAAAGGCGACCCTACACGTGAAAAAGTAGTTATGAATACTCGTTTTGGTGAATCATATGCGCAACAAGGTGCATTCGAAGACTACCAACAATTCATTAGGCGCCGTGAGAAGTACGGCGCAGACCTTCCGGACGGTGTGTTACTGCTAACTGGTGCCGTCGATACACAAGACAACCGGTTAGAGTATGAAATCACCGGTTGGGGGTACGGTGAAGAATGTTGGGGAATCTGTAAGGGTGTTATCTTAGGAGAACCTGATAATAAAGCGACATGGGATGCACTTGATGCGGTGCTTGATAAGGTGTACCGATTTAAGAACGGAACAGGGCTTAAAGTAGCACGTGCTTTCATTGACTCCGGCGGTCACTACACGTCAAAAGTATATGAATACTGTGAAAAGAACTTCAGCAAGCAACGATTTGCCATCAAAGGTACGGCCGGAACACCTGGCATACCGTTAAATTATAAGATTGGTAAAGCATCTGGAAGCAAGATTCCACTTGTCATGCTAGGTGTAGACGATGGGAAACAACAGGTAATGAGCCGATTGGCCATCGATGAACCTGGCGCTAAGTACTTTCATTTCCCTTTGGATGAAGAATTCCTAGGAACTAGAGGGTATGACGAGTTGTATTTCAAAGGGATCATTTCGGAACACAAGAAGAAAGTAAAACGTAAGGGCGTTATCCATGAAATATGGGAACCTACTGCAGGGGTTCGTAATGAACCATTGGACTTACGAGTCTATAACCTAGCATGTATGAACTCAATCCACCCCGATTGGGATAGATTGGCGGAAGTAGTTAAAGGTGGAGGCTATTCCGCTACAACAGTAACTGCTCCACGGAAGAAACCAATGCGGAATCGTGTTCGTAGAGCTAGTAAAGCGGCAGATATTTAGGAGGATGTATGGCAACTAGTTATTCAAGAAAGCCAAGGCTAATTGACGTGCGATTAGAATGGTACGTCAAAGCTGAGGAGGCAATATTGACCGGGCAAAGCTATACAATCGGAAATCGTACTCTTACAAGGGCAAATTTGGCTGAAGTAAGAAAAATGATTGATGATTTAGTGGCAAGAGGCGCCAAATTACCCGGTATGGATACCGATAATGGTCGTGGAAACAGGTCGAAACGGGTAGTTTTTAGAGATTAGGAGGCTAAAATGGCGAGAAAAAACAATAAGTTTAGCGCTAAAATAGGCACTCCGAGGGCTAAAAATAGCGGATATAGTGAGGGCGGAGCTTCTCACAATAACAAATCATTGAAGGGATATAACCCTAGAAAATTGGGCTATAAGGCGGATATTGGTGCGAATTTATCGACTTTGCGTGATAGATCCGCAGATTTAGCTATCAATACACCAGTTGGCACGGCTGCAATCAACACAAGCACTACTCATACAGTTGGCGCAGGCCTCAACGTGTTCCCTAGACCTAAGTTTCAAATCTTGGGAATCAGTGCAGAGGAGGCTAGAGCATGGGCTCGTAAGGTTCGTGCTGAGTTTGATTTATGGGCCGAATCAAAAGACTGTGATATCTACCGTAAAAACAATTTATATGACATGCAAAGCATAGCATATCAAGGATATCTCACAGATGGTGATAGTTTTGCGGTATTTAGACGTAAGCCGACAACACCAGATATGCCGTATACGTTGCGCCTTCAATTAATTGAAGGTAATCGTGTAAGTAATCCGCTTACTGATTCCACATATGTTACAGGCGACCCAACTGGCGTTGAAGCGCTTAACCCAGATAATGGGAACCGCATATTGAATGGTGTAGAAATCGATACTGACGGTGCTATTGTAGCCTACTGGGTATCTAATCAAGTACCTGGCGAACCAATTACAAGCATGTTAACGACATGGGCAAGGGTTGAAGCATACGGCAAGCGTACAAGCATTCCGAATGTACTGCAAATTAGTAATGATACTAGACCAGAGCAGTATAGAGGAGTTCCTTATTTGGCTCCAGTTATTGAAACGCTAAAGCAAGTGTATCGATATACAAATGCAGAGCTTACATCGGCTATTATTAAATCGTATTTTGCGTTATTCTTTACGGAAGCCGTGACTAATTCAGGTTCATTAAATGATATGTTGGCCGATAATGGTGTTGATGATCCAACGGAACCAGTAGTCGATGTATCAGAATACAATTTAGGACCTGGCACATTAAATGCCTTACCTAAAGGTGTGGATGTAAAAAGTGTTGATGCTTCCAATGCTCAATCTACTTTTGAAGTATTTAGTACCCAACTCATCAAACAAGTAGGTGCTGCACTTAACCAGCCTTACGAAGTATTGATGAAGAACTTTAACTCTTCGTATTCTGCAAGCCGTGCAGCAATGTTACAGGCTTGGGAAGAATATAAACTACGGCGAAAGTGGTTCGCTCGTGACTTCTGCCAACCAATCTATGAGATATGGTTAATGGAAGCAGTAGCGAACGGCCGAATTGAAGCGCCTGGTTTCTTTGATGATCCATTAATTCGAAAAGCATGGTGCAATGCCGATTGGTTCGGACCAACGATGTCCATCCTTGACCCTGTTAAGGATATGAATGGTAGTACCCTTCGCATTGAGAATGGAGTTTCCACTCGCGAACGTGAAGCGGCTGAAATGACAGGGACAGACCTTGAAGAAAACATTGCACAACTTGCATTTGAAAAGCAACTCATGGAGAAATATGGCATGGAGCTAGCTGATGCGGTAAATCCTTCCGTTGGCTCTAAATCTGAAGCGAAAGGAGGTGAAGAGGATGAATAAATTTTGGTCTGTTAAGAATTTTGTAAATCAAGATGGTACCGGTCAATCTGAATTGTTTTTGTATGGTGATATTTCTGATACCTCTTGGTGGGGTGATGAAATTACACCACGTGAATTTGCAAGTGATTTGGCTAGTTGTAATGGTAATGACTTAACAATGCGCATCAACTCTGGTGGTGGTGACGTGTTCGCAGCACAAGCTATCCACAATATGATCAAAGCCTATACTGGCAAAGTAACAGCACATATTGATGGCTTATGCGCAAGTGCTGCTACAATTATTGCCTGTGCGGCGGATAAGGTAATCATGCCAAGTAATGCTCTGTACATGATTCACAATCCATCTGTATTTCTAGGTGATAGCTTTGATGCGGACGGATTAACTAAAATGGCTAACTATTTGGCGAGTGTTAAACAGACAATCGCAAACATTTATTTGAGCCGTAGCGACGTTTTGACATCTGAACAGGTAAATACACTTATGGATGATGAAACGTGGCTCACGGCGGACGAGGCGAAGTCCTACGGCCTGATTGATGAAGTAGATACGGCGATTACGGACAAAGCTGTTATGAATAACGGAATGGTTATCGTAAACAAAGTATCTTGCAAATACTCGGCCAAAAATGAAGCCAAAATCAAACAATTTTTAACAAGTAAGGAGAAACCTATGACTGAAAACCAATTCATGGCAAGCTTAAAAGGTTTGCTCGGTATTTCTACAAATGAACCTGCAGAAAACGCAGCAGTAACAGCAGAACGCGAACGCGTTGAAGCATTAAATACGTTAAAAGGTGATAATGAAGTCGTCAATCGTTTAGTTGATGTAGCTGTTAAAGAAGGTAAAACAGTAAATGAAGTAACACCTTTCATCTCTGCCGTATCTGATATTCCTGCAAGTGATAACAAAGTAGTTGACCAAATTCGACAATTAGTTATTGATCAAATGGAATCTGGTGCGGATAAAGTGGCACCTCAAGGTGCATCTACAACAGAAACCAACGATGCGGTAGCAAAAGCTAGTGCAATTGATGAAGTCGTAGCATTTGCGAATGCTAAGAAAGGCGGTAAATAATGGCATATTTCGAGCAAGTAAATGGTGTCGCAGCTGATTATCTATTAGGTGGTGGCGGTGTACCGGTATTAACTCAAAATGTAAAAGTAGCAGCCGGCGATTATAAACGTGGCCAAGTTCTTGAAAACAACTCTGGTACATTCCAAAAAATCGCAAGTGGTAAGCCTGCGGGTATCGTAGTATCTGATACTACTGCAACTACTGAACACAATGTATTAACTGTATACATTTCCGGTCGCTTTAATCGTGAAGTATTGGTAGTTGACCAAGCTTACAAAATTAATGATCATGAAGCGGACTTCAAGGACGCTCACTTATTCTTAACTAGCATTAAATAGGGGGAACTATATAATGGCAATTGATTTCAAAGATACATTTTCCTTGATGCAAGCTGTGGAACGAATGAAAACTCCGGCAAGTTTCTTGCTTGATACTTTCTTCCCACAAGTTCCAGCAGTTGCAACTTCTAAAAAAATCGCAGTAGAAACTCGTAAACGTGGTCGCACATTAGCACCTTTCGTATCTCGTGGTGCATCTGGCGTTAATGTTAAACGTGCAGGATCTAAAATTGCTTTATACGAAGCACCTATGATGGGCCCTCGTACAGTTATTGACCCAGAACAACTTGATCAACGTGCATTTGCTGAAAACATTGTGTCTACAATGACACCTGCACAACGTGCCGCACAAATGCAAGCTGAAGATTTGTCTTACTTACAAGGCACAATTATTAATCGTAAAAATAAAATGGCAGCCGATTTGCTTACTACTGGTAAATGCAAAATCGAAGGCTATGCTGACGATGGTGAAACAGTTCAAGTTGATGAAATTGATTTCGAATTTGAACAAGACATTACACCTACTACTACTTGGGACCAAGCGGGTGCTGACATTTATGGCGACTTGAAAATGGCGTCCGAAAAAATTCAAGAAAACGCAGGTATCGTTCCAACTGTGTTAGTCGTTGGTAAAAACGTTGAAAAATACATTCTTGATAATGCATCCATCAACAAAATGTTAGCAATTCCTAATCGCGAAAACATGTCTATGTTCAGTTTTGCTCCTGAATACTTGTCTCCACAAGTTCGATATGTTGGCCGTATCATGTCTTTGAATATTGATGTGTACGCATACCTTGAAACATATCAAGATGATGAAGGTAAAGTAAAATCCTTTATTGGTGATGATGCAGCAGTATTAGGTGTTCCTGGCCGTGGCCGTCAACAACATGCAGCAGTAACATTGCTCAACGATGACAATCAATTCACAACATATGCAGGCATTTATGTACCTTACTACTATGCTAATAAGGCTACACAAGAATTAACATTGTCTGTATACTCCCGTTGCGTATTGATTCCTGAAACTATCGACGATTGGGCTACTATTAAGACTAAATAGGGGGTAACCTACTTATGAAAATCAGAGTATTAAAGGGTTATTTAGCACATGAAGGCGAGATGTATGGCAAAGGCGAAGTAGTCGACATCAAAAAGGAAACGGTTGCGTTGTCCTTGCTTGAATCTGATAAGTTTGAATCTGCTGAAGATGATCCTATCGAAGTAACGGAACCATTGGAAGTCGTTCCAGATGAACCAGAAGAAGAAATGGAATTACCTGAAGTTGATGCGGAAGTTACGGTGAAAAAATAATGCGATTTAGAGATTACCTAGAAAGCGATATTGACGATGTATTCCTTAATGAAGACGAATTCGCCGAAGGGCATAATCTAAATGGCACAGTAGCTAAAGCGATTATCCAATCGCCAACGGCGAGGGAGTCATTCTTGTCGAATGGCTCTCACGTATCAAATGACGGATTACACGGGGTGTCTGTATTTGTGCATTGCAAATTAAAGGACATCCCTGAAATTCCATCACAGGGAAACGTATTCCGATTAGATGATGATGTGTACATCGTTCAAAGTGCAACGGAAGAAGATGGGCTCGTGTCTATCGAACTTAGAGCAGAAGCTAGAGGCGGTGTTGACGGATGGTTGAGCTAGAACTTGATAAAAGTGCAGTGAAAACAATTGAAAAAGCACTGGAAACATTAAAAGAAGATAGAGTTCGACGTGTCTGCCAAGCCGCATCTAAGCGTGCTGCAACAACCGCAAGAAAAGCAGGTACGCAAGCACTACGTAATATCTACGCCATTAAAGGTGTATCGGTCGTAAAGTCTGGTGTATCTATTAATAAATTGAATGATGGCACAGAAATGCGTGTCAAAGGTGGTTATACTAGCGCTCAAAAGTACTTTAAGATTAAATCGCTTAAACGAAAAGGTGTGTTTGTGTCTATTAAAAAAGGTACAGAAACAAAGGTACCAAATGGCTTTGTTAGTGCATCTGGTATATTCATGAAACGCCAAGGCAAGGACCGATACCCATTAAAAGGGATATATGGACCAGCCTTACCGCAAATGTTTGGTAATGAAACTGTTATGAATGCCATGCAAAAAGAAGGCATGGAAATGTATGAAAAGCGCCTATATCACGAATTAGAGCGTGCGTTAGGAGGTAACTAATGACACCATTAGATGTATCAGACGGCATTGCCGCCTATCTCATGGATGAGTTGCGCAAGCTAAATGAAACAAGTGATGTTACCACGAGCCCTATTCGAGTATGGAGCGGGTTCTTACCAAGGGTGGATAAGAATGAAGATAAGCGCAAGTTATGTCCAGCGGTAGTAGTGCATCCGTATTCTGTTAGTGATGCGGATAGTTCGACGGTAGGTATTACTGTATTGGTAACTACTTATGACGAGGCCTTAACAAAAGGTCATGTCGGACTATATCACCTCTTAGAGGTAGTGCGTGAGCGGTTACTATCTGATAATCCAGTAGCGCTTAAATATGAAATTAAGGAGAATACCGTTAATACAACAATTCCTGATGATCAACCATACCCTCAATGGGTTGGATATCTTGAATTTGAAGTGTACATTCCAGTTATTCGTAGAAATCTTAACAAGATATTTACGGATAATAAAGTAATTGAATAGGAGACAACGATGAACCCTGTTGTATATGTTGGGCCTTCGTTCCGCAGTAGCCGGTTAAATCAATTCATGGTATTTAGCGACGGTGCACCACTGCCGGAAGCGGAAGACCCTATTTTTATGCATTTATTCGTGCCTCTGGACGAACTCAACCAAGCAATGATTGATGTGAGAACACAAGGCACACAATTAAATGTATTCTATGTTAACGCATTGAAGAATTATAAAGGAGTGAAGTAAATGGCCTTTTATCATGGCGTCAAAACAAGTGAGCAAGCTACCTCTGTAATTGCTCCTGTCCAAACTACTGCCGGCCTTCCAATTGTGTTCGGTACTGCACCTGTACACCTTACAGAAGACCCTAGCGCAGTAATTAATAAGCCAATCATCTGTTATAGCTGGGAAGAAGCTGTTCAACAACTTGGCTATTCTGAAGATTGGACACATTTCACATTGTGTGAAGCAATGTACGCACAATTCAAATTGTATGGCGTAGCTCCAATCGTATTTGTTAACGTATTGGATCCTGCTAAACATAAGAAATCCACTACAACAACTGCTACATTGACAGAAAAGAAATGCATTGTAAAAGCTGCAGTATTGCTTAACACATTGCAAGTATCTAGTGGCGGTCAAACAGGTGTGGCCAACACAGATTACACGGCGGCATTTGATGACAAAAATCAATTAATCATCTCTGTTATCAAAGGTGGTAAGTTCGATTCCGCAAGTACATTGGACCTCACATACGATGAACTCGATGTAGAAAACTTCGATTATAAAAACGTAATCGGCGGTGTAGATAGTAATGAAAAAGCAACAGGCTTTGAATTGATTGATACAATCTATCATCATTTCGGTATTGTACCTGGTCTTATTGCTGCACCTGGATTCTCTCAACATCCTACAGTCGCTTCCGTGATGAAAGCAAAATCTCGTGTTATTAATAACTTGTTTGGTGCGACTACTTTGGTAGATATCGATACTACACAAGTTGTTAAATACACAGATGCTTACGAATGGAAGAAAGGTAATAGCTATACAGGTGAATCTGAAGTCGTATGTTGGCCGATGGTTCGCAATGGCGATTATATGTTCCATATGTCTACGCACATCATGGGCATTATTGGCAAATGTGATGCATCCAATAGCGATATTCCTACGTTATCCCCTTCCAATAAGTCTATGAATATCACAGGCTTGTGCTTAGCTAATGGTAAGGAAGTAATGCTTACGCATTCGCAAGCAAACTTATTGAACTCTCAAGGTATTATGACGGCCGTTAATATCAATGGTTGGGTATCTTGGGGTAACTATACAGGTGCATATCCTGGCACAACTGATGTTAAGGATACATTCATTTGTGTACGCCGGTTCAATGATTGGGATGACCAAACATTCATCTTAACCTATTGGCAAAAAGTGGATATGCCTATCTTGCCTCGTAATATAAAGACAATTCTTGATAGTGAAACAATCCGTCTTAACGGTCTTACTTCTCGTGGCTTTATCTTGGGCGGTCGTATTGAATTCAAAGAAGCAGAAAACCCTACAACAGATTTGTTGAATGGTATTATTCGCTTCCATAAATACCGTACACCTCCAATTCCAGCGCAAGAAATTGAAAGCATTTCTGAATACGATGTTTCCTATTTCAAAACGCTATTTCAAACAGTATAGAAAGGGGTAATTAATCATGGCATCTATCAATCAAGTGCCGGAAGTACTTAATGACTTCCGTGTATACGAAGAAGGCTCTGACAACTGTTTAGGTGTTGCCAAAGTGGAATTACCTAGTGAATCTGTAATGACTCAAACTGTAAAAGGTGTGGGCATTGCAGGTGAAGTAGAAGCGCCAGTTATTGGACACTACTCCTCTATGGAAACAAAACTTACTTGGAACACTCCAACAGAAACTACACACCGCCTTACGGGTGGTCGTGGCGTACGCTTAGAAGTACGTGGTGCTATCCAATGTTGGGATAGTGGCAAAGATAAATATGTAATCGTGCCTACACGTGCTGTTATTCGTGGCCGTGCTAAATCTAAAGAAAATGGCACATATGAATCTGGCAATACTATCGATGCAACGAACACAATCGAAACTACATACTTGAAACTCGAACAAGATGGCAAGGTAGTTCGTGAAATCGATAAATACGCCTATAAAGATTCTATTTCTGATGGCACCGACTTCCTTGGCGATGTTCGTGCTGCACTCGGTATTTAGTCTGTAGAAAGGACGATCACTAATGAGTAAACATAACACTATGAACGAAACACATGAACAAACAGGTATTGAATTAGTAAAAGCTGGTCATTCCTTACAATTTGAAGGCATCAGCGGGTACACATTAATTAAATGCGAAAAGTCCGCTAAGGGTGAAGATAAAACTATTACAGTTCCGGCATTATCCATGACGTATCAAGCACATGTAGCAGCTGCTGTATGCGGATGTAAAGTGGATGATATTTATAGTCTCCCGGCTGCCGATTTCACTAGAGTGTGCTTAGAGGTACAGAATTTTTTGCTCAATTCCGAAAAATAACAGACCTAGAACGGTATTTTACTGAGTGTGCAATTACGTGTAGTAAATACACTAGCACACCGATGGACTACTTCATTAGAGAGCTAGACGTGGATGAGTTCATAGTCCACGTTCGGCTCATTAGTGATAGTATCGAGCGCGAGAATAAAACAATGAAAGGGAGAAAATAATGGCCAATAAAGTCTTAGAAATGGCGATTGCCATTAAAGGTAAACTCGATGGCGGGTTATCTTCCTCCGTATCAAAAGCATCTCAGGAACTCAATAAATTATCTAATGTAATCAAAGATCAACAGGCGCAATATAGAAAACTACAAGCTATATCGCAAAAGACTGGTAATGTTAGCGATAGGAACGCAGCAATTGCAGCTGAGCAAAAGCTGAATTCTATGTTACAACGGCAAGCCCGGTTACGGTCTAATATCGCAAGTCAGACGGCGCATCAAAATGCAATCAGTAAAATGGGTGGTGCAAGTCCTTTAGCAGGTGCTGCATCAGCTGCGCAAGGTGCTAGTGCTGCGGTAAGTGGTATTACAGGAAAGCTTGCAAGTTTAGCTATGGTTGCCGCCGGTGGGTTTGGTATTGGTGCCATTATAGATAATGTAGTAAATGCTGGCGAAGCACTTTATCAATTGTCTAATAAATTACATATGACAACCGCTGAAACGGCACAATTTAAGAAGATTATGACATTAAGTGGTGTTGATGTAGAAGCGGCCGCAAAGTCTTTCGCTAAAATGGATAAGACTTTGGCTGGTGGCGGTAAAAGTGCTGAAGCTTTGCAAGGATATCTCAGTCAATTTGGTGTATCCTTAACCGATGCCAATGGCAAGTTATTGCCTATGAATCAACAGTTGGATGCAATGGCTAAAGGTTACCAAAATGCGGTAGCACAAGGCCGGGGACAAGAATTCATGCTTGAAACGCTAGGTGCAAAAGGCATGGAGCTTACTAAAGTATTTGAGAACTATGCAGATGCACAAGCGGCCGCATCACAAATCAAAGGCGTCGGAATAGATCCTAAATCACTCCATGAAATATGGCTACAAATGAACATCTTGAAAGCGGAAGCTACGCAAGTTGCATTAGGGTTGGCACAAGCCTTTATACCGATTGCTCAGCAAATATTACCGGCACTAATACCGGTATTGCAAGCTGTTGTAACCTTCATGAAGGATAATAAGGAAGCTATTGCCGCCGTAGTCACTAATGGATTGAAATTAGCCTTACTGTATGGTACGGCTACAAAACTAGCATCAGGTATTACTACAATTACCACGGCATTTAAAGGTGTAGAAACGGCAACGGGTGCATTTAAAGCAGCGGGTGCATTAATAGGTGGTCCATGGGTAATCGCTATCATGGCGATTATTGCGGTGATATACCTATTAGTAACTAATTGGGATACTATCTGTGCCACGTTAACATCTGTTTGGGATAGTGTATGTTCTGGATTGAGTTCAATATGGGATAGCGTATGTTCTGCTTTAAGTTCCGCATGGAGCGCCATTATATCCGGTATTATGGCTGTAATTAATGGGTTCTTATCATTAGGCCTTAGCGCATTTAATGCATTGAAAGCGGCAATAATTGCTTATGTAAATCTATGGTTAAACCTACCAACATATATTGGTATGGCCGTAGGATTCATAATAGGCATTATTTTGCGATTACCAGAGATAGCGGTACAAGTTGGTACTGCTGTTATATCTGCCGTTGTATCATTCGCTACTGAATGTTATAACTTCGCAGTTACTACATTTAGTGCTATGGTCGATGATATCTACAACTTCTTAATTAACTTACCTATGTACATGATCACTTTGGGCGCTGAGTTTGTAGCGGAGGTTATTTCGTTTGCCTCTGAGGCATATGCTACGGCCACATCATGGATTAGTAGTTTGGTTAATGATGTTATTAATTTCATCATGAATTTACCAAGTGCATGTGCTGATGCGGGAGCCGGTTTCGTAGCTGCCGCAGGCCAATGGGCAAGTGATGCCTATAATGCGGTATTAGACTGGATTAAACAAATTCCTAGTGCTGTATCTAATGCAATTTCAGGCGCATGGGATAGCATTAAGGCTCAATTTAGTGGTGGCTTTACTGTAGGTGTTCAAGCTGCAGGCGGTAATGCGTATGCTAATGGTGGTGTGATTACATCTCCGGAAGTCGCATTGATTGGTGAAGCTGGATATCCTGAAGTAATTGTACCTATTGATGGTAGTGCTAATGCTATGAACCTATGGCAAACGGCCGGACGAATGTTAGGTGTGAGTGGTGCGCAGTCAGCTGTAGCGCCTACTGTATCATTAGCACCTAGCGTGCCTGTTGCATCCTCATCTAGTAGTAGTGGGGCACCTGTACAGATTACATTTGCACCAGTTATAAATGCTGGTAATGGTTCAACTGATGATATTATGTCGGCATTGGATGCTAAAATGCGAGAATTTGAACAAATGATGCGTAGCTATACCGCCGGACAACGGAGGTTAAGTTATGACTAGTTATACAACAATACAAGGGGATATGTGGGATTTAATCGCTTATAAGGTGTATGGCAACGAACGATACATTAATCTATTGTTAGAAGCAAACCAAAAACATCGTAATACGGCGATATTTTCCGCTGGTGTTGTGTTAACATGCCCAGATGTTCCTGCTGATTCCTTGCCTGAATTCTTACCACCATGGAGGCGATAGTATATGAGCTTACAAAAGAGCCTAGCTAAGGTCCAGAAATGGAAGAAAGATTTAACGCCACAAACGAAGTTAGCACGGCGGGCATGGTGTACGATTGGTTACCAACATTGGGGGAGTAAGGAGTCAAAGGACATCACCGACGATATTAGTAAATACCTTCTTGATGTAACTTTCACAGATAACCTTTCAGGAACTGTAGATGACGTGGCTATCTCACTAGAAGATAGGGGCCGTCTATGGGTCGGCGATTGGTACCCTGTGAAAGGGTCATTACTAGAAGTGGCAATTAATACCGTAGCATGGGAGAAATTAGGGGATGAACAATTTACGTTGCCAATCGGCAAATTTGAAATTGATGAATTCGAGGGCAGTAGTCTTCCTGATGTAGTTAAAATCAAAGGTGTCGCTATTATCGGTAGTACTGACTTGCGGGAGAAAAAGAAAGACAAATCGTGGAAAACTACAACGCTTAAAGCGATTGCTACCGAGAAAGCAAAAGATAATAAATTAAAGCTAGTATGGGATGCGGATTTTGACCCACCGTTAAAAGATGCATCACAAAGTGCTGAATCAGACCTCGCATTCTTGCAGAAACTATGCAATGATGCGGGGTTTTCTCTTAAGGTATCCACTGAACAGTTGATTATATTCGATGATTACAAATACGAAAACGTGAAGCCTAAAGTTATAATTCGTAGACCAGGTGGCCAATATCAACCTGTACAGACGAAGGAAGGCGAGCAACCGCCTTTGATTATTACTAGAGCCTTATCTTATTCGTACAAAAGTAAAACTCGTGAAGTATATCGAGCATGCCATGTGAAATATACAGATAAGGATAAGAAATCCGTTATCGAGGATACATTCGAAGATCCTGACCGTAAGGGTCACACGTACCTTGCTGTATTAGAGGTTAATGAACAGGTTAAAGATAAGGCTGAGGCAAAGAGATTGGCTAAAAAGAAGCTAAGAGAAGCCAATAAAGAAGCCGATACAATGTCTTTTAGTTTTCCTGGCAATCCTCTTATTATGGCATCGGTTACGGTTAATCTCGAAGGATTTGGGGTGTTCGATGGTAATTATTTAATTACTAAAGCAACGCATACATTAGGGGCCAATTATTCAACGTCGATTGATGTAAGGAGGTGTTTAAATGGCTACTGACATATTATCCACATTAGTGGATATGATATTTATTGGAAATGTTTCAAGTACAATTCCTGAAGAAGGTAAAGCCGTTGTTACACGCCTAGACAGAGAAGGTGTTGTAACGGCGCCATTATCTGTCATTAATCGAGGTGCAGCACATGATAAGGACTATTGGATGCCGGCTATTGATGACCAGGTATTGTGCATTATGTTGCCTAATCGGTCCGGACGTGGGTTTTCCGATGGATTCATTATTGGCACATTCTTTAGTAGTGCGGATCCGACTCCAGGCGGTGCGGATAATGGTAAACGTGTGCTTACTGTTCCTGGAGATATGACTCTTAATGTTGGAGGTACTTTATCAATTAATTCAAGCGGTGGGGATGTAGTGGTCAATGGTATTTCCTTAGTTCATCATGTGCATGGCGGTGTAGTGTCTGGTGGTTCTACAACATCAGGACCAGAATAGGAGGTATAGATGTATATCGGTTATTTGGCGGATATAGTATTTTATACCGCATTAGATAATGTTCTTACTGTATCGGATGTAACGCGTTCAGGTAGTGCTCGATGGGAAAAGCACAATTTGATGTTAGAAAAGCCTGTCAAACAATTTAGCGGACCTGATGTGGAACAAATTACATGTAAGATTCTTATTTCTGCATCACTTGGACAATCTCCAGATAGTACTGTTAAGAAATTGCGAAATTATCGCGATATGGGGGCTGTATTACCGTTTATTATCGGTGGTAAACCTGTTAGTCAAAACTACTTTGTCATCATGTCTATGAGCGAGGATAGCTTATTCACGGATGCATACGGTAAGACTCAATCTATTGAGGTTTCTCTAACTCTTGAGGAATATTCGGATAATAATACAGTAGAAGAAAAGTCCATGCTAAATCAATATGGTCAGAAGTTCAATAAAGTTAATACGATATTGAGGAGGTTCTAGCCATGTCAGCAACGTATGAAATTAAACCAGTAACTGACAATAGGATATCGCTAGCACCTGAAAGTGAAGTCGCTGAGATTTTGCAGAATGTGCAAACGATTATTTCTACTGTTCGTGGTAGCGTGCCACTAGATAGGGAGTTTGGTATTGATGGTCGCATTATTGATATGCCTATCCATCAGGCGCAAGCTCATCTATCTAACGACATATTCCAACAAATTAAACGGTATGAACCACGTGCCAAAATTAGTGATATATCATTTACCGCCACACAAAATGGGGCGTTGATTCCGAAAGTGATGGTGACTGTATGAGATTATCTGATTTACCTAATGTTGAGTTTTTTAACACAGATAAAGAACACGTTCAACAGAAGGTATTTGATATTTACACAACAATAACAGGGCGAACCTTGGGAGAGGGCGATCCTGTTACTTTATTTTTAAATGTAATTTCGGAAATTATTATCCGATTATTGAACGATGCAAATTATGCAGCTAAACAAAATCTATTAGCCTATGCAGAAGGCGATAACTTGGACCATGTTGGAGCTGTTCCTGCTGCTGTTGAGCGATTAAAGGCAACGAAAGCGACTACAACAATTCAAGCAACATTGTCAGCAGTGCGCACGAACTCTGTCATTATTCCAAAGTGGACTAGAATATCAACTGGAAGTGGCGAATATTTTGCTACTGTTGAGGATTTGGTTATTCTACCAGGTCAACTTAATGGATCCGTAAAAGCAGAAGCACAAATTGCCGGGGCGCGAGGCAATGGGTTTAAGCCGGGCGAGATAAGTACAATTATTGATCCTATAGCTTATGTGGATACGATGCGTAATATAACTCTATCTGAAGGTGGTTCTGATACAGAGGACGACGAATCGTATCGCGAACGTATTCATGAGGCTCCAGAATCGTTCTCTGTGGCAGGCCCTGAAGGGGCGTATGAGTATTTTACAAAGTCCGCGTCGCACCTTGTGGCAGATGTAGGCGTATCTTCTCCACGTCCAGGTGAGGTTAATATTTATCCCTTATTAGCAGGAGGAGGACTTCCTGGGCAAGAATTGCTCACGACTATTACGGATTATTTATCTGATAAGAAACGTAGGCCTCTGACTGATAAGCTAACTGTATTAGCACCTACTACTACGCAATATAACATCGACGCTAAGTATTACATTGAAAAAGGCGCCGATGCAACGGTGGTAAAAGCTAAGGCAGATAAAGCAGTTAATGACTATGTTATATGGCAAAAGTCAAAATTGGGCCGTGATATAGTACCCAGTCGATTGGTTCAAATGCTCATGGATGTATCCGGAATTAAACGCGTTGAAGTAACGGCACCTATATTTACCCCGATTGCAGAACAAAGCGGCGTGGCAGTAGCCAATACAATCGCTGTAGCGCTCGCAGGAAGTGAGGAAGAATGATACTTGATAGCAAGTATACTAGTGCGGAGCATCTTCCGTCCTCAATCGATAGGGAACCAGTTAAGTCCCTTGCTAAAACGTGGGATGATATGCTGGCCGAATTTATGAATACGAATACTCTGCTATTATGGTCGTCTATTGATACTGAACCAGAGAGTGTAATTGATCATTTAGCGTATCAATTACACGTGGATGACTATGATAGTGGGTTACCGATAGAGACTAAACGTGAAATGGTGAAGAACTCAATTGATATTCACCGCCATAAGGGCACGCCGTATGCTGTTGAAAAGGCCGTACAGACTATATATTCTGATTCAAAAACCGAAGAATGGTTTGAATATGGCGGGAAACCGTATTATTTCAAGGTTACGCTAATCACAGCCCCATTAAGAGGCGAAACAGATATAGCTAAGCTTGTACGTGCTATTAATGCGGCTAAAAATGTACGGTCCTGGCTAGATGGTATTGAATTCATTCGACGAATTAACTTCAATAAGTATTTTGCCGGATGGTGCGGTGTATCTAGGAAAGTGAATATCAAGTGTGATTTCACGAATGCATGGCGCATTAATTTGAATACCCATGTAACGTCTTATACTGTTGAATCGAAGAAAACTAAGATTAATGTAGTGCTAGATAATAGCGTTAGATAGGAGGAATATATGGCAGAATGGTCAAATGCAACCATGACTGATGTTGGCGCGAATTTGCAAGCGAAGGTGAATGCAGGCAAAACTAAGCTGACATTCACTAAAATCAAAGTAGGTAGTGGTGTTAATTCAACGAATCCATTGGCATTAACTGATGTAATCTCCTCTAAGTGGGAAACTACTAATTTTGTAGTTAAGCTAGAAGGTAAAATTGTAAGTGTTGATACAGTTATAACTAATACTGGTATACATGAAGCTTTCCGAATGTCTGAAATTGGGTTATTTGCACAAGATCCTGATAAAGGCGAAATATTGTATGCATACCTTACGGACCCTGAACCGGACAGAATGCCGGCAGAAAGTGGCTCGGTAGTTGTATCTCAAGAATTAACAATCGGAATGGTATTTAGTAATACAGGAAATGTATCGCTAACTGTTAATATGGGTGCGTTGGTAACACGTGAGCAGTTAACAGAAGCAGTTAAACAACATAACACAGATATTTCATCTCATCCAGCGATTACAGCTATGATTGCCAAAATCCTCGGTGCAACTAACTGGCAAGAAAATCCAGTTGCTACATTGAAGGATATAAAAAATCTTATCGGGCAAGGTGCTATCGTGGCATCTAAACTCGATGCCAATGCTGGTTTCGTAAAATTTGCGAATGGTTTCACTATCCAGTGGGGAGTGGGTGGTCAAGATAACGTAACTAAGACAGAGGTACGATTTCCTATCAAATTTACAACTTTATTCATGGCGAACGCTATAGATGCGTACTGGTCAGGCTCTGACACGCCTAGGTATTTCGCTAACTCCGTGTCAGAGAGCAACGCAACTAAGGCCGTATTTTCGGCAAGTGATAGATATGCTGCTTCTTATTACTGGTTCGCACTAGGAATAATCTAATTTCCTAGGATAATGAACATAATCTGATCACCGACACCTTTGGATATTAAGCCTTCCCTACGACCATCCAAACAAAACTACCTGTGTCCACTCTGTTGGTTAAGAATCGGATGGTGTTTCTATTAGCTTGAGAAAACCCACTGTTCCAAGTAATAAAACATTCTGATCCAGAAGTAGCAACACTAACAGAGTCATCAGTGGCTAAGGCAATTAGTACAGTGCTGCTAATCGGCAGCGAAATATCTTTATAGTATTTATTGGAATCAAACCAAGTTAATCCCCACTGGGGAGTTATTTTAATAATTCTATGGCTTTTCGTAGCTCACGAATAGTCTTATGTGTGTATACCCTGGTGGTAATATCGCCTTGTTTGTGGCCTAGTAAAGAACGTAATGTGTTGGGCGGTGCTACCGAGTCAAGTAAACTTGCAAATGTATGACGAGTATCGTGGATAGTATGCTTACAATTTAACTGTTTCATAATATCCTTGAAATTCTTATGGAATGTTGTGTAACTGATGGTGAATAGATATGCTTCGGTGCTGGTGTATACTTGCTCTATTAGTGGCATGATGCGGTGATGTATAGGAATGATACGGCCTTCACCGGCTTTCGTTTTAGCGTGTCTTACGATGAGGTATGACGATCGCCTATGGATATCTTGCCTACGTAAGTTAAGTAGCTCGCCGATACGGAGCCCGGTGTAGAGCAACATTAAAATCATTTGGGAATAAGAATTATCTATCGCCCATAATTTGTTGATTTGTTGGCGAGTGAATACTCTTCTTTTAATCATTGGTATATTGGGCCCTAGATTTAAGTGTGAGGCGTAATTAGTGATAGGGTAATCTTGGATGATTGCGTAATTAAATAATTGATTAAGTAACGTGCGGACTTTCTTACATGATGAGTAAGAAAGTCCTTTTACGTGCATGGAATTAATCACATTTTGAAGGTGCTGAAAATGAATATCCGTGATAGGCATATCCGCTATGTTGGATATGTGTTTAAAAGCAATATGGTAAGACTTAACGACACTCTTAGTAATAGCTTGTGAGTGAATAGGCAACCACTCGTTAAATAGTTGCCTTAATGTAATGGTATTGCGTTGTCTACGTTTTAGTATAACGGCGTAACGGCGCATAATTTCACCTCCGAAAGGATGCTACTATGAATCAATATGTATTTATTTTAAATGACAAAGGGGAGCGTATTACATCCCTGTGTGATAACACGTTGAGCCGTGATGATATTATGGCGCAAGCTGAACACGATTATCCAAATGCACAATATGTGTATTCTGCAGATGGTGACAGTATGCTAGATGAATTTATGAGCGGTAAATTGTATGTAAACGGAAAATTTATTGAGCCTGATCCGTATGTTCCTACAAAGGAAGATAAGATTAACGCTATAAAAGCTGAATATGAACCCCGCTTCAAAACGCTAGAAGAAGCGCAACGTAGATTGCTACTTATGGGAAAACCTACTAATGCAATTAGCACTCAATATATCAAGTTGAATAACGAAATGGTCGCACGAATTAAGGAGGTGCAATAATATGCCTAAATATATCGGTGATAGCAAAGTTCCTGTTATGGAATTCTGTGAGTACTGCTGGGAAGTACTCAACGATGACGGTACATGTCCAACAGAAGGATGCGTGCACAATGATTTAATGGCTTTAGATGAAGAATCATAAGGGCATGGGGGAGTGAATGGATATTCTTAATGATATTTTAATCATGCTCATCAGTGGTATATCGCATGAACATATAGTCAGTATGGGGGTAGTGATTATTTTAACCACTACATTGTTATTTGTGGACACAATACAGCGGATTGCTGCAGAAGTGTTGCGGTATAACAAAGATAATCACAGGCCTAATAATCCTATTACACTACTAACAACATTGACCTGGTATGGATGGGGAAAAGGTAGGTATATCGATGAAACTACCGGTGAACGGCGTAGATATTTAATGAGTGAGCGCCTTAGAGGTGATCTATTAAAGAAACTATGCATACAATATCCGGCATGGATGATACTATCCATTGTATTTATTTCATTACCTGATATCCCAATACCAAACACCAATCTATTCTTAGACCATATATTCTCTTATGCATTTATGCTGATACCATTCTTCGCTGAGTGTTGGTCTATTATTGAAAACCTACGTGAAATGGTTGAAGATGACCTAATTGATATAGGAAAAATATTTCAATATACGATTGAAATCATAAAGGCATGGAGGGGTAATGGATAAGCTAGCGATTATTAACCGCATTAAGCGGTCATATAAGTCCATTCGAATAGCTGGCATACGGCCAACAGGTGTATTAGCAACGAGGGCATTGGTCCTCGTCATGCTAGTACCGATGATATTAGTCGTTGCCCAGTATGTGCTATCGACGATTAAGGGGTATGTATCCCCTGAAGAGAATCAGCTTATCGATAAGGGTATTCTTATAATTGACCATATATTCGTACCATCAGTGCTTATGACCATTGTTGGATTGTGTGGCATGTTCATCGATAAGAACCATAACGGGATTCCAGATAAGCTTGAGGAACCAAATACATTGCCTATGAACAGACCTGGCATACAACAATTAGAGGATGATATTAACCATGACGAGAGGGGGAAATAAATGTTTAGACAAATTACAATGGACGAGTTAAAAGACCTAGCGCTAGATGCCTATGGCCAAATTGAAAAGGCGTACTATCATTGGACAGGGGTAAAAGGTGGTAAGCACTTCACAGATTACCATATCAACATCGACCGAGCAGGTACAATGTGGACCGATATAGAGGCCTTAACCGATTATAAGGAACACACCTATATGCGCAATAGTAACGCTGTAGGCATTGCCATTGAAGCGTGTTGGGATGCAGTCAGTGAAAATAACCTAGGTAGTGAACCACCAACAAAAGAACAGTTGGCCACTATGACACAAATTATGGCGGTGCTTACTATTAATGCAGGTGTGCCACTTGACCTACAACATCAGATGACGCACGCCGAAGCAGCAGATAATCGGGACGGATTGGACCTCTATTATTTAGATCCGACGGGCTATCCAAATAATACGTACGGCCCAGACTCCAACGTTGACCGATGGGACCTCTTGGTGTGCCATGAGGGCGACGAACGATGGAGTGGTGGTGACTGGTTACGTGGCACCGCTCGATGGTGGGGTGCTCAGTGGGGTAGTACAATTTAGGAAGGAGTTACCATGTATGAAACTATCAAGAACAAAGTTATATCTGCGTTTACTCTTAAGCGTGTTATTTGTGGTGTGCTTAGCATTATTTCCATCTATTTCGCATGCAGCCTCATCGGAGGGTACCTCGACACAAGAGCCGACTATCAGCGTACCCGTGAGCAGTTGGAACGAACTCAAAGGGCGCTTGATGAAAGCAGAAAGCTCAATCAACAACTCCGAGAAAGCATTGCAGCAAGCCAACAGCTTAACCGCGACGCAGGGAACAGCATTAACAGAATTGAAGATTATCAACGAAGAACGGACGAAGGAATTGAACGCGCTCAAAGCAATCAACGAGAAACAGGGGCAAGAATTAACGAAAGCCTCCAATCTCTTGACAACGCAAGAAGCGAAATTGAACGAAGCCTCGACCTCATTAGAAGAATTGACAGAACAAATCAAACGCAACAAACGAACCGAACAGCGCCTTAAACGGCAACGTGACACATGGGCCGTGGTAAGCGGTGTATTTGGATTGGCAGGTGCAATTCGTCGATGACTGAGAGGTGATCCATACATCTCCTGAGCATGAGCAGGTGGACTCATGGATTGACTATATAAAAGACCTTACCAGGATATAACTTGGTAAGGTCTTTTTTTTATATTTAATTTATTGCATACAATCTAAAAATATGGTGTAATTAGGGTAATAATAGGAGGTGGGAGTAATGCTGAAAATTCTTAATTGTAATCCACATTTTATGAGGGACCCAGTGCCCGTGTCGAACTATGCTGAAGCGTGGGACGTAATATGTTCCATGCAAAGGGAATTAGGTCAAGGGATACTTGCTGTTGACAGAGAGGCTTGGGAAGTTTTGGGATTAGCTGAGCATTTCCCTGAATTTGTTTGGAAAGAAAATGTAAAGGCGGTATACATTAATAGCGATAAATCGTTACTGATTCCTGCCCCAAGGAGATATTGTAGATCTAATGTTTTGAAGCTTATCAAATTCTTTGGACTCCACTATTCTATCCGAGAAATATAAATGTATATATGACATCATTTTGACATCATATTATATAAAAATATAGTGAAATATAAATAGATACGCTAGTAATCGAGCTAGATATTTGCTGTATTTATAAGTTTTGTGTGTGAACTTTAAATGCCACGCCATCTTGAGGGGGTGGTGAGCTAACGCTCGTGCGGGTTCAAGTCCCGCCAACCGCACCAAGCTAATAAAATAAGGGTTTACAGGTAATTCTGTAAGCCCTTATTTTTATTTATGTAGATATTATAGGTATCTATATCATCACATTCCTCCGACACAGCGTTGGCATGTGGTAAATCGCAGTAAATCAAATTTACAACCAATAGTAACACTCTTCCTTGTGTATTATTTTGAAAGCGCTTTTTTGCTTTCTTTTCTTATTTGTTGGATGCTTTTAGTCGGTGTTTCTAAATCTTCAGGCATGGTACCGCCTAATTCTTTGATAGTTTGACGTACCTTTGCCCCAACGTCATGATGAATTTTATTAGCGTTTTCTTTTCCTTTTATTCCTTCCCGGCGCAATTTTTCATCAGTTTGTGTAGATCGGAATAGATTAGCAGCAAGTTCGGTACTACCCATATGATCTAAAATCTTCTGAGATTTTTTTAGACCTTTTTTAGCGTGAATTTGCTTTACGCCCAAACCTCCATATAAACCCTTATAGCCTTCGTTTTGAAAAATAGCATAATCTTTAGGTTCTTTTATACCTGCTTGGTTAGCAGCTTCAGCTAAAGATATATTATGCTCTTTAATATCTTGTCGGATTTGTAAACGTAAGCTATCTTCTTTTTGTAATTCTAATTGCTCTTGCTCGTGAGTTTTCACAGCAAAATAGGTTTGAGCTAATGCAATTACCTCTTTACGAGGATTGCCATTCATAGCAATTAAGTAACAAGCATATCTAGAGAGTACTATATCTTGTATACTACGTTGTAAGTTAGCCCCAACATCTACCAATTTGTTGACGTCAACAAATTCGGATTGAACTGCATGACCACTGGTTTCACAAGCACTTTTAGCCTTTTCAATAATTTTACTAAAATTTCTCCATTCTGAGTATTCGAGTATTTCTTGTAAATCTCGAGCATACCAATACTCATTGCCATCATCATCTATTTGTTTAATTGATTCAAAAGGGGACTGATAAGTATTGTCTGCATTGCTAGGACTCTCTTCAGGGAAAAAGAAAAACATATAAACCTCCTGTTATCTATATATCTTACTTATTTTTATGTCTAGATTTTATAAATTCTATGTAGTTTACCACTTCTTGCATTTCCTCTTTAGAGATCTCTCTTGATGCGGAAAACAATAAACGCATTTCTGGGCGTGTGTGCAATATTTCAGCATACTCTGCAGCTTCTTTATCTTGGTAGTATTGCTCATCGTCTTTATCCCAGCCCATTATCACTGCAGGCGATATATTAAAAACCCTTGCTAATCCTTCGATTTTATCAGAGGGAATATTTGTAATAATATTATTCTCATATTTATATAATGTTTGTTTTGAAACACCGATTTTTTCACCGACTTCTTCTAGAGTCATCTTATTGTTAATTCTGAGATTTTTAATTCTATCTCCTTTATTAGTAGTCATGGGTTTACCTCGCTCTTAATAGTCTCCTTATGAGTTAATATTACACTGTCTTAACTTTGTGGGCAACATTTTTGTAAAAAATATTTACAAAAATAACTTGATAGGTTACTATTGCTAAATTGTTCTATAAGCAACTTAAAAAGTTATAAATAGAAAAAGGAGGCGATATATTGATTGATGTAAATAAGTTAAAAGGAGCAATTGTAAGTGCTGGGAAAATACAAAATGAAGTAGCTAAGGCGCTCGGAATTACACCTAAAACATTCTTTTTAAAATTAAAAAAGGAGTGTTTGGGCTGATGAGATTGAAGTTATGATTGACTACCTTTCAATTGGAGCTCCTTTGTCTATTTTTCGTGCAAAGAATGCAACTTAATAAGTTACAAAAAATGAAGTGATACAAATGAAACAAGAAACAGGAAAAGTAAAATGCCCCAAATGTAATATAGAAGTGATAGGTGGAAATTTCTGTGAACATTGTGGGGCAAAATTATAAGCTATATGTGATTGTTGGGTAGTAAAGAAAAAATATAATTGTGGTTTTGATAAATGCAAAGGTTATAAGTTGTTAATTGAATGTATCAAGGGAAAAGAATATTTCTAATACCTTCAGATATAGCATCAGAAATAAGTCTTTTAGCTAAAGAACTGATTTCAGAAGGAAGCTTATTAAACAATAATTTTAATTGTAAAGCGGATACCTCTGATTGAGGAGTTTCAGAAAAAATAACTGGTAAGTAGGACATAAAATGTTTTTTTTCTTCTTCTGTTAATTGGTCCTGCATGTCTAGAAGTTTAGAAATCGAATTTATTTTTTCTTCTGTCCATGGGAATGGATATCCACAATGATGACAGTATTTAGGGGGTGTATAGGTTGAAAAGCTAATAACACCAGGAACATCATATTCACCACGAATAGGGGTATTACAGTTTGGACAAGAAGTTATAGTTTCAGCTCTACATTCAGGACAGAAATTAGATAGGTGAGCAGAGTTATGAATATTAGATGTAATAACATGACCATTTTTACAAACTTGCGCAGTTCGATAAGTACCCATTATAATCACCACCTTTAAATTGTAGGGATATGGCCCAAATTTTGTTCATGTTTAAGCCATGAAATAACATCTGATTGGAGCGTAGCATAAAACGGTTGCACAATTGGGGTAATAAGTAAAAGATCGTTGTTATCTATTTTATTACTTAAATATACGTAGACTGAGTCGATATTATCGTTGGTAGAAATTAACCATTGAGAATGTAAACACTTAATATAGGCATCATAAGTTTTGATTGCATTGATTAAATTTGTGTAATTTTGACCTTGCTTATTTAAATCATAACTTACTAAGAATACTGCCATTATAATCACGTCCTTTTAGAAACTTAAAAGAAATGGAGAAAAAATGATTAAACAAGAAAGAGAAATTAAAGATAGCAAACACTTTCAGGTTAATAGATTAGCATTTTACGTTCAACTTAAAACAATGACTGTAGATAATCTTAAAAAATACCCACATTGGAATTCAGAAAGAATGGATGTAATCTATTATTTAGCCAAGTATGGAGAGAAGGAGGAGTTGAAGAAACTATCAAAGCAAACTTTGTGCAATGTGGATTAAAGTATCAAATGTTAAAGGGATTGCCTTTTGGATAGCGTAATCTTTTACTTTGTTCCATATCGTATCGCTAGATAATAAATCAACAAACTGTTGCCCATCATGTGTTAATGCTAGTTCTAAATATAAATAATCTCTTGATTTAGAGCTAGCATTTAAGCCAGACAATAGACCATTCTGTATAAGGATATAAATGTGATAGTCAATAGTAAGCCTGTTGATATCAGGGAAGTTGATTGAGTCATTATTATTAACTGTTGGAAGAGGGAAATCTTGAACTGCTAATAATATATCTCTGCACAAAGAATAATCTATTTTCATAGTTTCACCTCCTTTCGTTAAAGGAAATAAGTGATATTAGCATATCTCATTGTCTATCACTGCTTGAATTATAACAACAACTTATTAATAAACATGAAATAAACATGAAATAAATATGAAAAGAAAGTTAAAAGAGGATCTTAAGAAGAAAATAGATAGAAAATAGTAAAAGAGTAACCAATATTATATAAGTGGTACTTATATAATATTGGGTTCATAGTGCTTAAAATTGTGTCAATTAATCTTAACAAATATCTGGTAGAGGCAAAAAATCACTAATAGGATAGAGGCGGCAATTAAAAGTAGAAAAAATAAAATTAGAACTATAAAAGCTGAAATTGAATGAATAAGTATGATGTGGAATATTTTAACGCTTGCTTTTATACCAATATTGCCTGGGCAGAAAAGAGGGATGTATATTATATTCAGAAATTATATTTAGGTTAGTAGTTAATGAAACTCAATTATGGTGTCAAGTGAAAACTGCTTTACGCGGAAAGACAATTGGGTAAAATAATAATTCTGTTTCTGCCAGTGAAGTGTAAAAAGACTAAAAAGGATATAATAAACTAATATATATGGAAAAATATGATAGGATGTTTCCATTGAGATTAAAAGGTAAGAAGAGATTTATAGGGTATGTAAGTTAAGGAGTATCTTATATATTCTGGTATAATCCTAATCATCAATTATTTTGTTCTTCCTTATAAAGTGATTCTTTTTATAACTGTATTGGCATACTTCTAGATTCTGTGTACAATCATAGTAATTAGTAATATACATTTATATATAGTTTTCAGTATGAGAGAAGATTATGATTTTTAATTATGGCGAGACATTACGTATCCGAAGGGATTTATATACGATTTTAGGCAAAATACGCTATATTGATACTCATGGAAAAATTGGGTATGAGTATAAGTTAGTTAGACATAAGAATAATGCAGAGTTTTGGCTCAGTTGGGATAAGAAGCGAGATGCGTACCAGTTTTCCAAGTTGTGTGGAAAAGCACTACCAGCCGATATGAAACTCATAGATAGTGGTTATGAGATGGTAACGGGCACTTGGGGTGAGGTAGACGTAGGTACTACTGATACTGCTAAATATAAAGAGTATGAAAATGCTGATGGTACTGCTACGTTTTCTGTTCAAGAGTGGGCTTTTGAAACGGAATATTCAAAAGGCTTTTACATTAATAAAGAATACGTATCTGTCGAAAAGGATTCAGAGGTAACCGAGTCTATTCTAGATAAAATGGATACGATTAAGAAGCTAAAGTTCATAGGACCAATCGGTTGGATTTTGGGGAACTTACTACTTTATATGCCAATCTTTGATATAAAAATATTGAATGATGTACGGGATGTACTTACCTGGCCTTATATAGTAGCTGGGAGTATAGTCCTTGGTATCATTGTGGCTTGTGCTTTCATTATTTCCAGAACTATGCGTTGATGAAAACACATTGGTTATATAGGAGTCCCTTTCGTGGGGCAAATAAAAGGTCGTAACATGTATTAATACATATTACGACCTTTTTACTATAGGATTTATTTGTTAGGGGTTAGCTATTAGCTTCAGCTGGTTGAAGTTGTTCAAGTTCAGCTTCTTTAGCATCTAATTCTTTGGCGCCAAAATGAGCCAATACACAGAATGTAATACAAAGAACACATGCTACTAATAAAAGATAGAAACCTGCATTCCAACCAAATTTATCTGCTAAAACACCAAATAGTGTTGTACCTAAGTTTGCACCAACAATGTAACTCATGAATCCACGAAGACCAACAGCAGAACCTACTGCAAATGGTGGTACAATATCCATAGTTTGTACTGAAGCTAAGAATTGAGGAATGTAGATTAAACAACCTACAATAGCAGCGAAGAAAGTAACCCATAAGAGAGACTCGCTTTGCCAATAACCAAATATACAGAAGAAGATAATACTTATAGCAATGATTGCAGGTGGCATGCGATAACCTTTAAAGAATTTATCGGAAATGTAACCAGCAAAAATAGTAGAAGGGATAGCCGCCCATTCAAAGAATAAAAAGGCAACAGACATTTCTGCTTTGGAAAACCCCTTTACTTGCAATAAATAAATTGGAAGCCACGTAAGCATACCAAAGCGAATCATGTAAACGAAGGTGTCAACTAATGATACATACCAAGCGTTTTTATTTTTCAATACGTATTTTACAAAGATTTCTCTTGTGCTCATATGGGGGGCTTCAGAACTTCTGTGCGCCTTATGAGCTGTGTCAGCGATGATTTCACTTGTTGGTGGTAAGCCTTCACGTTCAGGGCTTTCTTTGATTAAGAAAGAAATGGCAATTGCTATGATAATTGCAATAAGCGCTGGTACACCATAACTCCCTAATTGCCAGTGATCTGTAGTAGTAAAATATAATGCGGCAGCTACGATTGGGGCTACGATACCACCACCGAGATTATGGGAAATATTCCAGATAGCTCCATAACGGCCACGTTCCTGTTTTGGGTACCATTTAGCTAAGGTGATAAAGGATGGTCCTACACCAAATCCTTGGAAAAAGCCATTTAGTACTACTAAAACTAAGAAGAAGGCGAGACTATCGGCAAAGCTCATAAAGATATTGATAATTGCACAGCAAATGAGACCGAAAGCCATAAACTTGGCAGGACTTGCTTTGTCCGCAAGACTACTCATAAAGCCTTTACTTAGACCATAAGCGATAAGCATACCACTAGATAGCAAACCAATTTCTGTTTTGCTCATATGGAGGATATCTGATAAAAAGTGTGTTGATAAGGCAAAGTTATTACGAACAATATAGTACGCAGCATAACCTATAAAAATACCAATTAATGATTGCAATCTATATTTATAATATAGATTCATAATCATGCTTTGTGGCACTGATGATTTTGCCTCTTTGGGTTGTAGAAATGAAAACATAGTTATTACCTTTCTTTCTTAATAACTAAATCCTATTGCATTGTTAATACTACCATTTCTATAGAATTCATGTAAATGATTTATGAGATAAAAATATTAATTTGCAACATTAAATTGTTTATTATTAGCTGAAGATACGTATAGAAAACATTTGAATTATAGACAAGTACTTCTTAATATATTAGATTAAATATATGGGGAGGTTATAATCTATGAAATACTTACGCCGTGAACTTAATCAAGTAGAAAAAGAATATGTAAAACAATTTGGTGAAGATTCTTTAAATCGTGTCATCCTTCATGATCCTAATACAAAGGATAAACAAGAGGTGCAAGATACTATTGATATTCTAAAAGGAGCAATTGCAAAAAATAAACCTCTAGAACAGGTTCCAGAGGAGATGTGGAAGCTTATTGAGTTTTAATGTATATGAATCCCATAAATAAAATAAAAAGGCACATTGTCATATGAACAGGCTATCTAACAATGAAATAATTTTAGATGGGTGTTCAATACAATGTGCCTTTGTTTTATAGTTTGTAGAGTTCAGGTTTGCGATCTCTAAAGATGTTGATTTTGTTACGGATATCTTCTACTACGGTGAGGTCGATATCTACAGATGAGATGCCCTCCCTAGTGTCCATTTCGAGGAGGTTTGTACCCCATGGATCGTATACAGCGGAGTGACCAGTGCTTTGAACTCGACCTACTGTACCACAGCCGTTGACAGCACATAAGAAGAGTTGGTTTTCAATGGCGCGCACTTCGTTTAATACTTGCCAGTGGCGTAAACGCATAGTAGGCCATTGAGCAGGTACAAATAATAACTCTGTATTTGATAATGCAGCCATTCTTACGAGCTCAGGAAAGCGAATATCGTAACAGATAACCGTACTACAAGGAATACCATCCAATTCGAAATGAGTGGTATGCGTACCGCTAGCGAAGTATTGGTCCTCTTTAGCAGGACTAAATCCGTGCATTTTGGAATACTCTCCTACGAGCTTGCCTTCACGGTTGTAAGCATAGGAGGTATTAAATACTAAATCCTCTTTTGCTACGGCTACAGAACCGCCCACAATGTTTACATTGTGTTCTTTTGCGAATGTACTTAATAAAGCTTTTGTTCTTTCTCCATTTCTGTCAGAAATATTGATTAAATCCTTAGATGGATGAAATCCTGTATTCCATGTTTCGGGCAAGACGATAATGTCAGGCTTTTCTGATAGGGCTTGTGAAAGTAATTCTTGGACGCGCGCATAATTGTATTCCACTTCGTTTACATGGACGTCCATTTGTATAAGGCTTAAGCGTTTTTTCATAGAGAATCCTTTATCTATTAGATGAATATAATTCTAGTAATGTGTATTATAATTAGAATATTAAAGCATTATTGAGTGTATTACAATATAAGAGTCGATAAAGCTAGTTTAATTTTTTTACAATCTTTTGATAATAATAGTTTGCATACTATTTATGGAGATATAGGTTATTACTTTAGATAATGTTAGATCTTTTGGTGAAAATATGGAAATAATAGATGTTATAAATGCGCGAACTAGCGTACGTCGGTATAAAAAATCTTCTTCGGTTGGAGAAGACATAATTCAAAATTTGGTAGCTCTCGGAATGCGAGCTCCATCCCCTAAAAATCGTCAGCCCTGGCAGGTTGTTCATGTGACGGGCGTGGAGAAAAAACATTTCGTGAATCTTGGCTTTCAAGTGCTAGAGCAATATAAAGAACGAAAAGAACATTTTGGTAGTTTAGAGATTAGTCTTAAGGCTATGCAAACTGCTAGTGATTTACTCTTTGTATATAATCCTTACGATCATTTGTCAGATTATGCTCAAGTGTGGGAAAAAAGTGATTTACAAGCTATTGGCGCTTTTATAGAACATATTTTATTGGGGGCAAAAGCAATTGGGTTAGGTACATTGTGGATGAATGATGTGTATTTTATGCAAAGTGAAAGTAAAGCCTTTTTAAATATTCCTCACGATGTACAGGCAATCATTGCTATAGGTATTCCAGATGAGTCCATGTATCCTAGACCTCGAAAATCGATTGATGAAGTACTAATAAAGCGTTAATTTTTACTATTCTTCATGGAAATGTTATAATATTCTGTATATAATTGTGTTCTAATAGAGGAGGACCTATGAAACGGATTCCGTTGGTAACACTGTTAGTTTTGGTATTGGCAATGGTTGTGGCAGGTTGTGGATTGCTTTCACAAAAAACAGAACCTACTAGTTCAGTACCGCCTGTAAAAGAAGTTAAGATGGTACATCCAACGGGTATTCCTGTTCTTATGTATCATAAAGTCGGCGACGACAAAGATAATGATGCAGTTATTCGGGAGGATTTGTTTAGAGAACAAATGAAGTTCCTCAAGGATAATGGCTATAATCCATTGACGATGGATCAATTGTATGATTATGTTGTAAATGGTGCTGCGGTGCCTGAAAAACCTGTTGTTTTAACCTTTGATGACGGTTATGCAGATACATATTCTATCGTATATCCACTTATGAAAGAATATGGATTCCCGGCTACTGTATTTATCAATCCTGGCGATGTTGGGACGCGTCTAACTTGGGATCAAGTGCGTGAAATGCACAAAAATGGTATTACTATTTCAAACCATGGTTTCCAACACATAGAAATGGGCCAATTGTCGGAAGCAAAACAAATTGAAAATATTACAAAGGCCCAAGAGGCACTTGCTAAAGAAGTAGGCATTAAGGATAATCCTTGGTTCTGCTATCCATATGGAGATAAAAATGAATTCACCGACTCAGCATCTAAGAAAGCTGGCATTAAAATGGGGATGGCTATGAAATCTGGCTGGGCTCATACTGGTGATAATCCATATAATATTTTGCGTGTTTGGGTAGGCAATGCGGTGGATATCAAGCATTTTGAAGAACGCATTAGCACCGAACATTTCACTGATTTATAAGGAGAAATACATTGTTCAAAAAGAATTGGGTAAAGTTCATCATTATGGTGTTCTTATTTACCGTTGTCACATCACCCTTCGTGGTGCTCTTTGGACCATTTAATAATGTAAAGCGCGCTGTAATTGGTGCTATCTTACAATCCCGCCATCCTCATTACATTACATGGTTGTTTAATGAAGACGAATTACAATCTATTTTGGGGACTGTAGGGGTTGTTAAAAGCCAAGATTTGTTCAAGTTTAATGCTCGTGAAGATAAGACTTTAAATCTTGAAAAAATCCAGTCTGCTCGTTATGTAGGCTATATTTTAGAAATTCCTGATCCTCGTCGTATTCAAGTAGGTACAGCAGCTAATATTCAAGAAAAAGGTGATACTACAAGTAATATTGCGAAAATGAATAATGCTGTAGCAGCAATTAATGGTGGTGGTTTCCACGATCCTAATGGTACTGGTACAGGTCGTTTGCCATATGGTTTCATCTTGCATGACGGTGAGTACGTTATCGGCAAGGATGTAGGCCCTGATGAAGATGTAGACTTTGTAGGTTTCTCTAAATCTGGTAATCTTATCGCTGGTAACTATGATAAAACTCAGCTTAGTGATATGAAGGCCATGGAAGGTATTACCTTTGGTCCGCCTCTTATCGTCGATGGTAAGAAGATGATTACCGAAGGTGATGGAGGCTGGGGCGTAGGTCCTCGTACTGCTATCGGTCAAAAGAAAGATGGCACAGTTCTATTCCTTGTAATCGATGGTCGCCAACCAGGATATTCTATTGGGGCTACCTTGCGTGACGTACAAGATATTCTATTTGAAAAAGGTTGCTACATTGCAGCAAATTTAGATGGCGGTTCTAGTTCAACTTTGTACCTAAATGGTAAAGTCGTAAATAAACCTGCCGATTTGTTAGGGGAACGCATGATCCCAACGGCGTTTATCGTGAAATAGGAGGACAGATGAAACCTTTTACGCGTGTACTGAGCGCCTTTGCGGTAGGTATTCTTCTGCAAGGTGGGGTATACCTATACCTTGATCAATATATGTTTGCACCGACTACAGAGTTTAACGTAGCAGGCGCATCAAAAGATGATACTAAAAACTTCCCTGATGTGAAGGAAGGCACTAAATATGTGTCCTATGACCGTCAATTTATGGCCGTTGTTACAGAAAACTCTTTGAAAATTTACAAGGCTAATGAAAGTAAGCCTACAAATATCGATTTGAAGGGTCGTTCGATTAGTTACTTCAACTGGATGCCAGACCGTAACTATGCTGTCATGGGTTTATATGACTCCAGAGATGTTGTCATGGCTCGTCTTAATGCGGATGATCCAGAACACGAAGTTGATACGAAACTTGAAGACTTGCCTCGGGGCAGTAAAATTGTAGATGCTGCGTACTCTGAAGCGACAAATGTGGTGTATATGAAGGTAAAAGTTCAAGAACACACATATCGCATTTATCGTACCGATGCTAACTACGATACACGTCGCGTTTACATGCAAGCTACTGATATCGGTCATATCGGTGTATTCTACGATGAAGATAACTTCTTCTACGATAATGTGAGAACTGGGGATGTATTCATGTTCAACGGCATTGAAGGGGGATGGCGTGTTATCAACCCTGAAGGGCGTTTCCGCTTTATCGGTGTTGATATGGACAAAACCATCTACATCGCTCGTGTTGATGAGGACAACAATGCATTGACTGTTTACACTGGTAAACTCGGTGTAGGCTTCAATCCAGTTTATAAATACAACCACCCTACTACATTTAATGAATTGACATTATCTGATGTAAAAAACATCATTAAGAATGGTAGTGAAGAAACTACTAAGGTAACAGAAGATAATACGTCTTCTAAATCATCCAATAGTAGTGGTAGTAAAAAGAAATCTTAAGAAAAAGCCTTTATAATGTTCTTTCATTATAAAGGCTTTATTCCTATAATAGTATGTACCCTAAGGATATCTATGAATATATTATTTGTACGCCTTAGTTACATAGGTGATGTTTTGCATGCTACACCTGCTGCGCGGTGGATTAAGGAACAGTATCCTGATGCTAAGTTGCATTGGATTGTAACGCCTAGTATGGCAGAGCTTTTACAGGGTAATCCCTATGTAGATAAAATTATTCCCTGGGAACGGGATATATATGAGGCACATTCTAAAAAACTACATATTCCTACAATGTGGCGCATGTGGTGGGATCTTAAGGCCAAATTAGAGCCTTATAAATTTGATGTAGCCGTTGATGTGCAAGGGCGACTCATAACAGGGCTAGTACTATTAGCTTCAGGAGCCCCCATTAGACTTGGCCTTGGTGGCACAAAAGAGTTGAATTGGCTGTTTACTAACTATAAAACGAAGCCTAGTACAGAACACGTGATTAAACGCTATGTAGAGGTAGCTCAGTTGTTAACAAAGGCTATTACTGAACATGCAAATTTAGATACATCGCTTAACATTGATAAATACGGTATTGAGAGCAGTTGTTCACTAAATGAATCTAATGCTAATATGCTATACCACATGGATTTTCAGGTGCCAACAAATTTACATAGTTGGGCAGAAGAGCAATGGAAGTCGATTGATAATGACGTTTCTTTACATCGAGGCGTGGTAGAAACTCCGTTACGCATTGGGCTGGTATTAGGTACCTCTTGGGCAACGAAAGAGTGGCCTCAGGAAAAATGGTATTCTCTCATTAAATCCCTTCAATATAGAGGAAATTTTGTTTGTTTAGGTGGTCCTAAAGAGGCTACTCAATACAAACCCTTGCTGGACTCTTTGACAGATGAGGGTATTGATAAAATTGTTCTGAATATGTTAGGGAAAACGACACTTCAAGAATTAGGGGCTTTAATTGAAAGTTGTGATGTATTAGTTACTGCAGATACGGGAGCTCTGCATATTGCGTTAGCTTTAAATAAGCCTGTAGTAGCACTCTTTGGCCCTACGGACCCTAAATTATGGGGCCCTCTGACGGGGACCTTTAAGGTGCTCGTAAATGACGAATTAGATTGCTTGGGGTGTCGAAAACGACGTTGTCCTAAGCCAGATCAATATTGTATGTCTGGTATTGATCCAGTACGCGTAAAGAAAGCAATTTTTGAACTGATAGGAGATACACATGGCAAAGTTTAAAATTCAAAAAGGTTTATCCGATGCGGATATGATGAAAAATTTTAAGGATACAGAAAATTTCGAAGATACTATGCTCAATATGGAGCGAGATGCTAAGAAACCAGTAGTTCATCAAAGTCCAAAGCAAAAAGAAGATGCTTTTTACCGTGAGTTCTTAACTGAAAAAGTAGAGACTATGATTGGTAAAATGCTCCTTGATATCAAGATGGAGTATTTTAAAGAAGGGGAAGGGGCTTTCTCTATTCAGGTGAAACGGGAAGGTAAAAATATTGTCCTTGAAACTGCGCCTAAAAAGGTTAAGCCTGAGAAGTAAGCCGTATAATGGAGACTATCAAATTTTAAAGATTAGGTCAGAACCTGTCCGTAAATGGGCAGGTTCTTTTGCATGTTTATGCATTTAAAAATATCGGCTTAGTTATTAATAAAATTGATGAGCTTATAAATATACCGACGTTTATCGAATTACTACATTTATAAATACCGATATATTTTGAAAAGTATTTAATAATAACCAAAAATTATTACGATATAATTTTTAGTTTCTCATTAAAATGAGCAATTACAAAAAAATTAATTTGATTAAACATACATGCTAAACTCTAGTTTCTCTGCAGTTTTTTGTGATATTCATCACGAAAAAATCATCTTAGAATACATGAGATTATGAGTAAATAGCATAATGTGGTTGTTGACAAAGAATTTTATAAGTAGTCTAATATAAGTATGTATTACGATTTTAGCGCGTTTGGCTAGTGTGAGCAGACATCGAAAAAATCGTAAAAAAAATAGGTATGAGATAGTTGTTTAATGAGTGTATAAAGTTACATACACAGACTATTTCGATTTGGAGGATTAACATGGCTAAAAAATTAAGAATTTGCGAAACCGTTCTTCGTGACGGTCATCAATCTATTTTGGCAACACGTATGCGCTACGAACAAATGGAACCAGTGCTCGGCCTTTTAGATGATATTGGTTATGAAGCTCTTGAATGTTGGGGCGGCGCTACTTATGACAGCTGTCTTCGTTTCTTGAATGAAGATCCATGGGAACGCCTTCGCAAATTGAAAGCTAATTTGAAAAATACCCCATTGCAAATGTTGCTTCGCGGTCAAAATTTGTTGGGCTATAAACACTACTCCGACGACGTAGTAGAAGCATTCTGTAATGCGGCTGTAAAAAATGGTATCGACCGTATCCGTATTTTTGACGCATTGAATGACCCACGCAATATGGAAGCTGCTATTAAGTATTCCAAAAAAGCTGGTGCACACGTTCAATCCGCTATGGTATACACAATTTCTCCAGTTCACACAACTGAAAGCTTCTTGAAAGTAGCTGAAACTTTGGTAGAAATGGGTACTGATTCTCTTTGTATCAAAGATATGTCTGGTTTGTTAGGACCTGCTGATGCATATGATTTGGTTTCTACTTTCAAAAAACGTTTTGGCGAATTGCCAATCGACTTGCATAGCCATTTCACTTGCGGTCTTGCTAGTACTACATACTGGGAAGCTGCTAAAGCTGGCGTAGATATTATCGATACTGCTATCTCTCCATTTGCTCATGCAACTAGCCAACCAGCTACTGAAACTATGATTGAAATGTTCAAAGGTACTGAATGGGATCTTGGTCTTGACCTTGATAAATACATTCCATTAGTTGACCACTTCCGTAAAGTAAAACAACAAATCGCAGAAGAATTCAACTTGAAACCAGCTAGTGATGTAATCCCTGCTGTTCGTCGTTACCAAATTCCTGGCGGTATGTTGTCCAATACTCAAAACCAATTGAACGAAATGGGTATGGGTGATCGCTTCTTTGACGTTATGGATGAAATGCCACGCGTTCGTGAAGACTTGGGTTACCCTCCATTGGTAACTCCAACATCCCAAATCGTTGGTACAATGGCTATGATGAACGTTATGATGGGCGACCGTTACAAAATGGTTCCTAACGAAGTTAAAGATCTTGTTCGTGGTAAATATGGTCAATTACCTGGTACAATTTCTGATGAAATTCGTCAAACTATCATTGGTGATGAACAACCTATTACTTGCCGTCCAGCAGATCTTATCGAACCTGAATTGGAAGGTTACCGTCAAGATTTAGCTTCTAAAGGCTACAATGGCATCACTGACGAAGACGTATTGACTTACGCTATGTTCCCAGAAGTTGCTATTAACTTCTTCGATGCAAATCGTCGTTAATCCAAATTTTAAAAGAGGATTCTTAGGAATCCTCTTTTTTTTGACCATATTTAAACTATCCTCATAGAGAAATAGTATAATTCAGTATATATTTTGTTTTATTAAATGAAGAGATTCAATAGTTGTTTCATTTTTTATATTTTAGCTTTTTTATAAACAGTATAGACAAGTTCCTATTAAAAGGGGAGACTAAGGAACTATGAAATATCAGATATTACCAATTTTCATATCGCCATAAGATACATGGGTGCGTGTGAAAATATAATTTTTACGAAAAGTATTAGATATTAAAAGGGTCGAGATACCTTTTAATAATCGGTCAATTATAAACTACGTATGAAAGAATAGTGAAAAATATGTTGGATATTTGCGTGTTTTACTTGCGTTAAGTTATAAAAATAGCGTAAACTATAGAGAGTATCTACTATTTATGATATTGAGGTAATCCTGTGAATTTACAAATACGAATTTGGATATCCAATGTTGTGCTGTTTGTTGTACCTATTTTAATAGCAATTATTTTATTTTTGCTATATTTTACAGGTTTGCGCATATTGGCCAATGCCGGTTACTATTTGCGTATTGAGCAGGAACAACAGTTTAAAAGTGTTAGTCGAATAACTGAAACCATTACCTTTTATGGGTTAGAAAATGATCTAATTAATAGCTTGGTTAAGCCTAGCTATAGCTTACTTGATCCAAAGGAAGTATATGTTGAAGTACTTGATCAAGGAAGTATGGTGTATAACTACGGTAATCCACAAATCTATAGTGCTTCTGCCATTGTTGGTCTTATTGATGTTAACCCTGAATTACAGGGCATCGTATATCAATCCAATAATACTTTCGTTTACGAAATGAGAAAGTACGATGGACGTCATTCCTATGTATACCATATTGCGATTAGGCGTGCTACTCATGGTAGTGATAGCTTAATGGAATCCGTATCTTTCTATATTATCGTAGTTTCCATATTGCTCTTTATTGTTACATTTTTTGCTATTAACCGATTTGTTACACGATTTATCATGATTCACGTTAAGAACATGACAAAGTCGTTAGAAATGGCAAATCGTCAGATTGAAATGGAACAGGAGCAACAAAAAGAGTTACTCGCTGGTATATCCCATGATATACGAACTCCGTTGACGGCTATTAAAGCGTATGCTGAAGGCGTTCGTGACGGTATTGCACCAACGGAAGAGCAACAAAAAAGATACATGGGGATTATTTTGAAACGGGCCAATGATTTAGATTCTATGTTAGAGGAACTATTCCTCATAACAACATTGAATTATAAAAAAGAATCTCGTCCATCTGAGCGAATTGAATTAGGTCAGTTTGTACGTGACTTTGTAGAAGATCATTTAGCTCCGTATCAATCGAAGGGGCTTGAGATTAAGGCCCGTATAGCTACGGAAACACCTTTTATCAATGCTAACCCACAATTGTTACAACGTGTTTTGCAGAATGTGTTGAACAATAGTGCTAAGTATAAAATGACCGATATTGGTCATTGCGTCATAGATGTAACGAGTGATGATGATTTTGTATACTGTGTCATCAGTGATGATGGACCAGGTGTACCGCCAGAATCTCTAGAGCGTCTGATGCGACCATTCTATCGTGTAGATTCGTCTCGTACGAATCCTCAAGAAGGTAGTGGCCTAGGATTGTCGATTATCCGTCGAATTATGGAAATCTTTGAAGGCCGAGTTATGATTGAAAATGTAAGGCCACATGGTCTACGTATTATATTAGAGTTTCCTAAGCAAGGAGAAGAATCATGAGTGAACATATCTTAATTATTGAAGACGATTTGGATATTGCCAATATTGAGCGTGATTATTTAATGGTGGCGGGCTATGATGTAACGATTATGACTAATGGTACAGATGGCATTGAAGCAGCATTAAATACTCCTGTAGACCTTATTATCCTTGATGTTATGTTGCCAGAAATGGATGGCTTTGAAGTTTGTCGTCAAATTCGTGACAAAGTTCGTGTGCCAATCGTTATGGTAACTGCGCGTCTTGATGATATCGACAAAATCCGTGGCTTAGGCGTAGGCGCTGATGATTATATTGAAAAGCCATTCTCTCCATCTGTATTGATTGCGAAGATCAAAGCTATGTTGGCGCAATATAAACGTTTAACAGAGCGCGATGCAATGGAAACAAACGCTATTCAATCCGGTGAAATCCGTCTCGACCCTAAAATGATGAAAGTATGGGTGAATGAAAAAGAAGTTCATCTCAAAAAGAAAGAATTCCAGTTGTTAGAGTTCTTGATGCGTAACCGTGATATTGTATTTAGCAAAGAAGAATTGTATTCTCGTGTATGGGGACTTGACTCCTATGGTGATTATGCAACTGTAGCGGTTCATATTAATCGTTTACGTGAAGAAATTGAGGATAATCCATCCGATAGTAAGCATATTATTACAGTGTGGGGTGTAGGGTATAAATTCGTTTAGTATCGAGAATATGCATTCACATTATACTCACGTTGTTCGTGGCTGTTGATTAGATATGACTTTATAGAGATTTTATTATAGAGATATAATCAAAGGTTTAAGAATTGTTTATATAGTTACTTTGATAGTTTAGATATTCCATGTATACTTATTTAAGTAAGGCTGACTATGACTCTAGATAAGTAATATTTTAACTTCTCTCTCTTAATAAGTTCTCTCTAAAGCTTATCTAGATCACATATACTCTCTCTCAACAGTCCTTACACTCTCAAACTATATGCATAAAGGGCATTTGCTAGCGACGGCTAGTAAATGCCCTTTATGTTTTTTAGATTTTAGATATTTGAATACATTCTATACAGCTTCTTTCAGGATTCTAGGTATTTATCTAGTGGAGGATATACGGTTATAATAATTATACTTTCATAAGAAAAGTTATAAATTGATATCTTGCATTGTAAAAGCAGGCGTACTATAATAGGTTCATCAAAATCAATTTTATAAAATTGATTTTGAGATGATTTGAATTATTGTGAGACGTGGCGTATTTATAAAGTATCATAATTATATGATTTATGATTTGGTTCTTATTTTACCTTTTATAATCATCATTAAGACGTTATGGGTGATGTAGAAGAATATTAAGAAGAATATAAGGAGATCTACATGACATTTTCAAAATATAAGAAAACAGTAATTGCGTGTATTCTTGCTTTGGGTATTGGGGTAGGCGGAGGATACTATTTCTTTGGCAGCCCTGTTAATACGCAACCAACAAACGTGAGAGAACAAACTAAACAGACTAAGCCTATTACTGAAACGCGTAATACCTATGTAGTACAAGCAGCTAAAGAATCTGGGCCAGCTGTAGTAGGGATTACAACACAAGTATTTCAAAAGGATATTTTTAACCGTACTATCTATGCTGGAGAAGGTGTCGGATCTGGTGTGCTTATCGATAATGACGGACATATTATAACAAATAAACATGTGGTAGCGGGGGCTAGAAATGGGGAGGTTACAGTATCATTGTCTGATGGCAGTACGGTGACGGGGACTGTTATAGGTTCAGATTCACAGACGGACTTAGCAGTTGTAAAAATTAAACCTCCAAAAGATATTAAACCTATCAAAATTGGTGACTCTGACTCCTTGCAAGTAGGGGAGCCAGCTATTGCTATTGGCAATCCTTTAGGTCTTGAGTTTAAAGGTTCAGTTACCTCTGGTGTTATTAGTGCCTTAGCACGTACAATTGATGATCAAGGTCAACGATTCCCATTGATTCAAACTGATGCAGCCATTAATCCAGGTAACTCAGGTGGTGCGCTTATTAATGCAGATGGTGAGTTAATTGGTATCAATAGCTCTAAAATCTCTAAAGAGGGAATTGAAGGTATGGGCTTTGCTATTCCAATTAATTCTGCGATGACAATTGTTGATTCTATTATTAAAAATGGTAAGGTCATTCGCCCTTATATTGGGGTGTGGGCTGTAGACCGTCAAACTGCAGCGCGCAATAATGTAACCTATGAAGGTGATGGACTTCTTGTTGTTCAACTTGATCCTAATGGTCCTGCTGCACAAGCTGGTCTCGTAGAAGGGGATACGATTGCACAAATTGATGGTAAAGATATTACTACATTACTTGAATTAAAAGAACAAATTGATGCTAAGAGCCCGGGAGATACAATTTTGGTATCCTATACTCATAACGGCAAAATGAAGAGTACACAGCTTAAATTAGGGGAAGCGTCTTCAAATTAGAATCTAGTAAATAAAACTTAATTAAGTATTCCAATAATGCACTACTTTCTTTTGTAGTGTTAGAAAATCCTCATCTTTTAGATGAGGATTTTTAGTTATAATAGGGTACTTTAATAGATTTTGTATAAAAAATACCATAAATAAGAAAATTTTTTTGAAAAAATTTTTCCCTATAAACGCAGAAATTAACTGTGTTTATAGATTAGAAATAAGAAAAAATATATTAAATTTCAATATTTTTTTACAAGGTACCTTGCGTTCCGAGGTACCTTATGTTATTATATATTTGTCAGTACATGATAGTGACCGTAAGAGAACTTTCACATTGGCAGGCAAGCACAGCCTAAAAGGGAGGAACTATGCAAGTTCAATTAAAAAAAGGTGTTATGGACATGCTGGTGCTAGCATTATTAACACAAAATGATCGCTACGGATACGAAATCGTAAGCACCATTTCAGAATATATTGAAATATCTGAAGGAACGATATATCCATTGTTTAACAGACTGAAAAAAGAAAAGTATGTTGAAACGTATTTAAAGGAGTCTTCTACAGGCCCATCACGGAAATACTATCATATCACGAACGAAGGCCGTGCAGCATATAACAAGATGCGTCAAGAATGGGATGATTTTTCTGTTGTTATCAATATGCTGTTGAAAGGAGTCGATAATAATGAACAAAAATAGCTTTTTGGATGCATTGCGTAATATATTTAAAAAAGCGCGTGTTGCAGATGTGGAGAGTATTATAGAGGTTTATGAAGAGCATTTTGCGGTAGGTTATGAAAAGGGGCTTACCGATAGTGAGATCATTAAATCCTTAGGGACTCCAGAGGAAATATATGCATCCTACGTAGATGCAGGTATCATTACAGACACAATGAATCAAGATGGTAGTGAAAGTAAATCCGTTAATATGCAGGAAATTTATGCACGATTTGATGATTATAAAGAGCGTCTTTTACCTCAATTACCGGGGATGGCTAAAAAAGCATCTAAGACTTTGCTCTCTATTGGAAGTGCCTTATCCTATATTGTAGGTGCTCTTATATTCATTATTACACCGGCTATCTTGTTCTTACTAGGTAGCTCATGGCAACCATTTGAGAATGTTACTGCATTTCCAGTATTGTCCATTGTAACTTTAGTGGCACTTGGTGGTGTAGGTTTATTTGGTGGACTTACATGCGTCTTTGTTGGTACAGAGCTTCGCGGTGTGCGTGAACGTTACTTCCGCAATGTAGATTAAGGAGGTCCTATGAGACGAATTATAATAACAGCGATTTTAACCGTAATTTGTGCTGTTGGGGCATGTACATCTTTTGCCGTTAATGATTTACCTAATTTCGGTGAATGGATGAAAACGAATGAACAACAGTTTAGAAAACCACATAGACATGATGGTCCTAATCAGTATATGGATAAACATATGATGGATGGAAATAATCATATGATGCCTCAAGATGGCATGGGACCAAATAATGGTCAGCATATGCACTCAAATGGTCAAATGCCTCCGCAAGGTCAAATGCCTATGCAAGGCCAACCACCTCAACAACCTAATGGCAATGCACCACAACAACAAACTGATCAAGGTGCACCACAAACTACACAAAACTAACGATACTTTATGAGTCCATTTCTCTCATAAGATATAGAGAACGTGGTCATGAAAGTGCATTCATGGCCACCATAGAGTCACACACTCTATGTGATACATTCGTATCAGAATCTCTCTCTTACACACAATAACTACACACAAACAAAAAGAGCTCCTCAGTGAAGGAGCTCTTTTTGTGTATATTTTATTTGATGTGTTTAGAACCGCGTTCTGTCATAGCTATGCCATCTTTACAAAGAGGGCATTCTTCAGGTTTGTAAGTTGGAACTTTAAGATTAAGTAATGCTTGTACCTTTTCGTGAGGAACACCGAATTCTGCTTTGCCACCAGAACGGTTAACAAGAAGGCCTACACCTACGATTTCACCACCGGATTGGTTTACAACATTTACTACTTCTTGTACAGAACCACCAGTAGTTACGATGTCTTCAACGATAAGTACCCTTGTGCCTGGCTCGATTTTAAAGCCACGACGCAATGTCATAACGCCTTTTTCGCGTTCTGTGAAGATAGCACGAGTGCCAAGCGCTTTACCTACTTCATGAGCAAGTAAGATGCCGCCAGTCATAGGTCCAATAACAAGTTCCACATTTTGATCGCGGAAGCGTTCAGCTAATTCTTTACAAAGTTTTTCAGTATATTTAGGATGTTGCAATACGTTGAATTTTTCAACGTACATTGGGCTGTGGAGACCAGATGTCAAAAGGAAGTGACCTTCTAAAATAGCTTGAGTGTCGATAAGTAATTGTTTTACTTCTTGTTCTGTCATCATTTGGATACCTTCTCCATTTCTTCAATAATTAAACGAACCGCTTCACGAGGGTTTTCGGCTTGTGTAATAGGTCGACCGATAACAAGGCGAGATGCTCCATCTTGTAGTGCACTAGCTGGTGTAGCAACCCGTTTTTGGTCGTCTGTTGTTGCAAAGGAAGGGCGAATACCAGGGGTAACGATGAGGAAGTCATCGCCACATGCTTCACGAATCATTTTGGCTTCTAATGCGGAACATACAACACCATCCATACCACAGTCTTTAGCGAGTTTTGCAAGGCGAATGACTTGGTCGGAAATTGGTAGCTGACCACCAATAGCAGTCCAAGATTCATCGTCAAAGCTAGTTAATGCGGTGATGGCTAATAATTTTGGGCGTTCTACGCCTAGTTCTTTGCCACTCTCACGAGCTGCCTCAACAGCAGCTTTCATCATGACAGGACCACCTTGACCATGTAAAGTAATTAAACTAGCGCCGAGACGTGTTAAGGAAGCTACGCCATGGGCTACGGTATTTGGAATGTCGTGCAATTTCAAATCAAGAAATACTTGTTTGTTTTGCTCCTGTAAAAAACGAATTGTTTTTGCTCCTTCGGCGTAGAATAGCTCCATGCCGACCTTGTAAAAGCTAACCGAATCACCGAGGGATAATACGATTTCTTTCACTGCATCCATCGTGGATACGTCAAGAGCAACGATTAATCTGTCATCTGCCATGTTGCAACCTCCATACTACATACATATCTAAATAATTTTCACATACTGAGGGTCTATCTGTCAATTAAAATTGGTATGAATGAGGTGATTATTGCTCACCTTTGAACAGTAGATTATAGTCTATTTCATGCTATAATAAGTAGAGTAAATGAATATAATTCTTATATATAGATTTTGAAAGGAGTCCTATGTTAGATTTTGTTGCATTAGACTTTGAAACAGCAAATAAATTTAAAAATAGTGCGTGCTCCTTGGCGGTTATTACCGTAAAGGACGGACAAATTACCAAAAAAGCATATAGCCTCATCAAGCCTCCGTTTATGAGTTTTGATGATGAATGTATTGAAATTCATGGTATCCAACCGAAGGATGTTCTTCATGAAAAGACCTTTGATCAGTTGTGGAATGCCATTTATGAAAACCATTTAAAAGGTAATATTATGGTGGCTCACAATGCGAAATTCGATATGAACGTATTGCGTGCTACTTTAGATTATTATAAAATCCCTTGGCCAGAACTAGATTATGCATGTACAGTTAAACTTTCACGTGCGGTATGGCCTGATTTGGTTAATCATAAGTTGAATACAATGGCCGCATATATTGGAGTTGAGTTTAAACATCACTATGCACTGGATGATGCAGAGACTTGTGCAAAGGTTGTATTAGAAGCTGCTAAGTTGAAAGGCGTTAATAGTTTACCAGATTTATTAAAGGCTACAGGTGTACCATTAGAACCATTCATTGATGATAAAAATCGCTCTGCTCAAGATGCATTACATAAAGAGCCAGAACCAGAGCAAATGTCGTTCTTTTAGTAAGGAGAGGTACTATGTTGGGTAAAGAATTATTAGCTTATGTAGATCATACATTATTGCGTCCTACAGCTACATGGGATGATATTAAAGAAGTTTGTGAGGATGGTATAAGGTATAAAACCGCATCTGTTTGTATTCCTCCAGATTTTGTAGCATCTGCCCATGAAGCATATCCAGAACTTAACATATGTACCGTTATCGGCTTCCCTTTAGGATATGAAACAACAGAGGTAAAGGTGGCAGAAACGAAACAGGCTATTGAAGAGGGCGCTTCTGAAATTGATATGGTTATTAATCTTGGAGATGTAAAGCAAGGTGATTTTGAAGCGGTAACTAGCGAAATTGAGGCGCTTAAGAAGGCTTGTGGTGATAAAATTTTAAAAGTTATTATCGAAACTTGTTATCTTACAGATTCTGAAAAGGTGGCGCTTTGTAAATGTATTACAAATGGTGGCGCAGACTATATTAAAACATCTACTGGATTTGGTAGCGGCGGTGCAAGCCTTGAAGATATTAGACTCTTTAAAAAGCATATTGGTCCTAATGTACAGATTAAGGCTGCAGGTGGTATTCGCTCTATTACGGATATGAAAGCCTATATTGCAGAAGGTTGTAGCCGAATTGGAGCCAGTGCAGCTGTAGAGTTACTAAAGAATCACTTGAACGAAGAAGTATAATAGAAAACCACCTAGGCTATGCTTAGGTGGTTTCTTAGAATGGCGGTGTAACTATGCGTATGTATGATATTATTCTGAAGAAAAGGGCGAACTTGCCGTTAACAGATGAGGAAATCCGCTTTGTCATAGATGGTTATGTAAAGGGGGAAATCCCTGATTACCAAGTGAGTGCGCTCTTGATGACCATAGTTTTTAATGGTATGAATGCTCGCGAACTAGGAACTTTGACCTTGGCTATGGCTCAATCAGGTAATATGGTAGACTTGTCAAATATTGATGGGATTACCGTAGATAAACATAGTACAGGCGGCGTGGGAGATAAGACAACACTTATTATTGCACCTCTCGTAGCCGCTTCTGGCGGCAAGGTGGCTAAGATGTCTGGACGTGGACTTGGTCATACAGGTGGCACTATTGATAAGATGGAATCTATTCCAAATTTAAAGGTATCTTTAGAGCAAGATGCTTTTATCAATCAAGTTAATAAAATTGGTCTTGCTGTTATTGGTCAGTCGGAAGGGCTTGCACCTGCTGATAAAAAGCTATATGCTTTGCGCGATGTGACGGGAACTGTTGATAGTATCCCTCTTATTGCATCCTCTGTTATGAGCAAAAAATTGGCTTCTGGTGCTCAAGCAATTTTGTTAGATGTAAAGGTTGGCAGTGGTGCCTTTATGAAAAACATAGAGGATGCTCGTGAATTGGCTAAAGCAATGGTAGATATTGGAAAGGAAAATGGCCGTTCAGTTAAGGCTATTTTGACGGATATGGATCGACCGCTAGGCCATGCTATTGGAAATGCGTTGGAGATTCGCGAGGTTATTGATACGTTGAAAGGTCATGGTCCAGAAGATTTAACGCATGAATGTATTATCATGGCTGCCCACATGCTCGTATTGAGTCATATATGCGACTATGAAACGGCTCTCAGTCGTGTGCAAGAGGCACTCGACTCTGGTGCCGCATTAGAACGATTGCGTATGATGATTGATGCTCAAGATGGCGACAGCCGAGTTATTGATGATGAAAGCCTATTAGCCATTGGCAAATTCACCTATGATGTTACAGCGCCTCAAGACGGTTATATTACCCATATGAATACAGAACAATGCGGGATTGCATCCGTTATGCTTGGAGCCGGTCGCACTGTTAAGGATGGTCCTATCGATTATAGTGCGGGCATCTTGATGCACAAGAAAACAGGCGACTCAGTTACAGTAGGTGAATGTATAGCTACCTTGTATGCTTCTGATGAGAGCTTGCTTTCTAATGCTGCAAAGACATATTTAGAGGCGATTACCTTTGGCGAAACTGCACCAATCATGGCGGATACGATTCTTGATATAGTGGAATGAGGAGATCCATATGATAGAAAAGGAAACTCATATGACAGAACAGGAAATTCAAAACCTTATAGATCGCGCCATCGTTGCTCGTGAGAAAACTTATAGTCCGTATTCCCATTTTGGCGTAGGTGCAGCTATTCTCTGTGAGGATGGGACTATTTATGAAGGGTGTAACATAGAAAATGCTTCTTATGGCTTAACGAACTGTGCAGAACGAACCGCTATATTTAAAGCTGTATCAGAAGGGCATACAAATTTTAAGGCTCTTGCCGTAGTTGCTGATACGGAAGGGCCTTGTGCACCATGTGGTGCTTGTCGTCAGGTAATGGGAGAGTTTAACATTCCTATTATCATTATGAGAAACATGAAGGGCAATATAAAAGTAGTATCTATTGAAGCGTTATTACCATTTAGTTTTTCATCTAACGATGTAATTGATAGATAGTACCTTCAGCATTGGAATATTCCAAAGACAAATTATCTGAATTTATTGTATCTGGAAGATAATCGTCACCATAAACGAGTAGATATATTTTTTTATTTGTTGGTAAGTCATTTATAGATATAAACGGCATGACATCTTTAGCGTTCCAAGAAATAGTAGTTGGATCAGGGGCTACTTCATTGGGGCCGAGTAATTGATATACTTCATGACCGCTATAGTAAGTAGGTGAAACGCGATATCTACCACTACCTTGTACAAGAATGGAGTCATCACTAATAGACTGGCTAATAAATTGGCTAATACTAGGTGTTGAGGCTTTCTTCATTTGTGGTACTGCTACTGCAAATGTAAGCACTATATAAGCAATACCCATAACGAATGCCGTTTTATAAATTAAGTTGATACGTTTGTAGCACATAACAGCTATTAATATAGTTAACGGTGTTAAAGCAGGAAAACTATAGGTGGAGTACTTAGTTGCCATACAAGTGAAAAATAGGATAACTATACCAGCCCAGACAGCTAAAAAGCTATGGAATGGAATATTGGTAAACCAATTCTTGCGATTACTATAAATTGACTTCGGTAATATAATGGACCAAGGTAATAATGCTATGATTGTTATAGGAATGTAATAGTACCAAACATTGAATCTTGGATGCTCAGACACTGTAGCACGAAGCCAATTATGGACACCTAGAAAGACATTGATAAAGTCATTTCCATGGGTGATATACATATAATAATACCAACTACCACCGAGGCTTAGAAATAGTAACAGTCCAGGTATAATCTGTAGACTAAATAATTCTCGAATATCTCGTCTGATTGCAAGGTAAACTAATATGATGAGACCTGGCAATAGGAATCCAATTGGACCTTTAGTCAATACGGCAAAAGCAGATGCTATATAGGCTAATAGATAGTAACGTTTATAACCTCGTTGACCTGTTTTATGATGTATGTATCCTATGTAAAAGCTCATTAAGGTAGCATTAAAGTATAGTCCTAGGGTCATATCTGTTATAAGAGATTTTGCGATAATCCAATATTCTGCTGACACGGATACGATAATGGCGCTCACAAGAGCAATAACGTGGTTTGTTTGTGCTTTTACAAAGCGATAGATTAGAAAAATATTGCAGAGAGCTAAAAGGCTAGAAAAGAATCTAGCGCCAAAGTTTGTAATGCCAAATAGTTTGAAACCAACAATGAGTTCCCAATAATAAAATATAGGCTTATCATACCAATAATGACCAAAAATTTGTGGAGATAAATAGTTTTTGGTTAGAAGCATTTCTTTTGCGGTTAGCGCATAATTAGACTCTGCAGGATCCGTAATACTAAGATATGCATTTCCAATAAAATAAATGATGGCAGAGAAGATAAGGACTATCAAAATATGATAGTTCTTATTTTTTAAGACATACTTCATAGCCTTAACCTTTCATGCTAAATTGTTTACTCAATGGTTGGTTTGCTTTTTTTATAAGATATAGGCTTAGTTTTGTATTTATGAGTAATCGGAAAATATTATATTTAGGGTGATTTAATAGCGTATCAATCTTAGAAGATAAATAGTTTTGATAGACTTTAAATAACAAATATGTGATGAGGATACCCATGATAACGTCTAGAGGATAATGATGACCAACAAAGACTTTCGCAAAACCTGTTAAAATGGTTCCACTTAGTAGAATAGAACCTAGTCTCTTATAAACTGCTAAAATTGGTAATGAAATAGCAGTCATTGCCATAGCATGGGTGCTAGGAAAACTAGAATCAGCTACATGAGGAATAAGTAGATTTACTGTGTGTGTGACGAATGGTCTTGGTTCTTGCACTATGAAACCAATGATACTATGAGCTATCATGGTAATACCAAGAAATGCGATAGTATGTATGCAGGTTTTTATAAGTCTTTTATCTTTAAAATAGAGGCCTAATCCAGATAAGAGTATCAGTAATAAAGCAAAGACTATTGAAAGGTATTTTACAATGTATATCATACTTGTATCTAGCCACGTATATGTACCTGCTAGGCTGTTGATAAGTTGAAAGATTTCGTAATTCATATATATCTCCTTTTTATTTGATGACTTTCTTGTATGAATACATCATAAAGGAGAAATATTACGAAAATATAACGATGAAATTACATCTTCTAAAAGATTGATTTCTATATCATGACAGATAAGATATAGGTTTGTATAATAGTTAAAAAGGAGGTATCTATGCTTTTTAACTGGTTTAATAGCTTAGGCGTACGGCGAAAGATGATAATTAGTAATTTATTAATTATTATCATACCTTTTATTGTTTTACTTACCGCCTTATCTATAGTATGGGGGGTTATTCGTTATACTAATCCTGTAAATCATCGTCAGTGGATGATGCTAGCGCCTAGTACAATTCAGTCTCAAGTATTTCAATTGGGGTTAGAACAAATAAATAAGAAACTTTCAAAAGAGTCTACATCAATAAGTGATATTTTGGATAGTAGTGCTGTTTTAGAAGCACAAGGCTTAGATATAGTCATTCTCAAAGATAATAAAATAGTTTATGCTACGCCAGATATAGAGCCTAATATAATGTTATCGAACGTTAAAAATATGATAAATGGCTTAGAGTCTAATCATTATTTGAACTGGGAAGGCAACCAATTTACCTATGTGAATTCCTATGATATGGGACTTACAGTGTATGGTGCTGGTAGAATCCCATTTATGACTAAAAGTATGGGGCCAGAATCAACGGATAAGAAAATGGTGGAAGGCGCTTTTGGTATAGGTATTTTAATGATAATAGCTATTATCATTGGTATAGGCCTATATATATCCAATCGATTAGGTGAGTATATTTTGAGACCTGTCATAGATTTGAAGCAAGCTGCTGATGATCTCAAAAATGGGATAGTGCCAAAAAGAATTGCTGTAAGAAATCACGATGAATTAGGGGTTACTTGTGAGGCATTTAATAATATGCAGGAATCATTGCTTAAAGCCCGTCAAGAGCAAGACCTTTATGAAGAGCGTAGGCGCGAAATGATAGCAGGGGTTTGTCATGATATTTCAACACCACTTACATCGGTAAAGGGGTATGCTAGTGGTATTATTGAAGGTATTGCAAATACAGAAGAGAAGCAAGCACGCTATGTGCAGCGGATTTATGATATGGCGGGGCGTATTGAACATTTAGTTAATATGCTATCGGACTTTTCGCAACTAGAGTTAAAACAAATTCACTACAATCGAGATACATATGCATTAGATGATTTAATTCGAGAGTATATTAGAGAGCGACATTTAAATAATCATGAACTTATCGTTTTACATGAATCGTATAGTGCCGAAGATAGTTTAATAGTAATTGATCGGATACAGTTTTATCGTGTTTTGGATAATCTTGTATCCAATAGTATAAAGTATAGACGTGGCGAATCTGTATCTATTGATATATCTACAGCTAAGATAGATAATGGCTGTAAACTGACTTTTTCAGATGATGGGAAAGGTGTTCCTACAGAAATGTTAAATCGTTTGTTTGATATTTTTTTCCGTACTGATGAAGCACGTACAGAGGTAGCTAATGGTAATGGCATTGGGCTGGCTATTGTAAAACAAATCGTTGAAGATATGAATGGTTCTATTCATGCTGAACATAATGATAGTGGACCTGGACTATCCATTGTGATGGAGTTTCCTTTGGATAAGGAGTAAAAGTATGGGAAAAGTTTTAATTATTGAAGATGATATGGGTATCTATGAGTTAGAGCGAGATTATTTAGAAATCGAAGGCTATGAAGTAGACATTCAAACTAATGGCGTTGATGGGTTAAAGGCAGCCCTTGATTATGAATATGACTTAATTATTCTTGACATTATGATTCCTAAAAAGGATGGATTCTCTGTGTGTCGAGATATTCGTAAGGAAAAAGAAATACCTATTATTATGGTCAGTGCTAAACGTGAAGATATTGATAAAATTCGGGGGCTAGGACTTGGTGCTGATGATTATATGATTAAACCTTTTAGTCCGGCAGAGCTTGTAGCACGTGTTAAATCACACATTCAGCGTTATAATCGCATCCGTAATAGTCTAAGCCCTACAGTTGTGTTGGACGCAAAAATTACTGCAGGTAGCTTAGAGATATTGCTTGATTCTCATCAAGTTTTTTTAGGTGGTACTGAGGTGAATTTGACTCCACGTGAATATGACATTTTAGTTCTTCTTGCATCTAGCCCTAATCGTGTATTTACAAAAGAAGAAGTATTTGAAAGTATCTGGGGGATAGACTCTTTAGGAGAAACTTCAACAATTATGGTTCATATAAATAGATTAAGAGCTAAAATTGATAAACAATTCCAAAATGAAGAGTATATTGATACTGTTTGGGGTGTAGGGTATCGTTTCCATAAATGGGATAATTATATAAAACAATAGTATAAAATATTAAATAAAAAAGGCGTCTCAATGGAGACACCTTTAAACATAATTTTGACTAGTATATGAAGAAAGCTAGCCGCTGAGGCTAGCTTTTTGATGCTTAGAATGCAGGAACAATAGCACCTTGGTATTTTTCTTGGATGAATTTGATAATTTCAGGACTATGAAGTGCAGCCATCAATTTTTTGATGCGAGGGTCATTTTCATTGCCTTTAAGTACAGTTACGATATTTACGTAAGGGGAATCGTTATTTTCAATTGCCAATGCATCTTTGCCAGGGTTAAGACCTGCGTTTAATGCAAAGTTAGTGTTGATAGCGGCTAAGGCTACATCGTCAAGGGAACGAGGTACTTGTGCTGCTTCTAATTCTACGAATTGATATTCGTTAGGGTTCGCAGTAATATCTTGCACTGTAGATAAGATGTTTGTAGAGTCTTTTAATGTAATTAGACCTTGTTTTTGTAATAACAATAATGCACGGCCACCGTTTGTAGGGTCATTAGGAATAGCGATTTTAGCGCCTTTTGGAAGATCTTTCAAATCTTTGATTTTACGGGAGTATAAACCCATTGGCTCAAGATGAACACCACCGGCAGATACTAAGTCAAGTTTGTGAGCTTTTGCGAATTCCTCCATGTAAGGTACGTGTTGGAAGAAGTTGGCATCAATCTCTTTGTCCCCTAAAGCCAAGTTAGGTGTGTTGTAATCAGTAAATTCTGTGATTTTTAATTCGATACCATCTTTTGCTAAGATTGGTTTAACTTGTTCCAAAATTTCTGCGTGAGGTACTGCTGTTGCCCCAATTTTTAATACTTGTTTGCCATCGCTAGCAGCTTGTTTGTTGTCGTTACCACAGCCTGCGATTAATAAAGCGCCGCCAAGGATGACAGTAGCTGCTAATGCTAAAAATTTTCTCATTAGACACACTCCTTATACAATAATTACATATAAAATATTAAATCTATAGTACTAAATAATTTCCTATCTATCAAGAAGGAATTATTATAGGTTCTCCATAACTAAAAACTATGGAGAACCTATAATATAAGTATGTTCATTTTTTAAATTAATTTGCCCATGATAAGTCCAATCGCCCACATTAGTTGATAAATCATAGCGGCTCCAGCGGTAGTACCCATAGCCTTATCTAATTGGAACTCATCTGTATTGGTAGATAATGTATGAATTGTTTTGAAAGCTAGTGGTGCTGCAAGGAACGCTAATAAGGCGAACCATGTCATATGGCCTACTATAATCCAAGCAATGATCCAAATAAAATTGAAAATATATGAGATACTCATTAAGCTGAGTGCTCTTTCACGACCAAGCACGATTGGCAACGTGTGACGTCCATGGCTTTCATCATTACGAATATCTCGGATATTATTCGTCAACATGATGGAACCAACTAGCAATGTAGATGGAATTGCAGGAATTAACAGGGCTAAGGATAATTCTCGTATCCAGGCATAGCCTGTAATGAGTACGATAGCAAAACCCATGGCGATACCAGAGGAAATTTCCCCAAATGGTGTTCGAGAAATTGGTTTTGGACCGCCAGAGTAAAGGAAACTAATTAGAATACATAAGAAGCCTACCGGGATGTAGTACCAAGTTATAGTAGCAGATAAATAAAGACCAATAATAATGGGTACAAACATGAGTACTTTAATCATCGTTATAATGAGCTCTGGTGTTATAACGCCACGTGTGATAGAACCAGCATTACCTACCTTTTGACCAGCATCGAGTCCAGATTTAAAGTCTTTATATTCATTCCATAAATTAGCTACAATTTGGGCTGTTACAACAGCTAAAAATATGAGCATTGTATGGAAAATGGCAAGACCTGTACCCTGAGCAGCACCAAATGCATAATAACTAAAGGCGGCACCTAAAATGGTAGGCCCCAATGTAGCAGCTAATGTGCGAGGCCTAGTGAGGGGAATTAATTCTTGTATCATGTTAAAAGCACACCGAGTGTGCACTCCTTTCCATTTCTCATACATATATCATCTTTACATGTCTATTTATGTATTGTATAGCAGAAAGGTAAGCTTGTAAATTATACTATACAGTTATATATGTCGATATAGTATAATAATTAATATATGCAGTATAGATTCTCCTTTAAACTCTTAATATATACTGCACAGATTATCTAACAATCTATACATAGTGTATTGTTAAAAAGGTGAGGTGTCTTATGAGAACTCTCAATAAAAAGTTGATGACATTGGCTTGTGCCACCTGTTTAACTGTGGGTATGGGGGCAGTGGCATGTGCTGATACGGTAGATTTAGGTTATGGTATGTACGGCACAACTTCCCCAACTGTGAAAGCTGTAGAAGTTATGCATATTTCTACTGATACAAGATTGCGTAATCAAGAACAAGATAAATTTCTTAAAGTAGCAAATAAATCTGCTGTTGATACTATTAATAATGTTGTGAAAGCACAGACTGGTGTAGCTGTTGAACCAGTGAAGGGGGACTTTCTTGATGGTTACTCCTTCTATCAATTGCAAGGTACTGATAAACAAGGACATCATATAGGTGGTTTAATTGTTATTAACTATTCTAAAAATGCAATTGATCAAGTTATAGGTATGAATAAGACTATTTTAGAGAAGGGGGCAGATGCGGAAAAAGCCGCATTAAAGCATTCTATCTCTAAATATGTAGAATCTTACTCTAAAGAGACGGCCCAACAACAATTACAAGGCCTGAAGAGCAATACTATTGAAGGTGCTAAATTAGCTAAAGATCTAAAAACGATAAATGATAAGTTACCTTCTCAAATTATAGGTGTCTTTGATAAAATGCTTGCCACAGATAAGAAATCATCTCCTAAAAGTATAGAAGAGATCCGTTCTTATGTAGACTTTATGGCAAAACAAGTAAGCCTAGATGCAACGCATGTGGCCTATAAACCTGTTCAAACACGCTATGGTACAGCTGTGACAGGCGATTTACGCGGTAGTCTAAAATATGATGGCTTTAGAAATACTTATTCCTTAATTGGTTATGCTGTTCCTACAGATAAAGGTGTATCTTTACAGATTTTAATGTCTGATGACTCTAGCTATGATTATTGGGCTAATGAGTTGAATCATATGTATCAAACACAATCTCTCAAGGGAGGTAAATAATATGAAATCTTTGAAAGTATTGGCTTGTGCAGCTTGCCTAATGGGTACTGTATCTGGCGTAGGTTTTGCTAAGGATGTACAAACAATTGCAGGATCCATGGTAGTGCCTAATAATGTAAATATTGTTTCTGCGTCTAAAACAAATACACGTGATTTTGTAGAGAAACAAATGCAACAGAATCCCTCAAAATCTACGATGGCGAATATGATGGCAAAGGAATTTTTCCAAAACTTTGGTACTAATTTTGATATATACCAATTGCAAGGGGCAGATAAAACTGGTCAAAAAGATGCATTCGTAGTGGCTGTAGATGTTAAACAAATAGCGCAACAAGTGGCTAAAGAAAAGGCTAATGACCCTATGTTTATAGCGGCAATGGCCGCTCTTGATAAAGGTCAAATTGATCCTGTAACAGAGCAACTTCTATTAGGAACAATAAATAAACAGATTCCCACTAGCACAACAGTAGTTCCTTTGAATGGACCTATTAATGTGTCTAGTCGTGATTCCCAAAAAGCAACGATTATGCCTAAAACACTTAAAACTCTAACCGTAGAAAATGCAGAACAAGTACATCCGGTGGCTGGTACAAAATATCAAACATATGCAGCAAGCTCTCGCTTGTTATATGCAGATGGAAATGTACAAACTCCACTCTATGCAAATGCTGCATTTGTGTTGAAGCCAGGAAAACCAGTGTTGTATGTAGGTATAACAACTGATGTACAACGTGATTATTTCAAACCAATATTTGATAATGCATTTAAATCAATTAAATAATTGGTTATATACGTACTTTTGTGTAATATGTGATATATTGAGGTAAGTCATATATATCGAGGCATCAACATGAGTTTCGCACCTTAAATATAGTCATATTAATTTATATTTATTTATAAAAGGAGATTTATCATGAAAACAATTTCTACAGACAAAGCACCAGCAGCAGTAGGCCCTTACTCTCAAGCTAAAGTTATTGGCGGTTTATTATTTGCTTCTGGTCAAATTCCACTCAATCCTGCAACTGGTACAGTTGTTGAAGGGGGCATTGTAGAGCAAACTGAACAAGTATGCAAAAATATTGAAGCCGTATTGACTGAAGCTGGTACAGACTTTTCCAAGGTTGTTAAAACAACTTGCTTCTTAGCTGATATTGGTGATTTCAAAGCATTTAATGAAGTGTATGCTAAATATTTCACTTCTAAACCAGCTCGTTCATGTGTAGCAGTAAAAGACCTTCCATTAGGCGTTATTGTAGAAGTGGAAATTATTGCGGAAGTATAAGATGGATTATGTTTCTTTGTTACAGTCAGAGATGCGTCCTGCCTTCGGTTGTACTGAGCCAATTGCATTGGCTTATGCGGCTGCGAAGGCAGTCTCTGTTTTAGATGAATTTCCTAACCGTATTCACGCAAGATGCAGCGCGAATATTATTAAAAATGTAAAATCTGTAGTCATTCCAAATTCTGGGGGACGAAAAGGACTAACGGCGGCTGCTACACTGGGTGCTATTGTAGGTCATCCAGAGCGTGAACTAGAGGTATTAGAATCTGCTACAGACGAAGATCGCAAATGGCTTGGCACATTGCTTGATGCTAACTTCTGTAACGTTTCACTTGCTGAAGGCGTAGATAATCTATATATAGAAATCACTGCAGAAACAGATGAACATACAGCGGTTGTTCGCATTGAAAATGACCATACGAATGTAACATATGTATCAGTAGATGGCGAGATTGTCTCTGAAACAGTCAATGAAATTAAGAAAGCGGCCAAAACAGAATATGCCATGACCTTCGATAGCATTTACGAATTTGCTTTAACAGGTGATATTTCTGGTATCCTACCTCAAATTAAACAGCAAGTTGAGTATAATACTGCAATTTCTAAGGAAGGTCTGTCCAATGATTATGGATCTAATATTGGACAATTGTTATTGTTAGATGAAGAAAATCCATCTCTCGAAACGAAATGTAAGGCTCGTGCCGCAGCTGGCTCTGATGCGCGTATGAGTGGCTGCCCATTGCCTGTTGTTATTTGCTCTGGCTCTGGTAATCAAGGTTTAACCGTGTCTGTACCAATCATTACGACTGCCGAGGAACTTGGTAAAAGTGAAGATGAATTGTATCGCGCTCTCGTCTTTGCTAACTTGCTAACGCTTTACGTTAAATCTGGTATTGGTAAATTGTCTGCATACTGTGGCGTTGTATCTGCCGGTGTGGTAAGTGTAGCAGGTATTGCCTTCTTGAAGGGTGATAGTAAAGATATAATCGAGAACACTCTTGTAAATGGTCTTGCAAGTTTATCTGGTATCGTATGTGATGGTGCGAAACCATCCTGTGCAGGTAAAATTGCAATTTCCCTTGATGGCGCCTTTATGGGATATAAACAAGCTCGCCTTAACAAAAACTACCAAAAAGGCGATGGACTTGTAGCATACTCCGTTGATGAAACTATCCGCAGTATTGGTGCTGTGGCACAAGGCATGAAAGAAACGGATGTAGTTATATTGAATGAAATGCTAAAACACTAAACTGCAAGTGACGTGGTTAGCTGAATATAAAAAGAACCCTTCGTTGGTCTGTACCTTCAAAAATTGTGTCCAATTTTTGGGGTACAGTTCACGTGAAGGGTTCTTTTTTGTTTATTGTAGTTTTTTAGGATCTTTAAGTATCAATGAAGCCCCAAGACCCACTACTAGGAATGGTACGAGTGTCATCATAGCGGCAGGTAAAGAATAGGTATCCGCAAGGTTACCTACTACAGGTGCGATGATACCGCCGATAGTTTGGCTCACCCCAAGGGTAATACCGGACGCAAAGCCGATGCTTTTAGCAAGGTAGGTTTGGCCTAGTACGATAACGGGGCTGTAGCTAAGAGCTTTAGCAGCGCCAATCATGAGTAGTAACATATAGGCTATAGGCATCATGATAACAGGGGAGAAGGTTGGCACTTCTGTTAATAGGAACATGGCTGGCAACCAAATCAATAGGGATAGTCTAATGATTTTAATGGGACCATATTTGTCGCCTAATAGACCGCCAATATATGTCATGAAGATACCGATACTAAAGAATATGGTTAATGCAAAGCTACCTTGCTCTGGGCTAGTGCCGAGTTCACGAGTCCAGAAGATAGGAATAAATGCATTGATAACGCGGAAGTTTACTGATTGGCTTAGGATGATAATAAACAAGATACCAAAGTATTTCCAGTAATTTTTTAGCGGCTTAGCCACTAGTGTAGGGTTTTCCATAGCTACCGCTTGGTCGATAGTGCGTGCTTGAGTTACTATGCGCGGCATGAGGACGAATAAAACTGTTGAGATGATAAGACCCACTATGGTAAAAGCTGCCAGTCCATGAGGTCCTACTGTATAGGCAATAGAGCCCGCAAAGAGTGGACCGATGGCAAAACCAGAGCTACCACCGATGGCGAAGGTACCCATGGCTTTACCTTTTTTACCACCTCCCAGGCGATTCATGATTTTCGCTCCTTCAGGGTGGAAGATAGAGGAGCCTACACCAGCTAAGGTAGCACAAACAAGCAAGCTTTCATAAGAGGTTACAAAACCCATGGCACCTGTGCTACAAGCTGAGAGCAGAACACCTAAGGCGATTAGCCGTGGCTGATTGATCTTGTCAGAGACATAACCTAATAATGGCTGTAACAATGAAGATAATGCTGTATTGGCTAATATGAGAAAGCCTGCTTGCTCTAAACTAAGTCCATAAGTGTAGATAAATAATGGCAAGAGGGCAGGTAATACACTTTGACAGGAGTCGTTAATCATATGACTCACCGTAATGAGATAAGGGTAATATTTTTTCATAGTAGTGGTCCCTTCGCAAAAAAGCGCTAACCATGGTTAGCGCTTTATATATTTTATATGGCAGAGGAGGAGGGATTTGAACCCCCGCGCCGGTTGCCCGACCTACCGCATTTCGAGTGCGGACCCTTCAGCCTCTTGGGTACTCCTCCGTGTTTTACGGCGCTCTTTAAAAAAGTCTTTCATGATTTGACTACATTCATCACCAAGGACCCCCGATGCTAATTCGGGTTCATGATTTAAACCAGGGTGAGAGAGTACATTGAAAAGAGACTCTACAGCGCCTCCTTTGTAATCACTTGCACCATATACAACACGGTCAATACGACTGTTGATGATGGCTCCAGCGCACATCGGACACGGCTCTATCGTAACATACAGGGTACAACCAGTCAACCGCCAACGCTTGAGTACATCGCATGCTTCGCGGATGACGAGCACCTCTGCATGAGCCGTTGCATCGTGATCTAATTCGCGGCGATTATGGTGGCGTGAAATGATTGTATTGTTTTGAACTAAAATGGCGCCGATAGGAATTTCTCCTAGAGCATAAGCTTTGTGGGCCTCCTTTAGGGCAAAACCCATAAAATATTCATCACGGCTACGCTCATCCATATTTTTAATCTCTATAGGTGTAATGTTCTTTGTCATTCTCATACCTCTTAATGTATAATATCTTACATAAAGTCTATCATAGTGTGCGAAGTTATGCGAATAGATTGTGTGAGGGTATTATGGATATTATTTGGTATATATTTGATATGATTGGCACTATTGCCTTTGCTATCTCCGGAGCACTTGTTGGGGTGGCGCGGAGAATGGATATATTTGGTATGGCTGTATTGGCACTGGCTACGGCAATCGGTGGTGGAATTGTACGTGATGTTCTCTTGGGGTATTTTCCGCCGAATTCGTTACGCAATATTGTATATGTAACTGTGGTTATTTCCGTAACAATTATCGTATTTATTATCTATAACAGCCGTTATCGCAAGCATGCTATGGGCCCTCGTAGCCGAGCAAGCTATTTATTAGCCGATGCAGTCGGGTTGGCATCTTTTACAGTAACCGGAGCATCTGCAGGGTTTAAACTATATCCAGAGTTGCCAATTTTCATTGTTTTATTAGGAACTATTACTGCCGTTGGAGGTGGTATTATCCGAGATATGCTGGCTCAACGGATTCCGTCTGTTTTAAAAGAAGATGTGTATGCTCTGCCTAGTGTTATTGGGGGCATCGTTTATTACTTAATGGTTATTTCTAACTGGGTTGGAGAGGCTGTATATGGTGCTTTTACCGTTGTACTAGTTATCCGTTTACTAGCTATTAAATATAATTGGAGCTTACCCAAAGTGCGCTAAAGCTAAAGGCACTGCATTTGAGAAATAACAGGTAAATGATATAATTATACTATTAAGTATTTCATAAAAGTGTCAGAAAAAAAGAGTATTATATAAGAGTTAATTTTCGAGTCGAGAGTACTCGTGTACACAGAAGGAGATTTGCTTTATGACAAATAAATGGTTGAAAGTAGCTTTAATGGTTACAGCCATTGCTACAGGTACATCCATCAAAATTGATGCAGAAACCGTATTATATGTACCTCAAGATGATCGTCCTGTAAGTTTGCAATATACAGTTGATACAGCTCGTGAGGCGGGTATGACTGTGTTGACACCACCTCAACACTTGATTTCTGGTAAGACCTACCAAGGTCAAGCTGATCAAATTATGGCTTGGGTAGAGCAAAATGCAGGTCGTGCTGATGTTATGGTATTAAGTACAGATACTCTTATTTATGGAGGTCTTGTAGATTCTCGTAAACATAATATTCCTCTTAGCACATTGCAAAATCGCTTGAAACGTATTGAAGGTTTAAAAGCGCGTAATAAAAATGTACGCATCTATGGCTTTGGTACCGTAATGCGTTCCCCACGTGCGAGTGGTGGCGGTACTGAACCGGCCTACTATGCGGAATATGGCCCAACTATCTTCCAAATCGCTGCATTACAAGATAAATTAGATTCTGGCTCTTTAACGCAAGAAGAAACTCAAAAATTGATGAGCCTACAAGCCTCTGTTCCTGTGGAATACTTGCAAGACTGGTTTGATCGCCGTCAAAAAAATATGAAAATCAACAAAGAGTTGATTGATGAAACTCGCAGTGGTGTATTCGACTACTTTGCATTAGGTCATGATGATACATCTCAATTATCTCAATCCGCATTAGAAGGTCGTTACCTCAACAAATATTCCAAGGATATTTCTGTTGAAAAATACGGTAGCTTCCCTGGTGCTGACCAACTTGGTCTCTTGTTGATGGCGCGTTCCCGTACCGATGTGAGCACAGAAAAACCTACATTCTCCGTAATTTATCCACTCGGTGGTGGCGGTAAAACATTGCCAGGTTACGAAGATCAAACGATTGATAAAACAATTGCTCAACACGTTGAGGCCGTAGGTGGCACGATGGTGACACAAGGCAAACCAACTGTATTATTGGCTGTTAATACACCTCTTACTACGAGCACAGGCGAGTCTGAAAACTTCGAAAACTTCCCAATGATCTCTAACTCTACAAATGCTTTCGTAGATCGTATTCAACAAGCTGTTGACTCTGGTGTGAACGTAAGCGTTGCAGATATTGCTTTCAATAATGGTGCAGATAATACATTGGTATCCGCTATGTACAAACGAGATTTGTTGTACAAAATTGGTGCGTATAATGGTTGGAATACAGCAAGTAACACCGTAGGTTACGCTATTGCTCAAGGATTATTGCTTAAATCTATGAGCCCAGAAGGTCATCGTGATATGTTGACGCAACAATATTTGGACAACTGGGCATATCAAGCAAATATCCGAAAAGATATTTATCGTATGCAAGATTCTATCAGAACAGACAATGTTCGTTACTCTGGCGAATTAAATGAACGTCTTGAAAGTTACTTAGGTGAACGCATTCAAGATTTCGCTGAAAAATACCTTAAAATTAATCCTCGTACAGTAAAAGCTACATTCCCATGGGGACGTCTATTTGAAACGGATATCACTGTTTATGACAAACCAGTGGTACCACTTGAAAAAGAATTACGCTTGAAACGAGAAGCTGAAGCAAAAGCTAAGGCTGAAGCAGAAGCTAAGGCTAAGGCAGAAGCGGCTGCTAAAGCAAATGGTCAGGCTGTACCAACACAAGCTGCACAACCTGAAAAAGCTGCAACGCCTCAAACACCTACATCTACACCTCCGGTAGTTAAACAACCAGCTACAGAGTCTCAAGGCCCACGTGTTGTACCAACACCTGCCGCTGCACCTGGTCAATAGTGAATAGGGAATGGCTATGAAAAAAGCGTTTTTACCGGAAATTACTTATATGCGAGGCCTCTGTATGCTCGGTGTTATCGGCATTCATGTAGGATCTTACGCATTGCAAAATCCTTTTGTAAATTTAGAACTCATCAGCGTGTTAGAAATTCTCTCTCGCTTTGGAGTGCCTGCGTTTTTCTTCCTCTCTGCATTTGGCTTGTTTTATCATACTTCGGTAGAGGGACCATTCTCATATAAGGAATTTATGCACCGCCGCATTCAGGTGGTGCTATTTCCATATATTACGTGGTCCATCTTTTACTTGCTATATACAGGGGTGACAGCTCATAATCTTGGCAATTTACACCCAGGGCCGTTGGCGATAAATCTACTCTTTGGTACTTCTATGTATCATTTATATTTTATGGTTATTTTGCTATGGTTCTACGTAATGATGCCATTATGGCGGGCCATGGTGAAAGTCATCTTAAAACGGCCTATATTTTGGATGGTTTTACTATTTGTCATCCAAGTTGGTATCGATTATGTTTCGTCTTACATGCTTGGCCGTTGGGTAACAGAAAATCTAAGTAATCAGCCAGTTCTTAAATATCTTTTTGATATGCGACTCAACTATTGGGTTATTCATTATGTGTGGATTTTCCTTTTAGGTGCCGTATGTGCTGAACGATATGAAATCGTCTGCGAATATATGTGGCGTTATCGTTACCTTTTAGGCATCAGCGCGGTAAGCTCCATATTATTGATGCTTGGCTCCTATTACTATGTCATGGACGTATGGCATTACACTGTGTTAGAAGCAATTTATACGGTACATCAAATGAGTCCGATGGGTGTTCTTTACACTGGTTTGGGAACGATGTTTAGTTTATTCCTATTCCAAACACTACCTATGAATGTGACTATGGAATCCATTTGGTCTGAAATAGGGGATAAGTCCTATGGCATTTATTTAACACATCCGTTCTGGCTGTTAATCATATCTGCTGTGATGGCTAAATACAATCTCTTGTACACGGTGGTCAATGTTCTCGTTATGTATGCTATGGCGTTGGCATTATCCTATTTGACTACGGTAGGTTTCAATTATTTACCTAAGTCTATTCGTAAATTTGTACTGGGGCACTAGTATAATCAGAAAGCTTTTGTTGTATAGAGAGTCCTAATTGGTATTAGTACTTTCGTATCGGCCATAGTATTAACTAGCTCTGTGGTGCTGATTTAGTATTAAAATAATATTTGTTATACATCCGCTAGGATATAGTTTTTAACTATGGTATCCTAGCGGATTTTTGTATATCGAATTAATATCTTTCACAAAGTAAAGTGTGAAAATTTGAAAGTAATTGTGTTATAATAAGTCCATGATGATTACCACTTGATAGAGTAACGAAATAGAAAAAGAGGTGCTCCTATGCAAGAATTAACATATTTTAACGGTGAATTCGTCGAACCAGGTGCTAAAGTTATTAGCATTGATGACCGTGGCTATTTATTTGGCGACTCTGTATATGAAGTTGTTCGCGTTGTAAAAGGCCGTTGTTTCGCTTTGTCTTACCACCAAGATCGTTTGTATCGCTCTATGCGTGAAATGGATATCCCTGTAAAAATGACTCCTGATGATTTGACAGAATTGCACGAAATTTTGATCGAGCAAAGTGAAATCAAAGAGGGCTATATTTATTTACAAATCTCTCGTGGTGTAGCACCACGTCACCATGCTTATGATCGCTCCAAATTAGAACCACAAATGCTTATGTCTATCCGTACCTTGGATTTAGATGAAGTCAATAAATTGGGTGAAGGTGTAAAAGCGATAGCTTTACCTGATGAACGTTGGGATCATGTAGATATTAAGACTACAAATTTGATCCCGAATATCTTGGCACAAACAAAAGCAGAAAAGAAATTTGCTTATACAGCAATCTTGTTCCGTGATGGCATTTGTACAGAAGGCGCCACATCTAATGTGTTTGCTGTTAAGGATGGTATCTTGTACACGCATCCAGCGGATAATCATATCTTAAAAGGTATTACGCGCCAAATGATCTTAACGCGTGTAGCACCATCTTTAGGTATTACCATTATTGAGAAAGAATTCGATCGTAATTTTGTAGATGATGCGGATGAATTATTCTTTACCGATACAATTGGTGGTGTCATCCCAATTACTAAGCTAGACAGAAATTTAGTATCTGGTGGTAAACCAGGTGCCATTACACTTCGTCTACGCGAAGCACTAGAAAAATTGATGGAAGAGGGGCTACCTTGATAGATAAGTTGCTTTCATCAAATGATACACATTTACCTTAAGAAAGGAAATTATTTTGATACAATTAGAACACATTAGTAAAGTCTATGAAGGTGCTACTCGTGTGGAAGCGTTGAAAGATATTAGCCTAAATGTGAAAGAAGGCGAAATCTTTGGCATTATCGGCCAATCCGGTGCCGGTAAATCCACCTTGATTCGTTGCATCAATATGCTCGAAGCACCTACATCTGGCTCTGTTATCGTAAATGGTACAGACTTAACCACACTTAGTAAATCAGCTTTGCGTAAAGCACGCAAAAATATCGGTATGATTTTCCAACATTTTAACCTCTTGTCCTCTCGCACAGTGTATGACAATGTAGCATTTCCGTTGGAATTACAAGGTATGAGTAAGGCTGAAATCAAGGAGCGCATCGAGCCGATCCTTGATATCGTAGGCCTTACAGAGCGTATGAACAACTATCCATCTCAATTATCTGGTGGTCAAAAACAACGTGTTGGTATCGCTCGTGCATTGGCCTCAAATCCAAAAGTTCTCCTTTGTGATGAAGCCACATCTGCCCTTGATCCTCAAACAACAGATTCTATTTTGAAATTGTTGAAAGATATTAACGAAAAGATGGGGCTCACTATTGTGCTCATTACACATGAGATGCATGTTATTCGTGAAATCTGTGATCGCGTGGCAGTTATTGAAGGCGGTGTAATACTCGAAGAAGGTAGTACGGTTGAAGTATTCACACATCCTCGTGAAAATACGACAAAAGAGTTTATTAGCTCTGTAGTGAGTGAAAACTTACCTCCAGAAGCATTGGAACATCTAGAGTTGCATGATCAATGGATTGCAGGAACCGCCCCATTAGTTCGCCTCAAATTTACAGGACAAGCAACAGATGAGCCTGTAGTAGCAGGTCTTGTAAGACGCTTTAATTTAGATGTAAGCATCCTTTTTGGCGGCATTGATTACATCCAAAATACGAGCGTTGGTCGCCTCATCGTTATCTTGAATGGTGACCCAGAAAATGCGCAAGAAGGTTTGGACTACATCAAAACGTTACCAATTGAAAGTGAGGTGATCGGTTATGTCAGAGCAAATCATTAATCTACTCATAACTGGTACCCTTGATACATTGCAAATGACGATAATTTCTACCGTAATGGCAATGTTATTAGGTATTCCTCTTGGTGTTGTTTTGGTTGTTACTTCTAAAGGTCATATCTTGGAAAATGTAGCACTCAATAAAGTATTGGGTGCCATTGTCAATGCAACCCGTTCTGTACCTTTTATCATCTTGATGGTTGCTATCATTCCGTTTACTCGTATGGTGGTAGGTACATCCATCGGTACAACTGCAGCATGTGTGCCGTTGACCATTGCTGCAATTCCGTTTTTGGCACGCCTAGTAGAAACGTCTATTAAGGACATCAATTTTGGCGTTATCGAGGCGGCTCAATCCATGGGGGCAAGCCCATTACAAATCATTTGGAAAGTATTATTACCAGAAGCATTGCCAACAATTATTGACAATGTGACGGTGCTTATCGTCAACCTCATCGGTTACTCTGCGATGGCAGGTGCTATCGGCGGCGGTGGCCTCGGGGATATTGCTATCCGATATGGTTACCAACGTTTCCAAGCCGATATTATGATCGCTACAATCATCATCTTGATTGTATTGGTACAAGTTGTACAAATGATTGGTGATGCTTGGTCTAAAGCGATGAATAAGAAGTAGGAGGATCCTATGAGTATCAATGAAAAATTGAGAAGTCAACAAAATGACGAATTGTTCACCGCCATTTTAACGCTTGAAAATACAGAGGAATGCTATGCATTTTTCGAAGATATCTGTACGATTAACGAATTAAAAGCATTATCTCAACGCTTACAAGTAGCAAAAATGCTTCGCGCAGGGGAGAGCTATGAGAAAATCGTAGAAGAAACGGGTGCGAGTACTGCTACGATTAGTCGTGTAAAGCGCTGTTTAGTATATGGTGCTGATGGTTATACATTGGCTCTCGATCGTCTAGGTGCAAAATAAAATAAACTAGCATGACAACGGTGGCCTTTGGCGACCGTTGATGTGCTATCTGTAGGAGGTTTATTATGGAGTGGCTCATTGCGGTAACAGGTTTACCATTTGATATCCTTATACTCGTTTTACTCGCCGTAGCTGGTGCGTTTGCTGGCTTTGTAGACTCCATTGTGGGCGGCGGAGGCCTCATTTCTGTACCTGCCATGTTATTAACAAATCTTCCACCTAGTGTGGCTCTGGGCAGTAATAAATTATCTAGTATCTTTGGAGCTGGTAGCGCATCCATTACATTTTTGAGAAATCACATGGTTGATTTCTCTCTAGTTCGTAAATTATTGCCTTTTACCTTTGTGGGGTCTATGCTTGGTACATTGGCGGTTGTTTCTTTACCTCCGTTGTATGTAAAGCCTATTATCATCATATTACTTATTTGTGTAACACTTTTTGTGGTGTTCAAAAAAGACTGGGGTGAAATCAATCGTACATCTCAGGTAGCAGGAAAAGCGCTATATATTTGCATGGCTTTTGCTCTTGGTATCGGTATATATGATGGCTTTATAGGACCTGGTACAGGTACGTTTTTGATTATGGGTTTTATCTTTACAGGTTTTGATTTCTTGCATGCTTCTGCTAATGCAAAAATATTGAATTTTACTAGTAATTTGGCGTCTTTATTGGTATTTTTATATTTAGGACACGTCAATGTTAAGTATGGCCTTGCCACTGGGGCGGGTCAAATTATTGGCGCTTATGTAGGATCGCACCTCGCCATTGCAAAAGGCTCATCTTTGGTGCGAGTTGTATTCTTGTCGGTAACGACAGTTATGTTGTTGAAATTAGTCTATGACTATGTTTCAACTTTATAGGAGGGCAAGGTATGCCTCATAAAAGTGATGTACAAGTGGCATTGATCAGTGGTGGTACATCGGGTATTGGATTTGCTACGGCAAAGCTTTTACTCAAAGAAGGTTGGTGTGTAGTCATCAATGGTAGAAATGAAAAAGTTGGTCAAAAGGCTAAAACTAAGCTACGTCGTTATTCATCTAAGGTACAATATATTCAAGGTGATGTATCTAAAATTGAGGATTGTCAGCGAATTGTAAAAGAAACAGTAGATTTGTTTGGTGGAGTGTCTGCTCTTGTAACAGCTGCAGGCTACTATGAAGAAGAGTTGCTAGCTGATGTTACAGAGGCAGCTTTTGATGAAATGTTTGGGACTAATGTAAAAGGTACTGTATTCTTATGTCAAGCGGCGCTTCCCTATTTACGATCATCAAAGGGCAGTATTGTAACAATCGCTAGTGATGCAGGTTTACAAGGTAATGTAGCGTGTTCTGTATATGGTGCATCAAAGGGGGCTGTAGTGAGCTTTACAAAATCTCTATCCCTTGAAATGGCACCTCACAGTGTTCGTGTAAACTGTGTGTGTCCTGGTGATGTAGATACATCATTAGTGGACAAACAGATTGCTAATGCCAATCAAGATGCGGCAGCTGCAAAGGCTGAAATGGGCCAACATTACCCACTAGGTCGCATTGCTAAGCCCCATGAAATTGGCGAAGTAATTGTATTTTTGTTGAGTAATAAGGCTTCTTTTGTGACAGGTGCAGCATGGACAATCGATGGGGGACTCACAAGTTGGTAATATAGAAAATATTAGAAGCTGTTATATATGGATAATTAGAAAAATTCATTTCACTTCTATCAATAGAATGGTATAATAATACTAATAATAAGACCTATAGTTGGTTCACAACAAAGGAGAATACTTATGGCAGAATATAATGGCGTAACACTTGAGCCACTTATGGATGGATCTCAAGATCGTGACTATCAAGTTGAACAATTTATTTTCTGGGGGGCAGGTCGTGCGGCAGCATTGGCATTATCCTCTAAATTCAGCAGTGTCGCTTTGTGCGCCAATGCTACGTACATGGTAACTCGTATTGCTCATCTTTATGACGTAGAATTGCAAGCTGGTGCTGTAGTTGGTTTAGTAGGTGGTCTTAGCACAGCTGTAGGTACAGCTGCAGTATCCCTTCTAATTCCAATTAAAGCTGTTCGCGTTCCTGTAGCTATCGGTTTAACTTATGCTATTGGTAAAATTGCAAATATTTGGATTCAAGATGGTATGCCTTCTGATATCGAACGTTACAAACCGATGGTTGCTGAATTCCTTGAAAATGGTAAAGCTATTGCTTCTGAAATCGTTCGTGATGCAAGTGCTAGTATTCCATTCACTCAAGGTCAACGTGACGTATGGGCTGGGATTGCTAATGAAACAGGTCTTGCTAAAGAATCTTTAAAGCAAGTTTACGAAGAAAAAGTAACACCTGCCATCAATAAATGGAATAATGAAACAAAATATCAAATTCATGATAACGCAGCAGAAGTTGTAGCAAAGGTTTCTGATGCAGCGAAAGAAAAACTTGATTCTGCTAAAGAAGGTATTGAAGTAGCTAAAGAATTCGCAAAAGGTGGTGTAGAAGTAGCAAAAGCTTCTGCACAGGTAGCAGTAGAAACTGCAAAAACTAAAGCTTCTGATGCTGTAGAGACAGCAAAAGATGTTGCTACAAACACTGTTAACACAGCGAAAGATAAAATTGGCGGTTTGCGTAAATAAACGCTGAAGGATTATTATTACTATGAATCCATTTAAGATTATTAAATATGGTAAGTATTTTAGCGAATCAAGATTTTTAGGGTTTCTTGGTCGATATGGTAAGAAACTTGCCTTTGTACAACAAGCAGTAACCTTGTTCCTTTGTTTTCGCGACAAGGACACTCCCAAATATGTAAAAGCGGTCATTGCAGGTGCCTTAGGATATTTGGTATTACCTATTGATATTGTACCGGATACGATTGCTGTATTAGGTTGGGTAGATGATGTGGCAGTACTCGGATTAGCCTTTAAGATTGCGAATCGTTATATCAAAACGAGTCATCAAGAAGAGGCAAAAAAATTCTTTCCATTTGGTAGCAGTCGCTAACTTTTACCATTTTAGGCAGTTTGATCCATAGTGATTGAACTGCCTTTATTTATTTGACACACTAAAGTAATAGATATAGAATAAAAATTGTATACTATTTAAAAAGGACAGAATTTATGCATATTGCTTCAGTAAATGTACGATTTTATGAAACTGATATGATGGGGATTGCTCACCATAGTAATCATTTTAGATGGTTTGAAATGGCGCGCATTGAATTCCTTCGTAAGATCGGTGTCACTTTGTGGGATATGATGAATGAGGATATTGTATTTCCCATCATGAATGTATCTTGCAATTATAAAGAACCTGCGAATTTCGATGATGAACTTCACATCGAAACGTATTTGGTTAAGATGACGAGGGCTCAAATGGTGTTTCGCTATCGCATGCGCCGTGCTAGTGATGGTGCAATACTTGCTACGGGGGAAACTAAGAACGCCTTTATGTCAAAATTAACAGGAAAAATTGTGCGATTAGACGATACTTTCTATCTGCCTATGTTAGCAGCTGTTGAGGAGATGCCGCATGAGTAATGTACAACAATTGCCTATCGGTGTATTTGACTCTGGTGTAGGCGGACTATCTGTGTTAAAGGTATTACAAGAACAATTTCCTAACGAAGATTTTATCTATATCGGTGATAATGCGAATAATCCTGTAGGTAATCGCAGTGATGATGAAATCACTTATTTAGCGTGCCGTATTGCGGAGACGCTAGAAAAGCAGCCTGTTAAGTTGATGGTGATTGCTTGTAACACCTTCACCGTTGTGGCTCTTGATGCGGTACGTGAACTTGTATCTGTGCCAGTTATTGGTGTATCACAAGGTGTAAAAACAGCTATTAATAAAAGTAAAAGCAAGACTATCGGTATTATGGCGACCGTGGCCACTGTAAATAGTCATATTCATAAGCATGTGGCTTTAGAAGTTGATCATGAGGTTTTTGTTTGGGAACAACCTTGTCCAGAGTTGGCGGGGCTTATTGAACAAGGTCATTTAGATGATTACTTTGTTCGTGAAGTATGCAAGGATTATTTAGAACCTTTATTATCTCGAGAAATTGAGGTTGTTGTTTTGGGGTGTACTCATTTTCCATTTGTACAACCTTTACTAGAGGAACTAACATCGTGTCGCATTCAGTTCATTGATCCTGCTTTTGAAACAAGTGAATTGGTTCGTCACAGACTAGAGAGTAAAAATCTTTTCAATCATCAAGATACTGTAGGCACCGTGACATTGTATTTTACAAAGGATGTCGAACTTGGTGATACGTTGAGTGCATCCTTCCTTGATACAAGCCGTCGTACCATTGAACATATTACATTATAAAGGAGATACCCTATGTGGTTTTATAACATCCTCAGTGCAGTAATAGCTATTATTGTGGCTGTTGCAGCTCTGTACTTATTATTCCGTTTGTTTGTGTTGAAACAAGGTAATGAAAATATTGTCTTATTAGCGAAACGGGCAACGAACTTCCAAGTGTCTGATCGTAGTTTTGAGTCCATTACTTTGTTCTGTGATATACCATTTGTAAATAAAGGGCGCCAATTGGGCACAATAATGGACTTATTTCCACGTCCATTATTACCGGAAGAACATTTTGATGCCGTTAAAGTAAATGCTTGGGCTATGGATATTAATCGTCCGCGTCAAGATGGATATTTTGAAGCTATAATTATCAAACCACGCAAAGGTGGCACAATTCGTGTATATGTTACATTAACAGGTAAAACTGGCAATATTCGAGAAGATATTAAGGGATTCCCTTATATGGACATCGATATTTACTACCAAATCGTAGGCCGGACAGACTATCATATTGATAAACAGCGTATTCGTTTGACTGCTGAAGAAGTTCAAGCAGCAATGGTTCAATAAGGAGGCATAACAATGGCAGAATTAGAGTTAGTATGTGTGCCAACACGTATCCTTACAGATAATGATGACATCGTTGATGCTATCGTTGAATTTGGCGGACATAATATTGGACCTGAAGATATCGTATGCGTTGCTGAATCTGTAGTAGCTATTACGCAAGGTCGTTTTACACGTCCTGAAGAGCTAAATGTGTGCTGGCAAGCTCGTTTAATTAATCGTTTTATCCATCCAGATGGATCCATGGCATCTATTTATGGTATGCAATCGGCTATGAATTTGGATGGTAAATGGAAGGTATTAGGTGCTTTTATTTTAGGGGCTATTGCTAAAATTTTCCGTAAACCAGGGGTATTCTATGCAATTGCTCGGGCTGCATCCTTAACAGATGATGTAACGGGGACTATGCCTCCATTTGATAAGCACATTGTATTTGGTCCAAAGGATCCGGATAAAGTGGCTGAGAAAATTGTATCTCGCACTGGTTGTTACGGTGCCGTTGTAGCTGATGTTAATGATTTGAAACGGTCCGCTATTTTAGGTACAAGTCGTGGAATTGACGCTAAAAAAATTGCACAATTGTTGATTGATAATCCATTTGGTAACGATAGTCAAATGACTCCGATTGTTATCATCAAAAATTACGCATCTGTATCTGGTAAATAACAGAAGGCTGTACTCATCACATAGAGATGGGTACAGCTTTTTTATATAATGAGCCTGAATATGGACTATACGCAGATTTGAATAGGGATTGCATATTAGATCAAATAGAGAGTATATGGTAGCTTAAATGGAGTTTTCTTTACTACGTTTTGAGTTTGTATGGATTCTTTATTAATACTAAAAGGAGGTTATATGTTACTAGGGTTAGACGTAGGTGGAACTTTTACCGATGCGGTTATCATTGATGCCCATCGTGTAGTGGCAACTGCGAAGAGGCGGACTACAAAGGATAATCTAATGAATGGTATAGGTGAGGCCTTAGATGCGGTTTTGGAGGGCTATGATACATCAAATATTGAACAAGTAACCTTATCTACTACCGTGGTGACAAATACCATCGTAGAAGCGAAGGAGCAAGTAGTAGATCTCTATGTGATTACAGGTCCAGGCCGTAATGTAGATGATATATTCCCCGTGGAACCTATATATCTTCAAGGTTATACAGATCATAGAGGTATCGTTGTAGAGCGTACCCCTGCTGATGCTGTACGTGGTATAGCCAACATGGTTCAAGCACGTAGTGGTACCGATTTGGCTGCTGTGTCCGCTAAATTTGGGGTGCGGAATCCTCAAGAAGAACTATCTATTACAGAGGAATTGAAAAATACGTATCATACAATTTCTAATGGCAGTTTATTAAGTGGTTCTTTAAATTTCCCTCGTCGTACTATTAGTGCTTATTTTAATAGCGCTGTGACACCCGTATTTACGGTGTTTAAGAAAAATGTTGAAGATGCTCTCAGTGCACGGAATATATTGGCTCCACTTCACATTTTAAAGGCCGATGGTGGTTCTCTACCTATGGAGCATATGGTGAGTCGTCCAGTAGAGACTGCCTTTACAGGCCCTGCTGCAACAGTTCTTGGACTATCGGCTCTCGGCGTTATAGGTAATAAGCATACAGTGGCTCTAGATATTGGGGGTACTACAACGGATATATCCCTTTGGAAGCATGGTAAACCATTGATGACAAAAAATGGTGTATCTATCCGTGAGTATCCAAGTGCAGTGCGATCCTTCGCCGTTACTTCCGTCGGTATTGGTGGGGAATCTGTAATTCGCCTTAAAAATGGTAATCTTACCGTAGGTCCTGAACGAGTGGGACCATCAGTGGCTCTAGGTGGGATAGAACCTACCTTGGGGGATGCACTTATCGTGCTCGGTCACGCGAACTATGGCGACTTTAATCTAGCATCACGAGCTTTACAAGATTTAGCAGATGCTATCCAGGCTACGTTGCAATCTAATAATGTAAATACCTTAAATAATCAACTAACTCTTATTAAGACCTCCTCTGATGTAGCAAGACTAATCCTACAAAATGCGTTGGAAACGATTCAACGTGGCGTAGATGAGGTTATAACGGTTGAGAATAAACGCCCTATTTATGTGGTGGCAGATATTGTAAATCCTGATATATTTGTGCCTGAACATATTGTTGTAGTAGGAGGCACGGCGCCAAGTCTCGGAGCGAGCATTGGAGAATATATGGATTTACCTATTACGATTCCAGAAAATGCAGCCGTAGCGAATGCTATTGGTGCTGCGCTAGCTTTATCTACCATCGAACTCACTGTTCATGTAGATACAAAACGTCGTTTGCTTGTTATTCCTGAATTAGGTATTAAACAGCAAAATTGTACTTTAAAACGAGCGGAACAAGTTGTGGAACGAGCAAAAGAAACTCTTAGTGAAGAGGCGATACGTTTAGGTTTAGATACGGTGCAAGAGATAGAGGTCATTAGCATTGAGGATTTCCCTGTAGTAGAGGGATGGCAATCTATGGAGCGTTTAATTACTGTGAAAGTACAACTGGCGGCGGGGGTGAAACACTATGTGGAATAAAGGACTATCCTATCGAGAGCGTCATGGTATTCTGAATATGGATACTAAACAGGATGAGGCTACGAGCTCTACTATTGATAAAGCTAAATATCATCACAGTTTAGGCCTTGTCTTTTTCCCTGCGTTTGACTGGAAAATTTCTGAAACACATCCTGAACGACAAGAGCGTTTACTCTATACGCGAGATCAAATCGTAGAGGAAGGTCTGTTAGATATACCCAATATTAGAGAATATAATCCAATAGTAGCGGATTGGGATACAATAGAGCGGGTTCACGTTGGTGCTCCAGATTTAGAGTCTTGGGTGACTGAAGCTCATCGGGTATCTGCTGGAGGTGCTATTGCGGCAGCTGATGCAGTCATGCGCGGTGAAGTAGACCGTGCTTTTGCGTTAGTAAGACCACCAGGTCACCACGCAATGGCTATGGTTCATGGTATTCGTGGCTTCTGTACGATTAATATTGAAGCCGTTATGATTCAACACATGCGCCAAACCTATGGAATCAAACGCATTGCCGTAGTAGATACTGATGTACATCACGGTGATGGCTCTCAAGATGTGTTTTACCACGATCCAGATACATTGTATATTAGCTTTCACCAAGATGGACGAACCCTCTATCCAGGAACAGGCTTTATGGATGAATTTGGTGGACCTCAGGCTATCGGTAGTAATATAGATATTCCACTACCTCCTGGTACCGGTGACGAAGGTTTGATGAAGGTCATGCGTGAGCTTGTATTGCCTATTCTTGAAGAGTTTAATCCAGATATCGTCATTAACTCGGCAGGACAAGATAATCACTTTAGTGATCCGTTGGCTAATATGCAGGTAACTGCGAAGGGGTATGCAGAATTAGTCGATTTGTTACAAGCGGATATAGCTGTACTTGAAGGAGGCTATTCCGTACAAGAAGCGTTGCCATATGTAAATACGGGTATCATTTTATCCATGGCAGGTCTTGATTATAGCAAAGTCGTAGAACCTGCCTTTGATCCTGTTAAATACAAACAGAGTCAAAATGTAACTAGTTACATAGATGATTTAATCGCCAAGTGGAAAATACAATGGGCTAACCGGCATAAGATGGCCGAAGACGAGCGCGTACGTGCAGGGGATGTTTGGTCTAATCATTATAACGTGTACTACGATGAAACGGGTGTACAAGAGGAGCGACTTGAAAAGGTGCGCATGTATGAAAACAAAGTAGGCTGGCATAGCGTGCTTTCACGAGGACAATATGGACCGTATGGACCGCAAAGTGTATATGCTATGTTCATTCCTTGGCAAGCAGATGGAGGGACGCGTCAAGATGCTATTGTAGAAGCAAAACGAGCCAAAGCAGAAGGGGGAGCTAGCCGTTATGTTGTGGTGGATCCACTCGGCAACGGCCAATATGAACTATAATGTTAATCTCCGTAAATGATAACGCGAGTTATCATGTTAGAATCGCGAATTACAATATAATTCGTAATGCTGAAAAATAGTAAAATTGTGATATAATATAAGAAATAACGCCCCTTTATGTAAGGGGCGTTCTAATATTTACTTTTAGAATGGTGAGGTTCCTATGCGCAGCGATAATAGAACAGCCGGTCAATTGCGACCTATTAAAATAACACGGAATTTTACAGAGTATGCAGAAGGTTCTGTACTCATTGAGTGCGGTAAGACCAAGGTTATCTGTACGGCCACTGTTGAGGATTCTGTGCCGCGCTGGCTAAAAGGTTCTGGACAAGGATGGGTAACTGCGGAATATTCCTTATTGCCACGTTCTACGCAAACTCGCGTGAGTCGTGAGGCCGCAAAGGGGAAGCAAACTGGTCGTACCGTAGAAATTCAACGTCTTATCGGCCGTGCTTTGCGCGCTGTCGTAGACCTTGAAGCCTTAGGCGAACGCTCTATTACTATTGATTGCGACGTTATCCAAGCGGATGGCGGTACGCGTACAGCATCTATTACGGGTGCTTTTGTAGCCCTCGTTGATGCAGTAGACTTCACCTTTGGCGGAGCAGGAAAATTCCCAATTACTGATTTTTGTGCAGCCATCTCTGTAGGTATTGGTCCAGAAGGTCCTATTACGGACCTTTGCTATGAAGAGGATAGTGCTGCCATCGTAGATATGAATGTAGTTCGTACCGGTTCTGGCAATATGGTTGAAGTACAAGGTACAGGCGAACACGGTACCTTTAACCGTGATGAACTCAATGTTTTACTTGATCTAGCAGAAACTGCTACTGATGAGTTCATGGCTAAACAACGTGAAGTACTTGGTGCGACAGCAGATAAAGTTGGTAAGGTATATCCAACAGCGCCAGAGGTGTAAGATGGAACAATTTGTACTTGCTACAGGCAATAAAGGAAAAATTCGTGAGTTTTCAGAGGCATTCTCTCATTTGTCTATCGATTGCGTACCTGTGAAAGAAGTGATTTCCGTTGAGGAACCAGAGGAAACTGGCACCACCTTCATGGAAAATGCTCTGTTAAAAGCTCGATACTACGCTAAGGCTACAAATCGACCTTGTTTAGCTGATGATTCTGGTCTTACTGTAGATGTTCTTGATGGGGCTCCAGGTGTATATTCTGCGCGTTATGCAGGTCATCATGGTGATGATAATGCAAATAATGAGAAATTAATTCGTGAACTACAGGGTAAACGTGACCGTACAGGCCATTATGTATGCGCTTTAGCGCTTGTATATCCTGATGGTCGAGAAGTTACTGCGGAAGGCTATTGTGATGGACTTGTTCAAGATGAGCCAAAAGGGGAGAATGGTTTTGGCTATGATCCATACTTCTATGTACCTGAATTTGAAAAGACGATGGCAGAGCTTAGCATCGACGTAAAAGAAACGATTAGCCATCGTGGTCGAGCATTACGCGAATTAATTAGTAAGCTTTGATATTTCTGAACTATATGGTATAGTTCATATAAATATATAATATAGTGGCATTAGAGATTAAATACAATGAAACGAATTGGAATTTTAAGTGATACTCATGGGTATCTAGAGGATATCGACCTCGTCTTGGCTGCTACCGCTGATCAAGACATTGATATGTGGCTTCACGCTGGTGATTTTGGAGATGACGCACGCTATATGCAGGAACATACGGATATTCCTGTATATGCTGTACGTGGGAACAACGACCGTGTGCAACCGCTTGAACCACGAGAGCAATTAATTCCTCTTGAAGATACCTATATTTACATGACACATGGTCATGAGGTATCATATTATAATCGAATACAAAAATTGATTGAGTTAGGAACTGACATGGGTGCACGACTCATCGTGTCCGGTCATAGCCATCATCATGGGGAGGTTCGTGCCCGTGATGCGGTATTTGTAAATCCTGGTAGTATTTCTTTGGCTCGTGATCGCTCCGGTGGTACCTTTGCCATCGTTACCTACGATAATGGACAGTTTGATGTAGAGTTTGTGTATAAACAAGATATTGTTTAGTTATATGGTGAAAGCTTCGGTTTTGAAACTTTCAAAGGAATAGTAAGTCTATGCATGGAAAGGGTTATGACATATCATGGATACACCAGTTAAAGCAAAGCCTAAAATGAAGTTATATGGTTTTAACAATCTCACAAAGACATTGAGTTTTAATATTTATGATATTTGTTATACTCGTACGGAAGAAGAAAAAAAACAATATATTCAGTACATTGATGAAGTATACAATGCGGATCGTTTAACGGCTATTTTGACGGAAGTTAGCCATATTATCGGCGCTAACATCCTTAATGTAGCGAAACAAGATTATGATCCTCAAGGTGCGTCTGTTACGATTTTAATTTCTGAAGAGGAAATTGAAAAAGAAGATGTAGTTATGCATCTAGATAAATCGCATCTTACTGTACATACGTATCCTGAAAGCCATCCGCACAAAGGGATTAGTACATTCCGTGCCGACATTGAAGTGTCTACATGTGGACAAATCTCTCCGCTAAATGCACTTAATTATTTAATTCAAAGTTTTGACTCTGATATTCTTACCTTGGATTATCATGTACGTGGCTTTACTCGGGACGTGTCTGGTAAGAAAATTTATATTGATCATCGCATCAATTCTATTCAAAATTACATCAGTGCAAAAACTCGCAACATGTACAACATGATTGATGTAAATGTATATCAAGAAAATATTTTCCATACAAAGATGATGTTAAAAGAATTTGATTTAGATAATTATCTCTTTGGCATCACTGAGTCAGAGTTGAGCGATCGTGAAATCAAGCAAATTAAACATCAATTAAAACAAGAAATGATGGAAATCTTCTATGGACGCAATTTGCCATCTGTAAAAGCTTAAAGACAGCTTTTATAACATTGATGTGACAGCTTTTATCGTATAATACGAAGATAGATTTGAAGTAGATAAGCTTTATATGGTTTATCTACTTTTTTATAATTTACTTTATTACTACGGGAGCTTAATCTTTATTACTACGGGAGCTTAATGATAGTTGTTTTTAAAAAATTCGAAAAACTATATCGAAAAAACTTGAATTATGATTTAGCATTTTGTATAATACAATTAGTTAAAGGTATAAATTACCGACTCTAAAGAGTCCGAGTGTATCCACAAAGGAGAATTGTTATGGACGTACGTGAATTAGCTGTACAAAAAAAACGTGAATTAAAAGGTTTCCTTACTGTAGGAACAAAATATGAATTAAAAGACGCTCATGATTTATCTGTAGCTTACACACCAGGTGTAGCAGAACCATGTTTGCGTATTAAAGATAATGAAGCAGAATCCTTCGAATTAACTTGCCGTTCCAACATGGTTGCCGTTGTATCTGACGGTACTCGTGTACTTGGTCTTGGTGATATTGGCGCTGCAGCAGCATTGCCAGTAATGGAAGGTAAATCCTTATTGTTCAAAAAATTCGGTGATGTAGACTGCATTCCATTGGTTGTAGATACAAAAGATGCTGATACATTGATCAACACAGTAAAATTGTTGCAAAAAAACTTTGCTGGTATTAATTTAGAAGATATTTCCTCTCCTAAATGTTATGAAGTTGAAAATCGTTTGAAAGCAGAATTAGAAATTCCTGTATTCCACGATGACCAACATGGTACTGCTATCGCATGTTTAGCTGGTGTAAAAGGCGCTCTTCGTTTGGTTAAAAAGGATTTAGCTACTGCTAAAATCGTTGTAAACGGTGCTGGTGCGGCGGGTGCTAATATTGCTCGCTTATTATACCTTGCAGGTGCTCGTGATATTACATTGTTGGTATCCTCTGGCGTATTGCATAAAGACTACAAACGTCTTGACTCTTTACAAGCTGAATTAATCGATTTACTTAAACTTGAAGAAAAACATGGCGATTTGGCTGAAAATGCTAAAGGTGCTGATATTCTTCTTGGTGTATCTGCAGCAGGTGCTTTTACAAAAGAAATTTTGGAAAGCTTAGCTGACGATGCAATTGTATTTGCAATGGCTAACCCTAACCCAGAAGCAACATATGCTGATATGAAAGCTGCTGGTATCCGTGTTGCTGGTACAGGTCGTTCCGACGCTCCTAACCAAATCAACAACGTAGCAGTATTCCCAGGCGTATTCCGCGGTGCTATCGACGTTCGTGCGTCTCAAATCACTGATGAAATGAAATTAGCTGCTGCTGACGCTTTGGCTCACTTGATTCCTGATAGTGAATTGAACGAAGAAAACGTAATGCCATCCGTATTCGATCCTCGCGTAGCTCCAGCTGTTGCTAAAGCAGTTGCTGAAGTTGCTGTAAAACAAGGTATTGCTAAAAATCCTCAAGCAATAGAAGATGGTAGCTACGAAGGTTAATTTATTTGCTTTACTAGCATTTTATAATTTTATATAACCATAGAACAATACAACATGCACCTCGAAAGGGGTGCATGTTTTTATATGATCGATTAAGTATATGATTGGCTTTATACTATTAGGGCGAATAATCTATAGATTAAAATGATATAGAGGCGTAGGCGTATAGGATAATAGAAGTAAGGATAGATATATATTAAAGAATGTATTAATGTATCAGTAAAAAAATTAATGAAGTTGTAAAAAAGTACTTGTCACTAGTTTCTATCAATGATATAATAATTTTCGTTGCAGAGCGATACTCAAGAGAGTAAGAACTCAGCAAGAGTAGTGGTTGACATCAACTACCGGGTTTGCTATAATAGCAAAGTAATTAATGACGGGGCATAGCGCAGTTTGGTAGCGCACCTGGCTTGGGACCAGGGGGTCGCAGGTTCGAATCCTGCTGCTCCGACCATTTTTTATTTGCGGGTGTAGCTCAATGGTAGAGCCCCAGCCTTCCAAGCTGGTCGCGAGGGTTCGATTCCCTTCACCCGCTCCATTTTTTTTTGCCTTTTTTAGGGTATACTAAGATAGGGTGTAGTTGACGATACATAGTACATAATTTATACTATAATAGATAATTATATAGGGAATCCACATGGTTCAGTAGCTCAGTTGGATAGAGCAACGGCCTTCTAAGCCGTGGGTCGGGGGTTCGAATCCCTCCTGGATCACCACTAAGAATGCAGTCACTGCAAGGGTTTACAGCCTTTGCAGTGACTTTTTTATTATCCTGAAACAGTGCGATAATATAAATTTACGCAATCGTTTGCGCAATTAACTATGCTATCGATTTTGAGTTAAGAATCAAATTATAGATAGATATTTTCTACTAATTGGAATTCTTCTTTTTTATCATTGATTGGATGAGCATAGACCTTTATAATCATTTCTGTTGTATCATGGCCTACTAATTTTGCAATAGTGGTATATGGTGCGTTTGCATTTATAAGATTACTAATATAGGTATGACGGGCTGCATGAGAAATAAGAGGTTTATTAATATTGAGTTGTGTTCCAACTGCTTTAAAATAGCGATTAGTAAAGTTCTTTTTTTTCAATAGGGCCTGTTCCAACTTGATTAGCTAAAACCCATTTACTCTTAGAGTTCTCTTTTGCTTCTAGTAGTAATTTAACTAACTTAGAGCTAGTGAAAGGAACTACTCGGTTACTGCTTTTTGTCTTAGTTGCTTTACGTGCTAGTCCTAATTCTGTTTTACCCCATGAAGCGTTGATATGAAGTTCTCCATGTTTATCGTCTAATATCTCTACTTTATTCCAGTATAGCGCCTGTAATCCTCCAATTCGAATACCTGTTTGAAACAATAATAATATTGTATATTCCAGATTGTGCCCTTTAAAGTAGTCTAAGAATAAATTGACCTCTTCATGTGTTAACGCTTGTTTAGGATGGAGTGGGGCAGTAGTATTTGGTTTGATTATCCCATCATAAAAGTACTGAGGGATTAAGTCTAAACTATATAGTTTTCGCAACGTCTGCCGTAATATAACAAAGTTTTTTTGATAGCCGTTGTATGCTGATCAATAAACCTTTGTATTAATCCTTTATTAAGTTTTTTTATGGCAATTTTACTAAAGTAAGGTTTAAATCGTGATTCAATAAGATGAAGTTAGAACTTTTTTGTAGCAGTGGCTTTATCTCGTTTTGTAAAGCAATGGAGACAAAAAGAGTAATAGTTTTTATCCGCTGCAGTATTTGATGATTTTAGTTTTAACTTTCTTGCTGCTAATTCATTGATATAATTTAGTTTATAAACAACTTCATCACGCTTCATAATTATCTTTTGTCGATGTTTTCGTAGCTTTTTTACTGGTAAAACTTTTAGAATTATAATTTTTCCGTTTTCATCTATATATAAAGGTAGATTACGGAGGCAGTAATAGCGAATCCCACTCTTTTGTAGGATATTAGAAATACTTCCTTTACTTATAGGAAGTGGAAACATATAATCTCCTTTCTACGATCGGAGCGTATTTGTCCGAGAATGTTGGAATATAGTTTTCTTCGATAAGTAAATTGAGTTATTTGATGAAACAAAAATTTACAGCTACAGTGCTAGTATCTAATAGTATAGAGTCTTAAGTGCATTAAGAGAGAATTCATGTTATAGTAAATTTAAAGAGGTGAGAATAATGGAACATTACATTGAAATTATTGTTATGCTAGCACCTGGATTTATTGCTAAGGAAGTTGCTAGAGCATTAGGAAATGTGAAATCAAGAAGTAGTTCGATAGACCAAATATTAAATTATTTTGTATATAGTATTTTTTGTTTTTTTACAACGCTACTTATATATACAATTATCAATAAGTTGCTTGGTATTGATAGCCTGCAATATTTTCAACTTGTATTCTTGGCCATATTAAGTGGGGTTAGTGTCGGATATGCTTGGCAGTCAATAGTAAAAAAAAATGTTAAGCGTATAATCGATAAGTATACAAGTGCGAATAATGGTTATATGTATTTTCAAGAAGATAGCATGCTCAATAATTGTATGTTAGATGGCAAAGATCATTTAATTCAAATAATTAAGTCAGGGAATGTGATAGCAACAGGGAAATTTCTAGGAGCAACATTTTCGAATGAAGATACTACTGAAATAAAAATAGATAGCCATCCAGTGTATGCTAGCTGGCTATCTGATGAAAGATATAGTGAGTCTTTTGGATACCTACATTCTATATTTGATATTAAAAATGATATCGAAGTTAGAGAATATGACTATCCAAATGGTTTCTTTGAAGAGGGATTCTCAGCAGATAAAATTACTTCTTCGGAGTAGGTGATGGGGGTGGCGGAGCAGGACGAACAGGCTTGCCACTAGTAGTTTTTTGTGCTCCGTCTCTGCGTTCGTATCCTTCGTTGATAGGATTTTGAGAGTTTTTAGCCATAATATTCCTCCTTTCTATAAAGATATTTTTATTATATCAAAATTATATTGATATGGACTCATTTTTCTAGATATATTATTTACTAGACAAAATACATGGATGTTTCCTTGTATTTTATAGGGGGAGCATCCCTTTTATTGGATGCCGAATAGGAATTACTATTCTCGTTTAAAATAGAAGATAGTAATTATTCGCGAAGAAAGGTAAAGAGCCGCCTAATGATAAAATGAAGCTGGACTAGAAATCACAATATTTCATCATAGGAGGTAGAATGTTGTCCAGATCATATTCACAAGCTAGTAAAAATTCCACTTAATTTAAGTATATTGAGTTTTATGGGAGGTTTAAAGAATAGCCTCAAGATATTCCATAAACATGCCAATTTAAAATATAAGAATGTGGAAATAGATATTGATCTGCACCCATTTTCTTGGATAGATATAATTAAGCTACTCTTGGGGAATGAGTTCGGTATTCTACCGGACTCATTCCTTTTAATTTGTACGCCGAATAGGTATGACTAATCCCCCAGTTAAACTGGGGGTCAGTAAAATTTCTTAGAGAAAAGGAAAGAACCTCCTAGTGCTAAAATGGAGATGGTCTGGCAACCACAACATTTCAACATAGGAGGTTCAATGTCAATGAATGACGTAAAAAGCTTATCACATAGTAAATGGAGATGTAAATATCATATTGTTTTTGCTCTAAAGTATAGAAGGCAAATAATTTATGGTCGGATAAAAGCTGATGTAGGTAAAATCCTAAGAGATTTATGTAAGAGAAAAAATGTAGAAATTATCGAGGCAGAATGCTGTCCAGATCATATACATATGCTAGTAACGATTTTACTACATTTAAGCATATCGAGTTTTATTGGATATTTAAAAAGCAAAAGTAGCCTCATGATATTCGATAAACACGCAAATTTAAAATATAAGTATGGAAATAGACATTTCTGGTGTAGAGGATATTATATGGATACGGTGGGATGATATGAAGGAGCGATAAAAGAGTATATTCGCAATCAACTACAAGAAGATATAGCACAAGATACACTAAACTTTAAAGAATATACCGACTCGTTTACAGGTGAGCTGGTAAAATAGACAAAATAAAAGCCTCCGAGTAGGGGGCGGCCAGTGGTAATAGAGTGGTTGTCAGATCATTCAATGCCCTCTTTAGAGGGCCACCACTAGAGAAAGACCCTTATAGGGTCAAATCATAAACACCCGTTCTACGGGTGGTTATGATTTGAGCTTAATGCGTTTTGTATTGTAATTCAAGACATAAAAAACTGCACCTCCAAAAATTGTGTCCAATTTTCGGGGTGCAGTTCATATCACCTTACGGATTTTTTCTTAATATTTTTTAAAAAAGTACATCATGAGAGGCCCAATAAGCACCTAGAATCATTGCGTTTGAATGTGTTTTGTTATTAAAGTCTATCGCCTTAGGTGTATCGTATTGAGAACCCGAAGTCCAATAATACCGTTGTTTATACTTATTGTACTGAAAATAGTAAGTAGTTATAGTTTGTTTGCCACTATTAAGATTTCCGATTACATTTATTGCCCATACGGTTGCAAAATTATCGTCTTTTACGAATGTAGCACTACTAGTATCAGCATAGTATTTACCATCCATATACTGTGAAATAAAAATCATTTGTGCATCCACTGTATTTAATTGTACATTGAACCCAAAAAGTGATAGCGTTAATAGTGCAATTGCATAAAATTTCTTCATAATATCCCCCATACAAGCAAAAAAATTCATATTATGCTCATGTTTATTATTGCATATAACTTTAAAAATGAAAAGAAGGAGTTTTATATAGATCGTTTATGACTTAGAGTTATCTATTTATTGATGGATTTTTTTGTGTAACTACTTTTATTAAGCATCTAGTAAGTTATTACTATAATTTGTAATAACTAAGGAGACTTTTAGGTGAATAAACCCAGTGTTTATCTGTCTTTTGACCTATAAATCGAATTGGTCAAATAAAAAAAGTCAAAAAAAGTCAAAAATTATTAATTTGACCTATTGACTTTTTGACTTAATATGTTTATTATAATGACATAAGGTTAAAAAAACCTAGAAATAAAGCAAGAAATTAAACAGACTTAAAAAGTCAAATAGATATACTTGTAGTAAAAAAGTGAGGTAATTTATATGAACAACAACTTTAACAACTTTGGTAATGAATTTTCTAGTATGAATGATTTGTTTAATCAATTGATGGGTAATATGGGTGGTTATTCCACGGAACGACGTAGTTATAAGATTAATGGTCGCGAAGTAACTCCAGAAGAATTTGCGTTTTATCGTCAAACTGGTCGCTTACCATCTAATGAAGAAATGCAAGCTGCTCAAGCTGCGCAACAAGGTAAAATTAAACAAGATGGCATCCTTGCTCGTTTGGGGACAAACTTAACTCAACAAGCTCGTGATGGTAAACTTGATCCTGTAATTGGCCGTAACAAAGAAATCCAAGAAACAGCAGAAATCTTAGCACGTCGTACTAAAAATAATCCTGTACTTGTAGGTGATGCTGGTGTTGGTAAAACTGCAGTAGTAGAAGGCTTGGCACAAGCTATTGTAAATGGTGATGTTCCAGCAGCTATTAAAAATAAAGAAATCATTTCCATCGATATTTCCGGATTGGAAGCTGGTACTCAATACCGTGGTTCTTTCGAAGAAAATATTCAAAACCTTATTAAAGAGGTAAAAGCCGCTGGCAATATTATTTTGTTCTTCGATGAAATTCACCAAATTTTGGGCGCTGGTTCTACCGGTGATGGTCAAGGCTCCAAAGGCTTGGCAGATATCTTGAAACCAGCTTTGTCTCGTGGTGAAATGACTGTTATTGGGGCTACAACACAAGATGAATACCGTAATACAATCATGAAAAACGCGGCTCTCGCTCGTCGTTTTAATGAGGTAAAGGTAAATGCGCCATCTGCAGAGGATACTTTCAAAATCTTACAAGGCATTCGTCCATTGTACGAAGCGCATCATAATATTGAATTGCCAGACGCGGTGTTGAAAGCAGCTGTAGATTATTCCGTACAGTATATTCCACAACGTAGCTTGCCTGATAAAGCTATTGATTTAATCGATGTAACAGCAGCTCACTTGGCGTCTCAACATCCTGTAACAGATATTAAAACATTGGAAGCAGATATTGCTGATGCTAAAGCAAAACAAGAGGAATATGCTCAAAAAGAAGACTATGAATCTGCGATTAATGAAAAAATGCGTATTCAAAAGTTACAAGCAGAGCTTGATAACCATACAGAAAATCAAAAGGTAGTGGCTAAGGTTAACGATGTAGCAGAAGCCGTTGAAAGAATGACAGGTATCCCTGTATCTCAAATGGGTGCATCCGATATCGAGCGCTTGAAAGACATGAAATCTCGTTTAGAAGCTCATGTAATTGGTCAAGATAAAGCAGTAGAAGCTGTATCTAAAGCAATTCGTCGTAACCGTGCAGGCTTTGACGAAGGTAACCGTCCAATCGGTAGCTTCTTATTCGTAGGTCCTACAGGTGTTGGTAAAACAGAATTAGCTAAACAATTAGCTCTAGATATGTTTGGTAACAAAGATGCAATCATTCGCTTGGATATGTCCGAATATAGTGATCGCACAGCCGTATCTAAATTAATCGGCGCTACAGCTGGTTATGTTGGTTATGAAGATAACTCTAACACATTGACTGAACGCGTACGTCGCAATCCTTATTCTATTGTATTATTCGATGAAATCGAAAAAGCAGACCCTCAAGTTATTACATTACTTTTGCAAGTATTGGACGATGGTCGCTTAACAGATGGTCAAGGTAACACAGTAAACTTTAAAAATACTGTTATCATCGCTACATCCAATGCAGGTTTCGGTTATGGTAATGACAATGATGATGAAAATAAAGTAGATGTAATGGAACGCATCGCGCCATTCTTCCGTCCAGAGTTCTTGAACCGTTTCAACGCAGTTATCGAGTTCAATCAATTGAGCAAAGAAGATTTGAAAAAAATTGTAGATTTGATGCTTGATCAAGTGAATAAAACTTTAGCTAAAAAAGATATCACTCTTGATGTAACAGATGCAGCTAAAGAATTGTTGATGGAACAAGGGTATGACAAAACTATGGGCGCTCGTCCATTACGTCGTGTTATCGAATCTGAAATCCGCGATAATGTAACTGATTTCTATTTGGATCACATCGATGCTAAACACTTGCTTGCCGATGTTAAGGATGGTCATATTGTAATCTCTGAAAAAGCAGATTCCGATGATAGCAAAGACCAAGATAAGGCTGAGAAATAAATAATAGACGTAAAAGTGTCGGAATATTCATTTGACAAATCTGAATAAAGTAGTAATATTAATAGCATAATTATATAGTGAGTATGCAAGGGAGCCTATTATATAGGCTGAGAAAGGGCTGCGAGCACCTGACCTTTATACCTGATCGGGATCATGCCCGCGTAGGAAGCACGCTAATACTTAATATGGGTATCGATCATTTTGTTCGATACCCATTTTTGCATACCTAACTATATATGTCTTTTATATAGGAGGATGTAAAATGTTTATGACTCAATTGGAATCTGCTGTGGCTGGTGTAGTTACGAAGGAAATGAAAGTAGTTGCGGAAAAAGAACGTATGGATGAAGAGGTATTACGTTCACTAGTGGCAGCAGGAAAGGTTGTTATTCCTTGTAACAAGCAACATACTAGTATTTCGCCTGAGGGGATTGGCAAACGCCTTAGAACGAAAGTCAATGTTAATTTAGGTACATCGAAAGACGTCACTGATTATGATAGTGAAATTGAAAAAGTTAATCGAGCTATTAGACTTGGCGCAGAGTCGATCATGGATCTTTCCACTCATGGTGACACTCGTATTTTTAGACGTAAATTAATTGAGACATCGCCAGTAATGATTGGTACGGTGCCTATTTATGATAGTGTCATTCATCATCAAAAAGATTTAGGTGAATTAACAGCTCAAGATTTCTTGGACACTATTCGATTACACGCTCAAGATGGTGTAGATTTTATTACTATCCACAGTGGTATTACGAGAAAAACAATAGATCAAATCAAGAATCATAAACGGTTGCTTAATATTGTTAGCCGCGGAGGGAGTTTGGTATTTGCATGGATGAGCATGACAGGCCATGAAAATCCATTCTACGAATACTTTGATGAAATCTTAAAGATTTGCAAAGAATATGATGTTACGTTGTCTTTAGGTGATGCTTGTCGTCCAGGTTGCTTGGCGGATGCCACTGATGTGTGCCAAATTGAAGAGCTTGTAAGGCTTGGTGAATTGGCAAAACGAGCGAAACAATATGGTGTACAAGCTATGATTGAAGGACCTGGGCATGTACCTTTACATCAAATACAAATGAATATGGAGATACAAGAGTCCTTGTGTGATGGAGCGCCATTCTATGTGTTGGGACCGCTCGTCACAGATATTGCTCCAGGCTATGACCATATTACGGCTGCTATTGGTGGCGCTGTAGCGGGTATGTATGGTGCATCCTTCTTATGCTACGTTACACCAGCGGAACATTTAGCCTTACCAAATGCAGATGATGTAAAAGACGGAATTATGGCTTTCAAAATAGCGGCGCATGCTGCAGATATTGCTCGTGGTATTCCTAATGCAAGAGATATAGATGACACTATGGCTAAGGCACGTCAAGTTCTCGATTGGGAGGCACAATATGCTTGTGCCCTTGATCCTGAACGGGCTCGTTCTATTCGTGAAAGTAGAGCACCGGAGGAAGATCATGGTGAAACCTGTTCGATGTGCGGCAAGTTCTGTGCTGTGCGCAGTATGAATAAAGCTTTACAAGAAGAATATATTGATATTTTATAAGCTTTTTCATATGGGAGGTCATTATGGATTTGATTGTTAATGGAGAGCCAAAGTATGTTGTAGGTGAGCAACTTCATTTGATTCTTGATGAATTAGGCTATTCTGGTAAACACTTTGTAGTTGAGCTTAATGGAGAGATTCTTAGTAAGGAAGCATATACAACCACTAAATTAACGGCTGCTGACAGATTAGAAATCGTTAGCTTTGTAGGAGGTGGTTGATATGTTGGATTCATTTACTGTAGGTAATACAACATTTTCTAGTCGCTTATTAGTAGGAACAGGGAAATATGCATCCTATAATTTGATGCGAGATGCACTGGTAGCATCGAAATCAGACATTGTGACGGTTGCTCTTAGACGAGCAGGTACAACACAAAGTGAAGAGGATATATTAAATTATATCCCTGATAGAATGCATTTATTACCGAATACATCGGGCGCTCGAAATGCAGACGAAGCAATACGTATTGCACGCATGGCAAGAGAATTAGGCTGTGGTGATTTGATTAAGATTGAAGTCATTCAAGATCAGATGTATTTGATGCCCGATAATCTAGAGACTATTAGGGCTGCTGAAGTGTTGGCAAAGGAAGGGTTTATCGTCTTTCCTTATATGAGTCCTAATTTGATGGATGCAAAGCGACTAGTAGATGCTGGTGCTAGTTGTATTATGCCCCTCGCTTCGCCTATTGGTAGCAATCGTGGACTTGAAGCAAAAGGATTGATAGAAATTTTAATCAACTCTATTGATGTGCCAATTATTGTTGATGCGGGAATAGGGAGACCTTCCGATGCAACAATAGCTATGGAAATGGGGGCTAGCGCTGTTCTTGTTAACACGGCTATTGCTACGAGCTCAAATCCAGTAGGTATGGCAGAGGCTTTTTATTATGCTGTAGAGGCTGGCCGCAAGGCATATCTTGCAAAATGTGCACCTAAGAAGTCTGTAGGCAGTGCATCTTCACCGTTAACTGGTTTCTTGCGAAAGTAAGGTGAGAATATGTCATTTTTAGATGTGCTTTCAAGAGTTTCTGACGAAGATATAGCTGAAACATTAGAGGCGATAACTGGTGATGAAATACTTTCAACACTCTCTAAACCTGCGTTAGCTATTGATGATGCACTTATTCTGTTATCACCTCAAGCCCTGCTGTATTTAGAAGATATGGCGCAGTTAGCTCATGAGCAGACGGTACAGCAATTTGGTTATACCATACAGCTGTTTACGCCTATGTACATTTCAAACTATTGCGACAATGGTTGTGTTTATTGTGGATATAGTCATCATAGTGGAATTGCCCGTGAAAAACTAAGCTTAAACGATATTGAACTTGAAGCGAAAGCAATCGCTGAAACGGGATTAGAGCAAGTCTTGGTATTAACTGGCGAGTCTAAATCTTGCAGTCCACCAGCATATATACAGGCCGCCGTAGAAACATTGGTTCCTATTTTTAGCAGCGTTAGTATAGAAGTGTATTCGCTTACGCTGGAGGAATATAAAGGATTAGTCGCAGTTGGTGCGGATGGAATGACGATGTTCCAAGAGACATATAATCCGACTTTGTATGCGCAATTACATCCATTTGGGCCTAAGAGTGGTTTTGCAAAGCGCATTGATACGCCTGAGTTGGCTTGTCAGGCTGGATTTAGAGTGGTCAATATTGGTGCTTTAATGGGGCTTGATGAATGGCGTAGAGAGGCATACAAGACGATGTTACATCTTAATTATCTTGTGCAACATTATCCAGATGTAGAATTATCTGTTTCCGTTCCAAGAATTCGACCTTGTGCAGTAGGTTATTCACCAAAATATCCTGTAGATGATACGGCATTAGTTCAATATATTTTGGCTTTGCGTCTTTTGTTCCCCCGTGTGGGAATTACGCTTTCCTCTCGTGAAAGCAAGTACATGCGTGATAATCTGGTGAGACTGGGGATTACAAAACTTTCAGCTGGCGTAACGACCTCTGTAGGGGGACATACAAAACAAGATGATTCTAGCCAATTTACAATCAGTGATAATCGCAGTGTAAGTGAAATGGCTGTAATGCTCGAAAATAATGGGTATCAACCCATTTATAAAGATTGGCAGACGCTATGAGGAGATATGTGTATGGCTCATATGAATAACGAATTTGAAACGGCTATATCTCACTTCTATAGTCCTGAGGAGTTTCGTAAATTGCAGAATTCAGTAGTAGGTATTATAGGTGCTGGCGGATTGGGATCCAATTGTGCTGTTAATCTTGTACGTAGTGGTATTCGAAATCTAATTGTTGCAGATTATGACATTGTAGAGCTAAGTAATCTAAATCGACAACACTATTTTTCGTGTCATGTGGGGCAGTATAAGGTAGAGGCTTTACAAGATGTATTAACTGCCCTTAATTCAAATGTTATTGTTAAGATTTATAAGGATAAATTGACAACCGAGAATATACCTGAAATCTATAAAAAAGCCGATATTTTGATAGAAGCTTTTGATGCGGTAGAAGCTAAGTCTATGTTTTTAGAGGCTGCAACCTCAGTAGATGTACCTAAAATCATGGTATCCGGATTGGCTGGAATAGGTAATTCCGATGCATTACGAACTAAAAAGCTAGGTCAAAATTTATATATTGTTGGTGACGAGCATTCTGGTGTAGACAATGCCTATCCTTATGCACCACGTGTGGCTATTGCTGCTGCAAAACAGGCGGATCTAGCGTTATCACTTTTACTAGAAAAGACCATGTCTAATGAGGTGTAATAGGTGAACAGAAAAGATAAACTAACAGAGGTAATAAATGCTTGTCCTATATATGGAATTACGGGCGGTACTCGAGATGTGGTTACGCTTGTGAAAGATATGCTAAGTGCAGGGATACGAATTATTCAATATCGTGAAAAGGGAAAAACGCCGATTCTGCGATATCAAGAGGCTATGATTTTGAGGCGGTTGACCTATGATTATCATGCTCTATTAATTATTGATGATTATGTTGATCTTGCGTTAGCTATACATGCTGATGGTGTTCATATTGGACAAGATGATTTGCCGCCTAATACGGTAAGACGGATTGTAGGGCCTAATATGTTGATTGGGTGGTCAACCCATAGTATATCCGATTTAAAAGCGGCAAACAGATATACGAGTGTTATAGATTACATTGGAGTAGGGCCTATTTTTTCTACACAGACAAAACCCAATGCTAATCCTGTAGGAATTTCTTATGTATATTGGGCAAAGCAATTTAGTAAGGTTCCCATTGTCGCCATTGGAGGAATTAAAACGACAAATGCTGATATCGTTTGGCAAGCGCATCCCGATTTTATTTGTGCCGTTTCTGAAATAACAGAGTCGGACAATATACAAAATACGGTTTATGAGCTTATGACTGGATATAGTAGAGTCAGATAAAAAATTGAGTTTACATACAAACCACAAGATTAAAATCTTGTGGTTTTTTGGTTATAAAAGAATTTTGTATACATGATAAAAATCATTGCTAACACATCGATTTATTTAGTATAATCGTATCATTAAACTCGATATTCTATAGAATTTATAAAATAGATGAAGATGGAGAGGTAATAGTATATGTCTCATTATGTAGATTTAAATAGTGATTTAGGCGAAAGTTTTGGTAACTATACATTAGGCATGGATAGTGAAGTATTAAATCACGTAACAAGTGCTAATATTGCTTGTGGTTGGCACGCTGGAGATCCTCTTATCATGGATGCGACTGTCCGCATATGTAAAGAAAAAGGAGTTGCCATAGGGGCACATCCTGGTTATCCAGATTTGATGGGATTTGGTCGTCGTGCGATGGCAGTAAATCCTGCTGAGGCAAAAGCATATATGATGTACCAACTAGGTGCACTTCAAGCTTTTTGTGATAGTTATGACATTACTTTACAGCATATGAAATTACATGGTGCTTTTTACAATACAGCCTGTGTTACACCTGTACTAGCTGATGCAATTTTAGATGGTTTGCAAGCGGTAAATCCTAATATCGCGGCCATGGTTTTAAGTGGTAGTTATATTGCTCAAGAGGCACAGCGAAGAGGTATTCCTGTTATACAGGAAGTGTTTGCCGATCGTGGCTATACAGAGGAGGGAACATTGGTCCCTCGTACAGAAGTAGGTGCTTTCATTAAAGACCCGCAAGAGGCTTTAGACCGAGTTCTTATGATGGTTACAAAGGGTAAGGTTGTTACTAATACGGGGAAGACCATTGATATTGTGGCCGATTCCGTATGTGTTCATGGTGATAACCCAGAAGCGATAGCTTTCACAAGATATATTCGGGAAGGGCTCATAAAAGCTGGTGTAACGGTGGCGAATTTTCAACACCGATAACACTATTAAATACATTAAAATAAATGCTTAATTAATACCAACAAAAATGCAAATATAAGTATTAAAAGTAAGTATTACATGTAAGTATGAGCTTTAAGAAATAAGTATGGCATAGATTAATTATTATATGTGGAGGTTCCTATGAAACCAATTACAGGTAAAGCGAGTTTCTCTGTCCTATTAGGGGCAGCTTTCTTAATGGCCACGTCTTCCATTGGACCTGGCTTTATGTTACAAACGGCAGCATTTACAAATGAGTTGAAAGCAGACTTTGCATTTGCTATCGTTGTATCCGTTATTTTCTCAATTATTGCACAGCTTAATGTGTGGACGATTATTGGTGTATCCCAAATGCGTGGTCAAGATATTGCGAATAAGGTATTGCCAGGCCTTGGTTATATAGTGGCATTTTTAATTTCCCTTGGTGGATTGGCCTTTAATATCGGTAATATTGGTGGTGCTTCTATGGGCCTCAATATTATATTTGGTATCGACACAACAACAGCGGCCGCTATTAGCGGTATCTTGGGTATCTTATTATTTACATCTAAGAAGATGGGTGGTGTTTTAGATAATACGGCTAAAGTACTCGGTACTGTTATGCTTGTTCTTATCGCCTACGTAGCATTCTCTACGAATCCACCAGTAGGAGAAGCCTTGTCTCATTCTGTGATTCCAGAGCATGTGCCGTGGTTAGCAACGATTACACTTATTGGAGGCACTGTAGGTGGTTACATTACATTTTCTGGTGGTCACCGCCTCATTGATGCAGGTATTACAGGTCAAGAGCATTTAAAAGATGTACGTCGTGCAGCAATTATGGGAATGTCTGTAGATGCATTAGTTCGAGTGTTATTGTTCTTAGCCGTTTTAGGTGTAGTATCCATGGACTTTGTACTAGATTCTAAAGACCCAGCAGGCTCTGCGTTTCTTCTCGGCGCTGGTGAAATTGGACATAAATTATTCGGTATAGTGTTCTTCTGTGCTGCATTGACCTCTGTAGTAGGGGCTGCCTACACATCAGTATCCTTCTTAAAAACATTGTTTAAGATTGTAGAACGAAATGAAAAATTGACTATTATGGCGTTTATTTTTATTTCTACATGTATCTTAATCTTTATTGGTAAACCAGTATCTCTATTGATTTTAGCTGGTTCTGTAAATGGGTTAATATTACCTGTTACATTGGCAGTTATGCTTGTCGCAACTCATAAATCTGAAATCGTAGGAACATACAAACACAATAAACTTTTATATTATACCGGTTGGATTGTAGTGCTTGTAACATCTTATATTGGTGTTACATCTTTAAAAGGCATTGCTAAGTTACTAGGTTAATTAATTATCTGTGAAAGCACCATTACGTTCGGCTTGAATGTGATGGTCCTTTCTAGTTATAGCAGGAGGTACATATGAAACCTACAATTTCACCTGTAGGGGATTGCGCTATCTCTATTGATTTTGGTCAAGTAATCGATCCAAAGATTAATCGACACATCCGACAAATTATAGAGCAGATTAAAGATTTACAGCTAGATGGAATTATTGAACTAGTTCCTACATACTGCGCATTGCTTGTTCAATATGATGCAATGGTATATTCTTATTCAGATATTTGTAGAATTCTTGAACCCACATTGCAAGAATCGGTAACGGATAGCGCAAATGAACTCGTTACGATTGTTGAAATACCCACCGTATATGGTGGCGAGTTTGGCCCAGATTTAGGCTTTGTAGCCTCTTATAATCATTTAAGTGAAGCTGAGGTTGTATCCATTCATAGTGGTACAGATTATTTAGTTTATATGTTAGGCTTTATTCCTGGATTTACCTATTTAGGTGGCATGGATCCACGCATTGCGACGCCTCGACTATCCTCTCCAAGGACTTTGATTCCTGCCGGCTCTGTAGGTATTGCAGGAGAACAGACTGGCACATATCCATCAGATTCTCCTGGAGGCTGGCAGATTATTGGACGCACACCTGTGACTATGTATGACATGTCTAAGGAGCAAGCTGCACTATTGCAAGCCGGAGACTACGTTCGTTATGTGTCTATCGATGAAAACGAATTCCATAGGGTTAAATCCTTGGGTATGGAATATATTCCATCTATATATGAAATAGAAAGTGGTGATTTACGTGGATATAAATGAGTTTCAACGCGCTTTAATCCGCGTAGATGCTCCGGGTATGTATACAACGATTCAAGATATAGGGCGTATTGGCTTTCAACAATATGGTATGCCTGTGGCAGGTCCTATGGATAGTGAAAGCTATCTCTTGGGACAGGCTCTAGTAGGAAACAAGGAACCTCTAGGTGCTTTAGAATGTACCGTGTTACCTCCTACGCTAACTGTTCAAGGTACATGTATTGTTGCTTTTACAGGGGCCGACATGCACCCAACCATTAACAATGTAGTTGTGCCTAGATATATACCTTTTATTTGTCACGAAGGGGATATCATTTCTGGTGGCTTCAGCCAATGTGGCGTGCGTATGTATATTGCTTTCTCTGGTGGGGTCGATGTTCCTGCTATTAACGGTAGCGTATCCACTCATACAAAGGCTAAAATAGGTGGTTTTGAGGGGCGTTCATTACAAGCGGGTGATCAGTTTGGCATTAAAGCATTTACTAGACACGAAGTGAATGTGTGCGACTTCTATGGAACTCATAAATTATTCAATACCGCTTTATATAACCGCGGCGGTCGTGAGTGTCACGAACCTTTGCGTGTAGTACTAGGAGAGCAAGCAAAGTATTTTACCGAGAAAGGGATTAAGACCTTTGGTAGTAAAATATATACATTGACCGTACAATGTGATCGCATGGGCTTCCGCTTAGATGGCCCTGTCATAGAGCATATCGATAGTGCAGACATTATTTCTGATGGTGCTGTATTTGGCTCTATTCAAGTTCCGTCAGATGGAAATCCAATAGTCCTCATGGCGGACCGACAAACAACGGGCGGCTATACAAAGATTGGTACTGTCATTACCGCCGATTTACCTAGGTTAAGCCAATTGCCAGTAGGGGATGGAATTCATTTTGATATTATATCCGTTGAAGAAGCACAAGAAATATATCGTACATATATTAGACACTTGCATAAGCGAATAGAATTAGCACACGAACAAAGTTTATATGTTTTTAAAGTAAGCTAATTCGTTACCTAATTTAATTATACAATTTAGTAATAAAGCTATCTCGTAGATTGTCATTTCTATGAGATAGCTTTTTGTTATGTAAAGTAAGATGAATTGATGAGGTGGTGGGAAAATATAATCTTATAAAATAAGTTTAAAATAATGATTATGAATTTATATTCATTTTATCTCTTTGATATGGTATAAAATAAGCCCATATTTTATATAAATTTGTGACATGAATCACTATAATGCCCATTACTACGCTGTTTGTGCAATGCCTATAGTTATGAAAAATAAATGAAAAAACTTGATAGTATATTAAAGGTTTTGGTATACTTGTAATATTGAAGATTTTGAAATTCTCGTATGACTTACCATATGATAAAACATCGAGGGAGCATTAATATTAATCTAGTTTATAGGAGAAAGTATGAATAAGATTTTTAAAGTGGTTTGGAGCAAATCAAAAAACTGTTACGTAGTAGTATCTGAGTTCGCTAAGAATAATAGTGGTAAAAAGAAAATTGTTGTAGCAGCAATCTTGGCTGTATTAGCAATGACTAATGCTAGCATCTCTATGGCGGCAAATACTTTGCCTACAAATCTGCATGCAACAGCAGTAGGCTTGGGGGATGGTGCTTCTGTTACTGGTGACAAAGCTGTAGGTTTCGGTCAAAATGCAGCAGCTGCTGGTGGATATTCTATTGCAATAGGTTCTAATTCTAGTACCAGTGTTAACAGTCCACAAGGAATCGCTATTGGTGGTGGTAATACTGCTAATGAAGGTGCAAGAGTAATTGGGGAGCAAGCAATTGCCATTGGGGGAAATACAATAGCTCAAGGTAACTCTTCTATTGTTATTGGTGGCGATGATGTAGTTAAAGCCGATAGTGTAAAAGTTATTTACACTACGAATAATGGTGAGAATAAAACTGGGGATTTGCGTAGTGCAGTTCAAAGCTTAACAGGATTTGATATGAGAAACCCACTATATACATCGGCAACGGCTGGTGAATCTGGTATCACATTAGGCATGAAAGGTCAGTCAGGCAATGTGGGCATTGCCATTGGTACAGGTGCAAATGCGAAGGATCGTTTATCAGGAACTTCTAGTGGTGCTTCTGGTCAAGCCAATAATGATGTAACAAATGCTATTGCTATTGGTACAGGGGCTAGGGCAAATCGTGATAATGCTATTGCCATCGGTGGTGGTTCTAACACTGATGTAGGCGGTACAAAACAATCTAGCTATACTTTGCCAAATAATGTTGTTGCTTCCTGGGCTGGTGGTGATAAAACATTGCCAGGTGACGTTGTATCTTTTGGTTCTAAAGGGTATGAACGTCAGTTGAAACATGTGGCTCCTGGCGAAGTAAGTGCTACTTCCACAGATGCAATTAATGGCTCTCAACTTAGCGCTATTGTAGACCAAATCGCTTATAAATATATATCTATAAAATCTTCTGATGCTGCTAATAAAGATAATACTGGTGCTACGGCCGATAATTCTATTGCTATTGGCCCAAATGCTGCAACAGACGCATCTGCAAGTCGTTCTGTGGCTGTTGGTGATGGCGCCAGAGGTAAAGTAGTAGATGGTGTAGCTGTTGGCTCAAAATCTATAGCTGATATTGCTTCAGGCGTAGCGGGATATAATGTTAATGCTAGTCGTACAGATATATATGCTGGTTTAAGTGGTGCCGCCCTAACGTCTAAATTAGGTGGTGTTGCTGTTGGTACGATAAACCAAACACGTCAAATTAACTATGTTGCTGCAGGTACTGCTGATACAGACGCAGTAAACGTGGCGCAATTAAAGAGTGTTAATCTAGCTTTTACAGGTGATACTGGTACAGGCGATGTGAACCTTGCTAATAGTAAATTGGCTGTAAATGGTGATAATACATACATTAGCACTACAGCTAATGGTAAGAAAATTACAGTTTCTGGTAAAAAGCAAGATATCACAGTAGCAAATGGTAGCGCTACAGCGACTGCTGGCATGGCGGATTCTGCCAACGTAGCTAATGCGATTAATCAAGCAATTGATCAAAATAAATATGGTTGGAATCTTTCTGCTAATGGTGAAGCTACACCAGTAGCAGTTGAAAAAGGTAATACAGTAGATTTTTCTGGTGACGATAATGTTGCGGTTGCTAGAAATGATAAGAAAATCTCTGTAGCTTTGAAAAAAGATCTTTCTAAATTAAACAGTGCTTCTTTCAATAATGCTAGCGGTAATGAAACTGTAAAAATTGATGGTGATAAAGGTATCAATGCTGGAAATTTGAAAGTTGCCAATGTAGCAGATGGTGTTGCTGATAAAGATGCTGTCAATGTATCTCAATTGAAAAAAGTTGACGATAAAGCTGAAGCTAACAAAACTGCTATTGGTACAAATAAAACCGCAATTGCTAAAAATGTAGGTGACATTGCAACAAACAAAACAGATATTGCCACCAATAAGGACAGTATTGCTGCGAATACGCAAAAAATTGTTGACAATAAAACTGCAATAGATAAAAATACTGGTGAAATTGCTACAAATAAAGCTAATATTGCTCAAAATACTGCTGCTATCGCTCGTAAGATTTCTTTAGGTGGTAACTCTGGTTCGACTGATGAAAAATCCTTGAGCACAGGTGATGTGAAATTCAATGTGAAAGGTGAGAATGGTCTTACTACGGTTGCTAATGGTGACGATGTCACTGTTAAACTCGATGATGCAACTAAAGGTAAAGTTGACAATGCAGCTGATCGAGACTTGAGCAATTTGACTCCTGATGGTAAACAACAAGTTAAGGATTTAGCAGCTTGGAATGTAGTCGCTAATAATGAAACAGCTGAAAAGGTTGTGGGAGGTAACACTGTTAAGTTTATCGATGGTGATAACATTTCTATTACTCAAAATGGTAAAGACTTTACCATTTCCACTAAGAAAGATGTAACCTTTGATACGGTAACAGCTATTCAAACGATTACAGCGCCAAAAGTGAAAGCGACAACTGGTGTTGAAACACCTCAAGTAACTGGCTTGACTAACACTGCATGGGTTCCAGGTCAAACACAACCTGTATCTGGTCGTGCTGCCACAGAAGACCAATTGAAACAAGTTGATGATCAAGTAGCAGACAATAAAGCCAATATTGCTGATAATACAGATAAAATTGGCAAAAACGCTGATGCCATTGCCGACAATAAACAAAAAATTGCCGACAATAAAACAGCAATTGATAAAAATATTGGCGACATTGCTACAAACAAAGCTGACATCGCAACCAATAAAGCTAACATCGACAAAAACATGACAGCTATCGCTCGTAAGATTTCTTTAGGTGGTAACTCTGGTTCTACCGATGAAAAATCCTTGAGCACAGGTGATGTGAAATTCAATGTGAAAGGTGAAAACGGTCTTACTACGGTTGCTAATGGTGACGATGTGACTGTTAAACTCGATGACGCGACTAAAGGTAAAGTTGACAATGCAGCTGATCGAGACTTGAGCAACTTAACAGATGCTGGTAAGCAACAAGTTAAAGATTTAGCAGCATGGCATGTAGTAGCTAATAATGAGACGGCTGAAAAGGTTGAAGGTGGCAATACAGTTAAGTTTATCGATGGGGATAACATTTCTATTACTCAAAATGGTAAAGACTTTACCATTTCCACTAAAAAAGACGTAACCTTTGACACGGTAACAGCTACACAAACGATTACAGCGCCAAAAGTGAAAGCGACAACTGGAGTTGAAACACCTCAAGTAACAGGCTTGACTAACACTGCATGGACTCCGGGGCAAACACAACCTGTATCTGGTCGTGCAGCCACAGAAGACCAATTGAAACACGTTGATGATCAAGTAGCAGAAAACAAAGCCAACATTGCTGATAATACAGATAAGATTGGCAAAAATGCCGATGCTATTGCAGATAATAAACAAAAGATAGCTGACAATAAAACTGCAATTGATAAAAATGCAGTAGATATTGCTACCAATAAAGACAATATTGCAACTAATAAAGCTGATATCGCAGCCAATACAGATAAAATCGGTAAAAATGCTGATGCGATTGCAGATAACAAACAAAAAATTGCCGACAACAAAACTGCAATTGATAAAAATACTGGTGATATTGCAACAAATAAAGGAGATATTGCAGCCAATAAACAAAAAATAGCCGACAATAAAACTGCAATAGATAAAAATACTGGCGACATTGCAACAAACAAAGCTGACATTGCAACTAATAAGGATAACATTGCAACCAATAAAGCTAACATTGACAAAAACACGACAGCTATCGGTCGTAAGATTTCCTTAGGTGGTAACTCAGGTTCTACCGATGAAAAGTCGTTGAGCACAGGTGATGTGAAATTCAATGTTAAGGGTGAAAATGGCCTTACTACTGTTGCTAATGGCGACGATGTGACTGTTAAACTCGATGATGCAACTAAAAGTAAAGTTGACAATGCAGCTGATCGAGACTTGAGCAATTTGACTCCTGACGGTAAGCAACAGATTAAGGACTTAGCAGCTTGGAATGTAGTCGCTAATAATGAAACGGCTGAAAAGGTTGAAGGTGGTAATACTGTTAAATTTATCGATGGTGATAACATTTCTATTACTCAAAATGGTAAAGACTTTACCATTTCCACTAAAAAAGACGTAACCTTTGACACGGTAACCGCTACACAAACGATTACAGCGCCGAAAGTGAAAGCGACAACTGGAGTTGAAACACCTCAAGTAACTGGCTTGACTAATATCGCTTGGGTTTCAGGTCAAACACAACCTGTATCTGGTCGTGCTGCCACAGAAGACCAATTGAAACAAGTTGATGATCAAGTAGCAGAAAACAAAGCCAATATTGCTGATAATACAGATAAGATTGGTAAAAATGCGGATGCTATTGCCGACAATAAACAAAAAATTGCCGACAATAAAACTGCAATTGATAGAAATACAAGTGACATTGCTACAAACAAAGGGGATATTGCTCAAAATACTGCTGCTATCGCTCGTAAGATTTCTTTAGGTGGTAACTCTGGTTTGACTGATGAAAAATCTTTGAGCACAGGTGATGTGAAATTCAATGTTAAAGGTGAAAATGGTCTTACTACTGTTGCTAATGGCGACGATGTGACTGTTAAACTCGATGATGCAACTAAAGGTAAAATTGACAATGCAGCTGATCGAGATTTGAGTAATTTGACCTCTGACGGTAAGCAACAAGTTAAGGACTTAGCAGCTTGGAATGTAGTCGCTAATAATGAGATGGCTGAAAAGGTTGAAGGTGGTAACACCGTTAAGTTTATCGATGGTGATAACATTTCCATTACTCAAAATGGTAAGGACTTCACCATTTCTACTAAAAAAGACGTAACCTTTGATACGGTAACGGCTAACCAAACCATTACAGCGCCAAAAGTAAAAGCGACAACTGGAGTTGAAACACCTCAAGTAACTGGCTTGACTAATACCGCTTGGGTTCCAGGTCAAACACAACCTGTATCTGGTCGTGCAGCCACAGAAGACCAATTGAAACACGTTGATGATCAAGTAGCGGAAAATAAAGCCAATATCGCTGCGAATGAAACAGATATTGCTACTAATAAGGATAATATTGCAGATAACAAGCAAAAGATAGCTGACAATAAATCTGCAATTGATAAAAATACTGGCGACATTACTACTAATAAAGATAATATTGCAGATAATAAGCAAAAAATAGCTGATAATAAAACTGCAATAGATAAAAATACTGCTGATATTGCTACAAACAAAGGGGATATTGCTTCTAATAAATCTAATATTGCCCAAAATACTGCCGCTATCGCTCGTAAGATTTCCTTAGGTGGTAACTCTGGTTCTACGAATGAAAAGTCGTTGAGCACAGGTGATGTGAAGTTCAATGTTAAGGGTGAAAATGGCCTTACTACTGTTGCTAATGGCGACGATGTGACTGTTAAACTTGATGATGCAACTAAAGGTAAAGTCGACAATGCAGCTGATCGAGACTTGAGCAACTTAACAGATACTGGTAAGCAACAAGTTAAAGATTTAGCAGTTTGGAATGTAGTCGCTAATAATGAAACGGCTGAAAAGGTTGAAGGTGGCAATACAGTTAAATTCATTGATGGCGATAACATTTCCATTACTCAAAATGGTAAAGATTTCACTATTTCTACTAAAAAAGACGTAACCTTTGATACGGTAACAGCTACTCAAACGATTACAGCACCAAAGGTTAAAGCGACAACTGGAGTTGAAACTCCTCAAGTAATAGGTTTGACTAACACTGCATGGACTCCAGGCCAAACACAACCTGTATCTGGTCGTGCCGCCACAGAAGACCAATTGAAACATGTTGATGATCAAGTAGCAGAAAACAAAGTTAATATTGCTGATAATACAGATAAGATTGGCAAAAATGCTGATGCCATTGCGGATAACAAGCAAAAAATAGCTGATAATAAAACTGCAATTGATAAAAATGCAGTAGATATTGCTACTAACAAAGACAATATTGCTGCGAATAAAGCAGATATTGCTACTAATAAGGATAATATTGCAGATAACAAGCAAAAGATAGCTGACAATAAATCTGCAATTGATAAAAATACTGGCGACATTGCTACTAATAAAGATAATATTGCTAAAAACAAAGACAATATTGATAAAAATACTACTGCTATTGCCCGTAAGATTTCTTTAGGTGGTAACTCTGGTTCTACTAATGAAAAATCCTTGAGCACAGGTGATGTGAAATTTAATGTGAAAGGTGAAAATGGTCTTACGACTGTTGCTAATGGAGACGATGTGACAGTTAAACTCGATGATGCAACTAAAGGTAAAGTTGACAATGCAGCCGATCGAGACTTGAGCAATTTGACTCCAGACGGTAAACAACAGGTTAAGGATATAGCAGCTTGGAATGTAGTCGCTAATAATGAGACGGCTGAAAAGGTTGAAGGTGGCAACACGGTTAAGTTTATCGATGGAGATAATATTTCTATTACACAAAATGGTAAAGACTTCACCGTTTCTACTAAAAAAGACGTAACATTCGATACGGTAGCCGCTAATCAAACCATTACAGCCCCGAAAGTGAAAGCGACAACGGGGGTTGAAACTCCTCAAGTAACAGGTTTGACTAACACTGCATGGACTCCAAGCCAAACACAACCTGTATCTGGTCGTGCAGCTACAGAAGATCAATTGAAACACGTTGATGATCAAGTAGCAGAAAATAAAGCCAATATTGCTGATAATACAGATAAAATTGGTAAAAATGCAGAGGCTATTGCGGATAACAAACAAAAAATAGCTGATAATAAAGCTGCAATTGATAAAAATGCTGCTGATATTGCTACCAATAGAGACAATATTGCGACGAATAAACAGAATATTGCTGATAACAAAGCGGCAATTACTAAAAATGCCGGCGATATTGCAACCAATAAAGCTAATATTGATAAAAATACAGAAGCTATCGGTCGTAAGATTTCCTTAGGTGGTAATACTGGTTCAACCGATGAGAAATCCTTAAGTACAGGCGATGTGAAATTCAATATTAAAGGGCAAAATGGTATTGTTACTGAAGCTAATGGAGACGATGTAACTGTCAAATTAGATGATGCTACGGCTAATAAAATCAACAATGCAGCAAATACGGATTTGAGCAACTTAACAGATGCTGGTAAACAACAAGTTAAAGATTTATCCGCATGGAACGTAGTAGCTAATGGTAATACTGCCGAAAAAGTTGAAGGTGGCAATACAGTTAAGTTTATCGATGGTGATAACATTTCCATTACTCAAAATGGTAAAGACTTCACAATTGCTACTAAACAAGACGTAACTTTCAATACTGTAAAAGCAAATCAAACAATTACAGCACCAAAAGTGAAAGCTACAGAAGGTGTAGAAACACCTCAAGTAACGGGTTTGACTAATACTGCATGGACTCCGGGTCAAACACAGCCTGTCTCTGGACGTGCCGCCACAGAAGATCAATTGAAACATGTTGATGATCAAGTAGCAGAAAACAAAGCCAACATTGCTGATAATATAGATAAGATTGGTAAAAATGCTGATGCCATTGCGGATAACAAGCAAAAAATAGCTAATAATAAAGCTGCAATTGATAGAAATGCTGCTGATATTGCAACTAATAAGGACAATATTGCTGCGAACAAACAAAATATTGCTGATAACAAAGCGGCCATCACTAAAAATACTAGTGATATTGCAACTAATAAGGATAACATCGCAACCAATAAAGCTAATATCAACAAAAACACGACAGCTATTGCCCGTAAGATTTCTTTAGGTGGTAATACTGGTTCTACCGATGAAAAATCGTTGAGCACAGGTGATGTGAAATTCAATGTGAAAGGTGAAAATGGCCTTACTACGGTTGCTAATGGCGACGATGTAACTGTTAAACTCGATGATGCAACTAAAGGCAAAATTGATAATGCTGCAAATCAAGACTTGAGCAACTTGACAGATGCTGGTAAACAACAAGTTAAAGATATATCTGCATGGAAGGTAACAGCTGCTGGCGGTACCGTTGAAAAAGTACAAGGTGGGGATACCGTAAAATTCCAAGCTGGTGATAATCTTGTAGTTAATCAAGACAGAACTACTTTCACATATGGCTTGGCTAAAGACTTAAAAGGCCTAAACAGTGTTACTGTAGGTGATGAAAACGGTGTATCTACTAAAATCACTCCTGCAGGTACAACTGTGAAAGATGCAGCTGGCAACTCTACTACAATTAATGGGGGGGGGTATGACTATTACTCCGGCAGATGCAGCAGCTGGTCCTGTATCCCTTACTGTAGACGGTTTAAATAATGGTGGTAAGAAAATTCATGGGGTAGCTCCTGGCACAGCTGATACTGATGCAGTAAATGTTAGCCAGTTAAAAGCCTCTAATGCTGGTTTACAAGAAGCTGTTAATCGTGTTGGTACTGAAACACAACGTGTTGGTGCTCATGCGGCAGCTATGGCAGCGTTGAAACCAATTCAATATGATCCATTGGAACCAACACAAATTATGGCTGGTATCGGTAACTACCGTGGTGAAACTGCTGGTGCCATCGGTATTGCTCACTACCGAACTGAAGATACTATGTTCAACGTAGGTGTTTCACTTGGCACTAGCCATAACATGGTAAATGCAGGTGTAACGCATAAATTTGGTGGTAGTCGTGAAAGAAAAGACGCTATCCCAGAGCGTTATAAAGCAGGTCCTATTAGCTCTGTTTATGTAATGCAAGATGAAGTATCTAGTCTCAAAAAAGAAAATAGTAATCAAAAAACTGTTATTGCTAATCAAGCAGCACGTCTAAATACATTAGAAGCTGAAAATGAACGTCAACGTCAAGAATTGGCTGAAACTAAACAAGGCTTAGATGACTTGCGTGCCGTAGTAAATCAATTATTAGCCTCTAAAGGTTAAGAGTTGAGAACTAATTTTGATAATAGTCTAAGATAGTTATTTTCCTGTAAAACTAAAGAACCTCTTATACATTGTTGTACTTGATAGGGTATATACATTTCGTATAAGAGGTTCTTTTTTGCTATTTTGATATATATTCTTATTTAAAAAGCATAACATATGAATGATTTCTCATATGTTATATGATATAATACAATAGATATAAGAGGTGAAGTAATGCCTTTACTATATGATCTTACATGAATAGGAGATAGGATGTTAGACCGTATACAACGATGGCTTTCAGTAGATACCATGTTGCCTGTTGCAGAACGATTAGGACCTGTAGGAACTACAAAGCAGCTATATGGTAATTATTTAAAAATAGCTTGGCCAGCTACATTACAAGGCTTGATGTTACAATTTATGACTGCCATTGATTTGGCGATGGTTGGCGCCTTAGGTGCGTCAGCTCTTGCTTCGGTAGGCATTATGGGGCAACCTGAGATGGTAATGCTCATCTTTTGTCGAGCCTTATCCATTGCTGTGACGGCAATTATAGCTCGTCGTCATGGTGAAGGTGGTGTAGATGGTATGAATGCCGTACTCAAGCAATCTATTTTATTGAATTTTTTAATTTATGTACCGTTATTATTGATATGTTTCTTGAACTTAGAGCATATTCTACGTTTTACGGGTGCTGAAGATGGCTATATTGAAACAGCCGTTTGGTATGGTCGTTTCATAGTTATTAGCTTAATATTTCAGTCCTTTAGTCAAATCGTAGGGGCTGCACTCATTGGATATGGTAACACTAAAGTTATTTTTAAATCTAATGTAGTAGGGAATATTTTGAATACGATAATGAATTTCTTCTTGATTTATGGTATTGGTTTCTTCCCTGAACTTGGCGTTATGGGGGCAGGTGTATCCACTATGATCAGTAGTGCTATTATTGCATTATTGTTGTTGCGTACGATTTCACAACATACTTCTACTGGATTAACATTGCGCCATCCGTCGAAATGGACTTTTGAAAGGCCCGTATTACATACAATGTTTCATGTCGGTGGCAGTTCTTTAGGAGAACAGTTCTTTGAGCGGTTCGGTATGTATACATACACTATGATTGTTGCTTCCTTAGGTGCGGTACCTTTAGCAGCACATTACGTATGTATGAATTTAATGGATATATTTTACTATTTTGCGATGGGTCTTGGATTTGCAGGTGCATCACATACGGGGCAAAGTCTGGGACACAAACGACCAGATATTGCACGTACTTATGGTAAAATTGGTGCTCGTATTGGTTTAGTCGTGGGCCTTGTAAGTGCATTAATCTTTATGGGTCCTGGTGATTTTTTAGTACAGTTATATACTCGTGAAAGTGATGTTGTTACACTTTCAGCCACTTTGATGGGCATTATGGCTATCGCTGCATTCCCTCAAGCATTACAGCAAGTGTATTCCGGTGTGTTGAAAGGGGCAGGAGATACATATTACATTATGAAATATTCTCTTGTAAGCGTAGCAATCATTCGTCCTATTATTACTTATTTATTGTGCATTACACTAGGTTTAGGGCTTTTTGGGGCATGGTTATCTTTGTGCTTCGATCAGTCTCTAAGATTATGTTGTTCTTATTTGAGATTTATTCGAGGAACATGGCAACATAAGGTTGTTTAATGAGATGTAAATTCTTTTTTACATTGAAAGTTTTAGAAGGATTCATGAAAAAGAAGTGAATAAACTCTTGTCTATTAAAAATTTTTGATGTACAATACGTAATGTGAAAAAAATGACACATTGGGGAATGTGTTATCTGACCAGAAACTTCTGATTTCACGTATATATGTAAGGGATATACATATGAAATGATAAAAGCTTCCTTAGTGCATAAGGGAGCTTTTATTCGTTCAATTATAGTTAGATCTATTAGTATATATAATAATGATTTTGATGAACTTATAAGACCAGTAATTTTATTATTGTTAGAGAATCTTAAAAAAGATAAATAGTATTATAATTTCGGGAATGTAATATGTGCAGAAAATCGCAGTGATTCGGCAATAGAGAGGGTTTAAATATTTATATTTATAATATTTATAGATAGATATAACTAAAAATTCATCAAATATTCATGAAGAATATTGAATTATATTGAAAAATTGTGTAAAATATAAGCATATTATTACCAAAGCCTAAGTATTATAAGGGCTGTTTTTGGAGGGAATTATAATGAATAAAAAATTATTAGCTTTATTGGCAGTTGCTGCTGTAGGTGTGTCCGTAGCAGGTGCAACTCCTCAAACTCAATTCAATAAAGGTGAGTTTCAAGTTAATCTTGGTGCGTCTGATTCTAAAGCAAAAACTAAAGCTTGGACTTCTGATGCAAAATGGAACTTTGATGGTGGTGTAACATACGCTTTTACAGATAAAACAGCGTTGCAATACCAATACCATGGTTTGAATGATAAAATGTTCGGCACTAGCTATAGTGATAGAATGCAAGAAGTTAATTTGATTCAATCCTTGAACAAAAATTTCGCAGTATATGGCGGTTATGCTCACATTTCTGGTGATACATTCCCTAAAGCAAATAATATTGCTCAATTAGGTGTAATTGGTAAAGCTAACCTTGGCTCCAAAGTAGACGTTTATGGTAAAGCGGGTGTAGGGACTAAGAGAACTACTACTTGGGAAGCAGGTTTAGGTTATAAAGTTAACCAAGACTGGGATATTAATGCAGGGTATCGTTATATCAATACTAAACGTGATGATAAGTCTAATATTTCCTTCCAAGGTCCTGTAGTAGGATTATCTTACCGTTTCGGTGGTCACAAATCCGTAGCTCCTGTATACACTCCAGCGCCAGCTCCTGTATACACTCCGGCTCCAGCTCCTACTGTAGAAGCGCCTGCATATAAAACTCCTAAATTGGATTACTATGTACAATCTATCTACTTTGACTCCGACCAAGATGTTGCTCGTGCAGACCAATATCCAAACTTAACAGCTGCTGTAAATGCTGCTAACCAATATTCTCAAGACCAAGTTAAATTGATGGGTAACGCTGATACTGATGCAAATCCTCAATACAACATTGCTTTGTCTGAACGCCGCGTACAACATGTGGCTCAATATTTAGTTAACCATGGTGTATCTGCCGATCGTCTTATCGGTATTGCTAATGGTGATGTTAAACCAGTTGCAACTAACTCTACAGCAGCAGGTAAAGCTGAAAACCGTCGTGTAGACGTTTATATTCATCGCTAATCTCTAGACTAATCTAGATTAGGCCTACAATAAGTCCACCTTCAATCATGCTCTCTTGTTTATCGAGAATTCGAGCATGCGATAAGGTGGACTTTTGTGTTATACTAAAATTGCATACAATCCTAGGTCATACAATGTTCATTATGCTTTGGTAATGTATGCGATGTGAGAATCGTATAGTTATATAGGTGTAGCTTATTAATAGTGTTATGTGAAGTAGGTTATTATGAAAGAATTCAAATATTACAAACAGCTCATAGGAGCTATTATACTAGCGGGCATTATGATTATGATGGCACTACGTATAAGTGATATTGCTAGTGGTCTTGACGCTATCTTTACGGCTTTTGTTCCGCTCATTGTGGGTGCTTGTATTGCTTTTGTATTGGATATTCTAGTCGTTCGTTATGAACGTTGGCTATGGCCCAAGTGTGGCTCTGGATGGAAGTATAAAATACGTCGCCCGTTGAGTCTTTTGCTATCCTTTGTAACAATTAGTGTTATTGTGTATTTTATTGCTCGGATGGCTTTACCTCAATTGATTCATTCTATGTCGATTATTGTAGCTGCATCACCGCAATTGTATACGGATTTCCAAACATGGATGCAACATATTACAGAAACAGTTCCAATGGCGTCGAATCAAACAATTATAGATGCCCTAAGTGGAGAGAATATTGCTAAATATACTCGTGAATGGGGGACAAAAGGTGGCACATATATTGTAAATGCAATGGGCACCGTATTGTCTTGGACTTTGAACATAGGCCTTGGCTTAATTTTTGCTGTTTATATGTTGCTTGATAAGGAACGCCTTATGTTACAAGGTAAACGTATATTAAAGGCATATGCATCAGATGAGTGGGTAAATCGAGTTAGTTATGTAACTCGCGTAGCAGTTCAAACATTCAGTAATTTTTTTGTAGGTCAGTTTATAGATGCCTTGGTTCTAGGCGTGATGGTAGGAATTACTTTATGGCTATTTAATATTGAATATGCTACAACGATTGCCTGTGTAATTGGTCTAACTGGTTTGATTCCACTATTAGGTATTTATGTTGGTGGTATCATTGGAGCCGTTATGCTACTTACTGTTAGCCCTATGGATGCTCTCATATATGTAATTATTTTAGAGGTACTTCATCAAATTGAAAGTAACTTTATTTATCCTAAAATTGTAGGTAACTCTGTTGGATTACCAGGTTTGTGGGTATTTGCTGCTGTTATCGTAGGCGGTAGTTTGATGGGGGTTACTGGTATGTTGATCGGTGTACCTTTAGTGGCTACATGCTATAAATTGATTATGACTGATGTAGATGGACGACTTGCATCTAATGAAGGTTTATAGTATATTGTCTAAATGATATGACTATTTACATATTTTTCGTGTTGCTGAATATAGCATGAACTTATAGAAATTCTAGTGTACTAATAGTTTGATTAATAGAAGCATAGTATCTAGTAGGAGGATTATAATGAATAAAAAGTTGATTTCTATGGCATTAACGGGGGTATTAGCAGTGGGTATGTTATCCGTTGCTACACCAAGTGTGGCAGATGCACGCAAAACAAAGCCTGAAACAAGTACGGATATTTCTGTAAAACGTGCACCTGGCGAGTCCATAGTTATGACTATGAGCCAAATTGGAACTATTTTTCAAAATCGCTATCCAAATGCGGCGCTTCATTCTGTAGAGCTCAACTCTAATGACTTGAACTATGGTTATAAAGTAGTTGGTTATAGTAAGTATCATCAGTACAAGATGAAAATTGACGTAATCACTGGTAATGCTTCTGATATGGAAGAGGGGGGCAAACCTAAGAAAGTTATTGGTGAGATTTTCAATAAAGATAAAGTCATTGAATCAACGCAAGCAGAACGTGTTGCAAAACAACAACTTGGAAATGATGCTGTTATGAAGGGCTGGAAAATTGAAGCTCATAATGGTAAAGTTTTATACTATGTGACTATGCATCAAGATGGTAAAAAAGTAGTTGTTACAGTAGATGCTGAGACAGGTGCTTATGTAGAACAATCTAAATCCTATAAATTACCACCTGAGCCAGATCAAGGCTTTGATGGTCGTAAAACAAATCTCGTTTGGGGTTCTGATATAGATATGGGCCGCTAACCTATCTATTGATGATTAATAAGAAAAGAGCCGAAGGCAATGCCTTTGGCTCTTTTTTGCGATTCCGATACTATAAAATATCGGTTAATAGTGCTCTTATGTTAGAATATTTTTTTTACAATAGATATGTTTGCAACAAAAGGACTGAGCCTAGGTTTAGTCCTTTTATTATTTATAACTATAGTTGTATTACCAACGATTTTCGTAGTACACTTGTGTCCACATGATAACCTCGACGAGGGATGGATGTGGGCTCATAGTTTCGCCTACAGTGATAACGGATCTAGGGTCCATTTCACGAGTAATACCTTTTTCACGTAAACGTTTAGTGCGTTCAGAAGCGATTTCTTCATTGATGGCTGTCAACGGAGTTACACCACTATTCATAAGATTCACATAAGGCTGGAAGAGGATAGAGGCTTGAGGACCTACGACATGCATACCAAGGATATGGTTGGTGTCTTTATCTACTACAATTTTTACAAATCCATCGTTTACATCTCCAGGGTTGATACCCATTGCATAGCCTTTTGCAGTGGAGGAGTAGAAGTTCTTCCCAACCCCTACATTGTAACCTGCTTTGATAGCTTCCGCCTCTGTGAGACCTACACTACCAATTTCAGGATAGGAGAATGTAACCTTAGGTAATGTATCATACCTTGCCCAACGGTAATCATCTTCACTTGTTGCATAGAAGAGATTGTGAGCAATGATATCTGCTTCGTAGTTTGCACGGTGACGGAATGCAGGTTCACCATTTACATCACCTAAAGCGTAGATACCATCAACGGATGTTTCTAAGAATTCATTAGTTTTAATCCAGCCTTTAGGCCGTGTTTCAATACCAGTATTTTCTAGGTGAAGTTCTTCCACAGCTGGACGGATACCTGCAGCTACAAGGATTTCTTCAACTTTAGTTTCTGTAATTTCGCCAGTAGTACGATCTTTAGTAACTACTACTTTAAGGCCATCCTCTTGGCGGATTTCAACAGTGTCTTGGTTTAGAAGTACGTTAATACCACGTTCTCTGTAGTTGTTAAGCAAGTGTTCCGATATATCTGCATCTTCTTTAGGAACTAAACGTACATTATGTTGTAGAATTGTTACTTTTGTACCAGCGGAATCAAATACATGAGCGAACTCAACACCAATCGGACCCGCACCAAGTACAGCAAGGGATTTATATGGTTGTTTAGGGAATTTATCACCAAAGAGACTTTCACTAGTAAGGAACCCTGATTCTTGAAGACCTGGTACATTAGGTACATTACTATAGCCACCAGTACCAAGGATAATTGTAGGCGCTGTAATTTCTACAATGCCAGACCCATCGTTAAGATGGATGTTCATCACTTTATCAGATACAAAGCTTGCTGCACCACGATACACATCTACGTTGTCATAGGCATTGTAATAATCATAGATGCCTGCAGATTCGTCAATTTTATGCCAAGTACGCTTGGACACAGTATGCCAGTCCATAGTAGCAGGTCCAACGTTAACGCCAATTTTTTTGAATTCTTTTGTTTCTTGAATTGCATTAGCTGCTGTAACCATAACTTTTGTAGGAATACAACCGCGAGTTAGACATGTACCACCAAATTTACCTTTTTCTATGATTGCCACTTTAAGGCCTTTTTTGAGCGCAGCATCAGCTACGATGGTTGCGCCGCCTGTACCAACTACAATAATATCGTATTGTTTCATGTTGATTCCTTCCTATATATCTACTAATAGTTATTATCATTAACTATATTATACCACTACATTGAAGAAAATCAATATAGTTTGTTAGTGATTGGTGAAAGTTTATATTTAGTTGATCCAAATACATAATATCATTTCCAGAAAATTAAGAGGCGCGGATATATGTAACTTTCACAAAGTCCTATAAAAGAATGTACAATTAGTTTACAAAAAAAGACGGCCCCAAAGGACCGTCTAAAAAAATTTTAGTTCCAATCTTGATGATAACCGCGTTTTGCATAATCAGCAGTAGCAGTGAAGAGGATATCTGTGCTAGAGTTAAGTGCAGTTTCCGTGGAATCTTGTAATACGCCGATAATAAAGCCTACGCCTACAACTTGCATTGCTACATCATTGGATATACCGAATAGGGAACAAGCCAATGGAATGAGTAGCAAGGAACCGCCTGCAACACCGGAAGCCCCACATGCACCAATAGTGGCAATAACAGATAATAGGATTGCGGTAGGAATATCTACAACGATACCTAATGTATGCGCCGCAGCTAATGTCATGATTGTGATTGTAATTGCTGCACCACCCATATTGATTGTAGCTCCTAATGGAATGGATACGGAATACATATCTGGATTAAGTTTCAATCGTTTGGCTAAATCAAGGTTTACGGGAATGTTTGCAGCAGAACTACGTGTAAAGAACGCATAGATTGCAGATTCTCGTAAGCATTTGAATACCAATGGGTATGGATTACGACGAAGGTAAATAAAGGATAAAATTGGATTGATTACTAGTGCTACAAAGATCATAGAACCAAGTAATAATACGAGTAATTGAAAGTACCCAATCAAGGCTTCGATGCCGTTAGTAGCAATGGATTCTGCTACAAGGCCCATAATACCAAGAGGGGCGAATCGAATGATCCAACCTACTACAGTAGTAATAGCTTGTGCAATGGACTCCATAACTTCCTTCGTATTCATCGGTGCATGGCGTAAAGCACCACCAATGATAAGTGCCCAACCTAAAATACCGATGTAGTTAGCAGTCATTAATGCTTTTACTGGATTATCAACTACATTTTTTAGTAATGTTGTCATAACCTCTACGATACCTTGTGGTGGTGCGGCATCGGCGGCACCTGCTGCTAGGTGTAATGTAGTAGGGAAAAAGAAGCTTACGATTACTGCTAAAGCCGCAGATAGGAATGTACCTAGTAAATATAAGGTTATAACAGAGCCCATACCTGTCTTTTGTCCAGAGCGATGTTTACTAATCGCAGCAATTACTAAGAAAAATACGAGGATAGGGGCGATACCTTTTAGCGCTCCAACGAAGAGGACTCCTAATAAAGCAAGTTCATTGGCCACATCGGGCACATAAAGAGCAGTTAAAATACCAATAATCAAACCTATGATAATTTGTTGGATTAGACTGACTCTATTGATTGATTTTACAAATCGATTCATAGTACACTCCAATACTTATATAAAAACAAATAAAATCCCATGATAAAGTATCCTTTCAACATGGACATATGTCATTATACAACGAACATGAAATGGTGGCAATAGATATTATAATCGATAGTCGTATATATTTATTATGAATATAGGTAAAAAATAAATATGTGTGTTTAGTTCTATATTATGTAGCGGAAAATACTAAATACCAGTGTTTTTAGTAGGTATGTATATATTACATAGTCACTATATAGAGTATATATATTAGGATTCTTTTTAGCGTTCCTATAGTGTGGTATACTATGCCATATATAATTCTTGAACATAGTTCTTGATTTGTGAAAGGTCCATAATGAATACTAAAGAATTTAAAACGTATGCAGATAAAGAGAAATTTGTACAAGGCGTTTTTTCTAATATTGCAAAAAACTATGACTTAATGAATACGGTGTTAAGCTTTGGACAAGATTATTTTTGGCGTAAATTCTCTGTAAAAGCGATGAATATCGGTCCTCACCAATATGTACTTGATGTGGCATGTGGCACTTGTGTATTTACGAAGGAAGCATTATGTCAAGAGCCCACTTTGAAGGTAGAGGCATTAGATTTTAATAGTGAAATGTTAAATCAAGGTCGTGTTCGTATTGAGGCTGCTGGTTTACTTAATCAAGTAAATTTAGTACAAGGTGATGCCATGGCCTTACCATATGAGGATAATACATTTGATGCTGCAATGAGTGGCTTTGCAATGCGAAATGTTCCAGATATTAAGCAGGTATTGTCTGAAATGCAACGCGTGGTAAAACCAGGGGGGAAGGTTGTGGTGTTAGAACTTGCAAAACCAAGTATGTTTGGGTTTAAACAGTTATATAATTTCTATTTTTCATATATATTGCCTATTATAGGAAAATTGAGCAAAGATAACTCTTCCTATGCCTGGCTTCCAGAATCTTTACGTAGATACCCTCATCAAAGTGAGATTTTAGAAATCTGGAAATCTCTAGGATATGAAAATGCCACCTATCATGAATTGACAGGCGGCATTGTAGCTGTACACGAAGGTGTGGTACCGGAAAATTCTATTGTAGATAATAAGTGATGTTAGCGTCTTGGGAAACTATTAAAGAGCCTTTTTCTACAGGTGTAGCAGTTTCGAGAGCTGCTTTTAGCATTACTGGGTTACGATAGTAACCAGAGTCCATTGTGCTAGTTTCAGTTGTGCTAATGGAAACAGTTTTTACTGGTCCCAATGTACGACCGAGGGCAGCTGCGATAACTTCTGCTTTATGGCGACCGTTTTGAATCGCTTCTGTAGTTAAAGAATCAGATAATTGTTGAGACACATCATTTTGGAATGAAAGGTTGTTGATGTCGTTAGCACCAGCGCTAACAGCGGCATCGACAACCTTTCCTACGTTATCAAGGTTATTGATCTTAACTGTTACATGATTTGATACATTGTAACCTGTATTGATGCGTTTGCCGTCTTGATAGTCACTCGTTGGATTGATGGAAATGCTAGATGTATAGATGTCTTTTTTTGCAACACCTAAGTTAGCTAATTGACTAATTAAATTACTCATAATACGATCATTATTAGATTTTGCAGCATTGATATTGGTATTTTGGCTTGTAATACCAAGTGTTAAAATCGCATAGTTAGGTGCTACAGATCGAGACGCTTGACCAGTAATATTAATTTCTGAAGTATCAAATGTGCCCTGTGGTGCAGCTAATGTGGTGGTTCCCATAGTAGCACATATAGCAGCTATAGCTACAGCTTTTGATAATAAATGTTTTGATAGTTTCATACTCAATCTCCTTACAATAATGTAATATTCATATTGGTAAACGCTAATAAAAGAAAACTAATTTGTGCTGAAAGTTCTTTATTACAGCTACATTGTACATGATTAATTGTGTAAAATCAATTATTAGGTTTATGGTTAAAAATGAAAATAAAATGAAGATTTTGTAAAATTGAGAATTGGGGGTTGCGATTATATTTTCATTGTACTATAATATGCATACAGTCGTTTGAGCGGCTGTTTCTTAATGAGTGTAGCAATACACTTAGAGGTTTAAAATGAACTTCAAAAAAGATTATAAAATGTGTTGACATGAAAGTGGTCATAATGTTATTATAATCAAGTCGTCAATTACGACAGTACTTAATAATGAAGTAGTGCAAATTGATAACAGATTTTTGAAAACTGAACAATGATAGGTAATCAATCATATGATTGAACATATGCCAGAGTGCGGGTTTTGACATAGTCAAAACCAACCATAATTCAAAGTTACTTCAATGTAACGACAACAAATAATGAGCTATTCAAATAGCTTCAAGGTATCTTGGAGAGTTTGATCCTGGCTCAGGACGAACGCTGGCGGCGTGCTTAACACATGCAAGTCGAACGAAGAGCGATGGAAGCTTGCTTCTATCAATCTTAGTGGCGAACGGGTGAGTAACGCGTAATCAACCTGCCCTTCAGAGGGGGACAACAGTTGGAAACGACTGCTAATACCGCATACGATCTAATCTCGGCATCGAGGATAGATGAAAGGTGGCCTCTATGTATAAGCTATCACTGAAGGAGGGGATTGCGTCTGATTAGCTAGTTGGAGGGGTAACGGCCCACCAAGGCGATGATCAGTAGCCGGTCTGAGAGGATGAACGGCCACATTGGGACTGAGACACGGCCCAGACTCCTACGGGAGGCAGCAGTGGGGAATCTTCCGCAATGGACGAAAGTCTGACGGAGCAACGCCGCGTGAGTGATGACGGCCTTCGGGTTGTAAAGCTCTGTTAATCGGGACGAAAGGCCTTCTTGCGAATAGTGAGAAGGATTGACGGTACCGGAATAGAAAGCCACGGCTAACTACGTGCCAGCAGCCGCGGTAATACGTAGGTGGCAAGCGTTGTCCGGAATTATTGGGCGTAAAGCGCGCGCAGGCGGATCGGTCAGTCTGTCTTAAAAGTTCGGGGCTTAACCCCGTGATGGGATGGAAACTGCCAATCTAGAGTATCGGAGAGGAAAGTGGAATTCCTAGTGTAGCGGTGAAATGCGTAGATATTAGGAAGAACACCAGTGGCGAAGGCGACTTTCTGGACGAAAACTGACGCTGAGGCGCGAAAGCCAGGGGAGCGAACGGGATTAGATACCCCGGTAGTCCTGGCCGTAAACGATGGGTACTAGGTGTAGGAGGTATCGACCCCTTCTGTGCCGGAGTTAACGCAATAAGTACCCCGCCTGGGGAGTACGACCGCAAGGTTGAAACTCAAAGGAATTGACGGGGGCCCGCACAAGCGGTGGAGTATGTGGTTTAATTCGACGCAACGCGAAGAACCTTACCAGGTCTTGACATTGATGGACAGAACCA